>DASRGE010000001.1:0-124912 GCA_035651215.1 Bryobacteraceae bacterium
TCTTTCAACCGAATCACAAATCGAATGCGTTCGTCCATCACAGAACTTTCCTTCCAGGGCATCCCACTCTCGCCTCCTAAAAGGCCAAAAGTGTATACCATGTCTCCGGAACGTTCTGTTACCTATGTCTCAGGTCGGACAGCCGCGTCTACCGTTGCCAGCGATTGGTATCTGGCAAACTGGGGGCGTGGAATGGACTCCAGGCGGCACCAGCAACGACATTGAGGACCGGCGTGACGAGAGTGGAGGCGGCGGGGGCTTTGGTTTCGGCGGCTGGCACATGGGGTGTGGCGGGCTGATCCTTCTCGGGATTCTCAGCCTGATATTCCATACAAATCTGTTTACTTTGTTGAGCCCGCAGCCCGGCACGCAGACCGTGCCCTCGCGGCCCGACTATGCGCAGGATCAGCGCGAGCAGCCGGAAGTGCAGTTCGTCTCGTTCGTTCTCGACGACGTGCAAAAGAACTGGGACCACATACTACCCGAAGCTCGCAATGTCCCGTACCGGCATGCCAAGCTTGTGCTGTTCCGCGATGCGTATCCGTCGGCGTGCGGTCTTGCACGGGACGCGATCGGTCCGTTTTACTGTCCCGAAGACAAGAAGGTGTATCTCGATCTCTCGTTTTTCGACGAACTGCGGTCGAGGTTTGGAGCACCGGGCGAATTTGCGCAAGCCTATGTAATCGCGCATGAGCTTGGGCATCACGTTCAGGATCTGCTCGGCACTTTGCCCAAAGTACATCGCCTGCAGCAAGCCCGGCCGGATGAAGCAAACCCGCTGTCGGTGCGTCTGGAGCTGCAGGCGGACTGTTATGCCGGAATTTGGGGTCACACTACGGCTCAACGCGGAATCGTGGATAAGAGCGATGTGGAAGCGGCCCTGAACGCGGCGGCTGCGGTGGGAGATGACCGGCTGCAGCGAATGGCAACCGGACGGGTCAGCCCGGAGACCTTCACGCATGGGACTTCTGCCCAGCGCGCGCACTGGTTTAAGCGCGGATTCGATTCCGGCGATCTCGCGGCGTGTAATACGTTTGGCAGCCGGTAACTCATGCCGGACTCCCTTTCACACGATCTTCCTCCGCTGACGGTGGAAGGCGGCCGCGTTGTCGATACCAGCACCGGAGGTGCGATGTTGCTGAGAGGGATCAATCTCTCGGGGCTGCAATATTCGGGGCCCAGCAATGCTTTAGAAGCCGCGGGCATTCGCGTAGCGGACATCGACCAGATCACGACAAACTGGAATGCACAGGTCATCCGGCTGCCCTTCAATCAGCAGTGGGCGCTAGCCCCAGACGGAGAAGACCCCGAGCAGTACGATTGTCCCTATTTGGAAGCGATTGATTCCGTAATCGAGAGAGCGGCGGGAAATGGAGCCTATACGCTGCTGAACCTGCATAGACTCGATGACACGGTGCGCGGCATCGATAACAAGGGCCAGCCGAACTACGTCCCGCCGCTTCCGAACGTCGCTTCGATTCGTTTGTGGCGGCAGCTTGCATGGCGCTATCGTGACGAACCCGCCGTGCTCTACGATCTATTCAACGAGCCGCATACGGCGTTACCGGGCGATTCAGTTCCCTTGCTCGGAATCAGAGAGGACGGCAGCACCTTTCCACTGCCGGGCGGCGCGGTTGGAATGGCGGAATGGCAGCCGTGGGCCCGGCAACTCATCCAGGCCGTTACCTCCGTCAACCCGGAGGCGCTTCTCTTCGTTTCGGGAGTCAGTTGGGGATTCGACCTGACCGGCTTTCCTATTCCGGAAGAATCGCCCGTTGTGTATTCGGCTCACGTCTATCCCTGGGACGGTGATAACGCGAGCATTCGCGCGGCTGCATTCGGAAGACTGGCGCAGCAAGGTATTGCCGTGTTTGCGGCGGAATGGGGCGGAGCGGATGCCGACATCGGCTGGGGTACTGATCTGGCCAACTACTTCGATGAGCTGCAGATGGGCTGGACGGCCTGGAGTTGGAATAACTATCCCTTTATAGTGAAATCCCCGCCGACACCGCCTTACACTCCGACGGCGTTCGGAACCCTCGTGCGGGAGCGGCTTCGCCAAGCGCCGACATAAGCGCCGAGTTCCAGGAACTTTCCACGCCGTAATCTCGTCTCAACCGATCATGACGAGCGCCGGTCAAGACATTCGCTACTGCCTTCGCGGATTTCGAAAGCAGCCCGGCTTTGTCGTTACCGCCATCGTCGCGTTAGGCCTGGGGATCGGCTCGGCAACGGCTATCTTTAGCGTGGTCGAGAACGTTCTTTTCGAGCCATTTCCTTATCGCGACGCCGAACGGATCGTCTCGGTGCAGGTCCATGATTTGCAGCGCAGCCAGCCGGGCGGGCGCGGCGCATATACGACTCCTGAATTCGTGGAGCTTCGCCGCCAGACGCACACGCTCGAAGACATCGTCGGCATCAACAGCCTTGACGTGCTCTATACGACTCGCGAAGGAACCGAGCGCTTGCAGGGTGTGCGCGTTACTTCCAATACGTTTGAGTTTCTTGGGATTCCACCGATCCTAGGACGCGGCCTGCATCCAGCGGACGGCAAGCCGGGCGCGGCCCCGGTCTTCGTGATGAGTTATAAGATGTGGCGCAAGTACTGTAACGGCGACCCGCACGTTCTAGGCAAGACATTTTTGTTCAACAATGAGCCGCGCGTGCTGGCAGGCGTGATGCCGCCGCGGTTTACCTACTTTGGGGGCGATATCTGGTACCCGCACGATCCCGACCTCGGCGAACCGGATGCTGCCCGCTCTTATTTCTTCCTTCAAGGGCGGCGCAAACCGGGCGTCAGCCTGCGAGACATTGAAAACGATTTCGGAATCGTAACTCGACGTTTGGCGAAGATTTATCCCGACCGCTACCCGGAAAAGTTCAACATCCATGCGGAGAACCTGACCGACATGGTGGTGGGCCGGTTTCGCAACACTTTGCTGACGTTGCTCGCGGCAGTGGGCTTGCTGTTGTTTATCGGATGCACCAACGTGGCCAACATGCTTCTGGCCCGCGCGACGTCGCGTGAGAAAGAAATCGCAATTCGTTCCGCTTTAGGCGCAAGCCGCTGGCGTATTGCGCGGCAGATGCTCATTGAGAGCGCGCTGTTGACCAGCGGCGGACTCGTGCTCGGGTCTCTGCTTGCGTATGCGGGCATGAAGGCGCTAGTCTTGATGATCCCAACCGACACGATTCCATCCGAAGCGGTGATCACCCTGAACTGGCGCGTGCTGCTGTTCAGCCTGGGTGTGGCTGCCCTCACTACCTGTCTTGCCGGATTGATTCCGGCCCTGCATGCCTCACGCAGACAGCTCGCCGAGCCGTTGAAAGATTCGGGGAAAGGGGTTCGCGGCGGTTTTCGCCGGGCTGGTTTACGCAAATTACTCGTAATCGGCGAGATCGCGTTATCTCTCATCCTGCTCGCCGGGGCCGGTCTTCTGATGCGCACGATGGTGGCCCTACAAACGGTGGATCTGGGCCTGAATCCGGATCATATTCTGGTCATTCGCCTGCCACTCCCGAAGGGCCGGTACAAGACTGCCGCCCAGGTGCAGCACTTTTATGAGCAATTGTTGCAGCGGCTCAAGACCCTACCTGGCGTGACAGCAGCCACGGAGACGAGCACTCTGCCTCCGTACGGAGGGATCGGAAGCGAAACGGACGTGCCCGGCAAATCTCATGCCGAGAAGTGGCGGGCGATTTATCAGTTGTGCAGCGAAGGCTACTTTCCCACGCTGGGCCTGAAACTACTCCGTGGACGCGTCCTCACAGAACAGGAAGTTTCCAGTCATCGCCACGTCGCGGTTGTGAACCAGACTCTGGTTCGAAAGTTCTTCGGCAAAGACGACCCAATCGGCCGGCAGATTGTTCTCAAAGACCTCGGTACGATCCCCGACCCGGTTAAAGATCCATCTTTCACGATTGTGGGCGTGATCAGCGACGCGAAGAATCAGGGCATTCAGGAAGCGGTGATTCCAGAAGTTTTCATTCCATACACGCTGACCGGCTTTTACGAACGCGGCATTCTGGTCCGAACGGCGGCCGATCCACTCGCGTTGCAGAACTCGATCCGACGCGAGATCTGGGCGGTCGATCGCGGCGTGGCGTTGACCCTTACAGGCACGCTGAAAGGTTATTTGAAATCGTTCTCCTATTCAGGGCCTCAGTTTGCCCTGACAATTCTTTCGATTTTCGCGGTGATTGGACTGATCCTGGTTGCCATCGGGGCCTATAGTGTATTGGCTTACACGGTCTCCGAACAGACGCACGAGATTGGAATTCGGATGGCGTTGGGAGCGCCCGAGCAAACCGTGTTTCTCATGGTGCTTCGTATGGGCGCCGTGCTGGTGTCGATCGGGCTAGCCGCCGGCGTGATCGCAAGCCTGTTCTTGAACCGTTTTATTGCCAACCAGTTGTGGGGTGTTAAACCGCACGATCCGGTGACGATGGTGAGTGTAGCAGCGGTGATCGCGATCATCGGGACGGCCGCCTGCCTGATTCCGGCGAGACGCGCCACGCGCGTCGATCCGGTGATCTCTTTGCGCTACGAGTAACGCGTCAGCCTATTCGAGACCGAACACAACATACTCCCCGTGAATCGGTTCCGTCGAGGCAGGGTGGCCGGGCACAGCATGCGTGTAGGTGGTTGCCTGCGCCGCTGCACAGACCGCTATGTATTCGCGTCCGTTCAGTTCGTAAACGGCCGGCATTCCTTCAAGCCCGGCGTGTAACTCCGTTTCCCAAAGCACGCGTCCGTTCCTTGTATCGAGCGCACGCAATTTGCGGTCCCGTGTCCCGGCAAAGATTAACCCGCCCGCCGTAACCACTGGTCCGACTTTCGGAAAATGACTTCCCGTATTGCGAATCCCTTTCGCTGCAAGTTCCGGCACGTCACCAAGCGGCACCTGCCATTGAATTGTTCCCCGATTGAGATCGTACGCAGTCAGCGTTGTCCAGGGAGGCGCAATCGCAGACAATCCGCTGCTCGTAAATAGAAAGCCAAATGGAGTCTTGTATTGAGGCGCGCCGTCTGCACCGTGATTAACCAGTTGGAGCTTGAGCAGGGCGGGCAGGTCCTTTGAGACGACAAACAACCATCCCCTATGCGGGTCGACGGCTGCCCCTCCAAAGTTGGCGCCTCCGTTATTGCCCGGCATTTCCACAGTATCCTGTGTGCTCGGAGGAGTAAACATCCCCTGGTTGCGGGCATGACGGATTCTTTCGAGAAGCCGTTCGCGCTCGACTGGATCAGAGATATAAGGGCTCAAATCTTTTTCCGTGAACGTTTGCCTGGCAAAGGGTGGAGGTTGAAGCGGAAAGGGCTGCGTCGGCGACGTTTCTTCTCCGGGCATGTCCGATTTCGGTACCGGTCTCTCTTGAATGGGCCAAAGAGGCTTGCCGGTTTCCCGTTCGAAGACCCAAACGAAGCCTTCTTTGTTGACCTGGACCACGATGTCGGTCTTCGCGCCGTTATGCATCACGGTCAGAAGCTTGGGCGCTGTGGCATTGTCATAATCCCAGATATCGTGATGAACCATCTGAAAGTGCCAGAGGCGGCGGCCGGTCCGGGCATTGAGAGCTAACAGGCAATCGCCGAAAAGGTTCGCGCCTTTGCGATTGGCGCCGTAAAAATTGTATTTCGGGCTGGCAGTTGGAACGAACACGATGCCATGCTTTTCGTCCAGAGTTAGCTCACTCCAGGCATTTGCACCGCCGGCTGTCTTCCAGGCATCCGGCGGCCACGTGTCGTGCCCGTACTCGCCCGGATGAGGAATGGTGTGAAAACTCCAGACGAGTTTCCCGGTAGGAATGTCGTAGGCGCGAATGTCGCCCGGTCCTGAGTTATATTCTTCGTTCGTTGCAGAGCCGAGAATCAGCAGATTGCCGAAGACTTTGCCAGGTGTTGTGGACTGTACGAGAGTTAAGCGCTCAGGATCGCGCCCCAAGCCCTCTCTCAGATCGACACCACCATCTTTTCCGAAATTAGCGATGCGCTTCCCCGTTTTCGCGTCAATCGCCTGCAGAATGTTATTGCACGCGAAAAGCAGGCGGCGGTCTGTTCCGTCCGGGCTCTCCCAATAGTTGATCCCGCGATTGGTGAGCAATTTTGTTTTGGGATCGGTTTCATGTACCCAGAGCTCTCTCCCGGTTTTTGCGCTGAGGGCAACAATTGAATTTCGTTTTGCGAGCACATACATTACACCGTGCACCACAACTGGGTTGAACGCGTATTTGCCCGGATCGCCGGTCGCATACCGCCAAATCACGCGCAGTTTCTTGACATTCTGGCGATTGATCTGTGCGAGATCGGAGTATTGCGAAGAATCGGCGCTGCCGCCGTATTCAGCCCAGGAAGTTCGTAGCGCAGGAGATGAGATATCTCTGGCCCGAGCAGCCAACGCAAAGAGTAATAACGACGAAATCAGAACAGACGAGAACGATCTATGGCGCGGCAACTTCGAGCATATACCAGCCGACCAGGCGCTAGGGTTTTCCGGCTCGCATCTCCTCTGCGACGTCGAGCGCAAACTCCAACGCTTCGTCATGCGTAGCGAATGCTGACTCGCCTACCCGGAAGTACGTGGGAACCCGGTAGCTTGTAAAGACCTCTTCTACGAGCGAATTCGCGAGCAACTCGTCGGCAGGGGTGGACGCTGCCGCAGCTTCGGCAATTCCGGTGATAGCCTGCGCTCCCGCAGGCGCAAACTCGGGTTGGAAAACACACAGCAGAACGATTCCAACCACAACCACCGCGCCGGCCAATATGAGCTGGTCCCGCAACGCATCTTTGGCCGCACGGCCCGAAGCCGTCGCCCAAGGCGTAAGTGTAGGAGCGCCGGCCTGGTTTCGCCGGTTCGCCCCTGCAAACGCATCTTTGATCGCCTGTTTGACACCTTTTGGCAGAGCCTTGAACGCATCTACCGACCGCCGAAGATCCAACGTGTGAATGTGATAAAGGATGATACCGTCGTTTTCCGGATTGGGAGGGGTAAAGTCGCCGAGGAATCGCCGGAGATCGATGGTCGGCTGATAGCACACCCAACTCAGTTCGGCCGGGCTCTGGTTCGACAGGTTGAAGAGCGGGAAGATGAGATGCTGCGGCTTTGGAACGAACGGCGAACCAACGAATTGGAAACGATCTTCGCGAACACCGGGATCCATGCTTTGAATGGTTCGAAGCTCATCCAGGTAAGCCTTCATTCCGTCCCGGAGCTTCGAGAGTTGTTCTGTCAGTTGGGCCTTTCCATCGGCGAGATTATCCGCGGGCTTTACCTCAATTAACTCGCAGACAATCGTCCGATCCGCCTTGACCGGAGAAATGCCCATCCCGTCCGGTTTGCGTGGACCACCCTCGGAGCGAGTCGACGGACTTCTTCGGAACGCCGCTGGGGGAACCCAATTGCGGAAGTAAGTACTCATCATCTGGAAGAGTGTTGTCGTGTTGCCATCGTCCGGATACTGCTGTGTCAGATAGTCCGTTTGTGAAAGGAAAACGCCACCGTTTTGCCTGCGCTTGAAGTCCTCTACAAAGCGCAAAAACGCGACCTGCTCCGCCCAGTCAGATTCGTCCCAACGGCGCCGGCCATTCGGGGATGAGCGCGTGGGGCGTGTGGGGTACGGACATGATGATCGAAAAGCCATGGTGAGCAATCCTCTGTCTGTTGCCTGTAGCAAAACAGCGGCCAGGGGCGACCGGCTTGGCGGCCGAGCCCACAGGCAAAGGTATGTCGCGAAATTACTGGATTTCGGATATCGATTTGGAGAATCCGATATCTCTTTGGATCAGAAACTGCTCTTGTACGAGAATGAGGCGGCAATTTTCGAGCATATACCAGGATGGAGTTTCCTAAATTGTGATATCTTCCAACCTAAGAAAGGGCGGTGCAATGCCGGGTTCACGTTCCCCAATAATTGCTGCGATTTCCGCGCTCTCTATCGTGCTGCTCCTATCTGCGACGACGCTGCGAGCCCAGCAGACCACTGCGGATATTCTCGGCACAGTTACGGACACGTCAGGCGCAGTGCTGCCCGGAGCGAGAATCACCGTTCACAATCTGGACACCGGGGCGGATTATACAGCCGTAAGCAATCCCTCGGGAGAATACATTGTTACACTGCTCCCGGTCGGACATTACAGCATACGAGTTGTTGCTTCCGGTTTCAAGACATTGGTGGTTCCGGAGGTCACACTGGCCATCGGCGATCGCTTGAGACAAGATGTCCGCCTAGAAGTGGGCGCTTTGCAGCAATCGGTGGAAGTCACGGCAAGCTCTCCAGCTCTACAGACGGATAGCTCCTCTCTGAGCAATCTGATCAGCACAAACGCGATGGAGAACCTGCCGCTCAACGGTAGAAACTTTGTCGCCCTGGCGCAGCTTACCGCAGGAGCAGCCGAAGGTGAGGCTACCGGACTGCCAACCGGCACCCGGCCGGACGACCGCCGCCTGACCTCCGCCGTGGCCGTGAACGATCAACCCACCAGTTTCAACAACTTCATGATCGACGGCATGGACGACAACGAGCGATTCATTGGCACCGTGATCGTGAAACCGTCCGTCGACGCTTTGCAGGAGATGAAGGTTCAAACGAATCTTTACTCGGCGGAGTTCGGACGAACCGCAGGAGGCGTGATCAATTTCGTAACCAAATCGGGCACGAACGATTTTCATGGATCGCTGTTTGAGTTCTTCCGGAACCAGAATCTGGACGCGCGGAGCTTCTTCGCCGGGGCGAAGCCGCCCTATCATCAGAACCAATTCGGAGGCAGCAATGGAGGTCCGATCAAGAAGAACCGAGTGTTCTACTTTGCGGACTATGAAGGCTATCGTGTGCATCAAGGGCAGACCTTCGTTGATTCGGTACCGACCGTTGCCGTGCGCCAGGGGAATTTCGCAGGTCTCAACCGTATCTTCGATCCCTTCACCATGGGCACCAACCGGACCGAGTTCGCTGGGGACCAGATCCCAGCCAGCCGCATCAATCCGATTGCGCAAAACATCATCAATTTGTATCCGGCGCCACAAAGAAGCGGACTTGCAAATAATTACACTTACCAGCCGCTGAAAACGCAGAACAATGACACTCTCGACGGGCGAGTAGATTACCGGTTCTCGGATGCGAATACCGCGTTCGCGCGCTATTCGTTTAACAACACCAACACGGTTATTCCAGCAGGCTGCCCGCCGGCTCCCAACGGCATCAATCCGGACTGCGATGAAGGACGCTCAGGAACAGCGGCCCAGCGCGCGCAAAGCGCTCAGCTCAACGATGTCCACATTTTCGGCCCCGACCTGATTATGGAGCTGAAGGCCGACTTCAGCCGATACTGGATCCACTCTCTCCCGGTGAACTATGGCAAGAACGTGTCACAGCAGGTAGGGCTGAACGGCGTTAACATCGATGCGGATAGCTCAGGGCTCTCCATCATTTCCATCTCTGGCATTACGACGATCGGTGACGCGAGCTACATTCCCATCTTAACGACCGATAACCTGTTTCAGGAAGTCGCGGATCTCACATACATCCGGGGTACACATAGCATCAAATTCGGCTTCGATCTGCGGCGCAGGCAGACGGATCCGTTTCAGAGCCCTACGGCGCGCGGTCAATTCTCGTTCAACTCAAATTTCACGAACGACCCTTCCGGAGCGACAGCGGGAAGCGGTAATGCCGTGGCTTCGTTTCTGCTAGGCTATCCGGCCTCTACGACCCGCAGCAAGTATCTGGTGTATCCGGGGTTGAGGAACTGGGAAATGGGCGCGTATGTTCAAGATGATTGGCGCGCAACTCATTCGCTGACGCTGAACCTGGGTTTTCGATACGACTACTACGGCCCGAATTCGGAAGTCGCCAATCGCATTTCGAACGTGGATCTTGCAACGGGAGAAATCATCATTGCCGGCCAGAACGGCGTCTCGTCTTCGGCCGGCGTGCGGCCGGACTATCTGGACTTCTCTCCGCGATTCGGATTCGCCGCGACCGTGGCGAAGAAGACCGTGCTGCGAGGAGGGTATGGAATCAGCTTTGTGCCGAACATGATTGCCAGCTCGATGGCTTTGCGCAACCCGCCGTTTGTCAGCTTGTATACGGTGAACGCCACACCACTCACGCCGCTCAATTCACTTTCGAATGGCCTTCCCCTGCCGGTCCCGACAAATCCTGCGAACCCGACGGGAAGCTTATCGGGTGTCTCATTTGAAGGGGCCACGCCGTATGTGCAGCAGTACAACTTTACGCTCCAGCGGGAACTGCCCGCGAATATGGTCGCGACGGTTAGTTATGTCGGAGCCCTGGGCCGCCGCCAATATATTTTCAATGGCGCTGTGAACGTGGATTTGGCTCCTCCGGGGCCCGGCCCGATTCTACCCAGAACTCCGTATTATTCTGTTTTTCCGAACGTATCCGCTATTGCGATCGCGGCTCCCTGGTACAACACAAATTACCAAGCCTTGCAGGCGACGTTGGAGCACCGCTATCAAAACGGGCTCACGCTTCTTGCCACGTACACTTGGGCGCATGGCCTGGACGACGAACCTTCTATCGTGAACAATCCGCGGACAGAGTATGGCAATTCCTTTTTGGACTTGCGCCATCGCTTCACATTGATGGCTGACTATGCATTACCGTTCGCCAAGCATGCAAGCGGCGTGGCGGCGATGCTCGCCAAAAATTGGGGGATCAACGTGGTGAGTGTGTTATCAACGGGTCTTCCGTTCGACATTACCAACTCCGCCTCCCGGTCGAACAGCGGCGGAAGCGATCGTCCGAACGCCGTGTGCGACCCGAATTCGGGTTTCCGACAAAGCATCTACGAGTGGTTCAACACATCCTGTTTTGCCGCGCAGCCGCTTTATACATACGGTGACCTGGGCAGAAATGTCCTGCATGCTCCCGGCCGCGAAGATCTCGATCTGGCAATTCATCGGGAATTTATTCCGAAAGAACGAATGCGCCTTCAGTTCCGCGCAGAGGCTTTCAACATCACCAACACTGCGGCGTTTGGAGCTCCGGGGACATCTTTCGGATCTTCGACGTTCGGAGTGATCAGCAGTGCGGGCCTGGGACGGAATATCCAGCTCGCATTGAAGTTGCTTTTTTGATCAGAACTGCTCTTCTACGAGAAACTGTTCAAACTTGCCATCCGGCATTACATAGATATTCAGGACGACGGTTTTGTTCTGAAAATGAGCGTGGCAGGTCAGGTGCGTCATTCCCCCGCGCTGTTGCTCGTTATCGCGAACCAGCAGTTCGAGTTTTCCGAGCGGCGCGAGTGAATCGCGATAATCCTTCAGTGCCTGTTCGGTGAAATACGAATTGGCGTTCGCAGTCAGTTTCGATCGGTCGACTCGCCCGTGCTGCAAATCTTCTAGGAATTGGCGAATTTCCGCGTCGCGTTGTTCAGAGGCCGCGCCCGGCGGGTTCAACAGCCAATCTGCGACCTCCTGCCCAACGGGCCCAATCAGGTTCACGCCATCCTCGTTCGAGAGCACAACCACACCGGCTTTCCTGGTGGGAAATACCATATTGAGCGCCAGGAAGCCGGATACCTCGCCGCTGTGCCTGATCACCGGAACGCCATTTGATTCACCGATCTGCAAGCCCAAAGCGTACCCGGTCGATTTCCCGTTCTTGAGCTTCACCGGGCGAGTGAACTCTTCGTAGGATTGCGCAGAGAGAATGCGCTTTTCGAGAAAAGCCGCATCCCAACGCGCCAGGTCGGAAGCGGTCATACATAACTCGCCCGCAGCGAAATACCAGCCGTTCGCTTCGCGTCCCACAGGCCGCGCCGGACCAAGCGCATAGCGCGTATAAGCTGAGGCATCTGAGGGACTGCGCACTTCACAGTCTCCCGCTGAGGTCATGTGCAAGGGACCGAAGAAGTGCTCCTTCAGAAACGCGAGAAGCGGCTGGCCCGAGACCTTTTCCAGAATTTCTCCAGCGAGAACGTAATTCGTGTTGCTGTACTGCCACTGCGTTCCGGGTTCGAAATTGAGCGGCTTCTTCGCCCAGCGGTTCAGGATGTCCAGCGGCGTTGTGGGTTGCGTCCATCCAGGGATCAGATAGTCCTGCGGCGCGTAGTCCTCATAGCCGGACGTGTGCGAAAGCAATTCGCGAATAGTGATCTCATTCGCGCGGGTCAAGTCGGGAAAGTAGTTCGAGACCTTGTCGTTCAGCGAAACCTTCCCCTGCTCCTGCTGCAGCAGGAGACCAGCGGCTGTGAACTGCTTGCTGATGGACCCGACGGCGTAGCGCGTATCGGGAGCCGCCGCGCGATTCTCTTCGATGTTTGCTTTGCCGAAAGCGCGATCGTAAACGATGCGCCCGTCTTTCAAGGCCGCTATGGAAACGCTGGGAGCGCCGAAAACCTGCAGAGTGGCCGCGATCTTCCGGTCGAGATCGGGGACCGGGCCGGGCGCAACTTGCGCACGCAGATAAGAGGCAAAAAGAGCGGTTACAAAAGCGGCGCGTCGCATTTACAACCGCCGCAACAGAACAACTGTGAAATCGTCAGTCAGCGTTGCATCGCCATGCCACGCGCGAACGTATTCGAGCAGGGCTCTCACGGTATCCGGACACGGCTGGGAGCGCCGTTGAAGCAGGAAGTCAGCCAACCTCTCTTCTCCAAATTCCTCGCCTGCGCCGCTGCGAGCTTCTGTCACGCCGTCGCTGTAGAGGGCCAGTAGGTCGCCACTCTCCAGACTGGTTTCCTTCGATTGATAAGTGACTGAAGGCAACAATCCCATAATCATTCCCTCGGCTGTCAGATATTCGATTTGCCCATTGCGCCGGATCAGCACCGGATGGTTGTGACCGGCATTCGCATAGGTGAGGGCTCCCGTGGAGGGATTCAGCAATCCATAGAACAGCGTGATGAAACGGCCTAACGGGCAGCGTTCGGCCAGATTGCGATTCAGCGTTTTCAAGGCCGGGGCAGGGTCCGGATTCGTTTCGAGCAGCATCTGCACGCGGGCCTGGAGACTGGACATCATCAGCGCAGCCGGCAATCCCTTGCCGGAGACGTCGGCAACCACCAATCCAAGGCTTCCATCGCGGTACGGAAGAAAGTCATAGTAATCACCGCCGACGGTACGGCACGGCAGATTGAATCCGGCGAGATCGTAGCCGGGGCAGACGGGAGCTTCCGTGGGCAGCAAACCCTGTTGAATCTCGCTCGCCTGAGCCAGTTCTGAAAGCATCAGCTTCTCTGCTTCCTCTACAGCCGCCAGGCGCGCGTTCTCGATGCGAATAGCGGCTACATTTGCCATCACCGTCAGCAGATCGAGATCTTCCACCGAAAACGGGCGGATGACGGCGCCGTTATCCACGTAGATGAGCCCGATTACCCGGTCTCCGGCTTGCAGCGGCGCGGCCATCATGCTGCGAACGCGGTGGGTGACGATGCTCTTTTGGCCGCGCAGAGCCGCGTCTGCCTGCGCATCGCTTACCATCTGCGAGCGTTTTTCGCGCAACACGCGATCCCGAACCGCGGTGCTGATCGAGAAGCCGTCACCCTTGCTGGCACGCACCAGCAATTCACCACCTTCGAGCGTCAAAATGACTCCCCGCTTTGCCTCGACAGCCGACAGCGCCAGATCGAGGATCAGGGTAAAAAGCTGTTCGAGAGGCCGGTGCGCAGCCAGCTCTTGCCCCGCGCGAATCAAAGATTGAATCACCCGTGCATTGTTCAGCGGAGATGGCGCGCGCTGCACATCCCGGGTGGATGTCTTATGGAGTGCCTCGTCCAGGCTTCGTACAATGGTGGACTCGCGATTGTCACCGGTATAGCCGGGCGGCACGAAGGAGACAACGGTCTTGGGCAGCTTGGCGACGGCCTCGCGAACTTCAATCGTCAGATGGCCCGCGTAGATTTTGTCTCCGGGTTTTATTTGGTGCGGCTGCTTGAGCGTGGTCGCGTTGAGGATGGTTCCATTGCGGCTCGCGCAGTCCTTCACCAGCCATCTTTCCTGATCGCGCTCGAAGCACAGGTGGTAGCGGGAGAGCCACGGATCTTCAGGGTATGCGAGGTCGTTATCGCCGGAACGGCCCAGCGACAATCTGTCTTTACGTAGTTCGACAACCTTCGACGAGCCATCAGGCCCGGAAATGAACAACTCCATGAGCGGCCGACAACCTTACGTTATCATCGCGGGCGGACGACGCCGTACGGCTACTCGCGATGCGAGTCAGGCGAAAGTTCGCGTACCACGACGGAGCCTGCCGTGAGCATCCAGGGGCAGTGTTGGTAATCGGAGATTCGTTCAATTCGACCGTTCAGCCCTACATTGAGCCGGATAATTCCCTCTATTTCCCAGGCACCATTTCGGAGATTGAGGAGAACGACCGAGGTCTCGCCGTCCACCTCGCCCAGTGTCAGCCGCCACGTTTGGCGCATACGCTCGTAAACGCCTAAGTAGCCCGCGTCGGCGAAGCGGCCCGAGAATCGATCTGCAACGAGCAGACGGGCATCGGCACTGATCAGTTCGCGCAATCCATCCCAATCACGGCGATTGAATCTTTCGACGTAAAGCTGAAGTATCTCTCTGTTCTCGGGCGTCGATGCGTGTTGCCGGAGGGGCCGACTTTCCAGCGAGGCCAGTTTCGACCTGCCGCGATTGAGAGCCGCCTTGACGCCCCCGACGGTCGAATCGACAAGCTCTGCGATTTCCTCTAACGAATACTCGAAAACATCCTTCAAAAGCAGACAGGCCCGCTCTTTCGGCGGGAGATTCAGGACAAGATGCTCAATAGCGGGTCCGATGGCCGGACCGGGGGGTTCGCCCGGTTCGACGAAATCCGGTTCCAGCGCCACAGCCTCGGCCGTTTCCCGTACTCCTCGACGCCGAAGAAAGTCGATGCATTGGTTGTGTGCGATGCGAAACAACCACGGGACAAGAGGGCGGCTCTCGTGGTAAGTGTCGAGGCTACGATAAGCGCGAAAAAGGGTGTCCTGAACCAGATCTTCTGCATCGGTGATCGACCCGGTCATCCGCGCACAGTATCGATGCAACCGAGGCCGGATATTGCCGATGGTTTCAAGAAATGCCAGATATCGAGCCTCAAATTTTCCCGTGTCTTCCATAGATACTCCTGGGCGCGGGGCATGTCGCGCTCACGAGCAGGAGGATTTTTTCTCCTCGGCCGCACGCTTTCTGGCGGCTTCTTGCGGGTCGGTTATTATGTCGATCCACTTCGGGTCAGGCGATGCCTCGGCGCCGTAGTTGTCGTGCCAATTCCACCACTTGTACGGCGGCGTCTGCGGATAACCCTCTGGCGAATCCTCCCAAGTCTCTTGACGGCCGAGCGGCGTGAGATCGAGGTAGCTCCAGGTGGTCCCCATCGCCTCGTCGCCGCGATTGTTGATGAAGTAAGTGCGGAAGATCTTTTCGCTGTCGTCGCGGATGAATACATTATGGCCGTGCCACTCGTCCACGCCGAAGTCTTTGTCAAAGCTATCTGTGATGGTGTACCACGGCATGTTCCAACCCATCCGTGACTTGAGGCGCTCAATGTCCTTTTGCGGCGCGCGCGAGGCGTACGCAAGTGTGGTATCGCGTGCATTCAGATGGGCCAAATGGGAGACCTGATCGGCGCCCAGCGAGCAACCGCGGCAGGCGTGCTCGGGCCAGCCGAACACATCGGGCTCGAAGAAGGCTCGATAAAGGATCAACTGCCGGCGGCCCTCGAACAGGTCGAGTAGGCTAACTTTGCCTTGCGGGCCGTCGAACTCGTACTGCTTTTCGACGGCCATCCACGGCATCCGCCGGCGTTCGGCGGCCAGCGCGTCGCGAGCGCGGGTCAAGGCCTTCTCCTTCACGAGCATCTGCCGGCGTGCAGCCTCCCACTCTTGCGGCGATACGACGGGGGGTGTGTTTTTTGGCAGTTTGCCTTTCAGCGGCTCCCTGTCTCTCTCCTTGCTGGTTGTCATCTTATTTCTCCTATGTTTTCAGAAACGGATTCGCTTGGCTTTTCGGTTTGCTGAGAAGGCGCGGCCTCATCCAAAAATTTCTGAACTTGCTAATGCACACCGCCAAAATTCCTCCTGTGGATCCGGCTCCAGCGACCATTACTGCTGTGCTTGCAATGCATACAGGGCACATATAATTCCTCCTCTGAAATTGCTTTGCTCTGAATCGATTCCGTTCTCCTTCTGAAATTCGTACTTCTGTCTGTTAATACGGTGCTGGCGCAAACGAGGATACGTCCTCCTTACGAAACGCACAAAACAGCAGAGCCGCAAGTAAACCCCGCCAAGATGGGCGGCGGCAGGGTCGAAAGCCTCAGCCGCCTGAAGTTGCGCCAGGCGTAGTAGTGCAAGAAAAGCCTCGCCGCCAGCAAAGAAGTTGAGCCGTAGTGTACAAAGGCTCGTCAGCGGCTTAGGACGCTTCTACTGTGTTCTCCAGTGGTTCCGCGTGATTTACCGACTTGGCGGCGGCCGTGCCGGTGATGAGCCGCGCTCCGCGGTTGAACGTCAGATACAGAAATCCCCATTCGATGAACACGAGCAGACGGCTTTGAAACTCCACGATGTACATCAGGTGGATGAAGAGCCAGACGAGCCACGCGGGCCAGCCCGATAAGTGCATTCCGAATACGTTGGCAACTGCGGCTGCACGTCCGATCACCGCCAAATCACCTTTGTTGAAATAATGGAACGGCTTGATGTTCTGGTCGCCTTTGAGGCGTTTGATAATCGTCTTGGCGGCGTACTCGCCGGTCTGCATAGCGGCTGGCGCAATGCCGGGCAGCGGCTTGCCGTCGGGCTGCTCAAAATAAGCGAGATCGCCAATCACAAAAATATCGTCGTAGCGGGGAATGGTGAGATTGCCGGTCACTTTAATATGTCCGGCGCGATCCGTTTCCGCTTCGGTGCGTTGGGCCAGCTTGCGGCCGAAATCCGAGACGGCCACTCCGGCGGCCCAAATCACTGTGTGTGACGGGATGTGTTCGGAGCCCGCGTGTGTCTTGAGCGTGACGCCATCCGCATCGATGCACGTTACCATAACGCCGCTGCGAACGCGCGCGCCCAATTTGACCAGTTGCTGCTCGGCTTTGCGGGAAAGATCGGCGGGGTACGTGGGCAGCACACGCGCGCCGGCATCTACCACCAGAATTCTGGCGTCTGCCGGGCGGATGGACCGGAAATCGTTTTTGAGTGTATGCCGGGCAATTTCGGCGAGAGCTCCCGCAAGCTCCACGCCGGTAGGGCCGGCTCCCACAATGACGAAGGTAAGCCAGGCGAGCCGCTCGGCGGGATCGTGGGTTCGCTCCGCTGCTTCAAATGCGGCCAGGATTTTATGGCGAATGGTGGTGGCATCTTCGACGCTCTTCAGCGGAGGAGCCCATTGGCGCCATTCATCATGCCCGAAATAGGTGCTTTGCGAACCGGTGGCAACGATAAGCGTGTCGTATCCGACTTGCGCTCCGTCGCGCAATTGCAGCCGTTTCTGCACGGGATCGATATCGACCGCCTCGCCGAGCAGCACCCGGGTATTCTTTTGCTTCGACAGGACGCCGCGAATGGGCGCGGCAATTTCACCGGGAGACAAGGACCCGGTCGCCACCTGATAAAGCAGCGGCTGGAAAAGGTGAAAGTTGCGCTTATCGACGATGCTTACATCGGCATCTGCGTGCTTCAATGCCTCGGCTGCGTAAAGTCCGCCGAAACCACCGCCCAGAATCACAACACGATGTTTGCCTGCCATATGCCCCTACACTTTTGATGATGCAGCCGGGCTCCGGGATTAGGCATAGAAGTTGACGGTCGGCAAAAATTCCGGCTTTCGCCGCGCTTTGCGGGCCTGCTCGAAGGCGTACGCGATTTTGAGGAGTTTAGGCTCGCTCCATGCTGTTCCAAAGAAAGAAATTCCGAGCGGTAGTCCAAATTTGAACCCGGCCGGGACGGTGATGTGCGGGTACCCTGAAACGGCTGGCGGCGAGGCGCATCCGCTGTCGGTCCGGTCTCCATCTACCCAGTCGGTCAACCAGCACGGGCCAGTCGTGGGTGCGGCGATCGCGTCCAGCTTGTACTTGGAAATTAGAGCATCGATGCCTTCCTGCCTGGTGAGCTGGCGATTGGTCCGCAGGGCATCCTGATAGGCTTTGTCGGTTAGCGGACCTTTCTCCTGCGCCTGTTCCATCAATTCCTGTTCGAAATACGGCATCTCCTCCGCGCGGTGCGCAATGTTGAACGCCATGCAGTCGGCCAGCGACCGGACCGGACCGCCGCGACTTTCGAGATAGGCATTCAGATCCGCCTTGAACTCGTAAAGCAGCACCTCCATCTCCGTATCGCGCCAAGTCTCGTAGGTAGGCAGGTCCGCCGGGTCGATCACTTCCGCGCCTGACTTGCGTATCAGGTCGATGCAATCGTCGATCACCGCCGCCACGGCCGGGCCCATCGTGAAATACTGTCGTGCAACGCCAATCCGGGCGCCCCGCAGGCCATTGCGATCGAGAAATTGCGTGTAATCGGTGAAGGACTTGCCCACGCTTTCGCGCGTTGCTTGATCGCGAGAATCCACGCCCACTAAAGCGCCCAGCAACATCGCTGCATCGCGCACGGTTCGCGCCATGGGACCAGCGGTGTCCTGGCTATGGGCAATCGGAATGATGCCGGCGCGGCTAATGAGCCCTAAGGTCGGTTTGATTCCCACAATGCCGCACATCGAAGACGGACATACGACGGAACCGTCCGTCTCCGTGCCTATCGCGACGGCCGAGAGACTTGCCGAAATGGCAACTCCCGAACCGGAGCTGGAGCCGCACGGATTCCGGTCCAGCGCGTAAGGATTCTTGGTCTGGCCGCCTCTGCCGCTCCATCCGCTAGTGGAATGGGTGGAGCGGAAATTGGCCCACTCGCTCAAGTTCGTCTTACCCAGAATCACGGCTCCCGAGGCTCGCAATTTTTCCGCGACCCAGGCGTCGCGGCGCACCGGCTTGCCAACCAGCGCAAGCGAACCGGCTGTGGTCTGCATCTTATCCGCCGTATCGATGTTGTCTTTCAGCAGAACCGGAATCCCGTGCAATGGCCCGCGCCGCCGCCCTTTGCTGCGATGCTCGCGATCGAGCGATCTTGCGATCTGCAGGGCATCGGGATTGACTTCGATGACCGAGCGAAGCGCCGGGCCGCTCCGGTCAATCTCATCGATCCGCTGTAAATACAATTCCGCAATGCGTTCGGCGCTGAGCGCTCCGGTCGCCATTCGTTGATGCAAATCGTCAATTGTGAGCTCGTCCAGCTCAAAGACGGAGGACCGGATGCCAGGTGCGTTCTGCAAATCGATAGGACTCGGCGGAGGTTGCGGTTTCTGCTGCGCCTCGGTTCGATCGGCGCGCGTGAAAGCCGCGGCAACGGCGCTTGCGGTCAGAAACTTGCGGCGATTCATAAAAGTTTCAATTTACACTGGGGTGTGAAGTGAACCGCCGAGAACTGCTCGCTCTTCCCTTGGCCTTGCCTGCAATCCGGCTTGCAGGGCGGTCTCGCAGACGGCGGGCTGTCGTCGTGATGCTGGACGGGTTTGGGCTCGAATACTACGATGCCTCCCCAATGCCCACTCTCAAAAAATGGGCTGTGGAGGGCCTATTCGCGCACGTTCAGGACCAGATGCCCGCGGTAACGAATACCAACAATGCGTCGATTTGTTGCGGCGTTCCCGCCAGTGTTCACGGTATCACCGGCAATTCCTACTTCAATCGCCGGACCGGGCAGGAAGAATTCATGGAAGATGCGCGGCTCTTGCTTGCGCCTACACTTTTTCAAAAAGCTGCCCGGCACGGATTGGTATCCGGCCTGTTCACGAGCAAGAAGAAAACCGCGTTCCTGCTCAACGCAGGTACATCTTTGGTGGTTAGCGCGGAAACGCCCACGCCCGATCTTGTGAAACGCTACGGTCCGGCGCCGAATATTTACAGCGCTGAAATCAATTACTGGCTCTGGGACGTTGTCATCGATCAGCTTGCGAAGCGCAAGGATCTCGATATTCTCTACGTGCACACGACTGACTATCCAATGCACATGCATCCGGAAACGTCCGCCGAATCGCGCACGCACCTCGCTACGATCGATCGAAAGCTGACCGAAGCTGCCCATATCGCGCCCGATGCAGCGTTTTACATCACCGCAGACCACGGCATGAATCACAAGACCCATGCCTGGGACTTGGAAAAAGCATGTGCCAACCGCGGTGTTCCGCTCCGGATTGCCATTTCCGCTGAGCGGGACAGATATCCGAAGCATCACCTCGGATTGGGAGGCACCGCTTGGGTGTATCTCCGCAAAGCCACAGATGAGCAACGCGCCGCTGATGCGATTGAAACGCTCGAAGGAGTGGAGCGAGTGCTTACGCGCGACGAGGCCGCCAAAGCGTTCGCTCTGATGCCTGAGAGAATCGGCGATCTGGTGGTGACTGCCGATCACGACACCGTCTTCGGTGCTCTCGATCAGGAAAGTGAAACGCTTCCGCCGACCTACCGCTCACACGGCTCGCGCTATGAGATGGCCGTTCCGCTGATCATACGCGATCCAGATCGTAAGCTGGATGCGAGGAATTATCACCGCAATTTTGATTTGACGGCTGGGTTGCTGCCGCAGCGACATCCAGCACGTTCGATACTTTCCACGCCACATCGTCCCATCGAAACCGGGAGGCTTGTGTAAGCCCGGCCGCAATCATCTTTCGCCGCAGATCGGTATCGCCGATGGCATGCTCGATCGCGCGGCGCATATCGGAAATATCCAAAGGATCGAAAAACATGCCTGCGTTGCCCACAACTTCCGGCAGCGATGCCGCGCGAGAGACAGCAACCGGGGTCCCGCAGGCCATTGCTTCCACAGGCGGAAGTCCGAAACCTTCCGTCAGGCTGGGCTGCACCAGAAGCAGAGCGCCCCGGTAGAGTTCGGCGAGGAAACTGTCGGTCACGCGGCCCAGAAAATGCACCCGCTCTTCGACCCTCAGCATTGCCACCGTGGCTCGCAATTGAGGAGTGCCGGCGCCGGTGAGGAGGAGGCGCAGCCCCGAATACTCCAGTTGCGCAAAAGCGGCCAGCAGCCGGCCGACATTCTTGTGCGGTTTGAAGTTTCCCACGTAAAGGATGTAGTCAAAGCCCGGATCGTAACGGGCGCCCGCCGGAGTGAAAACCGGATCGATGCCGTTCCCGACATTGACGACCCGGTTGTCGTCCAAGCCCGTCCACTTCAGCAGTTCGCGCCGTGAATATTCCGAGACAGTGAGCACACGATACGCGTTTCGCGCCGCGCGCCGGACGAGCGTTTGGAAATAGAGTTTGCGAGCATACGTGGCTGTGCGGGAGGCGCCCGGAAGATGCACGCAAATGAGATCGTGAATGGTGAACACCAAAGGCGATACGCTCGTGACGGGCAAGCTGAATCCGGGCGAGAAGAATAGATCCGGACGATGCAAGCGGATTTGATAGCTCAGCCATAGAGGATCGAGGGGCGAAAGCAGCGGCGGCCCGGAGCGCAATTGCGAATGTTGCGGCAATCGGGAGAGCACATGAAACGCGAAGCGCCCGATTCCGTGGGAGCCGATCCATCTGGCGTCTGTCAGGATGTTCTTCAACAGGCGCTCCCGGTGCCGTGCCTGGGCGCAAGTGTAAGGAAATTGCAGACATCGCGCCGGAAACGCTCCGGGGAGTGGCGAGCCTGCCAGCAATTCCGCGCGTTGGTAATGATGGACTGCCGCGCGGTTTGGTCAAGGTGCAGGACAAAGCTCATTCGGTCGGCAAGCGCTTCGGCTGTGGATCTGGACGTGAGAAAGCCGTTGTATCCGTCGCGCACAATCTCCGGAATTCCACCGGAGGGAAATGCAACCACCGGCACACCCGCAGCGAACGCTTCCAGAATCACGCGGGGCATAGCTTCGATCGAAGCGGACGGAACCGCCAGCAGATCCAGGCTCGCCAGGACCGAAGCGATGTCCGGCTGCCAGCCGGGAAATTCAACCGGCAAGCCGCGGCTCGCTCGCAATACACGCTCTAAATAATGAGCGCCGCTAAACAGTGGCGCACCCACCACCACAAAACGGCAAGTCGGGTATGTCTGCAATAGCCGGCGTGCTGCCTCAACGAATTCGAGCTGCCCTTTCTCCGGCTCGACTCGGCCGATGACTCCAATTCGGAATTGATTTTCGTTTGGCGGCGATTGCGCCAGCCGTGTATCGGCGACACCGTTGTAGACGACGGACAAGGCTTCAGCCGACAGGTAGGGGCGTAACGGCTCCGCCGAATAGCGGCAGCATGAAATCACGCGGGCTTGCACGAATTTCAATGATCTGCCCAAGAGGGCGACGGCGCTTCGCTGAGTAACACGATTGTGACAATGAAACACGAGTGGAATCGACCGTCTGTGCGCGACAAGCGAGGCAACCGGTAGCATGCGTGGAGCGTTCACATACAGCAGATCGGCTTGATGGACTGCGGCTAGCTCTGTAAAACGTTGTATCAGGCTGGGAGCGCCGGTTGCGTATCGAAGCAGATCCACGCTACGCTTTCTTCCGCTGGGGTAGACAGGAGCATCGAACAGTTCCACATCGCAACGGAGTTCGCGAACACGTTTCGCCAACGCGCCCTCTCCGGGAATTGCTACAGCCGGCTCCCAGCCGCGTTCCCGAAATCCGGGAAGCAGCTCGAGCAAGGCCATCTGCCCGCCGCCGAGATCTTTGAATTGCTCGATGCAGAGTATTTTCATCGCATGGAGACGACTGTAGGACAGGCAGCGATAAAACCTGTTCAGAGCGTGTGAAGGTGTTGTAAATTCCGATTTGGCCGTGCGATTGTTAACCGATTCAACCGGGCTTTTGTTGCGAGCAGAATCGACACGAGCAAAATTACTACCGATACTATTACTCCCAGACGGAGCAGCCATCCGTGCGCCGCGTCGAAGTAATGGCTGATCAGAATTGCCAGGTCATGTTGAGGAAACGGCGTGATTAAGGAAGCCGCGCACGGTGCTGCCTGCGAGTGGTCGCTGTTATAAATCACGTACGCGGAACGCCAAGTAACACCGGTACGTTTGACAATCACGACAAACTTGCCCGAATCCTCAATGGGTCCCGCCGGTCCGCCGGATAGCTTCTGTTGGTACCGGCCAGCAACGTAGCCCGTGTCTTCTGAGGTCACTGTTTCCAAGTAAGAGAAGGTAAACGAGGCGATCTTTACCGGGCCTTGGAAAAGCTCACGATAGTACTGCTCAATCGCTGCGCGCCCTTTGAGTAAGGGCCGCCCAGGAGGCATCTCGACGGCGTCCTCACGGTAGGTGGCGGCTGCCGCGGTGGCATCCCCCGCCAGAACTGCCTGGCGATATTTTTCGGCTGTTTTCACGAGCGACGGGTTCAGTTGTCCAGCCTGCGCTGCTACTCCGGGTAGAGCACCGTGGAGCATCGCGGTTGTAAAGATGAAAAAAGTCATATTGCTGATTCGCATCTCAAATCTCCTCGATTGCGTTTCAGCGGATTGATTCCGACTGGGAATGGCATCATCCAGACCAGCAATCCGCATGGGAGAATAATGCAGCAGTAGAGGGCGAAAGAACGATGACCGCGCGTGCCAAACACTTGACAGAACGCGCCAAGCATCAAAAGACAGTCGTTGCCGATACAATCAGCTATCCCGCTAGCGTCGGACAAGCTTTTATTGACGCCTTGGAGCGGCTTGGTTACGTTGCAGACTCGCTGCTCTCAGGGGCAGGCATACAGGGATCGAAGCTCAGAGATCCCGACGCTCGCCTCTCATGCCAGGCAATCGGGCAGCTTATACGTTCGGCAATGGAACAGCGCCCGATGAAGAACCTGGCGGCGCAACTCGCAAGCGCAACACCCCTCGGCGCCTTCCCGCTCCTCGACTATCTAGTTGCCACGTCAGATAGCGTCGGGGCCGCGCTGAGGCAGTTGGCACGCTATGCCCGCCTTGTCGGCGCTCCTTACGTGGTCGATATACGAGAAGACCACGAGCCAATTCAGGTCCGATACGACAACCCGGCAAACCCTTTTGCCGTTGAGTACGGAGTGGCAATCACCCTGCTCCATCTGCGTAGGGAGACCGACGGAATGTTGACTGTCCTGTCAATCAGTTTCTGCGACAATCCTGATGACATTCTCGAGATCGAGCGCATCCTGGGTTATCCGGTTCAGACAAATGCGCATTGGAGCGGATTTACATTGTCGCAGGAAGCCTGGCTTCTTCCTATGCGGCGACGGGATCCTGTTCTTCGTGGCGTGCTCGAACAACATGCGGAGGCGTGTATTTCGAGTCTGCCGGGGATGGACGCGGTGGTCGTTGAGGTCAGGCGCGCACTTGTTTCTCGCCTCGGCAAAGCTGACGTTCAGATTCAGAGTGTGGCGCGGGCCCTGGCGACGTCTGCGAGATCGCTGCAGCGCCGCCTCACCGCAGCCGGAGTCACATATCAAGAGGTGCTAGATTCCACGCGCCGCGAGATTGCTAATAAGTATCTTTCAATCACGACGCTCTCAATCGCGGAAGTAGCATACCTGCTTGGATATTCCGAGACCGCAGCCTTTCATCGTGCATTCAAGCGGTGGAACGGAACGGGCCCGCAGACCTTTCGAAACCGGCAGAGCATGAGCCACGTGATTGGCTAAGACCTAGCTTCTCTGACCGCGAACCTCATAAGCAACTCGCGCGCGGCGGCAAACGGAGTCATAGTTCCCTGCTCCACGGCCTGCTCCAAAGCGGGCAGCCGTGCTGCAATCGCCGGATCGCTGCGAAACAGGTCCTGGAGCCCGGTGGCGACCATTTCGCGCATCCAATCGAGCGCTTGCCTCTTGCGCCGCGCCGCCCAGAATCCGTTCGCTTCGAGCTGAGCACGGTGCTCCTCGATGAGCTGCCATAGTTCTGGAATACCTTTGCCGGTCAGCGCGGAGATAGCAACGGCCCGCGGCTTCCATCCATCCGGCGTTGGGGCAAACAACCGGAGCGCGCTGCTGCATTGGGCACGAGCCCGCTCGGCTTTCGCTTCATTGTCGCCGTCTGCCTTGTTGATCGCAATGGCATCGATCATTTCCAGAATTCCGCGCTTGATCCCTTGCAACTCATCCCCAGCGCCCGCTAAGCCGAGAAACAGAAAGAAGTCGGACATGGAACGTACCGTGGTTTCCGATTGACCGACACCAACGGTCTCGACAAAAACGGCGCCGTACCCGGCCGCCTCGCACAGCAGGATCGCTTCGCGCGTGCGCCGCGACACGCCGCCCAAGTGGCCGCGCGAGGGCGACGGCCGGATGAATGCGTTCTCTTCAGCGGCGAGGTGTTCCATCCGGGTCTTGTCTCCTAGAATGCTGCCGCCCGAAAACGGACTCGAGGGATCGACGGTCAGGACTGCGATCTTCTGGCTGTATTCGCGGATAACATACAGGCCCAGCGTGTTGATGAACGTGCTTTTTCCGGCGCCCGGGAGGCCGCTGATGCCGATCCGATGCGCATTGCCGGTGTGCGGCAAGATTCCGGTTATGACGTCCATCGCCAGTTCGGTATCGGCAGGTAATGCGCTCTCGATAAGAGTGATGGCGCGCGCGAGTGTAGCGCGCTCGCCGCGCAGAATGCCGTCAATATATTGCTGTGCGGTGAGCCTACTTTGTCGTGGCACCGGTTAGTTGATCGCTCAATGCCGCGAGGATGGACTGCGCGCACACGGGAATCGTAGTGCCCGGCCCGAAGATAGCCATGACTCCCGCACTGCGCAGATAATCGTAATCTTGCGGAGGCATCACTCCGCCTACAAATACCAGGATGTCCTCGCGTCCGAGCCGCCGGAGTTCCTGAATCATCTCGGGAACCAGAGTTTTGTGCCCACCTGCCAGCGTGGAGACGCCCACCACATGCACATCGTTCTCGACGGCCATACGGGCCGCTTCGCGTGGCGTTTGAAAGAGTGGTCCGACGTCGACATCAAATCCGATATCGGCGAATGCGGTAGCTATTACTTTGGAACCGCGATCATGTCCATCCTGCCCCAGTTTGGCCACCAGGATGCGCGGCTGCCTGCCTTCCAGCTTCGCGAATTCATGCGCCATGCGCCGGGCTTTATTGAACTCGGGGTCGTTGTGGCTCTCGGCCGAGTAGATCCCGGTAATCGTACGATTCACGGCATGAAACCTCCCGAACACCTTTTCGAGCGCAGCCGAAATTTCGCCCAGCGTGGCGCGCGCCCGGGCAGCATTTACGGACAATTCCAGCAGATTACCGCTGCCGCTTTCAGCCGCGCGAGTTAGAGCTCCCAGGCACTGCTGGACGGCTTGATTATTTCTCGTCCGCCGAATTTCTGCGAGCCGCCGGACCTGGTTCTCGCGCACCGCTCGATTATCCACTTCCAGAAGTTCGACCTGCTGCTCAGTTTCCGCTTGATATTTGTTTACTCCGACAATCACCTCCTGACCCGAATCGATGCGGGCCTGCCGGCGCGCAGCGGCTTCCTCGATGCGCATCTTAGGCAGACCAGCCTCAATCGCTTTTGTCATTCCGCCGAGAGCTTCCACTTCCTGGATATACTGCCAGGCGCGATCCATTAACTCATGCGTCAGCGTTTCCACATAGTAACTGCCGCCAAGCGGATCGACAACCCTGGTGATTCCGGTTTCCTTCTGCAAATAAATCTGGGTATCCCGCGCAATCCGCGCCGAAAAATCGGTCGGCAGCGCAATAGCCTCATCTAGCGCATTGGTGTGCAGCGACTGCGTGTGGCCGAGCGCGGCCGCGAGCGCTTCCACGCAGGTTCGCGTAATGTTGTTGAAGACGTCCTGGGCCGTAAGGCTCCAGCCCGAGGTCTGGCAATGCGCCCGCAGAGCCATCGACTTTTCATTCTTCGGTTGGAAACCCTTCACCAGCTTTGCCCACAGCACTCGCGCGGCTCGGAGCTTGGCAATTTCCATGAAATGGTTCATGCCGATGCCCCAGAAAAAGCTCAGGCGAGGAGCAAAGTCGTCGATCGCGAGCCCGGCCTGAATTCCGGTGCGCAGATATTCGAGTCCGTCGGCGAGCGTGTAGGCAACCTCCAAATCGGCCGGCGCGCCCGCTTCCTGCATGTGATATCCGCTGATCGAAATGCAATTGAACTTCGGCATCCGGGCCGCGCAATACCGGAAAATATCCCCCACGATCCGCATGGAGGGTCCGGGAGGATAGATGTAGGTGTTCCGGACCATGAACTCTTTGAGGATGTCGTTCTGAATCGTGCCGCTCAGTTGCTCGGGCGCGACACCCTGCTCTTCCGCGGCGACGATGTAAAAGGCCAGCACTGGGAGAACCGCGCCGTTCATCGTCATCGATACCGAGATGCGGTCGAGCGGAGTCTGGTCGAACAGGATGTTCATGTCTTCGACCGAGTCGACCGCAACGCCCGCCTTTCCGACATCGCCCGCGACGCGTTCGTTGTCCGAATCATAGCCCCGATGGGTCGGCAGATCGAACGCGACGGATAAACCGGTTTGGCCAGCGGCCAGATTGCGACGGTAAAACGCGTTGGATTCTTCCGCGGTGGAGAAACCCGCGTACTGCCGAATGGTCCACGGCTGGAGCGCGTACATGGTGGAATACGGGCCGCGGAGGAAGGGCGGGATTCCCGCGGCGTAGTCGAGATGTTCCATGCCGGCGATGTCGGCGGAAGTGTAGATGCGCTTCACCGGAATGCGTTCGGGAGTTAGCCAGGTATCGCCGCTAGTTGGAAAAAACCGCTCCCTTTGGTCGCGGCTCTGTTCCTTCATCAGCGCGCCCGCCAGCATGTCGGTCAAGGCCTCGACGTAATAAGACCCTCCGGCCGGGTCGGCCACCCAGCCTGCATGCACTTCTTCTTTCAGGATGCGCTGCAAGCTCAAAGCGAGGCGCGGGTCGAATCCGACCGGCTCGACAGTAAGCGAGTCACAGCCGCCGATAATTGCGGAGAGCGCTTCGGCCGTCGCGCGAACCAGATTCCGATATGGATCTTCAGCGTTTTTGTTCCACAGCGCGGTTCGGGCATGAATACGGATCTTCTCCGCGCCGCACAGCAGGCGAGCAGCTCGGAGCTTCGCAATCTCCAGGAAGTAATTGGAGCCTACGGAGAAGACAAGCTGCGCCGGTCCATGCCGTTTCGTTGCTTCCGATACAGCAAACTTCAGCTCTTGAACGACGCTCGCGCCGGCTTCCCGGTGGAGATCTGCGCGAATCGCATCGGGAGGCGCGGTCCAGTCCTGCGCTATCCGCCACTCGCCTGATTTGCGAACAAACGCAAACTCAACTGGCGGGAGATCCTCGCGCCGGTAATACGGCTTTACCCGGATGTCCTCTTCCGGAGACCAGATCAGCTTGTCGTAATCTGCGCCTTTTAAATCGCAGCGAATCCTCGCTTCCCATTCGGCGGTGGGGACGGGTGGAAATTCCATTTCAGGCATCGGCCGCGCCTTCCTCCACCACTTCTATGAGATAGCCGAGACTCTTCGGGTGAACGAAAAAGACTTGCGTTCCGCGCGAACCCTTCCGGGGAGCCGGATCGACCATTTCAAACCCGTTCTCTCGCATGTAGCCGAACGCGTTGTGAATATCTGCTACGCGAAATGCGATATGCGCCAGTCCTCCGCGCCCGCCGCCCTTTTCAATTTGCCTGGCAACGGGAGACTCCGGACTGAGCGGCTCCAGCAACTGGATCAGGCTCGGGCCACTGCCGCATTGCAAGAGAACCTCGCGCACCTGATCCCGGCCGAGCACATCTTCCCGATGCACTTCCGAGAATCCCAGCTTTTTGTAAGCCTCAATCTGTGCCTCCAACTCGCCGGGCCGGACAGCAATCGCCACGTGATCGACGAACTGGAATCCCGGAACGTGTTTGAGATCCGCCATCACTCAGGAGCTGCTACAAATTTATATCCCACGCTACGAACGGTCTGCAAATGGCGGGGCCGCTTCGGATCGTCTTCGATGTAGCGCCGCAAGCGCACGATGAAATTGTCGATGGGACGCGTGTCGGTATCTTCGTGCACGTCCCAGACCTGTTCGAGCATCGTCTTTCTGGAGACCGGCTTGCCTTCGTGCCGGATCAGGTAACGGAGGAGGTTCGCTTCCATTAAAGTCAAGGGAAACACCTGCTCCTCGACGCGCAGTTCAAGCAGGTCGAAGTTGACCACCTTCTCGCCTTTCTTGCCGAACGTGAAAACGTCGGCTGCTACCGAAGCTTTGAGCCACTCCTGACGGCGTAACAAGCCGCGGATTCGGGCAATAAGAATCGCCAGCTCGAATGGCTTCGTCAGGTAATCATCCGCGCCGGACGCAAAGCCGCGCAAGATGTCGTCGGGGTGACCGCGCGCGGTCAGCATCAGGGTCGGAATGAACTGGCCAGCCTGCCGGATCTCCGACATCACGGCAAACCCGTTTTTGCCGGGCAGCATCACGTCCAGCACCAGGACATCGAAAGGGGGCGGTTTCGGCGCTAGAAGCTCAAGCGCTTCTTCGCCCGTTTCCACCACTTCCACCTGATAGCCTTCTTCTTCCAGGTTGAAGCGTAAGCCGTTGGCCAGATGCAGCTCGTCTTCGACGATCAGAATCCGGCTCATGTGGCAATCGGAAGTTCCATGACAAACGTGCTGCCGCGGCCCGGCCCTTCACTCTCGGCCCAGACCCGGCCGCCGTGCCGTTTCGCCACGGAACGAACGATGTAGAGCCCCAGCCCGGTTCCTTTCAGGCGGACCGAATGAGGCCCCGGAATGCGGTAGAAGCGCTTGAAAATGCGCTTGAGCTCGCTCTTTTGAATGCCCACCCCGCGATCCCTCACGCGCACAATGCCATATTTTCCATCCATGCTTCCAATTTCGGCGACGACCTTCACGTCGTTCCCGGAATACTTCACGGCATTATCGATGAGGTTGGAAACAGCGGCGCGCAGCTCATCGGGATCGCCGGAAATGGTGAGCACCGGACCGGGCTGGTACGTCAAGGCTTGCGGTTGGAGGCTATATAAAGTACGAGCGCGGTTCACACACTCTTCCACCAGGCTGTTGAGATCGACGGGCGAGCGATTCACCAGCCGGCGCGAGGTGCCCACGCGTCCTGTGCGCAACACCTGCTCGATGGTCCCCAGCAAGCGTTCGCTATCGGCCAGCATGATGTGGTAGAAATCGCGGCGCTTGTCCTCGTCCACAATCCGCGTCAGCAGCGTTTCTAGGTAAAGCCGGATGGAGGCGACTGGCGTTTTGAGCTCGTGCGTGACGGCATTGATGAAGGCGTCGTGCTGCTCGTTACGCCGGATCTCGCGGACCAGGAAAATGGTGTTCAGCACGACACCGCCGATAATCATGACCAGCAGCAGGGAGCCGAAAAACAGCAGGATTCCGCGCTGCCAGTCCAACAGCACCCAGCCGATATAGAGAAGGAGCGTGACCGCAATCAGCCCGATTCCCAGGGCGATGAAGAAGGCTATAGATTTCCGGCGGCCCGCTACAACCATCAAGTCCAGCTTAGCGGGCCAGACTACTGCAGTCAGGCTGCCTGGCGCTTTGCGGTCTCGTTTTCGGCTTTGGCCGTATAAATGGACTTCGCAACACCCAGGAGCTTCAGAAGCTTGATCTGAATCCAGGAGATATCGAACTCGTACCAGGTCAGACCATGGCGGGCCGAAGTCGGATGCGCGTGGTGGTTGTTGTGCCAGCCTTCGCCGAAGGTGATGAGCGCCACCCACCAGTTATTGCGCGAATCATCGCGTGTGGCGAACCGGCGCGAGCCCCACATGTGCGTCGCGGAATTGACCAGCCAGGTCGCGTGCAGCCCGACGACGACCCGCAGGCAAGTCCCCCACAGGAGCATCGGGAGCCCGCCGACGAGGAATAGCAGCACGCTTAACGCGGCCAGCGGCAGCCAGTGGTAATTGTTGAGCCAGATGTAGAAGCGGTGCTTGGCGAGATCCGGCGCATACCTCGACATCAGCCGCGTGTTGTTGTGTTTCGCTTCTCCAAACAACAACCAGCCGACGTGCGCCCACCACGCGCCATCGCGCGGAGAATGGGGGTCTCCTTCACGATCGGATTTCTGATGATGGATGCGGTGCGTGGCGACCCAAAAGATCGGGCCGCCTTCGAGCGTCAATGCGCCACAAATCGCGAAAAAATATTCAAGCGCCTGCGGCACCTTATAGGAGCGGTGCGTCAGTAACCGGTGGTAGCCCATGCTGATTCCGAGCCCGGTTGCCATCCAATAGAGAAACAGCGCGACCAGCGCAGCCCGCCAGTTGAACAGAAACAGCGCGCCAATCGCTCCAATGTGTAGAACTACCAGGGTCAGGGTGGTGACCCAGTTCATTTTCTCTCGATCTGAAATGTTGTATACAGTGCTTCCTAGCTGATCTGCCATTGGTGTCCATTCTGAAAATAACAGGGGTCAGCAGGCTAGTTTGTAAGACTTATGTAATATCGGCGGCGGCGGCGCGCCTAGGCTCTCGGGCGGCTGCTTTTTGAGGCAACCAAGGGCCGTATCGCCGCGCGAGCGCGCGCCAGGCGAACGCGGATAGCGACGCCGGAGGTGTTGTGCAGTTTAGCAATCTCGTCGGCCGAATAGCCGAACAGATAAAACGCTTCCAGAATGGAGCCATAGCGCGCATTGCCGCTGAGCAATTGTTCGATTAAGCGGCGCGTGATGACGGACGGCTCGCAAGGAGCGTCCTGGGCTTCCAACTGTTGCTCCCGGCCGTTGTGCCGCAAATGGGTCCGGAATTCGTTAATGGCAATGGTGCTCACCCAAGAGGCCAACTGGCACGGACGCCGAAGCTGCACGCGCCTTTCCCAGGCGCGCGCCCACGCTAACTGCGCAAACTCCTGGGCGTCTTCTATTCGCAAACCTTTCGTACAGAGCAGCCGGATGGTGCGGCCATAATAGCGCTCATAGGCGCGTGCAAAATCTGCGGAATCGATGGGCATGATCGAATAACACCGGGAGAGTAACACTCCCAATTAATAGTCTCGGTGTAAGGCTGAGGAATTACTGTGTTTTTTGTCACTAGCTTGCACGCGCGATCTTGCGTATCTTTTCATATTGGAGTTGCTGTTTGTGAGTTTTATCACGGCTCTTCGGCGCAAATCTTTCTACCCTGAGAGCAGATAGAACAGATTGATTTTTCGCTGGTCCAATTACCGCGGCTTGTAAGTTATGCGTTTATGAAGTTAGAATCAACCACGACCGTCGGCAGCCTGGTTTCCGCTTTGCCCAGCACGATGGTTGTGTTTTCCAGATTCGGCATCCCAATCACGGGCAGTGAGAACCGCACCGTGCAGGAAGTGTGCAGACAGCACAACGTGCGCTGTGAAGATTTACTTAACGCGATCGAACAGCTCGATTGGAACGGCGAATCTCCGCTCCGGCCAAACCACAAGGGAAATTAAGCGACGTCGGAAGCAACTTCCGAGGCGATCTCCGTCTTGTCCGCTTCACGCTCCACACCGGCAAAGGCGCTTAGCGCCCGCATATTGGGAATGGTCACAAGGCGGCGGCCGCCCATCTGTATGAGACCCGACTCATCGAGGCGCGTGAGGGCTCGCGAAACGACTTCACGAGCCGAACCCAGGCGCGCCGCCATCTGGCTGCGCGTCAGCTTCAACTCCACAATGCAGCCGTCATCCGCCGGCAATCCCCTTTCGCGGGCGATTGTGAGGATAAATTGCGCCACGCGCTGCTCCACGTTCCGGAGGGCCAGAGTTTCCACCAGCCCAGCCAAATGGCGCACTTTGTGCGCAAGCACGCGCGCCGCGTGCCAGAAGAGATCCTTGTGTTCCTGGCAGAGTTCGCGCATCTCATCCCGGTCGATGCAGAGCACCTGCGCGGGAGTGTCAGCGATTACAGTGCTGTAAAACTTGCCGCTGTTAAACACCGGAGCCAGCGCCAGAATGGCGCCTGCGCGCTCGGTCGAGAGCACCTGCTCCCGGGCTTCGGCGCTTTGCCGGATTGACCGGAGCTCACCGCTCGCCACCACATAGACCGCGGATGCTTCCTCGTGCTCGGAGAATAGTATCTGGCCCCGCTCCAGTTGACGGGCGACGCCGTGAGTAGCGATCTTTCTCAAAAGATCCTCATTCAAAGCGCGGAACAGGTCGGTTCGACGGAGGACCTCCACCTTGTCCATAGCCAGTTGACGCTGATTGGCCGCCATCGTGACTAACAGCTTACTCCCGACATGCGATAGGTTCCACGTATTACTGGACGAATTAGATCAGCTCACGGTAGGTCCGGTGTAAGTATCAGGGGTGCTGGAAATATCTTGAATTCAACGAATATTCACGTTAAAATGCTTGCCCGGCAAATTAAATGATGCTAATCTCGGGTTGACTCAATCCCAATTGAGGTGACTGCATGTGGAATGCCGACGCTGTACTTACTTCCGAGTCGCCCTACTCTCACCTGAGCTATACGCTTTCCACGGACATTCCCGCTATCCAAGTACTCCCCGCCGGAGCAGGCCTGACAGGGCTCGGTCCGGTCCTGAAGCTCCCTCGCGGAGCACAGATCGAAGCCTGCGGAGCAGGTTTCGATGACCACACCTTGAAGGTGCGTTACGCAGATTCCCTCTACTACGTTTTTCTGGAAGATCTGGAGATTAAACGCAAGTCGGCGGCAAGCGCTGACGCTTGATCGCTACTCTAAACCGGTAACTGGCTGGATCCGGTCAGAAACCGGTCGATGTGGTGCGCCGCTTTTCGCCCTTCCGCAATAGCCCATACGACTAGGGATTGCCCGCGGTGAGCATCCCCTGCTGAAAATATGCCCGGAACAGACGTCATGAAAGTGGCATCTGCTTTGACATTTCCGCGCTCATCTAATGCGAGCGGGAGATCCGAAAGCAGCTTCTGTTTCGTGGGTCCAGAGAAGCCGATGGCGATGAGAACCAGATCGGCATCGAGATAAAATTCGCTGCCGGGCATGCGCTCGAAATGCGGTTTTGGGCCGACACGTACGCAATGTAATCGCTTAACATTTCCTTCCTCATCGCCGCTGAAGTGCGTGGTCAGCACGCTCCACTCGCGGACGCCGCCCTCTTCGTGCGCCGCTTCCATCCGCAACTGCAAAGGCCAGAGCGGCCACGGTGTGCTGGGATGCCGGTCTTCCGGCGGCATCGGATGGATTTGCAATTGGTGGACCGATTCGGCCTTCTGCCGGTGAGCGGTGCCCAGGCAGTCGGCTCCGGTGTCGCCGCCGCCAATGATGACGACGCGCTTGCCGGTCGCCAGAATTTCCTCGGCGCCGGACAGCCGGTCGCCGGCGCCACGCCGGTTCTGCTGGACCAGGTAATCCATGGCGAAATGGATTCCTTTCAATTCGCGGCCCGGAATTTCGAGATCGCGGTGCTGCTCGGCTCCAATGGCGAGAAGCGTCGCGTCGAAGTTGCGCAGCAACTCGTCAGTAGGGATATCGACGCCGGCTTGCGTGCCGGTGCGGAACTCGATGCCCTCGGCGTACAACTGTTCGAGACGGCGGTCGAGCACCCACTTCTCCATTTTGAAATCGGGAATGCCGTAGCGCAGCAGACCGCCAATCCGATCCTGCTTTTCGAAGACGGCCACGTAGTGACCAGCCCGGTTTAGCTGCTGGGCGGCAGCGAGGCCGGCCGGTCCCGAACCGATAATGGCCACCCGTTTTCCGGTACGCCGCCGGGGCGGCTCCGGTTGCACCCTGCCTTCCGCAAAAGCACGGTCGACAATGTTTTGCTCAACGACTTTGATGGTGACCGGCTTGTCGTTGATGCCGAGCACGCAGGCTGCCTCGCACGGCGCGGGGCAGATGCGGCCCGTGAATTCCGGGAAATTGTTGGTGGCGTGCAAGGCGCGAATGGCTTCCTGCCAGCGCCCATGCCAGACGTGGTCGTTCCAGTCCGGAATGAGATTGTTCACCGGACATCCGGTATGACAGAACGGAATGCCGCAATCCATGCAGCGGCCCGCCTGCTTTTGAAGCTGCTGCTCCGGAACGTCCTGGTAGACTTCAAACCAGTCGTTTACCCGCTCCAGCACCGGACGGCGGGGCGGGGCTTCCCGCGTGTACTCCAGAAAACCTGTTACTTTCCCCAAAATTTCACCTCAGACGCTCACCGACCGCAGTCGCGTGCGCGACGATTTCTGCTCCGCCCGGCAGGCTTTGCACAGCTTCCCGCTTTTGCCCCAATACGCGTTTGAACTCGTGCGGGAACACCTTTACGAAGTGCGGCAGCATCGCGTTCCAGTGTTCAAGAATGCGCTTGCCCAGCGGACTGCCCGTGTACTCGATATGTTTGCGAATGAGCCGTTCGAGCACCAGCACGTCTTCGGTTTCGAAGATCGGCTCCAGATCCACACCGGCGCGATTACAGCGCACCCGAACGAACTCGCCGCTCGGGTCCAGAACGTAAGCGATACCGCCGCTCATTCCAGCCGCGAAGTTGCGTCCGGTCCGGCCCAGAACGACGACCGTTCCGTTGGTCATGTATTCGCAGGCATGGTCGCCGACGCCTTCCACAACGGCGGTGGCTCCGGAATTGCGAACGGCAAAGCGCTCGCCCGCAACGCCGCTGAAATAGGCTTCGCCGCTGATGGCGCCGTAGAGTACGGTGTTACCGATGACGATATTTTCTTCGGGAGCGAACGTAGACCCGCGCGGCGGAAACACAACGATCCGACCGCCCGAAAGGCCCTTGCCGACATAATCGTTGGCATCGCCTTCGAGCGTCAGCGAAACACCTTTGGTCAGGAACGCGCCAAAGCTCTGGCCCGCCGAGCCGGTCAGCTTGATGCGAATCGTGTCGTCCGGCAAACCGGCCGCGCCGTACCGGCGGGCGATTTCGCCGCTCAGCATGGAACCCACCGTCCGGTGGACATTGCGTACCGGCATGCTGATCTCAGCCGGCTGACCCGTTTCGATGGACCCCTTGACGCGATCGAGCAATTGATGATCGAGCGCCTCTTCGAGGCCGTGATTCTGGGCAATCGTGCAGCGCCGTCCCACACGCCCAGGCACCTGCGGATTGTAGAGAATGGACGAGAAATCCAGCCCGCGCGCCTTCCAATGCGAAACGGCGGGACGCATCTCGATCATGTCTACGCGGCCGATCATCTCGCTCATGGTGCGGAAGCCCAGCTTTGCCATCCATTCGCGGACTTCCTGCGCCACGTAGAAGAAATAATTAATGACGTGCTCGGGAGTGCCCGCGAACTTTTTCCGGAGCACCGGGTTCTGCGTCGCGATGCCGACCGGGCAGGTATTCAGATGGCACTTGCGCATCATGATGCAACCCATCGCCACCAGCGGAGCGGTGGAGAATCCAAACTCTTCCGCGCCCAGCAGAGCGGCGATCACAACATCGCGTCCGGTTTGCAGTTTTCCATCGACCTGCACTCGGATGCGGCTGCGCAGATCATTCATCACCAGGACCTGTTGTGTCTCTGCTAGCCCCAGTTCCCAAGGAATTCCCGCGTGGCGGATGGAAGTGAGCGGCGAAGCGCCGGTACCGCCCTCGTAGCCGCTGATGAGAACTACATCGGCATGCGCTTTGGAGACGCCGGCCGCGACGGTTCCGACGCCGACTTCGGCCACCAGCTTCACGGAGACCCGTGCCGCCGGATTGACGTTCTTCAAATCGTAGATCAGTTGCGCCAGATCTTCGATGGAATAGATATCGTGATGCGGCGGCGGCGAGATGAGCCCGACGCCTGGAATTGAATGCCGGACGCGTGCAATGGTCTCGTCTACCTTGTGACCGGGCAACTGCCCGCCTTCGCCGGGCTTCGCCCCCTGGGCGATTTTGATCTGTAATTCGTCGGCGTTGACGAGGTAATGCGTAGTGACGCCGAAGCGACCGGAAGCGACCTGCTTGATGGCACTGCGCTTGGAATCGCCGTTCGGAAGCTGGATGTAACGTGCTTCGTCCTCCCCGCCCTCGCCCGTGTTCGAACGTCCGCCAATGCGGTTCATCGCGATGGCGAGCGTCTCGTGAGCTTCGGCGCTGATGGAGCCGAACGACATCGCGCCCGTTGCGAAGCGCTTTACAATTTCGGAAGCGGGCTCCACTTCGTCAATCGGGATGGGACGCGGGGTCGTCTTCAACTGCATCAGGCCGCGCAGTGTGCAGACTTCCTCGTTCTGCTCGTCAATAAGTTTCGTGAACTCCTGGAAGGTGGCGTAACTCCCCTGCCTAACCGAATGTTGCAGCTTGCTGACGGTGAGCGGGTTCAGCAAGTGGCGCTCACCCCCGATGCGGTACTGGTAATTGCCGCCGATGGCCAGCTCCGGCTCGGAATCGGATACCGGGCGGAAGGCAAACGAGTGCTTCTCGACCGCTTCTTTGGCCAACACGTCCAGGCCAACGCCTTCGATGCGGGAAGCAGTGCCCGTGAAGTACTGATCGACCAACTCCTTGCTGAGTCCGATAGCCTCGAAGATCTGGGCGCCGCGATAGCTCTGGAGCGTCGAAATGCCCATCTTCGAGAAGATCTTCAGCAGGCCCTTGTTCACCGCTTTGATGTAGTTCTTGATGGCCTGTTCCGGCGTAATGGGCTTTGCGAGCTCGCCCGCAACGGCCATCTCTTCGATGGTCTCGATGGCGAGATACGGATTGATCGCGCTCGCCCCGTAGCCGATCAGCAGCGCATAGTGCATCACTTCGCGCGGCTCGCCGGATTCAATGATCAGCGCGACGCCTGTGCGGGTTCCTTCGCGAACCAGATGGTTGTGAACAGCGGTTAAAGCGAGCAGGCACGGAATCGGCGCGAACTCTTCGTCGATGCCGCGGTCGGAGAGGATCAACAATGTGTAGCCCGCTTTGACTGCCAGGGACGCGCGGCGGCAGAGGCCGTCGAGCGCGCGCTTTAAACCCCTTTCGCCTTCGGGAGCGCTGAACGTGATGGGCAGCGTGGAGGCCAGCAGATCGCCCCGTGAGACGCGCCGCAGCTTTTCGAGATCGCGGTTGGTCAACACCGGATGCGGCATCTTCAGCGTGTGGCAGTTTTCCGGGGTCTCGTTGAGGATGTTCCGTTCGGTGCCGATGTAGCTGGTCAGCGACATCACCAGCTCTTCGCGAATCGGGTCGATGGGCGGGTTCGTGACCTGCGCGAACAACTGCTTGAAGTAGTTGAACATCGACTGCGGCTTGTCCGAGAGACAAGCGAGCGGCGTATCGATTCCCATGGAGCCGATTGCCTCCTGAGCATCGGATGCCATGGGTGCAATCAGGAACCGCAGATCTTCGTCGGTGTAGCCGAAGCAGCGCTGCCGTAATAGAACCGTTTCGTGATCGGAGCCTTGCACGCGGCTCGGCTCCGGGAGCGATTCGAGCGTGACCTGGTTGGCCTTCAGCCATTCGCCATACGGCTTGCGGGTGGCGAGTTGAAATTTGATTTCCTCGTCGGGAACGATGCGGCCCTGTTCGAGATCGACCAGCAGCATTTTGCCCGGCTGCAAGCGTCCCTTGTATTCGATTTCGTTCGCTTCAAAGGGCAGCACTCCGGTTTCGGAGGCCATCACGAGCAGGCCGTCTTTCGTGACCAGATAGCGAGCCGGACGGAGGCCGTTGCGATCGAGCGTGGCGCCGATCACGCGGCCATCGGTGAACGCGACGGCTGCCGGGCCGTCCCAGGGCTCCATCAAAGACGCGTGGTACTCGTAAAAGGCGCGCTTTTCGGCGGGCATGGTGCTGTCGGCGTCCCAGGCTTCGGGAATCAGCATCGCCATCACATGCGGCAGCGAGCGTCCGGCCATGGTCAAGAGTTCGACCGCATTATCCAGCGCGGCCGAATCGCTCACACCGGGCTGAATCAGCGGGAAGAGCTTCTTCATGTCGTCGAAGTGCGGGGACGACATGACCGACTGGCGCGCATTCATCCAGTTCACGTTGCCGCGAACTGTGTTGATTTCGCCGTTATGGCAGAGATAGCGGAACGGATGCGCTAGTTGCCACGTGGGAAATGTATTCGTCGAGAAGCGCTGGTGCACGAGACACATGGCGCTCTTGGTATCGGGATCGAGCAGTTCGTTATAGAACTCCGCGATCTGGTTCGCCAGCAGCAGGCCCTTATAAATGATGGTGCGCGCAGAGAACGACGGGATGTAGAAGAAGTCCTTATCGCGCAGGTCCGATTGCGCGACCAGGGCTTCCACACGCTTGCGGACTACGAAGAGCTTGCGCTCGAACTGGTTGGCGTCCATGCCTGCCGGGCAGCCGACGAAGAACTGTTCAATGTAGGGTTGGGACGCGCGCGCCACGCGGCCGATCGCATCCACATCCACCGGGGTGTCGCGCCAACCGAGAACCGTGAGACCTTCTTCGCGGGAGATTTTTTCGAGCAGACCTTCGCAGGCGAGCCGTTGCTGCCGCTCGACCGGAAGGAAGCACATCGCAATGCCGTATTCGCCGGGCGCAGGCAGCGAGAAACCGAGCGACCGCGCTTCTTTGGCGAAGAACTGGTGAGGAATCTGGATGAGAATGCCCGCGCCGTCGCCGGTTTCGGAATCGCAGCCACAGGCGCCGCGATGCGAGAGGTTGACCAGAATTTGCAGTCCCTTCAGCACGATGTCGTGCGAGGGCTCACCCTGGATGTTGACCACAAAGCCAATGCCACAGGCATCGTGCTCATTGGCGGGGTCGTAGAGGCCTTGGGGTTCGGGAAGCACCCCTCCCTCACGGTCGGGGTTCTGTAAGCATTCTGGATACACTAGGTCTCCTATCTCAAATCGGGGAGATAGGGTCAGTATAGCGGGTCGAAGAATTATTCGTCAAATTGAATCTGTTGGGTGTATAGTATTAGAGAATCTGATATTCGGGCGACCCTCCCCCATGACCCTGGCAAATCTGCGTTTAATCCGTGATGTTGCTCACTTTCGTAGCGTTAGCAAGGCCGCGCGCACCAACGGCGTGAGCCAATCGGCGGCCAGCCAGGCGATTCAGGAAGTCGAGCGGGAACTGGGAGCCGAACTGTTCGACCGGAGCACCCGGCCTTTGAAGGTGACCAGCGCCGGTAAGCTGTACGCCGAATACTGCCGCGACGTGCTGCGCCGCGAAGAAGAGCTGCAAGCGAGCCTGGCGTTTCTGAAAGAGCGCTCCGGCGGGACGACGCGGCTGGCGGCCATCTACTCGGTGGGGCTTTCGGAGATGGATCAGATTGAGGCACGCTTCGCCCAGCGGTTTCCCGACGCCGAGTTACAGGTTTCGTTTCTGCGGCCGGAGCGCGTTTGGGACGCGGTGGCCTCCGACCAGGCCGATCTGGGACTGATGAGCTACGCCGAATCCTCGCGCGACGTGGTGGCTCTTCCCTGGCGCGACGAAGAAATGGTGGTCGCGGTCGCGCCAGATCATCGGCTTTCCCGGCAGCACGCGGTTCCTGTCTCGGCGCTCGACGGCGAACTCTTCATCGGCTATGATGATGACCTGCCGATTCAAAACCACATCGAGCGCTACCTGCGAGAACATAAGGTTAGCGTTCAGACCGTTCTGTCTTTCGATAATCTGCAAATGATCAAAGAGGCCGTGGCGCACGGGGCCGGGATCAGCCTGATGCCGAAACGAGTCATGCGAGAGGATCTGGCGCAGGGCCGTCTGCTGGCGCTGCATTTGAACCCGGCCGAACTGTATCGTCCGGTACGGATTGTTCACCGGCGGCGCAAGGCGTTTAATCAGGCGACGCGAGGACTACTGACGGTGTTGCAGGAAGCGGATGAGAAGCCGAACGCGGCGTGAAATGATGGAAGAACGCTCCCTCACGGTCGCGGTTCTGTTACCGTGCTTTACAGAACCACGCGCGTAAGCGAGTGGCCGGCTCATGCAAGACATATTGATAGGGCAACAGCGGCGGTCGCGGAGCGGGTTGATCGCGACCGTCATCGTGATCATTGCGCTGCTCGCGTGTTCGCGATACATCGCGTCCACGATCATCGATTACTCCTGGTGGTCGGAGATGCACCAGGTGGACACCTGGATCAACCTATGGCTGTACGGGACGGTCCCGGTGGCCGCCGCGTTCGTGCTGCTGTTTGTTGCCTTCTGGATCGCCTTCCGACTGGGAATGCGACGCGGGAGCGAAGCGCCACTTTTCGGATTTCTCAAACGCAACATCATTTCGCGTATTGCGGTAGTGGTGTTTCTGCTGTTCGCGCTGGGGGTCGCGAATGCCACAGTCGACAGTTGGACGGCGGTGCGCTACTTCGGCGGAAGGCGGTTCGCGGCAACGGCCGCCGAGTATCTCGACCCGATCTTTCACAGGCCGCTGCACTTCTATTTCTTCGGGCTCCCGTTTTACAACATGCTGCTGCATCTCGTGCTGGTGGGGGCCATTTTGACGCTGGTCATTTACTGGCTGGCGGCGCATATCGAGGAATTGAGCCGGCGCGTACCGGGCTCCTCGCCGCACGTTCCGTTTGAGTTCGAACCGATCTCGATGCGCGAGTTGTTCACGTCGTTCTTCGTGCGGCTCGTGGTCGCGATTTTCCTGGTGGGGCTCGCGGTAAAGATCTTTTTCGACCGGTACGAGCTTCTGTTCGACGATCACGGGCAATATCTGGTGGGGGTGGATTGGGTGGCGCACCACATTGTGCTGCCGCTGCAATGGATGATGATTGCCGGCGCGGTGCTGGCGGCAGCGCTAGTTTTATTGAGGCGCGGACGCTGGGCGCTGCTGCTGCTTTTGCTGCTGCCGATTCGTTTTATTCTTCCGCCCATCCTCTCCGGATTGTATGTGCGGCCTAACGAACTCGCGTTGGAGCGTCCGTACATTCAATACCATATCGATGCCACTCGGTCGGCTTATGGATTGAACCAGCGCGTGCGGGAGACCACGCTTGAAGCGGACCCGGAGATTCCGATCGATTATGCAAAGCACCGGGCGCTGCTCGATAACGTGCGGCTATGGGACTGGCGCGCCTTCCACGACACAATCTCGCAAATCCAGCCGCTGCGGCCATACATTTACATGGATACGGATGTCGACCGCTACACGATTGACGGGCAGTTGCGGCAAGTGCTGGTCGCACCGCGCGAATTGGACATCCGGCAGTTGGGCGAGGCACAGCAGCGCTGGATCAATCCGCACCTGATGTATACGCACGGCTACGGAATCGTCATGGCGGAGGCGAACCGCATTACGCCGGACGGGCTCCCGATGCTGTTTATCAAAGATGCGCCGCCGGTAGTGACGACCAAAAGCCTGAAATTTACGCGGCCCGAAATTTATTACAGCGAGGTCGCGCAGGAACCGGTATTCGTGAATACGGCGCAGCCCGAGTTCAATTATCCGTCGGGATCGGAAAGCCGCTATACCAAATACTCCGGGCCCGGCGGGTTCCCGATATCGTCTCTGTTTATGCGTCTGGCTGCGGCGGTGGATTATGGCGACGCGAACATTCTGCTGACGGATTATCTGACGGGTAATAGCCGGATGATGATCCACCGGGCGGTGCTGGAGCGCCTCCATAAATTAGCGGGGTTTCTTACCTGGGATACGGACCCGTATATCGTTCTGACCGATTCAGGGCGCCTGGTCTGGATGGTGGATGGGTACATGTCGTCCGATGCGCATCCGTACTCGCGGGATCTGGACTTAAACAACGGCCAGGCGTTTAATTACATTCGCAATTCGGTGAAGGCGACGATCGACGCGTATACCGGGGAAACGAATCTGTATGTGTTTGCGCCGGACGATGTGCTGATCCAAGCGTATGAGCGGCTGTTTCCGACCTTGTTCAAGCCCATGTCGGCCATGCCAGCCGATTTACGGGCTCACGCGCGTTATCCCGAGACGTTGTTTAGCGCGCAGGCGGAGATTTACCGGACATTTCATATGCGGGATCCGGAAGCATTTTATAACCGGGCGGACTTGTGGGATCTGGCCAAGACTGCCGGGCAGCAAGGGGAAACGAACCCAGTTACGCCGACCTATGTGGTGGCGACGCTTCCCGACAGCGATACGCCGGAGTTCATGTTGATCACGACGTTCACGCCGGCGAATAAGGACAACCTGATCGGAGTGATGTATGCGCGCTGCGACGGCCAGCACCTGGGCGAGCTGGTGTTCGAGCAGCTTTCCAAACAGAACATCATTTTCGGACCAAGGCAGATTGACGCACGGATCAATCAGGACCAGACGATTTCGAAAGACCTGAGCTTGTGGAACCAACAAGGCTCGCAGGTGCTGCGCGGGCAGACGCTGGTGCTTCCCATCGATAACAGTTTTCTATATGTGGAGCCGATTTATATTCAATCCTCGCAAGCGAGCATGCCGCAGTTGCGAAAAGTGGCGCTGGCGATGGGAAACCTGCTGGCCTATGCGGATACCTATGAGCAGGCGATTCAGCAGCTTATCCAGGAGCTGAGCGGCGCGGCGGCACCCGTGCGAAACGAACCCACGGCGGGGCCCGCACCGGCCCCGGCAGCACCACCGCCGGAAGCGGTGCAGGCGATCCGGACGTTGAATGAGATCAAAGGACACCTGCAGCGGTACCGGGAGTTGAGCGCGCAGGGGAAGTGGGCCGAGGCCGGGAAGGAACTGGACGCGATCCAGGGCCTGGTGCAGCAGCGGTAAGGCACACAAGACTGCGCGAGCACAGCAAGAAAGTGCAGCATCACGTGCGCCGGTTCAGGCAACTTGGTGTGGACGCTTATAAAGCCAGAATGAGCGGGCAGCTCACAACGTTCAGCGGTCAGCTTGACCCCTCCTTGACAGTCGGGGTTCTGCTCGGATGGCGGAACGAAGCCAGCCGCTCCTTCGCAGTCGCGGTTCTGTTTTTGCGGAACGAACCCACGGTCCTTAGACGCGGGCGCGGCGCAAGCGCCAGGACTGCTCGGCCATTTCGTTGACCAGGATTTCCTCGGTTTCATTCACCGGCTGGTGCATCGGGGCTTCGGTGAACAGTTTCAACGCTTCCTGATTTGCGGCCGTAGAAGAACTGGCGATTTTCGATCTGCTCGGCCGCCGCCCTCCCTCGAAAGCTCCCGCTATACTTCTAATACCCGGCTAGAAAACAAAGCACCATGTGGATCGTCCGGCTGGCCCTTGGCCGTCCCTACACCTTCGTCGTCATGGCCATTCTCATGGCTATTCTGGGCGCGACCGCCATCACCACGATGCCGGTCGATATCTTTCCCTACATTGACATTCCGATTGTGAGCGTCTTGTGGGTCTATACGGGTCTCTCGCCGGAGGAGATGGAGAAACGTGTTGTTACGAATTTTGAGCGCAGCCTGACTTCGAACGTAAACGATATCGAGCACATTGAATCGCAGTCCTATAGCGGATACGGCGTGGTCCGGATCTACTTCCATCCCAACGTCAAAATCGATATGGCGGTTGCCCAGGTGACGGCAACGATGCAGACTGCGCTGCGCCAGATGCCGCCCGGCATGTTTCCGGCGAACGTACTTAAATACGACGCCGCCAGTGTGCCGATCCTGCAGCTCGGGCTTTCGAGTAAAACGCTGCGCGAGCAGGAAATCTTCGACTTAGGCAATAACTTCATCCGGACGCCGCTCGGGACGGTGCAGGGCGCATCCGTATCTTATCCGTTTGGCGGGAAGCAGCGGGCCGTGATGGTGGATCTGAATCTGGACGAGCTCTATGCCAAACAACTTTCACCCATTGATATTTCAAATGCTCTGAACCTTCAGAATTTGATTCTTCCGGCAGGCACCGCCAAACTGGCGCAAACCGAATATCAGGTGCGGGTTAATAGCAGTCCGGTCCTTTTAGATGAACTGAACAATCTGCCGATCAAGACAGTCAATGGCGCCACCGTGTACATGAAGGACGTGGCACAAATTCGCGACGGCTTCCAGGTGCAAAACAACATTGTCCGCACCAACGGCTCCCGCGGCGTTCTTATTACTATCACCAGAAACGGAAAAGCCTCCACGCTTTCTATCGTCAACGCGGTGAAGGCCGCTCTTCCCAGAATCCTGGCGAACCTGCCCGCGGATCTGAAGGTAACGGCGCTTGCGGATCAATCCCTTTTTGTCCGGGCTGCAATTCAAGCCGTACTCCGCGAAGCGCTAATCGCTGCGGGACTGACGGGTCTGATGATTCTGTTGTTCCTGGGAAGCTGGCGCAGCACTTTGATTGTGTGCATCTCGATTCCACTCTCTATCCTGACGTCCCTCTGGTTGCTAAGCCTCCTGGGCCAGACGATCAATGTGATGACGCTCGGCGGCTTGGCGCTGGCTGTTGGCATTCTGGTGGACGATGCCACGGTCGAGATTGAGAATACACACCGCAACATCGGGATGCGGAAACCGCTCATTCGCGCGGTACTCGACGGCGCTTCGCAGATAGCCGTCCCGACATTTGTCGCAACCATTTCCATCTGCATCGTCTTTGTGCCGGTGCTGCTGCTCACGGGAACCGCGAAGTATCTATTTACTCCGCTCGCCATGGCGGTTGTGTTTGCCCTGCTCGCTTCCTATCTGCTGTCGCGTACGCTCGTCCCGACGATGATGAGCTATCTTCTTGGGTCGGAAATCAGCCGCTACCAGGACGACGGCGAAGGACCGGCCGAACGGATGAGCGTTCTCCGGCAGATTCACCATATTTTCAATGATCTATTTGAGAGGCTCCGATTTCGCTACGTGGGGCTGCTGGATTGGTCCTTGCGCCATCGCCCACCGGTGCTGACCGCTTTTATGGCTTTTTCCGTCGCTTCTTTGGGCCTCGCGGGTCTGGTAGGGGAGGATTTCTTCCCCGATGTCGATTCCGGCCAAATGCGGCTGCATGCACGCGCCCCCGCGGGCACACGAATTGAAGAGACCGAGATGCGGTTCGCCGCTCTGGAGCGCGAAATCCGGGCCGTGATTCCTCCGAAGGAAATGGACATGCTGATCGATAACATCGGCATTCCGAACAGTTGGCCCGCGATTGCACAGGGCGACATTCCCACCATTTCGGCCGCCGACGGCGAAATTCTGATTTCCTTAAACAAAGAGAAACACGGCCCGACCCGTAATTACCAGGTGCTGCTTCGAAAGCGGTTGCGCGACAAGTTCCCGGACATGACCTTTTTCTTTCAGCCGGCCAATATCACCACTCAGATTGTGAATTTTGGACTGCCGGCCCCCATTGATCTGCAAATTGTCGGGCGAAATGCCGATGCGAACTACAAAATTGCCGAAACGCTCGCCGGGAAGATCGCCCGGATTCCCGGCGCTGCCGACGTGCATGTTCACCAGGTAATTGCGCAACCCGAGATACGCCTGAACGTGGATCGTGTCAAAGCGGCGGAACTGGGCCTGACCCAGCGGGACGTCACGAGCAGCATGCTCATCTCTCTCAGCGGAAGTTCCACCGTCGCGCCGAACTTCTGGCTGAACTGGTCGAACGGCGTCAACTACAGTATCGGCGTGCAGACGCCCCAATACCGCATCGATTCCCTGGATGCTCTGATGCGTACCCCGATTTCGATATCGACCAATACCGTCAGTACCACAACTCCAGGCTCGCCGGCCGGAGCTGCAATGGCCGGGAACAATTTCGTTGGCGCCGCGCCGAATGGCTCTTCGCTTGCCTATGGAAATCCTGGCGCCATAATGGGTAGCACGCAATTGCTTTCCAACTTGGCCAGCGTGGAAAGGGACTACACGCCCGTCATTATCAATCACTACAACGTCTGGCCTGTTTTCGATGTCTACGCCAACGTGGACCGGCGCGATTTGGGCGGCGTGGGACGCGAAGTGCAACGGATCATGCGGGAAGAGGAGCCGCAGTTGCCCCGTGGAACGTTCTTCTCGTTGCGCGGCCAGGTTGAAACGATGGAGTCATCGTTTTTCCGCCTGGGATTGGGAATGCTCTTCGCGGTCGCTTTGGTCTATCTAATAATGACCATCAATTTCCAATCCTGGGTGGATCCCTTCATTATTCTGATGGCATTGCCGGGCGCGATGGCGGGCATCCTCTGGATGCTGTTCGTTACCCGGACCACCTTGAGCGTGCCGTCCCTCATGGGGGCCATGATGTGTATCGGCGTGGCAACTGCGAACAGTATCCTGATCGTGACGTTTGCGAATGATGAACGCAACCAAGTGCACTCCGCCCGCGATGCCATGTTATCGGCAGGGTATGCGCGCATGCGGCCGGTGCTCATGACCGCGACTGCCATGATTCTGGGAATGCTCCCAATGGCGCTGGGCCTCGGGGAAGGCGGCGAACAGAACGCGCCTCTGGGGCGCGCCGTGATTGGCGGCCTACTGCTTGCCACCGTGACTACTCTCTTCGTGGTGCCGATTATCTACACGTATCTGCGGACCAATCCTCCGGTCGATCATGAGCGCCTGCTTCACGAGCGCGAGCAAGAGGCAGCGTTTTAATGCGATATAGCGAACCGGATGGCCCTCCCTCCTCGATGAAGATCGCCGAGAGCGTCGAAGAGAAGCTCCGCAGGGAGAACGAAGAACTCCGGCGGCAGCTTCAGGAACTGCGAGCCGAGTCTCATCGCGGTTGTCACGCAGGCGCTCCGGCCAGGGTCTGGCATCCTTCCGCTAAAACAGTTTGGGCCATCTGCCTGGCAGCCGCGCTGCTCATCGTGTTCGCGTTTCTCGCCGGCTACCTCCCGCGCGAGAAGCAGAGAACGCTTATTACCGGAGAAGCCCATCAACAGGCACAGGCACTGCCGCGCGCCGAAGTAATCCAGGTTCGGCGATCATCCTCGAAGAGCGGGCTGGAGTTGCCAGGAAACATCCAGGCTATTACCGAAGCTCCCATCCTGGCCAGAGCCGACGGCTATATCCAACGGCGGCTCGCCGATATCGGAGATCGCGTCCACGCGGGCCAGCTTCTCGCCGAAATTGAAGCGCCCGAACTGGATGAACAAGTCCATCAATCGAAAGCGGCCTTGCAACAGGCCCAGGCCGCGCTGGATCAGGCCATAGCCAATCTGGATCAAGGCAAATCGGACTTGGAACTGGCCCGCGTTACCGCAAAGCGCTGGGCGAACCTGGTTACCAGCGGCTCGGTATCCGAACAGGAAAACGATCAGTTCCAGGCCCAATACCGGTCAAAAATTGCAAATGTGCACGCGCTCGAACAGGCCGTAGCCGTGCAGCGGAACGGGGTGGCCAGCGCGCAAGCCAACCTGGCGCGGCTCGAACAAATGCAGAGCTACCGGATGGTGAAAGCGCCCTTTGATGGCGTGGTCACGGTGCGCAACATCGACACCGGGGCGCTTGTCAATGCCGGCAGCACGCTGATGTTCCGCATCGCGCAAACGGCTACACTACGGACGTACGTGAACGTCCCGCAGGAGTACGCGGATTCTATACATCCTGGCGAGCCCGCGACATTGGCGGTCTCTAACCTGCCCGGCAAAAACTTCACCGGTTTCGTGGCGCGTACCGCCAATGCCCTCGACCCCGCCAGCCGCACACTGCTGGTGGAAGTCCACGTACCCAACGGCGCCGGCACTCTATTGCCCGGCATGTATGCGCAAGTTACCTTGACGCAGTCTCGCTCGGACCCGCCGTTCGTGATTCCGAGCGATGCGCTGGTTGTTCGTTCCGATGGCTCTCAGGTTGCGGTCGTCCGGCCGGATCATCGCGTCCATTTGCAAAAGATCGAAGTGAGCCGGGACTACGGCGATCACCTGGATGTTACCAGCGGAATTCACGAAGGGGACACAGTTATTGTCAATCCGAGCGACGCGATACGTGAGGGCGCCGAGGTCGATCCGGTTTTTGTTTCAAGCTCCCACGACTGAGTGATCGAATTCAGCCCACACCACCGTATGATCAGAAGAGCCTGCGGCCCGCCTCGGCTCCATGTCGACGTCGCACTGTGTGCAACGTGCGGCGAGCTCTTCCGTCGCGAGAATATGATCGATGCGCCAGCCCCAGTTATTCTCAAACGCCCTTCTGAAGTAATCCCAGTAAGTGTATTGAACGCGGTCTGGATGCATTTTACGGAAAAGATCGACAAAGCCCCACGCCGCTGTTTCTTTGAAGGCATTCCTCGCATCGATGTGAAAATCGACGTCGTTGATCCGATGATCGGGATGGTAGACGTCGATCGGTTCGGGAGCAACGTTGATATCGCCGAGCCAGATCGCCGGACCACCTGATTTTAAGTGGATATCGAAGTAATCGCGCAAACGCCGAAACCATTCGAGCTTGTAAATGAACTTAGGCGAGTCAATCCGGTATCCTTGCGGAACATACGTATTGATAACAGCGATTCCGTCGATAACCGTCTGGAGAATTCGGTCGTCTTCCATCTCGGCGCCTCCCGGCAAGCCATGGACCACGCGTTCCGGTTTCACTTTACTGAGAGTTGCGACTCCGTTGAAGCCGGAAAGGCCGCGATAGGTTGCATGATAGCCGGCGCCGGTAATGATGAGTTCCGGGAAGTCCTTGTCCCGAACCTTCGTCTCCTGCAGGCACACCACATCCGGCTGATGGCGCTCCAGCCAATTGAGGAGCAGCGGCAGGCGTCTGCGGAGGGAGTTAATGTTCCAGGTGGCAATCTTCACTTCAGAACGTAAGCTTCATCGAAAGCTGCACAAACCGCGGCAGATTGCTTTGATCCATCGCCCCAGAAATCCGCCCGAAGTTCGCATTATTTACATCATCCACCGGTCCATTGAAAAATTGCGGCGAGTTGAACGCGTTGATGAAATCGGCGCGGAACAGCAGGTCTATTCTTTCGGTGATGCGGTTGTGCTTGATGACGGAGATGTCCACGTTGTGAATCCCTGGAAGCCGGACAGAAGCCAGCCGGCTGGACCATGTTTGCAGTGTATCCGGTTGGCGGATGGTCCACGCTGGTTGCTCGTTTCCGATGCAGCCGCGCGTTGCGCCCGTAGGCAAAAGAGTGCAGGTATTGAACCACTGGATCAGCGATGGATTGGGCAGCGCAGGATTTAGGCCGGTGGGCGCGGCATTCGCCGGAAAATTCATCGGCATGCCCTTCTGCAAACGCGCGAGGGCGTGAACCTCCCATCCGCCGATGCCCCAGCGCACCGGCCCCGGAAGCTGCGATCCGAAGGGCTTTCCCGTTCCGAAGGGCAGCTCGTACCCGAACTGGATCTGCAGATTCTGCGGAATGTCCCAGGCGGCGATCACCCGCTCCAGCCGCGTATCCTGGGGATTCGCGAAGTTGGTTTGATCGATCTGCTTCGAAATCGTGTACGCCACAGTAAAGTTCAATCCGTACGAATATCTCTTTTGCGCCGTGAACTGGGCCGAGTTGTAACTCGACGTGCCGATCGGTACGAACTCTTCCAGAATCCCGCCGGAAAAGCCGGAAGCAAACAGAAACTCCGGATAGGGCACCAACAATTGTTGCCGCGCTACGGTTTTGCCGTTCAGCGCTGTCCCCGGAAGCAAGCCGGCAAACGGGTTCGCCACGTTTGTCGACAGCGCTGTCGCGCCCAAACCCAAGGCAGAAACAGGCAACGCGTTGAGTTGCTCGTTCACCGGAAGCCTTTCGGAGCGGCTTCCGATATACGCCGCCGTCAACAGAAAGTCCCGGCCGAACTGTCTTTGGATTTCGAACGAAAACTGATGTACGAACGGCGGCCTGCCATTGGGATCGGCAAAAGTGTAAGTCTGGCCCAATGCCGTCAGCAGCCCGAGCGAAGACCCGACTGGCTGCAGAACTCCCGTGGGAAACGGATTATCCAGTGTGTTGAACGGAACGCCGGTCTGAATGGAGGTAACCATATTCGTCTGCTGGCTAAACCCCGGCGCATTGCCCGGATCGTTCCACGTTTGGCCGTAAATCAAGCCGTAACCGCCCCGTAAAACGGTGTTGTTATCAAGCTGGTATGCCACACCCAATCGTGGTCCCAAATTTCCCCAGGACTGATTGAAGATTCCGCGCGGCTGCCCGTTCACTCCGGCAAACAACACACCGCCATAGACGGTCATGCCGGGCACCTGCAGCGGATTCGGCGTGGTTGCCGCAAAGCCACGCGGCAACTCATTGAAGCGATCCGTCAGAGGGCCCAGGTAATCCCAGCGCAAACCCAGATTGATCTTCAGCTTCTGCGTGACATTGATATCATTCTGCGCATAGAAGGAAAACATCTTTTCCTGACGCGCCGGCTCGCTGTTGATCTGGATGTAACCGCTCTGCGGGGTGCCTAATAAAAACGACGCAATGGCGTTGCCGGATGAGGGCTGTATCTGCAACGGGTTTGCGCCTGTGAATTGCTGGTCGAACGAGAAGTTGCCTGCGTTATAACCCGGCTGTTGGGCATAACCGCGCACCAGGCGGAATTCTCCGCCGAATTTCAGGTTCTCGCGGCCCATCACCTTCGACATCGCGCCCTGAATCGAGTTCGTCTGCGCAGTCGGACTGATATACGTCGGTTGCGCTCCGGCTCCTTCGTAGCTGGCCCAATTGAATTTTGGGAACCAGTTCGCCGCTTCAGCCACAAAGGTCGGCGAAAAACCGAGCGCCGACGGACCCACGCCGGAGCCTTGCTGCGCTCCGCTTTCCGACTTGAATCTTTCTAATCCCAAACGGAAATCGAAGACGGTGGTGGGACTTAACGTCTTTGTAAACTGAATGGTCGCGTTGTGGTTTTCGCGGGTAAACGGATTATTCTGCCCCGTATCGGCCGGATTGATCGCCGAAACCGTCGAATAATGAAAACTGCGCTCTTCCTGCAGGGCATTACGCGAGTAGCGCACAAAGAGCCGCGTCGTTTCGTTGATGTCGTAATCGACACGCCCGGTATTTTCCGGGAAGAAGTCCGTGAACTTGCGCGTGTTCCCGCTGTTAGTCAAGTTATTCAGCCCGGTAACCGGATCGCCGGCGACGTTTCCATTGGGAACATAAGAGAGTACTTTGAGGGCTACGGGATCCAGCCGCGAGGCCGGAATGATATTGCCCGCAAATGGCGTGCGTACGAGCGCTCCGTTGGCCGCCGTCGTGGTCGAAAACGGATCGTAAATGGTCTGGAGCAGCGGAGTGCCCGAAGCGTTTTTCGAGTAATATGTCTGCGAAAAATTGCCCTGCTTTTGCAGCGCAGTCGGCACCGAGGTAACAAACGGGTCCGGAATTACCTGCCGGATATCCTCAAACGTGTAACTGAAAAATAGCTTGTTTTTCTTGATGGGCCCGCCCAAGTCGCCGCCAAAGGTATTGATATGGGAGGACGTGCGTCCCACGCCGGTCCGGTTACTGTTAAATGTCGCCGCGTCCAGATGCGTATTTTGGAAAAACTCAAAGAGCGATCCATGAAAGTCATTGGTTCCACTTTTGGTGATGATGTTAATGACCCCGCCCAGCGTCCACCCGTATTGCGCATCATAATTGGTGGTCTGCACTTTGAACTCGCTCATCGCCTCGGCCGTCGGAACGTAAGACACTGAAGTTGCCTCGAACAGGCTGGATACGCCATCCACCAGCACCTCGTTGGTGCTGGGCCTCCCGCCATTAATCGTGAGGCTGGACGACCCGGCGATATCGAAGGGCCGCAGCCTGGTGACGGACGCATTTTCAATCACGCCCGGAGAGGACCACGCAATCGCAAACGGATTGCGTCCTTGCAGCGGCGTATCCAGCACCGTTGTCGAGGTAATCGCCAGCCCCCGATCGGCCGTCTGCGTCTCTAATATGTCGGCATTGGCTGAGACGGTAATGGTCTGGTTCACTGCGCCGACTGTCAAGGAAAAGTCAATGGTGGCATGCTCCGCCACATTGAGGTTCACACCCTGGCGCACAATCTTCTGGAAGCCCGGCTTTTCCACCGTGACCACATAAGTGCCGGGCGTCAGATAGGAAATGACATAGTGGCCATCGCTATCCGATACAGTCTCGGCGGGAACATTGTTGCCGACATTGGTCGCCACCACACGCGCGCCGGAAACCGCGGCACCCGAAGTGTCCGTCACCAGACCTTCCAAGGTCGCCCGGAACTCTTGGCCGGACGCACACACCGCACCGCACAAAACAAGAACCGCCAGGATCGCACGCCGCATGCGTTCCTCCTCGGATTTAGACCACCTGTCTGGAAACTATATACAATGGTCGACAGTTTGTCCACAAGAATTCGCGGCGGCGGGTCAACCCAGACCTTAGGAGCCGTTGCGGCCCGTAAACGCCTCCTGCTCACCAATACAGCTTCAGTGCTAACTGCGTCTGGCGCGCGATGTAGCCGGTGGCCAGCCCCGTAATCTGCCCGAAATTGGCGTTGGTGAAGTTTGTCGTTGCAAAGCTGTTGCCGAAATTCGGATGGTTCAGGATATTGAAGAACTCGCCCCGGAACTGGAAATAAGTCCTCTCGTTCACGTGGAAATCCTTGAAAACAGAAAAATCGAATTGGTTGAACGCCGGTCCGTGAAACTGGCTGGCCTTGCCGCCTAATGGAGCATAGTCTGTCTGGCCAATGGCTGTCGCCGTGGGAGGCTGAGCAAACGCGGCCGGGTTCAAAAATTGGTTGATACCGTGCGGGCCGGAATTCAGGTACAACGACTGGCCCGGAACCATAAAAGCGACACAACCGAAATCGGCCGTGGTGCTGGAGGCGCAGCCAATCGTTCCCGGAAAGCCGTCCTGCGTAGTAAGGACCCAGTTCGCGGACCACCCGCCCAGAAGGGCATCCATGAATCCATTGGCGTGCGCGCGGAATTGCCGGCCCCTTCCATACGGGACTTGCCACGTTCCGGTGAAGTGGACTACGTTCGGCGTGTCATCCGCGCACTCCGCGTAATCACCCTTAATACCGAAACCCGGCAACCACGGGGCGCGCTGCTGCCCGCCCGGATTATCGTCATTAAGTATGTTGCGAAAGTCGCTCATGCATCGCGAATGCGTGTAGTTCGCGAGGATGCTTAGCCCTTTTGAGAGCCGCCTCTGGTACGTAACCTGGAAGCCGTAATAGTAAGCGTCTCCGTTGGGAGCGACATAGTCGTTGCCTTGCGCAAAGTCTGGAAACGGCACATACGATTGTGTTTTCGTTCCCGGAGGAAGAATCACAGCCGGATTATTTACTCTCCAACCGTTGAGCTGGTGGACGCTGTGATTGCCGACGTACGCGACCTGGATACTGTCGTTCTGCGTGAAGGCATATTGCAGCGAAAAATTCCATTCCTGCGTGGAACCTGTTTTCCAGGGCATCGCGAACGATTCGAAGCTCGATCCCGCAGGATTGTAAGCGGGACTGGTGGGAATGGGCGTCACGAAAGTGAGCGCGTTCTCGAGCGTGGGTATCTGCCCTTTAAACACGCTTGGATAAAGACTGCTGAGCGTTTGGGTGCCGCTGCTCGTATCACTGACGGAGGTCAGCACGCCAAACGGGTAATTCGTGCTAGGGTCCGGCGCGCCGCCGAGATTCTCGAATCCTGCATAAAAGATTCCGTAGGCGGCGCGCATCACCAGCTTCGGCGTAATTTGATAGGCGAAACCAACGCGCGGCGCAAAATCGTCCTTCGGCGTGTTCAGCAGACTCGGTACGCTGCTGTATTGAAGCGCAATGCCATCTTTGGCGAGCTGATTGACAAAGGCCGGGGATAGCGGAATGTTCTTGTTTTGCGCAGTAATGACATAAGCCGAACCGGGTTGCCCGTAAGCTGCCGGTTGAAAATTCGCTTCGTTGTTGTATCGGTTTCGCAGATTGCCGAAAAATTCCCAGCGCAGCCCCAGATTGAGCGTCAGTTTCGGCGTCACTTTCCAATCGTCCTGGAAATAGGCGCCGTAATAGTGGCGAACATCGTCCGGCGCGATATTGCTCGTCTCCAGAATCTGCGTGGGCCCGCCGAGGTTACTCACGCCATTAGGAACTGTCGCCGATGCAGGCATGAGCAGGAAATCGGCCACGCCGCTTCCCAGAGCCACTCCGGGGATATTCGTGTAATTCGTTCCGAAATCCAGGCGGCCTCGCGGGTCGCGCGGATCGTCAAAAGCAAAGCGTATGAACTGAGCTTCGAATCCACCCTTGAATGTATGGCCGCCCCGAATCTTGGTCAGGTTCTCCGTGATTTGGCGGGTGTCGCTGATCCGCGTATTGGGGCTGGCGAACTCGCCTGGACCAATCGCCGTCACGCCGCTGATATTCAGGTACGGCAATCCGCCCAGATTGGTGCCTTGCGGCACGCCGTGGATTCCAAACTGTTCCGGAATGCCGGTCTGGTTGGCGACCATCGGCAGCGCGGAATCGGTCAGCCGGCTGTAACCAGCGCGCGCTTCATTGATGAGAGTCGGGGAAAAGAGGTGCGTCTCGCTCACTGCGGCGTTCACGCTATGGTCGGCAAAATTCCCGGAGCCGAAACCCGAGTTGTCGATAGGGCCGGTAAAATCTCCCGGGATGAAGCGGGTCCTTCCCGCGTAACCGGCGCGCGCGAACATCTGGTCTTTCTCGCTGAAATTGCGGTCCACGCGCACATCGAATTGATTTGTGTCGTCGGGCAAAGGCAGCAGCTCGGCGAAATTACTGGTGCGGCCGCCGTTAAAACCCGGCGTATTGGGAGCCGGATACAGGCTCAACAGCTTCAGCGCATTTTGATTAAAACGGTTGCTGGGAAGAATGTTCATCAAAGCTTCCGGGCCGGACGCGGCAAAATTCGTCACGCCGAACACGCTATGTCCGGAGTAAAACGGATCGCGCGCAAAACCGGTTTTCGTCGCTGTCAGTCCCGTCACCGGGTCCACTTGTCCCGCCGTTACGGGCCGCGTGGTAGCGGGGTCCAAAATGGAACCCTGTGGGAATGTGCGCCCCAGGTTATCTTTGAACGTACCGGTTTGCGTGTAAATCAGATCTTGAAAATCCGTGAAGCCGCTGTTGCGCTCGAGCGCGGTCGGCACGCTTGGGGTATGCAACGTCTTCTGAGCAATCCGGGTGCCCTGGTAATCCGCAAAGAAAAACGTTTTGTTATGCCCGTCGTAGACTTTCGGGATTACCACCGGGCCGCCCCAGGTGAAACCGAATTGGTTGTAGCGCAACTCCGGTTTCGCCGTGCCGGCGCGATTCGCGGACCAGGTGGAAGCATCGAGCTTGTCATTCCGAAAATATTCCCAAAGATCGCCGTGAAACTGATTTGTGCCGGACCTGGTCGTGGCGTTCACTACTGCGGAGCCGGCCCGTCCATACTCTGCGGTGAAGTCGCTGGTCTGGACGTTCACTTCCTGAATGGCGTCGGGCGGCGTAATGATCACGTACGCAGCGCCGTTCAGAAAATCGACGGTGTCGTTATTGTTATCGATACCGTCGAGGATGTAACTGTTATGCGACCAGGCCAGTCCGTTGGCCGTGAATCCACCGCCCCCGCCCCCAATACCGATGGTTGAAACTCTGCCGCTTTGCATCTTCGTCACGCCTGCCGAGATTTGCGGCAAAAAACTGTAGTTGCGGCCATTCAGCGGCAAATCGTTGACCTGAGCCGAAGTGATATCCTGGCCCACCGAAGAGGATTGAGTCTGGAGCAGCGGGACCTCCGAATTCACCTCCACTCGCTGGTTCACTTCTCCGGGCGACAATGTGAAATCCGCCTTCACCTGCTCATTAACGTGCACCCCGATGTGCGGCTGGGAAACGGTCTCAAACCCCGTCCTGCTGACGGAGATCGAGTAAGTCCCGATTTTAATGGGCGAGAAGCTATAGGTGCCATCGTTCGCGCTGGTAGTTTCCAGCGCCAGTCCGGTGCCTTCGTTCGTCAGCGTGACTTTGGCTCCCGGGACCACCGCGCCGGTTGCATCTTGAATCGTGCCGCGGATCGCCCCCTGATCGATTTGCGCCCAAAGCGGACTACCGCAAACCCAACACGCCAATCCGAGTAGAACCAGGCGCCAAAACGCTCGTGTAGCTGACATAGCTATGCCTCCCATGCGATGAACTCGCTCCAGACCCCTTGCTTACCGTGAACGTACACGCCCGGTTTTTTTATGACATGACTCTTGCCTCTCTGTCAACCCCGAAAGATACCCGTTGGGGGCGGCGACAAATCGGCAATTTGGCCGCTTGGGTACGCGCGTGGTTCCGAACTCGCGACGATTCTCCATGGCTCGCTCTCCCGGCTGGACAATAACTCAACACGCTCAGGACCCATTCATGAGCCTCCACCGCGGGAATCTGCTCGGGCACTACGAACTCGTCGCGCTTATCGGCAGGGGCGGAATGGGGGAAGTCTATCGCGCCCGCGATACGCGCTTGCACCGCGAAGTCGCACTCAAGATTTCCGCAGAACAATTCAGTAATCGCTTTGAACGCGAGGCGCACGCCATCGCCGCGCTCAAGCAGACGGCGGCGATTCCGTGCGCTGGGCACGAAACGGGCGGGAATTGTTTTATCGGAATGGCGACAAAATGATGGCTGTCGAAGTCCAAACCGGGCCCACATTTCGCGCCGGAACGCCGAAGGTCTTGTTCGAGGGTATCTACGGGCATCCGCCGCCGACACTTCAGCCCGGCTTTGGATACGATGTCGCGCCGGATGGAAAGCGCTTCCTTATGGTGAAGCCGGTCGAGCAGAAATCCTCGTCCCCGCAGTTGCAAGTCGTCGAGAACTGGCTTGAAGAGCTGAAACGAAAGGCCGGGAAATAAGCTGCCGTACTTCACAACGCCGGACTCGTTCCCGAGGAAGTTCTTCGGAAGTAAATACGTCGACCGCCCGGCCAAAGCCGCTTAACAGAACCCCGACTGTCAAGAAGGGGTCAGACTGACCGCTCATTCCCCAACCAAACCATTCCCGATGGGTAACGTCTAAATTCGCGGTGTCGTCTTTGCAACCAAAGGGACAGGTGCATTGCGGTCCGGCATCAGCCTTCGAGATACTCAGAAACATCAAGAGTTTCCATCACTTTTTAGCATCCAGTTGTTGAAGATTTTAGGGGAGAACCACTTTTAGGACACTTGGGATGAAGCTACCCACGACGCTAGAACCACACCCATCGGAATCGACCGAGACGAGAAAGCCGGAGACGCACAGCGCACCTCCCCGCAATTCTTACGCAAACCTCGACCTGGATCATCAGCCTCCTTCCAAGAATTATTGGTGGGTGTGGCTGCTGATTTTTGCCGGAATCGGCTACGGCTGCTACCGCCTTTACGCGTTCGAAACCGCGAAAGGCGCCGCTGTGTCCTCGCATAAAGGCATGATGACGAAACCACGCAGCATTCCTGTGGTCGCGGAAGCGGCTTGGCGCGGCGACATGCCCGTATTCTTACAAGGGCTGGGCACGGTGACCGCCTTCAACACCGTCACGGTGAAAAGCCGGGTGGACGGCCAGTTGATCAGCGTGAATTTCAAGGAAGGCCAGTTTGTGCATAAAGGAGATGTGCTGGCCGAAATCGATGCCCGTCCGTTTCAGGTCGCCTTGGATCAGGCGGAAGGAAACCTCAAGAAGGACCAGGCCGCGCTGAAGGATGCGCAAGCCAATTATCTCCGCGACCAGGAGCTGTTTAAGGACCAGATCATCGCCAAACAGCAGTTGGATACGCAACTGGCGACGGCCGATCAGTTCCGGGGAGCCATCGAAGCGGATCAGGCGGCCATCGCCAGCGCGAAACTGAATCTCACCTTCACCAAGATCACGGCTCCCATCAGCGGCCGGATCGGGTTGCGGCAGGTGGATGCGGGGAACATCGTCCATGCGGCGGACACCACCGGCATTGCGACCATCACGCAGGTGCAGCCCATCTCGGTGCTCTTCACGATTCCCGAAGACCAGCTTCCGCCTGTCCTGAAGAAGCTCCATCAGGGCGCTACTATGCGGGCGGAAGCATACGACCGGGCGATGACCACCAAGCTCGCCGATGGCACGCTGCTGACCGTGGATAACGAGATCGATACCACTACGGGCACTTCGCGGCTGAAAGCCGTGTTCCCAAACACGAACTTTGCGTTGTTTCCCAACCAGTTCGTGAACGTCCGGCTGCAGCTCGATACGCTGCATGGAGCCACCATTATTCCCGCGGTCGCGATTCAACGCGGGCCCGGCGGCGAGACGTTCGTCTACCTGGTTCGCGACGACAACACCGTGACCGTCCGTCCGGTGAAGGCCGGCCGCAGCGAAGCGAACAACGTTTCGATTGACGACGGGCTTCAACCCGGAGATCGCGTGGTTGTCGACGGAGCGGAGAAATTGGAAGAAGGAATGAAGGTGACGCTGCATCAGCCTTCGAGCACGGCAGCCGCCCACAAGCGAGGACAGGAGGAATGAGTCCGTCTCGGCCGTTTATTCTCCGGCCGGTTGCGACATCGTTGTTGATGGCGGGTATCCTCATCGCGGGTACCATCGCCTACAAGCAGCTCCCCGTATCGGCGCTCCCCGAGGTCGATTACCCGACCATCCAGTGCCTCACGTTTTACCCGGGCGCAAGCCCGGACGTGATGGCGTCTTCCGTCACGGCGCCGCTAGAACGCACCTTCGGGCAAGTCCCCGGCCTGAAGCAGATGACTTCGATCAGCTCTTTTGGAAGCTCGATCATTACGCTGCAATTCGATCTCGACCTGAACATCGATATCGCGGAGCAGCAGGTACAAGCCTCTATTAACGCCGCGGGCACCTATCTCCCGCCCGATCTACCGAACCCGCCGATCTATAGCAAAGTGAACCCGGCCGATGCGCCGATCCTTACGTTGGCCTTGACCTCTAAGACTGTCCCGCTGACCAAGGTGGAAGACCTCGCCGATACCACGCTGGCGCAGAAGATTTCGCAACTTCCCGGCGTCGGGCTGGTCACGCTGAGCGGTGGCCAAAAACCTGCCGTGCGCATACGCGTGAATCCCACCGCGCTGGCCGCTTATGGCCTGAGCCTGGAAGACGTGCGCACAGCTCTTGGGCAGACGAATGTCAATCAAGCCAAAGGAACTATCGACGGCACGCGCCAGGCGTACACGATCGGCGCGAACGATCAGATTCTGACCGCCGCCGGCTATAAGCCGATCATTATTGCCTATCGAAATGGCGCGCCCGTCCGGCTGCAGGACGTCGCCACCGTGATCAACGGTCCGGAGAACACCAATCAGGCTGCCTGGATGAACACCACGCCCGCCGTCATTGTGAATATCCAGCGACAGCCGGGCGCCAACATCATTTCGGTAGTAGACCGCATTAAAGCGCTTCTGCCGCAACTCAAGCTATCCATTCCGGCCTCCGTCCAGCTTGCGGAACTAACCGACCGTACAACGACCATCCGCGCCTCGGTCGAGGACGTTCAGTTCGAATTGATGCTGACCGTGGCCCTGGTCGTCATGGTCATCTTCCTGTTCCTGCGAAGCCTCTCGGCCACCATCATTCCGAGCGTCGCGGTGCCGTTGTCCATAGTCGGAACTTTCGGCGTGATGTATCTGCTCGGCTACAGCCTGAACAATCTCACGCTCATGGCGCTCACCATCTCTACCGGATTTGTGGTGGACGATGCCATCGTGATGATCGAGAATATCTCGCGCTTCCTGGAAGAAGGCGACAGCCCGCTCCAGGCGGCACTGAAGGGGTCGGAGCAGATCGGCTTCACCATCGTGTCGTTGACCGTTTCGCTGATCGCCGTGCTCATTCCGTTGTTGTTTATGGGCGATGTGGTGGGCCGGCTGTTCCGCGAATTCGCCGTCACCCTGGCGATCACCATCCTCGTTTCCGCCGTGGTCTCCCTGACCTTGACTCCGATGATGTGCGCGAAGATCCTCCGCCACAAGCCGGAATCCGAGCAGAGCTGGTTCTATCGCAAGTCGGAAGCGGCGTTCGATTGGGTCATTGCGAAATATGCGACCACGTTGCGATGGGTGCTGCGCCACCAGCCGCTCACGTTGACCATCACAGTCGCGACGCTGGCGGGCACCATTTTTCTCTACATCATCGTGCCGAAAGGCTTCTTTCCGGTGCAGGATACCGGCGTGATTTTAGGAGTGTCGCAAGCGCCTCAGACCGTCTCTTTCCCCGCCATGGCCAAGCGGCAGGAAGCGCTCGCCAAGGCCATTCTTCAGGACCCGGCAGTCGAGAGCCTGTCCTCTTTCATCGGCGTTGACGGAATCAATACCACGCTGAATAGTGGCCGTATTCAGATCAATTTGAAACCGTTCAACGAACGCCGCCTGAGCGCGAGCGACGTGATTCGGCGCCTCCAGCCGAAGCTCGCGCAAGTCGCAGGCATCACTCTATTCATGCAGCCGGTGCAGGATCTCACGGTCGAGGATCGCGTCAGCCGGACTGAATTCCAGTACACGCTCGAAGATGCGGACGCCCAGGAGTTAAACACCTGGACCGCCAAGCTGGTGGACAAGCTGAAAACCCTGCCTACGGTTCGCGATGTCGCAACCGATCAACAGAATGGCGGGCTCGAAACCACGCTGGTCATCGACCGGGACACCGCCTCCCGCTTGGGAATCGGGATGCAGCAGATCGACGACACGCTCTACGATGCTTTCGGACAGCGGCTGGTCTCGACCATGTTCACGCAGCTCAATCAGTATCACGTGGTGCTGGACGTGGCGCCGGAGTTCCGCACCAATCCCCAATCGCTCGACAACATCTATGTCAAGTCTTCGAATGGCACACAGGTTCCGCTGAGCGCTTTCACGCACTTCGAACAGTCCACCACTCCCCTGACTGTCAACCATCAGGGCCAATTTCCCGTCGTCACCATCTCGTTTAATCTGCCGCCGGGCGAGTCGCTGGGCCGGGCCGTGAAAAGCATTCGGCAAGTGGAGCGCGAGATCGGCCTGCCTTTGAGCGTTCACTCCAGTTTTCAGGGAACCGCCGCCGCTTTCCAGAACTCGCTAGAGAACGAGCCGTATCTGATTCTCGCGGCCGTGGTGGTCGTCTATATCGTGCTCGGCGTTCTCTACGAGAGCTACATCCACCCGATCACGATTCTGTCGACGCTTCCCTCCGCGGGAATCGGAGCCATTCTGGCGCTCTACATCTGCCATCAGGATTTCAACGTAGTCGCGCTGATCGGGTTAATTCTGCTCATCGGCATCGTCAAGAAGAACGCCATCATGATGATCGACTTTGCTCTCGAAGCCGAGCGGAAAGAAGGCAAGTCTCCCATCGATTCCATTTATCAGGCTTCCCTGCTCCGCTTCCGGCCCATCATGATGACCACCATGGCCGCGCTGTTCGGCGGGTTGCCGCTGGCGTTGGGAACTGGAGTCGGTTCGGAGCTGCGGCGGCCGCTCGGTATCACCATCGTCGGCGGGCTCATTCTGAGCCAGGTGCTCACGCTCTATACCACTCCCGTGGTCTACCTGTTCTTCGAGAGATTGTCCAGGCGTTTGACTCGTTCGAAGGAGTGGGTCCCGGTTTCGCAGCCGCTGCGGGAGCCGGTGCATGCGGAGTAAGCCATGAACCTTTCAGCTCCGTTCATCAAGCGGCCGGTTGCGACCTCTCTGCTTACCGCCGCGCTCGCCCTTTCCGGCGCGCTGGCATTCAATTTATTGCCCGTGGCGCCCTTGCCGGAAGTGGACTTCCCAACCATTCAGGTTCATGCCAATCTGCCGGGCGCGAGTCCGGAAACGATGGCGTCGTCGGTAGCCACGCCGCTCGAGCGGCAGTTTGGACGAATTGCCGGCGTCACCGAGATGACGTCCTCCAGCCAGCTCGGCAGCACTTCGATTACGCTGCAATTCGATCTGAGCCGGGACATCAATGCCGCCGCCCGCGACGTACAAGCCGCGATTAATGCCGCGCGCGGGCAGCTTCCTTCGAATCTCCCCAGCAATCCCGGTTACTGGAAATCGAATCCGGCCGACGCACCCATCATGATGCTCGCGCTGAGTTCGGACGTTTACTCGCGGCCGCGGATGTACGATGTTGCCGATTCGATTCTCGCCCAGAAAATTTCGCAAATCGAAGGCGTCGGACAGGTGCACGTGTTCGGCAGCTCCCAGCCGGCCGTGCGCGTGGAAGCCAACCCGACCACCTTGAACGCGCTCGGGCTCGGGCTGACGGATGTAGCGAATACGTTGCGGAATGCGAACGCCCATGAAGCCAAGGGGTCGGTCGGAAACAGCGACACGCGATGGCAGATCAATGCGACCGATCAGCTCTTTCATGCCGACGAATATGCGCCGCTGATTATCGCTTACCGCAACGGCGCGCCCGTGCGCATCATGGACGTCGCGCAGGTGCTCGATTCGGTGGCGGATACCCGCAACGACGGCTTGGACAATGGCAAGCCGTCGGTGATTGTCGCCATTTTCCGGCAGCCGGCCGCGAACATTATCGACACGGTGGATCATATCCGCGCCGTTCTTCCGCAGTTGCAGGCCTCGCTTCCGCCCTCCATCCATCTGCGCGTGGCGCAAGATCGCACGGTCACCATTCGTGCCTCGGTTCGCGATGTGGAGTACACGCTGCTCGTGTCCCTGGGACTGGTGGTACTGGTCGTATTCGTATTCCTGCGCAATGTGTGGGCGACGATCATTCCAGGAATCTCGGTTCCGCTTTCGATCCTGGGTACATTCGGCGTGATGTACCTGCTCGGCTACACGCTCGACAATCTGTCTCTGATGGCGCTCACCATCGCAACCGGCTTTGTGGTGGACGACGCTATCGTCGTGATCGAGAACATCACGCGCTATCTGGAACAGGGAATTCCGCCGTTTAAAGCCGCGCTGCAGGGAGCGAAAGAAATCGGGTTCACGGTGCTCTCGATGAGCTTATCGCTGATTGCTGTGTTCATCCCGATCCTGCTGATGGGCGGAATTGTCGGACGCCTCTTCCGGGAATTCGCCGTGACTTTGGCGGTTGCGATCGGCGTCTCTCTGCTCGTTTCGCTGACCACCACTCCGATGATGTGCGCGAAATTTCTGCGCTCGCAGCACGACCGGAAGCACGGGTTTATATACAGGTTTTTCGAAGGCTGTTTCGAGCTGATTCACCGGGCCTACGCCAAGAGCCTGGCGGTCGTCCTGACGCACCCGGCGCTGACCTTGGTTATCACCATCATGACGGTCGCGGTGACTATTTACCTGTACGTCATCGTTCCCAAGGGATTCTTCCCGCAGCAGGATACCGGCCGCATTGGCGGCGCGATTGTGGCGGATCAGGATATCTCGTTCACCGCCATGGATCAGAAGCTGCACCAAATGATGAAAATCGTTCAAAGCGATCCTGCTATGGACGACGTCGAGGGGTTCACCGGCGGTGGGACCCTGAACGTAGCGTCCATGTGGGCGGCATTGAAACCTCTGGGCGAACGGAAGGCTTCGGCCGACCAGGTGATTAACCGGCTGCGCGGAAAATTAGCCGTGATTCCCGGAGCGACGCTCTATATGCACGCGCCCCAGGATTTCCGGGTAGGCGGCCGCGGCAGCAACTCGCAGTATCAATACACGCTGCAATCGGAAAACCTGAAAGAACTGCAGGAGTGGGCGCCTAAGCTGCTCGCGAAAATGAAAACCATTCCGCTCGTGCTGGACGCAAACAGCGATCAGCAGATGCACGGCCTGGAAAGCCACCTGGTAATTGATCGCAGCACGGCGGCCCGCTTGGGCGTGAATCCGTCCGATATCGATACCACGCTTTACAGCGCGTTCGGACAGCGCCAGGTCTCCACCATGTATGCCGGAATCAACCAGTATCACGTCGTGCTGGAAGTCCTGCCCGAGTTTCAGCGCAGTCCCAAGGCGCTGAGCCAGTTGTACGTGCGTTCGAACACCGGCACGGCGGTTCCGCTTTCCGCGTTTACCCATGTCGAGACTGAGACAACCTCGCTAACCGTGAATCATCAGGGCCAGTTCCCCTCCATCACGCTGTCGTTTGCGCTAGCGCCCGGAGTGGCGCTGAGCCAGGCGGTGAATGCCGTCCAAAGCGCGGAAGAGAGTATCGGAATGCCTGCGACCGTGCATGGCGCATTTGCGGGTACCGCGCAGGCCTTCCAACAATCGCTCGAGACCGAGCCGCTGCTGATCGGGGCGGCGTTGGTCGCGGTCTATATCGTGCTCGGGATGCTCTATGAGAGCTACGTACATCCGATTACGATTCTCTCCACGCTGCCGTCCGCCGGAGTCGGAGCGCTGCTCGCGTTAATTCTTTTCAATACGGAGCTGACCGTCATTGCGTTAATCGGCATCATTCTGCTGATCGGGATCGTGAAGAAGAACGCGATTTTGATGATCGACTTCGCGCTGGAAGTGGAGCGCAACCAGGGACTCTCTTCGAAGAACGCGATCTATCAGGCTTGCTTGCTGCGCTTCCGCCCGATCCTGATGACCACCATGGCTGCGCTGCTGGGCGGCTTGCCGCTCGCGCTCGGAACCGGGACCGGATCCGAATTGCGGCGTCCGCTCGGGATCACGATCGTCGGGGGACTGATTCTCAGCCAGGTTCTCACGCTTTACACGACACCGGTCATCTACATCTATCTCGATAAGCTCCAGTTGTGGCTGGGCCGCACACGCCAGCTCGCGCCCCGCCTGCAGGTGGCCCTCACCGACAGCCCGAGCTAGGCCGTCTGTACCCGCCCATCCCGCATCGCGACGATACGATCCGCGAATGCCGCCGCTTCCGGGTTGTGCGTAATCATCAGAATGGTTTGCCCGGTGCGCTTATTTAAGTCGCGCAGAATATCGAGAACGGCGTTGGAATTCTCCGTATCCAGATTCCCGGTGGGCTCATCCGCCAGCAAGATAGCAGGCTGATTCACCAAGGCGCGGGCGATAGCGACGCGTTGCTGCTCGCCGCCGGAGAGCTTGCTCGGCTTATGATCGAGCCGGTGTTTGATGCCCAGAAGCTGAAGAATGTGGTCGAAATTGTCGGGCGGCAAGTTGACGCCCGCCAGGGCCTGAGCGATTGCGATGTTGTCCCGCGCCGTTAGCGTTGGGAGCAGATTGTACTTCTGGAAAACGAAGCCAACTTTCCTTTGCCGCAGCTCGGTGCGCTGCGACTCTGTCAGGGAGCGGATTTCCGTCCCGTCAATCACAACTTGACCCTCAGTCGGCGGAGCCAGCCCGCCGAGGATATGAAACAAAGTGGATTTTCCGGAACCGGAGGGACCAATGACAGCCAGAAACTCGCCGCGGCCGACGTCAAGATCGACGCCGCGCAGCGCATGCACATCCACATCGCCGACGTGGAATGTTTTATGGAGCCCGCGCACACGGATGATTTCGTGTGAATTCTCATTCATAGGCAAGCGCCTCGATCGCGTCTTGCCGGGCCGCTTTCACCCCGGGATACACTGCGCCAATCAGCGCCCCGGCCAGCGCGACCGCGCCCGCAATGGGCCACCATTCGGGTACTGTAATCACCGGCAAGGAGGCCGGCATCACAGACAACAGAATCACTTTGGCGAGATACGCCAGCCCGATCCCGATAATCGTCCCGAGTATCGCCAGCACGACGGCTTCGCGCACCAGAATGTCGACGATCTTTCCCGGCTTCGCTCCGAGCGCCTTCAAGATGCCGATCTCGCGCGTGCGCTCCACCACCGCTGTATACATCGAAAGAAAGACAACGAGAAAGCCGACCAGCACACCCAGCGCGGTGATTACGGCAATGAATGCCTTCAAATCGGGAATGTTATTGATGGTGAACTGCGAAACGAACTCCTCCATCGAATACGCTCTGAGATTGCCTTTCAGCAATTGATTCAGGTGCGCGACTTCCTGGTTTGTCAACGCAGGGTCATCCAGCTTGACCAGAATTTCGGAGATGCGATTCGCGTTGCCGGTCAGCATCTGCAGGGGCTTAAGCTGAACCACGAAGCGGCCCAAAACACCGCCCTGATCGATGCCGCTGACATGCCAGCCGTGATTCAACAGCTTGACAGTGTCCCCCACGCGCACGTGATTCTGTCGGGCATAGAAATCATCCACGATCAGATCATCGGGAGATTTCGGGACCCCACCACTCAGAAAGTGAAAGCCTTCACTGATCTTTTCAAACTGTGGAATGTCGACTCCGTTCAAGGTCGTAATCATCTGCACGGGAATGCTGAGTACGCCAACCGCTTGCGTCACATGCGGCTGCCTGGCCACATACGCAACAAGTTTTTCATTCACCTGTCCGGTGGAGAGCGACAGCGTCCCGCCGGTATCGGGCTTCAGGAAAATGTCGGCGCGCGTTCCGCGGGCGCGCTGCGCCGATTCCTGCAGCAAGCCCCGGCTCAACCCGATCAGCGTCAGAATGAGCATCACCTGGACGCCCACGACCAGCGCGGAGAGCAGAGTACGCACCCAGCGGTGTTTCAAGTTCTCCCAAACGAGTTTATTGATCATGGTTGCGCTGCAAGAAAGTCCTTCGCTACTTTAGCAACCGGCTCATGCTGTATATCGACCAGGCGGTTCATCTCGCGCATGGCCTGCTCGGTGATCCGGTTCTGCAACATCGTCAATGCCCACTTTACCGAGGGCTGCTGTTCGATGAGATTTTGGCGGAGGACGTAACACGCGTTGTAGGGCGGAAAAGCCTTTCGGTTGTCGCGCAAAGCCGTGAATTTCGGATTGGTCAATTGCGCATCGGTGGAGTTGCCGGCCGCCATGTCCACGCTCTTCTGCTCCAGCGCGCGATAGAGCAGTCCGAGATCCATAGTCTGCGGCGTTCCCTTCCAGTGGAGCCCGTAAACGCGGTCCAATCGCTGGAGCCCGTCAGGCCGTGTCAGGAATTCGTAGCCGACGCCCAAGCGCCAGGCGCGCGATTGGGCTGCCGATAGATCCGGCGAGGCGAGGCGCTTCGCATCCGCCGAGCGCACCACCATGGCAAATGTGTCGTTAAAGCCCAAGGGCGGCAGCCAGACGAGATGGAATCGTTCGCGATAGGCATCTTTCACGGCTTCATAGGCTTGTACCGGATCGCTCGGGATTGCCTGCTTCAGCACCACGCTCGCTCCGGTGCCGGTGTATTCCGGATAGAGATCGACATCGCCGTTCAGCATGGCTTCGTGGACCAGCAGCGTGCCACCGAGATTCAGCTTGCGCTCGACCGGAACGTGCAGCTTGCGTTCAATCTGCTGCGCGGCAATTTCGGCCAGAATCCATTGTTCGGCGAAGTTCTTGGAACCGACGACGATCCTGCCACGGTGAGAACAGGACGCGGAGATTAGAAGCAAAACGGCGAATAAGGGCTTCATCGAATGCTGATCCTCCGTTCGATGATCCCCATGCCGGCATCGGCAATCAGCGCCAGAATCGCTGCAGGAATAGCGCCGGCGAGGATCTGGGCCGTATCCACGGACGCGACGCCGCGGAAGATCAGCACCCCGAGTCCCCCGCCCCCGATAACCGCCGCGATCACAGCCGTCCCGATGTTGGTCACAACCGCGATCCGGATGCCGGCCAGAATCGCCGGAGCGGCGAGCGGCAGTTCCACCATTCGCAACAACTGGAAGTCCGTCATTCCCATAGCGATAGCCGCTTCTCGCACGGGCGCGTCGACCGTGGTGATGCCCACAATCGTATTGCGCAGGATGGGCAACAGCGAATAGAGGATCAAAGAGATGATCGCCGTGTGCTTTCCAATTCCGCCGATCAACGGAATGGGAAGTAGAAACCCGAACAGCGCCAGGCTAGGAATCGTTTGCAGCACGCTTGCAATGCTAACCGAGATTTTGCGCAGCGTGGCGCGCCGGGTGCCCGCGATTCCCAGACCAACGCCGATCAGAATCGCAATTCCGGAAGAGACGGCAACCAGGACGACATGCTCCGCCGTCAGTTCCGCGACATCGCCAAGCAGGCTTTTCAGGACGGTTGGGTCCAAGAGCAGCCCTGCAAAGTATTCAAGAATGACCGGGTCACCGGAGCGTCCACCTCGAACAGTTCGCGGGGTCGCGCCAGCACCTCCAACCGGCCCTGGTCCAGAACGCCGATTCGCGTCGCCAGCGAAAGGGCTTCCGTCAGGTCATGCGTGACGAATACCGCAGCCACATTGTATTGCGCCCGCAACCGCAAGAATTCCTGCTGCATCTCGTGCCGGGTGACCGGATCGAGCGCCCCAAACGGCTCATCGAAGAGCAGCAGTCCGGGAAAAGCGGCGAGCGCACGAGCTACTGCAACGCGCTGCCGCTGGCCGCCCGAAAGTTGGTGGGGACGCCGCGACGGCATGTCCGGCTCGTTCAAGCCGACTTGATCCAGCAATTCACGAACGCGTTCGTGCTGTTTGGCGGCGGGCCAGCCGAGCAGGCGCGGCACCAGCGCGATGTTCTGCTCGACGGTCCAGTGCGGGAGAAGCCCGAACTCCTGGATGACATAGCCGATGCGCCGCCGCAGACCGATCGGATCCAGGCGGTCGACTGCCTCTCCGTCCAGACTCACGTTTCCGGAGCTCGACTGGAGCATCCGATTAATCAGGCGCAAAGCGGTCGTCTTTCCGGAGCCACTGCGCCCGAGCAAAACCAGGGTTTCTCCGCGCTCCACGTCGAAACTGAGGCGGTCCAGGATAATCCGCCCGTCGACCCGATACGTGACTTGATGGAAAGAGAGATACGCCAGACCGCGCCCCAAAACCTATTATTGCCATGGGATAATGTAGGTTTCGGGTCCAGAGGAGTCGCATGCTAGTAGTACGCCCGGAAAAATCCGAGTCGAACCTGAGCTATTTTTCGCGTTTCCTCACACCACTACTGTGTAAGACCTGAATGTCCTCCATGCCTTATCAGATTCAACCACTCAAAGAGTTTCTAGTACGCCCGGCGCTGCCTCCGTCCTTAAGCCGGCTGTCCGAGCTCGCGTACAACCTGCTCTGGAGCTGGGATCACACGATTCGATCGCTCTTCCGGCGCCTGGACCCGCTGTTGTGGAAGCAGAGCAACCACAACCCGATCCTCTTGCTCGGCCGCATCACGCAGGAGAAGCTGGATAAGGCCGCCGCAGACCCGCGTTTTGTTTCGCTGTATAGACGCGCCTGCGAGCTGAACGACAGCTATCTGCGTTCTTCGGTGCCGCACGAAGGCACACCGCGGATCGCATACTTCTCGATGGAATACGGCCTGCTCGATTGCATGCAGATTTATTCCGGCGGCTTGGGCATCCTTTCGGGAGATCATCTGAAAGCGGCGAGCGATAGCGATTTCGCCCTTTCAGGCGTCGGTCTGCTCTACCAGCGAGGGTATTTGCAGCAGCATCTCAATCCGGATGGCTGGCAGCAGGAGCGGACTCCGCTGAACGACTTCTATACCTTGCCCGTTCGTCCCTGCACGGGCCCCAAGGGCGAGGAAGTGGTTGTCAGCGTCAATCTTCCCACCGGCGAAGTTTTCGTCAAGGTCTGGCATATCGACGTCGGGCGCATCAAGCTCTATCTGCTCGACACTAACATTCCGCAGAACACCTCGCAGGAGCACCGCGAGATTACCGACCAGCTCTACGGCGGCGACATTCACAAGCGCATCCGGCAGGAGATCGTGCTTGGTATCGGTGGTTTGCGGGCTCTGAAAAAGCTCGGAATCCAGCCTACCGTCCATCACATGAACGAGGGCCATTCGGCATTTCTCGCCATCGAACGCATTCGTGTTCTGATGCAGGAAAGTGGTCTGACATTCGAGGAAGCGCTCGAAGCGACCCGGGTCAGCAATGTCTTCACCACCCACACCTCGGTTCCGGCGGGCATCGACCTGTTCGATTCGAGCCTGGTATACGACTATTTCCACGCCTATTGCGAGCGCAACGGCTTCCCGTTCGAAAAGCTACTTACTTTGGGCCGCAAGAACATGCAGGATCCAACCGAGCGGTTCTCCATGGCGGTGCTAGCGCTAAAGACGTCTGCGTTCCGCAACGCCGTCAGCGTGCTCCATCGAGCGGTTTCGCAGGAGATGTTTCAGGATCTCTGGCCGCGGCTGCCCGTCTCGGAAGTTCCCATCACTTCGATTACGAATGGCGTGCACGCGCCCACCTGGATCAACGGCGACTTAGCGGGACTCTACGATCAATACCTGCAGCCGGATTGGCGCGAGCGCCTGGAAGACACAAATATGTGGGAACAGGTGCATGAGATCCCGAGCCAGGAACTCTGGGAGATGCATCGCAAACGGAAACGTCGTCTGGTCGCTTTCGTGCGGGAACGTGCTTCGAATTCCGCGACGCAGCGAAAGGCATCCGCTAGCGAAGTCCGCCGGATGCAGGATGTTTTGGACCCGGATGTATTCACTATCGGGTTCGCGCGGCGTTTTGCAACCTACAAGCGCGCTACGCTGCTGTTCCGCGATGTCAACCGCCTGAAGAAGATTCTGAACAATTCGAAGATGCCGGTGCAGATTGTGATTGCCGGGAAAGCGCATCCCAAGGATCATCCGGGCAAAACGCTTATCCGCGAGATCGTGAGCCTCTCGCGCGATCCGGAAATCTCGCGGCGGTTAATCTTTGTAGAGGATTACGGCATTCAAGTTGCCCGCGAGATGGTGCAGGGAGTCGATCTCTGGCTGAATAATCCGCGGCGCGGCGAAGAGGCCTGCGGAACCAGCGGCATGAAGGCGTCCATGAACGGCGTACTGAACCTGAGCGTCCTGGATGGCTGGTTCGATGAAGCCTATGAACAATCAGGTGGCTGGGCGATCGGGGACCGTGTTCCCTACTCCGAGGACCAGGACGAGATCCACGCAAGCGCGATCTATTCGCTGCTCGAGAACGAAATTGTCCCACTGTTTTATGAGGGCTCCGAACAGGAAGGTCCGGCCGAATGGATTCGCCGCATGAAGACCTGCATCGCCAACATCACCCCGCGATTTAGTTGCGGACGGATGGTTGCACAGTACATGTCGGAGCTTTACCAGCCTGCGCACAATCTGTGGAGCGAAGTCTCGAAAGATAACTTTGCGGAGGCGCGTAGCAAATCGAACTGGGATGCGCGCGTGGGCCAGGTCTGGGATCGGATTCGATTCATCGACTTCGGAGAAGGTCCGGGAGATCAGATTATGAGCGGTTCGGCGGTACCGCTTCGGGCGATTGTCGACCTGGCGGGTCTTTCTCCATCGGAGGTGCAGGTGGAGGCGGTGATTGGCCCCATTGGGGTCAACGGGCAGTTGGAAAGCACGTATGCGCTGCCCCTTAGGCCGGTCGCCGAACGCGGCACAGCGGTAGTATTTGAGAACGAGTTTACTGTTCAGGAAACCGGGAGAGTGGGCTATTCTGTTCGCATCAGCCCGAATCACTTCGATAACCCGCTAACGCGTCCCTGTAATGCTCCGCTAAAATGGGTATCAGACTGATTGCTTTCTGAAGTACTAAAAAATCAGTCGACCACTGGTTTTATATTCGAAACCGTGGTACATAGTAACTTAGGTGCGGGCGAGTTCTGCCAGCTAGTCCTTCCGATTCAGACTCGCCATCTCCTTTCGAGAATTCCTGCGGGATCGAGATTTCTCTTATATCTCTAGGACTGCACTAGATGTCTGTCCAGCCGGCCGTAACACTTGGGGATCGGAGCTTTGTTCTTACGCCTGGAACTGGACTATTCAAGGAGCCGATCAACGACATATGGACGGAGATCGCAAATACCGGCAGCACGGGTATCAGGATTCGGACCGGGGGAACGGATCGTACCGTTCGGACCGCCCGAAACAACCGGGCCCCAAACTGCCTATTGATGTAACCGGACCAAAACTTCCGCGCCTGGTGCAAAATGTAGTGGCCTCGCGGTGCTTCAACTGCGCAACCACGCTGGCGCCCGATATTGACTTCAAGGGCAAATGCCCGAAGTGCGGCGCAGATCTGCATTGTTGCAAGCAGTGTGTCCATTTTGACTCGCAAACGCGCTTTCAGTGTTTGAAGCCGATACCGGCGCGCATTGCGATCAAAGATAAAGCGAACGAGTGCGAGCTGTTCTCACCGCGTGTCACAGTGGCACGCGATGGAGAATCGTCCGCGCGCGGTCTCATTAAGCCGCCGAACGGCACACCGATGCCCGCGCCCCGCAACGCCAATGACGCGCGAGCGGCGTTTGACAGTCTGTTCAAGAAGTAGACGCTGCTGAATGGCCGCGCCGAAAATCAAGAAAAAATCAGGTACTAAGGGGAGTAAGAGTAGTCCAAAAGCCAGCCTGATGCCGCGGCAGGGGGCTATTCCTTGTCTGGTTTTGATAGTTCTGGTTTTGGTAATTATCGGGCTGTTGATGTTCTTCGCGTTACGGAGTACGGCGTGAGAATCGCTGCCCATACTCTGCCCTGACCTGCCGGAGCACCGGCACTTCTACATCCGCTTCACGCCAGACCCATAGAAAGCGCTCGTACTCCTCCTTGCCTTGCAGATCCTTTCCTGCCATGACCAGCGCCTTAGCCCTTTGCCAATAGGCCAGGACCGCGATCGGATTCGAGCCAACGATTCCGCGGTTGCCGAGTATCTTTTGAAATTCGGCCTCCGCCTCGGGCCCTCGCCGACATCGAAGAACTCTGGCCGGCTATTCGCGCCGCAAGCGCTGTTGGATCCATATGGCTACCAGGAAACGCTTTACTCGGCCGCTCTTGCGCACCGTGCGCCTAAACTAAACCAACCGCCCCTGTGGAATTCGTGTGGCCCACTACCGCCGGTCTTTCGAAACTTGCTGCAACTGAGCCTTGATTTTCCAGCTCAGATGGTCTTCCGGCTCCATATCAAGGTTTCGGACCGCACGAATGTAGCTTGAGTACATTCAGCGAATTTGCGAAGTCGAGTGCTAAGCATGCACAGTTGTCTAGTGCTGAGAACGAGCCTTCCGACTGCCGAGTGCCGCTGCCAGCCTGACTAATCCCTCGCGAATCGCCGCTTCATCGAACGCGGCAAACCCCAGAAGAAGTCCCCTGGGATCGGCAGCGCGCAAACGATACCGATCCAAAGCGAAGGCTTCCACATTGTGCTCAAGTGCCGCCTGTTCTGCTTCTCTCGAAGACATCCGGTTCTTCAGAAATCCCGCGGTGTAGAGACCCGCTCTAACGTTTGACACTTCGAGCAAGCCGTTCAGGTATTTTTTCGATCCTTCAATTAACGCTGCAAGACGGCCGGCGTAAACTTCGCGCATCCGGCGCAAATGCCTCGCGAGGTGTCCGTCCGTGATGAAATCGCAGAGCACGCTCTGATCGAGATTCAAATTGCGGAAGTCGGCGCGAAAGCGAAAGGCGAGGAAATAGTCCGCCAATGAGGAAGGCAAGACCACGTATCCGATGCGTAGGGAGGGGAACAATAGCTTACTAAACGAGCCGACCAAGATCACGTTCGAATTGCGGTCGAGACTCTGCAGGGCAGGCACGGGCGGTCCAGTAAACCGGTATTCGCTGTCGTAATCGTCTTCAATGACGAACGCGCCCTGGCGGGAAGCCCAACTGAGGAGCGCTACGCGCCGCGCCAGCGACATCGTCATCCCCAACGGAAACTGGTGGGCTGGCGTTATATATGCTCCTTTTGCATCGGGGCACGCCTTCAAGCCGGCCGAGACCGATAAGCCTTGCTCATCGGCGGGCACTGGAACGATTCGGGCTCGCACATTGCGGAAAGAAATCATCGCCCCGAAGTATCCGGGGTCTTCCATCCACACAGGCTCGCCAGGTTTCAAGAGAAGGCGGGACAGGAGATCCAGCGCTTGTTGCACTCCGGAAACGATGATCACCTGATCTGCGTGGCAGCGCACGCCGCGTGACGAGGCAAGATAACCAGCGATGGCCTCGCGTAACGGGCGATATCCGCGTCCGTCGTCTTCAGTCTTCTGTAGCCAAGGCCGGAAGTTTCGCGCGCAACGGGCTGCAATGCGGCCCCAAAGTTCGGAGGGGAACAGCGTCACATCCGGGTCTCGCATCGAGAAAGGACGAATTCCGCGCGTTGCAACGATGCCCGCGAGGGGCTTCGGCCGGGTATAACCGGAAATGACTCGACGAATATAGGCTGGCGGAGTGGATTCAGGCTTGCGGACGGGATGCGCCGGCTGCACTCGATTGACCCAGGTGCCCGATCCAACCCGGCACGATACGTACCCATCGGATTGCAGGCGTTCAAACACACTCACCACGATGCCGCGAGATAAACCATACTGCCTGGCGAAATCTCTCGACGCGGGGAGTCTGCTGCCGGATTCAAGGCGGCCCTCCAGAATCGCGAGGCGCAGCTCTCCATACAGCCAGCTCGCAAGCGTCCGATGCGGTGGACGCTCATTCAATGTGAGCTCAAAGGAGCTGATGGTTTTGGCCACAGTCTAATTGGTCCAAATGAGTAAACCAAAATGGCACTGTTCATTGGACCAATGCACGAGTAACATGGTATCCAATCATGTCCGCCGATGCGAGAGATTTGGCATGGAGCGCAGTTACGAACGAAACGGCAGCCGGAGTTTTCGTCTACGGCATTGCTTCAATTGCCGCGGGCATCCTGGACCTGATATGGCGGGATTTCGAATCCGCACATCAGCCGATTCAGGCATTCGGCGATCACATTCCCGGACGGGAAATACTCGCATTGATCACCGCGGTCTGGCTGATTGCGGGCGGGAGCGCGATCCTTCGCCGCAGCACGGCTCGGGTTGGGTCAGCAGCATTGGCAGCTATCTATTTGATCTTTGCCGTGTTCTGGTCGCCCCGACTGTATACCGCTCCTCATGCGCTCGGCATTCGAATTCCGGTTTACATCGGTGTGTTGGGCGGGATGGGCACGCAACTCATTCTAGTTGCCGCTGGAGCAATTGTCTATGCGTCGCGGACTCCGCGTGTTTCGTTACGAGTGGAGAGAGTGCTCCCACTTGCCCGCTGGATTTTTGGGCTTTGCTCAATTGATTTCGGACTATCGCATCTAACGGGCGTGAAGGCCAGCTCGATTTTTGTCCCGAAGTGGATGCCTCTGGGAGCCGACTTTTGGACGATTTTTACAGGGATCTGTTTCGTGCTCGCCGGGTTAGCGATACTCGCTCGAATCTTGGATGTTATGGCTGCCAGACTTCTCGCGCTGATGCTGCTGGTATTCAGTGTGCTGGTGCTATCCCCGGAACCGTTCATTTCTCCGCACAATCATGTAGCCTGGGGAGCCAACGCGTACAATCTGGCTGCCGTGGGAGCGGTCTGGATATTCGCCGAAACCCTGGCGAGCCGGCGGGCAAAGCCGGCAGCACGCACCAGTGCCCGGCTTGCCGAGGTTTCCTGACGTAGCGGCATTCGCGCCAGCACGCATCTACGATTGCTCTCATGCATACCGTACAGTGGGGACATGAGAAGCGACGGCCGCCGCCCCGATCAACTGCGCGAAGTCAAGATCACTCCCGACTACCTGCTGACCGCGGAAGGGTCCGTACTCATTGAGACAGGCAATACACGCGTGCTGTGCACCGCTACCGTGGAAGATACAGTCCCTGTCTTCCTACGCGGCACGAGCAAAGGCTGGGTAACGGCCGAGTACTCCATGCTGCCGCGCGCGACGGCAACCAGAACACCGCGCGAAGTGACCAAGGGCAAACTTTCCGGGAGGACGCAGGAGATTCAGCGGCTGATCGGGCGTTCGCTGCGAGCAGTGGTGGACCTTGCAGCGCTTGGCGAACGCAGCATCATCGTGGACTGCGATGTATTACAAGCCGACGGCGGCACGCGGACGGCAGCCATCACGGGAGCGTATGTGGCGCTCGCGATTGCGATTCGCACTTTGGTGCAATTTCGCGTCGTTCCGAAAATGCCATTGATCGATTCGGTGGCCGCTACGAGTGTTGGACTCGTAGGCGGCGTGCCGATGCTGGATCTGGCCTACGAAGAGGATTCGCGGGCCGATGTGGACATGAACCTGATCCTCACAGGTTCGGACAAGTTCGTCGAAATTCAAGCCACGGCCGAACATACACCCTTTGGAGATTCGCACTTGGCGGAATTGATCGCGCTGGGCCGTGCGGGCATCGCGAAGCTGCGCCCGTTGCAGCACGAAGCCATCGCTCGCGCGCGTACGGCCCAGGCATGATTATTTACGCTTGCTCCAGTAATCCCGGCAAGCTGAAAGAGATTGCGCTGGCAGGGCGCGAGTCGGGTCCGCCGGGTATCTCCGTTGAGATATTGCCTGCCTTGAAGAGTATTGCTCCGCCTGAGGAGAACGGAAATACGTTTGAGGAGAACGCTTGCGCAAAGGCGCTTTATTATTCCCGGTTCACTTCCGAGGCCGTGCTCGCCGACGATTCCGGATTAGAGGTGGACTGGCTTCAGGGGGCGCCGGGCGTTTACTCCGCGCGCTATGCAGGGCCCGACGCGACGGACGAGGCAAACAACGAACTACTCATTCGTAATTTGAGAAATGCGACAGACCGGACGGGACGGTTTGTGTGCGTGGTCGCATTGGCGCGGCAGGGACGTCTGCTGCATTCGGCGGGCGCCAGTGTCGAAGGAGTAATTCTTGCGGCAGCACGCGGCAATGGCGGATTCGGGTATGATCCCTTATTTTTTTACCTCCCGTTCAATCGCACGTTCGCCGAGTTGACCGCTGAGGAGAAATTATCGGTGAGTCATCGTGGGAAGGCGCTCAGATTGATGTTTGAGTGGTTACGCGGGAACAGCGACTAACCTCTCCCTGGCGACCGCGGCTCAGTTCCGGATAAGATACAGATGTGCACCCGCACTTACTGCATAACGGCGCAATCCGGGATACACGGGAAAAGCTGCTCTCACCGGGTCAAGTGGGATTTTTGAATGGCTGGGGAGTGTTCAGCACGCTGCGCGTTTTCGATGGCGTTCTGTTTGCGTACGAGCGGCATTACGCGCGCATGAAACGCGATGCGGAGCTGCTGCGCGTGCCGTTCGAGATACCTGCCGCAGAGTTAAAGAAACATTTATTAACACTGGTTGAGGCCAATCAAGCCTTTAACTCGACATTGCGAGTCGCAGTCGTCCGGAATCGGGGCGGGCTCTTTGAAGGTCCTGAGCTATCCCGCGATGCCGATGTGGTGGCGTTCACCGCCGATCTCACCAATTGGGGGCCCGGCGTAAAACTCACTTATGTTGCGCACGCGAGATACGGAGCCGGTCTGTTTGCCGGCGTGAAAACCACTTCCTGGACGCAGAATCTTGCGATAAATGACGAAGTGCACGCGCGAGGATTCGACGAGGGGATTCTGCTGAACGAGGATGGGCAGGTGAGCGAGTGCACGTCCGCGAACATCTTCGCAATCGTGAATGATCGCGTCTGGACGCCGCCGCTGGGTACCTCCGGCTGCCTGCCGGGGGTCACGCGCGCCATTCTACTCGAGGAGATTGCGATTCCCGGTCTGAAGATTGAGGAGCGGGAACTTAGCCCGTCCGACCTGGAAGACGCCGACCAGGTTTTTATTACTTCCACGACCCGCGATTTACTTCCTGTGCTTTCCATCGATGGCGAAGCGCTCTCGCAAGAGCGAACATGGTTGCCCCGGCTGCAACAGGCTTTTGCCGCTTATCAGACGTGCTATGTAGCGGGCCAGGCCCGCCGGGGTGAGATGGTTTCGGCATGAAGGTATCCAGTTTCTTCTGCCGCCATTGCGGCTCGGGCGATATCCGCCGGGCGCGCGGCCGCTCCGTGCAGGAGTTTGCGCGCATGGCGATCGGCACCTATCCGTTCCGCTGTCTGACCTGTAGCAAAAGATTCTCGGCAAACCTGTTGTCGGTTCCAACGCTGCTCTATGCGAAATGCCCCCGGTGTTTGCGATTCCAGCTCACCACTTGGCCGGTCAACCGTTACCGGCTCGGGCTTTGGGAAAAGATGCTCATTCGATTCGGAGCACACCGCTACCGTTGCCAGGCCTGCCGCTGCAATTTTCTGAGTTTTCTGCCGCGTTATGCGGCCCAGACCAGCATACCGGCCCCGGCCGCCGGCCCTGAGATTAACCGCCCGTCGTGAGCGCGACCGGAGACGCAGCGACAGTCTTTTGCCTCGACAAAACCAGCAAACATCCAATCTGTTCGCCCAGCGTGCTCAGCATTTCCATATCGCCGCCCGAGTGGATGCGGGGTTCGCGGTTTTGCACGTTGATCACGCCCACTACCTTGTTTTGCGAGATGATGGGCACCGACAGGAACGCCTCGTACATATCCTGCGGAAGGTCCTTGAAAAACTTGAAGCGGGGATCGTTGTAGGCTTCGCGCGAGATCGCCAGCAACCGCCGTTCCCTGGCCACCCAACCGGTCAGACCTTCATTTAAGCGCAAGCGCACTTTGCCGATATTCTGGCGGTTGCCGTCACTCGAGGCATAGAGAACCAGTTCGCCGTCTTCCACCAAATAGATCAGACAGGAATCGCAGTTCAGGAAATCGCGAACCAGGCCCACGATTTCATGCAGAACGTCGTCCAATTCCATATCGCGCGTAGTGAGCCTGCTGACACGTTGGAACAGACGGAGTTGTTGCTCTGCGCGCTCGAGGCGCGCTTCCAGTTCCCTGGTTTTGGACACCACTCCCGATTATCGCAGAGGAATCGGGCCCAAACGGCACCAATAAGCTAGGGATACTACGCGGAATATTCCGTCATGCCGCCATGCGGAGTAGTACGATGAATTGAGCATTTTCGAGGAGATTCCCTTTGCATGTGGAGTAAGCGAAAAGAAGACGAACTACCACCGCAACGGCCGGAAAAACCGGCCAGCGCACCGGTTACGCCTGCGCCTGCGGTAGAGCCACACAGGAGAGAAGTTACTAGTACCATGTCATCGCCATCCAGAACTTTTGAGCCCGAGCCCGGCATTCGCAGCGGTTCTGCTGCCCTGGGGAAGAACGTCACTGTTAAGGGACAGATCTTTGCCCGCGAAGATTTAACCATTGACGGCGAAGTAGAAGGCACCGTCGAGTGCCATGAGCACCGGCTGACGATCGGGCCGAACGCCCGCGTTCAGGCAGGATTGAAGGCCAGAGAGATTATCATTCACGGATCCATTCAGGGCAACGTAGACGCCACCGACAAGATCGACATCAAGAAAGAAGCGAAGCTTGTGGGCGACATCAAAACGAGCCGCATCGTGATTGAAGACGGCGCCTATTTCAAGGGCAGCATCGATATTTCGAAACCGAGTCCGGCGAAAGCGCCACAGGCTCCTGCCACACCGGCCCAACCGCCAGCCGCATCGCAACCCTCCGGCGCATCCACCCCCACTCCCGCGGGTACTGCCAGCCGCTAACATGCGTAGGGGGAGGGGCTTTCCTTACAGCTGGGCCGAAGCCGGTCTCTCCCTGTATTACCGGTTAGCGTTCATTCCAATCCCGTTCGATACGCTATGAAATTTGGCGCTCCTAAGGGAGCATCTTCCAAAACTTCGACAAAAGACGCGCCCGCCACACTGACGCGGCATAGCAGCGGCTTTGACCAATTCTGCTCCATGCTGAAGACCCAGGAGAATCTTTCAATTCTCGATATGTCCGGGGCGAGTCAATCGAACATCAGCTTCGTCACCAGCTTCGGGCACCGCATCTCTTCCGACGACATCATCGGAACCATGCAGGAAGTGCTGGGAGACGATTTCTTCCAGAATCAGCAAGCAGCGAGTACGGCGCAACGCTTCCTGGAACAGACGCTGACCTTCCCCGACGAATCTTTTGACGGTGCGTTGGTGTGGGATGCGCTGCAATTCCTGGTTTCTCCGCTGCTGGAACAGACCGTCGAGCAGCTTCTGCGCGTGATGCGCCCCGGCGGACTGATGCTGGTGTTTTTCAATGCCGACGAGAAGGCGAAGCAGCTTCCGCTGTATAACTACCGTATTCAGGATGCAAAGACGCTTCTGCAGGTGCCGCGCGGCGGCACGCAACGGAGCCAGTATTTCAACAACCGCATGCTGGAGCGTTTATTCGAAAAAGCTTCGTCGTTGAAGTTTTTTCTGACAAGAGATAATTTACGGGAAGTGATTGTGCGGCGGTAGGGGCGGGCCGGTGATGTGGCCGAGTCTTTGGAAAGGGCGCTCCGAAGAGTGTTGAGCTCGCCCTGAGAGGTTTTCAGCTAGAGCGTAAATTGGCCGGAATCGGCGGACAAAAGCCGGGTTTATCACTACGAATAATATTGAGAAAGGCTGATCCGTGGCGCAAGGGGCAATCTCCGACGAAATCAATCGGCATCTCGAGGCGGCTCTGACGCTCTCGAGGCTCCACTTCGTTCGCCAACTGGTTAGTGAAGCTGAGCTTTGCATCGAATTTGGTCAAGTAAGTGCGGCGGCCATACTCGCCGGAATCGTGCTCGAAGAGCTTTCTTCATTGAAAGAGCTAAGGATGGTTCAAACCCTTGAGCCGAGCCTTCAGGTTTGGCGCGAACTGCGGAACCGCGCAGCCCATCCGGTCACTCACGAGGCGGACGTGGATCGGAAGGCAGTCGCTGCGATGGTGACGGGAATACGAGCACTTCTAGACGAAATCCAGAATCCCGATCCAACGGTTCGGAGTTCCACGCCCTCGGCAAATGCGCTCACCAGCATCCGCGGCAAGTACGCGTTTGTGCCCACTTCGGTCGAAGACTTCTTGAGGCGTAAACGCGAGGACATAGATTTAGAAAATCGCGAATGAATATTGTCCTCGACGCCTCCGCGATGATAGCCTTCCTCCGAGGCGAACCGGGCGCCGACGTTGTCTTGGATCAGATGACGAATCCGGAATGCAAGGCATTAGCACACGCTTTGAATCTCTGCGAGATTTACTATGACTTTGCCCGTGCAAGCGGGGAGCCCGTAGCAGCGGACGCGCTGAATGATCTTCTGGCGCTTGGAATTACGGAACGCAATGACATGCACGGTGCTTTTTGGCGTGCTATGGGCCGGCTTAAGCCAATTATAGGCGGGTTTCTCTGGCGGATTGTGCCGCCCTGGCACTCGCGATAGATTTAAACGCGACTTTGCTGACAGCCGATCGTCACGAACTGGAGCCACTACATGCAGCAGGGATCTGCAAGCTCGCGTTCATTCGATAGTTTTGCGGTTTTACGTGAGCTAGCCCAGAGTTTCCCCTGCCCAAGGACTCAATGATATGTTGCTTTGGTGCGTTTCCTACTGCTGTTTGCCGTACTCGCCACCGCGTGCTTCTGTGCCGCGCCGATGGGATGGAACTCCTGGAATAGTTTTGCCAATATCGTCAACTCCCACATCGTTCAGCAGCAGGCCAAAGCTCTCGCCTCAAACGGGATGAAAGAAGCCGGCTACGAGTACGTCGTGATAGACGAAGGCTGGTGGCTGGGCGAGCGCGACAGCGCGGGCAACATCGTCGTGAATCCGAAGCAGTGGCCCGCCCTCAAGCCCGGCCAGAAAGACGGCGATATGGCCAATATCGCCGACTACATTCACAGCCTGGGGCTGAAGGCCGGCATCTACACGGATGCGGGCCGCGATGGTTGCAGCATGTACCCCGATTCCGGCCCGAAGTACATGCATACCGGCAGCGAAGGGCATTATGAACAAGATTTTCTGCAGTTCTCCAAATGGGGCTTCGATTACGTCAAGGTGGACTGGTGCGGTGGCGCGAAGGAGCAGCGTTCCGGCGCGGTGCAGTACGCAGAAGTGGCCCGCGCCATCCAACGCGCAGAAAAGATAACAGGGCGTCCCCTGTTCTTCTCCATCTGCGAGTGGGGCAGCCAGAATCCCTGGTTCTGGGCTCCGGGCGTCGGCGACATCGAAAGCGCCATCTGGCGTACGGGCGGCGATATCATTCCTCCGGTTGTCGAGAGCCTGCATGATCCCAAGCACGAGAAGCGCGTAATTACCCTCAAGAACGTGCTTGACTCGTTCGATGCCGGAATCCATCCGGAAGCACAACACACCGGTTACTACAACGATTTGGACATGATGGTCATGGGCATGCGCGGCATGACCAATGCGATGGACCGCATCCACATGGGACTGTGGGCTATTTCGAGCGCGCCGCTGATGGTAGGTTCCGACCTGACGCGGCTTTCTCCGGAATCCTTGTCGCTGCTGAAGAACGCGGAAGCGCTCGCAATTCACAACGATCCATACGGCCTGCAGGCCATCAAACTCGCCGAACCGGCTCCCGGCGTTGAGATTTGGGCAAAGCCTATGGCCGCCGCCGGAAAACGTGCCGTCGCGATTCTGAACCGAACGGAGAAGCCCGCGAATGTGACGATTGATTGGAGCAAGCTCGGTCTGGATGGGAATCCCCGGTCCTTGCGCGATGTATGGAACCGGCGTGATCTCTCCGCGTCTGACGCCATGTTTTCTGTACCGGCACAGGATCTGCTGCTGCTTATCGTGGACGGCAAAGACAAGGAGCCGGCCGAGTATGTCGCAGAAGGATTGGAGATCAGCGGGATTCAAGCAACCCACGCCCCAACCTTCGCCCGGTTGCAATACACGAATACTTCCGGTCACGTCGCAGTGGTCCGTGTGAAAAGCACCTCGGGCGTTCACACTGCGCTTGCTCTCCCTTCGACGAAGGGATCGGACACCGGCGCGGTTGGGCTTATCTTGCCGAAGGGAACCGCTGACCTTTCGTTCGAAACACAACCAGGAACTATTCGGAAAGTCGCCGTTTACTCCTGGTAACGCTCCTCGCCTCTACAATGAAAAGTTCAAGGAGCTTTCTCATTGGGATTAGAAGACGAGCTATTGCGCCAGCGTCATGAGCGGCTGGCGCAGATCGAGCAGTTAGGGTTCAAGCCCTACGGCCATCGCTTCGAACAGAGCCACACCATTCCGCAAATCCTCTCCGAATACGGCGCGAAGACCGCGGAAGAACTGGCAAATCACGTCAACGTGCAGATCGCCGGGCGCATTCAAACCGTCCGCCGCATGGGCAAAGCCGGATTTCTGCACCTGCTCGAAAATGGCGAAAAGCTCCAAGTTTACGTCAAGAAAGACGCAGTCAACGAGGCGAATTACAAGCTCTACGAGATTCTCGATATCGGCGACATCATCGGCGTCCGCGGCTATCTCTTTCGCACCAAAACGGGCGAGCTCACGGTGCATGCCGAAGAACTCTTTTTCCTCTCGAAGATCATGCTGGCGTTGCCGGAAAAATGGCACGGCCTGGAGGACGTCGAAACTCGTTATCGCCAGCGCTATCTCGATCTGATTGCCAACCCCGAAGTCCGCAAAACGTTCGTCACGCGCTCGAAAATAATCGCTTCTTTGCGCCGGCAACTCGATGCGCGCGGATTTCTGGAAGTGGAAACGCCCATGATGCAGCCGCTGTATGGCGGGGCGGCGGCGCGGCCGTTCATCACGCATCACAATACGCTCGACCTCAACCTGTATTTGCGAATCGCCCCGGAGCTTTACCTGAAGCGGCTGCTCGTAGGCGGAATCGAGCGTGTTTACGAAATAAATCGCAATTTTCGTAACGAGGGCATCTCCACGCAGCACAACCCGGAGTTCACGATGCTCGAGTTCTATCAGGCGTACACCGATTACCGCGGCATGATGGATCTTTCGGTGGAGCTTCTGTGCCAGACTGCCATCGATGCAACCGGATCGGCCAAGATTACCTACGACAGCCGGAGTATCGACTTCGACAACTTCCGGAAATTCTCGATGCGCGAAGCTGTGGCCGAATTTTGGCCCGGAAACGATAAGCCCTCACTCGACAACGTGAAAGATCCGGAATGGCTGCGGCGCCACTCCGAGGAGCCAACGCCCGGGACTGCGCTTGTCGATTTATTCGAGCAGCACATCGAAGATCAACTCACGCAGCCCACCATTATTTACGACTTTCCCGTCGAGATCTCGCCTCTGTCGAAAAACAAACCGGATGAGCCGGAGTTCGTCGAACGATTCGAGATCTATGCGGCGGGCATGGAGATCGCGAACGCGTTCACCGAGCTGAACGATCCACAGGAGCAGCGCAGGCGCTTCGAGCAACAGCTTGCGCGCAAACTGGGAGGAGATCAGGAAGCGCACTTAATGGACGAAGACTACATCCGGGCGCTCTGCTACGGCATGCCGCCGGCCGGAGGAGAAGGAATCGGAATTGACAGGCTGACCATGCTTCTGACCGGCTCGAAATCGATTCGCGATGTCATTCTGTTCCCGCTGATGCGGCCGGAAGACGAAATCTGCCTGGTGGACCGGCTGAGAGAACTGGCGCCCTAGCGTGACATGTCCCGCTTCGAATGGATGGTGGCTCTCCGCTATCTGAGAGCCAAGCGAAAACAAACCGTGATTTCGGTGATCACGGTAATCTCGATTCTCGGCGTTGCGGCGGGTGTCACCGCGCTGATTGTCGCGCTCGCCGTGAACAACGGCTTCCAAAGCACTCTACAAGCCAGCCTTCTGTCCGCCACTGCGCACGTCAGCATCGAGCAGCGCAATCCCGATTTCGGCATCGAGCACTGGGAGCAGCTCATCCCGAAGTTGCGCCGGCTCAAACACGTCATCAGCGCGAGTCCGGGACTCTATGGACAGGTGAATCTCCGGGGCCCATTAGTAGGCACAGGAGCCGTGCTGAAAGGCGTCCTGCTGGGGCGCGGCGCTCCGGTTCCGGACATGCTGCGCCATTTGAAAGCGGGTTCGCTTGACGACTTTCAAAACGGGGACGGAGAGAACTGCATCATTCTAGGCTCGGGGTTGGCAAAACAAACTGGCGTCGAGGTCAATAGTCCCGTCACTGTGATCGGAAATCAACTCACTCCGTTCGGGTTTGGCCCGAGTCTGTTCCACTTTCGCGTCGTGGGCATTTTCGAGTCGGGCTTATATGACCTGGATTCCATGTGGGCGTTTACGTCCCTGCGCGATGACCAGCGGGTGCTCGGTTTGAACGATGTGGTCAACACGATCGAGCTCCGGCTGGACGATATCTTTCAGGCCCGCGAAGTGGCGCAAGCGGCCGAAAAGATCATCGGACCGAATCTGATTGCGAAAACCTGGATGGAGCAAAACCGGTCGCTGCTGAATGCGTTGAAGCTCGAAAAAATTGTCAGTGTCATTACCGTCGGCCTGATCGAGCTGGTAGCGGCGTTGAACATTCTGGTTGTGCTCGTAATGCTGGTGATGGAGAAGCACCGTGATGTCGCGATTCTCATGTCCATGGGCGCGCGGCGGCAGCAGATCCAGCGCATTTTTGTGCTGCAGGGCCTGATCATCGGCGGACTGGGCTGCGCGATCGGGCTGGCGGTCGGATATACCGCCACAAATATTCTCAATTACTATCGCTGGCCCAAACTCGATGAGCAGATTTACGCGATCAGCTATGTCCCCTTCCAGAATCACTGGACTGACGGCATCTGGGTGGCCGGGCTCGCGCTGCTGACCAGCTTAATTGCTACTCTGCATCCGTCGCGGAGCGCTTCTCGCATTGCGCCCGCCGAAGCCCTCCGCTACGAATGAGAACTCGCAGGCTTGTTTCCTACTCTCCTTAAGGAGAAGACCGTGACGCGCAGTGCCCACATTGCAGCTCTTGCCCTTCTGAGCGCCTCCGCGGCCTTTTCGCAGACAAACAACTCCTCACCCGCCAGCGCGCCGCCCGCATCCAGCGCACCGGCAAATACGCCTCAAGCGGCCATCCAAGCCTCCGTGCAGAAGCAGAAAACATCGGTACAGTCGCAGACCGCGAGCGTACGTCAGGCGTCGCGGACTCCCGATAAGCCCTTAACCGCCGACGAATTCATAGCGCCCATGGAGGGCTCTGCGGACGATTTCATTTCGCCCCTCGTCCCGCCGCCTCCGCCCAAAACGCCGGATTGCCCCTCGCTCCCCGCATCCGATGTCGACACGCTGGTGAATGCAGCCGCCCAGAAGCACAGCCTCAAACCCACGCTGCTTCGCGCCGTGATGAAACAGGAGTCCGGCTTTCTGCCCTGCGCCGTCTCGGTGAAAGGCGCGCAAGGACTCATGCAACTCATGCCCGATACCGCCGCGCAGTTCCAGGTTTCCGACCCGTTCGACCCGAAGCAGAACGTGGATGCCGGGGCTGCCTTTCTGAAGCAATTGCTCGACAAGTACAAAGGCGATCTGAGCCTGGCGCTCGGAGCATACAATGCCGGCGCAAACAGCGTCGACGCCAGCGGCGGAGTTCCGAACATCGAGGAAACGAAGAACTACATAGCCAGTATTCTTGCGGATCTGGGCCAAGCCCCGGCGCAGCCCGTAGCGCCTCAGAACCCCGCACGTAAGTAAGTGGTTCTCACATTTGACTTCCATAACGGAAGTGCACTAAATTTGTTTAATGTTCCACGCTGAACTGTTAAAACCGCAGCAAAAGGAGAAGACGTTATGAGCGCTGCAACCAGCCCAGCACCCCTCCCGTTGTTTGAAGAAGGCAAGCAATATTGGGAGCAACTGATTTCAGAATGCAAACGCCAGGCGGCGGATATCAACTCCGCCATCTGCCAGCGTGGACTGTCGGACTGCGACGGTATTCAATGCGAGTCCGGAGCGGATTTGCACATCATGCGGTCGTCTGTACCCTCCACCGAGATTCAGGCGCGCATCGAATTTCGGCCGTGGGGCCCCGTTATCAGCGGATTCATCACCGGGCATGAAGCCGAAGACCTCAACTTCTTTCCCGAGGAGTTTGAGATCTCGATCGCCAGGGATCTGGACGGGACCGTGGTCGCGATCTTCGATGAAGGGCGCAGTCTTTCGCCGCAGGAGCTTGCAGCCTATTTGACGCAGCATTTCCGGCGCTGCTTCCCAGGCATCTCGCTCCCCTGCCCGAATTAGCAGAGCAAAATTATAACCGATAGCCGCTCTGTGTGGCATGTGGCGTTAAAACTCCTCCGGGCGTGATATACTCCCGCGCTAGGTACACACTACATGCGAAGAGCGAAGTGGGCGCTGATTTCGGCCGTTATACCGGCTGCATTTATTACGATGACCGGGTGCGCCGGTTCACCGCACGATCCGAACGAAAAGTACATCATGGTGGTCGACAACTCCAAGATCCCGTACTTTCAGACCGCTGCGAAGGGACTTTTCCAGGCGACCTCCGAGATGAAAGTCCGGGGTGAGGTACAAGGCCCCGACGGCCACGATCCCAAGGGGGAGCACGAGGCCTTCCAGCGGGCAATCGCCGAGAAACCCTCCGGGATTCTCGTCTCGGTAACCGACGCGAGCCTTCTGACTCCGGATATCAACTCCGCGCTATCGCAAGGCATCCCTGTACTGACCATCGACTCCGACGCTCCAGATAGTCAGCGGCTGTTTTTTGTAGGAACAGACAACTACAACGCCGGAATGGCGGGCGGGAAGATGACGGCCAAGCTGCTCAACGGCAAAGGCAACGTCGTCGTATTCACGATTCCGACGCAGGGCAATTTGAAAGACCGTCTGCAAGGCTATGAGACGGCCTTTGCGGATACGGGCATCAAGATCACCCAAGTCGTGGACATGAACGGCAACTCGGATATCGCCTTCGATACCGCCAAAAAACTTTTGGACAGTAAGGCAAAGGTGGATGCGTTTGTTTGCCTGGAGGCTCTGTCGTGTCCGGCGGTCGCCGACGTGGTAAACCGGAGCGGTATGAGCGGCAAAGTAGTAATCGTGGCGATGGACACCGATCCGGGAACTGTTGACTGGATCAACAAGGGCGTCATCTCCGCCACCATTGCGCAAAAGCCGTGGACGATGGCGTATTACGGAACGAAGCTGGTGGATGACCTGCACCATCACCCGCCGAAACCGCTGGCCAACAACTGGGCCCAGAACGTGACCTCGCCCATTCCAACATTTGTCGACACTGGTTCCTTTATCGTGAACAAAGGGAACGTAGGCAGCGTCACGGCGAGCCAAAGCTCCGGCGGAACGGGCCAATAAAGCGTTCAGCGTTCAGCTCTCAGCGTTCAGCTCATCACTGATGGCTGAAAGCTGATGGCTGAAAGCTGACGGTAAAAGCTGATGGCTGAAAGCTCTTACCCCAGCGGCACAACCAGAAACGGTTTTGTCGTGGGCGCGCTTGATCCCTGGCGCGGTTCCACACTCACCGCTACAGCGGCAATTTCCGCTGGATTTACCGGTACCGGAGAAACATTCACCGAATCGCCGCGCGCATTTGGTTGAAACAGGCCTGCCGGTCGCGGCGCACCGCTGGTGGGAACCAGCCACAGTTCGTAGGTGCGGTCCGTAGCGAGCGCGGGTAACTGCGAGCCGACGAATACCAAGCCTCGGTTGCGGTTCACGAATACCCGCCCATGCGGCGTGTCCGCCCGCCCGAATTGAACCGTTCGCGTATCCGACCGGCTCAAAATTTCCAAGGCGGACCGCAGCTCATTGCGTTCCCGCGTGAGCCCGTTCATTCGATCTTCGAGCGCGTGAACCTGTCCTCCGGACCAAATCGAGAACGCAAGCAGCACGGCGCAAGCCGCGCTCAATCCCACGACCGCAAACAACCAGCCGCGCGAGCGCTGAGTCCCTCCGCCGATCGCCAGCACCCGCTGGCGCAAGCTCTTGGATGGTGTTTTTGGCTCTGCAATACCGGCCATCGCGGCCGCGAGCACGGTTGCTTCCTGGAGCCGCCCCCAGCAGTATTCGCACTGGTCCGCGAGATGGCGCTCAATTTCGGCCGCAAGCTCCGGCTCCAAAGTACCAAGCGCATAGAGCTCATACAGCTCATTCATCTCCGGGTGTGTCATTTGCCGGCGCCCCGTTTCGCCACATTGCGCAAGCGCTCTAATCCCGACCGCATCCAGCTTTTCACGGTCCCCAGCGGCTCGTTGAGCTTTTGCGCAATCTCGGACTGCGAACAGCCCTCGAAATACGCCAGCTCCAGAACTCGCTTCTGATCGCCCGACAGATTGGAAAATGCCTCCTTTACCGCCCGCGCTCTGTCAATCGCGGACTCTGCTTCTTCCGTTCTATACGAAAAGCAGGGGTGATCCGTCTGCTCGATGGATCGCAATCTGGTACTAAAACGAGCTTGCGCGGAACGCATGTGGTCGATTGCCATGTGGCGCGCAATGGAGAGAATCCACACACCCAGAGCTCCGCGCTCAGCGTTGAATTCGCTCGCATGGCTCCAGACGCGCAGAAACAACTCCTGCACCAGATCCTCGGCCGTACCTTCGTCACGTGTAATACGAACAAACAACGAGTAAGCAAGCTGGCCGTAGCGATCATAGACGGCTACCAATGCGTCGGGATCCCTGGCCTGGAGTTTTCTGATTAATTCCGCATCGGCGCTACCTGGCATCTGTCAGTCAGTAGACTACTCGTCGCGCGAAACTCATTCTGATAGCTTGACCTTCCCAAGTACCTCCGGTTTAGTGGAAGCCCGCTTAATTACCAGCTTCTCATCCAATAGCCTTAGCAACTCCGTATACGCGAGTGAGCAAGGAAAATAGGCAACCAGCCTAGGAGGAGCATATAGATGAAATTTAGAAGTAGTCTCGTTTGCGGTGTTGGCACCCTGTTACTCAGCGCCGCGGGCGCCTACAATGTCCAGGCCGCTTCCGTTTCCATGGTGAATTTGGGAACGGTGTCCAACTCAGCGACCGATACCGGAATACTGCCGAATCAGGCCCAGGTCGTTGAGGAAACGTTCACTCTATCATCAACGGCCGGCATCACTGCATTTACCACCTCGTACGGCGGCGGAAACAATCTCAACGGAACCACGGCCGGCGCTGGAGGCTTCCAGCCGTCGCTGATTCTGTTTAACAGCAGCGGGAACTATGTGATGGGCGAAACGTATCCATCTCCGGTCGCCCATACCGATCCGACCACGCACTGGGCGCTGGATGCCTATCTCTCCAGTTCGGGCCTTCCAGCCGGTACGTACACCATTGCGCTGGCGGACTGGCTGAACCAGCAATCTCCATCCGCCACGAATTTGTCGGATGGTTTCACTGACAATCTCGGATCTGGCGGAAGCACATTTGTGGATGCGCAAGGCAACATGCGCAGCGCGAATTATGCTTTTAATCTTTCGGTCTCACCCGCCGCCCCGCCCGCCGCTACGCCGGAGCCCGCAACTCTCTGGCTTGTGATTCCCGCGCTCGCAGCCGCGTTTGTTTACGGGCGCAAGCGCCGTTCCCGTCTGGTTTAGCTAAAACTTCTGGAGCAATCATGACAAATCAAAATCTTATTTCAGACATTATCGAGAAATCCCCGAATCGACGTAGCCTGCTCAAGACACTCGGCCTCGCAAGCGCGGCGGCCGGCGCTGCATTCACCGGCGTGAACGTCCTGAAAGCACAGTCCTCCACTCCTTCCGTGGTGGATGTCCTGCAGTTTGCTCTTAACCTCGAGTACCTGGAAGCCGAGTTCTACACGGTCGCCACTATGGGCAAGACAATCGATCAGGTGGGTATCGGTATCGATGGGTCCGGCACGCCCGGCGCCACAACCGGCGGCAACGCCGTGAACTTCTCGAACAATCTCGTTTTCACGGGTCAGATCGCCGCGGAAATCGGCGCCGATGAACGGGCTCACGTTACGCTGATCCGCGGCGCGCTCAACGCCGCGGGGATCATGCCGGTCGCGAAGCCTGCGATCAATCTGAACGCGCTCGGAATCGGCTTCGCCAATGAGGCCAGCTTCCTCACGCTTGCTCGTATATTTGAGGACATCGGAGTCAGCGCCTACTCTTACGCGGCGGGAGTCCCAACGGTCGCAAACAGTCCTTATATCGGTACCGCTGCGCGTATTCTGGCTGCCGAGGCGGAACACGTGGGTAGTATCCGCCTGCAAGTCGCGCGTTTAGCTGTGGGAACCTCTGCGCTCGATTCGGTGGATATTATTCCGCCTCCCTCCGGTACGCACTTCCTTTCAGTTGATGAGAGCACCGGGTTGGTCGCGGCCCGCAGTCCGGGGCAAGTTCTGTTTCTTGCCTATGGCGGAGCGGCGAATGCGACGTCCGGCGGCTTTTATCCACAGGGCGTGAACGGCGCCATCAACATGTCGAGCGCTTCCGCGGCTTGAAGGCAGAACCGCGCGCCTAAGCAAGGGGTCTCTACTTCTTGAAATTCTGTATATACGAATCGTGGGGTAATCCCTGCCCCACGGCCTTTCTCCGCAGCTTGGCTGCTTCCTCGCGGTTCATCTGTCCGCCGATCACAACCAGATAGGGACCGCCGTTGTCTTTCGGCGCGAACACTTCGGCGCCCAGGCCCGCGTGTTTCTGATTGATGGATTGCGCCATCTTCTGTGCATCCGCCTCGTGATTGTAGGTGTAGAGCACCACGCGCCAGACGGAGCCTTTTACTCCACCGCTGCTCGCGCTGTTCGCCGGACGCGCGGCGGCCGGTGGCGGAGTACGCTGCGGCTCCGTACGAGTCACCGGCGCTGCCGGCGAGTTCTTTGGCGCCGCGTTCGTGCCATCGGGTGATAGCGTTTGCGTCGGCCACGCCCTTCGTGTTGCGGTCTGCGGTGCAGGCGGTGTGGGTCCCACGGTAATTCTCCGCCGGGGATGGGCCAGCCAGATAAACAGCAGAACCGCGAGCGCCGCGACCGCGACGTAGATCCAGGCTCGCGGCTTTCGTTCTTCTGCATCGCGCGGCGACGGTCGCGGTGGAACGACAATTGGTTTCGGCCGTGCCGCGGGCGGCGTATTTGCGATGGGGGCAGTTCTTCCGTTGGGGCTCGGCCTGACGGGTGTGCTTGCACTCACCGTCACCGGCCTCGGCTTTGCTTCGCGAATCGGCGCGGGCGCGCTTTTGTAGAGATTATTGACTTCTTCCAGCTTGCACCTGGTCTGAGGGTCGGCATCCAAACATCGCGGCAAAACTCGGGCGAATGCCCCGGACAGTTTTTCGGCTTGCTGCGCGCACTCGGTGCCGCATTCCTTCTGCGTCAGCGCCTGAAATATAGTGGCTCCCAGACACCACACGTCCGCGGCCGGAGTGACGTTTTTGCCTGCTTGCTCGGGTGCGGCATACTTCGGCTTAATGATATCCACGGGAGGCGGCGTGTTAATACGGCGCAGACATTCCGTCGAAAGCAGAATCGAATCGCCAATGGCCAGTACCTGTTCGGGCGAAAGGCATCCATGCACGAATCCATGCCCATGCAGATGCTCGAGCGCGCGCGTCAGGCTGAGCATCACTTCAGCCGCTTCGTCATTCGTCAGCGCGCGTTCCCGCAACACGCCCGCCAGATTTTCGTCCGGACGCGCCAGCACAACGTAAATCAATTCGCTTCCGTCAATCTGGGTCCGTCCGATGGCCTGCGGGGAACTGAGATTCGGATGCGCCAGCGACTTCGCAGCCTCCCAAAGGGAAAGCTGCTCGTTGGCAGCTTCACCCTGCACCTTGAATAACTTGACGAGCGCTTTTCGCGAGTAATCGCCCAGGACGCGCAGCTTGAAAGTGGCCGCTCCCGGATCTGCCCCGAGAATCTCGGTTAGCTCGTATCCACCCTCGAGCATTGTGCCCTGCAGGCTGCCCCAGTTCGGATCCGTGGTTATGGTTTCAATCGACATCATGCGCAGGAGATTGCGAGCATCCTTTATCAGCTTACCCGGCGTCTATCTCCGCACTATAGCATCGGGAGGAACGTTCACTTTGAGGCGTGCTTTCAACGACTTGCGATGGAGAATGAAAAGTGTTTATAGCCGAATCAATGCATGTTTGGCTTTTATTCTAACTCATCACCGGGCATGGCAGGTTTTCCACGGCCAGCACGTCTTAAGATGTTTTTCGCCTTCCCAATATTGCCTCGCTGCCCACGTTCACGGAAGTAGTCTTCCGTTCGAAGGGCGGAAAGCTTTTCGGCAACCGCAACGTTTATGAACTGGTTCAAAGCGACGCCTTCGGCCTCCGCCACCCGCCGCGCCTCCTCCAGCAAGGAAGTTTGTAAACGGAGTGATACGTTACTCTTTCTCATTTCATCCTCGTATTTCACTCCAAAGCTCCCGTGGGCTCTCCACGCGAATGCCAAACAGTGCCGCAGCAGCGGCAAGGTGTCGAGCGTTGAAAGTAACTAATCGATCAGCTCCGCCATTTACTGCTGTCTCCAGCACCATCTCATCAGCAGGATCTTTCAGTTGCGGACGCCATAGAAATCGCAGATACACCGGAACAATCATACGTGCCAGTGCGTCCCGGAGTTCACCTATGTCCCGGGCAGTCAAATCAGCAGCAGCCAAATGCTCAGGTCTAGTCAATACTGCTTCATACTCGATCATCAGAGGAACTGAAGCCAGCAACTGAATTCGGCCATCCAAGGCGTTAAGCAAAATTTGCCTTGACGCGCCCCGATCACTTCGCAGAGCAGCCACCATCACGTCCGTATCGAGCACAATCAGCACGTGGGGCTGAAATAAATGATATCACATGCAATATCGCTACGCCCGCTTCCCCACTTCCCGCATCAGCCAAACCTTCGCCAGCTTCCAATCGCGCATCACCGTTTGCGGAGAGACTTTGAGAATTTCCGCGGTCTCCTCCACACTGAACCCGCCGAAGAACCGTAGCTCAATCACTCGCGCTTTTCTCGGGTCGAATTGCTCCAACGCCGTCAGCGCATCGTCAATCGCAATCAACTCGTTTCCTCGTTTGCACGAGACATCCGCGACTTCATCGAGGTTTATCGCTGAAGAATGCGCAAATTTCTGCGCTTGGCCGCCTCGTTTGCCGGCGTTTCGGGCGCGCGCCGCATCCACCAGAATGCGCCGCATGATTTGCGCGGCCGCCGCGAAAAAATGGACACGATCCTTCCAGCTCACGGTTCCCGCATCCACCAGCCGCAGGTACGCCTCGTTGACCAGCGCGGTAGTCTGCAGTGTGTTGCCGGGGCGCTCGCGCCGCATTTGCATCCGTGCATTGCGGCGAAGCTCTTCGTAAACCAGCGGAGCCAGCCGGTCGAGCGCGGCCGGATCGCCCCCTTCCCAGGCTTTCAGCAAAACGGTGATTTCCGTCGGCCGCTCTTTCACTGGAGGCTCCCTCGCAAATAATTCTTTTCCGCCATTGTAGTTCTTTGTCGCCGCTTCCGCTTACCCGGACGGAGGCGGAGAATGACAAAGGCTCTCGTAATCCCTGCGGCGCTGCTTCTGATCGGAGCAGCGGCCGCCGGCCAGGACGGAACGGCTGCGCTTCCATCCATAACGGTGCGCGTGTACCTGCGTTCCAGTGTTCCGGGGCCCATCATAGGGTTAGCGAAACTCATCGCCCGCGACATGTTCGCGCAAGCCGGCCTGCGCCTCAATTGGTGGACGCGCCGGCAACCTCCTAATCCGGCCGACCAAGTCATCACGATCGACATCACTTCGCCAACGCCGGAGACTTTGCATCGCGGCGCCCTGGCCTATGCGCTGCCGTACGAAGGCATCCACATCCGGGTGTTTTATGACCGGCTCGAGAGGCTGGCGAACGGCCGCGCCATATTACCCTCGCTTCTGGCGCATGTACTCGTCCACGAGATCGCTCACATTCTGGAAGGTATCAGCCGGCATTCGGACGAGGGCGTCATGAAGGCCCGTTGGACGCTGCAAGATTTGCGCGAAATGGCGCGCAAGCCGCTTCCGTTCGAGCGCCGCGACCTGGAGTTGATTCATTTAGGCTTGATGCGTCTCCCTACTTAGCCTTCACCAAAACCGAAACTCGCGTCTTCTCCCATTCCAATACCAGGTCGGCGCTGTCCCCGTTCTTTTTGTCCCACGAAATCGTGAATTGTTCAACCGGCTGCGAGAGCGACGTTTTTTGCATGTTTACGCGGGCCAGATCCTGGCTTTCGTCGTATTCCGTTCCCCACTGTCCGGTCTGCTTGTTGATGATTAGTTTCCACTGGCTCGCAGTGGGCAATGTCCACAACGTATATTTACCGGCTGGCACATTGGTTCCACCGATATTCAGATCCACCGGGGTGGTGAGCGTAGTGGCTTCGTTCGCCCCGGTGCGCCACACTTGGCCATAGGGCACCAGTCCGCCCATGATCTTTCGGCCGCGCATCGAAGGTCTGCTGTAGCTGATACTAATTTGCTGGCCCTTGAGCGTGACGTTCGCCGTGGCAGGCGGACTGGGCATATTGTTCTGTGCTGCCGAAATACCCGCCAGAAGCATCATTGCCATGAAGATTCGCATTGCTGTTTCCTTTCCCGTTCAATTATGGAGCAATCTACCAGCATGCCCGCAAGAGCGTTCAGAGCCGAACCCTGCAAAGGAACTAAGTCTCTGATTTCAAGCCGAATAAAAAACCTCCGAATTGTGTCAATACCCCTTTTCGCGGCCCTTCAAATTTCGTTTCGCAATTTTGTGGAGTAGGCCTTTGGCCTGCGCTCTTTGCTTCACGCCACCCGTGCCAGGAACACCCTTGGTGCCGTCTGTGGGACTAAGTGTTTCAACCCTGGCAAGTACGACAGCATCAGGCTGTGCGCGCGGGCAAGATCCAGCGTGAAGCCGCCGTCCAGGCCCACCGCCGTCCCCACGTGCTGGAATTGCATTACGGCCGGCGGAAGGTGCGGAACGATGTCCCAGCGGTTCACCATCCGATAGCACGCCGGAATCGTCTTATCGAACTCTTCGGCAAAGAGGGACAGCGCTCCTCTGTCCGGACCCGCGGCCCGTGGACCCGCGAAGGAATGTACTTCCGGCGGATTGCCTTGCGCGGCGTTCCTCGCAATGTCGGGCGCGCTCAGAACGCTCAGCGCCGCGCCCAGGCTGTGCCCGATAATGACGGTCCGGCTGCGCGCTCCGCAAACAGACAATCCCGCCTTGACGCTCGCGATGGTCGTATCGTAGATCTTCTGAAACCCGTCATGCACCGTTCCGAATCCCGCTACCGGCTGATACGGCACATGCTCCGCGTCGAAATCCTTCAGCCACTCCTCGGCGCGCTGCGTTCCCCGAAAGACGACCGCCACCGTATCGCCGTTCTTGGCGATGATCCCAAACGTATGGGGCTTTTTCACGTCCAGTAACATGGCGCGAAACAGTATCTGCTGGCTGGGCTTCGCTTGCGCGATGTGTGCGGCGATCTTACCGGTATCCGCGGTAATCTCCGCGACTTTGGTATAGCCGTCCGGAAGCTTCAGCGGGATGTCGTTGGCCGCATCGTAAGCCGCCTCAGCCAGCGGCAGTGCTACGGTGAGTTCAAAATCCGGATTAAAGGGGGAAGCCATCATGATCCTCGACTATCACATTTTCCCGAGACAGATTAGTAGTTTCGATCGCAACATCGATTGAACCGGGAACCGGACCGCAGCCGCTTCCGTATTCGAAGTGGATGACTTCGTAAATGTGGAAAAACTTGCGTCTCGCTGTCCGCCAGCTTCGAAAAAGTCCGGCGTTTACGGTTACCGTCGTGGCAACCCTCGCGCTTTGCATCGGCGCGAACACCGCGATCTATAGCGTCGTCGACGAACTCTTCTTCCGGCCGCTCCCATACCCGCAGCCTGATCGTCTGGTGATGCTGGCTCGCATCTTCCATCGAAGCGGCGTTTCCAGTGCTCCCAACACAGGTCAGACCGGCCAGATTTGGGAACTCGTGCGCGATCACGCCTCGCTGCTCGATAGCGCTGTTTACAGCGACGGCTCTTCCGGCGTGAATCTCTTTGCTGCCGGCCACGTCGAGTATGTGCAGCAACAGCGCGTCGGCGCCAACTTCTTTCACGTCCTCGGCATTTCACCGCTCGCCGGCCGCGAGTTTACCCGTCACGAGAATGTTCCCGGCGGCCCGCCACTCGTCATTCTGAGCTACGGGCTTTGGCAGAGCCTCTTCCATGGCAATTCACAGATTCTTGGCCGTACAATCGACCTGCGCGGCGCGCCTTTCACCGTGGTCGGCATTATGCCTCCGCATTTCCGAACGGATGTGCGGGCCGACCTCTGGACGCCTTTGTATCCATCCACCAGCGGCGAGGGCGGCGGATCCAATTACACCATCGTCGCTCGCCTCAAGCCCGGAGTGACTCTTGCCGCAGCCAATGCACAACTGCACTCCATCACCGGGCCGCTGATCCGCAATTTAGAAAAGGGAATGCCGCAAGACATTTCGCTCGAAGTGGATGCCATTCCACTGCAAGTGGGCGAGACCATAGATATTCGTTCCAAAGTCGAAATCATTTGGGGCGCGGCTGGGCTGGTGCTGCTCATCGGGTGCGTGAATATCGCGGGCATTTTCCTGACCCGTTCTGTCACGCGGACGCGCGAGATCGCCACGCGCATCGCTCTCGGCGCAAGCCGTTCCACTGTAGTCTGGCAGCTTCTCTCTGAGGCGGGTTTACTGGCGCTCTTCGGCGGGTTGCTTGGCCTGCTTTTCGGCCAACTTGCGCTAAAGGGCCTCCTCGCGCTGAATCCGGGTCAGTTTCAAATCTGGGCTCCTGTGCATCTCGATTTGAGAATCGCGGCAATTATGCTTGGCGTTTCTCTCACCACCAGCCTGCTGTTCGGCCTTTTCCCTGCATTCGAAGCCACCGCCGTCGATCTGCGCCCTGCGCTCGCGGAAGGCGGAGCCGGTGCCATTGGCAGCCGCCGTCAATGGAAACGGCAGATTCTCGTATTCGCGGAAGTAGCCCTGGGCGTGGTACTGGTCCTGGCCGCAGGTCTGCTCATTCGAACGTTTCAGAACCTTGCCGGACTGGATCCCGGGTTCAATCCGCAGCATTTAATGACCGCCTCGCTTTCTCTCGACGATGCCCGTTATAAAACTTCCGCGGCCGGAGCTCGCCTGTTCCGCGAAACGCTTGATCGAATCCGCGCGATCCCCGGCGTAGAGTCCGCGACAGTCGCGCTCAATCTCCCGTACAGCCACGCGCTGAATACGAATGTCGGGAGCATCTCCGGACATCAGATCACGCGTGATAGCGGGCTGGTAGATGAATCCTACGTGGCTTCCGATTACTTCCGCGCGCTCGAAATTCCCCTGCTGCGCGGGCGCGTTCTCGATGAGCGCGACAATGCTCACTCGGCGCGTGTGGCCGTCGTGAACGAAGCCTTCGTGGATCGTTACATCCCACGCGGCGTCGATCCCATTGGAGCCCAAATGACCTTGCTCGGTGAGTCCGAACCCACCGAGATCGTTGGCGTTGTGGGGAACGTGCGGCAGCGGACTGGCTGGGGCAATGATGGGCCGCTTCCAGCCGCGCCCCAACTGTATGTGCCGGCATCCCAAATGAGCGACAAGTTTTTCGAGCTAGTGAATACCTGGTTCTCGCCCAACTGGATCGTGAGGACTCGCGGCGATCTACCCGGTCTTGCTTACGCCATGCGGCGTGCGTTGCAGGCGGTCGATCCGCGCCTGCCGTTCTCGGCCTTTCACAGCATGTCGCAGATACGCGGCGCAGGAATGAGAGAACAACGTTATCAGGCCATTCTGTTCTCTACTTTCGCGGGGCTGGGAATGCTTCTCTCCGCGCTCGGCATCTACGGACTCATCGCGCAATCCGTGGCGCAGCGCACCCGCGAGATGGGCATCCGTCTCGCGCTCGGTGCAACCGTTCGCGATGTCGTCCGCACAGCCGCTGCTCCGGGCATCACACTGGCCCTGGCAGGAATTGCCGCCGGCCTGGTGCTCGCGCTGTTCGCCGTGCGTCTGCTGAAATCGATGCTGTGGGGCGTGGCGCCCACGGATCCTATTACCTGGATCGCCGTACCGATCCTGCTTCTGCTGATCGCCGCCATTGCAAGTCTGCTCCCCGCGCTCCGGCTCGCACGCCTCGACCCCGCGCAAACCCTGCGAATAAACTGAAGATTGCAGTCGGTTCTTTTTCGCCGCCCGTTCGAGGATGAGGATGCTTTGATTGCCGAACTCTGGGAGCGTGGCACGCTCGGGATCATCGAAGAGGATGCAGGCCTGCGAGCGTTCTTCGAAGATGATTGCCATCTTGCTGGCCTCCATGGAGAGGTCGTCCTCGAAACCGGCATTCCTCATATCCGCGACAACTGGGATCCGATCCTGATTGGAGAGCGCTTCTTTGTCGCGCCCTCCTGGGTGGAAACGCCCACTCCACCGGGACGCTTCCGCCTGACCATCGATGCGAATAACGTGTTCGGCACCGGACGCCACGAAAGCACGCAATTGATGATCGAGGCCCTGGAGCTGCATCTCCGTAAGGGCGATACGGTCATTGACGTCGGCTGCGGGTCGGGAATTCTGTCTCTTGCCTCCCAAGCGCTGGGCGCGACGCAGGTGTTTAGCTGCGACATTGAACCCGACGCGCACCCGATGTTCATTGGATCTGCCGATGCTATTCGTGACGCTACAGCAGACCTGACCCTGGTCAACATCAGCGCCCGAGTGATCGACACCTTGGTTTTCGAGCTGAACCGGATCACCAGGCCGGATGGCCTGTTGCTGCTGGCCGGTTTTATCGAAGCGAATCCGCCGAAAGGATTCCAACCCGAGAGCGTGATGCAGAAGGGTGAGTGGTTGTGTTGGATTTGCCGTCCACAAACCGCCCACAGACAGCATCGATCGCTCATCCACTCCCGGCAGTGGTGGTAAAACGGCGTCTATTCGTATCGCAGCGCTTCCACGGGGTCCAGGCGCGCCGCTTTACTGGCCGGCCAAATGCCGAAGAAGAGGCCCGTTCCGGCGGACACCAACAAACCTAAAACGGCTGCCCAGAGCGGAACACTCGCAGGCAAACTGGAGAAGATCAACCGACTCAGGAGCGAGATGATCCATCCGAAGATAATCCCGGCCACTCCTCCCATCGCAGTCAGCACAACCGCTTCCAGCAGAAACTGCATGATGATATCGGACTTGCGCGCTCCAATCGCTTTGCGGATACCGATCTCCTTGGTGCGCTCCGTCACCGAAACCAGCATAATGTTCATCACGCCGATGCCGCCCACCAGGAGCCCCACCGAGCTAAGCACAACCATCGTGAGCGCCACCATCGCAGTAATCTGCCGGAAATCGCTCACCATCTGATCCGCCGTCGATAGCGCAAAATCGTCGGGCTTGGTATACGGCACATGCCTGTCGATCCGCAGGATGACTCTGATTTGGTCGATTGCGCGTGACAACTGCCCGTCCATTGCATTGACCACAATCGCCATATCCTTCGTGGCGGGATAATTCTGGCGCATCGTGAAATACGGCAGGAGCACGCGCATATCCTGCTGGCCGAAAAACGACGCGGCGGGCCGGTTCATGGTGCCGATCACCTCGTATTCGTGCCCGTTTACGATGATGGGCTTGCCGATTGGATTGACATTCGCGTACAGGCTCTTCTCGATGTCCGCTCCGATGACTGCAACAGCAGCATGCCGCCGGTTATCTTCATCGGTCAGGAAACGCCCTTCGTGCATATCCACTTGCCCTTCCCGCCCGTACGCCGCCTCGACCCCGATGAAATTCACGCCATACACATCGTTGCCCTTATATCGCGCATTGATTGTCAGCCGGTTACTGGCGAACATCATGGGCGAAACATCGACGCAGACACTGCAGCGTTCCTTTATATCGAGCGCGTTTTCGTAGGTGATATCTTTCCGAGTCCGCTCTTCCTGCGTCGGCGGCGAAGGGCGGCCGGCCGGAAACTTGTAAACAATAATCGAATTCGGGCCGAAGCTGCTCAGAACGGCCGTCACAGAGCTATCGAAGCCGGTGAGGATCGCGCCGACTCCGATAATCGTGCCCGTTCCCATCACCACGCCCAATACAGTCAGGAAAGCGCGCATTTTGTGGGCGCGGATCGTTTCGATAGCAAGGTGAAACGCGCTCAGGAAGGCAAACCAGTTCATCGCTATCGCTCCGCTCGCAACGCTTCAATCGGGTCCAGCTTCGATGCCTGCCGTGCAGGGTAAATTCCGAAGAACAGCCCCACAACGGCCGAAAGCCCAACCCCAATAATGACCGACGTAACCGGCAACGCCATAGGAATCGAAGCGGCGTTGCGAATGATCGCCGAAATCATCCAAGCGATGATCACGCCGATCAGCCCTCCGGTTGCCGCTAAGCTCGCGGATTCCACCAGGAACTGATTCAGAATATCCGCCCTGCGCGCGCCCAGCGATTTGCGAATCCCAATCTCGTGCGTACGCTCCGTTACGGCCGCCAGCATGATGTTCATGATGACGATGCCGCCAACCACCATGAAAACCGATACAATCCCCACCGCGGTTGCTGCGATGGCAGCCGTCAAGCGCTGCCACAGATTCACAAACGAATCCGAAGAGATGACTCCGAAATTATCGTCCTGGCCGGGCCGGAGATGACGCACAACCCGCATCAGCATCGTCACTTCATCCTCGGCTTGCATCAGATGCTCCTGATCGATCGCTTTCGCAACCAGATCGATGCCCTTTTGAGAACCGTAAATCTTGAAATACGTGTCGATCGGCACCATGACGAAATTGTCTTGTGATTGGCCGAAGACGCTGCCAAGCGCTTTAGCCACGCCGACCACTTGGAACGGACGTCCGTCCACTCCAATGATCTTTCCGATAGGATCGCGGTTGGCGAAAAAGCGCGTCCGAATATCGTTACCGATGAACGCCACTGCCGCGTGCCGTCGCATCTCGTTTTCGGTAATGTCTCTCCCGGCATCCACCTGCACATTGTTTAAAGCTGGAATGTTAGAAGTGATGCCCTGGACGCTGACTGTACTGTCGGTCGATTGCCCCTGGAATGAGATTCGTCCATTTCTGGTTGCCATCATGCCGAGCCCTCGCAGAAGCGTCGCATGCTCGCTCACGAACCGGTACTCTTCCGGCCGGATCTCCGGATTCCGCTTCAGCATCAACGCCAGCTTCTTCGGATCTCGCGGGCCGAACCAGTTCATGCGTACGATCCGGAACCCGTCTGCCCCCATGTCCGAGACTTTATCGGCGATATAGAGGTTCATGCCGTGAATCAGCGCGGTGACGGAAATCAGCGTGGTGGTGGCGAGAATGATCCCAAGCAGCGTCAGGAAACTGCGTAACTTGTTCTTATTGAGCGAATCCAGAGCGATTCGCCCGGCTTCCCAAAACGAGGCGCTGGGACGGAACTTTCGCGTGCGGGCCACAGGGTTATTCTAGGCAGACGTAAGATTCTCGATGTTTGTTCCCTGCCGCGCGCCGGGGGCCAAAATGCTCTCGATCCAATCGAGCGCCGTGTAATCTACCCAAAAGCGGGGCTTGCGGCGGGACAGAAATCCGAGATGCCCGCCATGTTCGGTCGCGAGCAGAGTAAGAGCCGGGTTCGACTGGAACGCCGGATGGCCGTACATTTCAAACGGCACCAACGGATCGTCCTTCGCACATATGACGAGTGTCGGAACTCGGATTGCGTCCAGATACCGGATTGCCGATTGAGTCGCGTAGTAATTCGCGGCCGTCCCGAAACCGAAAAGCGGAGCCGTGAAGCGGTCGTCAAATTCCCAAATAGTTCTAATCTGGTCGAGAACGGTAGCAGAGTAAAGATCGGGAGCCAGTCTGCTCTTTCGCCTCACCCGATCGCACAAACGACCCAGAAACCGGCGTGCATAAAGGATATTCGAACGCTTATCGAGACACCGTACACACGCGGCCAAATCAATCGGTGTCGAGATGGCGCAAACACCAGCGAGCAAGTCGGTCTCTCCCAATTCGCCAGCCAGCTTGAGAGCAACATTTCCGCCCAGCGAGAAGCCGACCAGGAAAAGCGGCCCGCGATGCCGGAGCCGCTCTAAAATGATGTGCGTGTCGCCGGTGAGTCCGGAATGATACATGGTCTGGCAGAGCTCTTCGGTGCCGCCGCACGTACGCATATTGACCCGGTGGACGCCAAACCCGCGGAGCAGCGCTTCGTGGGCAAAACTCTGGATGTATCCCGCATTCGCCGAGCCTTCCAGGCCATGCAAAAAGACAATTTGGCCGCGCGCTGGTATTCGCGGCTGATGTTCCAACGCGAGAACGCACGTGTTCGAGTCGATTTCGTATCGCGTGGCAGTTGCGGGAAAGCGCTGAAGGTCGATCTGCCGCGGCCAGAAGTTGCCGGCAATCGTCAGAAGATGCGGATTTCGAAAGAGTGGCTGAAAGTCTCGCCGCAAGTACGATTGTACGGCGGACTACTGCTGTTTTTCGCTCTTCCGGTTGAGGTCTTCGGAAAGAATGATAGCTTCTGCCAGTTCGCGCATCGGCCGCCGCAAGCGCCGGCTTTCGTTCCGTAACCGGAGATAGGCTTCCTCTTCCGTAAGGCTGTGGCGGTGCTGCAGGATCCCCTTCGCGCGCTCGACAATTTTCCGGGTTTCGAGCTGGCGGCGCATTTCCGCGGTCTCTTCTAAAAGGCGCGTATTCTCCTCGGCGAGAAATGCCTTCACAATTGCCCCGCCCATTTGCTCACCCACGAATGTCAGCAGTGCGATCTCCTCCGCCGTGTGATAGTGCGGCGCTCGATGATGCACGTTAATGACGCCAATCACATCGCCGCCGGTCACCAGCGGAACAGAGAGGAAGGCCTCGTACGTGTCCTCCACCAGGGCTTGAAAACGTTTGAACCGGCTATCCGCGGCTGCGTTTTCCGGGAGCGCTACTACGGACCGGTGCTCGACCACCCAGCCCGTGATCCCTTCGCCAACCTTGATGCGAATGTTTCCGAGATCGGCTTGATGCGGGACTTGAGACGCGCGCAAAACAAGCTCATTCGTCTCTCGCTCAATGAGGTAAACGAGACACGCATCGCAGTCAGTGACCTGGACCGTCAAACCAACGATCTCGCCGAGCATTTCGTCAATGGAAAGCTCGGAACTGACTATGCTACTGATCCGGTGCAGGAGCGCGACGGACGCGGGGGGCTCCAATTGCGTTGTTGTCGCCATACCAGACTGTACCCCAACGGCGAGTGGTGGGTCCAATCGAAATTATTGATGTGGGCTATCGAACAGCTAAATCCGAATAAGTTGTTCCTGCTCTTCTCCGGTGACTTGAGCGAATCCATCGCCCACGTAAACGTTAACTTCCGAACGGATTCCAAATTCAGGCAAATACAAGCCCGGTTCAATCGAAAAGCACGTTCCGGAGATGACCGAGCGGTCGTCATGCGACTCCAGATTATCCATGTTCGCCCCGGTTCCGTGGACTTCGGTTCCGATGCTGTGGCCCGTTCGATGAAAGAAGTATTCACCGAATCCTTGATCCTTGATGAAGCCGCGTGCGACGTCATCCACTTCATACCCCGCGAACTGCGCCCGCTTGGATGCTTTTCGAATCACGAACTGCGAGGCCTGTTTGCGCGCGTCCCGGACTACTTGGAACACTTTCTGCATTTTGGAGGGGATGGTCTCTCCGCAATAACCTGTCCACGTGATGTCGTAATAAACAGCATCCGGCTCCATCAGCTTTGCCCACATGTCGATCAGGAGCAGATCGCCTGAATGGATTTGCGAACTTCTCTCTTGGTTTGGTTCGTAATGAGGGTCCGACGCATGCTCGTTGACCGCGACAATCGGGCCGTGATTGGTGGTCAAGCCCAGTTCGAGAAACCGTCTGCGAATGAACTGCTGCACTTCATATTCGCTCACAGGTTCGTTCGTCCCAAGGCGTTCGCCGACCAAACCGAACGCCGACCGACGGACCTGATCGACCAACTTGCCCGCCCGTAAATGACTCTGAAACTGATCTTCCGACCATCGGGCTTCGAACAATTGAACCAGATCCGCGGAACTAACCACCTCAACGCCGCAGCCGCGAACCAGTTCGAGCGTCCCTGCATCGACCAGAGAAACATAGGGAATAGCACAGTTGCGGGAGTACTGCATCGCAATCCGTGAGGCGCCTCTTAGCAAGAATGCAAGCTTTTCCTGCTGATCGGCCCAGCTTGCATACACGTTCTTTTCGCCAGGCAGAGTATCCAGCGCGCCGGTCTCGATCCGGTGGACCAGCTTTCTCGGCTCGCCAACAGCCGGAACAAAATAGTACCAGCGTCTGGTCGGCTCTACATTGTCAGGAATTCCGAGAATACGATAGGCGAGGGAATCGCGGCGGTGATGGTCAAAAAACAACCAGCCGTCGAGTTTGGCATCCGCTAAAGCTGCTTGGATTCGGTCTGTACCCATTGAGCTAATTTTGCACCCGACGGCGCGGGGGTCAGCAGACTTATGCCAATGAGACTCAAAACCGAAGCAAGCAGCGCAGGGTAGACCGCATCGATTCCACCTATTGCATTTGTTATCCGGGCGGGCCCGTGCTGCTGCAATAGCTCCCACGAGACAGTAATGACGGTGCCGAGCAAAATGGAGCTGATCGCTCCGGCCGTGGTGGTTCGCTTCCAAAAGAAGACGGCCATCACGGCCGGCGTCACCGCCGCGCCATAGACGGTGTAGGCGTAGAGTGATGCTTTCAGAACCGACTCGAATTGCGTGGCTTGCAAAACGGCAAAAAGACCCAGGACAATGACAACCACACGCGAAACAATAAGGCTGCGCCTTTGCGTGGCAGAACGATTAATAAAACGCTCGTAGACGTCGTGGATCAGATTGGTGGCAGGTGAGAACAGGTAATTATTGGCGGTCGAAATGACCTTCGCAAATACTCCACCGAGCAGGATGGCGCCGAGCACGGAGGGAAGGTCATCCTTCGCCGTCAACGCGATGATCTCCCGCGGGCGATCGGTCCGCAATTTTGCGCTTGCGATCACTGCTAATGCAACGAGCAAGGTTTCCAGCGTAACCGTCCCGACGATCCAGCCAATTACTGACTTTTGGGCGTCGGTTGCGGACCGGGCAGAGAAGAATTTCTGATACATGCCCTGATTGCCGATCAGGAGCAACATGGTGGGTAATGCTAAGCCGAGCGCCCCGGAAAGCGTGTAATTGCCCAGAACCTGAAAATGAGTAGCAGGCAATGCGTTTCGAACTGTACTCCAGCCACCAACACGGCCCAGCAGAATGGGAACCGCTACAATCACCGTCGCTGTCACGAGCGAGCCGATTACCAGGTCGAGATACGCGATAGAGGCCATGCCCGCCGCGGCCGTGAAAAAAATGACGAATGCCGCGATGATATACATCCCGGTGCGGCGGTCGAGTTGGGGAAAGATCAGATGCAGGATATCGCCGCCGCCAATAAATTGGTAGCTGGTGATGATGGTGTAAGAAATGACAATCGCGATGGTACCGAGAACACGCGCTGTTGCGTTGTAACGCGTTTCCAGCAGATCGGGAACCGTAAACTGTGCAAATTGCCTGGCCCGCCCGGCAATTGCCGCGATAATGATCAGACCGAGCCAGCCGCCGAGCGGCTGCCAGAGCGCCACAAAACCGTTGCGATAGGCGTTCTCGGCTCCGGCCAGCAGGCTCCCGGCGCCGATCCAGGACGACAGAAGCGTGAACACCAGCACGGGCCAGCTCAGCGAGCGTCCGGCCACCAGAAAATCGGTCTTATTCTGGACTTTCGTTGTCTTATAGATCGTTATCCCGCTAAGCAGGAGGATTACCAGCGAGAGGGTAATGACATAGATCAATTGACCATATTAGCCCTGCCGGCCTGTTCGCCCGGATTGGCCGAATGGCGGGGGAGGATAGCCGATCAAGCAATACTGGTCGAGCGCAAACAACACGACAGATTCCATTCCCTGCGATTGTGCGATGTTCACTTCTTTCGGCCAGACGGTATGTGAGTCGCCGATTCCGACAAGATGACTCCGCTGTGAATTCGGGAAGCCCTTTGCCGCGCTGACAGACATGGAATAAACGCTCTGATCCAGGTTGGAACTGCCCGTAAACGTGAAGCTCTCCGTTTTCAGGCAACTAAGATTCGCCGGAGTCCAATCGGATTGTGGAAAGTTCACCAGCTTGTTAAGTGGCGTGTCATTGGTATCTGTTGGATAGAGGACTTCATAACGCGCGCCGGGAAACTGCGCCTGCAGCGCCTGTCGAATTTCCGCCGTGGCGGCTCCGATTATCGCTGGAAGGAATGCCGTCTCATTGGCATATTGACTGGGATCGGCCGTATTGCTCGTAATGACCTGCATGTCAGTTCCGTATGTAGCGCGGAATTGTCCTTGGGTGTACGCGTCGTAAAACGGCATGCTTACCGGCTGCTCGCCTTGGACGTTCCAAGGGTAGTACCACCACTGCACTTCTCCCGATTGCAAATACGGTGTCAGACCAGCTTCCGCCTGAAGATTCGCCATATCCAGATAGACCCTTTTCCAGAAGTCGATCACCGCCGGTGAGAAGTTTGTCATGACCGCCGGCGTGTTCACGATTACCGGGCTTCCATCGGACCGGCGCTGCGCTAATCCGGCCGCCATATTCGGATCGGCGTTCTTCAACTCCGTGCTGAACGCCGCAACGACATCAGTGCCGTACGCCGCCAGTGCTGTAAAGAATGCCCGCGACCAGTCCCGTGCGGCACGGTTGATGCTTGGGCTGGCAGTCATATCGGTCCGCCAATAGTAGGTGACCGGCGTCCATGTGGAATCCAAAGAGCCTTCGTAAGGCGTTCCAGGCACTCCCCCAGCTAGCGGAATCGTCGCGCTTGTTGACACTGAAAAATTGCTGTTCCCGCCGAAAGATACAGAAACAAACAACTCAGGCGGTGCATCGGGTTGATTCGCCCAAGGAGTCAAAGCCCGCTGCGTAATTGTGAGCTGGCTTCCGGAAACTGACGCCCAAACTGCCGTGAATCCCTGGTTAATCAAGTTCGCTAGTGCCTGTGCAACCGTCGCGGCGGTATCGTCGGCAAGAATGAGATGCGTTACCGTGCTCATCGCCCCCGCAGGCCCGACGAAAAGCTGTGCATATCCAGCGTTCTGAGTCCCGTTCTGATTGAAGGTTACGGTTGCGCTGTTATAGACATGCCCGGTGAGCACAAGCTCGTAAAACCAAAGAGCGCCGGCATAATGATTCACGCGCCCCGTAAAACCCAGCTTGTTAATCATCCACGCGGTGCGCTCCGCCGGCAGCGATTGCGAATGATAGGTATCCCAGTCGGTTGCTAACGCAAGCTGCGGCTGGCGAGGAAAGTCGGAAAGGCCGGCCGTTGGATAGGCGATCTCGAGAAAATCAAAATAGAGAGAGCAGTTTGAGCCCGGTCCCATGTGCGTCAAAAGAACGGTGTGGGTTCCAGCACTCAAGGTGCCCAGTGGCAATCGGACCAATACATCTTCGCCGTTTACGTTTAAGTCGAATGTCAGGGGCTGCTGCCCGTCGATGGAAACATTCACCACGGGTCCGGGCGCCAGCAAACGCGAGCCAACAAATAACTGGTGAGAAGCGGTTTCTGTGTACGTGATGGCGCAGGTTGCGCCTAGCCGGGAAGTGACCGAAATGCGGCTCCCGGAATAGTTTCCAGGGCCCTCAATAGCCCAATCGTTCGCACTATATACGACGGATGCGTCATCCTCCTCGATCCGCCTGCTTCCGGGACCAGCCACAAAATACGGCCGGTTGTTGCCTGTTACCGTCCAATTCGTCACAGTAACTGAGAACTCCGTGCGCACAAAGCTACCTGGCTGCAAGTCGGGAGCCCAGGTCCAACGCATCTTTCGCACCCGATTCATCGGAATGGTTGCAACGGGAAAACGCGCGCCCAAACTATCTTGCGTATAGCCGGACAACGAAGAAAAATCTAAAGAGACTTGGTAAGTAACCGGGAACTGGCCGCTGGTCAAAGTAGCTGTTGGCGTGCTCCAATACTCCGTTGCCCCAACGTTTGCAAAGCCGTAAACAGTAATGCGGTTTCCGTTACTGCCCGTCTTGCCCACATTGCCTGCTGTGCCGGTCCATGTCAGCACAATGCTGGCGCCATCACTGGAAGCTGTGAACCCCTGCGATTGTTGACTGATCACAGCGGCCAATTTTGCCGCAATGTCGGACAGTTGATCGCCCTGCGCAACCTGATAATAGTAGTGCTGCTCCGGATAGGTCCCTGTTGAATCCGTGAACGGAACAGGCATGCAGATTCCAACCGTATCGAACGCCGTAGGAGTTCCTGCGAGCGCCATCACTGCCGATGCGCATTGATATGTGCCTGCAACGGGAGTGCTGTACTGCAGTAGGGGAACGTAGTAGACCTGCTCGACGCCTGTGCTGTCCGCGGCCCAAATTCTCAAGTTCGGCCAGTCCACAGTCGGGAACAGATTCGACTCCATAGGAATGCAGTTGGTTCGCGTTTCCTGGTATGTGAGCTGAAGGCCGCTTAGGTCCCCATCCGGCAGATACCGAATAGATGGATGCTCGAACACATTGTCTCGATTCCACTCAACTACGGCCCAGTCAAACTGCTGCCGCCACGTGCCTGACACCGTAAATCCGCTCTCACTCGCTCCGCTCATCGCCGCAATCGCCGATGGAGTTAGGAAATAACACTGCAAGTCCCGGTGCGGACTCAGTTTATATAGTTGTTCGGGCATGTTATAGCCTTATCGTCACAGTTAAATCGCGGCCGGGACTCATCGATCCCGAAAAGCCCTGAACCGGCTGCAGAGTGAGATTCATGCTGAGGTTCGCGCCTTCTTTCAAAGGAACAAGATTCACTCCGTTCAATGGCGGTGATCCGGAGCTTGTATTTCCTGAGGCGACCGTCAAGCTGCAATATTCCGTTCCGTTCTGCAGAAGATCGATGAGGATGTTGTACCCCACGGGCGCTTGGCTCATGGTCGCCCGTATATCCCTCACAGCGTGGCTTGCCTCGATAATCAGCGGAGGAGCCGCATTTGTCTGAGTCGCCAAATAGCCGCTGGCTTGCAGCGAAAATTGCCCTCCGGAAAGAGATCGCAATCCGCCGTCCGGACCTGTTGTATAGCAGCGCTGCGATGCCTGGCTGTTGCCGAAGGAATTTGTGACGAAAAATTCGGCCGCGCAGATCCGAATATCGGGGATGCTCAGGGTGTGCAGGTAGTTCATCGAAGCACGATTGGCAAAGAAGCCCGCCGCAAACGGAGCAATCACGGCAGAACTTTGAAGATGCAGTACCGCATCTCCCGGACTATGGGCAGCAGTCGGCGAGCCCAGGGCGCCGCGCAGGACGTTGTATGTGTTGGATGCCGGATCGCTGGAGAGGACAGTCATCAGCTCCGATCCAACCTGAATCAGTTGTCCTGCATAGGGAGTTCCCCCAGCAATCAGCTTGACTGTTGTGCCTTGTGCGTCGAGCGCCGTGGCCAGCGCATAACTGCTCGGCGTCTGTAGTTCGTTCCAGTAGAAAAGCTGCAGAGTGCCACTGGTGACCGACGAAGTGTTTGTCAAGTCGTCAAAGCCAACCTGATAAAGCGTGACATTTCCCCCACCAGGAACGGCTATGAAGAACTCGGGCGATGGAGCGATACCGGCATCTGGCTGCGCACCGCCGAGAGTCCACCGCGTGAGCGGGCATAGATCTGGATTGCCTTCCTGATTGTTAACGTTCGCTGCGCGTCCCGAGATCTGAATCGCAGTTCCGGCATTGTACGGAATCTCGAATTGGACCGGGCTGCTGGCCGAGACCGCTGCAAATCTCCAGGAACCTTCGGATATGACGAACGTGCTGGTCGCATCGGGCACGATTGACCAAGGCGAGCTAACCGTAAGCGTCGTCTGATCGTTGCTCGCGATGCTCCGTTCCTGGCCGCGGCCCGTTCCTTCGATGATCCGAACCACCATGCCCGCGTAAGCAAGGCTGGTTGCACCCATGTCGCTCCAACCAACCGTGGTTGCCGAAAATATAGTTACTGGGAAGGGGCCCGCGTACTCGTAACGGTAATAGAAGTTTGCGTGATCGAAACTTGCGTCCGGCGGCCCAAACGGCTGCGCCGGCGCGCCAACGTCCGTGTAAGTTGCACTCAGCGGCACATCGGTCGCGATCCTGTATAGCACTTGCGGACTCGTTCCTCGATAGACATTGAACGATTGCGCCACTGTAGGGAAGCTAAGCCCGCCGATAGTAACCGTATTTGTATTTGTACCGTCCGGCACACGAACAGGAACCGTAAACGATAGCGCACCCTCGTTCCCTGCCCCGTCTACGGCAGTTACGGCGTAATAGAGGCTTTCTCCGCCGGGAATTGTGCCGCCTGTGCTCGCGTATTGCGGGGAAAGGCTCAACAAGGGCAGGTTCGGTGAGTTCGCCTGTGGTTTGGCCGGGTTCGTGAAGACTACCGTCAGAGTGTCGGTAGCGGTTCCATCGGCTTGCGCTCGAATATTTTCCTGTATGGAAAAATCGAAGTACTCGAAATTGCCGGAATCGTCGTTGTGAGGAACCACTCCGATGAGCGGGCGAGGTGTCTGAATATGAGAACCCGGCTGCCTTCCCGCGCCCATCAGAACCGCGGGGTTGTCGCTATACCAATCGTCATTGTGGAGTTGCGCCAGGATCGTGACAAGTTGATAATTGAGCGATGGAGAAAGCTTGACGACGCGAAACGGAACGCGTGAAAAGCCTTCTTTCAAATATGTTAAAGCGATGATGTCGCCAGGCCGTACTTTCAGCGCGCGGAAACTGGTCTGAAATTCGAGGAAAAGATTTCCTTTGATCGACTTATCCAATTGCCGGAGCAGTACGCGCGTGGCCTGGCTGTAGTTTGCAATTCCCAAAGCAGTCGACTGGCTGCTGATTTCGTAACCCACCAGCGCCGAATCATCAGCATCGAGCAGCGAGAGACTGTCCTGCTGATATTCGTTCGAAGCATCTTGAAACTCCACACTGAGCCTGTTCGATGTTTCCGCGATGCTACGCGATACTAGCCGGATGCTCGGGGTTCCATTGGAATTCCGGACAATGCCGGAGAAAGGCGCCGAGCTATCGCTGAATTCGTAGGCCGGCCAGCCGCCATCCAGCGGCTCCACGCTGTTTCCGCCGTCCGGAAGGACAGGCTGCTGGGCCGCGAGCGTAGTCTCGGGCAGAAGCTCCAGGAGGCCGGTGGCCCCATATCGCAGCATCAAGCTGGACGCTACACGAATTCCACGCACCACCGCTGCTGCGCTCTGCCGTTTCGTCAAGATCAGGTTGCATTCATAGCGGGGCACCTGAATGGCGTTCCCGTTCAAATCCGTTGTGCTAATCAATTCCTGGCAGAACGCAGCCGCGGATCCAAAGCTTTGTACGTTTATTTCATCGAGCGACCATCCGCATCGCCGCAGGATGTCAAGAATGACCCAGGCGGGATTGTTTGTGTAACCCGTGCTTTGAAATGTGCCATCCGGATTGTAGGTATCAATCTGCATCCCCTGAAGAAGAACCTCGAGGTTGGGTAATGACGTCCCACTGCTGATCTGATTCGGAACAACGACCGAAAGCACGGACATGCTTCCATATGGATCGCCCAGGGGGTTGCCGTTCGAATCCGAAAAATCCAGATTGAAATTCCCTCGGCGGGTCCCTGTGGTAACCACGCTGTACCAGCCCGTGGTTGTCATGTCCTTCCCCTGTACGGCCTCGGGAATCTCAACATCGTTGACCACAACCTTCAGCACGCCCTGAATCGTTCCCATGCCCAGCAGCGCTTCCATGTGGGTCAGGTTTCCGTCGTTTCTCGAAAAGATTACGGGCGCCTTCAACCAGCCGGTTCCGTAGACAATCGGCACCGGGTCATTGTATTTGGCCGCGTTATCCAGGAGCGGAGAAACGTGCGAAGTTTTATCTCCGGCCGTGCGCACCATAATCGCGGAAGGCACAAACTCGAATCCACCAAACCGGCAAGTTACGTTTCCGGAGGTGTCCGAAGAAAACATGCCACGCTTCTGGCATTGCGCGCGTGATTTGTCGCAGGAGGTGAATGCCTGTCCATTCGCCAGGTTGCCAGAGCCGCCCGGAACATCCGCCGAATATCCGCACCGGTAAAACCGTGAATACCGGCCCAAGGCCCCGCCGCTTTGAGCTTCCTGGCGCTGCTCCGGCGTCGATGGGAAATTCCACGGACACGAACGTTGAATGCGCACTTCCGGAACAGGAATTCTCTGCAGGCTGAGCTTGTTGGAAAACGTTAGCGTCAGAGACTCTTCTGTGATCTCGTCCGGGTCGCCGGCCACCCCTCGAAACAAGACCGTGCTCTCCGTTGTTACTGTCAAAGTGGGCAGGTCCGCGAACGCAAAATAGACAGTTAGCTGCGTTCCCTTGAAGCCGATAGCGGAGTTCAGCTCGGAGAGAGCCGAATCCGCGTTTGCCAGCACCAGCGACAACTGGGAAATGCCGTCCATGGCGTCGTCAGCCGACAACTGTAAATCGAAAAGGTTGTGCTTAAGAACTCTCGACTCGTAGATCTGTCCATTAAACGGGATCGAATGAGTACTCCAATACTCGATATCGCCGGACGGCAGTACGCACTCAAAGAACAATATCGGCGTATCGGCTTCGGCGAGTTGCTTAACTTGGTTGATCGTACTCATTGGGGTTCCTATATGGAAGTTTCAATACTGAAGGCTGTGGAGAATAGATTGGTAGCTTGAGCTGCAACTACGAACTCATCGGTTGCCCAATGCGCGTTCGGATACACACCGCCTCGCTGGCCCGTCGGGCGATAGCGCGAAGGGGCAAGCTGGGGCTCCAACTGAATCCCATAAAGCTGGACCTGTTGACCGGGATCCAAGCTGATACTTACTGTAAGCGTGAATCCCGGGTCCGCAAGTTTCTCCGCGAAACTAAGTCGTGCCCAGTTTGGTCCAACTACAAACGTTTTGGATGCTTGAGCCGATGCGCCGGCGAGAGCCAGCGTTATGTTCGAGGTTCGATTGGCGAGTGCATAAACCGAGAAGCAGTATCGATAGCTAGCCGGCACAGCCAAAATCTGGCTTATCTGCTCGGGTGCCTGACCCAAATTCGTTACGGTAAATGCCGCGTTGTTACCTTCCGGATCTTGCGCCCCGCTGGACACCTTAATCTCACTCGATATCTGCCACGTCTGCTTGGCGAAATCTGAGCTCCACGCGAGCATATTGTCTGTCGGATCAATGAACGTGAAGGCCCGGAGCGGCCCGCAACAGGCGCTGTATAGGAACTGAAGAGCAGCCATATCGGCGGCAGCCAAGTCCGAGTACGAAAGCTCCCAGACAAAGCGTGCCGCGCCGGGATCGGGAAGCAGAATCATTCTTCCGTCCGGAAGAATATTCTTGACAGTTCGCGCGACTTGCGTCTTCCTGATTGGATACTGGGCGAGCGCGCCGCTGCTCAATTGTGGAAAAAAGAGATTAGCCATTGGTTTCGATCACCCAGAACGAAGTCGAACACGAGTCCGCCTCCACGTACTCTGTCATCAGGGAACCCGCGCCAAGCCGGCAGTTCGGCACATTTGCTCCGCTGTATGGGTCCGGAAATACAAAGGTGGCGTAATCGCCTTGCTGGCTCGCGAAGAATGCTTCGATGGCTTGAATCTCCGATTCATTTAGCAGGTCCAGCTTGATTTGCCAGCTCCGAAACGTCCTTCCCTGCATCGGATAGCGTTGATCTGAGCCATCCAGAAATCGGATTACCTGCACCGCCTGACCGGTCGTCACCGGCAGCGGGTACTGCGTCACCGCCCCGGTGGTGAGAACTGGAAAGGTTGCCATTTATATCTCCGCGATCACGTCGTTCAGAGAGCTCGAGTTCAGTAACGCCGTTTTCACTGCCTGAGCAATTTGAGAGCTCTGGTATTGCAGCATCTGCCCGCCAACACTCGATGTGCCCGCCTGGGTGCTTCCGTAAATTCCGGATGCTGTTCTGCCGGAACCAGTTCCTTCGGAACTCAAATACAAGGTGTGCTCCTGCGAAGCCGGCAATTGGAAGGCCAGCGGTGGAGGCGTCGTTTTCCCACCTCCTCCCCCAAAAAGACCTCCTATGCTCGACACGAGCGACCCGATTCCCATACCGCCCCCCAATATGCTCGTAATTCCGCCGGAAGCCGTTTGCTTCAGCAAATTCGACCATTCGCTTCCCGAGCTCGATGTTGTTTTCCGTTGAGCGGGAGCCGTTCCAAATCGAACTGGGTTCGGCGTGCTTTTCGTGGAATCGGAAACGGTCTTCAGATCCGAAGAGCGGCTTGGTTTCACGGTCCGGGTAGAAGTGCTGCCAGCGGTCGATTCGCCTGCAAGATTCGTGAGCCGCATGCTTCCATTGCTGCGCGGGCCCTTGCTGAGCCTATTGATAATTCCCGACAGGTTATTGCTGCTCTTCGCCATTTTTCTTCTCCTCTCGCCACGCACTTTCAAGCAGAATCATTGCGTCTGCCACTTTCGCGTCAAAAGACCAGATATCTCCGCCTCCGAGTTGCTTCCACCACTGGAACACGTCCAGTAGATACATGCTGTATGCGGTGATCACCGATTTTGGGCACTGCAACGAGAAGACTCCTCGCCGCGCCCACACCGGATTGGGCTTCGCGGATTTCTCACCGCCTGTCCAGGCGCAATTCCGGATTTCCACCAGGCCGCTTTGCAGACATTTATCGCAGTTCCACGCGGCCGGTGAAGAGAACTGAAAATGGAATGCGATTAGAAGTTTTTTCTTTCTTCAGGTGATAACTCGATCTCCGCCCGGATCCCGTTCACGATTTCATCTGTCAACGCCTCCGGCCCGCCATGAATGAGGCGTTCCGAAGTAGGCGTCTCGCCATCGATTCGGAGCCCGCGGATCTCGACCAGTCCCCATTCAAGATAGAGTTTCTTGACCAGAAGATCGGCTAGCGTTGCCTCGATCTCATCCGAAATCTCGGCTGCCCTCAAAAACTCGTTTCGAAGCGTAAGTTCTCGTACCGCGCTGACTAACTCAATTCGCTGGCCCAGAGAAACTCGCCGTAGTGCATATCGGACGCCAGGCAAGACCTCGCTTTGTTTCCAAACTACAGAGCGATAATGGGTTCCCTTAGGCAAAGGCAATGTAAATTTCATCGTCGGTTGTACCCTGCGCCAAATTGTTTTTAAAATGCCACTGCAGTCTCGATTGCGAATCGTTATAGTCCGGAATTTCGGGCACTATATTGTTGAGCAGAATGCCCATAAGCTGTCCCTGTTGTTGACCGAGCTGCAACATCGCGGAAATGGGCGTTCGAGTCTTGGCTGCTGTATAGAGAGCGGCTGTCTGCGCGTCATCCTGAGCGAACAGCGCGAAATCGGTAGAAACTTGACGCATGCCTGGCGTCACAGCACGCGGATACGATGATCCAAATTCCTGATTCCGCAAGCCGATATTATTCTTCAGCACGATACTCGCCTCCGTCAGCGTAAAGAATTGAGTAGCCGAAGTGCCAAGCCAAGCCTGGCCCAAATGACCCGGCACAATCGAATAGTCGAAAGCCCCAAGCGCAGGCTCGCTCGGGAAGCTGGCGAGTCCCGCCGATCCAGGCGCAAAGCTGCTCGAATCCAACAGATCCGCCGCCGGACCGCTGAAGACGAACTCGTGATAATCGCCGTTCACCGATATTTCGAGAGCATCCACCGCGGCTCCCGTGACCATTCGGCTCACCGCTGCCGCTGGATCCCAATAGTCATACAGAGTCACGCTCGGAAGAGCTGTGGCCAAACTGTATGTAACAGCCGGCGCTAGCGAGGCCGTTGGCACAGGAGGATTCGAGAACGGAGCATTGATGACCATCGTCGACGCATCCGGAACGGTCATCACAAACCGGATCTCATTTCCGAACGCGACCGCGCACCCTGGCAGCAACCCGTGTGCCGCCGTCGTTTGCAGTTGGGTTGGGCCCTGCACGCCCGCTATGGAAAGGCTGGAGTTCAGATTGACCGGCCCGCCCATAGCGGATTGAAATAGCGGTCCGTAAGACGGTTGACCGGTTCCATTCCAGGAAGTTAGGTAGGTTCGAACCTGAAATGCCGTTAGCCGCCTGGAATCCTTCGGCGTTCCCAAGAACGTCCGCGATCCCGTTTTGTCCAACCGTTTACTCCGCTCGAGGACCTGTTGCGCCTGCAGCTTGACAGCGGGAAACCGGTTCGCCGCCGAAATAGCGGCCGCCTGCCCGTACGCCGATTCCAGAGCCGCATAAAAGCGGTTTGCGTTGGATGAAATGTAATTGCCCATCGATATGCCTCAATTGCGGCTCACTGTCAAACTGCACGTCAACTTCGCGGACTGAACATAGCCAAATCCGCCCGGCTTTGCTGTCTGGAACTGCACATCGTAAATCCCAGGGAAGAACACTCCATCGCCCCAGTCCCCGATGTTCTGCCTTAGAATCTCGGTCATCGCTTCCACATAGAAGTGGATCCACTGATCCGTGTAGTCCACCAGGTTGCCGCTGGCCCATATCTCCGCGATCACCGATAGAGTGCCCGACAAGCTTCGGAACTTTTCTACCTGAGCGTTCTTAAGCCCGCTGCTGTACAGGCAAATTCGCGGATAGCTCAGTTGCAAGCTCTTATCGGCAATCTCGGGGCCAACCGAGCTGAGCACCACCTGACCAGCCTCAATGGACGGCACATTCGAGTTCGTGGCGCTCGCGATTGCGGTGAGTTGCTGCTGCAGCGCATTTGTCCCGGTCAGAAGATTCAAAAGCTTCTGAGCCGCTAAGAGTGTGAGCGGAAGCATAGTTTATCCCCGTTGAAGTTGTCTGGAAAGTTGAACGTAATAATCTGGCTGTTGGCCGTTAAGAGGCGCTGCCCCCGCAATCAATCCAGACACTGGCAATTGCCATGTCGATCCGATTGACAAGGGAGCGTTATTCTGCCTGGTGAGCCCGGTGTCCGTGGTGCTTGCGTACACATTCCACCCGGCGGCTGCCGCGGGAGCGCTGACAGCCCCCTCGGCCATCGCGACCGCTATAGTTGATGCGCCATCCAGAATGACGCCATTCACCGGACTCAACGCGCCTTCGTTTCCTCTCGCATCGACCCAGGCTGTCTGAACAAACATCGCTTCGGCGGGTACGCTCCCAGCCTGAATAGCCACCAGCGGCATCGCCGGCTTTGGGAGGGGCTGATATACAATTCCCAATCCCGACATAAAAAACGTGTCCGCGGCCTCGCTCGCCTGCTGCTGGTACTCCGTCCACTTCCCTTGGAAGCGAGTGTTCAACTGAACGTTGTAGGCTTCGGCGAAAAAGCGCGATAAAGCTTCGAAGCACAACCATTTCTGCAGTGTCGAGGTGACCACCACGGTAGCGAGACCGAGACGCCGCCGGTTCAGCCACTGCGGATCGGATGCCGAAACTTTCAACAGCCAGACCATCAGCTTGTCGCCAACCGAGCTCAGGGCCAGTTGGATCTTCGTGTCCACGTTTATGCCGTGGGAAGACGCAACCTCCACCAGCGAAGTCTCGTACTGAAGAAGATCGTCGAGCGTAACGACGCTTGCATCGGTGAATAGCGCCATAAGGGCCTACTTCGCCGCCGGAGACGGCTCGGATCCCTTCCGCTTACCGGTGTTCACACCCAGGAGGTCCGCCTCGTTCAGGATGGTCACCTGTATCCGCTTTGCCAGTTCGGCTTGCTCGCTGGCCTGCTTGGCCGAAACCTGCTCCAACCGGTAGAGCTCTTTCTCTTCCTCGCTCGCAAGCGCGGCACGGCCGTCGGCAATCATCTTGGCCGCAACCGCTCGCGGCACTTCCACCAGCATTCCGGCTTTCCCGCCATCTGGGGTGTCTCGGCTGACAATGATCGGGTATGCCTCCCCGATGCCTGCCTCAATTTCACGTATTTTGCGGAAGTACTGTTTTAAATCCACTTTGCCCTCCTAAACTAAAAGGGAGCTCATTGATGAGCTCCCTCGATTTATATGACTTACTAACTGCTTAGCTGTTCACTTGAACTGCGAAGTTGTTCCGCAGCACGCCGGCGCCGTACAGCACATCGACGGTGAACTGCTGAGACAGAATATTCGGCTGGTAGCTCATCACCACTCGGATACCGAAATTCCCCATCTCCGCATACTCCGCGATTGCGCCCGTCCCCGGAAGAGGTTGAGGCAACCGGCGGACCACTAGGCCGATGGCATCGCGCGTGAAAGCGAGATTGTGGGTGCTGGTCGTTCCCGAACCGGTGACCGGCACGAACTGCGAACGGAAGATAAAGAAGTCTTTCATCTTTCCGACGTTGCCTTCCACCAGCGCCTTCAGACCGGCTTCACCGGACGAATAGTATTCGCTGAACCGGGGAATTTGCCGGATTTGCGAATACGCGTTCGAATCGACGACCAGATACTTCGGCGCGCTCGGAGGAACCATGGCCGAAAACAGCGCCGTTTCCGCGGCATCGATTGTCGCTTCGGTGATCGGCGTTCCAGCCGTGCCAACCGGAGCATTAGCCGTAAACGAACCGTAGAGGTTGAGCAGATCATGCTCGATCCGCTGCGCGATTGCGATCACCGCCGGCTGCATGTACGCCTTCAAGAGCTCGGGGAATGCCAGAGCCTTGGTGACGTCCGGAATCTGGAATGTCGATTCCGCATGAGTATTCAAAACGATCTGAGCATTGCCCATGCTCGGATTCTGCGGCGTTACCGTTCCACCTTCGGCAATGTTGTTTGCCACTAGCACCGGGGGAATCGGCACGTTGACGGTGTCGCCCGCATGCGCCAAAACTGGCTCGTAATCGCGATTTACCAGGTTGCCCATGACGAGATTTCCCATCAAGGCTGGCAACGCGTCAGCGGCCACAAGCTTGACGATTGCGTTCGCTAAATTGGCAGATGTAATTGTTGACATAAGTCTCCTAATAAGGTCTCGACAACACTCGTTGTCATAGATCCGCGCGTACTACTCCGCACAGATCTCAGGAAAGCCGGGATTGCCGGCTCACCTTGTGGTCACCACGCAACTAGACGCCTCGTAAGGTTTGGGACGCCAGCCGTGAGATTTCTTTCCGTACCCGATCGAGCTCTTCTTTGCTCATACCTGGCCTGATTTCGTCTATAGTGATTCCGCTCGCCGTGGGGGCGCTGTTGCGAGCCGGAGCCTGCGCTCCACTCCCGCCTGTAATTCTTGCGGGCAACAGTTCCGGATTCTCTTGCACGAACCCGGCAAGATATTCCTGAAGCGATTTGCCCTCCGCTCCTTTTGCCTGCAAGCGGCCGTCTTCGGTCCGGCAGATATCATCTTTGACCGCGCGGAACGCGAGATCCAGTTTCGCAACTCCCAGCCGCTGCAGTTCGCTTCGGATCTGCGAGTTCCGGTCCGCTTCCTCGGCAAGCGCGCGCGCTTTCCGGTTCTCTTCTACCAGTTGGTTCAACCGGCCTTCCAGGCTTTCGCGGCGCTTGCGTTCCTCTAAGAGTTCCGCTTTATAGGCCGGTTCCGCTTTCTGGTGCTCCGAGCGGACAAACTCTTCGATTGCCTGCCGGACAACCTGCTTGATATCGACACTTGCCGCCGTTTCTGGGGGCACTTGATCTGACATGATTTTTTCTTCTCCTATTTCGAGAACTGAGCGCTTATTTCGCGCGCAATCTGGTCTTTGATGTCCTGCCGCGCGTCGTTCAGGTACTTCAGCGCGAGCCGTTCATAGATCTGCCGCTTCAGCGTCGGCGAATCGATTCCCAATTGCAGCAGGCTGGTCGCTTGCTGCAATTCGGTTCCAAAATCGGCGATGTCCACTTCGTCCAAGCCCGAGACCGAGATGGTGATGCCATCCTCACGCGCTTGATTGATCGCTGTGATCACCCGCCGGATGCAGTCCTTTACCAGCGCTGCATACGCCCGCAATATTTCTTGCGTGATTGTGAAATCGAGCTGTTTGCTCTGCGCCGATTGTGCATGCCCGGCAATCATTTCTCCCGAGGCTTGCGACAGATAACAGACCCGGTAAATCTCTTCTTTCAGCCGTTCCAGATTGTCCGCGGCAATCTGATAAACCTTGCCGTCCGGTTCTGTCCAGCCAAACTTATCGTTGGGCCCGAGCTGAATGTAGTAACTTTCGCCTACGATCTGGCTCCACTCGCGGTCGGAATAGATAACCGGCATCGCGAAGAGTCCCATGGTAATCGCCCAACCGAGTGCATTGGACTTATTGAAATGCTCTAACTGAAGGTGAGCGGCCCGGTTCATCAACCAAAGCCCGTCCCCGAATTGCAAAGTGAATACGGGCACTCGGTGCTGCCGCGCTAAACCATGCAGCCCTTGCGCAATAAGCTGAATTCCGGCTCCCGCCGGTGAGTCTTCATCCTCAATTCGCCGGTAGGTTCTATATTCCGTGCGATCGTAGTAATGCCAGTAGGTCTCCTCAACCACTTCTGGCGAGTCAATACTTCGCTGGCGTTTCAGTTTGTGCCGGAGCACCACCCATTCATATTCGCCGCGTTCGTCCTCGCTCCAGTTAACAAGCTCCTCCGCCTGATAACGGACCAGAAACGCTCGCGAGAGTCCTGCCTTATCCTCCTCTGCCCGGTTCTGCGGAAGCTCCGTGGCGCGTGGAAAATCGAGCAGAATGTGGCTTCTCCCCGCCACGAGAGCATCAACGAAACACTCTCGGAAAAACGACGAAAGACTCGTTCCGCGGAGATCGCAATCTTCGGTAAACTGGCCGAGAAATTCACGGCCCGATTCCATTCCGCCGTCCAAATGCAGGCTCGGTTCGCGGCGAAAGAGCGTGGATGCGTACCAATCCACAATCGACCCGATGTAGTTTTCGTAAAACACCCGGTACAATCGTTCGCTGTACACATCCAGCGGTTCCTTCTGCCTCCGGAGCAAGTAATGCCCCGCCCGCCGTTTGAAGGTCTCCCCGCCGGCGTACAGGTCGCGGTACATATCCAGCACGCGCGCCTTTTGCGAAAACTCTTGATGCTCTCGATCGATGTCAATCATGTTTGTCCTTTGACCTGTTACAACCGCTCTTACAGAGCCGCGACCGCAAGGGAGCGGCAACTAGAACAGGCGCTTGTTCCTCTCCCCGGCAGATGCCTTTTCTCCATATAGTTGCCAAACCACGTAGCCCAGCGCGTCGGAAGCGTGCGTACGCCGCGGATCTCTGAGCTTGTCAATTACTCCGGATTCCGGCTTAAACAGCACCTCTTCGAAATCCTTAATCAGCTCTTTGCACTTCGGATCAATTTCGAGCCGCACTTCACCCAGCGCGTTGGTCAACAGCCCGTTGACCTTTTGAACGCGATTCAGCACGGGAGGATTGCTGTTCGGCACCCGAATTTTGATGTTCCGGAAACCGGCCCGGTACAAGTAGTTCTGCAGCATCGTGTAATCGCTAATGCCGGTTGTGTGCATATTCCGGCCGCTCGCATCCCCAAATACTTCCAGCCCCGCAACATGCCCCTTGTATCTGTTCTCGAACTCCTGGCACGCTTCTTCCGTAGTTGCGCGCTCCAGCACAATTTCATCGATCACCACAAGCTGATCGCCGTGGCTCTGAAGCAGGACCGAGCTCATCGGCGCCACGTTGAAATCCAATGCCCACAGCAACGGCTTGTTCGCATCGTATCGGTGCCTGACGAGATGGATTTTCGGATCGAAACAGTGATAAACCCGGTCTGCCCTGCTGTTGACGTACTCACCGAGCACCTCTTGCCGGTAAAACCGCGGATCATAACTGCTCTCGAGCCGTTCGTAATAATCCGGCGTCTTATCGAGCAGGAACCGGTTCTCAAACGGCTTCGCCTGCACCGACCCGTAACCTGCAACCGGCTGGTGAATGAACCGGGTGTAAATCCAATCGTGTCCCTGCGGTGTCCAGACGGCGAAACCACAGAGTTTGTAAGCTTTCGGATCGCGGAGTCTCGCTTCCAGCCGGAGCCATCCTTCCTCTCGCGTGTACGAAAGTTCGTCTATTCCGAACCAGGCCAGATTGGTTCCGCGCAATCTCTCCGGCTCTTCCAAAGACCGCAAGAGGATGACGCTTTGCGGGCCCTTCAAGACCAGCTCCCCGTCAGATTTTTTTAACTCAAACTCGACATCAAAGTCTTCCAGCAATCGCAGCAGACTGGTTAGCGTCGCATCTCGCAGCATCGCGTAGGTCGGAGCAGCGAACACGCCTTGGCGGCCGTAATTGATATATGCCTGCCGTATTGCTTCAAAGCACAGAGCAGCGGATTTCCCCGAACCAACTGGCCCCGAAAAACCCTTGAACCTGGTTTTTAAACTCTCGAATTTGGCTTGAGACGGCAGGGGCGCATGTTGCCAGCAAAGTTCTTCTGAGAGGACGTCGTGCTCGCGCTCAGTCGTGTGGTCCGGTCTCATCCGCACACAAAGCTAACTTGCCCGCGTGCTGCCGGACCGAAAAATTTGAGGTTAAGTTATTGAAAACAGTGCAAATAAATTTATTTTGAAAATTGTGACCCACCGAGAGGATGTCCGGTTTTTAGTTGAAACCGGCGACTCTGAAACGAAATCAGCCAGCGCTGGCGTGGCGCACTGGGATGTTCCTCACAACAGCCAGTTCTAGTTCCTTTACCAGGATAGGCAACTCGCGATAACCGCGGATGCGATTCCATCTGGACTCGGCCCACAACAGAGCGCTGGCGATCCAGCGCAAGTACTGATCGCCGCCATACCAGCGCTTCACATTGCGACAAACCGTTTCCACCATGGAGAAGGCGGATTCGATCATGTTGGTGGAGGCTAAGCTGGCGCGCAGCTTGCTCGGGACGCGAAGCCGGTGCATGGTGAGCGTTTCCTCCATGCCTTCCTCCAGACTGCGCGCGGCACTCGGATTGAGATGCATCAATTGATGCAAGAGCAAGTCCAGCGCGCGCTTGGCATCCGCATAATCCCGCATCTGATAAGCATTGCGCAGCTTTGTTCGTACTGAGCTCTGATGCTCTTCGGTAAGATGCTCGATTACGTTGCGGATCTTGTGCACCTGGCAGCGTTGCGTCACTGCGCAGGCGCCGGCCATCTTGCGGACCGCCGCATGCAGCACCTTGCCGCCGTCGAGCACATACAGGCGTGGCACTTCAAAATCGATTCCACGCTGTTGTAAATCCTCTAACAACTGTTTGACCACAGTGCTGTTCTCCGTCGCTCCTTGCCGTAAGCCTAAAACCAGCTTTTCCCCTTGCAAAGTAAGCCCCAGCGCCACTACCATCTGCTGCCTTTCGAAGCACGTGCCGTCCAGCAGCAGAGCACAGAAATTATATCGGTCCAACGGGCGCGTGTCTAATTTCTGCAAGCGGCCACGGCTAGCCTCGATGAAGTGCTCACTGATGGTAGACTTCTCGATCCCGTAAGCCGCTTTAAGTTCTCGCACAATGGCGCTATAGCGGCGCGTCGTTAACCCGTGCATGATCTTGTGCCATACGGCGTCCTCCATCAAGGAGCCGCGCTGCAGCGTTTCATAGCTGCCCAGCGGCATCTCGCGTTGCCGTACGTCGCGCACTCTCGGCCGCTGTAAGGCAACCTTCTGTCCCGCCAGCACGCAGTAGCCTTTTTGGCTGCGCCAAGGTACCGCTTCGCGGAAGGCGTTGGCTTTCTGCTTGGGACCCACAATCTGGTCTACTTCCCAGCGCATCATCTGCTCGGCCACCTGAGTGAAGGTGCTCAGGGCTAACTGCATCAATCCTTGTTGCAGTAGCAGCGCGGCTTCCTTCAGCGGCAAAGCCAATTGAATCGCCTCCTCCGACGCCCCCGCAGCACAGCGAAACTTCTGTACGGCCCGTTCTTTGTTGATCTGATACTGTTTCTTCATCAGCGACTCTCCTGTTCTTCTGG
>DASRGE010000002.1:0-4454 GCA_035651215.1 Bryobacteraceae bacterium
TGGAGCGAACCAACGCCTGGCTCGGTCAGTTCCGCCGACTGCTGGTTCGTCATGAGCATCTGCTCTCCACCTACTATGCCTTCTTGTACCTAGCCTGCTTCTGGATCACGCTCCGGAGGTATTTTTGAAACACGCTGTAGACTCGGGGCAAAAGCGCAGGCAAGTGTCCCTGCGGTCCGGGAGGACCAGAGAAATGCATGTGCATGTTCAACCAGAACTGAAACTGTTGTTCGCTCGCCGTGAGGCGGCCCAGCAGCTCGGTATTAGCGTTCGTAAGCTCGACGATCTGATCGCAATGAAAGAACTCTCTGTTCGTCGCATCGGACGGCGCGTTCTAATCCCGCGTCAGTCACTCGAATCTTTCGCACGGCGTGACCACTGATGGGGAGGTGAACAAATGAAGTTCACTCCCGATCAGCTCTTGCGCTACTTCGAGGCGCGACTCGGCCAGCCGCTCAAACGCGGCGGCCGCGAGCATCAATACGTAAGCCGCTGCCCGTTCCACGACGATGCGCATCCGTCTCTATCTATCAATGTCGAGAGCGGGGTCTGGCACTGCTTTGCCGGGTGCGGCAGCGGGAGCGTACTTGACTTCGAAATGCGGATCATGGGTTGCAGCGAGCGCGAGGCACTTGAAGGAATAACGGAAGTGTCGGGACGCCCGCAGCGGTCATTGGGCCTTGCTCGCAAGAATCCAGCCGCCGTGTATGAGTACCTGGATGAGCATGGCCGTTTGCTTTATCAAAAGCTCCGTTACGACCTTTTAGACAGCAAACGTTTTGAGTACCGCAAGCCGGATGGCAATGGCGGCTGGATTTACGGCCTTGATACAGAAGGAAGGACGCGTCGTGTCCTCTACCGCTTGCCCGAAGTGTTGACTGCGAATGAAGTTATCATCACAGAGGGCGAGAAGGACTGTGAACTTGTGCGCGGCCTCGGTCTCGAACGCCTCGATAACACCGGCAAGTCGCGGCTGGCGGTAACAACCAGCGGCGGAGCCAATAGCTGGCGTGATGAATTCGCACCGTTTTTCTGCGGCAAGACGACGATCATCTTCGCGGATGATGATGAGCCTGGGCGTAGGCACGCGGAGCGCGTGGCCCGATCTATTTCGCAGTTCACGAAGCAGATCAAGATTGTTTGGGTTCCAGCTCATGACGTTGGCAGCTACGTCCAGGAGGGGCACGGCGCAGAAGAGCTGCTGGCCATCATCAACAAAACAGGATGGTGGACGTTAACGGATCGTGACCAGGAAATCGGCATTCGCCTATCAGATGTGCGGGCTGAAGAAGTTGAGTGGTTATGGCCTGGACGCATTCCGCTAGGTAAAGTCACGATCTTGGAGGGTGACCCCGGAGTTGGCAAATCAACTGTGAGCCTCAACATTGCGGCTGCCGTTACAACCGGCTCCGAATTGCCTGGCGGTGGATTTGCACCGAAGGGTGGCGTCATCCTGATTTCATGCGAGGATGGACTCAGCGACACGATCCGTCCACGTCTGGATGCTGCCGGTGCTGATGTGCGCGAAGTTGTGTCATTGGCAGAAGTTTCCTCGGGGAATGGCTTACCCCGGCTCTTCAGCATTGAGGCTGACCTTGGCCTGCTCGAACGTGCCATCGGCCAGTATCAGGCTAAGATGGTAATTATAGATCCGATGAGTGCATTCCTCAGCCGCGAGACGGATACGCACAAGGATGCTGATGTGCGCCGAGCACTCGCGCCACTTGCAGCATTGGCGGAGCGAACCGGTGTCAGTGTGCTCATCATTCGTCATCACAACAAAGCTGTGAACATGAAAGCACTCTACCGTGGCGGAGGATCAATTGGATTCAGCGCCGCAGCGCGGGCGGTACTGATTGCAGCGAAACACCCGGATCGGGAAGGCGAATTTGTGCTGGCAACGGCCAAAAATAATCTGGCTGCTCCTTCGCCCTCACTTGCATATCGCATTTCTCAAGCTGAAAACGGCCAACCGCGCATCGAGTGGGTTGGAGAAAGCGAACAAACAGCGGATTCGTTGCTCGCTGTAAGCGACCAATATCGGCGTCCATCAAAACGTGGAGCTGCAATGGAGTTCCTGGAGAAGGCGCTTTCGGGTGGGCCCGTCAAGCAAGAGGTGCTCCTTGCTCGCGCACAGGAATGTGGCATCTCCGAGAAAACGCTCCGCCGAGCCGCGACCGATCTGGGTATCACGAAGCGGCCCAACAGCTTTGGAGGTCATTGGGAATGGTCGCTTCGCCCATTCGCTCACAGTCGCAACTTGCCGGAATCCGAAATCGTGGTCGGCAGCGATTTGAAGGCTTAGACTTGTTGAAACCTGGCGACTAGGTACCTATCCTAAATTACGCAGGTGGATCGATGCGGAAGAACAGCGCCGTTCACGTCTATCTTGCGAAAATTGGGAAGAAGGGTGACCAAACACGCGCCGCCAAGTACAGCAAGGCGATTCTCAGCGAGTGGGGGAAGTTGGGCGCCAGGCCACGAAAAGCTTAAAGGAGCGAGCAAAGAGGGAGAGAAGAAATCGTGGTTAAGGAGCAAGGATCAAGAACACGCGGCCTTTACCAGCGAGAGCCTGGCTCGGGAATCTGGTGGATTCGGTACGCCGACGCCAGCGGACGGATTCGCCGCGAGAAAGCGGGCACGAAGAGCGCGGCGATCAAGCTCTACAATAAACGGAAGGCTGAGGCACTGCAAGGCCGCAAGCTGCCGGAAAACTTGCGCCACAGCCCCGCTCCAAGTCTCAGGAACTTCTCCAAGGGATTTCTCGACTCTGTCCAAGTCCGGTCGGCTGCAAAGCCACGGACGGCGAAATTTTATGCTGAGCAAGTACGACGGCTGCTCGAATACGAGCCACTAGCCAACGCCCGCCTGGACGAGATCGATGAAGCCCTTGTGGAGAGATACGTCCAGTATCGCAGCTCGAAATTCGCCCGCATCCGCACCAAAGAAGGTCTCAAAGAGACAACGCGCCAGATTAGCCCTGCAACTGTGAACCGCGCCTTGGCAACCCTCCGAAGAATGCTGCGGCTTGCCCGCCGCTGGCACGTTATCGGCAGCACCCCGGAAATTCGTCCTCTGAGGGGCGAGCGCAACCGCGAATATGTTCTTGGCTATGCGGAAGAAGAAGTTTACCTCGAATTCGCGGCCCAGCCCCTACGTGACGTTGCTTTGCTGGTGATCGATACAGGATTACGTATTGGCGAGGCCCTTGCCCTTGAATGGAGCGATGTTCATTTTGCGGCGAATGGCTCCGAGTGGGGCTACATCCAGGTACAAGGGGGTAAATCGAAAAATGCAAGGCGCGCTGTGCCGCTCACTAGGCGCGTCTACGAGATGCTGACCCAGCGCCGTGCATCATGCTCGACCGTATTCGCCGACACAGCGGGAAGCAGGTACAGCGTCAGCTACCTCGACCATCTTCACGCAAAAATCCGGACAGCTCTCAAGCTGCCGAAAGAGTTCGTGCTGCACTCCTTGCGCCATACATATCTCACCCGCTTGGGGCTGTCCGGCGCTGACGCCTTCACGATTATGAGGCTCGCGGGCCACAGCAGCGTCAGCGTGAGCCAGCGGTACGTCCATCCGACTCCGCAGGCAATGGAAGATGCGGTTTCGCGCATGGACAGGATGAATGCCCGTTGGTTACAATCGAACCGTGATTCAGGGCAGGATTCAGGCCGTGCAACCGGCTTCCTGCAAGCCCGCAACGGGCCAACTGGCACCACAACTGACACCGACCTCTTGCCTGATCCGCAAGTCATTGATGGGCGCGTAGCTCAACTGGCAGAGCAACTGACTCTTAATCAGTAGGTTGAAGGTTCGATTCCTTCCGCGCTCACCACTTTTCAACAACTTACGCGGTGCCGCATGCTGTTTGCGTGCTGTTAGCGAGGGCAAGGTGCGCGATCTTGGCCAACGCCTCACTCTCCTGATTGGTAATCACGTCCCCGTAGACCAATCGCATCGCTGAGCTTTGGGACATCGGGCAGCCTCTCGAAGGATTCGCCCAACGAGAATGGGACATTTTGACGGGCCGGGCCTGAGTTTAACCAGCAACCGCTGTCTGCTGAATAGTCGGTAAATGAAAAGCGGGCTTCCGGGTCGCCCGTAATCCGCCCACAACCCGGCAGCACTGTCCCCTGTGGCCGCTCTGGCGAAAGCAGTGGCACCTTGCCAGGCTTATGAGAACCACACTTGTCAGCCAAATGTCTTAAGGAAACTCTGATTAAGCACTGCTTTTGAGGCAGTCGCAAGGATTCGTGAGTTACTTCTCGGTTGTGCGCCGGTCCAGCTTGGGCCAACTATGTCCTTACTCGACGCCGCTGGTTCGTTTGCCGCTTGTAGCGATTCGCTTACACGCGACTGCGACTACGTGGTGGCCAGCAGTTTCTTTCGTACCGCGTACAGGTTCACCAGAGCCAGGGTGGCAAACAAGCGGTTGGCGTTCTTCTTCA
>DASRGE010000003.1:0-182599 GCA_035651215.1 Bryobacteraceae bacterium
CTGATGGTCATTCACCCGCAGCATGCACTGGCCCTCCATTCTCAGGCTCATCTTGTGTTGGAATCACTTCCCCTTTTCAGGCTCCCGCTGTATTGGAATCAAACCCCTCGTTCAGGCTCATCTTGTGTTGGACAATTCTCAGACTTGCGCCTTCCAGCAAAGGAATGTTAGACTTCGTTGCTGGGACCCATCCCACAAATCTGAGGACAAGGAGGTTACAGTTGAAAACATCAAGACGAACTCTTATTCTTCTGACCTCCGTGTCGGATTGAAATCCACGCTGCGCTAACGCCTGATAATCACGCCTTCTAAAAACGCCGATACATCACGTATCGTCGTGCCGGATCAGTGTGCCTTGCCGAGACCCGGCCCACTTACGCATCAATCACTTCAGAAGAAAGGAGAACCGTTATGGCAGCCAATATGCTCGATCTCGCAAAAGAACTCCCGCCCTGGGTGATCCTTGGGCTCGGCTTCATCACAGGCGGGCTGCGGGCAGCTTGGCGCTTCCTCTACGAGCACACCGTTGGCTACGCCATCACACGGGTCAGCATATCTCTGACCGTCGAAGATGTAGAACACACAGACGCCTATCTTTGGCTGAGTTGCTGGGTCGAGAAGAATTTGCGCGGGCGCAAAGTGAATTCACTGCTGCTGCGAACGCGGCAGAACGATAGCGATGATGACTCCGTGCGCCCCTCGGAGTTCGAAATGATCCCGGAATACGGCACCTATTACTTGATGTACAAGGGACATTTCATGATGGCGGAACATCGGAAAGAGGCTCAGCCCGATATCAATCGAAGGCGGCCTATACGCTCGATTCGGTTGCAAATCTGGCTTTCGTGGGATCGAAGCATGCTCCTCGGCATCCTCCAGGAAGCGAGGATGAATTACGAACAGACCCGGTCGAAGCGGGTTGACTATTTTCGTGCGGACGCCTACGGCGATTGGACCGGCAGCGCCATTCCGCCCCGCCCGCTGACTTCTCTCTTTCATCCTCCGGACCTCGTTCAGGACCTCTTCCTAGATGTCCGAATGTTTCTTGACTCGAAACAGATGTATGAAGAACTCGGGATTCCTTACCGGCGAGGCTACCTGCTCGCTGGACCGCCGGGGTCCGGGAAATCGAGCCTGATTCTTGCCGTGGCCTCGAACTTCGAGCTGCCCATTTATTCGGTGCCGCTGCGCGGAACGGGAATTACGGGTGAGCGGCTCGCGGCGCTGCTGGCGAATTGCCGCAAGCCCTCCCTCATCGCGCTCGAAGATATCGATTGCTTAAGCCTCGCGACCTCCCGGCAATCAAACACAAAAGACAGTCTGACGATCGCTGATTTGTTGAATGTAATCGATGGGATCGGCGCGAGTGAAGACCGCGTGCTTTTTATGACTGCAAACCGTCCCGAGACCCTGGATTTCGCATTAACGCGCGCCGGGCGAGTAGACCGTAAGTTTTACGTCGATTACGCTCGAGACGAGGAATTACGAAGCTTCCACCAACGAATCGCGCAATATCTTCCCGTGCAGGCTTGGCCCGAGTTCCGTGCCGCATTGCCGCAGCAAGCCACGATTGCCGATGCGCAAGCCCTCGCTTTGCAGGGACCGCTTGAAGTAACACCAAATCCGGGCTCCTACAACCCGTACGCGGAATACCAAGGCGCGCCCGGATAATAATTCCGCAGCATGGGTCCGCGCATGGTAGCGCAGGAATTCGCGTGCACCCTATTCGGCCATTTTCTCAATCGCTCGCCCGTACCACCACACGGACCCCGCATAAACACCCGTGCACGGCGCCAGGAGCCCCGGCATCGAGTGAACCGCAGCGGCAGCGGCCCCCATCGCAATCACCTGAAGAAGACTGTCGCCAAACCCAACGCCGCTCGAAAACCGCCAGCGCGCCTGGTCGGTGTGATGCGCTACCGACGCGCGATGCCCGATCGCCAATGCCAGCAGAGCGGCCGCCACCCCGGCCCCCGGGTCCAAAGGCAACGTCAGCAGTACACACAACAAAAAGAAAGGCACATCCTTCGCAGCCAAAATCTGCCAGCCAGGCATAGGCAGAAGCCGGTAACGTGTGATTCCACCCTCTCCGTCCAGACCGAAAAGCGTCTGCCCATAAGTCGAGATCGCAAGCATGGTCAGAATCGTCATCGGCAGCAGCGCTGCGGGCGGCAAATGGCCCGCCGCTCGGAAGCCCAACGCAACCGCGCTGATTGCCACGCTGCACCAAGCGTCCAGCGTCGAAAGCATCTCGCGAAGATTCTTGCGAATCAGATGATTCAGCGGGCTTGGGAAATGAGGCAAGTGCCGCCACACTCTTTTGCGAGCCGCGGAAAGCGAGGGAAGCACGAATCCAATCGCGAACATCGACACGGCCACTGCGCACAAGCCTAGGGACGCGTGCTTCCAAATCACGAGCGCCACAACCAGCCACGTAACCGGATTGAGCCACGGACTGAGCATTCGCAACTGGCAGCGCTCGCCTGTGCTCAAGGGCCAAAGGGCCAACCGTTCGCGCGGCAAGACCCGCAGCGGATCCGCGCTCAGCGGAATAAACAGAACAAGGCCGATAAACGCAAGCAGTGCGACAAAAACATCCGGGTCTTTCAGGAATAGAAACACCACGCTGACGACGAACAGGTTGTTGCCGGAGAACGATCCCACGCTGCGGAGGTCGCGCCGCATGGCCCTGACCACCGCGATTAGGATCGCCCGGACGTGAGCCATTCCAACTGTTCCGAAACGGGCGGTTCGGCTAGTTCAAGATATAAATCTTCGAGCGGGCGTGGCAGTTCCGCCGCCAGCGAGTTCCAAACGATGGTCCCGCCGCGAATCATGACGAATTGGTGCGCGATGCGCTCGGCGACCGAAAGAATGTGCGATGTGAGAAACACCGTGACCCCGCGAGCCGCTGCCGATACCAGGATCTCGCGCATAATTTTGGAGGTGGCCGGATCGATCGCCTCAAAAGGCTCGTCCAGGAACAGCGCCTCGGGATTCGGCAGCAGCGCCATGGCGAATGCGGTCTTCTTGCGCATCCCATGCGACCCGTGCCCCGCAAACGTATCGCGGCTCTCCGCGAGCCCAAGCATGCGCAAGAGCTGCTCGATCCGTGAGCGAGCCTCCTGCTTCGCGAGGCCATAGATCTCAGCCGTGAGAAACAGATGCTCCTGAATCGTGAGGTCGTCGAAAAGGCCGAGGTTTTCGGGTAGCACGCCAATACGCCGCTTCACCTCCACCGGATGCGCGGCAACGTCCAGCCCGCACACGGAGGCCCGGCCGGAAGTAGGCGTGAGCAACCCGGAAAGCATCTTGACCGTGGTCGACTTGCCGGCGCCATTCGGGCCAAGAAACGCGCAAATACTGCCTTTTGAAACCTCCAGAGATAACGAATTCACAGCCGTTACGGCGCCGAATCGTTTTGTGAGCTGGTGGCAGGAGATCACAGACCTATGATCAATGCGCGGCTGCGCTGAGTTTATCCAGCGGCGCGGCGCCTTCCAGATGCAGCCGGAAACTGAGGATCGATACCGGGCCGCGCGCCAGGTTGTATCCGGGGTCGGTTACGTGCTGCCAGTCAACCGCGATGGAGACGCCGCCCCACACGTGCGCGGTATAAAATGTCTCCAGGATTTTTTCCAGGCCGTAGCTCAAGCCGCCATCTCCGAGGAGAAATCCCAAGCCTCCGAGTTGCAGATAGCGGGCGTGATCGCCGCTGATTGCATCCACCAGAAACGCAGCGCCCGCCTTGTCCGCGGGCCGTCGCCAGCGCGTGCCGTAGACCATCGTTCCGAGCGAAGCGGAGCGGTCGGCTTCGGTGTAGACGAACGATTCGTTGCGCCCGTCATTCCAGCCCAGGCGGCCGTAGACGCCCCAGTCGCGGCTGAGGAACTGCTCCACATTCAAGCCGAAGCCGTATTTGATGCGGCCCTGCTCGCGATCTGCAACGATATCGGCCGTTTGTGTCCGTCCAGCCAAATAAGCATCGGTGGCTTCCCGATAATTCCCCATGTTCGCGCGATTCGCATAACCCAGCAAGCGAACGACAGTAGGGCTTCGCTTCAGAAGCCTGGGGTGCAGTTCAAGTTCGGCGTTCGTTCCGCCGGCGCGCGCCACATTCCAATCGAGCGTGATGCCATTCGCCACAGTCGGCATGAGGAATTCGGCTAACCGGAGCGCGCCCCAACGATCGTCGTATTCAAGAAACACGCCATACGTGTAGCCGCGCGTGTCCGCCGCGTAGTCATAGGCCGCATTGTTAACAGCAGCCCAGTTCATGAATTGCGTATGGCTGTCGCTGCCGATCGTGTTTACGTCCAGAAAATCGGCAGCGCTCATCTTTCCTGCGCGGACTTCCAATCTGCGAACGGGGAGAGTGGAAAACAGCGAGAGCGGATTGCGGGACGATTCTTTTCTATCGCGGCTCAGCGGGATAATCCAATGCAGCATCCCGCGCGCAAGATAAGGAGCCGCGCCCAACGTGGGATTCCGAACCACATCGACGTTCGTGTAGCCGGCGATCCCCAGCGCATCGCTGAGCCCGCGCCCGCCCGCGCTCTCCACGTCCACCAGAATCTCGAAGTTCTTGCTAGCTTCAAAACCTGTATACAGCGTGAGCACCCGCGAAATAGCTTCCTGTCCAGTGTTCCGAAAACTGTTGGGTCCGCTGTACGCGGCGTAGAAATCGCCATGCTGCTGGCTGATGAAGTTCGCCTGTCCCGACAGCCAGAACCGGCTCCAAACCGAGTTCTGCGGCGGGCTCTGGGCCCAGCCTGGAAGCTGCCAACTCAGAAAAATGAGGATGAGAAGCGTAATCCGCAACTTCTATGTTCGCCCAGAGGGACGAAACAGAACCCCGCGCGTAAGCAAGGGGTGCCGTTATCGCTCAAACCGCTTAAATATCAAACACCCGTTCGTCCCGCCAAACCCGAAACTGTTCGAAAGCGCGTATTTTATCTCCAGTGGCCGCGCGTGATTCGGCACATAATCGAGGTCGCACTCGGGATCGGGAAACTCGTAATTGATGGTTGGCGGCGCGATCTGATCCCGAATCGCCAGCACTGTAATTCCCGCTTCCAATCCGCCCGCGCCGCCCAGCAGATGCCCGGTCATCGACTTGGTGGAACTAATAGCTACGCGCCTCACGTGATCGCCAAACGCATGCTTCAGCGCGCACGTCTCCGCCTTGTCGCCTAAGCCCGTGGATGTGCCGTGCGCATTCACATATTGCACCTGGGAGGGGCTGATACCCGCATCGCGTATCGCATTCCGCATCACGCGGTAGCCGCCGTCGCCATCTTCGGGCGGCGCGGTAATGTGGTGCGCATCGGCACTCATGCCGTAACCCACAATCTCCGCCAGAATGGGCGCTCCGCGGCGCTGGGCATAGGTCAGTTCTTCCAGAATGAGAATGCCCGAACCTTCCCCCACCACAAATCCATCCCGTTCGCGATCCCAAGGCCGCGAGGCTCTGTGCGGCTCATCGTTGCGCGTCGAAAGCGCGCGCATCGCGGCGAATCCGCCAATGCCCATGGGAGTCACGCACGCCTCGCTTCCGCCGCAGATCATCACGTCCGCGTCCCCGTGCTGAATCAGCCGGTAAGAATCGCCGATCGAATGCGCGCTGGTGGTGCAGGCTGTGGCGGTGGCTGAGTTCGGCCCTTTCGCCCCATACCGAATGGACACGTAGCCGCTCGCGAGATTCACAATGCACGACGGAATGAAGAACGGAGACATCCGGCTCGGGCCGCGTTCCAGCAGAATCTTGTGTTCGCGCTCGATGACTTCGAATCCGCCGATGCCGCTCCCGATATAAACGCCCACCGATTCGGCGTCTTGCGGCGTTACCTGCAAGCCGGCCGATTTCACGGCGAACTCGGAGGCCGCCATGGCGAACTGAATGAAGCGGCCCATCTTTTTTACGTCTTTTTTGTCGACGTAAACGAGCGGGTCGAAGCCCTTCACTTCGCCGGCGATCCGGCAGGCAAACTCGCTCGCATCGAACTGCGTAATGGGTCCGATGCCGTTGGTGCCGTTCCGAATTGCCGACCAGCATTCCTCGGTCCCTTGACCGACCGAACACAGCAGGCCGACTCCCGTTACGACTACTCTGCGCGGCTCTCTCATGGATTTCGTTTCTCCACAGCGGGGCGGAAACCCCGCGCCCGGCCGCTCAAACTACTTCTTCTTCGACTCGATGTAGTCGATCGCGTCTTTCACCGTCTTGATCTTTTCCGCATCCTCATCCGGAATGTCGAGATCGAAGGCCTCCTCGAACGCCATAACGAGTTCTACGATGTCGAGCGAATCCGCGCCCAGGTCGTCAACAAACGACGCGCTCGGGTCAACCTGGTTCTCATCTACTCCCAACTGCTCTACGATGATCTGCTTTACTTTGTCGGCAACCGACATTACATTTTTCTCCTCTGGCATACAGGTCCTTCCTCCGGCCAAGCTGTCCGGTCCAAAACTCTAAACTACCTCATAGGGCTAGATGGAAATGAGCAGCAGGTGTGCAACATAAACATGAAACTGGGGCCGCTACAGAACCCCGCGCGTACGCAAGGGGTCTCCCTTGCCTCCCATATTCATGGCGCACACGCATTTCCTGTCCAGATTAACAATACTTCACCACGCCACGGCTAAGATGTAGATGTTGCCCCCTAATTCGCGTGTCCTATATCTGCACGGGTTTGCTTCCGGTCCCGGGTCGCAGAAGGCCCGGTTCTTTGCGGAAAAACTCCAGCCCCTGGGCTTTTCCGTCGAAGTACCAGATTTAGCAGAAGGCGATTTCGAGCACTCGACCGTTACCCGCCAACTGGACGTCGTCGGCCGCGTCGCCGCCAACCAGCCGGTCATTCTCATCGGTTCGAGCCTGGGCGGTTATCTCGCCGCCCTGTATGCTGCCCGTCATCCCGAGGTCTCCAAAATCCTCCTGCTCGCTCCAGCGTTCCAGTTCCAGGAGTTATGGGCCGGAGAACTATCGCAAAACGATTTACTTTCCTGGCGAGAGCGCGGTACCATGTCAGTCTTTCATTATGGGGAGCAGCGCGAAATGCCGGTCAGCTACGACCTGATGGAGGACGCCGGCCGTTATGAAGCATTCCCCGATTTCGCCCAACCGGCGCTATTGTTCCATGGCGAGCACGATCCGGTCGTGCCCATCCGGCTCTCCGCCGCCTTTGCCGAGTCGCACAGTAATACAAGGTTGGTCCGGCTCCCCTCCGGGCACGAGCTAACCGATGTGCTACCGGCGATCTGGGAGGAGTCGCGGCAGTTTCTATTGGGAACCGGCGAGTACCGTTATGAAAAACGGGAGCAACCTGCTCCCATTCGGTGGAACTGAGCTAGACTGAAGGTGCTGGCGGACTTGTTCGCTGTATTTATTGGAACTGTGATTTCCCGAATCGCGTCAACGAGTTCGTTAAATTCAGTCGCGCAATGCTGTAAGTTGCGGAGTGTGTAGTGACTAGCGGCCTAGAAAAGGAAACTATGGAGCATCCCGAAGCGGTTCAACCCGATGCCCATCTCGATCGGCTATTCGTGACCACCGATCTCGAAGAGCCGTGGTTTAAGTCGGTAATTCGCAGCATTCGTGAGACGCTGAACCCGCCCAAGCTGCCTCCGCTGGAGTTGACCTCCAGGCCGCTCGAATCCGCCGAACTCGGTGACATGAGCAAGATCGAACAGCCGTGGTTCAAGTCGCTCATATCGAACATTAAGGAATTTGTTCATCCGCCCAAGCTGCCTCCCCTCGAAGTAACCTCCAAGCCGGTCGAGGTTGGCTCCATCTGGGGCGCGTATGCGGGCGGCGAGAAGCGATCCGGCGCGATCTCGATCGCCATTCATGTGGGCGTCGTGGCGCTGCTGCTGATCGTCTTTCAGACCCCGGCGGGAAAGAAGATTGTCAAGCAGGTAACGGACATCTACTATGTGCCGCCCTACAAACTCCCTCCGGCTGCAACGAAGGCGGGCGGTGGCGGTGGCGGCGGAATGCATATGCCGAAACCGGTGAGCAAAGGAGCGGCCCCGAAACCGGCGATCAAGCCCTTCATGCCGCCTACGCAGGTGGTCGCGCAGCCCAAGCTGCCAGTGAAGCCGGAAATCAACGCCCCGGTACCGCAGATTCAGGCTGATAACTATGCCGATCCGTTGAGCAAAATCGCCCCGTTCTCCGGTGGTCAGGGCCAGTACGGATTAGGCAACGGTAGCGGCGGTGGGATTGGCCCCGGAAACGGCAACGGCTATGGACCCGGAACCGGTGGTGGAACGGGCGGCGGCGTTTACCGCATTGGTGGTGACGTCTCAGCGCCGATTCTGATCAATAAAGTCGAGCCTGAGTATTCGGAAGAGGCCCGCAAAGCGAAGTATTCCGGTACGGTTCTGCTCTCGATCGTGGTCGACCAAAATGGAATGCCGCGTGATATTCACGTGATCCGGCCGCTCGGTCTCGGGCTGGATGAGAAGGCGATCGAAGCCGTGATGAAGTGGCGCTTCCGCCCAGGCATGAAGGGCGGCCATCCGGTCGCTACGCAGGCCCAGGTCGAAGTCAACTTCCGCCTGCTGTAAAATCTGTTTTCAATCCGTGTGCATCTGTGTCCATCCGTGGCTAAGAACCCCGGCACTCCGCGCACGGACAAATGCTCCGCAAATGGTCGAACGAATAAATGCCCGTGCTGTGCCCGTCATTCCAGAAGATCCGAATGGCGTATTGCCCCACCGGTTCCACGGAATTCATCTTCAACGCTGGTTTAAACATCGGAAACGGACTCGGCTTCGAATAGCTGGTCTTCTGCGGCGTGGTTCCATGTGCGCCCGTGCAGGTCGCACAGGGGCATTCATCGCGCAAATAAGCTAGTGAATAGTCGCTATGGTGTCCATCCCGCCAATCAATTTTGATTCCGGTGGATTTCGATATCGCGATATGCTCGGGTTCTGGGTTAAGCATTTGGTGAACGCTCGATATCCCGAACACCCGGAATACGGCGGAAGGCGGTCAGAACGCGCTCCAACTGTTTCTTGTCCCGCACCTCCATCGTGATATCGATCACCGCGCTCTCGTCCGTGCGGTTTTCATCGCCCCGCGCTTCCAGGCTTCGGATATTGCTCGATTCCGCGCTCAGAATCGACGTTAACTGGTGCAGAATGCCGGGCCGGTCATCTGTGTAGATCACTACTTTCACCGGCAGCGGATTGCTCGCGCTCCGCGCCCAATCGACCGCAATCTTCCGCTCCGATTCGTACATCAGGTTCTGCACGTTCGGACATTGCGCCGAATGCACCGCAACGCCCTTTCCGCGCGTGATATACCCGACAATCTGTTCGCCGCGAATCGGATTGCAGCATTTCGCGCGATAGACCATCACGTCGTTCGCTCCATCCACGTGAATGGTGAGGTCGCCGTCTCCCGGTGCCACCCCCGGCTGCATCTGCGGAATTCGCGGAACCGGAGCTGGCGGCGTCGCGGTTTCCGGAACCGCGGTCTCCGGCACGACTTTCTGCAACACCTGGCGTGCCGAGAACCGGCCAAATCCCAGCGCCGCGTACAAGTCTTCCGTCTTACTAACGCCGTATTCAGACGCCACGGATGCCAGCCCGTCCTGGGAAATCCGGCCTAGGCTCACGCCCATGCGCCGCGCCTCTTTTTCGAGCGATTTCTGTCCGATCTCGACGGCCTTCGCGCGCTCCTGAGCATTGATCACATGGCGAATCTTGTTGCGCGCGCGTGAGGTCTTGACAACCGCCAGCCAGTCCCGGCTGGGCTGATGGCCCGGCTGCGTCAAAATCTCCACCACATCGCCGTTCCGCAGCATCGATTTCAGCGGTTTGATGACGCCGTTCACGCGTGCGCCCACGCACGTGTTGCCGACATCGCTGTGAACGGCGTAAGCAAAGTCGATGGGGGTCGCGTCACGCGGCAGAACAATCACTCGGCCGCGCGGGGTGAACGTGTAGACTTCCTCCGAATACAGGTCCACTTTCAGCGTGGAGAGGAAGTCGCCCGAATCCTTCATCTCGCGCTGCCATTCGACCAATTGCCGGAGCCAGGCGATCCGTTGGTCGTCTTCTGCAGGACCCTTGTGGGCGCCCTCTTTGTACTTCCAGTGCGCCGCGATGCCTTCTTCCGCGATCTTGTGCATCTCCTCGGTGCGGATCTGCACTTCGAACGTGATGCCGCCGGGACCGATTACCGACGTGTGCAGAGACTGATACAGGTTCGGACGCGGCATCGCGATGAAGTCCTTGATGCGTCCGGGAATCGGGTGCCATTCGTTGTGAATCACCCCAAGCGCCGCGTAGCAGTTCTTCACCGAATCCGTGATGATGCGCACCGCGAGAATGTCATACACCTGATCGAGCGTGATCCGCTGGCGCTTCAGCTTCTGATACACCGAGTAGGCGCGCTTCACCCGGCCATCCACGCGTGCGGGAATGCCTTCCCGCGCCAGCTTCTGGTCGATTTGCGTTTGCAACTGCGCCAGCCACTCTTCGTATTCGTGGCGCTTGGAATCGATCTCGCGCATCAGATCGGCGGCGGCCTCCGGCTGCAACGTCTGAAACGCCAGGTCTTCCAGTTCGCCGCGCACCTTCCCCATTCCCAGGCGGTGGGCGATCGGTGCATAGATATCGAGGGTTTCCTGGGCGATCGCCTCCTGCCGCTCGCGCGGAAGCGACGCGATCGTTCGCATATTGTGCAGCCGATCGGCGAGCTTCACGATCACGACACGAATATCGGTCGTCATCGCCAGCAGCATCTTGCGCAGGCTCTCGGCCTGGCGGTCCTCGCGATTGGCGAGGCTGATTTTGCTCAGCTTCGTCACGCCGTCGAGACACCGCGCCACGTCCTCGCCGAACTGGGTCTTGACCTCCTCCAGCTTCGCCGACGTGTCTTCCAGGACATCGTGGAGCAGCCCCGCCTGCAAGCAGACCAGATCCATCTGCATGTCGGCCAAAATGTGTGCAACCGCCAGCGGATGCGTGATATACGGCTCGCCGGAGCGGCGTTTCTGCGCTTTATGGTGCTCGGCAGCAAAACGGTAGGCCCGTTCCAGCACCGACAGGTCTTCCTTTGGCCGCTGCGCCCGGACCTTCTCCTCCAGGCCGCGGTAAAGCTCCTCGACCTGCGGGGGATCCAAAACCGTGGTTGCCATCTAGCTTACTAATAGGTTAGATCACTGGCACCGCTGAATTGTTCTGAGCCGCGACCGCGAGGGAGCGGTTCTGCAGCGCATTCAGAACCACGCGCGTAAGCAAGTGGCCTGGTCACCTGAGGCTCTCCAACAGCTCTCTCCGCACCGGCCAGATGCCTTTCAGTTGATTTCCGGAGACTTCGAACCTACCGGCCGCGAGCAGCCCCGTGAGGTCATCGGCGCTCGGCTGGCGACGCTCTCGCGCAAGTTCCAGCTTCAGCATCCTGGTTTCGATCTCTAACTGATTGCGCGTAGTCTTGGCCGTGACCGGGTTCGGGAAGCTTGCATCCAAGCGTAGCTGAAACTCAGCGTTTGCGCCCGGCCCCAACGAGAGTACCACCGGATCGGCCGATTGCAGCCAGATGGCGAGCACACGCACCGGAAATGGCAGATCCACCGGATTGTGAAGCAGCTTCTGTGAGGGCTCGACCCAAACCGGGTACGGCGGCGGATTCCCGCCCGGCCTGCTTTTGTGGACCAAAAGCTTCCGGGCGGCAGAGCGGTCCGCGCTGATCGCCAGACCGAGCACATCCGGCTGCACTGCGACGAACGAGACCCACCGGCCCGCTTTGTTGGGGCCTCCGTGCTGCGTCACATATCGGCGTACGCGGTCCCAATCGAAACGGCCGCGAACCAGGAATAGAAGCTCCGACGAATCTGCCGCTCCCGCAATGGCTTCGGCATCCTGTTGATAATCGAATCCGGTTTCCCTAACAAACCTCCGGTAATCCGGATCTTCGCGCTTCGATACGCCTAAAAGGTCCAGCACGCCCGCCCGCCGAAGCGCCGCGACGTTCACAAAGAAGCGGGTCGCGTCTTTAGTCGGCAGAAGCCGGACCAAATCGGTATCGGTGCGAACAAAACGGTGCCGGTACCGGTCAATGCCAAACAGCGCCCCCGCCACCACCCCCGCAATCGCCACAAAAACCACCCAGGGCTGTGGCGCGCGCTTCAATTTCACGCCGTTGCCAGTTCCGCGACTCTCGCCTGTTTCCAAAGCGCAATATACGGCTTCAATTCACCCATCATCTTCGCGAACTGATCGAGCGTCAGCGACTGCGCTCCATCGCTGATGGCCTTTTCGGGATTCGGATGCACTTCCACGATCAATCCGTCCGCTCCGATCGCTACGGCCGCCCGCGAAAGCGCCGGAACCAGGCTGCGTTTCCCTGTGGCATGACTCGGATCGAGCACAATCGGCAGATGCGATAGCTCATCCAGAACCGGAACCGCTGTAATATCGCACGTATTTCGAGTGGCCGTTTCGAACGTGCGAATGCCGCGCTCGCACAAGATCACATTCGGATTTCCGTGCGCCACGATGTACTCGGCCGACATGAGAAGTTCCTTGATCGTAGAACTCAGCCCGCGCTTCAGCATCACCGGCCGGTTAGCTTTTCCGAGCATCTTGAGCAGCATGAAATTCTGCATGTTCCGCGCGCCGATCTGCAAAATATCGGCGTACTCGGCGACCATCTCCACGTGCGCTTCGCTCATCACTTCGGTGATAATCCCCAGGCCGGTCTCCTGCTTGGCTTTGCGCAGCAGCTTCAGGCCGTCCAGTTCCATGCCCTGGAAATCGTAAGGGGACGTCCGCGGCTTGAACGCTCCACCGCGCAGAAACCGTGCGCCGTGTTCCGCCACAAAATGCGCGGTCGTCATGATCTGCTTTTCGTTTTCGACCGAGCACGGCCCGGCCATCACCATGAACTCATCGCCGCCGATTTCGTGGCCGTTCACGCGAATCTGCGACTTGTTCGGCCGGAACTCCCGGCTCACGAACTTGTAGGGAGCCGAGATCCGAACGGCCCGCTCCACTTGCGGCATGGCTTCGAGCGATTCCAGGCACGCCGTCACGTCGCCCACCCCGACGACGCCAATCACGACGCGCTCCTCGCCCTCGATGGAATGCACTTTGTAGCCGAATTCGCGTATCCGCTCGCAAACGGCATCAATCTCCGCTCTCGTTGCGTGTAGCTTCATCGAAATAATCATCTGTTCCTCACGAATGCCCTAAATGGAAAAGGCCCACTCGCCTTCCGAGTGGGCCGCCTTCCGAAACTTTCTCGCTGAACCTCAGTTCTAAAAGCTGTCCGGGTACAGCCGCATCACTAGAAGTATGACACACGGTAGGTGGAGCGGGCCTCCGGCCGGCTATGCCGCTATTCTAGACTGCGATGGGGATCGTTCATCATCATCGGTATCCATTGGCAGTGAGTTTTCCGCTGATCATCCAGTTATTGCTGCGTATGCAGATCAGGATCGGCCGGCTGGAAGTAATCGAGATCCTTGACGCGCTCGGCCCCAATCGCCAGCTGATCGTAAGAAGACCACATACAAATCCGGCGAATTTCTTACAGCTCATACGAATCATTTCGGAAGATACTTCGATGCCCGGAATCCATGAAGGCGAATGCGGAAGGTCACGAGCGCTTCTCTCCAATTGAGGCGCACCCGCTCCCAAAATGGATATGCCGGCGGCCAAGGCGCGGCATGCGTTTCCCATTTCAAACGTGGATAGTGACTGAGAATCATCGCCGTGCGCGCCAGATGATAGGGGGAGCTAATCACTTCTGCCGTGTGCCAGCCATGCGCATTCATGATCTGGTTGGAATAATAAATATTCTGGATCGTGTCGTGGGCCTTATCTTCTTCAACAATCGCGGTTGCCGGAACCCCGTTGGCCTCGGCCAGCTTGGCCATAACATCCGCTTCCACAAACCGGTTGTGCGCGGCGGTCCCGGTCATGATGATGTGTTGACTGACGCCTCTATTAAATTCGCGAACGCCTTCCATGACGCGTTCTCGCTGCTCTGGCGAAGGAGAGCCGTCCGGCTCGGCGGGACACCCGAGCACGATCAGCGTATCTACCGTCCGCAACGCCGCGTTTTCATGCGGGGAGAAGAAGTAGGGCCCCAGAACAACCGCCGGGTACAGCAGGCACACGATCGCCAGCACAAGAAGAAGCCGCATGGCGATTCGCATGAAGCCAGATTACACTGCGCGTTGTCTATTCACAGCCGTCGCCAATTTTTATTCGCTTTAAAATCAAACACATTACGCGTGGACTAAAAATGATCGGGGGCATATGTCGTGAAATGCTGAACCGAGCCGTGACCGCCGGCGAGCGGTTCTCTTTTTTTATAGACGGTAAAAACTCAGCCACGCCGCTTCCACAACGCCGAGGCAATCCCCAGTCCGACGCCCGTCATCACGGCCATCTTGACCATGGGCCGTATCGCGATTTCCGTATACAAACTGCTCTCGCAAACATGGACGTCATAGTTCCCGCGCTCGCGCAAATCGCCCGAAAACCGCTCCGGAAACCCGTTATCTCCCGGTTCTGGAGCACGCTTCGATTTTTGCCCTTCGAACATCGTCGCGTTCATGAATCTGTCGCCGAGCGCGGGCGCCAACCGCCCTAACATCGATTGCAGCGGAGCCGCGCCGCCCACCAGCACATCGCGGACAGGATTCTCGGCGGCGTACAAAATCGCGCGCGTCACAGTATCGGGCGCATACATCGGCGGCGGCTCGACCGGCTGTGCGTCCATGTAGGTTTTGGCGTGTTTGAAGAACGGCGTGTCGATCGCGGTCGGCTTGATAAGCGTGACGGAAACCGGCGCGCCCTCTTTCCTCAGCTCTAACCGCAACACATCCGTGTACGCCTTCACTGCGTGCTTGGACGCCGAATAAGCGCCCTGCAGCGGAATCGCGCGATCCGACGCCACGCTCCCGATGTTGATAATCGCTCCGCCGTGCGTGCGCAGATGTTCGGCGGCAATCCGCGAACCATACACCACGCCCCAATAGTTCACTTCAAACAACCGGCGCTCGTCATCCACCGGCACGTCCACAATCCGCCCGTAAACGCCGCCGCCTGCGTTATTGATCCAGGTGTCATATCCGTCAAATCGCTGAATGGCGGTGGCAGAAATGCGCTGAACATCTTCCCGGCGGCTCACGTCCGCGACGACATATTCCGCTTGCTCGCCGAAGCCGTTGATCTCTTCGGCAAGGCGGCGCAACGCATCCTCCGCGCGAGCGGCAACCACCACCTTCGCCCCGCGGCGCGCGGCCTCTCGGGCCGTGGTCAGCCCAATGCCGCTGGACGCCCCGGTGATCACAATCGTTTGCCGGTCAAGCCTCTTCAGATTGATTTTCAAAACATGTACTCCCGACCCAACGCTACCATTGAATGGACCGACAAAATGAAGGCGACTGTTCAACTCTCTCTTGATTTAGTTGATTTGAAGGAAGCGCTCCGCACCGCAGACATCGCGGTCCGCGCGGGAGTGGATTGGCTCGAAGTAGGAACGCCGCTCATCATCGCCGAAGGAATGCACGGCGTCCGCGAGCTTCGCGCCCGGTATCCGCGCCTGCCCATCGTCGCGGACCTGAAGACCATGGATGGCGGCTGGCTCGAAGCCGAGGTGATGGCGAAAGCCGGCGCAAGCATGGTGGTCGTGATGGGCCAGGCGCACAGCGAAACCGTAGAACTGGTGGTGAAAGCCGGTCGCGATTTCGGCATCAAAGTAATGGGAGACAACATGGCAATGCCCGATCCGGTCGCCGGGGCGAAGCTGCTCGAAGACCTGGGCTGCGATTACATCGTGCATCACGTCGGCTACGACATGCGCACGTTGCGGAGACAACGCGGACAAGCTGCGCCCACCCCGCTCGACCGTTTGCGCGAAATCGTCGAAGCCGTATCCATTCCTGTTCAAGCCGTTGGCGGTCTGACCGTCGAACAAGCGACCGACACGCCGAAATACGGCGCGCCGCTGGTTGTGATCGGAGCGCCGCTCGCGATTGACGCGCATGCCTTCCGCACGGTCGAAGGCGATCTCGAAGGCACGCTGCGCCTCATCTGCGAAAAGGTGCACGCCTATGGCGACGTGAAAGTCGCGAAGGAGTCCGTTGCATGAGCACGAATATGCCCGGCCTAGTGAACTACGCGCGCGAACCCTTCTCCGTGGAATTGCGCGACGTCCCTATCCCGGAGATCGGCGACACCGACGTCCTGCTCCGCGTCGGCGCGGTCAGCGTTTGCGGCAGCGATCTGCATCAGTGGCGCGGGTCCCACAGTTGGCCGGTGAACTATCCCTGCATCCTCGGGCACGAATTTTCAGGAACCGTCGCGAAAACGGGAAAGAGCGTTCGCTGCTTTCACGAAGGCGATCGCGTGGTCAGCGAGACGGCTGCCGTGATCGATGAAGGCTCGCCGCTCTCGCGCTGCGGTCTCTACAATCTCGATCCCACGCGGCGCGGTTTCGGCTACGGCGTGAATGGCGCGATGACCGAGTACGTCCGGGTTCCGGAGCGCTGTCTGCATCGCATCCCGGATCATCTGCCGTTTGAAAAGGCCGCTCTGACTGAACCGTGCTGCGTCGCGTACAACGCAGTCTGCGTGAACGGGCGCGTGCGTCCGGGCGATAACGTTCTCGTGCTGGGACCCGGTCCTATCGGCTTGCTCTGCGCCAAGATGGCGAAGCTCAGCGGGGCCGGTTCCGTCATTGTCGCCGGATTGCCGAGCGATCGTCACCGCCTCGAAGTCGCTCTCGGGTTTTGCGCCGATGTGACGCTCGAAGGCGGTGTGGTGGATCGCATCGCCAAGCTCGGCGACGGCCTGGGCGTCGACGTAGCGATTGACGCTTCCGGCGCGTCCGCCACTCTGCAGATCGCGCTGCAGGCAGTGCGGCCGGCCGGGCAAATCATCAAAATCGGTTGGGGCCCGCAGCCGCTGCAATTCAGCCTCGATCCTCTCGTGCAAAAGAACATCACGCTTTCCGGTAGCTTCTCGCACAACTGGCCGATCTGGGAGCGTGTTATCTCGATGATCGATTCCGGCCAGCTCGATCTCGATCCAGTCATCAGCCGCGTGGCCGGGCTGGGCGAGTGGCTCAACTGCTTCGAGAAAATGGAGCGCGGCGAATACATCAAAGCCGTGCTGAAACCCTGATGCCCGTCCGCCTCTCCGCATTCCCCAAGTGCTATCTCGAGCAGATCGCGAGACGCGAGATGTCCGTCTTTGACTGGATCGAGATGGCCATGCATCTCGATGCCGATGGACTGGAGATGTACGAAGGCTTCTTCACCAGCCTCGATAACGCATATTTCGATCATCTGAGCGACACGCTCCATGCATCCGGATTCGCGATGCCGATGTTGTGCTGCTCGCCCGACCTCACCGCGCCTGACCCGGACAAGCGCAAACAGGAGGTCGAGCGCGAAGCGCGCATGATTGAAATTACGCGGCGTCTGGGCGGTCCTGGAGCCGTGTGCCGCATCCTGAGCGGCCAGCGTTATCCCGAAGTGACTTGGGAGCAGGGCAGGGAATGGGTTCTCGAAGCGATTTATCAACTCCTGCCCGTTGCCAGAGAAAACGAAGTCGTGCTCGGCATGGAGAACCACTATAAAGACGGCTTCTGGCAATACCCGGAGTTCGCGCAGAAGATGGACCGCTTCGTGAACATCATCGAATCGGTTGACGACAGGCAGCACTTCGGCGTGCAGTACGATCCATCGAACGCCATCGTGGCCGGCGACGATCCTATCGAGCTATTGAAGCGAGTTGCCGATCGTGTCGTCAGCATGCACGCGAGCGATCGCTATCTCGCGGAAGGAACCACGCTCGACGATTTACGTCAGGCCGACGGAACGCTCGGCTATTCGCAGAACTTGCGGCACGGCGTCACCGGAAAGGGGATGAATGACTATCACGCCATTTTCCGCATCCTCGCCGAGCACAGCTATCGCGGCTGGGTCAGCATTGAGGACGGCATGAACGGCATGCCGGAGATGGTCGAATCCCTCGCCTTTCTCCGCAAAATGAGCCAGCTCTACTTCCCGTGAAAGACAGAATCGCGACCGTGAGGGAGCGGCCTTTTTCAGAACGTGAACCGCGCCTCAAACTGCATTGACCGCGCCGGAAGCTGATTCGTAATCCCCGGCAGCGGCTGGCCGAATCCTGGTCCTGGAACCGCGCCGTTCCCGTACGTTCCGCTGTATCCAACAAAATTCGCGTGATTCAAAACATTGAACGCCTCCGCCCGAAGCTCCAGCGCGATGCGATCGCTGTAGAGCCGGAATGCACGTTCGATAAACGGCGAGACATCATAGATCGCGGCTCCACGCCCGGCATTCCGGCCAACCACCGCGTTGCCGATCACCGGACGGTCCGTGGTCGCGCCATTGTCGCCGCTGTTTGTTAGGCCAGTGACAAAGTTGTACGGAAATCCCGAACCAAGCGTGGCCCAGCCGCCGACGTGGATGTTCAGCGGCGCAATCCACATGCCGCTCAACACAAATCGTTGCCGCTGATCGAAAATCGCGCTGCCATTCTCAACGTGGCCCGTGAAATTCGGATCGTTCGGATTCTGGCCGGGAACATCGGGATCGACATTATCGATCGTGTGAGACCAGCTATAACTCGCCAGCAAAAAGCCGCGGCCCCCGAATCGATGGCTCAGATTCACATCCAGCGCATCGTAATAACTGTAGCCATCGTTTACATCGCTCTGGATCACGCTATACGGCGGATTGGTCGCAGCTCTGGAGTTACACGGCATCCCGTGCTGGCCGTACCACCAGATCCAATACGGCCGCGTGCAGTTGGCAGCTTGCGCGGAACGCACTTCGCCCGGCGCGGTGCGCACAAACGGCGCCGGTGGATCGACATCGAGCGGGCGGTTGATCCGAATCGTGTGGGAGCCGACGTAATCCACGCTCAGAACCCAATTCGGCCGAAGCTGGCGTTCTACGCCGAATGTCCACTGCTCGGAATACGGATTGAGCAGTTGATCCGGATAACCAATCAACGTCGATGTTGGGAAAAACTGGTTCAAGTAGACGCTCTCGCCCGGACGAATATACAAACTGCGCAGCGGAGCGATCGCGCCTGCCGGAAACGCCGGCAAAGGCGCAGCCGCAATGCTCGTCGGGAATCCGATCTGCCCCGGTGCAGCCGTGTAATTGAAGATGCCCGTCGGTCCTGTCAACGCATAGTTCGCGGCGGAGTTATCGACAATCTGCGAATAATAGATCCCGAATCCGCCTCGGATCACGGTCTTTCCATCGCCCAGCCAGTTGTACGCAAATCCCACGCGCGGAGCGAAATTCTTGCGCGAGTCCGTGAATGTTTGTTGCTCGTACCGGAGCCCCAGATTCATCGTCAGATCGGGCCGTAAGCGATAATCGTCCTGCAGAAATAAAGCCCAGAGGACATCATTCACGACATAGTTTGCGTTTCCGTAACTCTGGGTATAGGTTTGGACATTTGCGATGTTGTTGAGATAAGCCGGGCTCTCGCAAAAAGTGAGGCTCTGGGTGCAGGTCTTATAGACGAACTGACCCTGGTAAATCGGGCCGCCGAACTCCTTGCTATTACCTCCGTTGTGCGCCGCGATCACGTCCGCGCCGAACCGCACCTGATGCCGGCCCTTGATGGCAGATAACGTGTCGTTCACTTCGTATTGCCGGTTCATCAGCAGAGCCGCCTGCGAAGTGCCCGAGGTAAATGTTCCCCCTGTCGAAATGGGCACCGAAAACTGGGTCCCGTCGACAACCGGAGAGAATTGCGTAATCGGCGAAGCAAGCTGAAACTGCAAGCGGAGATTATTCAGAAGCCCCGGCGAGAATGCGGCCGTCTCGCCCAGTTCTTCCGAATACGTGCGGCGCTTGAATACACGGTCCACCGAGGGCAGGTTGTTGCCGCCCACCGTGCCGTTCGGATTTGTATCTTTGAATGCATCTACATCGCTTCGCAAAAAAAGATTGTTGCTGTCGTTGATCTGATGATCAAGGCGAAGATAGCCGAGCCAGTCCCGGTAATGCCCGATGAAATTGCCTGGAGCAATGGGCGAGGTCACTGGGGAAGCCCGGTTCTCCGAACTATATTCACCCGCTAAGAAGAATTGCGTGCGATGGCCCAGCGGACCCGAAACGGAGAGCGCTGTCTGATACAGAACATCGTTGATCAGGTCGTTCCCGCTCGCCGCAGTGTTCGTATTGAAGCCGGCCAGTTTCGCTTCCGTTCCCGACGGCCGCCACAATTCGAGTACCTCGACGTGATACCGGCTTCCGCCGCTCCGGGTCACAATATTGACCACGCTGCCGGTGCTGCCGCCGTACTCAGCGGAAAACGCGTTCTCGAGCACAGTCATATCTTCAATCGCCGCCAGCGGAATGTTTGTGAAAATCGTCTGCCGTCCCCAAGTGTCGTTGCCTGTGCTGCCGTCCACCTCGAACCAGGTCTGCCGGCGGCCCGATCCATTCGTGGTGAAGAGGTTCTGATTCATGAAAACATCGCCTTCATTGATGGCCGGGCGATTCGCTGCATTCAGCAACGGCAAATAGGTGATCCGGCGATTGAGCAGCGGCGTGCTCTGCACTTCGGTGGAGCCCAGCCAATTGCCCAGTTGCGGCTCGTCCGCGCGTACCTCGCCTACAATGCCGGTTACGGTTGCCTCGGTTACTTGGCCGGCGACCCGCAACTCCAAATCGACCGTGGCAGTTGCGCCCGCGCGAAGAGTTACATCGCTCAGCGTTCCCGTCGCGAAGCCTGGCTTCTGCGCCGAAATTTCATAGCGGCCCGCAACCGGCAATCCAGCGAGCGAATACCGCCCCGATGCATCGCTTTCTGTACTCCGCACGAAGCCGTTCAACGCATTTGTTACTGTGATGCGCACTCCGGAAACGGCAGCATGGCTCTGGTCCTCGGCGCGGCCGCGGATTGTCGCAGTATCAGGCGTCTGGGCTAGTGCCGCAAACTGCAAGCAGGAGAAAACAACGCACCAGCGTCTAAGGCTCATCACCCTCGGCATCTTTGTCGGCGGAGTTCAATTCCCCCCGCATCGATTGACTAACCGGCTGAAGCGAAATTTCCGGCAGACCCGCACTCCTGAGTCTAGTATTCACGTTCGCAAGCTGCTCGGTTTGCACGCGCTTCCAGATATTCAACTGATCTTGCAGCCGGCCCTGCAGCGTATCGAGCGCCGCCATGGCTTGCGTTGTTGGCGCGTTATCGGACCCCTGCAGCACTTCAAACACGGTTGCCAGCTCATTATTGAGCTGGGTCAGAGTCGCCCGGCCCGGCTGGCCGCCGCCGCGGCGCATTCGTCCGCCGCCCTCCAGCTCTGCCAAAGTTTGGTCCAGACCTTGCACCGCCGCCTTCAAATCTGCTGGCATGTTCCGGCTCACGAGCTTCTCGATTTGTTCCCGAGCCGCGCGCACTTGCTCCACCGCGTCATAGTCCTGCTCCATCATTTGCGTCAACCGCAAGGATGCGGAAAGCTGCTGCTCCAACCCCGTTTCGGGAGTCTTCACCCGCGGGTCCATCACGACCCGCAGCGGCTGCGAATAGGTCTGTCCGGCTGCGGTCAGCTTGACCGTGTACTCTCCCGGCACGACGAGCGCGCCGCGCGGCGTGCGCGGAGTGTTGTGGATAATTGCCGCAATCGGATATTCATGGTTTAAAGCCTTGGGCGGCGCATAGCGCAGGTCCCAGACGAAACGATGAAATCCCGCTGCTGCCGAAAGAATTTCCGGCGGCCGCACCCAATAGGTGGGGACATTCAGTTCTTTTTCGAGTTCCGCTTCCGTGACTTCGGGCTTATCTTCACTGGAATACATTCGCACCAGCCGGTTGTTCGAATCGTAAATACTGAGCGTTACCGGCCCGTTCGCGCTTTGAAGCGCGTAGTCAATGATGGCTCCATCCGGCGGGTTCTGCCCAACCGGCACTTCCGGCGGAAGCGGCGTATCGGTGTTCCGGTTCCAGCGCCAGCGAATCGCTTGCTCCGGAGCAAATAAATGGGTGCTCTCGGTGGTCAATTGACGCAACGGCGTGATATCGTCCAGAATCCAGAACGAGCGCCCATGCGTCCCCACTACTAAGTCGTTCTGATGAATTACTAAGTCCCGCACGGAAGTCACCGGCAGATTCAATTGCAAGGATTGCCAGTGATCTCCATCATCAAAGGAAATAAAGACGCCGATCTCCGTGCCTGCATAGAGGAGCCCCTTGCGCTCCGGGTCCTCGCGAACCGCGTTGACGACGGCACGATCCGGGAGTCCGTTCACAATCTCCGTCCAGGTCTTTCCATCGTCGTAAGTCCGGTAAATGTGCGGCCTCAAATCATCCAGCCGAAAACGATTAATCGCCGCGTAAGCAGATTGAGTGTCAAAATGCGAAGCCACCATGAGCGAGACTTTGCTCCATGGCGTGAGTTCCGGCGGCGTTACATCCTTCCAATTCTTGCCGCCATCGTGCGTCACGTGGATGAGACCGTCATCTGTACCGGCCCAGATCAGATTGGCGTCTTTCGGCGAAGGCGCAATCGTGTAAATCACGCCGCGATGTTGCCCGTGCTCCGGATCCTGCGATTCAAAAGCTTGAATCACGGCGGGCATCGCCCATTGCTTACGTGTCAGGTCTGGACTGATAATCTGCCAACTGTTGCCGCCGTTGGTCGTCTTGAATAGGACACTGGAGCCCAGATACAAGATGTGCGGGTCCACCGGTGAAAACAATAGCGGCATGGTGCGCACGAACCGGTATTGGCCGCGCAGCACTTGCGGGCTCACGTCCTGTACATCGTGCGTAACCCAGTTGAACTTACTAACTTTCCCACCGTAAATAATATCCGGGTGCAGCGGATCGGGTGCAATATACCCGTACTCTTCCGCGCCCACCGGATGCCAGTTCCGGAAGCTGATCGATCCATCGTCGCTCCGGCTCTCTACGCCGGCCGATCCGCTCTCCTGCTGTCCGCCGTACACCCAGTAAGGAAGGCGATTGTCGGTAATCACGTGATAGAACTGCGCGGTCGGCTGGTTGTACCAGGAACTCCAGGTTTTCCCGCCATTGACGCTCAGCGTGGCTCCTTGATCGACACCGAGAAAGATAATGTCCGGATTCTCCGGATTGATCCATATACTGTGATAATCGTCGCCCCCCGGCGCCCCCTTGATGGCGAGAAACGTATGACCGCCATCCGTAGACCGGTACATGGTTGTGTTTGCGATATACACTTTGTCGGCGTCTTTCGGGTCCACTTGCACGCACGCGAAGTCGCCTCCGCGGCCCCACAAGCGTTGTTCATTGTTGATCTTGTGCCAGCTTTCGCCCGCATCATCGGACCGGTACAGCCCGCCGAAAGCAGGCGCGGCATCCATTAACGCGTACATCCGCTTCGGATCGCTCGGCGCAATCGCAAACCCGATTCTCCCCAAGCCTTGTGCAATGGTCGGGACGCCGTTCGTGATCTGATGCCAGGTCGTCCCGCCGTCAGTGGATTTAAATAACCCGCTTCCCGGGCCGTTGAACGAATTTCCAATCTCCCAGGGCGCCTGCCGCGCCGCCCACAAACTCGCAAACAGCACCTGGGAGTTACTCGGATCGAATCCTACCTGAATCGCCCCGGTGTTTTCGTCCTTGTATAAAACTTGCTGAAAACTCTTCCCGCCATCCGTCGAGCGGTAGACGCCGCGTTCTTTGTTCGGACCGTATGGATGGCCCAGAACCGCGACAAACAGCCGGTTCGGGTCGTGCGGATCGACAATGACCGAGCCGATCTGCTCGCCATCGCGCAGACCTAAATGGGTCCAGTTGTTGCCGCCATCGGTCGATTTATAGATGCCGTCGCCAACGGAGAGATCCGGCCGCTGCAGGCCCTCCCCGCTGCCCACGTAAATGATATTCGGGTCCGACGGCGCCACGGCCATTGCGCCAATCGATCCCGTATCTTGCCCATCGAAAATCGGAATCCAAGTATTGCCGTAGTCGGTGCTCTTCCAGACGCCGCCATTATTCGGAGCCATGTAGAACAGATTTGGCTGCTGCACGACTCCGCTGATCGCCACCGTTCGCCCGGCGCGAAACGGGCCGATCAGCCGCCAGTGCATTTCGGCGAAATAGCTGTTTGAGTTAAGCCCGAAGCAAGCGGTTCCCGCAAGACAAAAGATAAAAAGCGCGCGGCGCATACCACGGAAGATTGTAGCGATTCCGGGCTTGCGCTTCAGTCCCGTTCCGTCGAAATCTTGTATTCCCGCAACTTTTGATACAACAACCGCCGATGAATCCCCAAAATCTCCGCCGCTTTTGATTTGTTCCCGTCTGCTTCGGCGAGCGCTCGTTCCACCATCGACTTTTCCAGCCGCTCGACGTTGCGCTTCCAGCCTTGATGGAGCGGAACCAATTGCGTCCAATCGCTCGCCCGCGCTTGCGGCGCTTCGGAAAGAAGCTGAATATCCGCGTCGTCGATGACGTTTCCTCGCGCCAGCACGGCGGATCGCGCGATGGTATTCTCCAATTCGCGCACATTGCCGGGCCAGTGATAATCGCAGAGTAAAGCGAGCGCGGAAGGCGTGATCGAGACCGGCTGCTTGCTCCGCCTCAGAAAGAATTGCACGAGCGCCGGAATATCCTGCTTTCGTTCCCGCAGGGGTGGAAGCGGAATGGTGACCACTGCGAGCCGGTAGTAAAGGTCTTCGCGGAACGTTCCATCCGCCCTCATCTGCTCCAAATTTCTAGCGGTCGCGGTGACTAATCGGATATCCAGACGGATGGGTGTGTTGCTGCCCAAGCGTTCGATCGATCTTTCCTGAACCGCTCGCAGCAGCTTAGCTTGCAAAGCCGGCGCCAGTTCCCCGATTTCGTCCAGAAACAATGTTCCGCCGCTGGCTTCCTCAAACTTGCCGACGCGCCGGAAGAGCGCATTCGTGAACGCGCCTTTCTCGTGGCCGAACAACTCGGATTCGAGCAGCGCCTCTGGAATCGACGCGCAGTTCACTTTGACCAGCGGTCCGCGCGCCCGCGAACTGTTGTGATGAATCGCATTCACCACCAGCTCTTTTCCGGTTCCCGATTCCCCGCGGATCAGAACCGTGACATCGCTCGCCGCCACCTGTCCGATCAGCTTATAGACGTGCTGCATCGCGGGGCTGTGACCGATCATCGCTAGGCCGTCGGATTCCCCAATGTCCGGTACCGCAGCGGGCGTCAAACGCAGGTGCTCCATGGCGCGTTCGATCTGCGTTCGCACCTGCCCGAAATCGATGGGCTTCACCAGGTAATCGAATGCGCCCAGCTTCATCGCCTGAATCGCTGTGTTGCTATCGCCATAGGCGGTCATAACAAGGAACGCGGTTTTGGAGCCGCCGTGCAGCGCCCGGCGCAATACCTCCAAGCCGTCCATTTTCGGCATTCGAATATCGAGCAGCGCTACATCCGGCTCCTTATGCAATACGAGCGACAACGCCTGTTCGCCATCTTCCGCCTGAAAAACGGAGCACCCGTCGGCTTTCAATAACTCCGTGAGCGAGAGCCGCGCGGCCTGTTCGTCTTCAGCTACGAGAATAGTTGGTTTCAACCTGTTGCTCCGTGGGAATTCGAATCACAAACGTGGCGCCGGAAACACCGGGGCGGTAATACACGTCGCCATGCTGGGCGCGCATCAACTCGCGCGACACCGCCAGGCCCAAGCCTGTGCCGTTTGGCTTCGTGCTGTAAAACGCTTCGAATAAGTGCTCCTGTTGCTCTCCTGTAAGTTGCGGTCCCGGATTGGTCACGCTGAGTTCGAGAAAATCAGTATCTCTGCGAAGTTCGACATCTACCGTCCCGCCCGCCGGCGAGGCGTCCAGCGCGTTCAGGATCAGGTTCATCAGTACCTGCGTCAATTGCTGTTCGTCAAAGACTGCTTCGTAGTCCGCCGCAGGTTGCACCCGAATCGTGCATTTCAGCGCGCCCGCTTTGGCCTCAAGCACGGCAATGCAGTGCTGAAGCACAGGAATCACCGGCTGCTTTTGGAGTTGCGGCTTACGCGTTCGCTGCAGGTCCAGCAGATCCGTCAAAAGGCCATTCATGCGATCCACTTCACGCATCACCAGTTCGACATCCTTCTGCCGCGCCGTTCCATCGCGCAGCCGGATTTCGAGCAGTTGCATCGTGAGCCGGATGCTGTTTAATGGATTGCGAAGCTCGTGTCCGATCCCGGCCGCCAGTCTTCCAATCGCCGTCAACCGTTCTTCGCGGCGCAGCCGCTCCTCCAAATTGCGCCGGACACTCGCCATCTTGTTTATGGATTGGATGATCTGCCCGAACTCGTCGCGGCGCTGGGGCAGGCGATACGCGAAATCTTTTTCCAAATGCTCCAGTCCGCGCGTGATCTCGGCAACGCCCCGGCTGAAAGAGACAGCGGTTGCCAAGGTTCCCACAACGGCTAGCAGCGCTGCAAATACGAGTCCGGCTAGCAGCAGGTCCCGCCTTCCTGCGCTCGGCGCGCTTTGCCCGGCCAGCCGTTTCATCGTCCAGACCGCAATACCCGATGCTCTATCCGGTAGCGCGCGAATCACCACCAGATCGGGGGTCTCGCGTAACAGCGTTTCCTTTGATGTCCCGCTTTTCAGACTCTCCCGGAGGGTTTCCAGTATTTCCGCCTTTTCGGGCGATGGGACATCGGTTTTTTCTTCGCCGCGATAGTGCGTCGGGAACGCGTATCCAAGAAACTGCGACCCCTGATAAAACCCGCCTTCCACGCCCGGATAAGACCGCAAGACGGTGAGCGTGAGGCCGCGCAGGGAAACGTCCTTCGCCGCGGCCGGCAAGGTGTTCCACGCTGAGTCCGAACTGACCCGATACCGGTACTGCTGTTCCAATTCGTGATTCGCGGTGGTCAGAGCTTGCGTTGTTTCCGCCACCACGACGCGCTCGGCGCGCCGCACTGCCTGGGTGATCAACAGCACGCTCAAGGCCGCAACGGAAACGGTCGCCAGCAGTGCGAAGAAGAGCTGCTGCACAAGCCGGTGTCTTACGATGTTGCCGTGCATCTTACTCTCAGGGCCGCCGCGGCGGCGGTGGCGGCGGTACAGGCGTCGCTGCCTGCGCCAGATTTTCCAAAGCCGCGACTGTATCCTCGACGCACTTCGCCCACTCGTCCGCAGCAGCATAGTTGCCTGCATCGAAGGCTTTCACCCCATCTTCGTAGAATCCTCTGCCGAGTGCCGGAAGATTCCGCGCGCTTGCGTCATGGCTCTGCGCAAGAAAATAGTTGGCTTGCTGCAACCGGAAGTACGCTCGCTCCAAATGGTGTGCCACTTGCGGGCGACCTGGTCCGCCTGCTGGAGCTAAATGCTGCTGGTGCTCGGCTATGCGTATCATGGCATCTGCCGCAGCAGCATATCGACCGGCAACAAACGCCCGCTGTTTCCGCTCTGCCTCCTTCGCGCTGCGAAGAAAGTCCCGCGCCTGCACCAGTGCCGCCTTTGCTGTTTCGTTCGCCGCCTGTGTTCGGGCCAGCTTGCGGCTCACGTCCTCGATTCGTAGGGGCTTCGGTGGAGGAGGTGGAGGAGGCGGCGGGGCTGGCGGTTGGGGTTGCTGCGCTTGTACGCCTAGCCCAAAGGCCAGCAATACCGCCACGACTGTGCGCAAGCCGTCCACCTCGTTCTTACTTTATTGCGGGGGCGGGGGAGGAGGATTCGGCGAACTCGGAGGCGGCGGTGGGGGCGCGACGCCCCGAGGACCGCGGCCCGGCCGAGCCGGCGGAGGAGGGGCCGCAGCTAATGTCAGGGTTTGGCCATTTACCGTGATGGATTGAACATCCACCACGGTCCGCCCAGCAGGTGTCTGCCTGGCATTGCCGCTATACTGAACGCGCGCGCCTGGCCGGATGGCAGACGGATTTCCGGAGTCGAACGGCGGCACAAACACCAGAGTGCCGTTGTCGAGTACGAATCCGTTTACCGCGCCCCCGCGGTCGTAGTTGAGTTGCCGGACAACACCGCGTCCGGAAGTCGGCGCGGGTTGAGCCGAGAGACAAAGAGCAATCCCGAAAGGGATTGCGAATCGTAAGAGTTTCATGTTGCAAACCTCGACCGGACCAAATGCACGGTCCGGTCCATAGGTTCGCTCTTTCTTCTGAACTATCGCCCCGACGTTTCGTGTACGCTAATGTCACACCGGCGTACAGCTTCCTATTCTTTCCGCCAAACGAGCTTTTCGTGATTGCTGCCGTTGGGATTCTTGCTTTCGATGCTTTCGGTCGCGGTTTTGCCGTCCGCCGAGAGGCTGACGCGGATCGTTTCCCGGTACGCTCCATCGTTCGACCGGCGCTCGTTTACCAGCGTATTGTCGTCCCATTTGGTGATGGAATAACCAGGAAACGGCTTATCCGTTGGATGGCGCTTCCCATCCAAATACCATGTGTACTCGGACGTCTCGGTACCTTCGGCTTCGCTCTCGGTGGTCTGAACGGCGTGCATGACGCCGCCCTGCACGGTTGAGACCACCGTCATCCGAATCGGCTTGGGAGCGCTGCCGAAATCAGACTTCGCGAGATCGAGCTTCCACTTGCCGGAGAACTCCGCTTTCGGCGTTTGGGCCGAAACGATTACCGCCAGGAAAAGAAACCCCCAACGCACAGGTACTCCTGTCAACAGTTTATTGCCACAGATATTCAGCCGAAATTTGCGAGAGCGCCGTGCAACCTGCCAGTCCCATCGTCATCTCCAATTCGGTTCTCAAAATCTCGACGACACGTGCGATGCCCTGCGCTCCGCCCACCGCGAGTCCGTATATGTACGGGCGTCCGATCAAGACCGCTGTGGCCCCGCGCGCCAAGGCTTTGAAAACGTCGATCCCGCGTCGCACGCCGCCATCGAGCAGCAGCGGTATGTGTCCGCCAATACGCTCGGCAATCAGAGGCAGAGCATCGATGGTCGCCGGAACGGTATCCAGGCTGCGTCCGCCATGGTTTGAAACAATCACGCCGTCGCAGCCCATTGCGATGGCCCGCTGTGCATCCGCCGGATGCAGAATCCCTTTCAGCAAGAGTTTGATGGGCACAATCGAGCGCAGCCACTCGATGTCTTTCCAGGTGGCATCCGGGCCGTGTGTAGCCGAATAAATGTTGCGTCCTGACGGGCGATGCGCCGCGCTGGCCAGCACGTTGCCTAGCTTTGCCAGATTGGCGCGCTTTACGCCCGGAGGCAGGCTGAATCCGGCGCGCAGTTCGCGGTCGCGCGGGCCGTTGACGGGAACATCCACGGTGACGCAGATCGCCTCGCAACCGGCAGCGATCACGCGGTCCACCAGATCTTTCGTGAATTCGCGGTCGGTTTGAATGTACAACTGGAACCAGAGTGGCCGCGCTGCGCCTTCCGCCATCGCTTCGAACGTGACGTTTGAAAAAGAGGCTGCGACGAGCGTCGCTTCGCTCAGCTTCGCGCCTTTTACGGTTTCGATTTCCGCGTCACGGTGTGCGAGCGCATGATACCCCACCGGAGCGAGCAGAATCGGAAACGGATACTTGCGGCCGAAGATTTCGAGCGTAGTGTCGATCCGGCTTACATCAACAAGAATGCGCGGATTCAACCGGATGCGATTGAATGCCGCGCGATTTTCAACGAGCGTGATGTCGGCGCCGGCGCCGCCTGCGATGTACTCGTACGCCATGTGCGACAGGCGGCGTTGAGCCATCTGCTCGAACTCGTCCACCGTGACAACCGAGGCCAGATCCTTCGGGCCGAGCAGTTCCAAGCTACTTGAACTCGAGAATTTCTTTCTCTTTGGCCTTGGCGGCCTGATCGATTTTGGCGATTTGACTGTCGGTGAGCTTCTGAATCGCGTCTAGCGCCTGCCGCTCTTCATCTTCGCTGATGGCCTTGTCTTTGAGCATCTTTTTCAAGTGCTCATTGGCATCGCGGCGAATATTCCGCAAACCGACGCGGCGCTCTTCCGCGATATGGCTGACCTTCTTGGCCAGCTCGCGGCGGCGCTCTTCGGTAAGCGGCGGAACAGGCACGCGGACAACTTTTCCGTCGTTTGATGGATTGAAACCCAGATCCGCATTGCGGATCGCTTTCTCGATGGCTCCAATGGTGGAGCTGTCCCAAGGCTGAACCGTGATCAACGCGGGTTCGGGAACGTGAAGCTGCGCCACCTGGTTCAGTGGAACCGGCGAGCCATAATAATCTACCCGCACGCTATCGAGCAGCCCGATGGAGGCGCGTCCCGTGCGAATATGCGCCATCTCCTGCTGCAACTCCGTCAGTACTTTTTCCATGCGCGTCCGGGCATTCGCTTCCACTTCCTTCACGTTCTTGAACGCGTGACCAGCCGGCGCGGTTTGCTGTTCCTGTTTCATAGTCGAATCTTCCGGCGACTAGCGGATCACTGTGCCAATGGCCTCGCCCATCGCCATTCGCATTATATTTCCAGGCACTTTCAGATCGAACACCATAATCGGCATGCGATTGTCGCGGCACATCGCGACGGCGGACGCGTCCATCACGCCCAGCGCTTTCGACAAGACTTCGGTGTAGCTTACTTCCGGATACTTGACGGCATCCGGGAATTTCTTGGGGTCTTTGTCATACACGCCATCGACACTCGTGGCTTTCGCGATGATTTCAGCATGGATCTCCAGGCCGCGCAGCGTCGCCGCAGTATCGGTGGAGAAGTAGGGATTAGAAGTGCCCGCGGCAAAAATGACGGCGCGGCCCTTTTCGAGATGCCGGATGGCTCTGCGCCGGATGTACGGCTCTGCGACCTGGTGCATCTGGATCGCGGTCATGACGCGCGTCGGGATACCTTGCTGTTCAAGCGCATCTTGAAACGCGAGCGCATTGATGACAGTCGCGAGCATGCCCATGTGATCGCCGGTGACGCGGTCCATGGAATGCGCCGCGGCCGCAACGCCGCGGAAAATGTTGCCGCCGCCGAGCACCAATCCAATTTGCACGCCGGTGCGCGCCACCTCGGCTACTTCCGCGGCGAGTTCTTTTACGCGATCGGGGTCCAATCCGAAGGACAGCGGGCCTGCCAGCGCCTCGCCGCTAATCTTCAAAAGAATGCGTCGGTAATAGGGCGCGGGTAAATCCAGCTCGGAATTTGCGCTGTCGAGTGTTTCGATCTTGGACCCTGTATTCATGGCCGGTCCGTTTTATGCGGTTACGGGAAGCGGGCTTTCCTGAGCGCCCGAGGGGTCGGAGGCATCGCCGACCTTATAGCGCACGAAGCGGGAAACGCTGATGTTGCCGCCCAGCTTTGCGCCCGCCGTGCGGATGAGTTCGCCGACCGAGATCGTATTTTCGCGAATGAATGGTTGCTCGAGCAGGCAGACCTCCTCGTAGAACTTACTCATACGGCCCTCCGAAATCTTATCGACCATTTTCTCCGGTTTCCCTTCGCCGCGGGCGCGCTCGCGCTGGATCTCCCGTTCTTTTTCGAGCACTTGCGCGGGAACATCCTCTTTCCGGACGAACTGCGGCGAAGCGGCGGCAATCTGCATCGCGATGTCGCGCATCAGTGTCTTGAACTCATCTTTGCCGGTCACGGGAGCCGATGGCGTTTCTACCTCCAGCAAGACGCCAATCTGCGCGCCATGGTGAATGTAATCGCCGACCACGCCGTTACCGTTCGCCTGATAAATGACGAACCGCGAGACAGCAATGTTCTCTCCCAGCTTGGCGATTTTAGTTTTCACCAGATCGCCGATGGTCGTAGTCTGGTCGCGCAAGAACTTCTGCTCGTAGAGAGCCTCGTGCGCTTTGAAGTTCGCGCGCTCGGCTTCGGTCACTTCCTCGACGCGCACTACTTTGGGCTTGGTCTCGGCGATGTGGGCCGCGATGTCCGCGGTCAGGCTCTGAAAATCCTCAGTGCGCGCCACGAAATCGGATTCGCAGTTGACCTCCACCAGCACGCCCAGTTTCGCGTCCGGACCGATGTACGCGCCCACGATCCCCTGCTTCGTCGAGCGGGACTGCTTCTTGGCGGCGCCGGTGATGCCGCGCACGCGCAGGATGTCTTCCGCCTTAGCCATATCTCCGTTGGCTTCCTGCAGAGCCTTCTTACATTCCATCATTCCCGCGCCGGTCTTCTCGCGGAGTTGTTTTACCAGTTGGGCACTAATCTCAGCCATTACTTCCTCTAAACCTTTAAGCCGCTCCCTCACGGTCGCGGTTCTGTTTACACACGTAGGGCGACCTGGCACTTGCGGCCGGTCGCCCCATCTCGATCAGACAAACAATCAATGTTCGCTGACGGTGGTGGATGCTACTTCCTCCGGAGCTTCGCTGCCAGGTCCTTTGCGGGGAGGTGTTTCCGGCTCGTTGCTGGTCGCGAGGCTCTCCGACATCAGTTGTTCGGCGTACTTCGGATCGAGGTACTGCGCGTATTCTTCCGGCGTATGCTCGGCCGCGGCCTCTTCCTCGCTCACCACCTTCTCCGCCGCGAACTCCTGTTCGGTGGCGAGCGAGCGGCCTTCCACCACGGCATCGGCGATCTTGGTGGTAAACAAGCGAATCGCCCGCAGCGCGTCGTCGTTGCCCGGAATCACGTAATCCACTTCGTCCGGATCGCAGTTAGTATCGACCACGGCGACCACCGGGATGCCCAGCTTGCGGGCCTCCTTGACCGCGATCGCCTCTTTATTGGAATCGATCACAAAAAGCAGATCGGGCAGGCCGTTCATGTCCTTAATGCCCGCCAAATTCTGTTGCAGATGCTTGCGCTCGCGCTCCAGGCGGGACGCTTCCTTTTTGGCGCGCCCTTCGTACGCGTTGTCTGCCGACATCGCGTCGAGATCCTTCAGGCGTTTGATGGAGCGCTGCACGGTAGCGATATTCGTCAGCAGTCCGCCCAGCCAGCGTTGATTGACGTAGAACTGGCCGCAGCGGTTGGCCTCTTCCGCAATGGCTTCCTGCGCCTGCCGCTTGGTGCCGACGAACAGCACGGTCTTGCCTTGCGCCGCCATTTCGCCTACATAGCGCATGGCATCTTTGAACAGCTTCAACGTCTTTTGCAGATCGATGATGTAAATGCCGTTACGTTCGCCAAAGATGTACTCTTTCATCTTTGGATTCCAGCGCTTGGTCTGGTGCCCGAAGTGAACGCCCGCTTCGAGCAATTCTTTCATGGAAATTGATGGCAACCTGCCTCCTGGTTTTACTCAACGGATGCAGCCCGCGCCCGCGCGGCCCAAAGCGAGATTTGCGCGGGTTGGAACCGAATCCGGTTAAGCAACAGGCAACCGCAAAAGTACCTGTTGCGTTGTTTGCGGTGGGAACGAAAAGACGTACTACCGTTTGGAGAACTGGAAACGCTTGCGGGCGCCCTTTTGACCGTACTTCTTTCGCTCATGCGCGCGAGCATCGCGCGTTAGGAATCCGAGCTGCTTCAACTTGCCTCGCAGTTCGGAATTGAATTCAATCAGCGCGCGGGCAATGCCGAGCCGAGCCGCTCCGGCCTGCCCACTGACTCCGCCGCCATCGGCCAGAATCAAAACATCGAACCGTTCCGCCATTTCGGTGGCAAGCAGAGGCTGCCGCACGTACGCCCGGGCCGATTCGTTCACAAAATAATTTTCGAAGGGCCGGTGATTCACGGTAATTTGGCCCTTGCCCGGACGCAAGAATACCCGCGCTGTCGCGGTCTTGCGGCGTCCGGTTCCCAACTGCTGCACTAACTTCGCTGGCAACTAAGATCCTTTCTCTCTATTCAGCCGCACCGCGCTTCAGCGCAAGCGGCGTGGGCTTCTGCGCCTGGTGCGGATGATGCTCCCCGGCGTAGACCTTCAACTTACGATACATTTGCTTGCCCAGCTTGGTCTTCGGAAGCATTCCGGAAACCGCCAGTTCGAGCATCCGCTCCGGCCGGGTTTCCCGCATCCGCCGAGCCCCGGTTTCGATCAAACCGCCCGGATATCCGGTGTGGCGGCGATAAACTTTCTGGTTTTCCTTGCCGCCCGTCAGCTTGACCTTGGCGGCGTTCACAATAATGACGTGGTCCCCGGTATCCAGGGACGGGGTGTAAATCGGCTTGTGCTTGCCCATCAGGAGCATAGCCGCACGGCTCGCCACCCTTCCCAGGACAGCGTCGTTCGCGTCTATCACGTGCCAGGCACGAACAATCTCATGCTGGGACGGGAATTCGGTGCGCATGGACAGACTTCTTCTCTCCGGTTCGAAAACTCGAACAATTCAGTCTAGCGAATCTTAAAAATACGTGTCAAACACACGGGGACTCGCCCGTCGCGTGTGTCTATCTGATTTGACCTCTTCTATTTTACAAAACGAAGCTGAAGCCGGCTCCCGAAGCCGGCTCGTCGCCAGGACTGGCGACCCTACAGCGGGAACAAGTCGGCCACGGGGATTTTCATTTCGTCCGCAACCAAATCCCCGGTCCCATCTACATGCAATGGTTCCGAACCCTTGCGGTAGACCCAGGCGGTCTTCCGCTCCGGATCAATCACCCAGCAATGGGTAACTCCCCAGGCGTGATACTCTTCGCATTTGGCAAGCATCTGTCCGACCCTGTCCTCGGGCGATAGAATTTCGACGCCGGCAAAAATTGGCTCAGTCGGGTAGGGCCGCTGCGGTTTTGAGGCCTCGAGTATCGCCACATCCGGTATCAGGTATTCGCCCTCCCGAATCTTGCACTGCAACTCCGGCAGTGCCAAATACGCCCGATACAAAGCGGAAATCAGCGCGATCAAGCGCGACTGGACGAAAGCATGATCGTACGTTGGCAAGCTCTTCTGCCGGAGCACTCCGTCGATGTATTCGCAGCCGGGCTTGTAGCTGGTCCGAAGATACTCCTCGACCGAAATGAGCGCGGTGGCCATCTACGGATCGCTTCCTCTTTCGATTATGCAAGACTGCCGTCGTCATTTCCTTGCAGATAAGATAGACATCGGCTGACGGGTGTCTGCTATGCGCCTCTTTTCTTATTTTCTGGCTGTCCTCCTGCTCCTTTCGATTGCGCCTTCGGCCAGGATGTACGCTTCCAACACCGTGGAGCGGCTGTATGTAACGAATAGTCTGGGCGACGATATTACCGTCATTGATCTCCAGACGCTTCGAGTGATTGGCGACCTCAAAGTAGGCGAGCAGGTCCACGGGATTTGTGCCTCCGCCGATGGACGCCGCCTATTCACCACCATCGAATCCGAGCGCAATTTGAAGATCATCGACACTGCAACCGGGAAGATTCTGAGCGTGATCCCGCTGACCGGCCGCCCAAATCAATGCGCTGCCACTCCCGATGGACGCTATATCGGCGTTCCCATTCGGGACGGCAATAGCGTGGACATCGTCGATACGAAGTTACAAAAGGTCGTGAAAGTCCTGCCGGTGAAGGTGCCCCATAACTGCTACAACTCCGGAAACAACCAGGACCTATACGTCTCCTCTATGGGCAGCAATGAGATTGATCGCATCGATCTGCGGACCATGAGTTACAGCGAAAAGGTTCCGGTTGGCGGCATACCGCGCCCCTACGCCGTTAGCGCGGACGAGAAAACGCTTTACACAGCGCTCAGCGATTTTCACGGGTTTGCCGTCGCGAGCATTCCCCAGTGCAAGGTGATTAAGCGCGTTGAACTGCCTCCCGCGCCGCCCTCGCACTGCCCGCTCGAACCTCACACGCCCACGCACGGACTGGGCCTGACGCCCGATGGCTCGCAGCTTTGGGTCACGAGTCTGGCGGATCATCTTCTATACGTCTACGACACGCGCACAGACAGGCTCTTGGGGCATGTATCCGTCGGCGAGTGTCCGAATTGGATCACGTTTTCTCCCGACGGGCGGTACTGCGCGGTCAGCAACAGTGATAGCAACGATTGTTCCGTGATTGACACGCGCACGCGCAAGGAAGTGGCGCGTATTAAGGTTGGTAAGGGGCCGAAGCGGTTGCTGGCTGTATCGTTCAGCCAGTACTAAATCAGGCCCCCACCAGTTGCGCGTAGACGCTGCGTGCTACGGCAACGTCCGTGGTTCCTTTGACGATCGCGCGTCCGTCCGGGAAAAACGTTACGTCGTACTTGGGAAGCTTCATCCGCAAGGCGAATTCGTTCACGCGCACCTCACCCAGAGGCCGTAGCCGCATCGCCAGTTCGGGTAAATCCAAACCTCGCTCGCTCGCATGTAATTGAACGGCATTGCGGCCGCAAAGCGAAACCGGGGTTCGCCGCTGCCCTTCCAGATACCGGAATTCGTGTGCCTGACACACCCGGCACTCGGGATCGGGCGGCCCGGCGTTCACATGCTTGGAAGTGCCCTCCCAAACATCCAGAGTCTGGATGCGGCACGCAAAGTCATCCCAGCCAACCATGATGCGAAGCGCCAGCGCCACTTGCAGCGCCGCTACGGACGCGGTGGTTGCGGCGAGCACGCCGTTCACATCGCAGGTAGGCTGGGCGCCCGCCGGACGCTCCGGATACACGCACGCAAAGCACGGGCCTTTGCCCGGAACAACGGGCATGACCACACCGTAGCTGCCAACCGCGGCGCCATAAATCCAGGGGATCGAATGTTTGACGCTAAGATCATTGATGAGATATCGAGTTTCGAAATTGTCCGTGCCGTCGAGTATGAGGTCGCATCCCGCAATCAGTTCTTCCGCATTGGACGGAGTCAGGTCCGAAACCAGCGGCTCCAGAGCGACGTCGTGATTTAATTGACGCAATCGGCGCGCGGCGGCCGCTGCTTTGGGAACCTCGCTCTCGGCATCGCTCTCCTGATAAAGCCATTGCCGTTGAAGATTTGTATAGTCAACGTAATCGCGATCAATGATCCGCAGCCGTCCCACTCCGGCGCGGACGAGAGCCTCTGCTTGAAAGGTTCCGAGTGCACCGCAGCCAATTAGACACACCGAGGCGCTCCGAATCCTGCTCTGTCCCGGTTCCCCAATTGGTTGAAACAGAATCTGCCGGGAGTAGCGGGCCTTTTCCTGCTCGTTCATACAGCACGATCCTAACAGCCTTGCTTCTGCTGGTGGCCGCTTCCCGTATAGCCCTCGCTGCTCAAGATGCCGGCCCTCCTCTGATCAAAGAAGCTCTCAAATATGAAGGCGAGACGATCGCGCACATTGAATTTGATCCGCCGGACCAGCCGCTCTCCCGCGAGGAGTTGCTGAAGCGGCTTCCCTTTCGGAGGGGGTCGACATTTCACGAAGCGGAACTACGCCAGGCGATCCAGACTTTGTTCGCGACCGGCCGGTTTTCAGATCTCGCGGTCGATGCGGATAAAACAGGGAACGGCCTGATACTGCGTTTTCTCACCAAACCGGCCTATTTTGTGGGCCGCGTCCTCGTGACCGGGGTAAAGGCGCCGCCTAATAGCGGACAGCTCGCCAGCACCACAAAACTGCGGCTGGGAACTCTTTATCTCGATTCGGAGCGGAGCCGCGCAGCTCAGGACCTGCGCGTTCTCCTGCGGCGGAACGGCTTTTATCATCCAGTCATCGACAGCCAAGTCGAAAAGCACCCGGCAACCGATGAAGCCGACATCGGGTTTTTCGTAGGAACGGGCCAGCGCGCGCATTTTGAACGCCCAGAGATTACCGGCCACTCCGAACGCACCTCAAAACAAATTATTCGCGTGACGCACTGGAGACGGCTCTACGGCCTGCTGGGTTGGCAGGAACTCACGGAAGCGCGCCTTCATCAAGGACTGGACAACATCCGGCGTTATTACGAAAAGCATCACCGCCTCGCCGCGCGCGTGACCCTCTCCAGTCTCGACTATCACAGCCACAGCAACACCGTTCAACCGAAAATCGATATCGAAGCCGGTCCGCGGATTATCGTTCGGGTGACCGGGGTGAGCATTGGAGACAGTGAACTCAAACAACTGGTCCCGGTATTTCAGGAGCGCGCCGTTGACCGGGACCTGCTCGCCGAAGGGCAGCGCAATATTCAGGAATATCTTGAATCCGAGGGTTATTTTGGCGCGGAGGTGGGAACGCCCGCCATGACTATGCAAAACGAAAACGAACGCGTGATCACTTATAAGATCTCCCGCGGCGCCCGTCACAAATTTGTTTATCTCAGCGTTCGGGGCAACCACTATTTCGATACGCAGATGATTCGCGAGCGGCTGAGCTTACAGCCGGCGGTGTTTCCGCGCTTTCCCTTCGGCCGTTTCAGCGCTGCCTACCTGCGCCAGGATGTCCACGCGATTGAAAATCTCTATACCTCGAATGGATTTCGTGATGTAAAGGTCTCATCGCACATTGAAGACGATTATCGCGGGAAGAAAGACCACCTGGCCGTCTTTCTGACCATACGCGAAGGCCCCCAATGGCTGGTTTCGAGTCTGCGAATTGAAGGAGCGGCTCCAGACGATGTGGGGGCCCTCCGCTCCCGTTTGATGTGTCTGGAGGGACAACCCTTCAGCGAAACGAATATTGCCGATGATCGCGAGAATTTCCTCAATTACTACTACGACCGCGGATATTTAAACGCAAATTTCGATTATTCTGTAAGCCCTGCCGCGCAGCCCAATCGCGTCGACATTCGCTACGTCGTTGAGCCCGGCCCTCGTAAATACGTGCGTAACATCTTTGTTACGGGTGCTCGTACCACCCGCCAGAGCGTTGTAGACGATCTAATCGAATTGAAACCGGGCGAGCCGCTCTCCCTCGCGAAACAGATCGATAGCCAGCGGCGGCTCTATGAGCTGGGAATCTTTGCGCGTGTGAATACGGCGATTCAAAATCCGGCGGGTGATGAGGACCCAAAGAACGTCCTCTATGATGTGGACGAAGCGCGTCATTATTCGGTAAACGTTGGAGTCGGCGCGCAGATCGCGCGTATTGGCGGCGGCGTGACCACTCTCGATAATCCCGCGGGAACCACTGGCTTCGCTCCCCGCCTCGCGTTTGGAATTACCCGGATTAACTTTCTTGGGTTGGGCCAAACAGTGGGACTGCAAACTGCGGTTTCCACCATTGAGCAGCGCGCGGCGCTCACCTATTTCATTCCCCAATTCATTTCGAACGATAATCTGAACTTCACGGCCACCACGCTTTTCGAAAATTCAAACGATATCCGTACGTTCACCGCGCAACGGCGCGAAGCCTCCATCCAAGTCGGACAGCGAATCTCGCGGGCCTACAGCATGCAATACCGCCTCGTGTTCCGGCATGTCACGCTTACCAACGTGAAAATCGAACCCCTGCTCGTCCCGCTGCTCTCTCAGCCGGAGACGGTTGGGATTGCCGAGCTTTCTTTCATACAGGACGAGCGCGATGATCCGGCGGATGCGCATCGCGGAGTTTACAGCACGATCGATCTGAGCTACGCGCCCGGGTTTCTTGCTTCTCAAACTCACTTTGCGCGAGGCTTGTTCCGCAACTCGACGTATCACCCCTTTCATCACGATTTCGTTTTTGCCCGCAGCACGCAATTCGGCCTGATTGAACGCGCCGGCGGAAAACCAGGCATTCCGCTTGCCGAGCGTCTCTATTCCGGCGGCTCCACCTCCATTCGCGCCTTCCCGGATTTCCAGGCCGGTCCGCGAGACCTCACCACCGGCTTTCCCGTGGGCGGCAACGTGCTCTTCATCAATAATCTGGAGATGCGCTTCCCGCTTTACGGCGATAATCTGACGGGAGTGCTTTTCCATGACGCCGGCAACGTGTATACCTCGCCTGGCGACTTCAGCCTGCGCTTCCGCCAGCGCAATTTGGCAGATTTCAACTACACCGTGCAAGATATCGGGTTCGGGATTCGCTATCGGACGCCCATCGGGCCGGTTCGCTTGGATCTATCCTTCAGCCCGGATGCCCCGCGATTTTACGGACTAAAGGGGACGGAACAGGATTTGATAAACGGAACGGCTATCCCAACCGTCCAAAAAATTAATGCGTTTCAATTCCATTTCTCGTTAGGACAGGCATTCTGATGGACAGCAGAGCCGCGACCGCGAGCAGCCTGTGGAAGAAGTCGCTGCGATGTCTGCCACAGACGGCCAGGGAGCGGTTTTCAAATTTCCCTATTCTTCTGGTCTTTTTCTGCCTCGCTCTCCTCGCGCATGCCGAAGTCATCGACCGCCTTGCGATTACAGTCGGGCGCCAGGTGATCACCGAATTGCAGCTCGATGAAGAACTGCGCGTCACAGCGCTGCTGAATCAAAAACCTGTTGACCGGAGCATTTCAGCCCGGCGCGCGGCCGCCAATCGGCTGATCGAGCAGTTACTCGTTAGGCGCGAAATGGAATTGAGCCGCTACCCGTTGCCGGAACCAAAGGACGTCGATACCTATTTGCAGAAAGTCGAGGAGCAACTGGGCGGGCCTTCGCAGTTCGAACAACTCCTTTCCCGCTACGATTTATCAGAGGATACTCTGAAGGCTCATCTCGCTTTGCAACTCATTACGTTGCGTTTTGTGGAATACCGGTTCAAACCCGAAGCCGTCGTTTCCGAGGCTGACATCAGTGCGTATTATCAACGCGAGCTCTCGGTCTGGAGCACGCAGCACACCGGCCTGCCTCCTGCTTTGTCACAAGTGAAAGAATCCATTCGCCAGACGCTCACGGAGGAGCGCACGGACCAGGCGCTGGATGCGTGGCTGAATGAGGCTCGCCGGCAGGCGCGTATCGTGTATGTGGATGCGACGCTTCGCTAAGCCGCTGCTCATTACGGCTTGCGCCGTGCTGCTCCTCGCGGCGGCCGCGGTTTTGGTGCTTCGGACCAATTGGTTTCAACAGCGCCTGCGCGAGTCGATTGTGGCATCGCTAGAGCGTGCGACGGGCGGGCGCGTAGAAATCGGCTCGTTTTCGTACAACTGGTCCGGTTTAAGCGCGGAACTGAAAAACGTTGTCATTCATGGAACCGAACCCCTGTCCGAACCGCCGCTCTTTCAGGCCCAATCCATTCGGATCGGGTTAGAGGTGCGCAGTTTATTAAAGCGGGAGGCCGATCTGGCCCGGCTTGTCATCGATACTCCCAAAATCGACGTGCGCATCCATCCTGATGGGACTACTAACATTCCAGCGGCAACTTACAAAACCGGGCGTTTCGGCGAGCTGCTCAATCTCCGGATCGAGCATTTCGAGGTAAATCGCGGAACAGTAGAAATCGCGGCGCATCACACGGCGATTAATGCGTCGAGCGAGAATACGCAGCTTCTGCTCGCTTACCGGCCGGAACAATCCGGTTACTCGCTGCGTTTCCACTCTCCCCAAGTGCAGTTTGCGTCCGATCGCTTTGCGCACATCGCCGGAAGTGCCGTCCTCGATGCCGTTTTGCAGCGCAATCGCTTATCCGTGGAGCAGTTAAGTCTCTCGTCCGGCGCATCCACCGTCCACGCGGAGGGCGTCCTGAGCGGTTTTTCCAAGCCAGATTTGGAGCTGAAGCTGAGCGCCCGGGTCAGCGCGTCCCAATTGGCGAGAGTTGCGAATCGGCCTGAACTACAGGGCGGGGAAATCGGTTTGGAAGGCAAACTCCGCTACGATCCATCTGCCCGCATCGTCTTCTCGGGAGCCCTGAACGGCCGGAATCTGAACATCCGTTCCGGGCGCATCGCCCTCAAGAATACCAGCGTTGATTCCGAGGTCCTCGCCTCCGAAGACCACGCTCAATTCAACCATCTTGTATTAACTGCACTGGGAAGCAAATTTACCGGCCAAGCGACACTACACAACCTTGACGAATTGCAGATGGATGGTTCAATCGCAGGCCTGAATGTGCCGCACGCGGTAGCGCTTGTCGACCGTACTCCGCTGCCCTGGGCCTGCCGGGCAGCCGGACGCGTGAAGGTGGCGGGGATGTTATCGCAACGCAACTGGAGGATGCAGGCCGCTCTGCAACTCACCCCTATAGCTGGCCCGACACCGATCTCGGGCGCAGTTGACTTCAGCTATGACCAGCGCGGCAACCGCATCGAGTTTCAGCCGTCGGCGATTCATCTTCCGAGCACCGCCATCTCGTTTTCCGGAGAGTTGAACGAAATGCTCGCGTTGACGCTCGATACGCGCGATCTCGCCGACCTGGGGCCGGTGCTGCCGCGATTGCCCAAGACGGTTCCGCTCCCCGCCTTTTCGAGCGGGGGAAGTCTGCAATTCAACGGGACCATCAGTTCGCCGCTGCGTGCGCCGCGCATTCAAGGGCAACTCGCCATCGCGCACGCAAAAATGAACGGGCAGCCAATAGATCAATTTCGTTCGATTGTAGATTTTTCGGCTGAGGAGGCCAAGTTCACTTCGCTCTCGCTCGATAGCGATGGACTGCATGCCTCCGGAAATGCGCAATTGGCGCTCGCGAATTGGGCGCTTCGTCAGGATGGCCCGATCCGGCTCCAAGGTCAATTGCGAGGCTTGAATATCAGCCGGTTTGCTCCCGCGCAGGCTACCGCCTCCGCAACCGTAAACATGGCCGGGTCATTCGTTAATCCGCGCGGTTCCGCGGAGGTGCGCATTCAAAACGCTGCCGCTTACGGCGAGCGCCTCAATGCTGTTCGGATGAACCTCGCTTTTGCCGGCAGAAACATCCAGATTGCTCAGGGGAGAATCGAAGCCGGTCCCGCCCGGATTCTCTTCTCCGGTAACTACACTCGCGATCCGCAATCCTGGCGTTCCGGCGAGCTTACCGGCAGACTCGACAGCAACGGATTTCCGCTTGCATCGCTCACGTCGCTACGCAGATTCGAACCAGGCCTGAACGCGCGGTTCGAAGTTCATGGCGAAGCCTCGCTTCACATCGCGCCCGGAAGCATTCAACCTGGACCGGCCAACGGAACCTTGGCTTTTCACCGCATCACGGTCGACGGCCTCCCCTATGGCGATCTCACGGCCAATGCGACCACTCATGGACATGTTCTCCATACAAATTTCTCCGGCGATTTGCGCGAGAGCCGTGTCAACGGTAACGCTCTGGTTCAAATATCCGGAGAGAATCTCGCCCGCGGCGAAATCCATGTGAGCCGGATCAGCCTGGCGACTCTGCTGCGCCTCTGGCCATACACCAGCAAGAAGACGCTTCCGTTCGATGGCAATCTGGAAGCCGCTCTGACGTTCGAAGGTCCCATCCAGGATCCCGCGCGCATGCAGGCCATTGTGCAAGTTGACCGGTTTGAGGCCGTGAGCGATCTCAGCCTTCATAACACCGGACCCATTATTTTTCAGCTTGCCAAAGGCTCGGCGGCGATCCAACACCTCGAACTGGCTGGCCGCGATACCAATCTCAAACTCACCGGGTCATTCGGGTATCTCGGACGAAAGCCGCTCGATGTGCATCTCGGCGGCGCCGTCGACCTCCGTATTTTGCACTTGCTCGACCCTACCGCTGAGGTGTCCGGACGATCGATTATCGGAGCTTCCATTGGCGGCACATTGCGAGCTCCCGCAATCACCGGCACACTGCAGATCCGGAACGCCGGATTTCAGCCGAAAAGTCTCGACACTGGTCTTTCGAACGTGAACGGAACCATCGTGTTCAATCAGGATCGCGCCACCATCCAGACACTCACGGCGCAATCCGGCGGCGGCACTCTCGGGTTCGAAGGTTTCGTGAACCTGGTGGACGGCCATCTAATCTACCATTTGACAACCAATGCCGAAAATGTACGGGTTCGGTACGCTTCGAGCGCGAGCGTCACCGCGAGCGCTCAGTTGCATCTCACGGGTACTGCCGAAAACAGCCTCTTATCGGGTGCCGCGTCCATCTCTCGCGTGGTCCTCAATCCGAATACGGACATCGGCAATCTCCTTGCAGCACTGCCTTCTGCTCCTGCCGGGCCGATCAATGGAAAAGGGTTCCTTTCGGGATTGCAGCTCGACGTTCACCTGGAGAGCGCTCCCAATCTGCAGTTGACTTCCGCCTTGAGCCGCGATATTCAAGCCGACATCGATTTACGTTTGCGTGGGCGCGCCAGCAGCCCCGTTCTGTTGGGTAGCGTTTCGGCGAATCAAGGTGACATCCGAGTCTTCGGAACCAAGTACAGCATCAATCGCTGCGAAGTCGATTTTTCGAATCCCGCCAAAATCGAACCGGTTCTCGATCTCGATCTGCAAACCCAAACGCGCGGCATTGCGGTCGATATCACCATTGCTGGAACGCCCGGAAAATTAAATGTCAATTATCGTTCCGACCCCCCGCTGCAGCCTCGCGATATTATCTCGCTACTGACAGTGGGCCGCACTCCCGGTGCAGCCTCTTCTGCGACCGCCTCCAACGTGCTTACCACTCAATTAACAAATCCGGGAAGCAATGCCGAGCCTGGAGTCACCAGCGTTCTCGGCCAGGCGATCTCTCCCAGTTCGAATCGGCTATCGAAACTTTTCGGCGTTACAAACATCCGAATCGATCCGCTGGTGCAGGGCATCACCAATGCCGCGCAGGCGCGTCTCACGCTGGAACAGCAGATCTCGCGGGAAATCACCGTCACCTATGTGACCAATCTTTCGGAAACCGCCGAGCAGATCTTTCGTGTGGAATGGGCCTTCAGCTCGCAATACTCGCTCGTTGCCTTGCGCGACGATAACGGCGAGTTCGGCATCGACATCCAATATCGAAAGCAGTTCAAATAGAAAGCATGCGGCCCACTTGCTTACGCGCGTGGTTCTGTCACATTTTCGTGCTCGCTGCGCCGCTCACCGCCGGTCCCGTCACCTTCAACCACGACATCGCGCCCATTCTGTGGAAAGATTGCGCGGGGTGTCATCACGCTGGCGCCATCGGTCCATTTCCGTTGCTAACGTACGAAGACGCGCGCAAGCATGCATCGCAGATTGCGGCTGTCACGGCGCGCCGCTACATGCCTCCCTGGCCGCCAGAGCATGGCTACGGAGAATTCGCCGACGACCGCAGCCTCTCGGCCGCGCAAATCAACCTCATTGCGGAATGGGTGAAGCAAGGCGCGCGCGAGGGCAGGGAAACGCCATCTTCGCCGCCCCGCTTCAGCAGCGAATGGCAGATGGGCAAACCGGATCTCATCCTCCGCATGCCAAAGCCATTTCTGCTTCCGGCCGGCGGCTCCGATGTTTTTCGGAATTTCGTCATCCGCACCGCGCTTGCGCAAACCCGATACGTCAAAGGTCTCGAACTGCGGCTCGATAATACCCGCGTCGTGCATCACGCGAATGTCGTGCTGGACCACACCGGTTCGTTGAGCAGCCGCGATGGCGAAGATGGCCGGCCCGGCTTTCCTGGCATGGACGTCATCACCGAACCCGCCGCAAACAGCTTTGAACCGGACTCGCACTTTCTGTTCTGGAAGCCAGGCACCGTCCTGCGCAAGGAGCCGGACGATATGAGCTGGCGCCTCGATCCGGGCACAAACCTGATTGTGAATCTTCACCTTCAACCAACCGGCAAGCCGGAATCGGTTCAGGCCGAGATCGGGCTGTACTTCGCCGCCTCGCCGCCCACGCGCTTCCCCATGCTCATCCAACTCGAACACGACGGCGCGATCGATATCCCGCCCGGCTCGCGCGATTTCGCCGTGACCGACAGCCTCACGCTTCCGATCGATGTCGACGTCCTCGCAATTTATCCTCACGCGCACTATCTCGGGAAAACGGTGGAAGCCTGGGCCATTCTTCCCGGCGGCACACGCCGCTGGTTGATTCGCATCCCGGATTGGGACATCAACTGGCAGGCCGTTTACGATTACCGCCAGCCCGTACCGCTTCCCAAGGGAACCAAAATTGCGATGCGCATTACCTACGACAACTCCGCATCGAATCCTCGTAATCCCCATCACCCGCCGGCACGCGTGAAGGCCGGCGACCGGAGCGAAGACGAAATGGGCCACGTGTGGCTGCAAGTCCTTCCCCGGCATGCTACAGGCTCAACTCCGGACCCGCGGCTCGCGCTTCAGGAAGCCGTCATGCGCCGCCGGCTGGAAAAGTATCCCGCGGATTTCGTGGCTCATTACAACCTGGGGGCGCTGATGCAATTTGAAGGAAAGCTGCCGGAAGCAATCGGCCTGTATCGCGATGCGCTCGCAGTGGAACCGCGCAACGCAACCGCCCGGAACAGCTTGGGAGCCGCGCTGTTTCTGGAAGACCGCCTGCCGGAAGCCATTCAACAATTCCGGCAAACGCTCCAACTGGAGCCGAACTATATCAATGCTCGATACAATCTCGCACGGGCATTGGCCGCCGGCCGCGATCTGGAGGGCGCGGCTACGGAATACACGGCCTATCTGAAAGCGCAACCGGAAGATGCGAATGCGCAAGCTGGCCTAGCTTCCGTCCTATTCTTGCAGAGAAAATATCCCGAGGCGCTCGATCACATGCGGCGGGCCGTGCGGCTCAATCCGAACAATGCCGATCTCGAAGCCAATCTCGGCGCGGTGCTCGCCATGACCGGCGATCTACCCTCGGCCATTCAGGCCTTCGAACAGGCGTTGCGAATCGATCCGAGCCATCAAGCCGCGCGCGCCAATCTCCAGCGCGCTCGCGCCCAGCTCGCATCAGAACCGCGACCGTGAGGGAGCGGCGTCTCAGCGGCGAATAAAGTGATCCGTAAACGCCAGCGCCGGATGGATCTGCACCCGCGGCATGTGGCATCCAATGCAATCTCCCGTTCGCCGCGCATCGGCGTGAAAGGCCTGCCCATCGTGGCAGGCATGGCATTTTGCATTGTAATAGGCGGCATCGCTGCGGCGGGCATCCTGATGGGCCGCATGGCAAGTGGTGCAAGCCAGCTTCCCGGACAAAAAACACCGGCTCTTCATGAGTTGCAGTGGTTGGAACCGAACCATCTCCAACGGCGATGAGTCCGGCGGCGCTTGCGAGCGATGACAATTTCCGCAAAGTCGGACCTGCGCGGCGGGGGCCAGCTTTCCCGGATTCAGCGGCGGCTTGCCGTTTCCGCGGGCATGCTCGTCCGCTCCTAGATGGCAGCGCTGGCACTGGACACCTGGAACAGCCGGTTGCAAATCGCGCGTGATCGCAGAGGCATGGCAGCCGAGGCACGCCTGCAGCGCACGGCTGCTTTGATATCGGCCGAGCGGCTCGTCGGAACGGCCCTCCTGCCCGACCGTAATCCCATATTGGTGGACACGGCTGAAGTAACTCACGCGCGATTCGAAAACCTCATCGCCGGACCGGACAATCGGCGTCTCGCCCTGCGCGCCCGCTCCCATCACCCACTGAATCAATCCGTGTACCGGCTCGCCATTCTTTGTGACTGTGACCTCGATCCCGTTCTCCACACGCCGGTAAGTAAAGAAGAGATGGTTGATCGAATCGCTCAGCGGCCGGTCCGGCAGATTCTGCGCAAACACGCTGCTCGAAGCCGGGACCATGGCATGCGCCATTCTGGTCTGCTCATGCAGCCGCGTCTCCGCCGGATGACACGTTTTACAAGCGTCCGTGAGTTGCGATTGCGCGTTAACAGTTCCTACGCACCCCAACAGAGCCGCGAGGGGCACCCGCGCCCACGGGGCGTGGGTCGGGAAGCGGTTTTTCATTTCTGCTCTTCGATCTGCTTCAACTTTTCCAGCACTGCCCGCGCTTCGTCTGCTTTCCCCTCCGCCATCAGAGTCTGCCCAAGCAGATAATTCGCAGTGTGATTATTCGGGTCCAGCCGGAGCGCTTTTCGCAAAATCCCCTCGGCATTCGAGTAATTCGCGGTCTTGAAATAGCATTTGCCCAGCAGAATATAGGGACCGCTGTAATCCGGGTTGAGCCAGATCGCGCGTTGTAACTCGGGAATCGCGGCGTCCCAACGGTCTTGTCTCGTATCGGCGTCTCCCAGGCGGTACCACGCCATAGCGAACCCTGGATTCACTGCCAGTTCCTGCTGCAATCCGGCGATCGCCTCGTCCACGCTCCCCCGGAACATCGCAATCTCCGCCAGCAGGTAATGCGCTTCCGGCATTTTGGGAGCCAGCGCGAGAGCTTTGTTGGCCTCCGCCGCCGCCTGGGCTTCGTATTCCTGTTTCATCAGCATCTGCGCTGCTAACAGGTGGGCGGCGGCGGTATCCGGCTTCACCTGGAACAGCCGGGCGAACGCCGCCTCCGATTGGTCCGCCTGGTTCGTTTGGATATAGGCGTACCCGAGCATGTAATTGGCTTCGTTGCTGGCAGGTACTTTTTCGAGCCACGGAATGGCTTTGGGCGCCTGCGAGAGCATGAAATAGCTCTGGCCGATCATCAATACCGATTCCTGGAACTGCGGCGAGTTCGGCGGTTCGCTCTTCACGGCGGATTCCAGTATGGAGATCGCCTGGCCGTATTTTTGCTGCTTATAGAGCTCTACGCCCCGTTGATGGGCGTTGCTCGCTATGCCGCTCGCCACCAACAGTGCGGCTACGAGACACAACATATGCAAAGTATAAGTGGCGCACGAGGGGCGCCCTCTGGGCCCGTGCCGGCGGGCAGTTCAGTGCCCGCTTCCCTACGCTCGATGAATCGCCTCTACTGCCGACTGCGGTTCGTGCGCAATAATCTTCAACAGTGCGGCTGCCGGTCCGGCGGGGCGGCGCCTATCCTGTTCCCAGTTTTGAAGTGTCTTTACGCTAACGCCAATCAGGCGCGCAAATTCCGACTGCGAGAGCTTAGTTCGTTCGCGAATGCTCCGGACACCCGCCGCACCGATGACAACGCGCCGCGAAGGCTTTTTCTGCCCGCGCAGAAGTGCTCCGCCCTCACGCACGCTATCGACCAGTTCTTCAAACATCTCCTTTTTTATGACCGAATTCCTCTTTGACAACCTTGGCTAGTTGCGCAATCTGTTTCGGAGTCAGTGGCGGATGACCGTCAATCTATGAATTGCCCCTAACTCGAACGCGACCGGGCTCACCTCAACTCCTCACCCAAAAACTCCAAAATTCATGGGAACAAAATGACCTTAGGTCGATTACACTAATTCTCAGGTGTGAGTTCTGGGTCAACCATCCGGTGGAGCCGGCTTGACCCCGGTTGTTAGTCAACTTCCAAGGAGAAGGTATGGTTAGCTTTCGCAGAGGGTCTTTAGCCTTTGTGGCTGCGGCTGCTTGGTTGCTTGGGTCCGCGATCGGCGCAAATGCGCAGCAGGTGTTCGGCAGCATAATCGGTACGGTGACCGATCCTAGCGGTTCTGCTGTAGCAAACGCCAAGGTCACAATCACGGACGTCAGCAAGAATACGTCGTTTGAGGTCACCACGAACGATTCCGGCCAGTATTCCAAAGGCCAACTGATCCCTGATCAATACACGGTTAGCATCGAGGCGCCCGGCTTCAACAAAGTGGTCTCGAATCCGCTCCAAGTGCAGGTGGATCAAGCCACTCAGTTCAATGCCGCCTTGCAGGTCGGTAATGTTCAGCAACAGGTGGAAGTAACCGCCGCCGCTCCTCTCTTGCAGACCGATCGCGCGGACGTGGCCCAAACCTTCACCGCGCAGGAAATTTCAGAGTTGCCGAGTATTGGCCGTAATCTCCAATCGTTCGAACTGCTGAATCCTGGCACGGCCAAATTCGGCTGGCAGCACGCTTCCGACGAAAACCCGCAAGGCAGCGTCCAAACCGAAGTGAATGGCCAGTTGTTCGACAGCACCGGTTATTACCTGGACGGCACCATCAATCAGGATCCGATCCTGGGCATCATCGTGATCAATCCCACCTTTGATTCGGTGAACGAGGTCAAGCAGGCGAATCAGGATTACGACGCGGAATTCGGATACACCGGAGCCGGCCTGATTACGTACTCCACGAAGTCCGGTTCAAACCAGTTCCATGGCGACGCGTTCGAGTACATGTACATCAACACGCCGGGATTCCAGGATTTCGCGCGCGATCCGTTTAGCCAGAACACCGCCTTGAGTCCCGGAGTTTACACCCCGACCACTCACCAGAACCAGTTCGGTGGGTCAATCGGCGGGCGAATTATCAAGGACAAACTGTTCTTCTTCGGCGACGCCCAACTCACGCGAAACACGACGGGCGGTTCTGTGTTGACCAATGTTCCCTCGGCCCAGGATCGAACCGGCAACCTGAGCGACTGGCTTGCCCTCGGCACGAATTATCAGATCTACGATCCGACCAGCACGACGGCCGCAGACGGCACCGGGCGCAAGCCGTTCGCTGGCAATGTTATTCCTACCAGCCGCCTAAGTCCGCAGGCCTTGAATCTGATCAACAGTTATTTTCCTTTGCCCAACACGGCAGCGGCCGGCGCAGGCGTTCCCTATCAAAACTACGAGAGTAGTGGAGCTTTGAAGTACACTGCCAACCAGTGGAATACGCGCTGGGATTACTATGCCAGCCAAAAAGATTCCATTTTTGGCCGCTATAGCTACGCCGGATTCTCGCTTGGCGGTCCAGGTGCTTTTGGGTTAATCGGTGGCGGCGACTCGTTCACCGGACTGAGCAGCTCCGGAAGCGCGCTTCGCTATGCGGGCCAATCGCAAGCGCTGAACCAAAGCCTCGCTATCGGGTGGACTCACACCTCGAGCGCCACGCTGGTAAACGAGTTCCGGTTCGGATATATGCGGTATCACGTATTCGATGTTCCGAACGGATATGGAACAGATCCGGCGACGGCAGCCGGAATTCCCGGCATGAATCTCGACAAAACCTATACCTCCGGCTTGCCGTACTTCCGGATTGAGGATACTTCTAACTCGGCTTACTACATGCGGCTCGGCTATGACCTTGATACGAATGGCTGCAACTGCCCGTTAACACAGACCGAGTCGCAATATCAGTTTGTCGATAACATTAGCAAGATTAGCGGAAATCATAACTTCAAATTCGGCGCCGACATCCGGTATGCCATTAACCTGCGCGTACCGAGCGACAATCACCGCGCCGGTGAAGTATATTTCAATAACAGCAATACTGGTTTCATCGCCTCAGCGGGCGTCAGTCCCACTGACGGACTAGGCATCGCTTCCTTCCTTTTGGGCGACCCATATCAGTTCCAGCGCTACGTCAGCAGCACGACCAACGCGATGGAGCATCAAAAGCGGCTCTTCTGGTACGGCCAGGATGAATGGCGCGCCAGTTCGAAGCTCACTTTTACCTATGGCCTCCGCTGGGAAATGGTTTTCCCGGAGACCGTAAACGCGCCAGGGAACGGAGCCGAATTAAACGTAAATACCGGGCAAATGGAAGTGTTCGGCGTCGGCTTGGTTTCAAGCCATGGATATCAAGCCATGAACTGGCATGAGTTCGCGCCGCGTTTGAGTGTTGCCTATCAAGTCACTCCAAAGACGGTTGTCCGCGCAGGCTACGGGTGGACGTACAGCCTTGGTACTTTCGGCTCCACATTCGGCCACAACGTGACGCAGAATCCCCCGGTTCTGGCGCATCAGAACATCACCCAGTCGAGCGCCTGCGGCAACAATTTCTGCGATGTGTTCACGCTCGGACCTAGCGGCAACGGATTGTCGGTTGGTCCGGCTCCCTACAACCCGGGCCCTCTCGTGCCGAATGCCTACGGAACTTTCCCGCTGCCTGGCAGCGGCTCGAACGCGGTCGAAGCGAAGACGCGGCCGGGCATTTTCACCATGCCTGCGTTTTACATGTACAACTTCACTGTGCAGCATCAATTATCCAGCAAGGTGTCTCTTCAGGGTGGTTATGTTGGAAACCAGGGCCGCCATACCCCGCTCGGTACGGACATGAGTTTCAACATGAACCAGGAATATTTCATTCCGGGTGTAAAGGCTGGAAGTCCGGCTACGTATCCCTTTGCTGGAGTCCTCGGCCCGCGCTATAACTACGGTTGGACGCAAGCGATTGATAACTACTGCAATTGTGCCAACAACCGCTACGATTCCTTCCAGGGAGTCGTGAAGGTTCAATCGATGGGCGGCTACACCGTGACCGGCAATTACACGTATCAGATTGCACAGGGAGACGGATGGGGCGGCAACGAAAGCTACACGTTCCTTTACGGCCGGCCGCTTGGGTACGGCAATAATCCGAACATGCCTCACCAGCAAATTACGGTAGCCCAGCAATTGGCCATTCCATTCGGACATGGACGGCATTGGGGGCAAAACTCGAGCAAGCTCGTGGATCTTGTATTAGGCGGCTGGAACCTCAGCGGCATTACCAGCTATTACAGCGGTCTGCCATTCATGCCGACCCTGGAAAATTACGGTCCTACAAATACGCAACCGTATACAGGTCCGACCAATCGTCCCAACATCGGCTTCGGCAACCCATATGCTTCGTCCCAGAGCCGGAGCCAGTGGATTCTCGGCCTGGGAAGTGGCGCCTATACGTTGCCCGCCTCCAACACCTTCGGCAATTACCCGATCAACACTCTGATCGGGCCTCACTTCATCGATCAGGACGCTACGCTGATGAAGACGTTCAGCATCACCGAACGCTTTAAGTTCACGCTCCGCGCCGATGCCCGGAACATCTTCAATCACACAAATCTCGGCCAGCCCAATGCCGACATTCAGAGCGCAAACGTGGGACAGATTACCAGCCTCGCGTATGGCGGGGCAAACATGCGCCTGCTCCAATACTCCGGCACGATTAACTTTTAGACCTGAGTTGCCGAATGTTCATCGGCGCGGTCCCTATGGCCGCGCCGGCACACGGTGTGGCGCACGCGTCCAGCGTGCCGTTGCCGAACTTCAGGTCGGCATACGACGCACACTCTGCGTCACTTACTCTTCGCGCAGCGCCAGCATCGGATCTACACGCGCGGCGCGGGAAGCGGGAATCCAGCTTGAGAGCGCAGCGACACACATCATGATTGCGACGGTGAGCAAGCCAATGACCGGGTCGGTTGGGCTGAGGTGGAACAGCGTGTGCTTCAGGATCCGCCCCATCCAAAGAGCGCCGGGGATTCCGGCCGCAACGCCGGCAAGCAGCAGCGCGAAAGCATCTCGCAGCACCATACTGGCGATGCTCCCGCGCCCGGCGCCAAGAGCCATGCGAACGCCGATCTCATTGGTGCGGCGCGCCACCATATAGGCGAACAGGCCGAGTAAGCCAATTGCAGAGAGAACCATCGCGAGAGTCCCGAACGCGGTCGCGAAAATACTAAGCAGACGCTCGGAGCGCACACGCGAGTCGATCAATTGCGTCTGAGTCTCAATCGCGATCACGGGAACCGCAGGATCCGTCTTCCTCGCAACCTGCCGGAATGCGTGCGTGAGTTGTCCAGTACTGAGTGCGGTTCGCAAGACGAAGCTCACGCGCCATCCGGGGCGGCTGCCTGCATTGTACGGCCAGAAGATGGCCGGGCCATCCGGCTCCCGCAGCGAATAGTGCCGGCTATTCTGAACCACACCGATGATCCGATAGCGAGTGGTCGGGTGGGGGCCGGTTCCAAACTGTTCGCCGAGCGGATTCCGGCTGCCGTAGAAACGGCACGCAAACAGCTCGTTCACGACGACGGCGTCGGAATTCTTGTTCAGGTCGGCAGGCGAGAACGTGCGTCCCGCGATCACAGGGACACCCAGTGTTTCGAAAAAGCCGTCGCCCACATGATTCACCAGAGCTGTATCTGCCAGGCTGAAAGGCCGGCCGGGGATATTGACCCAAGTGGCGTTCCGGTCCCCGGAGAGAGGGCGCTCTTCCACGGTGGCGACTCGCAGCACGCCTGGAATGGCGGCCAAGCCGCGGCGAAGGCCTTCCACGTACCCGTTCACTTGCTCAGGCTGGTAGCCGGCGCTCCACGGATTCACCGAAGCATACACGAGATTCGCGCGATTGAAGCCAACGTCTACATTCCGCAGGTTTGCGAGCGAGCGCGCTAACAATCCGGCGGCAACCAACACCGTAAAGCTGAGCGCGACTTGTGCGATGACCAAAAGACGAGGCAGCCGTAAGCGCCCCGTTAGAACCGTGCGGCTGCTGGCTTTCAAAGCGTCATGCACGCTCGCTCGCGCTAGCATCCAAGCCGGAGCGACGCCGCAGAGCACTGCCGTGGTAAGCGATGCGAGACACGTGAAGCCGAGTATCTGCGCATTGATGTGAAGATCGAAACCGCCGATGCCCATGTCCTGGCGGATCAACGAGTGCAGCGCATTCGCGAACAGAAAACTGAGGAACAGCCCCGCCACTCCGCCAAAACTCGCGAGCAACAGGCTTTCGGTGAGATATTGCCGGAACAGCCGGTGCCGGGCGGCCCCGAGAGCCAGGCAGACCGCCGACTCACGCTGCCTCGTCACAGCCCGAGATAACAGGAGATTGGCTACGTTCGCGCAGACAATGAGAAGAATCAGGCCGACCAGGAGGAACACAATCCAGAGCGCGCGGGATTCATCTGGCCGTATGGGATCCACACCGTGCTGCCCCGGTATAGCCATCAGCTTGGGAATCTTGTCGGCTTCGATTTTGAGTCCGGGCGGAACAACCAGTCTTTGGAACAACACGGCCAATGCTTGTATGGCCTGGTTTTGGGAGACCCCGGCTTTGGGACGCGCCATCATGCTCACCCACCAGTGGCGATCCGTGTGGCTGAAATCGGGATTCAATTTGGCCTGTGGGTTCAAAACCGCATCTGCCGCGAGCGGCGCGTACAGATCCACCCATTCGCCAATCTGCAAACCGAAGAATCCGGCCCGGGCGACGCCCACAATCTGAACGGGCACATTGTTTACACGCAGCACTTGCCCGAGCACATCGGGCCGTCCCGCAAATTCTTTGCGCCAAAAGCGGTTGCTGAGGATGATCAGAGGCGGTTGGCCCTCGCGATCCTCGCTGACCGAAAAGGGGCGCCCCAATTGCAGCGGCGCCCGGAGCCCGGCGAAAAAATTCGGACTCACATACTGAATGCGAAACTGCTCGGCGGGACGGTCCCTTAGCGCAACGGCGGCCATTTCGGAATCGGAGAACCCGATGAGCGAGGCGAATCCGTACTGCTGGCGCGCCAGTTCCCGGTAGATACGAACGGCAACGGGCGATCCCACCATGCGGTGCCGGTCGCCCTTCGCATAACCGGTTAACAGCCTACAGAGCTCTTCCGGAAAACCGTGATTGACCCATGCAACAATGCGGAGACTCTGCGGCGCCGGCACGGGCAGTGGCTCGAGCAGCGCGGCATCCACCAGACTGAAGATTGCGGTATTTGCTCCAATACCAAGAGCCAGAGAGAGCACCAGAAGCACTGTGAACAGCGGCGCCTTGCGCATCTGGCGCAGCGCGTACCGGACATCGCGGAGCCCGGATTCAAGCCACGGCAGTACTCCTTCGCTGCGCGCTTCTTCTTTGAATTTTGCAAGACTGCCGAACTGCACGCGGGCGGCGCGGGGATCGTAGCCGTCCTGCTGCTTCATGGCAAGGTGGTACTGAAGCTCCTCCTCGATCTCGCTGTTATATTGCTCTGCCCGGAAGATGCGCTTTAATCGCGACCAGAAGCCCATGTTTCACCGCCCTATACGGTCCGCAGCACCTTGGCGACCGCCGCAGTTACAGATTTCCAGCGCTCCTCGGTTTCGGCGAGACGCTTCCGTCCTCCGCTCGTGAGTTCATAGAAGCGGGCACGGCGGCCGGATTCGGAGATACGCCATTCGGCCTTCAGCAATCCGGCTTCAGTGAGGCGGTGTAGCGCCGGATAGAGCGAGCCTTCCTCGACGCGCAGCACGTCATCGGAAGCTTGCTCAATGAGGGTGGCAATGGCGTAGCCGCTGTTCTTACCGCGAAGCAGCGCTTTCAGGATAAGAAGCTCGAGGGCTCCCTGCAGGTGGTCGGCTTTGGGCATACTAAGTTATCTATACCAAGATAACTTAGTTTTCCACTATTTGTGGGGTCCCCTATTCCAGCTTCTTTTTGCGCGGCCTGCGCGCTCCGCCCGGAGCCGCGGCCCGTTTGCGAATGGCTGTCTTCTTCGGTTTGGGCGGCGGTGGATTCGGCTCGAAAATGGTCGGCTGCCCTTCCACCACGGGCTGCGGCTCATCCTCTTCTTCTTCAACGGCCGCTTCCGGGGCGGGTTCCGGAAGCGCAGGTGGATAGAACTCAGCGCCGAGCCGGACAATCAATCCCCGCTCCTCGTCCGGCTCAGTCCGGACCACGGTTTTGTCCTGCGCGTAGTTCAGAAACTCGGAGAACTGCTGGAAGCCGAAGGCGGACAAATTGAAGTCCGGGTATTCGGCTTGCATCCATTGCTCTAATTCCTCGGCCGTCGCGCCTTCCTCGAGTTCCATGCGGTGTGTTTCCAGCACGTCACGCAAATGGGGCAGCGCCATCTCGGGCTTGGGCGCGGTTTTCTCCGCCGTGTGCCCGCCCTTGCGTTCGATGATGTAACGCCCGCCGGAGCCGCTCACATTAATGAAATCGGCTTTCTTCAGCTTTTCCACAAAATCGGAAAAGCTGCCCGCGCCATACGCCCGCTCGCTGAACGCCGGATCGAGTTGCAGCATCGTGCTCTTAAGTAAACCAAGCTGCGGTTGAACCGCGCGGCGCTCCAACACTTGCAACGCGCGCTCCACCAGCGGCATGGCCTGGGAAAGCTCCAGCGGAGCGGGACGTGGTCCGCGTTCCTTCTTCCCTCGCTCGGGTCGGTCCCGCTCCCGTTCGCGCCGGTCCGGCATTGGCGCCGGTACGATCCGGTCGCCGTCTTCCAGCAGCGATTCGTAACTCACAAACTCATGGCAGTTTTGTTGCAGGATGGTGCTGGTAAAAGCCTTTCCTCCCACCACGAACACCGTCTTTCCGTACTCTTTCAGCTTATTCACCAGCGGGATGAAGTCGCTGTCACCGCTGACAATGGCGAACGCGTTCACATGTTCATGAGTAAACGCCATCTCCAGAGCATCGAGCGCCAGGTTGATGTCCGCCCCATTCTTATCGCCGCGCGGCGACGGTATGCGCTGCACCATCTGCACTGCATTCTCAGCCATCAAACGGGTCGCTCCCTCCTGGCGTCCCCAATTGGCGTATGCGAATTTCGCGACAATGTCGCCGCGTTCCTTCAGAGCAGCCAGCGCCAGGGACACGTCAAACTCGCGCCGCAGCGTCGACTTTACGCCGATCTCAATGTTGTCGTAATCGACAAACACGGCAATGTTCAATCTGTCTTGCATTGAATTCCTTTTCCACCGGTGGCCGGGATCAGTTTCAGGCCACCTGTTTTACTGAATCGCGAATGAAGCCGACGATCTTTTCAAGCGAGGACCCGGGCTGGAACACTTCCGCCACTCCGGCCTTCTTCAACTGTATGGCATCCTCGCCGGGAATGGTTCCGCCCACCACCACCAGCACGTCCGTCATCTCCTTTTCGCGCAACAGCTCCAGGATTCGCGGCACAATTGCGTTGTGCGCGCCCGATAAGATGGACAGTCCGATCACCTGCACATCTTCCTGGAGTGCCGCATTCACGATCATTTCCGGCGTCTGCCGGAGGCCTGTGTAAATGACTTCCATCCCAGCGTCGCGTAATGCTCGTGCAATCACTTTTGCGCCGCGGTCGTGTCCATCGAGGCCCGGTTTGGCGACGAGTACACGGATTGGAACGCCCATACTTACACTGTCCAGATTATAAAGGATGAGGACAGAACCGCGACCGTAAGGGAGCGGCATTTCCGAGGAGACCGTCATGCCCGAACAGACCTTCAACGCACCACGCATCGCCCTGAACCGCATCTATACCCGCACCGGCGATCAAGGAGAAACACACCTCGCCGGCGGCCAGAAAATCGCCAAAGACGACCTGAGAATCGAATGTTACGGAACGGTGGACGAATTGAATGCGTTTATCGGCGCCGCGCGTGTCACCGCCGAACAAGCTCGCCTCCAGGAGTTCGCCGCAACCCTGAAACGCGTTCAACACGAACTCTTCAATCTCGGCTCTATTCTGGCGACGCTGCCCGAAGATGTGCATCCCAAACAGCCTCGCATCACCGCCGGTGAGATTGCGAAATTGGAGCAGGAGATCGACGCTGCGAACGAAGAACTGCCTGCCCTTCGCTCCTTCGTTTTGCCCGGCGGAAGCCGCCTGGACGCCGAGCTTCATATCTGCCGCACCATTTGCCGCCGCGCCGAGCGTCTGCTCGTCACGCTCGCAAAAGAACAGCAGATTCCTGCCGAGGCCCTCCAGTACCTGAACCGCCTCAGCGACGCCTTCTTTGTCTGGAGCCGCTGGGTCAACCATGCGCTCGGCGCGGCCGAAAGCTTATGGGAACCAAACGCCGCAGCCAGCGGATTGGCGGCCAATGAAACCTGAGCCGAAGGACCACTGGTACGCGCTCACCGCCGGCTTTCTCGGCTGGACGCTGGACGCTTTCGATTTCTTCCTGGTCGCGTTTTGCCTCACCGCCATCGGCAAGGAATTTCGTCAATCCGATACGGCCGTCGCGCTCTCCATCACGCTGACCCTTGCGTTCCGGCCCGTCGGCGCCTTTTTATTCGGGCTCATGGCGGACCGCTATGGCCGGCGTCTGCCGTTGATGATCGACCTGGTCTTTTACTCAATCATCGAGGTCGCCAGCGGGCTCGCGCCCAACTTCACCGTCTTTCTGGTGCTGCGCGCGCTCTTCGGAATCGGAATGGGCGGCGAATGGGGCGTGGGCGCTTCGCTCGCCATGGAAAAAGTGCCGGCCAAATATCGCGGCTTGCTCTCCGGCTTGCTTCAGCAGGGATATGCCGTGGGCAATTTGCTGGCGGCCGTCTGTTACCTGCTTTTCTTCAATCGGTGGGGCTGGCGGCCCTTATTCTTTTTAGGCGGCCTCCCGGCACTGCTGGCTTTGTTTGTGCGGTTCCGAGTGAAAGAATCCGAAGTTTGGCAGAAATCGAAACACGAAAGCTGGAGCCAGCTCGGCGCTGGCCTGACGCAGCATTGGAAATTGTTTTTATATCTCGTGATTCTCATGACGGGCATGAATCTCGCCTCACACGGAACGCAGGATATGTATCCGACATTTTTGCAGCGCTACTGGAAAATGGGCCCCGCGGAGCGATCGATCGCTTCCATCATCGCGATGCTCGGCGCAATCGCCGGTGGCGTGATTGTCGGGTTGTTTTCGGATAAGATCGGCCGCCGCCGCGCCATTGTCATCGCTCTATGTGCCGGCATTTTGCTCACGCCGTTGTGGGCCTATGCGCCGCAACTCAGTCTGCTGATGCTCGGCGCGTTCCTGATGCAGTTCTGTGTGCAAGGCGCGTGGGGTGTGATTCCCGCGCACTTGAGCGAGCTTTCGCCGAATCAAGTCCGCGGCTTTCTGCCCGGATTTGCATATCAATGTGGAGTTCTGCTCGCAGGCTCGGTCGGCGCTCTCGAATCCGCATTCGCCCAGCACATGAGTTACGCGACGGCCATGGCCTCGGTCGCCGCTGTCGTTTTCGCGGCGACGGCAATCATTGCGGCGTTGGGCCGGGAGAAGCGCGGCATCGACTTCTTTGGGCTTTGAGCATGTAGTAAAATTCTCCAACGCCTTTTGAGTTTTGGGGAGGACTTAATCATGGCGCAATCGAGAACTGTAACCGGATGCGTACTGGCGCTCGCTTCTTTTGCGATAGCGTTGCTCTGCGTGCCTCAAGCCTGTGCGCAGGTGCTGTACGGCTCCGTCGCCGGCACCGTGACAGATCAGTCGGGCCGCGCAATTGCCGGAGCGGCGGTGGGCGTGATCAACACCGACACCGGTCTCGCAAGGAATACCACAACGGGCGCGGCGGGTGAATATTCCATCACCGATCTTCCGCCGGGAACATACACGCTGGACGTGAGCGCCAGCGGGTTCGCGGCGGTGAAGAAGACGGATATCAGGATTTCAGTCGGCTCGGTGAACCAACAAGATGCGCAACTCTCGGTAGGCGCAGTGTCGCAGCAGATCACGGTCTCGGGCGCCACGCCCGCCCTTCAGACGGAAACCACGGACGTCCACACCACCATCTCCGGCTACGCCGTACAAAATTTACCGCTGAACGTGTATCACAACTTCCAGAGCCTGGAGGTGCTGGCGCCCGGCGTCTTTTCTTCATCGGGCATCGCGAACAGCTACCCGAATGCGAACGACGGGTTCGAAAAATCATTCTCCATTAACGCCAACGGCCTTCCCGCGCACATCAACACAACTCGCGTGGATGGCGCTACGGATATTTATCTGTGGCTTCCAGACCATATCCTGATCACGCCTCCAGCGGACACCGTGGAAGAAGTGAACGTCCAGACCGCCACCTACAACATTCAAAAGGGACTGACGGCGGGCGCGGCTACCGACGTGATTACGAAATCGGGAACCAACGAATTCCATGGCTCGATTTACGCCTATAACACCAATCAGGCAATCGACGCCCAGAACGCGCTGGTCACACAGGCAAAGCCCCCGAAGTACATTCTCAACAATGATGGGTTCACACTCGGCGGGCCCATCAAGAAGAACAAGTTGTTCTTCTTCGGGAATTGGGATGGCGATTTTGAGCGCCAGAACGTGCCGAGCACGTTCAATATTCCAACCATGGACATGCGCGCCGGCGACTTTTCCGCCTACCTCGGCGATCGTCTTTACAACGCCAACGGAACCCCGGCAATGGTCTGCACGACGCAAGGCAACACCGTGCAGTTGCGGCAGGGAATGATCTTCGACCCGGCAACCGGAAATCCATCCACCGGCCAGGGGCGCTGTGTTTTTCAAGACGGCGGCATCGTAAACAAGATTCCGGCGAGCCGCCTGTACGCCGGCAGCCTGAACTATTGGAAAATCCTGGCTCCTTATACTCCGAACGATTTGACCGGACCGTTCACCGCCAACACTTCGATCGACGATATCCGTTTGCGCAACCGCATTTGGAACCGCACGATCTATACCGGAAAGGTCGACTACAACATCAGCGATCGCCAAATCGTTTGGGCCAAGTACAGCATTCAGCAAGGCTCCCTGGATGACGCGAGCAACTACGGTCTTGCCGGCCAGGGCGCCGGCATAGGCAGGCTGCGCCAGACGTCCCAGATGGCGACCGCTGCGCATTCGTGGACCGCCACGCCCCATCTCGTACTCAGCGGCCATGTCGGTTTTCTACGCATGGGAATGAACGAACACACGCTCGATTTCGGACAGAATTACGGGCAATCGGTTCTGGGCCTGACGAACAGCAATACTCCCGCGGACGATAAACGGTATTCCGGCATGCCCGGCATTGTCATGCAAGGGTTCAGCAGTCTGGGCACCTACCAATCGTACGAGCCGGAGTTCCGCAACGACTGGACACTCACGCTGGACGAGAACGCCACCTGGATGAAGGGCAAGCATACCGTCATGTTCGGCTTTGACGCCGCTCACGATCATCTGAACGAATGGCAGCCTGAGATCGTCTGCTGCCCGCGCGGCGGTATTAACGCCAGTCAATACAACACGTTTCTCAATACCGCTCCCGCTGCCAATCCTGCCGGCTCGCAAGCGCAGTTTTATAACAGTTCGGGCACGAAGGTGGGATTCAGTCCGGCGGCGTGGAACAGCGTAGCGGAGTTCGATCTTGGGCTCGCGAGCGCCAGCTACAACGCGCAGCAGTTCATTAAGCAAACGGGCAAAGAGTGGCAGAACGCCCTGTACATCGGCGACACCTACCGTTTCACTTCCAAGCTCACCATCAATGCCGGACTGCGCTGGGAGTATTTTCCGTTGATCACCCGCGATGGAATGAGTAAGTTCGATCTCTACGATCCCTCGACCAATCGCCAGCTTTTGGGCGGAATCGCCGGGAATCCGACGCATTTGGGCGTGACGAGCAGCAAGCTGCTTTTTGCGCCCCGGTTTGGATTTGCCTACCAGCCCGGAGCCAAAACGGTAATCCGGAGCGCGTTCGGCATCGCTTATGACACGCTGCCGCTGGAGCGCCCGCTGCGCGGCTTCTATCCATACGCGATCGGCCAGACCGGGCAACTGACCGGCAACAGCCGTATCACGCAGTTTCTGCCTTATGCCAGCTTCAATACCGGGACGAATGCCGCAAACAACATCCCGGGCTTGGCGGACGGTGTGCCGCTGATCGCCGCGCCTGCCGGGTTAGACCAGGGCTATGTTCTCCCGCCCGCCGGCGTTACCGTTGGGACGATGGCGCCGGGGGAATTCAAGCGCGGGTATGTCGAATCCTGGAACTTCAGCATCGAACAGAAGCTGCCGGCAAACATCCTGCTGGGCGTTGCGTATGTGGGCAACCACTTTGTTCATGAATTGAATGGAGCCCAGTTGAATGCCGCTCCGTTGGGAACGGGCAGCGCCGGCCAACCCCTGTTCGCCAGGTTCGGCCGCTTTGCCGATACCTACCAGTTTCAGGGGTATCTCGATTCGCACTACAACTCGCTCCAGGTTTCGCTGCACCGGCGCGTGAGTGGCGGGCTCTTCCTCCAGGGCTCCTACACCTACTCGAAGGTCATCGGCTACATGAACGATGAAGGATGGGAAAACGGATTGTCGTTCAACTGCCCTCCTTCGCCTCTGATGCCGGACGGCTGCTTATCGCTGAACCGGCAGACGCTGAGCTTCGATCACACGCACGTGTTGAAGATGTCCTTCGTCTATGATCTGCCGTTTGGCGCGGGCAGGAAATGGGCGAATACGAACGGCGCGGCCAAAGCAATCCTGGGCGGCTGGGAAATCAACGGCATCTTCTCAGCGTGGACTGGTTCACCGCTTACCGTCAGCCAGACAAGCAGCTTCCTGAATACGCCGTTTACCGGCCAGACTCCGAACTTTTCCGGCACGCTGTCGATGCCGAAGGGGACCGGCCCCGGCCAATACTGGTTTAGCCCGAGCGCCTTTACTCCTACCCAATCTGTGCAGATGGGCAACACCGGACTGGGTCTATCCTGGCTCCGCGGCCCAGGGCTGGCCCAGCTCGACTTCAGCCTGTACCGCCACTTCAACTTCACCGAACGATTCAAACTGCGGATCAGCGCGGAAGCGCAAAACCTGACCAACACGCCTCACTGGAACAATCCGGGGACATCCTGCTCCATCGTAAACGGCGCTTGCGGAGGCAGCTTTGGGCAGATCACGAGCGCCTACGGGCAGCGGATCATCCAGGGAGGAGCGCAACTCAGCTTTTGATGCGCTCCTCTCTCCTATGCATCTGCGCTATTCTCGCCCTGAGTGCGGTACCGGAAATCCGCGCACAGCAAGAGCGCTCATGGCCGCCGAAAACGCTAGGCCCCAGCGTGCTCCGGCCCGACAATCCCGCGAACCGGCCGTTCAAAACCTACGACACGCGCCCCGTCGTTCTCTACGGTCCTTTCCTTCTCGATATCTCCGATACTTCCGCAACAGTCGAGTGGATTACCGATACGCCGTGCACAGCGAAAGTGGAATATGGCGAGAACGATCTCTCGCATGAATTGGAGCCGCAAGAGAACGGATTAGTGCCAGTAGATACACGTCACAAGATCGAGTTGACGGGCCTCGCTCCAGGAACCAATTACAGCTATAAGATCGTCTCGACGCGCGTCGTGCAATTGAAACCCTATTGGCCGGATATGGGGCTCAGCGTAGAAAGCCCCGTCTACACGTTCAAAACGTTTGATCCGGCTAAGCACTTTGCCTCCTTCAGTGTGATTACCGATACCCACGAGGATGTACCGCGGATCAACGCCTTGATGAAAATGATCGACTGGAACTCGACGGATTTCCTGGTGTTCGATGGAGACGCGGTGAACTGGGCCCAGAGCGCAAATCAGGTTTTCGATAATTTTGTGGAGCCGGTTTCCGAGGGCCTCAACCACACGAAGCCGCTGATTTACGCGCGCGGGAATCACGATTTGCGCGGTTCCTTCGCCCGCAGCATGGCGGAGTATCTAACAACTCCGGAGGACAACCGGTTTTACTTCTCTCGCGACGACGGGCCGGTTCACTTGATCGTGATCGACACCGGAGAAGATAAGCCCGACAGCACCAATGTCTACGCGCATCTGAACGCGCTCGCCCCGTACCGCCAGACCGAGCTTGCTTGGTTCAAGCATCACATCGAAACAAACGCCAGGATGAAGACTGCGCCGTTCCGAGTTGTGGTGATGCACCAGCCCTACTGGGGCTGGGTGGACGGCAACAACAAAGCCTGGACCGATGTCGCCAATGAAGGCAAAGTTGATTTAGTGATCGCGGGACACTGGCACCGGTTTGCCTTCTTCCCGCCGGGCGCCGGAGGAGATAACTTCCCGGTGCTTGTCGTCGGCCAGGATCAGGTGGCGCGGGTGGACGCGTCCGAAGACAACCTCCACGTCACAGTCACGGGCCGCGACGGCGCGAACGTCACCACTTTTGACGTGAAGCGAAAGCCGTAGTCCTCGTTATTCTACCAGCCCGCCCACTCGTAACTTATATCGTGTTACGATAAATAATCATATGAGTAGCAGTCTCCAAGCGCCAGACGATACTTTTTCCCTGGCGGGCTTCCAGCAGCTTGCGGAATTCCGCTACCAGATCCGCCAGTTTCTGCATTTCAGTGAATCGCTCGCCCGCGAGAACGGCATTGAGCCGCAGCAGCATCAATTGCTTCTGGCCATTAAAGGATTGCCTGAGGGCACGCGTCCTACCGTCACCGTGCTCGCCTCGCGACTCTGCCTCCGTCACCACAGCACTGTGGAATTGATTAACCGCCTGGCCGATCACGGTGCCGTCGTGCGCCGGGCCAGCGACAAAGACCGCCGGGAGGTTCTGGTGGAACTGACCCCATACGGCGAAGAGATTTTGCGAAAGCTCTCTCTCCTGCACTGGCAGGAACTACAGACTTCGGGACCGGCGCTCTCTGAGGCGCTTCAGGCGGTGGTCCGCCAGACCCGGCAGGTGGAGGAGGCGCTTCATGAGCACCGCGCCGTTTAGCTCCGCCACAATGCCCCACGTGAAGAAGAAAAAGCACAAACACGGAGCGGAAGCACTAGGTGACTTCACCACCACGGCGCAGGTGATTCCCATCTCGGTGCTGGCGATCGCCATCGGGCTGATTGCCGCCTATGTCGCGTGGTTTCTGCTGAAGCTAATCGGCCTTTTCACAAATCTTTTCTATTTCCAGCGAATTGACACCGCGCTTTCCTCTCCCGCTGGAAACCACCTCGGAGTATTCGCCATACTCGTTCCCGTTATCGGGTCCCTCATCGTGGGCTTCATGGCCCGCTATGGTTCGGAACGCATCCGCGGCCACGGCATTCCGGAAGCCATCGAATCCATCCTGATGAACGGCAGCCGGGTTCATCCGAGGCTGGCAATTTTGAAGCCGCTTTCGGCGGCCATTTCCATCGGCTCCGGTGGCCCGTTCGGCGCCGAAGGTCCCATCATCATGACGGGCGGGGCGTTCGGGTCCATGATCGCCCAGTTTTTCCACCTCACCAGCGCCGAGCGAAAAACGCTGCTCGTCGCCGGAGCGGCCGCGGGCATGTCGGCCACGTTCGCCGCGCCGCTCTCAGCCATTCTGCTGGCTGTCGAACTGTTACTGTTCGAATGGAAGCCGCGCAGCGCCATTCCAGTCGCCTTAGCCAGCGTCACTGCGGGCGCAGCGCGCCGCTACATACTCGGGCTCGGCCCGCTGTTTCCCGTGCCTCACCACCCGGTGTTCATTGGCCCTGAAGGGCTGCTCGGCTGCCTCTTGGTCGGAATTGCCGCTGGCGGGCTCTCGGCCTTGCTCACTCTCGGCGTCTATGCGGCCGAAGATACGTTTCAAAAACTACCGATTCACTGGATGTGGTGGCCCGCCATCGGCGGCGTGTTCGTCGGCATCGGCGGCCTTATCTTTCCGCAGGCTCTCGGCGTGGGCTATGACACCATCGGCGTGCTGCTGCGCGGAAACGTGGCCTTCAAATTCATTCTCGGCGTGCTGCTGGTGAAATCGGCCATCTGGATGATCTCGCTTGGCTCCGGCACCTCCGGCGGCGTGCTTGCTCCGTTGCTTATGATGGGAGCTGCGCTGGGCGGTATCGCGGGCATGTTTCTCCCGCATTTCGGGCAAGGCTTCTGGCCGCTCGTCAGCATGGGAGCCATCCTCGGTGGAACCATGCGGTCGCCCTTCACCGGCATCGTGTTCGCCATCGAGCTAACGCACGATTTCGACATGCTACTTCCGCTGACGGTTGCCTGTTTCCTCGCCCACATGTTCACCGTGCTCGTGTTGAAACGCTCCATCCTGACGGAAAAGATCTCGCGTCGGGGCTACCACCTCAGCCGCGAGTACGCGCTCGACCCGTTGGAAATTCTGTTCGTTCGCGAAGTCATGCGGACCAATGTCGTGGCCCTGCCCGCCGAGGCGAGATTGGATCAGGCAAGCGAACTGATCCGTCCCGGACAGAAAGAACACGGCCAGCATCTTTTCCCTATCGTCGACGAGGAGCGCCGGATTATCGGTGTAGTCAGTCGCAATCACCTTTCAAAGCTGTTGGAAGAGGCCGATTCTTCCATGCTCAGAAAGCCGCTCCGTGAAGTCATCACCGCGAAACCGGTGACTGCCTGTGCCGATGAGCCCTTGCGTGCCGTCGTTTACCGGATGGTGGATAGCGGTCTCACGCGATTCCCCGTGGTTGATCCGGACGACTACAAGCTGCAAGGTATGGTGTCGCTGAATGATGTGCTGCGGGCTAGAGGCCGCAATCTCGAAGAAGAACGCGCCCGCGAGCGCGTGCTTCGCCTTCGAATGCCGATCGGCCGCCGTCCTAAACAACAGAACATCACCGTTACAGAAAGCTCCGACATCCACGTCTAAGGTTCTGACAGAACCCTGTGCGTGAGCGAGGGGCAGCCGATGAAATCCTACCGCAAAGAACTGTGGTTCGAAGTACCGTCCCGGCGGGCGTTTATCAACATTACAGACCAGGTAAACGCCTGCCTGCGTGAGAGCGGTGTGCGCGAAGGACTGGCGCTCGTCAACGCTATGCACATCACTGCTTCGGTGTTCATCAACGATGACGAGCGCGGGCTCCATCACGATTACGACAAATGGCTGGAGCAGCTCGCGCCGCACGAGCCCGTTTCGCAGTACCAGCACAACCGCACCGGCGAAGACAACGCCGATGCACATTTGAAACGTCAGGTGATGGGCAGGGAAGTGGTCGTCGCAATCACCAACGGACAGCTGGACTTCGGCCCGTGGGAGCAGATCTTCTACGGCGAATTCGACGGCCGCCGCCCGAAGCGCGTCCTGGTCAAGATCATCGGCGAGTAGCGTGGCCGATACAGAGCTGCGACCGCGAGGGAGCTGTTGTCGAGTAGCCTTTTCCCAAAAGAGCAAGTCTTATTAGCCGATGGTTGATGCTCGCGGCTATTGGCTCACCCGTCTGCTGCTCGAACGCGGGATCGGCGTCATCTCGCTCATCGCCTTTCTGGTTGCGCTAAATCAGTTCAAACCTTTACTGGGCGAACGCGGCCTGCTGCCCGTGCCCATTTTCGTGAAACAAGTTCCGTTCCGCGCGACACCCAGCCTGTTTTATCTGTTCCCACGCGACGCAGCTTTCACCATTGCGGCCTGGGTCGGTATCGTGCTCTCGTGTCTGGTCATCAGCGGCATCGCCTCGCGTTACACCTGGCTGTCAATTGCCGTCTGGATCGCCATCTACATCATCTATCTATCCTTCGTCAACGTCGGCCAGACCTTCTATGGATTCGGTTGGGAATCCATTTTCCTTGAAGCCGCGTTCTTCGCTATCTTCCTGGGCGGCACAAAAATAGCTCCGCCGCAAATCCCTATTTGGCTGTTCCGTTGGCTGCTCTTTCGCATCATGTTCGGCGCCGGATTGATCAAGCTGCGCGGCGACCCTTGCTGGCGCGATCTCACCTGCCTCGACTACTACTATGAAACCCAGCCCATGCCGAATCCGCTGAGCTGGTATTTCCATTGGGCGCCGCGCTGGATCAACCACGGCGGCGTGCTGTTCAATCACTTCTCCGAACTGCTCGTCCCGCTTTGCTACTTTCTGCCGCAGCCCGTTGCCGGGATCGCCGGCCTCATCACGATTCTTTTTCAACTCACCATCATCGTGAGCGGCAATCTCTCCTGGCTCAACTGGCTGACGCTGGTGCTGGCGTTTTCCACCATCGATGCCAAATTCGTATCGCACGCCATTTCATTCACCGCGCCGGCCATGCAGGCGCCCGGACTTCTGTTCCGGCTGATCACCATCGGGCTCGCCGTCATGGTCGGCCTGATGAGTATTCCTGTGGTGGTCAATATGCTCTCGGCGCGGCAGATTATGAACACCAGCTTCAATTCGCTGCACCTGGTCGGCACTTACGGAGCCTTCGGCAGCATTACCCGGCCGCGTTATGAAGTGATCGTCGAAGGCACGGGTGATTCCGTGATCACCTCTGCCACGCAATGGCGTGAGTATCAGTTCAAAGGCAAGCCGGGCGATGTTCGTTATCGTCCACCCCAGATCGCTCCATACCATCTCCGCTTGGACTGGCTCATGTGGTTCGCGGCCATGTCGAGCTATCAGGACTACCCGTGGTTCGTGAACTTCGTCGCCAAGCTACTCGAAAACGATAAGCCGGTTCTGAGCTTGCTGCGTGTAAATCCGTTTCCGGACCACCCGCCTCACTACGTCCGCGCGCAACTGTATGAGTATCACTTCACCACCGGCGAAGAACGCAAGCGCACCGGCGCCTGGTGGAAGCGAACGCTGGTCGGGCTCTATTTCCCGCCTGTCTCGCTCGATACTCCCGGATTCCGCCGCGTGCTCCAGGCGCAGGGTTGGCTCGACCAGTGAGAATAGAAGTATGGGCCACGTTGAAGAACCATTCCGCGAATCCCTGCGAGTTATTGGCGTCTACATACGCGCCCAAATCGTCATTGCAATTATCCTCACTGTCCTGTACGCCGTGGTGTTCCTCATCGCTCGCGTCCCGTTCTGGCCTTTAATCGCACTCGCCGGCGGCGTAACCAGCTTTATTCCCAAAATCGGATCGCTCGTGCCGCTTGCTCTCGCCGCCATTGCCAGTCTGCTCGGCCATCGCACTCTGGCCCAGATCCTGACCGCGCTGGGCGGCTGGGTGTTGATCCAGATCGCCGAAGGATTTTATATCACTCCCAAGCTTTTGAGCAAACCGCTCGGATTGAAGCCGCTGCCGGTATTTCTCGCATTGCTCGCCGGCAGCTTCTTCTTCGGACCCGTAGGCGTGCTGCTCGCTGTCCCCGTACTGGCCGTGGGCCTGGTCTTCTGGCGGTACTTCTTCCACGACCGCCTGCTCTGACCCGTTTCTGTTCCAGGAAACTGATTCCTACCGCCGTGGTCCATCTTGTAGGGAAGCGATGAAACGGCCTAAGTTCATGAACCATTTGATGACCGCCGCCCTCGGGGCAACTCTGGCCTGGACACCGGGAACCGCAATTGGCCAGCAGACCAGCCCCAACCAGAGCAATTCATCGCAGGAAAAACAGGACGTCCCGCAGGGAAATACCGAGGAAAAGAGCCCCGATATTAAAACCCAGCACGCGCCCAAGCCTCCGTCCCCCGGAACCGGCAAAACCGAACATCGCGAGAACGTGCCGCACCATACGCCCGGCTCCAACAATCCAGACCTGCAGCAGCAGCACAAACCCGCCCCGAAGAAGAAATCTAAGAAGAGCAAAGGAACTGCTCCGCCCAGCTCCCAACCCGCCGGCACCCCCCAGACAGAACCGCGACCGTAAGGGAGCGGCGTTTCTTCGGACCCAACCCATCCCCACGCTCATCTACAAAGATAGATAGAGTAATCAGTCATGAATACTGTCAAGACAGTTCTCCTGCTTGGCCTTCTCAGCGGCCTGCTTTTGTTTCTGGGAGAGGTGTTTGGAGGCCGCAATGGCTTATACATAGGTCTCGCTCTCGCGGTCGCGATGAACTTTTTCAGCTACTTCTTTTCGGATAAGCTGGCGCTCGCCACCTACGGCGCCCAGCCCGTCACACCGGAGCAGAATAGCGCCGTATACGCGCGTGTCGCGCCCATTGTGGGCGGTTTAGCCCAGCGCATGGGAATCCCCATGCCGAAGCTCTGGCTCATCATGGAGAATTCTCCGAATGCGTTTGCCACCGGACGCAATCCGCAGCACGCCTCCGTGGCCTTCACAGCCGGAATTCTGAACGCCATGTCGGACGACGAAATCGAAGGAGTTGTGGCGCACGAACTGGGCCACGTGCTCCATCGCGACATTCTGATCAGCTCGGTCGCCGCCACCATCGCCACCGCGATTACCTTCCTGGCGCGAATGGGTTTCTGGTTTGGTCCTCGCGATGACGAGGAAGAAGGCAGCGGCTGGGGCGGAATCCTGATGCTGATCCTGGCCCCGATTGCCGCCATGTTGATCCAGATGGCCATTTCGCGTAGCCGTGAGTACGATGCGGACGCCGCTTCGGCTAAGTACACCGCTAGCCCCTATAAATTGATCTCGGCGCTGCAAAAACTTGACGCGTATTCGCGCCGTCTGCCCATGGACGCCACTCCGTCCACCGCGCACCTGTTTATCATTCAACCGTTTACCGGCGAGAGCCTGATGCGCTTGTTTTCGACTCACCCTTCGACAGCCGACCGTATCCGCCGCTTGCAAGCCATGATGTAGAACTGAAATCGCGCGCCCGCCTTTCCATCTAACTGGAGAGGTTTGAAAGGAGGAAACAATGTCGTTTCTGGCATGGATCATCTTGGGCCTGATTGCGGGCTTCATCGGCAGCAAGATTGTAAATAAGACTGGCGAGGGCTTTTTCCTCGATATCATTCTCGGAATCGTGGGCGCGATCGTGGGAGGCTGGCTCTTTCGCGCATTCGGAGCTCCGGGTGTTACTGGTCTCAACGTCTACAGCTTGATTGTCGCCGTCATCGGCGCAATCGTATTTCTGCTGATTTATCACGCTCTTTTTCGGCGGCGGCGTGTATAACTCTGCGCTTATTCTGGAGAACCTATGTCACTCATGGATTTTGTCAAAGTATTGGAGCAATATAAGGGCGCAAACGCCTCGGCTCCGCCGCAAAATGCGCAACAGGATTTTCAGCAAGTCGCGCAATCAGTCCCCCAGTCTCATCTCGCGTCCGGTTTGACGGAGGCATTTCGCTCCAATGAAACGCCGCCTTTCCCGCAGATGCTCGCCAATTTATTCGGACAATCGAACGGTCAGCAGCGGGCAGGTATTTTGAATGAATTGTTGGGATCGCTCGGAGGCGGCTCCGCCGCGCAACTCGCCGAACAATTCTTAGGTGGCCGCGCCGTTCCCGGACAACTAACGCCTCAGCAAGCTGAGCAAGTCTCGCCCGAAGCCGTTCAGCAGCTCGCGCAGCACGCCCAGTCGAACGATCCGTCAATTGTCGAACGTGCCAGCAGCTTTTACGCACAGCATCCCAAGGTGGTCCAAGCTCTAGGTGCGGGTGCGCTGGCCCTCATCATGTCCCACATGTCGCGGTCAGTTTAGGGGCTTGCGCCGCGCTGTCGTACATTGGCCTGGAAGGGCCTCTTTATGTGCGAAAGCGCGGATCTCTTACACCACATCCCGGGCCGTATGCGCCTGCGCATCCCTGGAGCCAAAGGCAATTCATCTAAGCTCGCTGCGATTCAGCAGTCTGTCCTTGATCTCGCCGGTGTGCGAAAGATCGACGCAAATGCCATGCTCGGCACACTCATCATTCAATACGATCCAACGCTGTTCACCGGGTTCACTGCTCAATTAGCGGACTATGCACTTGAGCACGATCTGTTCACCATCGGCGGTCAAAATGCGGGACCGTGCATCTCAGAGGCCGGCCGCTCCGTCAAGGGCTTTCTCGCTACGCTCAACCGGAGCGTGCAGGACGCGATGGGCAATACCATTAATCTCAAGGAATTGCTGCCGCTGTCCCTGATTGTCTATGCGTTCGTCTTTGTAGATAAGGCTCTCGCGGCATCCCAATGGCTGAACTGGGTACAGTTCGCGATCGAATCCTATGTGGATTTACACGAAGATGAGCCAATTGAAGAAGTCGCCCAAACCATGGATGCGCTTTTTGCGGACATGATGGCGCAACAAGCCCAATCCACCGAAACACTGCGCTCGGAGTTAGCCTCGCTGCGCGCCGAAATTCAATCCCTCTCCAGCCGGTTAGCAGAACCGCGACCGTGAGGAAGCGGCTTTACGCTCCCGCTCCCACCACACCCGCCAGCGGACTGCTCGCCACCGCATACTCCCGTTTCGGCATGCGCCCCGCCAGAAACGCCGCGCGTCCCGCTTCCACTGCCAGCTTCATCGCATGCGCCATGCGCTCGGAATCCTCGGCTTCCGCAATGGCTGTATTCAGCAGCACGCCGTCATACCCAAGCTCCATTGCGACCGCCGCGTCCGACGCTGTCCCGACGCCCGCATCCACGATCAGCGGAACCTCCGTAATCGCCTCGCGCAGAATTTTCAGATTCGTTAGGTTCTGAATGCCCAATCCCGAACCGATCGGCGCTGCCAGCGGCATCACCGCCGCGGCGCCCGCATCGATCAATTTTCTCGCGTTCACCAAATCGTCAGAAGTGTACGGCAGAACCACGAAGCCCTCTTTCACCAGAATCCGTGTTGCTGCGAGCAGCCCTTCATTATCGGGAAACAATGTTTTCTGATCGCCGATCACTTCCAGCTTGATCCAATTGGATAACCCCACTTCCTGCGCCAGCCTTGCGGTTCTCACGGCGTCTTCCGCTGTGTAGCATCCTGCCGTATTGGGCAGAATGAGCAGCTTAGAGCGATCGATAAAATCCAGCTCCGATTCTTTCGTTCGGTCTGTCAAATTGACGCGCCGTACCGCCAGGGTCACCATCTCCGTTCCGGACGCTGCGTGGCATCGCGCCATCAACTGCTTACTCCGGTATTTCCCCGTCCCCACAAAAAGGCGCGACCGGAATGTCCGCCCGGCTATGGTTAAAACGTCGTCCATAGCACTATTATCGTTCCTTTCTTATTTCTCGAAGCATCTGAACCGCTTCGCCGCGCACCGCCGGATCGGAAGCGGCCGCTGCTTTCTCAAGCTCAGAAACAGCGCCAGTCACATCGCCGACACCCGCTAGCGCTGAACCTAGGCCCAAATGCGCTCGCCCCGATTCGGGCTGCAGCCGAACCGCTTCCCGATAATGCGATAGCGCCACCTCCGGCTGTTCCTTAGCCATCAGCAAGTCTCCTAAAAGCTCGTGGGCGTCCGCGAATTTCGGATCGGCTTGCAACGCGGCCTCCAACTCGCGTTGCGCCTCGTCATAGCGATGCGCACGGCCCAGCGCCACCGCATAGTTGTATCGAACAGTGGCATCTTTCGGCCGCAGCTTGAGTGCAATCTCGAAATGATAGAGCGCCTCGCGCATAGCGCCGGTCCCGGCAAGAAGATTTGCCAGATTGCCCTGCGCGTCCGCATAGCTCGGCTGAATGCGAATCGCCTCGCGAAACGCTGCTTCAGCCTTGGCCGGCTCTCCGCCCGTCAACCAGAGAACACCCAGATTGTTGTGCGGCTCCGGCATATCCGGGTCCAGCGCAATGGCCTTTCGAAACGCCGCAACAGCATCCGGCCTGTTGCCCTGTGCCCGGTACGTGAGACCTAATTCCAGCCAGGCGGAAGCATTTTCGGGCGCAACCACAACAGCTTGCTTCAGAACCTCGATAGCTGCCGCATTCTCTCCAGAACGCCGCAAAACGAATCCGAGCTTTTGCATCGCCAAGCCAAAAGTCGGATTGCGCCGGATCGCTTCCCGGTAAATCGGTATCGCCTTGGCGAACGCTCCGTTATCCCGCCACGCTTCCGCCAGCTCGAAATAGTATTCCGCGCGCCAAGGCGTATAGCGGTCGATTGCCGCCGTGAGCTGCCTGATCCCGTCGCGCAGGTTGCTTTGCTGGGCCACTTGCGCGATCGCCAGATACAAATCGTTTTCGGGCGTGTGGGGCAGTTGTTCCGGATAGTACAGCACCACCCGACCCCGGTAGGCATTGCTGCCTGTTTGGTGCCGCTCCGGCATATCGGCCAGCAGACCGCCCGCCGGCTTGCGCCGCTGGATGTAGTGATCGGTCATCACTACGTGCACAACGTCCTCTGTGCGCCGCTTGGGCATGTGGCATCCAACGCAATCGTCCGAGCCCGGATGTTTTCCGGAAGTAACGAGCCGATCGAAACCGGAAGTGTGACACTGGCGGCACACTCCGGTGTAGTGCCGCGCCGCCTCTTTCCCGCGGGGAATGTCATGTGGATTGTGGCAGGTGGTACACAGCAGGTTGCCGCCGCTCTTCAGATAACAGGCCGAGCGTCGCAACCGGTACGCCGCGCTGACGATCTCGAATTTATCGTCGTGACCCGTTCCAGGCGCCTGATCGAACGCGAGAATGAAATTGCCCATCGGTTCACCGGGCCTGTAGGAGAAAGGCTTTCGTTCATAGCGTTGGATCGCGTTCGGCAAAGGGAAACTCGTGGTCTCCAGATGGCACACCATGCAGACTTCCATCTGTCGCTGCGGGCTCAGGCGCGCCGGGTTGACGATGGCGCTGCGTATCTGTTCCGGTGTAGCTCGGCCGGAGCCCGCAAGCTGCGCGTGTTTGCCGCCCGGTCCGTGGCATCGCTGGCAATCAATACCTTCCGGCAGCGAGCCCGTATAGACAGGTTCGGCGAACGATTGTTCGTGTCCTGCCGGGATCTTCGGGTAGCCGTTGTGACAGAACATGCAATCGTAGCCGATGGTGCGGCGGAAACCGTCGTGATCGGGGCGATCGTAACCCGGGTTCATCGCCCAGTAGCCGCCCTTTTCCGCATACCAGCCAAGCGGCATCTCGATCAGCGTGCCGCGGCTGGTCCTGTGCAAGTACGCGCGCGCGTGGTTGCCCGATCCCATGATGAAGTCGACTTGCTTCTCCATCACATTCGTTTGTTTGCCTTCGAAATCGATCTGGTAACGGCGTTGATAAAATTTGCCGTCCCGCTGGATCATGCTGAAGTAGCTGTCCGAAGCCTTGTGATAGAACGTGTTCTTTTTCGTGTCGTCTTCCACGACGGTTGCGGCAGACGGGCGGGAAAACGAGCGCGCCATCCCTGTTCGCTCATACGTCTGCCATATGGCTTGATGGCATCCAGCGCATGCTTCGGGCCTGGTATAAAAAGCCTCTTTACCGCTCAAGAGCGAAAGCATTCCCACGCGGATTGCCAGTACCCTCCAATATCCCAGCATTGGCTTGCTGTGATATTATGCCGCACTAGAATCGTTGGATTTCCAACTTCCAGATCCAGGGGCGTGATCATGAGCAACGTGTTCCTGAAAACAAAGAGCAGGGTTTTTGCAATGCCGGCGATCCTACTGTTTCTGCCCGCTGGCTTGCTCGCGCAGAGCGGCGCGGGAGCGATTCAAGGCACCGTTCAGGACATGAGCTCCGCTGTGATCGCGAACTGCGCCGTGCATGTTGTTAACCAGGCAACCGGCGTCGCGAACGATGCCACCTCTAACAACAGCGGCTTCTATTCTGTACCCGGCCTGTTCGCAGGCAATTACACCATCACCTTCACCGCGCCAGGAATGAAAAAGTATCAAACCAGGATTTCCCTTCAAGATGCGCAGGTGGCCGTCATCAATCCCAAGCTGGAAGTCGGTGAGGTGTCCCAACAGGTGACCGTCACAGGAGACACGGTGCAATTGGCGACCTACGACAGCGGCACCGTAAGCACGCAGCTCGACGCCAGAAGAATTGACCAGCTTCCGCAAAATGGACGCAGCGTGCTGGGACTGGCACAGAATACTGTGCCCGGTCTCGAGGCGAATGGCACGCGAGCCAACGGGCTCATGCAGGAGGGAATGGAATATTCGCAAGACGGCGCGCCCATGACCAATCGCAACTTCGGCGGGGAACAGAACTCAGCGCAGTCGACGCTCCCGGACCCGGACTCCATACAGGAAGCCAAATTTGAAACGCTGAATTCGAGCGCGCAGTTCGCCACACCCGCGACCGTGATCCTGACCACCAAATCAGGCACTAACGGCTTCCACGGCTCGGCCTTCGAAACTGCTCGAAACAACTATTTCGGCATCGCCAGAGCGCGGCAGAATCCGTCCAATTTCGCCGCGCCTCATTACGTGCGCAACGAATGGGGGGCTTCCATCGGTGGTCCCATCATCATTCCCAAGCTCTACAACGGCAAAAACAAATCGTTCTTCTTTTTCGCCTTCGAGCGCTTCTCCTTGCGGCAATCCTCGAACGAACTGGTAACGGTACCCACCGTAGCAATGCGAAACGGCGATTTTAGCGGATTGGTCAACGGTCAGGGCATTCTGCAGGTTCTATACGACCCGAACACGACACAGCCCGGTACGTACCAGCGCACGCCATTCCCGAACAACCAGATTCCCGTCACGCGCGAAAGTCCCCTGGCCCAGAAGCTCTATGCGGCAACTCCTCTGCCGACGAGCTCCGATAATCCGCTAATCAACTCCAACTTCAACGCGGTAAATCACGTGACGCAGACAGTTCCAAATACAACCGTCCGGCTGGATCACGTGTTCAATGAGAATAACCGGATGTATTTCCGGTTCACCGATATCGATCAACAGCAGCGGGCTCTGCGCAACTACCCCGCAAATTCGCCGGCCAACATTGCCGGCGGTGGACTACCCGAAGGCGCTACGGGCTACCAGGCACAACCCATCCAGACCATCAGCGGCGCTCTCGGATTTTCGCACCTGTTTTCGCCGACCTTCTTTTCCGAGACCATCTTGAGCCAGCAATGGCAGCGGATGTATGTCCAGGGAGGCGGCGATGTCAATCAGAATTACGAAAAAATACTCGGACTGCCGAACAACTTCAACCAGTCGGGGTTCCCGACAATCGGCGCGAACCTGATCATGCCGTATGGCGGTTCTCAGTTTAACTACGGCATGAGCCAAATTCTGTCCACTCTGGATGAAAACCTTACCAAAATCCTTGGCAAGCATCAATTGGCCTTCGGCGCCCGCTACCGGCATGAACGTTTTGGCTATCTGCCGGACAGATCGGCAGATACGGTTGCTTTCTCGAACCAAGCGACCGCCATCTACGATCCGTCAACGGGCGCCAATTATGGCGCAAAACCCAATACCGGCTACGCGGATGCCGATTTCTTCCTGGGCGCCGCCGATTCTTACAGCCAGATTAAGAACGCGCCCTTCGGACATTACCGGGAGCAGGAAATCGACACTTATATTCAAGACAACTTTCAGGCGAGCCCCCGTCTCGCGCTGAATTTCGGGCTGCGTTGGGAGATGCACCCGGCGCCGCACGCCGGCCAGAACGATTGGGTCACCTTCGATCTCCCTCACGACGCCATCGTGCTTCCCGCTCCCCTTTCCTACTACGTGCAAAACGGGTTTACGACACAGGCCATCGTCACCAATCTGCAGAGTCTGGGAGTGAATTTCGAAACGCCCCAGCAGGCCGGACTTCCAGCCGCCGGAATGTTTAACAGCAATTTCAATTTCCTGCCGCGCTTAGGATTTGCCTACACTCCGCCGTTCGGCAAGTGGGGTACCGTCATTCGCGGAGGCTACGGCGAATACATCTATCCGGTGCCCATACGGAACTCCGTTCGTTATCTGACCCAGGATTATCCATTCACCGCGAGTTACTCACAAAGTTACGTGAGCGCGTCTCAGTCGCCGGACGGATTACCGAATTACCTGCTGCGCTCTCCCCAAACTGTCGTTGCTGGCGCTAACAGCGCAAACGTCGTGAACACGGCCTCCACAAGCGCCCTGCTTCCCGGTATCAGCATGCAAGAAACTCTCAACCCGCACTATCCTCCCGCTCGCGTAAGAGAAGCAAATTTTACGGTCGAGCAACCCTTCCGGGATGGTTCCGTATTTCGCGTCAGTTATGTCTTCACGCACGGATATAACTTGGACGAGAATTATCAGTACAACAATGCCCCCTCCACCTATGTATGGGAAACGACAACTGGAACCACGCCGCCCACCGGAAGGTACGCCTCGACCGCGACGCGCCCATACAATCAGACCGTCTGGGGCGGAAATGTACTGTCGACGAAATGGGGCTGGTCCAATGACAGCGCGCTGCAGCTCAATTATCAGAGGCCCTTCCGGAGCGGATTTGCGTATCAGATCTTTTATGTTTATTCGCGGGCATTTCGGCTCGGCGGAAACACGTTCCGCGACAGCGTTCTCTATCCGGCCGCGAACTTTGCTCCTGGCGTGATTCCCTCGAACATTGATCCCGGGACTCTGCTCGATCCGAGCTCGGCTTTGAACCACTGGGAAGGCTATCACGTCGATACCGCAATTCCCGAGCACCGGGTCACCTTCAATGGCATTGTCGATTTGCCGGTGGGTAGAGGCAAACGCTTCTTGCGCAACGCCAATCGATGGCTGGACGCGCTGGTGGGCGGTTATCAGGTGGCATTCACGGGACAGGTGATCTCCCAAGCCTTCCAGGTAAACTCGACCAATTGGGGGGCGATCAGCCCGATTCGTGTTTACGGTCATTCGGCGCCCATCAATGATTGCCGTAGCGGCGTGTGCCATCCCGAATATCTGTGGTTCAACGGTTACATCTCGCCGGCGGTCATCAATGCTGCCAAGAACGGAATTTCCGGTCTCCCCGCGAATTACACCCCGTTTCTGGCCCCCATCAACAACGTGCCCGGTGCCGCGAATTTCGGCAACAACAATGTGACCGTCACGCTGAAGAACGGAACCAAGGTGGTGACCGGTTATGCGCCGGGACCTAGCTATTCGCCGTCCTCGGCTTCGACCAGCACAACGATTACACCCGGCGCCAATCCCTACTCCCAGACCGTGCTGCTCGGGCCATTCAACTATAATGCCGATATCTCGGTTTACAAGGTCTTTTCGATTACTGAGCAGGTGAAGCTGAGGATCAATGTGGATGCCTTCAACGCCTTCAACATCCAGGGCTATGTCAACCCGAACACGACGGATGGCGTAGAGTCTCTCCAGACCTCCTACTGGACGCCGCGCCAGATCCAGTTCACCGCCCGCATTACTTTTTAAATTGGCGCACTGAAGCTGCATGGCGTTCGTGGGGGCGGGCCCCTTGGGCTCCGCCGGGCGCCTCGCCCGGCGTCCTGAGTTGCCTTGCCCACCCGCCAGCTAAAATCAAAATAATGCCGGCAAATACTTCCACAGCCGGGAACGCGGTTCCTGCGCGCTCCCCTTGGCTCACCGTCGCGCTGGCCTGGCTGATTCCAGGCTCCGGACACTTCCTATTAGGCCGCCGCGGACGCGCCATCATCTTCTTTGTAACGGTCGCTGTTGCCTTTCTCATTGGCGTCCTGATGCGCGGTCCACTATTTCAGCCGTCTGGCTCCGGCGAGGTTCTCTCGCGCCTCATTCAGTACGGCGGGTTCATCGGCAATCTGGCGTGTGGATTGTTCTACTTTCTGGCCGTGTGGCTGGGCTACGGCCCGCCCGATCAGGCCGGACACGATCCCGATTACGGTTCAAAGTTTTTGGTGGCTGCAGGATTGCTGAACATTCTGGGGATGGTTGACGCTTATGAAATCGCGACCAAGCAAAAGGACTAACCGGCCATGCATTTGGATCTGAACCATCTTCAAACTGCCATCCTCTTCGCGCTGGTTTCGAGCGTGATCCTCGGCGTGGTCACGAAGCGCACGGACCGCGAGCGTCTCCAGTACGGCATTTACTGCTTCGGCTGGTTTATGGCCGCGCTCTTCGGCATTGGCTGGTTCATGCATTTTCTGCACGGCTAGCCGGGTGATTGGATTCGATGAAGACGTTTTACATCGAGACATTTGGATGTCAAATGAACGCTCACGACTCCGAAAAGGTCGTGGGCACGCTTCTGCAGAAGGGCTATACGCAGGTCACGAAGCCCGACGAAGCCGAACTCGTGCTTTACAACACCTGCAGCATCCGCGATAAAGCCGAACAGAAGGTCTTCAGCCGGCTCCAGCAGTTCAAACGCGAGGCAGGGAAGGGCAAAGTGTTCGGCGTCCTCGGATGCGTGGCTCAGCAGGAAGGCGAGCGCATTTTCGAGCGCGCTCCCCACGTCAGCTTGGTCGCCGGTTCGGCCAGCTACACGAAACTCCCGGAAATGCTGGTGCAACTCGAAGCAGGGGAGCGCCGCGTCACCGGTCTGAGTCTCGATACCAACGAAACATTCGACACGCCGTTCACGCGCCGCGATAATCCGCACCGGGCGTACATCACCATCATCGAAGGCTGCGACAAGTCCTGCGCTTATTGTGTCGTCCCGTTTACCCGCGGGCCGGAGCGCAGCCGCGCCAGCGAGAGCGTCTTGCGCGAAGCCCGGACGCTTGCCGAACTGGGCTATTCCGAAATTCAGCTCCTCGGCCAAAACGTGAACAGCTACCGCGATCCCTCGCCCGCCGGTTGGGATTTCGCGCAACTCCTGGCGAAAACAAGCGAGATCTCTGGTATCCGGCGCGTCCGCTTCACCACCTCGCATCCGCGCGATTTCAAGAAGAGCATTGTCGAGGCGATTGAAAGTAATCCCGCCTTGTGCAATCACGTCCACCTGCCGGTCCAATCCGGTTCGAGCCGGGTGCTGTCCCGTATGCAGCGGCTTTATTCGCGCGACGAATACATGCGCTGCATTGAGTGGATGAAGAACAGCAAGCGCGATATCGCCATTACCACCGACATCATCGTCGGCTTTCCGGGCGAAACAGAGGCGGATTTCCACGAGACCATCCGGCTCGCCGAGCAGGTCGAGTACGATTCGATGTTCATCTTCAAGTACTCGAAGCGGCCGAACACGCCTGCGCTTCAATACGAGGACCATATTCCGGAAGAAGAGAAGACACGTCGCCTGATGGTGCTGCAGGAGCGCCAGCGCGCCATTCAGATCCGGCGCAATGCCGGATACGTCGGAAATACAGAAGAGCTGCTCGTCGAAGGCTACAACCTTGCCACGGGCCAGTGGATCGGGCGAACCACTCAGAACAAAACGCTCAATTTCGAAGATGCCGGTTTGCCGGCTCCGGCAGACGGGCAAACGCTCGTTGGACAGTACGCGCGGGCGCTGGTTACGCGCGCAGGTCCGAACAGCCTGGCTGGACAAAGGGTGCTGTGAGGGGCTTTCTCACAGTATGGAGGGAAACATGGAAGTAGAAATGAAAATTCGTGGTCTCATGATGGACCCCATGACCAATATGCCGATTGTGGTCCTCAAAGACCTGACGGGGGATTCCGTACTGCCGATCTGGGTCGGCATCTATGAAGCTAACGCCATCGCGCTGGAGATCGAAAAAGTGACCACCCCCCGGCCCATGACGCACGACCTGATCAAAGTGCTCCTGATGGGCCTGGAGACTTCGGTCAAAAAAGTGGTTGTCAGCGAACTGAAGGACGACACCTTCTACGCCTTGATTTGGCTGGAAAAGGAAGGAAAACTGATCAGCGTCGATTCGCGCCCGAGCGATGCGCTCGCGCTCGCCTTGCGCCACGATTGCCCCATCTATGTAGAAGAGCGCGTGCTGCAATCCTCGCGGAATTCAGCCACCGTTTCGGAGAAGGTCAACAACGAAGAACTTCGCAAATGGCTGGAAAATCTCAATGACGAGGACCTCGGCCGCTATAAAATGTAGGGCCTAATCAGAACCCTGAGCGTAAGCGAGGGGAGCAGGCGTGAAAAAAGCCCCGAGCATTGACCGCTCGGGGCTTTTTCCTGCTCTCAGTTTCGTGTTTAACGGGCGCGCGAGCGTCCCTTCCGGGCCGGAGCAGCCGTCTGGACGCCCGGGATGGTGGGATCCTTAAAGGTCAGCATATACGGGTCCTTGGTGTAGCTGTCCGCAATACCGGAGAACTGGATCTGCTGTCCCACCTTGATCTTGTCGAGCGCTGAAGCCGGTAATGGCTGCGAGAACACCAGTGTCGCATCGGGCTTCGTCGGGTCTTCCACACCCAGCACAACCTGAGTGGGGCGGTCGGGCGGGTTGATCGAGATCACCGTGCCGGTGAACGTCTTGCTGGGAACCGAATCCCCGGGAATCTCGAATCCTTTCACATCGCTATCGAAGAACGCGTCGCCCTTGTCTTGCAGGTTCTGCTTGATGGCGTACCAGATCTTGAAAGCGGGGTCGTTTTCGATCCGTGTATTCAGTTCCTGTGCCTGCTTGTTGGCAATATCCGCCGCGCTGACGATACTGAATCCCGCGGGCGGGAGCGCCGAGGTCTTAGCCTGAGCGAGCAGTTGATCCAAGCCATCCTGATTCCCGTGGTACTGCGTGTAGACCTTCTTCAGGTAATCCATCAATTGCGTTTGCGAAGCCGGCGGCAGGGCAGGTCCCGGCCCCGTATATTGCGCCGCTCGCGCATATTCGAATAGCACTGTCGGGTACTTCTGGTTATCCGGAATGGACTTGTCGTCCTGCATCAGTTTTCCGTATTGATACGCAACCGTGCCCTGGTCCGGATTCGCCTGCAGACTCGCTTTGTACTCATCCGCCGCGCCTTTTGTATCTTTGTTCGAAATATCCACCCAGGCCAGCGCATTGTGCCCGATGGCCAGCACCGCATTCTTCGCCTTGGTCCATTGCTCCTCCGTCATGTTCGGCTTCTTCTTGTCGGGAGCAAACTGGGTGTCCGCATTCTCGAGCAAACCCTTGGCGGCGGTCTGAACCTGATTCACCAGGTCGGGCTGAGGACTCGTGCCGCCTACCTGCGGCCCAAACAGCGAAATATAATACATGGCCGTAAAGTTCTTCGGATCCACCTTGAGCATGTCTTCGCATTTGGTGATCAGAGCCTGCCGCTGGCTCGGATCCGACTGTGCAAGCTGCGCGAGAGTGGCGATGAAATACTGGAGCCGGTCCTGGGCAAAGTCGCTCTGCGGGTACTTGTCCTGCCAGGTATTTAGCAGCTCCAAACGTTGCTTTGGATCCTGGGTCTGCGTGATCTTCGAGTAGAGGTCGTACTCGCCACGGTCCTTATAATTCTTTTGGGGCTTTTGTTCGGACTGGCCCGACTGCCCGGCGGCCGGCGGCTGTTGCTGCCCGGTGGTGGCTTGAGCTGCGGCGAATGGCACGCAAACCAGACTGGTCATAAGAGCAAAGGCGCTGGTCGCCAGCAGCGGCTTGCTCGCTTTCAAAAAGTTAAACTTCACGAACAACCTCCCTCAGAGGAATTCTACGTCTTTTCGCTTTTCGCGGATTCTTCTACGGCTTTGTCGCCTGCCGAAAGGCGGACAAGTTGCGCAACTCGGCAGCGAATACCACCAAATGCACAAAGCCGGAGTATAACGAAATCGATTCGTTACCCGCAACCTTCCTATTAGTTTAGATGCCCGGTTTCGCCAAGTTGTTCCCTTTCGCCATTCTTGAAAATCCCAACCGCATGCTATCATCCACGTTTCCATGCGCTTTGCGGACCTCGCTGTCATTGCGGCCTACTTAATATTCATTACGTGGTTCGGGGCGCGATTCAAAGAAAGCCAGAAGAGCCTCAAAGACTATTTCTTGGGTGGCCGCGGCGCGCCTTGGTGGGCCATTGCTTTCTCCATCGTCTCGGCGGAAACTAGCACGCTGACCGTCATCGGCACGCCTGCGCTATCCTTTGCCGGAAATTTCGGCTTCCTGCAGCTCATCATGGGATATCTGCTGGGCCGCATTGTGGTTGCTACTTTGTTTCTGCCTCACTACTTTCGCGGCGAGATGTTTACCGCCTACGAACTCATGCAGCGCCGCTTCGGAAACCGGATCCGCAAATTCACGGCGGGAATCTTCCTGCTGCTGCGCTCGCTCGCCGAAGGGGTTCGGGTCTTTGCGGTGTCCATTGTAGTCTCCATCATTCTGTTCCAGGGGAGCCGTGAAGTCCCCTCCATCGTCCTGATCGTGTGTCTGACCCTCTTTTACACCTTTGAGGGCGGCATGACCGCCGTCATCTGGACCGATGTGCTGCAAATGCTGCTCTATATCGGCGGAGCGCTGGTGAGCTTTTTCCTGATTCTCCACCAGATCCCGGGAGGCTGGCCGCACGTCCTCGCCTCCGGAGAAGCCGTGCATAAGTTTCAGATATTCGACTTCCGGGCTGAGCTTTCCCACCAATTTTTTCAGCGCACTTACAGCTTTTGGGCAGGACTGATCGGCGGCTGTTTCCTCACTACGGCCAGCCACGGAACCGAGCAGCTTCTGGTGCAGCGCCTGCTGGCCGCGCGAAACGAGCGAGACAGCCGCCTCGCGCTATTCACTAGTTGGATAGTGATCTTTTTCCAGTTTGCGCTGTTTCTCGTAATCGGCGTTCTGCTGTACGTGCATTATCAGGACGGGCGCCGCCCCGCGCCCGCAGTGGCCGAGCGGATCTATCCGGAGTTCATCTGGACTCACATGCCCGTGGGACTGGCCGGGCTGGTGATGGCCGCCATTCTGGCCGCGGCCATGTCGAACCTGAGCGCGGCATTGAACGCCCTGGCTTCCACCACCATCATGGATTTCCTCCGGCCGTTACGGCCCCACCATCCCGAATCGTATTACCTGCGTCTGGCGCGCTGGGCCACGGTCGCCTGGGGCGCGGTCCTTTTCACGATCGGCCTGGCGGCGCGCCACTGGGGCCGGGTCCTCGAAGCCGGACTCTCCATCGCTTCGGTTCTCTACGGCGCGCTGCTCGGCGTCTTCTTGCTGGGCGTCCTGACCAAGCGCGTCGGCGAGTGGTCCGCCATGATTGGAATGAGCGCGGGGTTAGCCGCCACGCTTCTGCTGCGAACCCAAATCGCGTACACATGGTATGTGGTGCTCGGCTCGTTAACTACCTTCGCGTGCGGCTACGCAGCCAGCCTGCTCCTGCCCAGTGGCGCACGCTTCAGCGTGCAGCGGCGAACTTCAGTGCGCCGTCCCATGTGACACCTTCCTTGTAGTATGCCCGTCAAAACCAAGCCCGTCGAAGGCCCTTCCTTACAGCGCGTCCTCGGCTTATGGAGCGCCATCTCGATTGTCATCGGCACCGTGATCGGCAGCGGCGTCTTCCTGGTTCCCTCCACCATGATCAGCTTCGTCGGGTCTGTCAAGATTCTCTTTCTCGTCTGGATCGTCGCCGGATTGCTCAGCTTGTTCGGGGCCCTCACGTACGCCGAACTCGCGGCCGCCATGCCGGAAGCCGGAGGAGAGTACGTCTACTTGAGTGCGGCCTATGGCCCGTTCTGGGGCTATATCTATGGATGGACTCAATTCTGGGTCGCGAAAAGCGGTTCCATCGCAACGCTCGCGGCCGGTTTTTACACCTACTTAACGGCGTTCTTTCCTGTTCTGGGCGCCTCGCTCCTCGTCATTCCCTTGCACGTCGGTCCCGGCGGCAGTTTGCTCGAAATTCACTACGGCCAGCTTGTCGCGATCGGCGTGATCCTCATTCTCGCGGTAGTCAACTACGTAGGAGTCCGGTCCGGCGGCAATCTGCAGGTGTTTGTCACTGCCGTAAAGTTATTGCTCATCGCCGGGATTATCGTCGTCGGTCTATGCTCCGGCCGCGGTGATTTTTCCCATCTCGGCGCGCGCATCGTAAGCGTTGGAGGCATGGCCGGCTTTTTCGCGGCCATGGTAAGTGCGTTGTGGGCCTACGACGGCTGGAATAACGTGAGCATGGTTTCTTCCGAAATTCGCGACCCGAAGCGGAATCTGCCTCGTTCGCTCATTCTGGGCACTTCGGCCGTCATCGCTACCTACATTCTCATCAATATTGCGTATTTCTACGTTATGGCTCCCGCGCAGGTTGCCGCCAGCCACCGCGTCGCCGCGGACGTGATGTCCAGTCTGTATGGAAGAGCGGCCGCCGGCGCCGTCACGGTCGCGGTTCTAATTTCCATCTTTGCCGCTTTAAACGGCTCTATTCTTTCCGGCTCGCGCGTGCCTTATGCCATGGCGCGCGACGGCCTTTTCTTCCGGACTGCCGCTAAAGTGCATCCGCAATACCGAACGCCGGGCAATTCCATGATCCTGCTTTGCCTCTGGTCCTGCATTGTCGTGCTAAGTGGCTGGTATGACGATCTCTATAATTTCGTCATATTCGGAAGTTGGATTTTGTATTTAATGACCGCTGTTTCCGTGTTCGTGCTCCGGAAAAAGCGCCCAGACCTGCCTCGGCCGTACCGGGTGATTGGGTACCCGGTGGTGCCAGTACTGTTTGTCGCGGTTGCGTCGCTCCTGCTCGTGAGCACCGTTCAAACAAGGCCACGCGAATCGCTTATGGGATTGGGTCTAATGGCGCTCGGCATACCATTTTATTTCTACTGGAAAAACCGGAAAGTTTGAAACTACGAGTGAAAATCAGCGGTTTTTGACAGTATCGCCACTTATATCGTCTTAGTACCAGTAGGACTGTTAGACCCATAAGTGGCGCGAGTGTATTGAATTTCCTGTCAAACACGAATTAAACTTCCTCTAAATCTCATAGTCGGCGATTTAAGCCGGACGCAGGTCTCCAGGCGAATCGATCGGCCGGAATGCTGGAGGAGGTATCCATCTTGGATGTGGATAAAATGCTCGCCGAGTTGCGGCTCGAGCGCGAGCAAATAGAAGAAGCGATTCTCACCCTGGAACGTCTGGCGAGAGGCCGCGGGCGCCGGCGGGGACGTCCGCCTTCCTGGTTGAAAGATGCAGCCGCCGCCGCCGCAGCGGCGGAAGAAGAACACGAACACGGCGACACAACTGCACCGGGCTCTGAACCGAGGCGTCGCGGCCGTCCGCCGGGAAGCAAATCGAAACCCACCGGCTCCGCCCAGGCGGTGGAAGCGTCCGCTACCTAGAGAAGTTTAAGCCACAGATTCACACAGATGGACAGGGATTGAATTCTATATCTTCAATCTTTGCTTTCCATCTGTGTGTATCCGTGTCCATCTGTGGCCAATCCCTTTTTTCCGCAAATCTGCTTCGTTACAGCGTGTCAAGCGCTGAACCGGAGCGAACATACTCTTTCACTTCCACGCACTGGCGGCATGCCGCCGCCGCTGCGTTCCAGTCGGCTTTGGCGCGCTCGCCGGCTGCCTGCGCTGCTACGGAATCAGCGCCGGCGATCTCACGTTGAGAGGCCGCCAGCCCTTCCGAAGCAGTGGCCAGTTGCACTTTGAGTTGCGCATTCAACGGTGATTCGAGGATTCCCGTTTGTGCTGCCTGCTGTGCCTTGGTGAAATCGTTTTCGGCGGAATTTGCATCGCCTCGGCGCAACTCTAAAATGCCGAGGCGATTGTGTATCTTTGCCCAGGCGTAAAGCGTCCAGCGGTTCGGATCTTTGTTCACAATGGCCTGGCAAAGCGACCGGGCTCGTTGATATGCCTGGAGCGCGCTTTGCCACTTTCGCTCGTCGAACGCAAGGTCGCCCACCGTGACATAGTTCCAGCTCAGATCGAGATTCAGCTCGCCTTCGGCCGCCGGATCCTTGCCCGCTAATCCAACCAAAATAATTTGGGATCTTTGTAGGTAGGAATGACTTTGTGCATACCGCCGCTCGCGCCGCAGAATATCGGCTGTCGATTGGAGGTTCGAGGCGATCTCGTCCACCACGTCGCGATTACCCGGGTAGCGTTCGAGCGCCTGATGGAAGCTGGCATCGGCCAAGTTCGCGTAGCGCAGAGCTTCAGCGTACTGTCCAGCATTTCTAAGCGCGATCGCAGCGCGTTCGTAGCTGAGGCCCACTTCGTAATATAAGCGCCAAGTTGCGCCATATCTCTTGATGATGTTTTGCAGATTCGCGACATAGGTCAGATAATTGGGAACTTCAGCGGCCAGATCGCCGCGTCCATGCTCGTTTTCGCCGAGCCAAAAGTAAGCGGCGGCTACACGCTCCCTCTGCTGCCCATTAAGGGGAGTGGCCTCGAGCTGCTTCGCCAAGCGAACTGCCTCCTGGAGGGCGATGGCCCCGGCGCCTAAGTCCGGCTCGACACGCCCGAGGTGGCCATAGGCTTCCATCAGAAGCGATCCTACTTCGACGTCACGCGGCGCAGCCGGCCACGCCGCGGAAAAGTATGCGACCGCTTTGCGGTAACTGGCGAGCGCCGCCGCGGTAGTACCGAATTCGCCGTCCAGGTCACCTAACCGAAGATAGGCGAGGCCCAGCTCACGCTGTAAGCCCGGTGTCCGCACGCCATCCCGCTGCACTTCATCCAAATGGGCCAACGCAGTTGCCAGCAATGCCTTGCGGGTTGCGACTTCATCCGGAGCTGAGCGGACCATGCCGGGTAAATCGGATAGCAGCTGATGCGCTACACGCGTCAATTGCTCGACGCGGCGCTGTTCGACTTTCGCCTCGAGCGCTGCCGCATGTGCTTTCCATAGCGCCACCCCGGTTCCAATGCTAAGGGACAGGAAGGCGAGCGCGGCGCTGAGAACGGCGGTCCGGTTTCGGGAAACGAACTTACCAAACCGGTAGGAGCGGTTATTGCCAGCCGCGTGCACCGGTCTGCGATGGAGCAGGCGGCTCACGTCCGCATTCAGTTCTTCGGCCGTGGCGTACCGGTCGGCCGGGTCCTTCGCCAACGCGCGCGCCACAATCGCTTCCAGCTCATAGGTAAAGGCGCGTTTCTGCTCGCGCTTCAATTCGGGAGCATCGCGCAGCCGGCGGGCAGGTTCGTTGAGAACAACCCGCGCCCATCCGCCGGCATCGGCGTGGGAGGGGCAATACGGCAAGCTTCCGGTCAACATGCGAAACAGCACAACTCCCAGGCTGTAGACATCGCTTGCGGTGCTCAGTGGGAGTTGGCGAATCTGCTCGGGCGAGGCATAGGAGGGAGTGCATGCCGTATTCGCTTCCGATGTTGCCGGGGCGGTTTTGAGCCGGGATATGCCGAAATCCAGTAGTTTGATTTGGCCGGAAGGGTCCACCAGAATGTTGTCGGGTTTTAGATCGAGGTGCAGAATCAGATGGCGATGCGCGTATGCTACCGCTTCACAGAGTTGCCGGAAGAGCTGTAGGCGGGCAGCCACAGTGAGGTTGCGCTCCTGGCAGAAGCGGTCGACGGGAATGCCGTCAATGAATTCGGTGGCGAGCCAGGGTGTGCCCGGCGGCATAACTCCCCAATCGATAAGGGTCGCGATGTTCGGGTGCTGGAGCTGCGAAAGGGCGGCGCGCTCGGCGAGGAAGAACTCGTCGGCGACCATCGTCAGCGGACTCCTCAGCAGTTTGACGGCTACATGCCGCCGGAACTGATCGTCGGAGCGATAGGCGAGAAACACGCGGCCCGAGCCGCCGCAGCCCAGCTCGCGAGTGAGTATGTAGGGTCCAGCCGTTTCGCGTTGGGATTCGAGTGTCTCAGCCGCAACTTCGCTAAACACCAATGTTTGGAGCTCCGAATGTTCGTGTTCGGCGAGCAGACTTTCCAGTTCGGAAGCCAGTTCGGGCGAGCTGGCGCTCAGTTCTTTGAGCAGACGATCGCGATCCTCGGGACTGGACTCCACCGCGGTTTGGAACAACTGCTTCAGAAATTGATAATTCGTCCTATTCACATTGATCTCGGGCGCTTTTGAGCTCGCGCTGGAGCCACGCACGAGCCATTTCCCAATCGCGCTGGACGGTTTTGGTGGACAGGTTCAAAGCGGCAGCGATCTCCTGCGAAGTAAGGCCGCCGAAAAACTTGAGCTCGACAATTTTCGCCTGTCGCGTATCGAGTTCGGCCAGACGCGTCAGCGCTTGATGCACAAAGAGGACGTCCACCGCCGGAGCCACACCAAGCTCGCTGTCCTCGGCAAGGAGCGAGTGTATGCGGCCCCCACCGTGCTTCTGCCGCGCGCGGAAGCGGGCATGATCAACCAGTATCTGCCGCATGGCAGCGGACGCGGCGCACAGCAGGTGCATCGCATCGTTTGCCGCAAAGCCGGCCCGCGAAATCTTCAGATACGCCTCGTGGACGAGAGCCGTGGGCTGCAGCGTATTCCCGCGGCTACGATTTCGGAGGTGACGCGCCGCGATGGCGCGCAACTCGCGGTACAGCTCCGGGAAGCCCTCCGAATTCGCCGTGTCCGGCATAACGCAAGTATCAACTTCAAATACCATACACACGCTCGAATTCACAAGAGCCCTATCAGGTAAAGGTGTGCGGCATAAATGTGGAATCCCGGAATCACAGAACCCCGCGCGTAAGCAAGGGGCGTCCTTGGCCCAACCTTCCACATTTATGTCGCACACCCATCAGGTAAAACGACAAACCGCGCAAAAAAGGGACATCGCCGAAGATGTCCAACTTTGATCTGTTTCAACGTTTCTCAAGGCAAAGGATCTCGCTACGAGCTCCTTGGATCTCACTCGACAAAACTTGGAGGAACCATGAAGAGAATTGCAGTTCGTACTTTGATAGCGATCATCGTGCCGGTGGCCGCCGGGTCCATTCACGCTCAACAAACGCTCGGCTCGGAAGAGGCGCCCTACTGGGCCATCCAGGCCGGAGGGGGCTTCATCGCGGGAATTTCACAGTTGGCGAACGCCGAGCAAAACCGGTTTCAGGTCAGCGGTTCAGGACCGGTGTTTGACGCGGGCATTGCCCGTATGCACAAAGACGGGTCGCCCAGTTTCTCCGTTGCATTTACACGGCTGGCCTTCGATGGTAACGCCAAAGGAGTGGCGGACGAATTCGCGGGAAATCGTTACAGCGGCAGTACCAGCCTGCCCGGTGTGCTGGCAACCAAGTATTTCAATTTCGTGCATCGCAGGCGTTTCTCGATGGGCGTGGGGCTGGGGGCCGGCATCGGCCCGCAATTGAGCGTCAAGTACCGGACCACGTATGCCGGTGGCGGAACGGCCGTTCGGACATGGTCGCCCAAAGAGTTGTCGGTAACCCCTCTATTCGCCGCAACGTATCGCGCCGATGTACGGCTGAACCGCCACTTATCCATCGGTCCCTTTGCCGGGATCGAGGATGCATTGCCGGTGTTTGGGGCGACGATACGCGTTGCCCTGCCGCGCTGAGCACGCAGTTACAAGGAGCGGAAAACCAGGGAGAACCTTATGCGCTTGACTCTCGCGAAATCCTGTTTTGGGCTGCTGGTTGTTTTTTCGGCGATCGCATCGGCCAACCCCGCCGAGCAAGCGGTTGCGGTCTCATCCTTTACCGTCGCGAACAATGTGAAGCTGCCGGATGGTTACCTGGCATTCATGATGCGCGCGATCGTCGATGAGCTGAAGCACGCAAAGTGTTTTTCAGACGTATACCTCGAGAACGGCACGGGCACACCGCCGCGCGAGCACACGCTGGTCTTGTCGGGCGAAGTGACCGCTTTCAAAGCCGGCAGCCGTGCGGCGCTTACCTCCGCAACCATCCGATGAGTTTTAACATGAGTCAAAACATGACCGGTGGCGATCCGAAGCAGACGGCAAAAGGCATCGCCAAAGCGATTGTGAGGCTCGCGCGCAACCACTTTAGTCAGGGCCGGTGATCTTACCGGCCCTACCCGGATACAACACGTACGGCTGCCGCCGCACGGATTTCCGTATCTTCAATCTTTGCTTTCCATCCGTGTGTATCCGTGTCCATCCGTGGCCAATATTTTTCCGCATCCCGGCCAACGGGTCCTAATACAGTAAATACGGCTTCCGCCGCTCCATAAACGTGGCCGCCTGTTCCTGCGCCTTCGACCAGATCGCGCTCGCATCCTTACCGATCTCGAGCGCTCCCAGCGTCTCGTGATTCCCGATCAGGTACCGGCATTTTTCGAAGTCGATTTTGCCGGGATAAAACTTCTCCAGAGCAGCAGCCACTTCAATTCCTAGCCGCGTGCTGTCGAACGCCTCCCGGTCGGTAATCACAAACCGGACTCCCTCAATCTCCTGCCCGGCAAAGTGAGACGACTCCGGGCGGAACTTCGTCGGATACACGCGCACTCCCGGAATGAAGCGGCTGTTCAGGTATTTTGCCAGCGTCTCGCCCACAATCCAATTCGCGCCAATCTGCTCAAAGGGCGCATCCGTCCCTCGTCCCACGGAGTAATTACTCGACGCTTCCAGCATCGCCAGTCCCGGGTAAAGCAGAGCGGCGTTCAAACTGCGCATATTCGGCGATGGATTCACCCACATCAGGGTGGACGTATCGAACCAGTCGCCGCGCTCCCAGTTTTTCATTTTGATGACGTGCAGGTTCGCGCCCCAGTGCTGCTCGGTGTTGGCCATCCTCGCCAGTTCGCCGAATGTCATGCCGTGCCGCAGCGGAATGTCGTAGCATCCGACGAAGGATTCCAGATCCTTCTGCATCTCCGGACCTTCGACGTGCGTTCCGGTAATCGGGTTCGGCCGGTCCAAAAGATAAAACGGCTTTCTCGCTTTGGCCGATTCTTCCAGCGCATACAGCATCGTGCAGGAGTACGTGTAGAACCGGGCGCCCACATCCTGGATGTCGTACACAATCGCGTCCAGATCCCGGATCTGATCGGCGGGTAGACGTCGCTGTTTCGGCTGATACAAGCTGATCACCGGAAGACCGGTCTCGGCATCCTTACTGTTCCCGATCGACGTGTCCTCGGTGCCGTTGATGCCGTGTTCGGGCGAAAACAGGCGCACCACGTGAATCCCGTTCGCGAGCATCACATCCACATTGCGGTGCCCGGCCCGGTCCAGTCCCGTGTGGTTCGTGATCAGGCCGATCCGCTTGCCTTGCAGCTCGCGAAATTTGTCCTGTTCGAGCACGTCGAGCCCGGTCAATGTCTCGACATCGCGGTTGATCACGCGGTGAACACCGGCGCCCTGAATGGTATCCCGATACCCGGTCAGCGAGACCGTATCCGGAACGCTCATCCCAAACGAAGCTGCTACCAGTGTGGCGAGCCGGCAGCGCAGGGACGTCAGCGATTTTCCGCGATGCGGGTGTACAGCATTGGTCAACAAAATCACGAACGAATTCGTTCGCGGGTCCATCCACATGGACGTGCCGGTAAAGCCCGTGTGGCCGTATGAGCCGATCGGATACAGCTCGCCGCGATTACTCGAGAACGGCGAATCCATATCCCAGCCGAGCGCGCGCAGGATCGGCTGATCCGCCGGGCTCGCCGGCTCTGTGAATTTCTGGACCGTGAGCGGTTGAAACACACGAACCCCTTGCCTCGCTCCGCCATTGAGCATCATTTCGGCATATTTGGACAGATCGTCGGCGGTAGTGAATACGCCTGCGTGACCTGCAACACCGCCCATATAGCGCGAGGTTGGATCGTGTACCACGCCCCGGAACGGCTGGCCTGTATCGGGATCCATCTCTGTGGGCGCAATTCGCGGGCGCAAAGAGGGGGAGGGGAGGAATCCGGTTTCCGTCATACCCAGCGGAACGAAAATCTGCTCGTGCGCAAATTGGGCCAGGCTTTCTCCCGAGAGCCGCCGCACAATCTCGCCCAGCAGAATGAAATTAATGTCGCTGTAGATAAACCGTGCTCCGGGCGGAGCAATCGGCTTGGCTGTCAACGCCTTTTGAATGCCCGTCTGATAACCGCTCCAGCGGGGCACGAGATCCACATCCGGCGGCATCCCGGAAAAATGCGTCATCAGCAGCCGGACCGTGATGTCGCTCTTGCCGCCTTGAAATTCGGGCAGGTACTTCGTCACCGGATCGTCCAGCCGGAGTTTGCCTTCTTCGAACAGCTTCATAATCGAGGGCGTCGTCGCGACCACCTTGGTCAGCGAAGCCGCATCGAAAATCGTATCGATCGTCATCGGCTCACGCCGGGGAATCAGAGCGCGGAAACCGTAGGCCTTTCGAAAAATGATCTGCCCGTTCTGCCCGATGATGGCTACCGCGCCGGGAATCAGGCCGGTGTTCACCGCTTCGTTAATGAGCGCATCTACCAGAACGGCGTCTGTTTGCGGAAAAGGCCGGGCGGATTCCGCTTGCGCGAAGAGCAGAGATCCACCCAAAAACGCGGCCGCTAACAAGGCTTTCATGCGATGTCGTTTAGCAAGCGAGCTAGTTCCACATCTTTGCTCGTGACGCCTCCGGCATCGTGCGTTACCAGGTCGACGGAAACCCGGTTATATACGTTCGACCACTCCGGGTGGTGATTCATCTTCTCAATTTGAATGGCCGCAGTGGTCATGAAGCCAAAGGCGCGGGCGAAGTCGGCAAACTGAAAGTCGCGATGCAGTTTCCCGTCACGTAGCGTCCATCCAATTTCGGCCGCAACGGAATCCAGTTCCTGCGGGCTTAACTTTTGCGGTTTCACTCGCCCATTTTGACAGAACCCCGGCCGTCAGGGAGGGGCCAAGCCAGCGACAATAGAATTTCCGATGTCTATGAGCCGTCGTGAATGGGCCGCATCATGGGCCGCCGCAGCCTTGCTGCCGAAAGCGCAAAACCAGGAAACGTACGCCGTGATTGGCGCGGGCGTGTTCGGCGCCTGGACGGCCTATCACCTGGTTTCCGCTGGCCACAAAGTAATTCTGCTCGATCAATACGGCCCGGCGAGCTCGCGCGCCAGCTCCGGCGGCGAGTCGCGCATCATCCGCTGTTCCTATGGACCCGACGAAGTCTACACGCGCATGGCCAAGCGCTCTCTCGCGCTGTGGTCGCGCTTCTTCGCGGAGACCGGCCGCAACTTGCTGCACAGAATCGGTGTCCTCTGGATGGCGAAACCGAATCTCGCCTATGTCGAGCAAAGCCGCGAAACCTTGCGCAAATTCGGTATACCGTTTCGGGATCTCTCGCCCGCGGACTTGCAGAAACAATATCCACAAATTCACACCGCTGCTGGAACAATTGCCATCCTCGAGCCCGAGAGCGGAGCGCTCATGGCTCGCGAATCCGTCGCCGCCGTGGTGGAGGCTTTTGTGCGCCGGGGCGGGACGTATCGCCTGGATGCTGTGCAAACTCCGCGGGGCAGGGGAAAGCTCGATGCGGTCCTCACTTCGTCGGGCGAATCCATCCCCGCCGGCGGCTTCGTTTTCGCCTGCGGCCCTTGGCTCGGAAAAGTATTCCCGCACATCCTGGGGAATCGCATCTTTCCCACGCGCCAGGAAGTGTTCTTCTTCGGCATTCCTTCCGGCGACCGCCGCTTTAGCCTATCGCAGATACCCGTCTGGATCGATTTCAGCGACGAGCGCGGCATGTACGGATTCCCGGATCTCGAAACGCGGGGCTTCAAAGTCGCTTTCGACAAGCACGGTCCGCTCGTTGATCCCGACACGCTGAACCGCTTTGTCATGCCGGAAAAAGTGGCGGCCGCGCGAGCCTACGTCAACGAGCGGTTTCCCGCGCTCGGTAACTCGCCTATCGTGGATTCGCGCGTTTGCCAATATGAGAACACCGCAAACGGCGATTTCATCATCGATCGTCATCCCGACTTCGAAAACGTCTGGATCGCTGGCGGAGGCTCAGGCCACGGCTTTAAGCACGGTCCGGCCGTTGGCGAATATACCGCTGCGCGGGTAACCGGAGCCCGCAACCCGCCGGTCGAGCCCCGCTTCTCGCTCGCCTCCAAAGGCGCGGAACAGCACCGGAGCGTCTATTGACGTGACGCTCTTGTTGCTTACCCTGCTGTTTCAACCGGCAGAAACAGCCCACATTCTGGAGCAGTACGTTCATTCTCTGCTTTCGGATACCGCGCAGGTCCAAACGGAATCCTCCAAATACGCCAGTCAATTGAAGCCGGACGGGAGCTGGCCGGATATCGATTACCAAAGCCGGCAACGCGCGGAATGGCGGGCCGCGACTCATCTCGATCGCACGCTTGCAATGGCCAAAGCCGCGCGTCTGGGCCAAGATCGGAAATTGGAACAACAAACTCTCCACGCTCTCGAATTCTGGCTGGATCACGATTACCGCAATCCGAACTGGTGGTGGAACGAAATCGGTGTTCCGCAGTTGATGGGAGAGATTGCCTCGCTCTTGTTGCCCGAACTCCCTGAAAACGATCTCTCCCGAGTCATCGCAATCATGAAGCGGAGCGATTGGCGCCGCGTGCCGTGGACCGGGGCCAATTTGATCTGGGGAACCAGGATCGAGATTGTTCGCGGATGCCTCCGGAACGATCCCCAAGTTGTGGCCGAAGGCCACCGGCGAATGTATGAGGAGATCAAAATCGTGTCCCCGAGCGAAGAAGGCATCCAGGCGGACGCCTCGTTTCACCAGCACGGACCGCAGCTCTACAACGGCGGATATGGCTTGGTCTTTGCGAGCGATGTGGGCAAGTTCATCTCATTTGCGCAAGGCACGCGCTTTCAGATTCCGCCTGATCGAAACGCTATTTTCCGTTTCTACCTACAGGACGGCGAGCGATGGATGGCCTACCACGGGCTGTTCGATTACAACGCAATCGGCAGAGAGATCACCAGGCCCGGAACAGTCACGGAGAGCTTACCGGAGATAACCGGAAATAAACAATTCTGGTGCTCGGATTTCATGGTGCACCGGCGGAAAGGCTTCTACACCTCCGTCAAGATGTTCTCGACGCGCACGTTGAACGCAGAGCTCGTCAACGGGGAAGGGAAGAAGTCGGAGCACCTTTCCGATGGCGTCAATTTCCTGTATCGCACCGGCGACGAATACCGCGGTATCTTCCCCGTGTGGGATTGGACCAAATTGCCCGGCGCGACCGCCATTCAGGGAACGCTCGAAACCGGCGATCCGCATCCGATCGGCATGCGTGGCAAGAGCGCATTCGTGGGCGGCGCCTCCGACGGAACCTATGGCCTGGCCGCCATGGATCTCCTTCGCGGCAGTCTCACCGCGTACAAAGCCTGGTTCTTTTTCGACGATCACTACCTGGCTCTGGGTGCCGGAATTACGCTTTCCAATGACCGGCAGCACGACGTCGCCACTGATGTGAACCAGACTCTTCTCGTAGGAAACGTGGTTAGGAACCCGCACGGGCGTATCAAGTGGGTCGATCACGATCAAGTCGGCTATGTCTTCGGTCCCCATACGAGCGTCTCGTTCTCCGCGAAGATACAAAGCGGCCGATGGTCCGATATCGGCGCAGGCTCGACGGAGCTTGTGTCCCATCCGGTCTTCAATCTCTGGATCGATCACGGGAGGTCGCCGCGCGGAGGCACGTATCAATATACGATTCTGCCGGGCGCTTCTGCGAATCAAACCGCGGCCTTTGCCAAACATCCCCCCAGCCGCGTGCTCGCGAATCGCGAAGATGTTCAGGCCGTATACACCCGCAATCTGCAGTTGATTGAAGCGGTCTTTCGCAAGCCTGGATCGCTCGCCACGCCCATTGGCCGCATCAGTACCAATCACGCATGTTTACTGCTCGTCCGGAAAACGGCCGGTGGCTCGCGCGTCACCGCATCCAATCCGGAAAATCAGCCTTTGACTCTGCGCGTCTCACTCGCAGACAAGCAGATTACCCTTCAGCTTCCCGGCGGCAACGAAGCCGGTTCCAGCATCACCGCCCGATTCGAACCATCAACGCCTTGAACCGGGCATCGCTGCGGAGTCCGTCAAACCGGGGATCCACGGTCAGGAATGCAACCCGAGGCGAGCGTTCGTCCACCGCCCGCGCGAGCAACGAGAAGCTCTGATCTATTGCGCCTACACCCAACGCCGCAAGCGCCAGATCATAAGAGGACACATGTCTGCGCTTCGACAGGTTTCGTAAATCATCGAATAGCTTCCGGGCCTCGTCCCGCCTGCCGGAAACTCCATACGCGTGCGCTAACGAGGCCCTATACACCGGGCTGCCGCCGGATAGCGTCACTGCCCTTTCAAGCTCCGCGATGGCTTCCGCGTACAAGTGTTTTTGTTCGAACGCGTGTCCGAGCACCAGATGCACGGGTACGAAGCTAGGGTCCATTTCAACGGCATTTCGGTATTGTTCGATAGCTTCGTCGTAATGCCGCGCAAAGAAATATCGTGAGCCCACCCACGTATTGATGATGGTCGACAACGGATCGAGCTCACGGGCGCGTTCCGATTCTGCAATCGCTTCTTTGTGCCGTCCTACCAGCGACAGAAACTCAGCGTACCAGTGGTGTCCGTTAGCATAGTTCGGATTCAAATCAATGGCCCGGCGGAATTCCTGTTCCGCGCCGGCCCAGTCGCGATCATAGTAAAGCGTTACGAAGGCCAGCGACGTATGCGCCTCGGCGAGTGAATCATCGAGAGCTAGGGCCTTCCTGACGGCCGCTTTCGCCTGCGGAAAAGTGTCTGCTGGAGCCATGTACGCATACCATCCAAGCGGAAGCCAGCAATCCGCGAGGCCATCATAGGCCAGCGCGTAATTGGGATCTTTTGCAATCGCCTGCTGGAAGTACCCGATAGCCCTCTTCAGGTCCACTTCCGTTCTCCTGTTCCAGAAAAATCTCCCCTTCGAATAGGCCAAATAGGCATCCGGATCGGGAGTGGGGAGGTGCGCTAGCCGCGCGCGATCGTGCGGGGTCAAAGTCACCTGGATTTCATCAGCAATTCTCCGGGCCACTTCGCTCTGCAAGGCAAATACGTCTTTCAGATCCCGATCGTAAGTGTCGCCCCACAACCGTGTGTCGTTGGCGGCCTGAATCAACTCAACGCTGATCCGCACACGGTTGCCCGAGCGCAATACCGAGCCATCCACCACCGCATCCACGTCCATCTGCCGCGCCATGTCCGGCAGCGGCTTGTGGCTGCCGCGGTAATACATCGACGATGTTCGAGAGACGACTCGCAGAGCGCGGATTCCCTCCAGGTCTTGACGGAGCACGTCCGCCACTCCTTCCGCGAAATACTCCTGACCGGGATCACCGGAAAGGTTCGCCAAAGGAAGCACCGCCAACGACCGGATCGGCCCCGGCGCTACAGGCGGTCGCCCTTTCTCATGTAACCCGGCCAGTACACCAACGACCACTGACAAGATCGCAAACGGGACCAAAACTCGTGGCGCACGCACTCCTGCGTGCGGGCGCCCCCTCGGCAGTATCGACACTCGTGTTGACGGTTGGGCCGCTTGGCTCACCGGCGCAATAAACCGGTACCCGTTCCTAGCCAGCGTCTCAATAAACCGTGGCGCATCGGCCGAATCGCCCAGCGCCTGCCGGAGTCTCTTCACAGCCGTATTCACGCTGTGCTCGAAATCCACATACGTGCCGTCGGGCCACAGCCGTTTCCGCAGCTCCTCACGTGTGATCACCTCGCCGGGACGTTCCACGAGCATCGCAAGCACGCTGGCCGGTTGCCCGCTGAGCTTGATGCGAAGTCCGTGCTTCCGTAGTTCGCGCGTCTCGACACAGAACTCGAATGCCCCAAACCGGAAAATCCGGCCGGAGGCGCTCGATTCCGGCCTGGTCACCGCGCTCGCCATTGTACTGGGGTACGATTTTACACCCGTTAATCACCTTTCACCACTCGCTGTAAATTCAATCGGCTCAGCGGGATGTGTTGTCACCAAGGTTTCACCCGCAGTGCATTGCACTCTTTGCCGGAAATGGCAAGGCTGCTGGCATGAAAACAAAGACATTCTCCCCATTCCTGGCGTTATCGCTCCTGCTGCTGTCCAGCGCTGGAGTGGCGCGAGCGGCGGATGAAGTCGCTGACTGGAATCGCATCATGCTCGAAGCGACACTCACGCCGCCCGCGACACCCGCGCCTGTTTCGACACGGAGCACGGCGATCGTGCAGGCGGCGGTTTTCGACGCGGTGAACGGCATCGATCCGCAGTACACACCTATTTTTGTTGCGCGCACGGGCCCGCGCCATGCCTCGAAACGCGCCGCTGCCGTGCAAGCCGCATACGCGATCTTAGTCCGCCTCTACCCGGCGCAATCGGACATGCTGGATCAACAGCGCTCGGCCTCGCTCGCCAGCATCTCTCGTGGCTGGGGAGCCGAGCGGTCCGAAGCGATTCAAAGAGGAATCGACTGGGGCCAGACTGTAGCCGACGCGATCTGGGCCTGGCGAAGCAATGATGGATTCGCGGATACGCCACCGCCCTTCACCGGCGGAACTGCTCCGGGCGTTTGGCGTCCCACTCCGCCCGTGTTTGCGCCCGGTCTCGCCCCGCAGCTCGCGCGCGTCACTCCCTGGGTCATGCGGTCACCTTCGCAGTTCCGGCCGTCAGGACCCAACGCTTTGGACAGCCCCCAATATGCCGTGGATTTCAATGAAACCAAACTGATGGGAAGCAGTTCCAGTACCAGCCGGACACCCGATCAAACCGCCTTCGCGCTCTTTTGGCAGGCAGGCAATCCACCCGATTTCTGGGACCCCGTCGCGGTTTCGCTGGCAACCCAGCATCATTTCAGCCTGTTGGAGACGGCACGCCTCCTGGCGCACGTAAACCTGGCCATGTCAGACGCCATGATCGGTTGCTGGGACGCGAAATACACGTACGTATCCTGGCGGCCGATCACGGCGATCACGTTGGCCGATACCGATGGGAATCCGGACACTGATCCGGATCCGGCATGGACGCCGCTGATCGCCACTCCGTCATTCCCGGAATACCCGTCCGCCCACTCCTGCGCCAGTGGCGCCGCGGCCTGGGTGCTTGCCCGCTACTTTGGCGAGAGAACTGCCATCACCGTGACGAACGACGCACTACCGGGGCAGACGCGAAGCTTCGCCAGTTTCCGCGCAGCGCTCAACGAAGTAGCAGATGCGCGCGTGTTTGGCGGCATTCATTTTCGAACGGCTTGTCAAGCCGGGCAAGTGCTGGGTATCGCAGTCGGCAACTATGTCCTGAGACACTCGCTGCGCCGATTGGACGACTGGCGGCATTGAATGCCCGTTATCGGTCTAGCAGTACGCGCTTCCATTCCACTCGGGGTCTCTGGAAATTGATGAGTAGACCCAAGCGCAAGCCGGAGGCCTTCAGGTAGTTGATGCATTGCGCCAGATGTTCCCTGGCAAAGTGGTCCACACACTTCAATTCAACTAGGAGTCTTCCCGCAACCACCAGATCGGCCACGTATTCGCCCACGTAGTGGCCTTTGTAGCACACGGGAAACGAGACTTGCGCTTTGACACTCACGCCGCGCAACGCCAGTTCGCGAATTAGCGCCCGTTCATAGACCTTCTCCAAAAATCCGGCGCCCAGCACTTTTGAGATCTCGAACGCAGCCCCGATGACGGCCTCTGTCAAATGCGCTTCTGATCCGTGTGCATCCGTGTCCATCCGTGGCTGATACTCTTCCCCACTTAGAAACCTAACGGATTGAGCCACAGACGGACACAGATGCACACGGATGATACCCAACCCATCCTGACTCTGTTCTACGCAGCCCGCTCATCCACCATCGTCAACAGCTCGTGCACAACCTGCTGCAGCGCGTGGGCCTGGGTATCCATCTGGCGGCTCGCCTTGGTGCCCTGTTCCGCGCTCGCGGCAGTTTGCTGCGTGACCTTTTCCATCCGCGAGAGGCCATCGGCGATTTGCGAAATTCCGCGGGCCTGATCCTGGCTCGCTTCGTTGACAGCGGAAACCATTTGGCGAACTTTTGCGGCGCTTCCCGTAATTTCCGAAATCACCGAAACCACTCCGTTCAGCCGGGAGCTGCCTTCATTCGAGCTCGATACCGCGGCGTTGATCAAAGCGCCAGTGTCGCGCGCCGCTTCCGAGCAACGCTGCGCCAGAGACCGGACCTCATCCGCTACCACCGCGAAACCCAGACCCGCCTCCCCGGCTCGTGCCGCTTCCACCGCGGCGTTCAGCGCAAGAATATTGGTTTGAAACGCGATCTGCTCAATCACCGTGATGATTTGCGCGATCTTCTTGCTTGAATCCTTAATGTTCTGCATGCTGGCAATCATCTGCTCCAGGCTGCGATTGGCCTGCTGCACTTGCTCATCTACACGCGTCACAATTTCCGTCGCCGCTCGCGCGTTACCCGCATTGCTTTGCGTCATGGAGCTTATCTCCGCGCTCGAGGCCGAGGTCTCTTCGAGCGAAGCCGCCTGGTCGCTTGCTCCCGCCGCAAGCTGTTCGCTAAAGGAGGAGATCTGCTGCGAAGTCCGAATCACTTCTTCCGCGGTCTCCGCCATGTTGGTCGCGATGTGGCGGAGCGTTCCGGTTACCCCTTGCACGACCCAGATCACCAGAACTCCAGCCACCACCGAGAGGATCGCAAGCCCGATGGCCATCCAGCGGCTCTGAATTGGCAGTTCGGACGCCCGAGTTTTTTCCTGTTCCAAAGACTTGTGTTCGAGCGCGACAATCTCGTTTGCAGCGCTCTGCACCTGGTTGGCTTGCGGCGAGACCTTCTCGTCGAAAACTTTGAACGCGCCCTGGTAGTCCTGCTTGCTGCAGAGCTGCCACATGGCTTCGTCGGCCGGCATCCAGGCGGTGAAGGCCGCCTTCAGATTATTCGTTGCGGTGCGGTCTTCCGCCGAGCTGACTAGCGTTTCGATTTGCCGGATATCCTGCCGCACACCGTCGGCCGACGAGGCAAAAGCCTGATGCAGACCGGTGGCTTTGGTCTGGTCCCCCAGCGCCAGCCGGAGCAGCAGCCCGCGCTCAGCGCTCAACATGTTCGCCGCGTCGGACGCCATCGCTCCGGCGAGTTCCAGCTTGCGGCCCGTCACTGAGGCCGTTTTCGATAGCTCGTTCCCTAGAGTCTCGGTCGTATAGAGAGACGAGATGCTCAGAAGGACAGTAACTCCGAGCATGCTCGCGCTGCCGATTAAGAGCTTCTTACCGATAGTCATATTCGATTCGCTTTCAGTTTTGGCTACGAAATAGGTGGCTTTTTAAAGAAATAATTCTTGCGTTTACACGCGGACCAAAAGAGCAGGCGCAATCTTCGTGAGCGGCATCACATCGCCGGCGGCGCCCAGCCGGATCGCTTCCCGTGGCATGCCGAATACGACACAGCTCGCTTCGTCCTGCGCGATGGTGCGCGCGCCCGCGTTCTTCAATTTCAACAGTCCTTGCGCGCCGTCGGTTCCCATGCCCGTCAACAGAATGCCAATCGCCTCAGGTCCGGCTGCCGCCGCCACGGATTCAAACAAAACGTCCACCGACGGCCGCTGATAGCAGACACGTGGGCCGCTCTTCACAACCGCATGACACCCGCTGCCGTTCTTCCGGACGAACATATGGAAATCTCCAGGTGCGATGAGCGCCAGGCCGGGACGAAGCGCGTCGCCGTCCACGGCTTCCTTCACTTCCAATTCACACAAGTCGTTCAGCCGTTTCGCAAACGCCGCGGAAAACCCCGCCGGTATATGTTGCGTGATCACGATGGGCGGCATGCCGGCCGGGAGTGCCGTCAGAACCTGCTGAATCGCTTCCGTTCCGCCCGTCGATGCCCCGATCGCAATGATCGTGCCGGGCGGTAGCGGACGTGGAGCCACCGGTGGCTCGGTCTCGGCTGCCGCTGGTGCTCCCGCTGGAGCGGAAAGTTTCAGGCGCGATTCGGCCGCCGCTCGAACCGTGTTCGCCAGATCGAACCGCAGCTCGCCCACCGAATACGGCCCGCCGGGTTTCGCCAGTACATGGACCGCTCCCCGCCGCATCGCTTCCAGCGCCGCTTCGCAGGAGCTCTGGGCCAGCGAACTGATCACAATCACAGGCAGTGGATGGTAACGCGACAATTTGTCGAGAAACGCCAGCCCATTCATCCGCGGCATCTCAATGTCGAGCGTCAGGACGTCTGGTTTCAAGGTGAGAATCTTATCCCGCGCCACGTAGGGATCCGGCGCGGTCCCGACCACCTCGATATCGGAGTGGCCCGACAACGCTTCGGTCAGAATTTTCCTCACAATGGCCGAGTCGTCCACCACCAGCACCTTGATCTTCCGCTCGGATATCATCTCAATCAACCCGAAGCGTTACTTGCAGCAATCCGTTCCCATCGACATCGAACACTCGCGTTGTGCCTGTGCGCGCGGCCTGCCCGTCCTCCAGAATTTCTGGCGCCAGCAGCTCGAACAGCGTGTCCGATTCGATCCGCGTCAGGACGGACCCGCAAATCATGTTCGCCATCTCCCGAACCACCCCGCAGACCTGCTCGTGAGTAATTGCCCCGAACTCCAGGCCCAGAAAATTTTCCGCGGCAGACTGGGCAGCGGGCAGGGCCAAGCCTACCGTGAACTCGCCGCAGGGGTTGCCGCGAAAGCGGACCTGCGCGGTGACAGAGTCCTCGGGCAGGGAAGATGCTGATTCCTCAGGTTCTGCAAGGACTGTGCTGAAAAACATCGTCTCCAGCACCTCCTCGGTGGCCACAGCCAGCACTTCAGCCGTTTGGTCAGGCGATATGTGGTACGCCAAGCAGCGCCTCCAATTTGGCCCGCAGTTCTTCGGGCGTAAAGGGTTTCCTAACGTAACCGCGGGCGCCGAGTTCCAGCATGCGGCTGCGGCGCAGATCGGTTCCGTCGGTCGAGACGACGATCACCGGAATCGTGCGCAAAGTCTCATCGGCCGCCATGGAGCTCAGCAGTTCCTCGCCGTTCATATTCGGCATGTTGATATCGGTCAGAACCACGTCCACCCAGTTCGCGTTCAGCAGCGCCAAAGCTTCCTTGCCATCGCCGGCCTCCAGGAAAACATCCGCCTCAAAGCCGGACAATTCGATGACCCGCCGCACAAAACAGCGCATAGCGGCTGAATCATCCACGATCAAAACACGAAAAGCCATCCCTAAATCCTTCCGCTAACCGCCAGTTGTGTATTCGTCATTGCGCAATCCGCCTCACCGGAAGTGTGAAGCCAGACCTGACCTGTCTCCATATCCAAACGCATGGTTCGCGCCGCCGTGCCTCCCACCGCTTCGTTCTTGATCAGGCATCCGGCTTTCCAAAGAATCTTCCGAACCGCCGCATGATTGCGCTTGCCGATGTTGAATACCGCCTGCTCATCCAGAACCTGCGCTCCGCCGGCAACGCTGACCACCAGCCGGTTCTTCTGAGCGCCGTATTCATACGCGCGGCGGAACAGCAGAGGAATGCCGGTGTCGGCGAACACAAACGGATTCTGCTGGGCGCGTTCCGGATTGATCGTAGATTCCGGCAGCATCAGGTGAAGCAGACCGCCTACCTTGGCTACCGGATCGTGAATCGCAATCCCGATACAGGATCCCAGCGCATACGTGATCAGCACGTCGCTTGGTTTCGAGGTCACTTGACAGTCTCCAACTCCTACGACGAGTGAATTCATGCTCTTCTCCCGTCCTCAGTGGCCGTGGACTGCGCCGGCGGCTTACGGTAAATCGCCGGCTTCACGTACCGTAACTGGCCGTCGATTCCGGACAGGCTTTCGGCGTGTCCGATGAATAGATACCCGCCAGGCTCCAGGCAGGCAGTAAGTTGCTTCACGACGCGTTCTTGGGTTAGCCGGTCGAAATAGATCATGACGTTGCGGCAAAAAATAGCGGGAAACGGTTCTAATTTCGGAAGTGGTTCCACCAGATTCAAGCGCTCGAACTGGATCAGCGCGCGAATTTCGGGCTTGACCCGAAACAGCCCTTCGGATTGGTTCTGCCCGCGCAGCAGATACTTCCGCGTCCAGTCCGCTGGCAGGCTCTCCAGCCGCGAGTTCGGATAGATTCCCCGGCGCGCGATTTCCAGCACACGGGTCGAGATGTCGGTCGCCAGAATCTCTATCGTCTGGCTGCGGCTCACTTTATCAAGCAGAGAAAACGCGATCGAGTATGGCTCTTCCCCCGTGGATGAGGCGGCGCACCAGACCCGGATACGGCTCCTGCGGCTCCATTCCGGTAGCGCTTGCTCCACCAGAAACTCAAAATGCGACGACTCGCGGAGAAAGCTGGTGTGATTCGTCGTCAGCACGTCGACCATTTCGGTTAATGCCTGGCCCGACACGTCCGACATCACATAGTCGTAATAATCTTTGTACGACCGGATTTCGAGCTTCGTCATCAGCTTCATGAGCCGGGCCGAGACAAGCTGCTCTTTGCCGTCTCTCAAATCCAGCCCGAAAGTTTCGTACGCGAGGCGCCGGAACCTTTCGAAATCCGCCGGACTGAGCGCTGCGCAGGGCGCCGCCGGCTCAAACGCTCTGTGCATGGTCTGCCGCCCTCGCAATTCCGTCCATATCGAGGATCAGGCCCACACGCCCGTCGCCCAGAATCGCTCCTCCGGCAATGCCTGGAATTCCTTTGAAGGTCTTACCCAGGTTCTTAATCACGACTTCCTGCTTACCGATTAAGTCATCGACGATTGCGCAGAACCGCCGCCCCTGACCCTCGCAGATAATCATCAGGCTCTCGGCGATCTCCTCAGAGCGCGGCGTTACGCCGAATTGACGGCTCAGGCGCAGCACGGGAATCACCTTTCCACGGATCAGCGCCATCTCGGACCCGCTGGGTAAGACCGAAATCATCTCCTTGGTAGGACGCAGCGTCTCATGCACCGCGAACATCGGCACGATGTAGCGCTCCTGCCCGACTCCGACTACCAGGCCATCGATGATAGCCAGCGTCAACGGCAGCTTGATCAGAAACGTCGTACCTTGGCCGGGTTCGGATTGAATATCGATGCGGCCGCGCATCTTTTGGATGTTCTTCCGGACTACGTCCATGCCGACGCCGCGTCCCGAGATATCCGTAATCTGCTCCGCTGTGGAGAAGCCGGGAGCAAAGATCAACTGAAACACTTCGCTATCCGGTAAATGGTCGCCGCCTTCGATCAGGCCCTTCTCGCGGGCCTTTTTCAAAATCTTTTCGCGATTGAGCCCGCGGCCGTCATCGGAAACTTCGATGATGATGTTGCCGCCTTGATGCGACGCCCGCAACGCAATGCGCGCCACGGCCGGCTTCCCGGCAGTGGCGCGTTCCGCGGGGGATTCAATCCCATGATCGGCGGCATTGCGCACCATATGCATTAAAGGATCGGCCAGATCCTCCACAATCGTCCGGTCCAATTCCGTCTCTTCGCCGTCGATGACCAGTTCCAGTTTCTTCCCGGCCTTCCGGGCCAGGTCGCGAACCAACCGGACATTCCGTTGAAACAGCGTCCCGACCGGCACCATGCGCATCGCCATGGCTGTCTTTTGCACTTCTCCCGTGATGCGCATTGCCTGCGACATATTGCGCAGCAGCCGCGGATTTTTCATCCGGGTGATTTCGGGATCGTGCGAGATCAGCGATTGCGAGATGACCATCTCACCCACCATCTCGACCAGATAATCGAGCTTCGCGGTATCCACCTTGATGGCCCGCAGATCGCTGGATGTCGCAACCGTACGCTGCTTCGCCGCCTGCTGCGCTCCGACTGCTTCCGACAACACCAGCAGCCCGGAGGCCGCGGAGGGCGGCTGGGCCGTAGGAGCGGCGGGATCGGCGCATTGCCGGATGCGGCATTCGAGCGCTTCATTCCGAAGCGGGGCAGGCTCGTGATTTCCGGCCAGCTCCGCCTTAATATGCGCCATCCAGCCTCTTAAATAGTCGGCACTCTCCAGTACAATGTCCACAACCGCCGGAGTAATGGCCAGCTCGTTATTGCGAGCTTTGTCGAGCAGAGTTTCTACTTCGTGCGCGACGTCGCGAATTGCGTGGAAATCCAGAAATCCGGCGAGTCCCTTAATCGTATGGAATGCGCGGAAAATGGAGTGAATCGCTTCCGAGTTGGCCGGGTCGCGTTCGAGCGTCAGCAACTGCGCTTCAATGGAGGCCAGATGCTCGCTCGATTCGAGCAGGAAATCGCCCACCAGTTCCGGATCTTGCGCTAAGGCATTCACCGGGGCGGGTGGCGTGTCCTTTGCGGCGGCATCCTGAAGCCGGCTTATCATCTCGTGAAGCTCGGCATCGAGTGATGCCTCCGTGCCTCCAGCTTGTCTCGCTTTGGACAGCTTGCTGACAAGCTCTCCGGCAAATTTAGTTACGTCCTCCAAGGCAGCCGATACGGCGCCCTGATACACGGCTTCTGCTTTGTTCACCGCTTCGCCGAGTACGGCGGCGTGCGACAGATCGCCGGTGATCAGCAGGACTGCCAGAGCTTCAATCTCGTTACGGATATTCTGTTTAGCTGAATCGATGGCTTCGGTGGACATAGTTTTTCTCGTGGCGCACGCACTCCGGCGTGCCGCGTCGAGACTCATCTCGACGCCTGGTATTCAGATGTGCATGCCCTAAAACTCTTTGAAGTCGTCGTCCAGCGGAATGGCGCTGCGATTGATGCTTACGGGCCCCGCTTCGACGGGAGCATGCCGAACCGCGCTACTCTTCGAAACGGCTTTTGAAAGCGCAGCGAGGGATGTCCTGCCGCTCTGCGGCCGCTGTTGTGCTGGGCGTGCTTGTGAGCGCGGCCGCTGGCTTATTCCCGATGCCGTGATGCCGCTGATTTCCTGGAGCCGCCGGAGTGCCGCGTGCATGGCCTGCGACTGCGCGCTCAATTCTTCACCGGCCGAGGCTGTCTCTTCGGCGCTGGCGGCGGCCCGCTGCGTCACCTGTTCAATTTGTGTGATTGCTTTCGAGATCTGCTCGATACCGCGCGCCTGCTCCTGGCTCCCCAGGTTCACTTCGTCCACCAGCGTCTTCACGTGGTTGGCGCTTTCGGTGATCGACTTGATAACGGAGGTCACTTCCGTAAGCCGCGCCCCACCTTCGTTGGTGGTTGCAATCGAATCTTCAATCAGAACGGCGGTATCCTTCGCTGCCTGAGCGCTGCGCTCGGCCAGACTGCGGACCTCATCGGCCACCACCGCGAATCCCATGCCTGCCTGCCCGGCGCGGGCCGCCTCCACCGCGGCATTCAGCGCCAGGATGTTCGTCTGAAATGCGATCTCGTCGATCACCTTAATGATCTTCGAGATCTTCTCGCTGGAGCCGTTAATCTCTGCCATCGACGCGACCATCTGCTGTAGCGTTCGGTTTGCCTCGGCGACGCGGCTGTCCACCACGGACATCAACTGAGTGCACTGCAGCGAATTGTCTGCGTTCTTCCGCGTCATAGAGGTCATCTCTTCGCTCGAAGCGGACGTCTCTTCCAGAGACGCGGCCTGCTCCGAAGTGCCCTGCGCCAGAGACTGGCTCGAACTCGAAATCTGGATGGCGGCGCTCGACACCTGTCCAATGCTCTCGTCCAGCTCTTCGACCAGCCGCTTTAGTCCCTTTCCGATACTCTGCGCTACGCATGCGGCCACCGCGAAGCTGGCTACCAGCGAAATGATGATGAGCGCCCAGCACCAGAAAATGCTGCCGCCCGCGGTCAGAAGCCACCCGCTCCCCACACCGATCGTGCCGGCGGCTGAGACCCCGGCGGACAGCCAAATTCGCTTTGCGATGCTCAGATGGTTCATTGGTTATCCTTATTGAATAAGTCCTTGCAGTCCGTCCAGCTCCGTGCTCGTGAGGACGCGATCGATATCCAGAAGAATCTTTACTTTGCCTTTCTGTTTGGCGAGCCCCAGGATGTACGGAGTGGGCACGCTTGCCCCAAAATCTGGTGTGTCTTCGATCTCCGTAGCCGCGATGTTCAACACTTCGGACACGCCATCCACTACCACGCCCATCAGCATGTTCTCGCCCTCGCTCACCAGTTGCGCGACGATGATGCAAGTCCTCTGGCCGTACGCTATGCTGGGCATCGCGAATTTCAGGCGCAGATCGATCACCGGGATCACTTTGCCCCGAAGATTGATCACCCCTTTGATCCACACGGGCGTTTGCGGAACCGCGGTGATGTCCTGGACTCCGATAATTTCGCGCACTTTCAGCACCTGAATTCCAAATTCCTCGTTGGCCAGTTGGAACGTCAGGTATTTGCCGCCTCGATCGAGACCTTGAGCGGGCGCTGTGTTTTCGACAGATGCGGATGCTGTTATTGCCAAGCTGGTTCTCCTCTTTGGTTTGTCAACATTGCAGGGAATATGTGCGTTTTGCCCGCGTGCCGTGCGGGTCCTGATTCTGGGCCAGGCAGAGCTTCACAGTCAATAGCTCTGAACCGATCCGGAACGGCACCACCGTCCAGGACTGGGGACCAACGCTCTTCACGAAGAAATTGCGGCCGTAGACGACCGTGGGAACGCTTAACCCGAGCGGGCCGACGTGTTCTTCGAGAGTCGTCTTCACGTTGCCGACGATCATGTTCGCGATCTCCGCGACTGCATCCAGGACATCTGCGTTCACGGCCTCGTATTCGGCCATGAGCATGGTGGACGAGATCTGGCAAGCAAGATCCGGCGAGCAATTGATCACGCCCGTTCCGATCCATGGCCCGGCCAGCCCGATGAGCGCAACAATGCCGTCCACTACTTCGGGGGAGCCTTGTTCCAGGTGGGATGCCTCGGGAACCGCCTGCAAATTCAACATGGTTGTGAAGACTTCTGTGGTAGCCGCTTCGGCGGCCTTGACAATGACGTCTTGATCCATCTCGGTGCGTATTCCTTTGGCTGTTTCGAATTCCGTGTCAAGGAACCCGGCAGTGCGGTTTTATGCCCAAAGATGCAGCACTCCCCGGCGTCCCTGTCCACACCTGTAGTGGGAAGGTGGTTTTGATCTTCGGGGTAAGGTTTATCCCAATGGTGGCGCGGGTGGAGGATTGTTCGGGTAGGCGGTCGCTTTTATCGTCTCCCGCGCCGCTGTGACCTCCTGCGTGTGAATTGGCCGGCTAGTGTGTGACGTGGTGAGCGGCGATGATTGCGCAGGTCAATTCTCCCGGGCGTACGGCATCAGCAAGCGTGCCCTACAGGAATGGGAACAGGACGGCCGGCAGCCAGCTTCCGCCGCTCGAGCCTATTTGACGGTGATAGCGAAAGAGCCGGCCATGGTGCGGCGGGCATTGGGGCACGAATGAGCGAGAAACCCAATCCAACGGAGCGATGGCGTCTAGGGCAGATCATCGCGAGCGCGCCGGAAATCATGGGAGGCACTCCCGTCTTTCGAGGCACCCGAATTCCGGTGGACCTGATCGCGGACATGCTGGGCGAAGGCGCAAACGCGGAAGAGATCATTGAAGGCTATCCGACGCTGGACAATGAGAGGATCGCGATGGTGCCGTTGTGTTCGCGGGCGTTCCCAGTGAGGAAGAGCGCCAATCGCACCCCGTGGTCAGGGAAAAAGCCGGAAGCTGATAGGTCATTCCACTTGAGTGATCTCCTTCGGAACGCACGGTAAGGACGGCCGCAAGACAACCACCACGAGGACTCGGTATGATCAAGAACGAGATGACACTCCGCCTCACTGAAGCCGAGCTGGCCCGCGATATCCATGCGGTTCTGGCGCGCGTCCGCGAGGAGGGCCTGGAGGTGATCGTGGAGCAAGATCACCGGCCCGTCGCCGTCATCAAAACACCGCAAGGCCCCGGCCGCAAGCTCAGCGAATGCATCGCGATCGCAAAGGCGTACGAAAAGAACCTCGGCTACGCGCCGGTCCCGGACGCGGACTTTGCTGCGGATGTGCAAGCCGCCATTGATGCTCACCGCGAGCCATTGAACCCGCCCGAATGGGATTAGTCCTGGATTCCAGCGTTCTGATCGTGGCCGAACGGGAAGCGAAGCCGATCAGCAGCCTGCTAGCGGCACTCCAAGAGCAGCACGGTGAGAACGAGATTGCGCTCTCTTCGATCACCGTGGTCGAGTTGGAGCACGGCCTTCATCGCGCGCAAACTGGGTCTTCGGGATTAACGGAACGGAAAACCGAGTTAAGAACGTAAGGCTACATACTCTTTCCGGTTCAGGCGATCTCCTCGGTGAGATCCGCCGGGTTTCGTAGAGGCCGCAGTTCGCCTCGTATCACAGACTCAGGCACTGCGAACGCATACCGCCCCAGAAGATTGATGTGCTCGAAAACCAGTGGCGAGAGTCGCGCCACGTCCTCGGGTTGGATGGGGTAGCGTTCCGCTTGAAGCTGCTCCAGTGCAGCATTGATGTACAGCGTGTTCCAGAGCACGATGATATTCACCACCAAGCCCAAGGCTCCCAGTTGATCCTCTTGCCCCTCGCGATAGCGCTGACGAAGCTCTCCACGCTTGCCATGGAAAACAGCGCGAGCAAGTTTGTGTCGATCCTCTCCACGATTCAACTGTGTCAGCGCGCGCCGGCGTTTGTTTTCGTCATCAATGAAGGTGAGCGCATGGATGGTTTTATCGATTCGCCCGAGTTCGGCAACTGCTTGAGCAAGCTTTGTGGGCCTGTCTCCAATCTGTAAAGTTCGCATCACGGCAGTCGCTTGGACAACTCCGAGCTTCAGCGAGCCTGCCAACCGGAGCATATCGTCCCAGTTGTCTTCGATCAGTTTCGTGTTGATGCGGTGACGAGCGATACCGTTCATCGGTCCGTAATCGGCATTGGGATCGATCCGCCAATACCGGGCACCGCCAATATCGGCAATGCGTGGACAGAACCGGTAGCCCAGCAGCCAAAACAACCCAAACACGACATCCGTATAAGCACCCGTGTCGGTCATGATCTCTACCGGATTCAATTCGGTCGGTTGTTCGAGCACCACCGCCAGGAGAGAAAGGCTATCGCGCAGGGTCCCAGGGACGACAATGGCATTCAAGCCAGTGAACTGGTCCGAGATCAGGTTGTAGTACGTAACGCCGCGTTCGTAGCCGAAGTACTTCGGGTTCGGCCCTGCATTGAGCGTGCGTACCGGCACGACGAAACGGAGGCCGTCTGCCGACGCGACCTCACCCCCGCCCCATTGGCGGACAAGCGGGATTCGGTTCTGCTCCGCAACCAGGCATGCGTTTGCTTCCGCGATAGTTTCATTTCGAATGAAATTCTGATTCACCCACGACAACCGCGCCCGCCGGAGTGCAGGAACGTCGTTACGGATCAGAGGTTCCGGCCCGATATTGCAGGCATCCGCGATAAGGCTTGCACACAAGCTCGTCGGTAAATCCTGCATGCGGGACTCTCGTTCGCTGACATGTGTGAATCGCGACGTGAACTCGGTACGCGCCGCGATCTCGAGGAGAACTTCCGGAAGATCAACCCGCGGCAGGCGCGCATTCACTTCTTCCCGTAATTTGACCAGACTTGCCGGTTCCTCCAGTTTGTCCAACGCGGTGACAACGAGCTCGTCCTGTCCGCCGACTTTTTCAATGCGCGTACCGGTATTCGATGGCAAATTCGTGGCCACCCGGTGATACGTCTGATCCAGTTGGCGCTTCAGTATCTCCAGCGTTTCTTGGGCCGATTGGGAATGACCCAAAGAGCGGCAGACTGTCGAACGCGCTGTATTTCAAGCAGGACCACTCAACAGCCCGATTCTGGCATCGGCATATCGAACGCTGGGCGCCACGAAAATGTCCCGGCGGCGAAGCGCCGACCGTACGCGGTCCAGGCAGCAGAACACATACGCTTTGTGATCGTAGGCATCCCCGGCAGATACGTATCGACGCCAGCCTCGCGTAACGATATTCATGGGCGGCTCTCCCGCTTTTGCCCGGCCGTGCTCTTCTATTGCCAGCAGATATTTGAGGGCTTCAAGAACAGACTCGCCGGCGGGAGTTGACCCGAAGCGCACTGTACTGAGCAGAGCCGGCAAAAACCTCCGAACTTTGCGATAATTCTCTTCCAACTCGCGGTAGTACACGTCGTCCGGAGGACGAATAAGCGCGTCCACCTGATTGACTGCTGCGGTTAGGCCGTCGCGCTCTAACATATTGAAGATCGCCGATCGCAAATCAGCGTCCGCAATCGTGGAATCGAGAACGACTCGACAGACCTGCGTCAATTGAATGGCGGCTGCATCCAGATCTTTGATCGTTCGAAGCCGTGCTCTGCTGCTAGCACGTTCCGCATCCGCAAAGATTTCGGAAATCAGGATGTCGAGGAGATCCAAAGCATCGTCGAGCGCTGCGGCTTCAAGATTACCGGCAAAGGCGACCAGAGTTGCAATTCGACGGGCGTCGGGAAGCTTGCGCAATACGCTCGCCTTAGCTGTGCTCGCGAAGCGCGCTAACGCTTGCAGGCGGCCTGGCGGAATGCGATGTGAAACCGAAACATCAATTCCGAGATTACGAACCTCTTCCACCCGTTGCAGCGCACGGACAAGTTCAGGGGCGCTCCTTCGATACGGGCCCTTGCGCAGGTGATCGATAACGGATTGGTGGTTTCCTTCCGGAACGGATAAAAGAGATTCGAGTTTCGGCCGCGATTCCGGACTCGCGATTGCCATCAGCCTCGACCATAAATGCTCATCCACGCGGGCGCGCAGCTGCGCAATATGCCGCTCCAGGGTACCGCCGGAAGAAGGACCTTGTGCGCGATCAGCCAAGTGGTCGCGGTCAAAGAGAATGCCAGGCCGGTCTGTGCCAGTCCAACAGAGAGCATACAACCAACGATTGAGGCGAAACTGTATATACCCATCGCCAAAATCATCGAATCCGCAATGGCGGCGTATCTCGGCGGCGTGGTCCCAACGTGTTTCGTCGTTCGAGCAATAGTACAGAAAGCAACTCAACTGGTCAATGAGAAGTTGGCGTGCAACGTAGTTGACCACGCCGACCGGGACATCGTCGAGGTTTTCAAGAAACGTTCCCAAGAACCGCGCCGTACAGAGCTGAATCGCAAAACCGAGTCGGCTGTGATCACCGCGATGTAGATTGATAATGCTCCGGTCCCGGTCATCCAGATGGAAATAGCGGTCCAACTGCTCTTGTGTGGGTTCTCCGGTAAAACGACCATATCGCCGCCGCTGTTCGTCGCTCAGGAAACTGACAGGCAAAGGATCCTCATTTCTCGGGGGAAGTGAGGGAGGGTGTTGCAAAACTTACAAGTTCTGCAAGGAAAACAGAACCGCTCTTTTTCGGGGGATTCTCGTTTGCAAAAGTATGCCGCAAAAGGTACTGTTTATGCAAGGACTTTTGCAAGGGAATCGATGAAGATCGGATATGCGCGCGTTTCTACTCAGGATCAGAACCTGGATCTGCAGCTGAAGGCACTGAAAAACGCGGGCTGCCAAAAGATCTTCCGTGAAAAGATCTCGGGCGCAAACCGGAACCGCCCGGAGTTCCAGCGAATGGTGGATCAGATTCGCGGTGGCGATACTGTTGTTGTTTGGAAGCTAGACCGCTTCGCCCGCTCCACGCGTGACCTGTTGAACACCATGGAAACTCTAGCGGATATCGGTGCAAAGTTCCAATCATTATCTGAGCCGTGGGCGAACACAACTACCCACGCCGGCAAGATGATCATGACGGTATTTGCTGGTATCGCAGAATTTGAACGGGATCTTATCAGAGAGCGAACAGGTGCCGGACGCAAAGCGGCAAAACAGCGCGGCGTGCGCTTTGGCCGACCACGCAAACTCAGTCTCGAGCAGGTTCAGCTCGTCTCGGAATTGGTGGCGCAGGGGCGGGCCGTTCGCGATGTAGCAAGGATGTTCGACGTACACGAGGCCACCATTTATCGGGTGGCAGCTAGCCTGTGAAATGAAAATGACTGGACGTGCCCTTGTGAAAACATTTGTATTCTTCCTTTTCTCCATATTGCTCAATGGTCAAAGTCAGACAACAAGAGGACCTGGGCAATTTATCCGTTTCAATGATCCCGTGATCGCACTTGTACACGTGCGAGTGATCGATGGGACAGGCTCGCCTGCACATCCCAACCAGACTGTCATTGTCGATCACGGGACAATCACCGCAGTCGGCAACGCATCGTCTACTCCAATTCCCGATGGCGCTCGGAGACTCGAACTGAACGGCAATAGCGTGTATCCGGGCCTTGTGGGCGTACATGAGCATTTGTTTTATCCGGTTTTTCCCACCCCGAATGGCCCCATGATATTGAGCGAGCAACCCTTCAGTGCGCCGCGGCTCTACCTGGCGTCAGGCGTCACGACGATTCGAACGGCAGGCGCAATCGAGCCTTACGCCGATATCAACCTGAAGCAGTTAACCGAGAAGGGCGCACCGGGTCCCGCAATCGATGCAACTGCTCCATACATCCAAGGGCCTCGGAGCTATTTCTTCCAAATGCCGGTGATCCACTCTGCGGAAGAGGCCCGGCGCTTTGTCGACTATTGGGCCTCAGCCGGAGCCACTTCGTTCAAAGCTTATACGAACATTTCGCACGATTCCCTTGCTGCTGCGATTGAAGCGGCTCATCAGCATGGGCTCAAAATAACCGGTCATCTTTGCTCAGTCGGTTTTACAGAAGCAGCCGAAATGGGAATCGACAACCTAGAGCACGGCTTAATCGTCGATACGGAATTCACCCCTGGTAAACAACACGACGTCTGTCCCAACCCGATGCAGACGATGGCCGCTTTTAAGAAGCTCGACGTGAAAGGTCCTGAAGTACAGCAACTCATTCACGTATTGGTGCAGCACAAGGTGGCGATTACCTCGACTCTGGCGGTACTAGAATCGTCAATCCCCGGGCGGCCACCGCTTGAGCAACGGATGCTTGATGCAATGTCGCCACAGGCTGCGGTGAGCTACTTGGCTTTTAAAGAGCGTATGGCGAATTATCCCGAGGCCCGTGACTCATCGAGTCTCGACAAGGAAATGGCTTTTGAGCGGGAGTTTGTACGGGCCGGCGGCCTGCTTCTCGCCGGTTGCGATCCCACAAACATCGGCGGAACTCTGGCAGGCTTTGGAGATCAGCGTAATCTCGAGCTGCTTGTCGAGGCGGGTTTCAAGCCAGAAGAAGCTATCAAGATTTATTCCTACAATGGCGCGCTCTACTTAGGCCGCGCCGATCGGATCGGTACAATCGCGACCGGTAGGCAAGCAGACCTGGTGGTAGTCGAAGGCGATCCATCCGCCCACATTTCGGACGTTGAAAAGGTGAAGTACGTTGTCAAAAAAGGATTAGTGTACGATTCCGAAGACCTAATTCGCTCGGTCCGGGGCATGGTGGGCATTCAATAACGTGTTCTGGAATGACCGGAGCTTCCTCAAAGTGCCATATTTATCGGGTGTCGCTCTGGAACGGTATATCCTTCCAGGGATGGGCGTATGGAAAATCACGTTCTTAACCCGGTTTTCCGTTCCATTGATCCCCAACACCCACAACCCAGGAAAGCGAATTGAGACCTCACGTCACAATCCACGTCACAACCACTCCCTCCAACTCTTCCCTCTGTTTGTATCTGCTTGAAATGAATGGTGGGCGCGACAGGACTCGAACCTGTGACCTCCTGCGTGTGAAGCAGGCGCTCTAACCAACTGAGCTACGCGCCCGGCGCAACTTTCTTGATTGTAAACCAGCGCCGCCTCGCTCTATGCGACGCTGGGATGCATGGCCGGCTCGCGCTTTTTCGCGCTCTACACCGATATTGGCGGCGTCCTCGGCACCAACGGCTGGGACTCCGATCTGAGAAAGCGCGCTTGCTCTCATTTCCACATCGATTTCCATTCGGTCGAAAGCCGTCATCATCTTATGTTCGACACCTACGAGCGCGGCTTCATGTCATTTGAAGACTATCTCCGGCACGTCTTCTTCGCTTCGCCACGCTCATTCACCATTGAGCAGCTTCGCGATTACACTTACGATCAATCGATCGCGTGGCCCGAAAATATCGAATTCTTTCGTCGAGTGAAGAAAGCGAACAGGCTCAAGCTGGGGCTGATCAGTAACGAGGGCCGGGGAATCACCGAACACCGGATCGGGAAGTTCGGCCTTCGCCAACTAGCGGACTTTCTGGTCATCTCGCATTTCGTTCACTTACGGAAACCGGATCATGAGATTTGGAGACTAGCCCTCAATCTGGCGCAAGCCAAGCCCGAGGAATCCATCTATGTCGACGATCGCGAGATGTTTGTTGCAGTCGCCCGTGAATTAGGATTTACCGCCGTTCATCACACCTCGCTCGAGAGTACAAACCAACAATTCCAGGAGCTTGGCCTGCTAGTGGAATAACAAACCGGATTATGCTCTGGCTTCTCGCCCAAGGTGCTGCTTCAATTGCTTGTTCGCTTCGTCCCAGTTCACCAGATTCCACCAGGCCGCGATGTATTCCGGCCGCCGGTTCTGGTACTTCAGGTAGTAGGCGTGCTCCCAAACATCCAAGCCGATAATGGGCTTTTTGCCTTCCATTAAGGGGCTGTCCTGGTTCGCTGTTGAGATGATTTCGAATTTTCCCGAACCGTCTTGCACCAGCCAGGCCCAGCCTGATCCAAACCGTCCCGCAGCCGCGGCGCTGAATTTCTCCTTAAAGCCGTCGAAACTGCCGAAATTCGAGTTGATCACGCTCGCTATGTCGCCTTTCGGCCCTCCGCCACCTTTCGCTGAGAGCAGCGGCCAAAAGAGTGAATGATTCGCATGCCCGCCCGCGTTATTCCGCACAGCCGTCCTGATGGATTCCGGAACAATCGCACAATTGTTGGCGAGTAGTTCTTCGAGCGACTTGTTCTGCAGATCCGGCGCGGATTCCAGAGCTTTGTTCAAGTTGTTGACGTACGCGCCGTGGTGTTTGTCGTGGTGGATCTCCATCGTCAGCTTATCGATGTGTGGCTCCAGGGAATCGGAAGGGTAGGGAAGAGGGGGAAGAGTGAATGCCATATTTGTTCTCCAAGTTACTGTTTAGTTCTGATACTCCTCAATTCAATCGTACTGATTGGAGGATGCAGAAATGGACTGTTTCGTCGCCTTGTTGTAGACAGTAAAATCGGCAACAATCGTTTCGATCACTTCGAACGAGAATTCCGCCGCATTCCAGCGGAACCGGATTAAATCGGCTTTTTCCCCAGGGGCGAGTCCTCGCTGCCGCCCTGCGATTCTCCCGGCGCGCGCCGGATTCACTGTGGCCATGGCAAGCGCCTCGCGCAATGTGATCTCGCCTAACCGAATACTGTTACCGATAGCGCGGTCCAGGCGCAGTGCCGATCCTGCCAGCCGCTCCTCGCCTCGGAGAACCACGCTCTCATTCGACCGAAGCTCCACTTCCACTTCACCCAATCGATACAAGCCCGGTTTGCACAGCGCCGGCATCACCGCGTCCGTGACAAGGATCGAGCGCTCCACGCCTTTCGCGCGGACGGCAGAGCGAAAGAAACCTGCAGGAATATGGATCCCGTCCAGGATGAAACTTGCGGCCAGGCGATCCTGCGCGAGCTGCTCCCAGATGTAGTTTTCGGTTTTCGGAAGCACCGGGTGCGCGCCATTTCCGAGATGTGTTGACATCGTAGCGCCCGCATCCACCGCTGCCTGAATTTGCGCGCCGGTCGCCTTGGTGTGCCCGATACTCGCGACCACTCCCGATCGCATAACTGCCTCAATGTAGGCTGGCGCGTCGTCCCATTCCGGAGAGAGGGTCACTAGACGGATGCCGCCCTCCGCTGCTTCCTGCCAGCGCTTGAACTCTTCGATATCCGGCGGCCGCACATGCTCCCGCGGATGCGCTCCTCTCGGTCCCGTTTCCGGAGAAATGTGCGGCCCTTCTACATGAAACGCTTCCATCGCGTGCGCTTCCGGCATTCCATTACGCGCGTATTCCGCTTTCGCCGAAACCAGATTCCGTAGGGCTGCCGTTATGCGTTGCTCCGGTCCCGTGATAATCGTCGGGAAAAATCGCGTGACGCCGGTCCGGAACTGAGCTCGGATCGATTCTGCAATAGCCTCGTGCGAGGAAGCAGGATCGTTGTAGTCCACTCCCGCAAACCCGTTGACCTGAACGTCAATCAATCCCGGCGCGACGAACTCATCGGTTTCCGGAGGGCGAATCAGTTCATCTACCGCCTGTATCGCCGTGTCGTAATCGATTTGAAGGACCGACGATGTTCCCGCTATCTTTCCGGTGACGGATTTTCTTTCAAACATAAATGGACGATTCTGTTTTTTTCACAGCTTACGCACAAGCTGTTCCGCACAAACTGCGAGTACTAGTAGAGATAAAACATGTTGAAAAGACGACATACCATTCTCTTTAGCACTAGCGCTGCCCAGGGCTTCCGGTGTACAACGTTTTATAGATCCGGCGCGAGTGCTTGATCGGCAGGTAATCTCGGGGGAGGTGGCTGCGGGTTGGGTGCTCGTGTCCGGGTGGACGATTTGGAATTGGGTTGCCATTGCCCGCGGCCAGCCCAAACGCAGGACGGGAATCAGCTTCAGCCGGATATCCGCATCCGGTGCGAACGGTTTCCGTCCTGTTTGTCGTTCTGAAAACGGAACTAGCGCTTACTTCGAGCAGAACCCCGACCGTGAGGGAGGGGATTTCATACGCTTTCTTCCCCAATTTGGTGCTATGCGCTGACCGGTTCTCTTTCGGCAACTCCGGGCACCGGCGTGAGCCAGTTGAACTCGTCGTCCAAATCGCCCTTCACGATTGCAAAGAATCGCTTTTGAACTTTCTCTGTAATCGGTCCGCGATGGCCGCTGCCAACCTTCACGCGGTCGACCGAACGGATCGGTGTGACTTCTGCCGCAGTGCCGCTGAAAAACACTTCATCGGCGATATAAAGCATCTCGCGCGGGATAATCGTCTCCACCACCGGAATTCCGAAGTGAGCCGCGATCTGCACAATCGTGTCTCGCGTGATCCCCGGCAGCACGGATGCTCCCAAAGGCGGCGTCAGAATCTTTCCATCGCGAATCACGAAAATGTTTTCGCCCGAGCCTTCGCTCACGAATCCCGCTTCGTCCAGTGCGATGCCCTCCGCATAGCCGTTTTGCGCGGCCTCCATGCGGATAAGCTGTGAATTCATGTAATTCGCCCCGGCCTTCGCCAGCGCCGGCAGAGTATTCGGCGCAATGCGTGTCCACGAAGAAACACACACGTCCACGCCATCTTCCACCGCCTCGTGCCCCAGATATCGCCCCCACGGGTAACAGGCCATGTAGGTCTCTACCGGGTTATTCAGCGGCAGAACACCCACATCGCCGTATCCGCGCAGCACGATAGGACGGATGTAGCAGGCTCGGAGATGATTTTCGCGAACCACATCGGTCATCGCCGAAGTCAGTTGATCCAGCGAATACGGCACTTCCATCCGGTAGATCTTGGCGGAATCCACAAGTCGGCGAGCATGATCGCGAGCCCGAAAGAGCGCCGGGCCGCGCGTAGTTTCGTAGCAGCGGACGCCCTCGAAGACTGAGCTCCCGTAGCTCACTACGTGCGAAAGCACGTGAATTTTCGCATCGTTCCAGGCAATCAGCCGGCCATTGTGCCAAATCTTCTCAGTGGGCTGCAGCATGCCTAATTATAGCGGCTGCTATGTCACGCCTTGCCTCGTTGTGTGCGATGCCGCCTGCTGCGTTTTCCTTCTTGCACTTCGTGCAGCCAGTCCCGATCCTTATCGATGCTTTGGGCAACCCGGGAGGGCAAGTAAAAGCGCTTCATACACTGCCGGCACCGGAAAGGCTTCATGCCGAATAACCCGGCGAATACATCCGAGAATCTCCAGCTCCTGGAACGCGAAAGATCGGTCGAGCGGCAGCGTGGGCACATGGGTCGGTCCTTTCTGTTTTTCCGGGTCAGTCTATCCTCACAATAATCCAGAGCCGCTAGAGGTACCCGGTCCCGCCACAAAAAAGGGGCTGCGTACGATACGCAGCCCTGGAGAAGAACGGACCCAAGCCAACGCTCTCGAGTCGCTACGGGTACAGTGTGTACTCTGTAGAGCCTTTCCGGCAATTAGACCCGAGGTGGTAGTACGTTTAGGCGGGGCGAAGCTCTGGAACTTCTACCCAGCAGCGTTTGCGCCACGATGCGAGTCCCGCCTCGGCAAGCTGCACGCCCTTTGCGCCTTCGAGCAGGGTCCACGGGAACGGCGCGTCTTTCACTATATGAAGCAGAAATAGCTCCCATTCCCGCTTGAACGCGTTGTCAAACGTGTCCTGTTCCGGAACTTTCTGCCATCCATCGAAAAAATTGAACGGATTCGGCACATCCGGATTCCACACCGGCCGCGGGGTAGCGCCATAATGTTGCATCCAGCAGTCCCGCAGGCCGGCGACGGCGGAACCCTTGGTACCATCCACCTGCAACGTCAGCAGATCGTCTCTCCGAACTCGGACGCACCAGGAAGAATTGAAATGCGCGACGATCCCGCCCTCGAGTTCGAACGTCGCGTAAGCAGAATCATCCGCCGTGCAGGCATACGGTTTGCCCTCTTCGTCCCGGCGCTCCGGAATGTGGATCGCGCCCAGGCAGGAGACCGCTTTTACATTTCCGAAGAGATTGTCCAGAACGTAGCGCCAATGGCAGAGCATATCGATGATGATTCCGCCGCCCTGTTCGCTGCGGTAATTCCAGGACGGCCGCTGCGGCGGAATCACGTCGCCTTCGAACACCCAATACCCGAATTCGCCCCGCACCGAAAGAATTTGGCCGAAGAACCCCAACTCGCGCAAATTGCGAAGCTTCAGCAACCCCGGCAGCCAAAGCTTGTCCTGAACCACTCCGTGCTTGACGCCCGCTTTTTGCGCCAGACGATACAGATCCAGCGCCGTTTCGACATTCTCCGCGATCGGCTTCTCACAGTAAACGTGTTTCCCGGCCACAATCGCTTTCCGGACCGCATCGGCGCGCCGGTCGGTCGTCTGCGAATCGAAGTAAATCGAGTATTCCGGATCTGCTAACGCTTTGTCGAGATTGGTCGTATAGGGCAAACCGCCGAATTCCTGCGAGATCGCCGCGAGTTTCGCCTCATTGCGGCCCACCAGCAGCGGACGCGGCACAATGATTTCCTGGTCCGAGACCTTCAACCCGCCTTGCTCGATCAAAGCGTGGATCGAGCGGCGCAGATGCTGGTTCAGCCCCATGCGCCCCGTCACGCCGTTCATAATGATTCCGACGCGGTGGATCTTTGGCTGGCTCATGCGCGGTCCTTCGGCGCCTCGGTACACTGCGGGTGCGCTCCCGGTGGAAGCGGCGGGGCTTCAATGCCGGCGCGTGGAAGAGTCCCGGAAAGTTCCTGCCGCCAATGGGCGACATCGCCCGCCGGGCCGTAGCAATAAATCATCCGCATGGGAGACGAACCGGTATTCGTGAGCTGGTGAAAGACTCCGGGCGGGATATACACAGCTTGCCCGCCCTGTATGGCCGATCTCTCCTCTCCCAGACACATCTCGCCGCTGCCCTCGACGATAAAATAAATCTCTTCCTGTTCCTGGTTGTGCCAGGGTACCTGCCCGCCATTCGGTTCCAGCGTGACATGTCCGAGCGAGAAATGAGTGGCTTGAATCGGACTCGCTCCGCCAACCAGGTTTTGCGTGCGCCGGCGGGCCGGATAGGTACGGCCCGCAATCTGCGATAAATCCGCGATAGTCATCCCTCTTAATGTACCCGCGCCGCGCTAGTGTCCTGAATTAAGAGTTCATTCAAAACCCACCAACCTGAAGACATATCGGCTTGCCTCGAATGAGCCGGAGTTTAGCCTACTCCACCTCCACCACGAACGGCCCCGGACTCTGCTCGCCGCTCGCGGGCTCCTGGTCCTCCCGCATCCCGCATCGCGTCTTCACCCAGAAAATCGTCGCCGCCGTATTCTTCCCGGAAGTCGCCATCCGGAACAGCGATTCCAGCACCTTCGCGTTCGCCTCGATTGCGCCCAAATCCAATTCGCTCCGATAATGCTTGCGCAGCGTCTTGGGCGCCATACCCAGCAGGGTCGCAATGTCCTCCTGCCGTATCCCCAATGCGGTCATCAACTTCACCTGCCGCCGCTTCGCATCTGTCACCGTGATCTTTGGCCTTGCCATGCGCTCGTTATCGCCTGCGCACTGGCGTTCCAGTGAGTCAAATCCGGCTAAGTCTTTGAATCTAAAGGACAAAAAGTGTGGCGCACGCTTCAGCGTGCCGTGCCGAACTTCAGTTCGGCATCCTGTGACGCTCGGCCCTTTTTTTATAGACGGTAAAAACTCGCCGCGCTCAATGTTCTTCGCGTTCCGAGCTTGGAGGAATCTCGCGAAAACTGACCCCTTTCGGCTTGGCAAACAGCGCCGGATCGAACGGAAGCTCTTTGTAGATGATGTATTCGTACCGATACGTCCCTTCCGGAGTTTTCCAACTCAGAAAGATCGGTACATGCGTGTTGGCCCTCACCACCAGGGTCGCGGTGCCCAGCTTGTACGCGTCCGTCGGCTGCCCGTTCACAATCGGTCCGGCCTCTTTCTTTGCTCCGTTGTCCTCGAAGAAATCGACTTCGTCGCCAAACTCCAGCCGGTCCAGTTCAGGCAATTTGTGCTGCGGATCGAGCGGCAGCACAATCGGTAAATGCAAATCGTTCGGCCCGCCCTGATCGATCGCATGCGTGCCTTTCCGATCGATCAAATTCACGCTATACGCATCCGGTTCCGCGATGATCGTCAACTTCTGCACGTGCTGGCGCGCATCCGGCGGATCTTCAATCCGCGCATAATGCTCGCCCGCGCGATAGATCGTCTTCGGCAGCGCCGCGAACGATCCCGGCGCAATGCCCGGCCCCATCAGCCGCACCACCATCTTCGTCATGACCAGCGCTAAGAAAATGCCGTGCAGCATCGATCCCTGTTGGGATAATACTACCTTTGAACACCGTTCTCGAACTCCGCTCGCTCACGAAAGAGTACCCCGGCCATCTCGCCGTAAATCGAGTGGATCTCGCCATTGCCGAAGGCGAATTCTTCTCTCTCCTCGGACCTTCCGGCTGCGGCAAGACCAGCACGCTCCGCCTCGTCGCGGGCTTTGAAGAACCGACCTCCGGCGAAATCTTTTTAGAACGTCAATCGCTCGCCGGCATACCCCCGTATTACCGCGATGTCTGCACCGTCTTCCAGAACTATGCTTTGTTCCCGCACTTGACCGTTGCGCAAAATGTCGCCTTCGGATTGCAACGCCGCAAGCTCTCGAAATCTGCGATCAGCGAAAAAGTCCAACAAGTCCTCGCGCTCGTTCAGTTGACCGGAAAAGAGTCCCGCCTGCCGCAGCAAATCTCCGGTGGCGAGCGTCAGCGCGTAGCTCTGGCGCGTTCCTTGGTCTTACAACCGAAAGTCCTGCTGCTCGACGAACCGCTCTCGGCACTCGATCCCAAGCTCCGCAAGCAGATGCGCCATGAACTGAAAGCTCTGCAGCGCCGCGTCGGAATCGCGTTTCTTTTTGTCACCCACGATCAGGAAGAAGCGCTCTCGTTGTCCGATCGCATGGCCGTTATGAACGCAGGCCGTCTTGAACAGGTTGGAACTCCCCGAGAACTCTACACGCGTCCCGCGTCCCGCTTCGTCGCCGAGTTCCTGGGCGAAGTCAACTGGGTGAACGGAGCGGGCGTTCGCCCCGAATCGGTTCGCGTCTCGCGCGATCGCCCAGGCGACGGTGTGCGCGCGCTGCAAGCGGTGGTCGAGGGTTCCACGTTCCTTGGCAATTGCGTTCATCTCTCGACGCGACTCACCGACGGCGCGCGCTGCACCGCCGAACTTCCGCACTCCGATTTCCAGACTGGCGATACCGTACACGTTTGGTGGTACTCTTCCGACGAACTGCGCGTCACCTCATGACCCGCCTGCGCGCGGCTTTTCTCACCCCGGCCGCGGGTGTCATGTTCCTGTTGTTTTTCGTGCCGTTGCTGATCGTGCTCGCCTACAGCCTGCTCTCGCGCGGCGCGTACGGCGGCGTGATGCAACCCTGGACACTCGAAAGCTACAGCCGGGTCTTCGACTCGCTGTACCTCGAAATAGCCTGGCGCTCGGTCTGGATTGCCGCCGTCTCCACCTTTCTGTGTCTCGCTCTCGCATTCCCCATGGCGCTGTTCATCGCCCGGTCCACCCGGCACAAATTGCTGCTGCTCAATCTCGTGATGCTGCCGTTCTGGACCAGCTTTCTCATCCGTACCTACGCCTGGATGTTTCTCCTCCGCGATACCGGACTTATCAACACTCTGCTCCTTGCAACGCACATCCTCAAACAGCCGTTACCGCTGCTCTTCAACACCGGAGCCGTCATTCTCGGTCTGGTCTACGGATACCTTCCGTTCATGGTTCTGCCGCTCTACGCAACTGTCGAGAAGCTGGACCCCGCGCTGTTGCACGCCGCCGCCGATCTCGGCGCCTCGCCCTGGATCGCGTTCTGGCGCGTGATCGTTCCGCTCAGCAAGCCCGGTATTGTCGCAGGCTGCCTGCTGGTTTTCATACCCTGCCTGGGCGCCTATTTAACTCCCGATCTGATGGGCGGCGGAAAAACCGTGATGCTCGGCAACCTGGTTCAAAACCAGTTCACCACCGCGCGCGATTGGCCCTTCGGAGCGGCGGTGTCGCTGCTGCTCATGGTCGTCGTTCTCATAATCACGCGCGCGTTGTGGCGGCACAGCGAGGAGCTCATATGAAGCGCGGGTTGGCTCTCTATGCGAGCATCGTCTATTTTTTCCTGTACGCACCCCTCGCGGTGCTTGCGATCTTCAGCTTCAATTCCTCCAAAATCGCCATTTGGCACGGCTTCACGGGTCAGTGGTACAACGGCGTGTTTCACAACGAAGGTCTGCTCGACGGCGCAATCAACAGCCTCCTCATCGCGATCTCTGCAACCATCGCCTCGACCGTCATCGGCACGCTCGCCGGATACGCGCTCTGGAAACGGCGCACGCCCCTGCTCACGAATGCTCTGTTCCTGTCGCTCCTGACGCCCGAGATCGTCACCGGCGTCTCGCTCCTCGCATTCTTTGAATGGACCTTCCGTTTCCTGCACGTGCAGCTTGGCCTGCACACCGTGATTCTGGCGCACATTTCCTTCTCGCTCGCTTATGTTGTAATCGTGATCCTCGCCCGATTGCGAACCTTAGATCCCGCGCTGGAAGAAGCCGCGCTCGATCTCGGCGCGAACGAGTGGCAGGTCTTCTGGCGCGTCACGGTTCCCATGCTTCTGCCCGGAATCATCGCAGCCGCGCTGTTGTGCTTTACGGTTTCTTTCGACGATTACGTCATCACGAGCCTCGTCGCAGGCGTAAACTCGGAGACGCTACCGATGATGATCTACGCCATGGCGCGCCGCGGCGTCAGCCCCGAAGTAAACGCGCTCTCGGTCATGATTACCGTGGGTCTCGGCGTCCTAATTTTGCTCGCCGGACGGCTCGAACAGAGGCGTGCATGAACCGGCGCGTCTTCCTCCTGAGCGCAGCGGCCGTAAGCTGCGGGAAATCCCAGCGCCGCTTGAACGTCTACAACTGGGAAAACTACGTCGCTGCCTCCACCATTCCCGATTTCGAGCGCGAATTCAATTGTCGCGTGCGCTACGCCACCTACGGCAGCGCCGAAGAGATGCTTGCGAAAGTCATGAGCGGCAATTCCGGCTGGGACATCGTGTTCCCTTCGAACAGTTTCGTCCAGCCGATGCGGGATCTGGGCCTACTCGCCCGGCTCGATCATCGCCGCCTGCCCAATCTCTGCAACCTGGAAAAACGCTTCCAATCCCCCGAATGGGACCCGCAGCTCGACTGGTGTGTTCCCTACATGCACAGCGCCACCGGGATCGTGTACTCGAAATCCGTTTCGCGCCCGCCGCTCGCCTGGGCCGACCTCTGGACCAACTCCTATTCGCGCCGCGTCACCATGCTCGACGATCCCGCGGAAGTCTTCGCCGCCTGTTTGAAGCTCGCGGGCCATTCCATCAACTCAGGCGATCCGAAGCAATTGAAAGCCGCTCGCGACAAGGCCATCGCGCAGAAGCCGCTGCTGCGCGCCTATCTCAATGAAGAAGTGCGCGACCAGGTAATCGCCGGAGACGTTCTGGTCGCGCAACTCTGGGCCCAGGTGGCGCAAGTCGCGATGGACAATTCGAGCCGCCTTGCGTTCTCCTTCCCGAAAGAAGGCTTCGCGCTGTATGCCGATAACGCCGCGATCCTGCGTGAGAGCAAACACCTGGATCTCGCTTACAGTTTCTTGAACTATCTGCTGCGCCCGAACGTCGCAGCCGCCATTGCGACCGAAATGCGAACCGCCACCGCAAACGCCGCCGCCCGAGCGCTGCTGCCCGCATCGCAACGCAACAATCCGGTTCTCTATCCAACTCCGGACGTGCTCGCGCGCGGAGAATGGTTCCGAGCCTTGCCCGGCCCCGTACAACGGCTTCGCGATCGCTATTGGACCGAAATCAAATCTTCTTGAGGCGTTTACTCAGCCGCTCTTGCCGCCGCCGCAGGGCAGGGGAGTCGGCATGCTGAAGCGCCTGATTCGTGAACTCCAGCGCCACCGCATAATTCCGCTCCTCATGCTCGTAATGCTTCGCGAGTTCCTCAAGCGCAGGAACCCGGTATTCATTCCGGCATTCAGCCAGTTCCGTAAACCCCTGCAAAGCCGCTTGGGAATTCTTCAACTTCTTTTCGAGCAGCGCCACTTCCCACAACGAACGAAACAACAGCCGGTCCGGCAACCCGGCATCGATGGCTCGCTTCAGCACTTCCAGAGCCTGCGCGTGTTCGTTTGCGGCGATCAGCCATCTGGCGATTCCCGCCAAGTCCTCGCCGCGCTTCGCCTCTTTGTTTCGAAACGCCGCCGGCACAATCGCCGTCAAGCAGGCCAGCGTCAAAATATCGATCGCATTGTGATGAAAAATCGGCACCAGCCGCTGCGCTTCGTGCGAACGCAAATATTCGAAATACACGTACGGAATCAACTCGCCCGGAAGATCGCCCTCGCGGTACACCCCTAGAATTTGCTGCTCCAGCTCAACCAGGCGGCAGCTTTCCATCCGCAGCTTCCAAAGCTGCCGCGCTCCGTGCAGCAGATCCACATGCCTCATCCGCGAAAATGGAGACGTATGCCGCGCCATCCGGTAGCGCATCTCTAACAATGGCTGATCGTACGTCTTGCCGTTATACGTGACGAGCACGTCGAACTCGGCAAGATGCTCTGTAAGCGCGGCTAGGACACTGCGCTCCTCCAGGTACTCGCGCAGGAAGAACTGCCGGATACGAAAGCCTTCCGCCGTGATGCGCCCGACGCCGATCAGGAACGCGTACGTCCCGGAATCGCCCAGCAAGCCCGTAGTTTCCGTATCGAGAAAGGCCCAGCGCTCGGGAGGCGCGTTCGGGATTTCCGCCCCGCCGAGAACCTGCAGAAGATTTTCGGGCAGGTCCGCCAGCGCGCCGATATCGACTGATCCATGCAGCTTATGCCGCGGAAACAGACGCTCGGTTTGAAAATGCTCTCCAAATTCGTTCGCGACTACTTGCCCTTCGGCCCACTCTTCGATAAACCAGCGTGACCGCGTCGCCTGCTTCGGCAGCTTTCGCGGTTCCGCGGCGTACTTCCGGTCAATCGCGGCAATCCGCCGTTTTAATTGCTTAAGCTGGGCCTCGACATCGAGCATGCAATTCGCTTTTTATTTGCCAGTATAAAGGAAACATGCGTCTTTTCCTATGGCTGCCGCTCGCGCTCCTGTTGAATCCGGGGAGCGGTTCCGATATTCGCGCGCATTACCAGAAGTACGAATTCCGCATCCCGATGCGCGACGGTGTGCGTCTATTTACGGCCGTTTACGTCCCGAAGGACACGCAGGAAAAGTACCCCATCCTGTTGACGCGCACTCCCTACGGCGTCGCACCGTATGGTCCGGACGCCTACCCCGAGCATCTCGGGCCGTCGCAGAAATTCGCCGATGACAAATTCATCTTCGTGTACCAGGACGTGCGCGGCCGCTACATGTCCGAGGGCGAGTGGGTGGAGATGCGGCCCGAAACCGGCAATACAGACGAAAGCACGGATACGTACGACACGATCGAGTGGCTCCTCAAGAATGTCCCGAACAATAACGGGAAAGTCGGGCTGTGGGGCGTATCCTATCCGGGATTCCACGCGAGCGCCGGCATGATCAATGCGCATCCTGCGTTGGTCGCAGTGTCTCCGCAAGCTCCGGTGTCGGACCTTTATATGGGCGACGACGCCTATCACAACGGAGCGTTCTTTCTCGCAGCCAACTTCGATTTCTATATCGCGTTTTTCAATAAGCAAAAGAACCCCACCCTGCCGCCGCCCGAGAAGAAGTTCAATTTCGGGACAAAGGATCGTTATCAGTTCTTTCTTCATATGGGTTCGGTTGCGAACTCGAACAAACTCTACTTCAATAACAGCAATCCGTACTGGACCGATGTCATCGAGCACACGAACTACGATTCGTTTTGGCAGGCGCGCGATATTCTGCCTCGCCTGCGGGACATCAAACCGGCCGTTTTGGTAGTGGGCGGATGGTTCGATGCGGAAGATCTTTCCGGCACTCTCAAGACCTATCGTGCCGTTCAATCGCAGTCGCCGGGTACATCGGAGAACTTTGTGATGGGGCCCTGGTGCCACGGCTGCTGGCAAGGCAAAGGAGAGAAGCTGGGCGATCTTGACTTCGGCTCGAATACGGGAGAATTCTTTCGCGATGAGATCGAGCTGCCGTTCTTCCGGCATTACCTGAAGAACGCGCCCGATCCTGGCCTGCCCAAAGCTTATGTGTTTGAAACGGGTAAAAACATCTGGCGCCGTCAGGATGCCTGGCCGCCTGCGGATTCCCATCCGAAGCGCTTGTATTTCGAATCGCAGGGCCGGCTCGGAACGAACCCTCCGGTTGAGAAAACCGGCTTCGATGAATACATCAGCGACCCTGCAAATCCGGTGCCTTTCTTTGATAAGCCTACGGTCACTATGGCGCGTACCTATATGGATGCCGATCAGCGTTTCGTCGAGCACCGCCCGGATGTCGTTACCTATCGGACCGAGCCGCTCTCCGGCGATGTCACGCTTGCCGGGCCGGTGTCGTCTACGCTATTTGTGTCCACCACCGGAACAGATTCGGATTTTGTGGTGAAGTTGATCGACGTCTATCCCGATGGCTATGAGCAACTAGTCCGCGGCGAGCCCTTTCGCGGAAAGTTCCGCAGGAGCTTCGAGCAACCGGAACCGTTTAAGCCCGGCGAAGTGCAATCCATTCACATGACCATGCCGGATATCTATCACTGCTTTCAAACCGGGCACCGCGTTATGGTCGAGGTGCAGAGTTCTTGGTTTCCTCTGACGGATCGCAATCCGCAGACTTTTACATTTATTCCCGACGCGAATCCGGCCCAATACGTGAAAGCGACGGAGCGCATCTATCGATCGGGGAGCGCAGCTTCGTTCCTGGAAGTGAACGTTGAAGGAGAAACGGCGCTATGGCCATAACAGACAATCCGAATCCGCGGCGGCGTTCGCCGCTCGAAGCCCTGCTGCCTTACACCACGGTGGCGCTCATTATTGTGGCCGGTTGGGTTGCCTGGGTCTTCTATCAACGGCATGAAAGCAATGTCGCCGCGCAACGCGCGCTTCAAGAGAAGCAGGAAGCGGCGCGCAAACACGTTGTCGATGAAGTGTATGGATCCGGCGGAATCCGGTTTCTCGGTTTCAGTGCGGATCGCGGTTTACTCAGCCGCGGGGAATCGACCGAACTCTGCTACGGGATCGTAAACGCCAAGACGCTCACCCTGAATCCGCCGGTAGAGCCGGTCACGCCCTCGTATCATCACTGTGTGGAAATTGCCCCGAAGACGACCACCACCTACACGCTCACGGCCGACGATGGAAAAGGTCACACCAAGTCCGAATCGTTGACCGTGCGCGTGAAATAGCGTGTGTACAATCGGAAGAACGGTAAGGTGGCCGAGTGGTTTAAGGCAGCGGTCTTGAAAACCGCCGTACTCGGAAGGGTACCGTGAGTTCGAATCTCACCCTTACCGCCATTCTCAAGGGGAAACTACCAGCGTGAGCCGCCGCGGCGGTTGTTGCCGCGGAATCCACCGCCGCCACCGGAAGGCCGACGTCCGGCATTGCCGCCAAAGCCCCCTGTCGGCTTTGGCCGCGCTTCGTTGACGTTCAGCGTGCGGCCATTCAGATCGGTCCCATTGAGCTGGTTTATGGCGTTCTGCGCCTCCTGCGAGTCCGTCATCTCCACGAACGCAAAGCCGCGGAATTGGCCGGTTTCGCGATCGGTAACGAGATTGATCCGCTCAATGCTGCCAAACGGCGCAAAAGCGCTTTGAAGATCGTCTTGAGTAGTAGCGTAACTGAGGTTTCCGACAAAAATGTTGGTCACAGTAAGTCCTTTATGTCTTGATGTTTGAAGTGATTGTCTTTGTCAGACTGCGCTGAGCCAACTTTGGAAAACAGAAGGAAAACGCGGGCCGGACGGCACTCGAAATGAAACGATGCGGGCAAAGACGTCTTCAGTCTAGCAGAAAAACAGGACAGTTGGCAAAATAAAATCAGTGCTGTACGAAATCGAAAATCCGGCCACCGCGCAGAATTCGGCGATTCTGCTCAATGCGCGCGATAATGTGGCGATTGCCCGGGTTCCGCTGTCGCGCGGGCAGACGGTCGAAGTAGGCGGACGAGAGGCGACTGCAAGCGCCTCGATACCCGCGGGACACAAAATGGCGATCCGGCGCATTCCTGCAGGGGAGCCGGTATTCCGATACGGTAACGTTATCGGTTTCGCAACGCAGACGATCGAGCCGGGCGAGCATGTTCACGTACACAACCTTGGATATAAGGAACTGAGCGCGTCCGAAGTAGTGAGGAGCGAGCCCGCCGCGCAGCGGCACGCGAACATCAGCCGCGAAAGCTTTCTTGGCTATGTGCGCCCCGATGGTCGTGTTGGCACACGCAACTACATTGCTGTCGTAGCCGCAAGCAACTGCGCCGCCTACACGTCCGAACTGATTGCCGATAGTTTTGCCGAAGAGGAGCTTCCGGACAACGTGGACGGCGTGGTCGCCTTTCCGCACGGTGAAGGCTGCGGCCAAGCCATTGGCCCCGATACCGAGCAGCTACAGCGAACGCTTGAAGGCGTCCTGGATCATCCAAACGTCTCGGCCGCGATCATTCTCGGCTTGGGTTGTGAGGTGAACCAGATCAGCCATTATCTCGGCCGTGCAGACCGCGTGCCGGCGACCTTGCACGGGCTCACGCTTCAGGAATCCGGGGGAACGCGCGGCGCGCTGGATGCCGCGCGCAAGCAGATTCACCAGTTCATCGAGCGCGCCGCCGCCGAGAAGCGCACAGAGGTCCCGGCTTCCAAAATCGTCCTGGGATTGAACTGCGGCGGGTCGGATTCCTTTTCAGGCATTACCGCGAATCCCGCTCTTGGCTATTGCTGCGATCTGATTGTAGATCAGGGCGGGACGGTGGTGCTCGCTGAAACTACCGAAATTTTCGGAGCCGAGCATTTGCTCACGCAGCGCTCCCGCAATCCGGAAGTGGCGCGCAAGCTGCTGGCGTGTGTCGAAAGCTATAAGACCTATTTGCGGCAGTTCGGCGGCAGCTTCAACGACAATCCTTCGCCGGGCAACAAGGAAGGGGGGCTGACGAATATCCTGGAGAAGTCTCTAGGCGCGGTCGCCAAAGCCGGCACTTCTCCTTTGGAAGATGTTGTGGATTATGCGGAACGCGTCACCACGCCCGGGTTCGTGTTCATGAATACGCCAGGCTATGATCCTGTCTCTATATCGGGATTGGCCGCCGGCGGCGTGAATCTGATCGCTTTCACCACCGGACGCGGCAGCGCTATCGGGTTTCCCAGCGTGCCCGTGCTCAAAATTGCGAGCAATACCCGAACCTATCGCCGCATGATCGGCAACATGGATATCAATGCGGGGCGTATTGCGGACGGCGAGGCAACCGTGGAAGAAGTGGGCCGCGAGATTTTCCAAACACTGCTGCGGGTGGCCTCCGGCGAGCGCACGCACGCGGAAGAATTGGGACACCACGAATTTGCGCCCTGGAAGATCGGGCCGGTGTTGTAAAGCCTACCTGATCACTTTCATTACCAGCAACGTCATATCGTCGTGTTGCGGCGCGCCTTGCACAAATTCGTCCGCCGCTTGCATCACCCGCTCCAAAATTTTCTTCGCGCAAAGTTCGCGCGCAGCAGCGGCTGCCTCGATCATTCTTTTCTCGCCCCACTCTTCGTCATCGGCGTTCATGGCTTCGCTCATGCCGTCCGTGTAGGCGAGGAATAAGTCTCCGTGGTGAAGTGCAATGCTGCCCTCCATGTATTCGGCTTGCGGAAGTAATCCAACCACCAGGCCGCCTGTTTCAGCGCGCAGAACTTCACCGTCGCCGCGCAGAATAACGGGCGCATTGTGCCCCGCATTGATATAGCGCAAGAGATGAGAGTCTTCCTCGAAGACGGCAAAGAAGAACGTTGCATAGCGGTTGGCCGCCGAGGCTTGATATACCTGCCGGTTTAATTTCGTCATCAAACGGGCCAGATCGTTCGAATGATCCTCGGCGATACTGCGAAGTGAAGCGCGCAGGCTTGCCATCAGCAGCGCGGCGGAAATGCCCTTTCCCGACACGTCGCCAATCGCTAACGCCAGCCGGCCATCGCCTAACGAAAAGAGGTCCCAATAATCGCCGCCGACACGCGCGGCCGGGCGGCAATGCCCTGCGAGATCGACGCCGCGAACCGCCGGAATCGACTGCGGAAATAAGCGCTCCTGCACTTCCCGTGCGATTTCGACTTCGCGCCGCATGCGTTCGTACTGCGCGGCTTCTTGCGCCAGTTCATGCGCGAGCTCGCTTACCTCCAAACCGAGCCCAGTCTGCACGCCGACCGATTCAAGCAGCCGGAGATCGGAAGTGGAGTATGGCTCTTCGGACAACTTCGGCCCCAGCAGCATCAGGCCCATGGGTTTGCTTCGCCCCGGCAAAGGCAGAATCACTTCCGCCCGCATCGTGTCAAGCACTTCCTGCCCATACACCGCTACTGGCGCGCTGCTTTTGAGGGGCATGCTTATGGGAAGCGAATGATCCATGCTGATTCCCACTGCATGTTGCAGTTGGAATACTTCCCCGTTGCGCAGGAACGCCGCGATCTGCGGAACGTGGAGAACCTCGGAGATGGTATGCGTAACGGTGTGGATCAATGCGGAGGAGTCTGTGATCGTACGCACCCGTGAGGCCAGTTCGCTCAGAACGAGCTCGGCATCGTAAGCCTCGCGAAAGAACCGGCGGTCGAGCCAGTTTTGGACGCGTCTGCTCACGTTTTCGCGTGTTCCGAACAGCCAGATCAGAATGCCGATTGCCAGACTCGATAAGCCGATATCAATTGCATCGCGGCTGTGTGTCGTGAACGCCGGCACGACGAAAAAGATCAACAAAAGAACCGCCGCCGCGAGTTCCATAATGCCCAGCGTTGTTCGCGCGAGTGCATACTTGGTTCCCATCCGCAGGAGAATGCGTACGTCCATCGCCCGCTGCACGATGACGACGTAGGCCAGCCCCAGAGGGTAGACCGCCATCAGAGCCATGGCGACCAGATCGAGCCAATAAATGGTCGCCGGGTCGGCAATTCCAAACCACGGCAGCGCTCCAAAAATGACAAACATGCCTCCCAGCCCAATCACGGACGCCAAACAAAGCACGCGTAGTCTTCGCCGTGCATCGGCAGAAGACGCTGTGCGTAGGCTGTCGAAGATGGAAGTCCAATAGAGAATGATGCAAAGCGCAAAGGTCCACTTGAGGATCGAACTTACTCGCGAATCGATTTGTGCTCGGCGCGTGAGCAGATGATCGTTATACCATCCGCTGTAATCTGTGGCTAATCCAATCCCAAAGCCAATCACTACTGTCCCCAGCACGGACCATTTGAGCCAAGGCAATCGGATGTCCATACGGGATCGCTCTGGAAACAGCAGCCCGAGCCAAAGAAGCGCTACGGCAGCGAACATTTCCACCGCCATATGCCAGGCGAGGCGCAGCACCAACCAGATTCCGGGCCACCATTCGGAAGTGTAAGCCGAAGCAAACACTTCTGGATAGCTGAGAAGCAGCAAAATAAACCAAGCATTCGGATCGAGCGGACGCGCCAGTGTGACCCAATATCCGACCATCAGGCACAACAGCGGAACTACAACCCGAAGCACCACAAGAAGAATTGCTTCGCCGGTGTGGATCTCAATCGATCGGGATTGAAGAGGAATCGATATAGCTACCGGTGCGCCGTTAGCACGGGTGATCTGCAGCCGCACGATGTCGCCTGGTTGTGCATGCCACTCAATCCACTGCCACTGCGCACGCCCTCGGTACGGTATGCCATCGATTGATTCCGGGCGATCTCCCAATCGCAATCCGGCGCGCTTCGCCGCGGGCGTGACCATCATAACCGTATCGGTTTCCGGATCTACCTGAAATGGTTCTTCGACCTGCTTCCGCAGCCCAAAATAGGCGGAAACGAAGGAAGCCGAGGAAACCACCTGATACGTGAAGCTCACGCCAATATAGGCAAACAGCAGTGTATGGACGAGCCATTTGGAGCGCTGCACTTCTTACCATTAACTCCTCTATTCACTTGACAGAATATTCACCCGGAGAGATAATGGCACTAGGTGGCCTGGGAGGTCGAGTTTACGGATGAGTTCGGCGCTTGGTGGGAGGACCTCACCTCACTGAGGCGGAACAAGACTCTGTGGCTGAGTACGTAAAAATGCTTCAGATCGACGGCCCGACACTGAGGCATCCGTATAGCTCTAATATTAAGCAGTCGAAGCACGCACACATGCGGGAACTTCGCGTACAACACGCAGGCCGTCCGTATCGCGTGCTCTATGCCTTCGACCCGCGCCGGGCGGCGATCCTGCTGCTCGGCGGAGACAAGACTGGAGACAACCGCTGGTACGCGGTGAATGTGCCGAAAGCGGATGCGCTCTATGACGAGCATTTGAAGACGTTAAGAAAGGAGGGATTGATCGAATGAGAACACACAAATGGTCTGAAATCGAAGCACGGATGGACCCGGAGCGGCGCAAGCGCATCGAGGAGCGTGCCAAGCAAATGCTGGCGGAAATGCCGCTTGAGGAGTTACGCGCGGCTCGCCAGCTCACCCAGGTCCAAATGGCAAAGCTGATGCAAACCACACAAGGCTCGGTGTCGAAAATCGAAAGGCGCACCGACATGTACGTGAGCACGTTGGCGAGCTTTATCGAGGCGATGGGCGGCAAACTGGAGATCCGTGCCGTGTTCCCGGACGGAGAAGTACGGATTAATCAGTTTCAGGATATCGGCTGAGACGAAAGGCCGGTTCGCCAGAGCGGATCGATATCCTCATGAAAGACCTCTCGTACGCACTGCGCATGCTCCGTAAGAATCCGGGCTTTACCGCAGTCGCTATCGCGGCGCTGGCGCTCGGAATCGGCGCGACCAGTGCGATGTTCAGCATTCTGTATTCGATCCTTCTCCGGAATCTGCCTTTCCAACAGCCGGACAGGCTCGTGATGGTCTGGCAGCCCGCGCCGCTGTTCGGGTTGAAGACGCAGTACATTGCGGCGAGTCCGGCGGATTTCTACGATTGGGAGACGCAGAACCGTACATTTGCCTATCTCGCGGGATTCGCAGCGCGTCAGGCGAATTTGTCACGCTCGGGACGGCCGGAGAGCGTTCACGAAACTCTGGTCACCGGCGACTTCTTTTCCGTTTTCGGCGTTCCCCCTCTGCTGGGCGCCCCGATTCGCTATCGCGACCAGAGCCCGAACAGCACGCGCGTCGCGGTCCTGAGCTATCGGTTTTGGAAGGACCGGTTCAACGGCGATCGCGGAGTGATCGGCAGAAACATTCGTCTGGACGGACAGGACTACCAGGTAATCGGCATCATGTCTCGCGAGTTTCGCTTTCCGGAGGGCAACGAAATGCCGGCGCTGTATGGTTTTCCGCCCACGACTGATATTTGGATTCCGGCCGGCTTTTCGCAAGCCAACTGGAGCGATCGGGACAATCACACCCTGCTGGTCATCGGACGCCTGAAACCAGGCATTACGGCGGCCCGAGCGCAAGCGGACCTCCAGTCGATACAAGAATCTCTCGCCCGCATATATCCTGCTAACGACCAAAATTTCAGAGCATTCGTGACTCCGCTGATGGACATCGTTGCCGGCCCCATCCGAACGGAGCTGCTGTTATTGTTCGCCGCGGTCGGGTTCGTACTGCTGATCGCCTGTGCCAACGTGGCCAATCTGCTGCTCGCCCGCGCAACAGCGCGTCAACGGGAAATCGCGGTGCGGCTCGCACTGGGAGCGCCGCGAAGGCGTCTTTTCCGGCAATTGTTAACGGAGAGCGTCGCTCTCTCCTTTCTCGGCTCGGTGGCGGGCCTTTTGCTGGCAGCCGGTTTACTTCGTGTGGTGCTTGCCTTGGCGCCGGGCACCATACCCCGCTTGCAGACAACCACGCTCGATTGGCAAGTGGTCGTGTTTGCGATTGCCCTCGGCTTCTTAACGGGAATTCTGTTTGGCTGCGCTCCCGCAGTGCAATTGCTTCGCCGCGACGTGAATGAATCGCTCCAGGACGCTGCCGGCAAGGGTTCCGTAGGAACCGGACGATCCAAAACTCGTAAGCTGCTGGTGATTTCTCAAGTGTCCCTGACCATGCTGCTGCTGGTGGGGGCCGGTCTGGGGCTTCGTAGTCTCCTGGCGGTGGAAGGTGTGAATCCGGGGTTTGAGAGTCAACACGTGATTACGGCTGACGTTGTGCTCCCATCATCTAAATATAAGAGCGAGCAGCAGCGCCGCATGTTCTTCCAGCAGGCACTCCGAAGAGTGGAGGAACTGCCTGGAGTTGAACGCGCCGGGCTGGTCAGTGCACTGCCGCTCTCCAGAACGGAGAATCTGGGCGGACTGCAGATTCAGGGCAAAACAGTACCGGGCGATCACATCACCGCGGAGCGCCGCTGGGTGAGCGAAGGCTATTTTCGCGCGCTGGGCGTGCCACTCCTGGCGGGACGCGATTTTGAACCATTCGACGGCAACGCGGGGTGGCATTCGGCCATTGTTAACGAAGAAGTCGTCCGTCGATTTTTTCAGCGGGAAAATCCGATAGGCAAGCAGGTGAACATCGGCCACGGCTGGCTAAGAATCGTTGGCGTGGTCGGCGATGTTCACAACACGAATCTGGAGACCAGTCCGCGATTGCAAGTGTATCTGTACTATGCATCGGGAACGCCGCAGGCAATGAGTTTCGTCGTTCGATCTCCGGAGAGTCCGGGCGAGGTTGCCGCGTCGCTCCGCCGGGCTATCGCAACGGTCGATCCGGACCAATCCATAGCGGACGTGCGAACCATGGATCAGCTTCTGAACGGGTCTGTGGCGGCACGGCGCTTCGGCTCCGCGATTATTGCAATTTTCGGATCTCTCGCTTTGCTGCTGACCGTCGTGGGTCTCTACGGTGTGATGAATTACAACGTCACGCAACGCTCGCGAGAGATTGGCTTGCGGATGGCGCTTGGAGCAACGCAGAGTGAAGTGCTCGGCATAGTGTTGCGGCAAGCCCTCGCGATGACCTGTTTGGGTATTGCGTTCGGAGCGATCGGAGCGATGCTCGGAAGCGGGTTCGCCGCCGGCTTCGTATTTGGAGTCCCGGCGCGAGATCCGGTGACCATTTGTGCGATAGCGGCAATTCTCGTCGCTGTCGCGGTTGTAGCGGCGTATGTGCCGGCACGGCGTGCTGCGTCAACCGATCCAAGCGCCGTGCTCCGCACCCTATGATGAAGATTGGCTCAACTTAGAACCATTCTTCTGTTCTTCACGTTAGGCGCCGGTTTTTCCTTCGCGCAGATTAATCTGTCGGTTGACCTGACCGATGCGCCGCGAAAGATCCTGCATGCTCATCTTACGATCCCGGCTCATCCGGGGCCGATCACACTCGTGTATCCCGAATGGATTCCCGGCGAGCACGGGCCAACCGGACCCATTAGCAACTTCGCGGGAATCGTCTTTACCACGAACGGCCAGACACTCGCCTGGCAGCGCGATAACGTCGACATGTACGCGTTCCATCTCGATGTCCCGCAGGGTGTGAGCAGCCTGGACGCGAAGTTCGATTTTCTCGCCACCGCGCCGCCCTCCGGATTTTCGGCCGGGGCATCCACCAGTCCCAATCTCGCGGTTCTGAGCTGGAACGAACTCGTGTTGTATCCCGTGAACACGGCGGCCGGCGCGATCACGGTACAGCCATCAATCACGCTCCCGGAGGGATGGAAGTTTGGGACAGCGCTCAGACAGGAATCGAAGGCCGGCAACACGGTTCAATTCAAAACCGTACCGCTCGACATGCTCATCGATTCGCCGGTGCTGGCTGGAAGATACTTCAAGGAGTTCCCGCTTGCGCCGGAAATCAGCCCGAAGCACTACCTTGATATGGCCGGTGACGGGCCGGAAGACTTGAAAATTACAGACGACCGGCTGAATGCTTACAGCAACCTGGTGCGCGAAGCAGGCGCTCTTTACAAATCGCACCACTATGACAGCTATCACTTTCTATTAACTCTCAGCGATAGCGTGGCGCATTTCGGTTTGGAGCACCATCAATCGAGCGATGATCGCGTGGAAGCGCGCATGTTCCTCGACGACGATCTCGCGCTGCTCAATGGCGACCTTCTGCCACACGAGTTTACACATTCCTGGAACGGCAAATATCGCCGGCCCGCGGGGCTCGCGACTTCCAATTACCAGCAGCCGATGAAGGGCAATCTGCTGTGGGTCTACGAAGGACTGACGCAGTATTTAGGTGACGTGCTCGCCGCGCGTAGCGGGATCTGGACGGCGGAACAGTACCGGGCGCATCTGGCTGCTTCGGCCGCCGAAATGGATCATCGTCCCGGGCGGACGTGGCGCGATCTCGAAGATACAGCGGTCGCCGCGCAAATTCTCTACGACACGAATAATGAGTGGGACAACTGGCGGCGCTCGGTCGATTATTATCCCGAAGGCGAGCTGATCTGGCTCGACGTCGACATGGCGATCCGGCGGCTTTCCGGGAATCGGAAATCGTTGAATGATTTCTGCGCCCGTTTTCTAGGCTTGGGCGGAAACACCGGGCCAAGGCTGGTTCCGTATACGTTCGAGGATCTGGTCACTACGTTGAATGCGGTGCAGCCTTACGATTGGGCCAGTTTCTTGCGTGAGCGGCTCACCACGAAATCGCCGCACGCGCCGTTGGAAGGCATCACGAATGGCGGTTACCGGATCGATTACACCAGCGATCCGAACGAGTTCAACCGGGCCGAAGAATCACACGAGCGCGGTGTCAATGCGTGGTATTCGCTTGGGTTCCGGACGGTGGATAACGCGATCCAGGACGTGCTCATGGGATCGCCGGCCTACGCGGCCGGACTCGGTCCGGGGATGAGGCTGGTCGCCGTGAACGGCCGCCGCGCCACAGACGAGCTGTTGCGGAATGCGATCGATTGCACGCAGAGCAACGGTCCGGAGGTCGAGTTGATTGTCGAGAATGCAGGATATTTCAAGGTGGTCAAAATCGATTATCACGGGGGCCAGAAGTACCCGCACTTAGTGCGTGAATCGAAAACACCGGACCGGCTGGACGACATTTTGAAGCCGCTGGCGAAACATGAGACCAGGGCGAGCTTAACTCAAGTTCGTGACATTAACCGTTGAAAACCGCTCCCTCGCGCGCTAAAGCGGGCGTGCGTTGGCACGCCAGTTCGCGGCTCGGTAGGCGGTTGAAACAGAAGAGCGCTTTCTGAGCCACGAAGCCAAGCGAGTGGCAGTGACGAACTTAGCCTAAGGCGACACACGAGACAAACCTGGTATTCGTCCTCGAAACATTCCCGGATAAGTGTTGTTGTAAGAGCGAGGAAATCTGCGTCAGTAAGGTAGACAACTTCTTCAGGGAAGTTACGAGCATTCCGGTCGTTTCAGGAAAGGATTAACCGTTTGCGAGTGCATCTGATCAACCCAAGCGATACGGCTTTCGGTACCGCAGTGATTACGCCGCGTTGGCTCTTCGTTCTCGCCGGAGCTACGCCCGAGGAGTTTGGTGACCCAATCCTCTGTGACGAGACACTGGAGCCCTTGGATGTAGAGAAGGTTGCAGCCGGCGATGTCGTTGGCATCAGTATTCATACCGGGAACGCTCTTCGAGGGTATGCGCTCGGGTGCTTGGTGAGGCAGCGCGGAGCGTTCGTGGTTTTCGGGGGCATCCACACAACGCTCTACCCCGAGGAAGCTTTCGAGCGGGGCGCGGCGGACTGCGTGATTCGGGGCGACGGAGACATAGCCTGGGGCCAGGCCCTAAGAGACCACGCGCGAGGCGCTGCGCAGCGTGTCTATGACGGCGGCCGGGTTGATGCCAAGCAGTTCAAGATGGCGCGCTGGGATTTACTGGACCCGTCCAAGTACATGTGGGGGTCCGTCCAAACCGTTCGCGGCTGTGCGAAACATTGCTCTTTCTGCTCGGTGTGGCGGACCGACGGCCAACGTCCGCGGCAACGGGCCTCCGACCCGGTGATCGAAGAGATCGTCGAACTCCGGCGCCGAGGGTTCCGCTTCATAGCACTCGCGGACGACAACTTCTACCCCGTGTCTTTGACCGACATCCGGCTGGCGGAACGGCAGAACAACCAAGCGAAGGTGGCCGCGTTGAAAGCGATTCGTGCCGAGCGATTCGAACTCATGGAGCGCTTGGCCGAGCTTCCGAACGGCATGGTGTTTTTTACGCAGATCACGATGGAAGCGGCCGAAGATCCTGAGTTTCTGGAAGCGATGCGCAAGGCGCGCATCATGGGTGCGCTGGTAGGCATTGAGGCGGTTACGGCGGAGGGCCTCAAGGCCGTGTTCAAGGACTTCAATTTGTCGGGCGAGCGGCTTGTGGAGCGGCTGCAGCAGTTCCAACAGCACGGCGTGCATGTTCTCGGCTCTTTCATTTTCGGGCTCCCGACGGACCGTCCAGATACCTTCCAAGCCACGCAAGAACTGGCACAGCGTTCCGGCATTGCCTTTGCCCAATTTGTGATGCTCACGCCGTTCTGCGGCACGGTTGATTTTGAGCGTTGGGAAAAGAGCCTGGGCGAACATCCGCCGGAAATCGACGGCATCCCCATCACACGCTACTGGCTCATTCCGCCGGAGAAAAGGCCCAAGATGTTTATGCCGCATCCGAGCATGAGTTCGGACGAAATGCGCGCCAGAACCCAAGGGGTCTGGGACAAGTTTTACAGCTTGCCCGCCATCTGGAAGCGCTCGGCGTGTACGCCGACACTACGCGCGCGGCTGGCCTTCGTTTTTGTCTCGAAGCTGTATCGCCAAATGTACGCGAGCACGGGCATTGCAACCGATAGCGCACGACGTGCACGGGCTACCCGGTGGGCCAGACGCATCGCGAAAGTAACGCGGCGATTGTTCCAGGCCCGGCCCATGGCGGATTTGCAACTGCCTCGCACTGGTGCGAGCGCTTCGACAGGCGCGCTACGCGTGCTCGGCTAAGGCGTCCGTCTAGCGCTTCGCCGCGCATGCACTATTCGCTTGGCGTTTCCACTTGGTCCTGCGAGCGAATTCTTTCTCCGCAACGCAGGCACACCATCTCCGCGCCGGGGATTGTGGTCTCCAGGCCCTCATGCTCCAGAATGTACTGTGGCGCGTCCTCTGACATCGCCATCAGGCCCCCGCAGCCCACATGTTTACTGACATCCGTAACGATCCGTATAGTTTCCATATTCCATCCTCATGTTATCTTCGAGCGCTAGCCGATGCGCAAACGAAGCAGTGACGCATGCGCGCCGCCGCCGCCGATATCAGGAATGATGGCGAGTTCCAGGACAACGACATCGTCCAAGGTCACGCGGTAATCCTCAACTTCTCCTGTCGATCCCTGCGGACTGAACGTCCACTGCTGGCGAATCAGCTCTCTCCGCTCGCCTCCAGCAACAGTACAGCGCAGCGTAAATTCCTGTGTCCTTGCGCACTGCGATTCCCTGAAGACAAGTTGAATGCGCCTGATGCTCGTTGGCCCGCCAAACGTAATTCGGATGATCTGTGGACCGGGCTCTCCGGCCCGCCAGCCGGTGTCGCGATCGGGATAGAGGACGTTCTCTACAGGTGCGCCGTCCGCTTCAGAGGTCACATCGATCCCGGCGATTGCCTCTACGCCGAGCCATTCATTGCCGGAAAAAGTAGCAGCATCATGTTCGTGTCCCAGAATCGTTTTCCGCACTGTTGATTGTCATGTTACTCCAAGCGGGTGATGTTCCCGCCGATGTGTTGGCTCAAACGTGCGCCTTTCTTCGTCCCGCTCATGACATCATGTTTCGAAGGATTTCAGTGCCTGCCGCGAAACGAAGACGCCTCGGCTGTTCGGGAATTTTCTCGTTCCTATTCCTCGCCGCCCTGGTCTTCGTCTTTTATAACTGGCCGTCATTCATTGACGCCAAGGGAGCCGGAGGTACCGCCTCGATCACGGAAAAGAGAGAAACGGTTCGAGAGCACTTTGGCGATTGGTTCCGGCAGTTCCAGATCGTCGCTGCTTTCCGCGCGCCGGGCAGTCCGTTTGAACGCCACGCCATATGCGATGTCGAACAGAGAACCTATGACTCACTTCATCCAGGCGATCCGGTGACGGTCCACTATTTCCCGGCACTCCTGCAACAGCCCTTTATTCCTGCCACCCATCTCGCGCCGTGTACGCAGGCGGCGAACTTCGGCTCCAATCCCGATCTCTACCGGAGAATCGAACTTGTTTTCGGAAGCTTGTTTGCCATTCTGTTCGCCTGGCTGGTCCTTCGCATTCGAATCGCCGGCTGGCTGCTGGTGCCTTGGTTTGGCTTGTTCATCTTGTATTGCGTGACTCCACGCGCTGAACCGGCCCCCAACCAGCCTCGGCCTGCAAACGCGAGGGTCAGAAGCGTTTCGACCATCGACGAAATTCTCGTGGGCGGATTGGGCCACGAAGCACGTAGTGAGCCGATGAAACTCGCCCATCCTTATCAACTGGTCCAGCTCGAATTCACGCCTGCCCATGCAACCGGGCCGGTGGTCGCGCTTGATACCGTCGATCTCAACAGCATTCCTGGCCTGGCGCTTAAACAAATCGTCGATATCGATTACGATGCCGCCAACCCGCGCATTGCACGCATTCACGGCGGAACACGCAATTTCCCGCAACAAGCGCTCCATCAACTGATGTTGACCTATGGCATCGTCGCCGGCCTATTTCTTCTGCTATTCATCTTTACCGGCTTCCTGCGCCTGTTGAGGCCGAAATCATCGCCGCATCGAAGTGCCCAAATGAACCTTCTGCGCACGCTTCTCCAGCGCCGCTTCTAAGGTCGCAGCAATTCGAATTTCGTGACCAGGCCTGACCGGAATAGTACCTTGAATTGATGAGGGTCGTTACTGTCGATCGCTGGCCGCCGGACGCCGCCGCCGATTACCGTGTCGAATTGGAAGCGGGCAATGTGGTCTTTTTTCCCACAACTCCATTTCCGCTGCCGGAGGATGCGAAAGAGTTCCTTCGCAATCTGAATTTCGCGGGCGGCGCGGTGCATAAGAATATCGCCTATCGGACCGCCAGCGATCGCGTCACCGGGATCGAAGGACCGCAAGCCGAACGCGTTCGCGGCATCATGCGCGAATACTCGCGCAAGGTGATCGCATTCACCCGGGAGTTGCTCCCGGCCTATGGCGCGAGCTGGAAACTCGATTACGCCAGCTTCCGGCCGGTTGAAGAAGAAGGACGCGATCTGCCCCTGAACAAGCGCAACGACCTGATCCACACGGACGCGTTTCCCTCCCGGCCGACAAACGGCGATCTGATTCTGCGCGTCTTCACGAACATCCATCCGACCAAGCCGCGAAGCTGGATCACGACAGATGCGTTCCCCACGGTGGCGGCCAAGTACGCCAAAGATGCAGGATTGGACCGCATCGCCTCGGGACCCAGCTTTCTGAACCGCTCGGCTAAGCTGCTGCGGGCTGCCGGATTACCCGTAGTGCCGCGCACGCCCTACGACCGGTTCATGCTGCACTTCCACGAATATTTGAAGCGGAACAGCGATTTTCAGCAGAGCTGCCCGAAGTACCGCTTCGATTTTCCAGCGGGCTCCACTTGGCTGGCCTTCACCGATGTGCTGCCGCATTCGGTCCAATCCGGGCAGCACGCCCTGGAGCAGACCTTTATTATTGCCCGGCATTCGCTGGCCAACCCGGATTCCGCTCCGGTGGCGGTGCTTGAGCGATTGTGCGCTAAGCAGATTCCTCTATCTTCCGGTTAAACTGGAAGTAAAGCCACACGTCTCTCTGTATGCTCGAAAGTACGCTCGCCAAAGTATTTGGCACCAAACATGATCGTGAGATCAAAAGAATGCGCCCAATGGTGGCGGCGATCAATAATCTCGAGCCTGAGATGCAGAGGCTTTCAGATGCCGAGTTAGCCGCCAAGACGCAGGAATTCAAACAGCGCCACGCCAACGGCGCTTCGCTCGACGACCTTCTGATTGAAGCGTTCGCGGTCTGCCGCGAGGCGGGGCGGCGCGTGCTGAACATGCGCCATTTCGATGTCCAGTTGATCGGCGGCATGGTCCTGCATCGCGGGCGCATCGCCGAAATGAAGACCGGCGAAGGCAAGACGCTGGTCGCCACGTTGCCCAGCTACCTGAATGCGCTTGAAGGCAAAGGCGTCCACATCGTTACCGTCAACGATTACCTGGCGCGGCGCGACTCGGAATGGATGGGCCGTATTCACCGCTTCCTGGGACTCACGGTCGGCACTATCGTTCACGATCTGGACGATCAGCAGCGGCGGGATGCCTACGGCTCCGACATCACGTACGGCACAAACAACGAGTTCGGGTTCGACTACCTGCGCGACAACATGAAATTCCGGCTGGAAGACTACGTCCAGCGCGAGTTCAATTTCGCGATCGTCGACGAAGTCGACTCGATCCTGATTGACGAAGCGCGTACGCCGCTGATCATTGCCGGGCCGAGCGAGGAATCCACCGACAAATACTACCGGGTCAATCGCATCATTCCGTATCTGGAACGCGGCGAGGTGATCGAAGGCAAGGAGCCGGGACAATCGTACACCACCGGCGATTTCACCGTCGATGAGAAGCATCGCACGGTGGGGTTGACCGATATAGGAAACGATAAAGCCGCCAAATTGCTCGGCCTCCGCGACATCTACAGCATTGATACCGTCGAGTGGCGCCACCATGTCGAAGCGGCTTTAAAAGCGCATATCCTATATCAACGCGACCGCGATTACGTCGTGCAGGATGGCCAGGTCGTCATCGTGGATGAATTCACAGGCCGCCTGATGCCGGGCCGGCGCTGGAGCGACGGCCTTCACCAGGCCGTTGAAGCCAAGGAAAACGTCAAAATCGAGCGCGAAACGCAAACGCTTGCAAGCGTGACGTTCCAGAACTTCTTCCGCATGTATAAAAAGTTGTCGGGCATGACGGGTACGGCCGATACGGAAGCGGCGGAGTTCAGCAAAATTTACAACCTCGAAGTCACGGTCATTCCGACGAACAAGCCGCTGATTCGTATTGAGAATCCGGATATCGTGTACCGCACGGAAGACGAGAAATTCCGGAACGCGGCGAAAGAAATTAAGGCGCTTAACGAGAAGGGGCAGCCGGTTCTGGTCGGCACCATCTCGGTGGAGAAGTCCGAACGGCTTTCGAACATCTTAAAGAAGATGGGCGTTAAGCACGAAGTGTTGAACGCCAAGAATCACGAGCGCGAAGCGCACATCGTGGCGCAAGCCGGACGCAAGGGCGCGGTCACGGTTTCCACCAATATGGCCGGCCGCGGTACCGACATTCTCTTAGGCGGCAATCCCGATTTTCTGCTGGAAGACCGGCTGAAGAAATACGGCAAGTCTCCCGAGATGCTTCCGCCCGGCGAACTCGAAGCGATCCGCGAGGAAGTGCGAGCTGAGATCGAAACAGAGCGCAAAGAAGTGATAGCGGCCGGCGGGTTGCACATCCTCGGTACCGAACGCCACGAATCCCGCCGCATCGATAACCAATTGCGTGGCCGCGCCGGACGGCAAGGCGATCCCGGGAGCTCGCGTTTTTATCTCTCGCTCCAAGACGATTTGCTGCGCATTTTCGGCGGCGAGCGCATGCAGCGCCTGATGCTGCGGCTCGGCATGGAAGAGGATGTGCCGATCGAATCGCGGCTGATTACCAAGCGTATCGCCGCGGCCCAGAAGGCTGTCGAAGCGCAGCATTTTGCTTCCCGCAAACACGTCCTCGAATACGACGACGTCATGAACAAGCAGCGGCAGGCCGTCTACAGCATGCGCCGGCAACTGCTCGAAGGCAAGAATCAGAAGGAGCGCATCCAGGATATTATCCGTGGCATCGTGGGCTCGTATGTCGACCAGTTCTGTCCGGAAAATGCGCGCTATGACCAATACGATCTCGCCGGTTTGCAGACGGCCGTTGTCAACCAGTTCGGAATCAAACTCGAACTGGACGAGTTGAACGGTTTGAGCCGCCGCGATATTGAGCAGAAGACCAACGATCTCCTGATGGAGCGCTACGAGGCCAAGGAGCGCATGATCGGGCCGGAAAACATGCGCCAGGCCGAGCAGATCATCATGCTCAACGTGGTCGACAACCAGTGGAAAGACCATCTGCTGTCGATGGACCACCTGAAGGAAGGTATCGGTCTGCGCGGGTACGGCCAGAAGGACCCGCTGATCGAGTACAAGAAGGAATCCTTCACCATGTTCCAGGACATGATGGACCGCATCGAAGACGAGACCATCAAGTACCTGTTCTTCATGCGCATCGAGACGGGAAATGTGCCGCTGCCGTATCCGGAAGTTGCCGAGGAAGAGGATGAAGACGACCTGGAAGCTGCGGCGCAACCCACACCTGAGCAAATTGAAGCCGAGCGGCGGCAGGCGCAGCAATCGGTACTCGATCTGACCCGCAACATTCACCGGAAGAAAGACCGCGAGCTGGCCGAGCTGCAGTTTACAGGCGGCGACGGCGGCGGCAGCAACGGCTCGCCCACGGTGAATAAGACTCCTAAAGTTGGCCGCAACGAACTGTGCCCGTGTGGCAGTGGAAAGAAGTACAAAAAATGTCATGGCGCACCGGCACACGTCTAATCGCGTTCATCTGTTTGTTACTCGCAATCCCTGCATTCGGCGATGACCAGGCGCTGTGGCAGGAGTACGGGCTGGTGCATTCCGAGACCAATAAACTCGGGAAGCTGAGCGTCACTACGTACCAGATGAAGGATCTCACGGGCGCGCTGGCCGCGTGGGAATGGCTCCGTTCTCCCAGCGGAAAATCCTGCGATTTGGCTCCCTTCTGCACAGCCGATAAAAACCGCACGGTGATCTTCGACGACAATTACGTCGTCGTGTTTCAGGGCGGCGTTCCCACCAAAGCACAAGCCGATCGGGTATTGACTGCGCTTCCCCAGAAGAAGGGCACGGCGCTTCCCGCCATTCTGAGCTTTCTACCGCATCAGGGCCTCGTGCCGGATTCCGCGCGTTATGTGTTGGGGCCGGTCTCCTGGCGCGCGTTCGCGCCGGAGCTGGCTGCGATTCGTCCCGGGTTCGACGAAGGAGCCGAAGCACAAGTGGCGGAATACCGCGTCGGGCAGAGTGCCGCGCCGGTTCACTTGGCGATTTTCAATTACCCCTCGCCGGAAATGGCCCGCGATTATGCCGCGCGCTTCAAGACGTTGCCCGATGTGCACGTGAAGCGGTCCGATGTCTTGCTGGCGGTTGTTTTCGGACGCGCCACCCCTGAACAAGCCGACACGTTGTTGAGCCGCGTGCAATACGAAGCCAAGATCACCTGGAACGATGTGCCTCCGCCGAGCCCCATCAAGCCGCTCTACCGGCTGCTCCTGAACATCATGTATCTGAGCATTCTGCTGAGCGGGTTGTGCCTGGTAGCCGGGCTCATTTATGCGGCCATGCGGCTATACCGCAGGAGGTACGGAACCCTCGAATCAGACGAGGCCATGACCACTTTGCACTTAACGGACAGCTCTTCTGGTCCGGCCTAAACGCTTGAGAACTCGGAAGTTATTGCCACGTATAGAGTGGTTTTCCACAGGCGCCGTCCCAATTTTGCACAACCGGTGGAAAAACATGTCTGCCCGTAAATGGTTTGTAGCGTAGTACTTAGAAAGCGGCTCGCATTCCTGGAAAAATGCCCTTGACTTCACCCCCCGCTGGCCCTACACTCCAATCACAAACAGGTTTTGGCGGTTGCGATACCGTCGGATCTGATTCTCCCAATAGACGTAACCTCTGGTGCGCCGGAGGCCTGGCGACAGGAAGAACAATGCTCATTCGCGAGAATGAGCATTTTCTTTTAGATAGGAGCTTTGGAAAACCGCTCCCTGGCGGTCGCGGCTCGGTTCAGGCGCTCTGCGGGGTGCCTCGGTGAGGCCGAAACCCGCTCAGAACTCGGAAACCCCGCAGACCTGGCGCGAGCGCCTCCAGGCGCTCCGGAACATCCCGCCCCTACTGAAACTGGTCTGGGAAACCAGCCCGTTTCTGACCGTTAGTACTCTCTTGCTGCGCTGCATCGCGGCCCTGTTTCCGCTGGCTACGCTCTGGATTTCGAAGCTGATTATCGATCTGGTAGTCCGCGCGATCCGTCACCAGCAAATCGACCGGAGTACCATCTGGAAGCTCCTGATCCTGGAACTATTACTAGCTATCGGGTCGGATACGTTAGGTCGGCTTATCTCGCTGGTCGATAGCCTGTTAGGGGATAAGTTCACGAATCACGTCAGCATACGGTTAATGGAGCATGCCGCGTCGCTCGACTTGGTTTCGTTCGAAGATCCGGTTTTCTACGACAAGATGGAGCGGGCCCGGAGGCAGACCACCTCCCGGCTGGGCATGCTGGCTGGACTGGCGGGTATGGCCCAGCAGTTTCTGACTCTACTTTCCATGCTCTCAGCCGTGATTTTCTACTATCCCTGGCTGCTCCTGCTGCTGATGGCCGCGACCATCCCTGTTTTTCTGGGCGAAACCCGGTTTGCCATGCTGAACTACTCAATGCTCTACCGATATACCCCGGAGCGGCGCGAGCTCGATTATCTGCGCTATCTGGGGGCGAGCAACGAGAGCGCAAAAGAAGTCAAGATTTTCGGACTGGGCAAATATCTGGCGGACCGTTCCCGGACGCTCTTCGAACGTTTCTACGCCGAGAACAGGCATCTGGCGATCCACCGGGCACTGCATGGCACGCTGCTGAACCTGATTCCGACCGGCGCATACTACGCCGCCTATGCCCTCATTATTCTGCGCGCCTTGGCGGGAACGTTGACTGTGGGCGATCTCACGTTGATGGTAGGCGCTTTCTCGCGTGCCCGGAACATCATGGAAAGCTTGGTTTCCGGGTTGGTAGGTGTTTCGGAACAGGCCTTGTTTATCAAAGACTTGTTCGATTTTTTCGAAACGAACCCAACGATCACGTCGCCGCCTGAGGCGATTCCGGCACCGCGGCCCATTCGCGACGGGTTCGTTTTTGAAAACGTATCGTTTGCGTATCCGGGCTCCGAGCAAAATGTAATCCAAAACGTGAGCTTCTGGTTCTACCGGAATGAGCGTATTGCCCTTGTTGGTGAGAACGGGGCAGGGAAGACGACTCTGGTGAAGTTGCTGGCTCGGTTGTATGACCCGACCGAGGGGAGGATTTTGCTGGACGGCGTGGACCTCCGTGAGTACCAGGTGGAGGATCTCCGGCACGAAATCGGGGTGATCTTTCAGGACTACATGAGATTCGACATGTTAGCGACTGAGAATATTGGGTTTGGACGCATTGAGGAGCTGGCAAATCAGGATCGGGTCCGGCACTCGGCGGAAAAGAGCCTGGCAGCGACGGTGATCGCCAAACTGCCGCACATGTATCGCCAGATGCTGGGACGCCGGTTCGAGGGCGGGGTGGATCTTTCGACCGGGCAATGGCAGAAAATCGCGCTGGCCCGGGCATATATGCGGGATGCCCAGATCTTGATTCTGGACGAACCCACCGCCAGTCTGGATGCCCGGGCGGAATTTGAGGTGTATCAGCGATTCGTGGATCTGACGGCCGGCAAGATGGCCGTTCTGATCTCGCACCGGTTTTCGACGGTCCGGATGGCCGACCGAATTCTGGTGCTGGAGCAGGGGCGGATTGTCGAACAGGGATCGCACCAGCAGCTTGTCGCGCTCGGCGGGAAGTACGCCGAGCTGTTTGAGCTGCAGGCGGCGGGGTACCGGTAGCGAGATACACGACGGCTGCGCCGGTGCGGGGGAAACATTATTCGGTTGTCGAAGAACTGGGCGGGACTGGGTTCCGCGGGCAGAGGAATTGGCGGAACGAAGCCACCCCTCCTTCACAGTCGGGGTTCCTTGCGGTTCTACCGCGCACAAGGGCGTACGGCGTGATCGAGAAATCGAACGTAGGTTGTTGAGGAGATTGGGCGAAATTTGTTTTACTCACGCAGATCGCGCAGGATCTCCGTCTCGGCGTCGAACGGCTCCGGTTCGGTTTCGTACCGCAACTGAAGATGGAACGCGCACCGCTCGAGAGGAATTCGATAGTAATCACCGGTTTCGAGAAAACCCTGCGTGTACCGTCGAGCAAAGCCTTGCAGGCCCAGATGTTGATACTGAACGGTATGAACGAGCTCGTGAAACAGCACCGGCGGGTTCAGTAGCGTACGGCATGTAATCACGTTGTCAAAAGTGATCGCTTCTACAGTCGAAGGCCGAGGGTACTGGAAGCCCATACGGCGAGCGATTAAGGCGAGCGGCGGGTCCGGTATGGGAAGCGGGTCGGCGATGACCACCGCAGTGCGGTCCAGAACGTTGGCGGGGAAATACATCCGGAGTGCGGTTTTCTCCTCGCACTGGAGTGGACGCGCATATGGCCTAAGGCGATTTCGCTGATGACGGATGTAGGCGTGGACAGCAGGGGAAAGCGCGAGGGCCGCAATGCTCGCCAGCCGGTTGTGAACGGTCAATCCGTTTATATTGTCTACGGCGAGCACATTGTCGATTTGGAATTCTGACGGGACTCACGGTAGTTTTCGGATAAAGCGAACCGTCCCGTATCGCGGTCCGAAGGACGATTACTGAAACCGGGTCAGCGGCCGTCAGCGGTCTCTTCCCGGAACAGGGGCTCTCACGGAACTTTCATCGCCGGCAGGACGGAACGCGTCGATGCGGCACCCTGCGCCGCCTCCTTTTCCGGTCTTTACGTAGGCTGGAAACTCCGCCAGAAGGAGGCCGGAAGGCAAATCCGCTTCGATCCGGTACTTCCCCGACGGCACCGAAGCGAAGGCATAGGCGCCGTGTTCGTCGGTTGTGGCGGAAAAACGCGCGCCGTGGTGTCCAACTGCCCTAACGACAACGTTCACGAGCGGCTTGCCTTTGATTCGATCTTCCATCCTCCCGTACTCTGAAGCAATCCCGATGGTCCCAAACAAGTCGTCTGCGCGCTCACCCCTCGCGATGGCCCGTAATTCCCTCAACGTGCCGCCTGCCATAGCCGCTGGCATTGTCCCTGTCCAGGCTTTGAGGCGGCCATCGATGGTCCGCGCATAAACGAGGTAGCTGACTCCAACCAGGAAAGGTTCGCTGCAATCACCCATACCGTGGCCAGTGTAGACCACTAACTCTTTCGCCTCTTTGCTCGCGCCGCGGAATATCTCCACCGGCGCAAAATGGAATTCGTAGTCCGTCCGCTCTACGATGCCGTTGCCGCGCGGCGTCTCCCCACCGAGTCGGGCGACCGCTTTCCCCAGGAACACGACCTCGCCATCGCTCCACGAGTTGTCGCAGCGAGGGATGAGAACAACCGTGCTGCACGCGTCCATCATGGGACATGCGCTCGCGAGAACCAGCAAAATGGCTGCGGTTATCCGTTGAAACTCGGACATACAACCCCTCCTCAACTGCGACAAGCGCAGCCGCCGATTTGTCCCCGCTCTTTCACGCCGCGCACGGCTTCGAACCAGGAGTCCTGTTCCCGAAAGAAGAATCGCGGTCAGGGTAAACTCCAGTTGGCCGTTATACCTTTCGAAAACGCCACAATTTCGTAGCATACTCAAGGCATGGCAAGCGAACCGCGCGCCAGTTCCCGGCGTGAGTTGATGAAGACCGTGGTGGGCGCCGGAGCGCTCGCGGCCGGCCGGCTTCCCGCGGCGCCATCCGCCCGGCCCAATATCCTCTATATTCATTCGCACGATACGGGACGATACATCCAGCCGTACGGATTCGATGTGCCCACACCGAATTTGCAAAAGCTCGCAAGCGAGGGGATGCTGTTCCGGCAAGCATTTTCCGCCGCTCCCACCTGCTCTCCGAGCCGCGCCGCGCTGCTCACCGGAGAGTGTCCGCATAACAACGGCATGCTCGGGCTTGCGCATCGCGGGTTCTCGCTGAACGATTACAGCCGGCACCTCATTCACTGGCTGCGGCCGCACGGCTATCGCTCTACGTTGATCGGTGTTCAGCATATTGCGAAAGATCCGAAGGTCATCGGGTACGACGAGATTGTCGAGACCCGCGGTGTGCATGTGGCGCAGGTGGCCCCGGCGGCTGTGCGTTTTCTGAAGCAATCGCCGAAGCAGCCGTTTTTCCTCACGGTCGGATTTCACGAAACACACCGGGAATTCGCGCAGCCAGGCCCGAACGAAGATGTCCGGTTCACCGAACCGCCCGTTCCGATCCCCGACACGCCTGCGACCCGGCAGGACATGGCCGCCTTCCACGCCACCGCGCGCGTGCTCGATAGTGGTGTGGGCGCGGTATTGGACGCGCTGGCGTCTGCCGGACTTGCGGAGAACACCCTGATCATCTCCACTACGGATCACGGCATTGCGTTTCCGGCCATGAAATGCAATCTCAACGTGCATGGCACGGGCGTTTACCTCATTTTGAGGGGGCCGGGCGGTTTTTCGGGCGGCAAAGTTTGCGATGCCATGGTCTCGCACATGGACTTGTATCCCACGATTTGCGATCTTCTTAACATCGAGAAGCCCGCGTGGCTGCAAGGCAGATCCCTGATGCCGTTGATGCGCGGCGAGATGCAGCAGCTTCATAACGAATTGTTCGCGGAGGTGAATTACCACGCGGCTTACGAACCGAAGCGGGCGGTACGAACGCAGCGATATAACTACGTCCGGCATTTCGGCGATCGAAACCGGCCGGTGTTGCCGAATTGCGATGACGGTCCGAGCAAGACCGTTTGGCTTCAGCACGGCTGGGGAAATCAAGTTGTCCCACGCGAGCTATTATTCGATACGGTGTTCGACCCGGCCGAGAGGCGCAACTTAGTGGGCGATCCGGCTTACGCACAGGCTTTGGAAGAAATGCGGGGAAGCCTCGATCGTTGGATGCAGAGCACGCACGATCCGTTGTTGCAGGGTCCCGTGAAAGCGCCGCCGGGCGCTGTGGTCAACGATCCCGCGGGAATCTCGCCGCAAGAGCCAGTTCGTCCAGCCTGAGCGGAGGCTCTCAACCTAGGGCATTTGAGAAACTTAGAAATGCCCTCTCGATTTCTAACGATTGGTTCTCTATTCATCACGGCGCTTCCCGCAGCCGCCCAGCAGGGGACAGCGGGTTCCGGCGCCGTGAAAATTGGCAACGTTACCATTTCGGGATCGCTACGTACGCGAGCTGAGGTTTGGGATTGGTTTCACGGAAACGGCAACAATCAGTATGCCTTTTCCGAATCCCTCTTCCGGCTAAGCTTCTCCCAGTCCAGAGAAGACTTCGATTGGAAACTTGAATTAGCGGCTCCGGTTCTGCTCGGCATACCAAGTAATGCCGTTGCGCCGGGTTCGCAAGGACAACTTGGCTTTGGCGGCACTTACTATGTCGCGAATGGGAAAGCGCAGGACGCTGCCATGATCTTCCCAAAACAAGGCTATGTGCGCTTTCGATACTCGAATGGCGCATGGAAGCAGAGCATTCAGATTGGACGCACTGAATTTAAAGACGGAGCAGAAGTGACTCCCAGGAATGCGACACTCGCAACGTTAGCGCGGGATCGCATTGCCGAGCGCCTGATTGGTACCTTCGGCTTCTCCGATGTCGGCAGGAGCTTCGACGGGCTGCTGTATACCGCCGATCACGCTGGCACCAATGTAACCATTCTCGCGGCCCGTCCCACGCGCGGCGTGTTTCAGGTGGACGGTTGGGGCGAGATCAACACCAACCTGTTCTACGGCGCTGTGACGCAACAGACAGGAACAGGCTCGCATGCGGGCGAGTGGCGCGTGTTCGCGATCGGCTACAACGACTACCGCAATGGTGTCTTGAAGACCGATAACCGTGCCCAAGCCCTACGTGCCGCGGACCAGAGCCCCATCAACATCGCAACCGTGGGCGCGAACTACATCGGCGCTATGAAAACTCCGGCTGGAACATTAGACGTGGTGCTGTGGGGTGCTCTCCAGGGCGGTTCTTGGGGCGTCCTCGCACAGCGTGCCGAGGCGTATGCGCTCGAAGCCGGCTGGCAACCTCCTGTTCTCGACAAAATCAAACCTTGGATACGCGGAGGATACAATTACGGATCGGGCGACAGGAATCCGAAAGACGGAACGCATGGCACGTTCTTTCAGATTCTGCCGACGCCCCGTGTGTACGCCCGGTTTCCGTTCTTCAATATGATGAACATCCGCGATGCATTCGGCGAACTGATGCTGCGCCCCAGTAAGGCGCTGACGATTCGCGCCGATGTGCACGCACTCGCGCTGGCGAATGCAAACGACCTCTGGTATAGCGGAGGCGGCGCCTATCAACCTTGGACGTTTGGATATACGGGCCGCCCATCCAACGGATATTCCGGGTTCGCCAATCTGTATGACGGAAGCGCCGATTACACACTGAATGTGCACTTCGCCTTCGGGGCCTATTACGGCCGCGCAACCGGACACCTGGTTACAGAAGCGATCTATCCGGCAGGAAAGAACGCAAACCTCGGCTTGTTAGAGTTGAACACGCGCTTCTGAACATGCACTCCCGCCGGGATTTCCTTGGAACAGCCGCCGGATCCACATTTGCGGCGGCTACCCGGGCCGCGTCTGCCACCGAGCGGGATTACTGGATCCGGATGCTCCTTCGCATCGCGGATCCAGTGCTGGCCGCGCTGAGCGAACGCAAACTGAAGGCCACCATGCCGGTGGAAGCGCCGCACGGAAATGCCGAAGATCGCAAGCAATATACGTATCTGGAAGCGCTTGGCCGGTTGCTTTGCGGAATGAGTTCCTGGCTCGAATCCGGCGAGGATCAGAGCCACGAAGGAGAATTGCGCCAGCAGTATGCAGAGCTGGCGCGGCGGTCCATCGCGGCGGCCGTCGACCCTGCATCTCCCGACTTCATGAATTTTAACCATGGGTCGCAGCCAGTAGTCGATGCTGCCTTCCTTGCATTGGCCGTGTTGCGCGCGCCGGTCGAGCTCTGGGAGAAGCTGGATGCGCGCACGAAGCAACAACTCATAGCGGCTCTGCGTTCGAGCCGCGTTATTCGTCCGGGCTTCAACAATTGGCTGCTGTTCAGTGCAACGGTCGAGGCATTCTTTTGCCGTGCCGGCGAGCCGTGGGATGCGATGCGCGTCGATTATGCGATCCGGCAGCACGAGGAGTGGTACAAGGGCGACGGCATTTATGGGGACGGGCCGCCGTTTCATTGGGATTACTACAACAGCTTCGTGATTCAGCCGATGCTGCTCGCCGTAGTCGAGGCGGTGTCCAAATCGTCGAAAGCTTGGGAGCCCCTCTATCCGGCGATTGTAACCAGAGCCATGCGCTATGCAGCCATTGAGGAGCGATTGATCAGTCCGGAAGGTACGTTCCCTGCTGTCGGCCGCTCACTCGCGTACCGGTTCGGGGTTTTTCATCACCTGGCGAATATGGCGCTGCGCCGGCAGTTGCCGGAAAACGTTGCTCCGGAGCAGGTCCGCGCAGGTTTGAGCGCGGTGCTGCACCGAATGCTGGAGGCGCCAGGGACATTCGATCCGGATGGATGGCTTACGGTGGGATTTTGCGGTCATCAACCCGCGATTGCCGAGTCTTATATTTCCACCGGCAGCTTGTATTTGTGTTCAGCGGGGTTTCTCCCGCTCGGACTTCCGGCGGTCGATCCGTTCTGGAGCAAGCCTACGCAGCCGTGGACCCAGAAAAAGATCTGGAACGGGGAGAATACTCGTCCAGATCACGGGATTCAGGTCTGATGCTTACCGAAAATCCTGCTGCACTTTATCCAGAATCGTGGAACCGGGGCACAATTTCTCAAACGGCACGCGGGCCAAGGGCATCTCGGTCGTATTGTTTGTATCGTGAAGGTTCGGCGCGGACTCATCAACAAACAGCAATCCGGTGACGATCTCGCCTTTGCGCTGTTGCTCCTGTAGATAGGTCGTGACCTTCACCCGGTCGGTTGGGTCGTAGCCTTCCGGAACAGACCGGAACCGGACGACGCTGCCGTCGTGCATCGTTACTTCCGTAACGCCGTGCGGCGCGATGCTCGCGACAATTTCAGCCGAAGGCGGCACGAAGTCCGCCTCCGTCGCGCTGACCGTATGCTTGCGCGTATAGAGATAGCTCTTTGTCGAGCCGGAGTGGTCGTTGAACGTAACGCATGGGGAAATGACGTCAATCAGCGCGAGCCCGCGGTGCGCAAAGGCCGCTTTGAGGATCGGTACAAGCTGCTCTTTATCGCCGGAAAAACTGCGCGCCACGAACGTCGCGCCCAGGCTCAGGGACAGCATGACGGGATCGATGGGCGCAAGCTGATTGGGTTCGCCGCGCTTGCTCTTCGATCCGATATCCGCCGAAGCGGAAAACTGCCCCTTTGTAAGTCCGTAGACACCGTTGTTCTCGATGATGTACACCATCCGGACGTTGCGCCGGATTGCGTGGCACATGTGGCCGATGCCGATCGAAAGCGAATCGCCGTCGCCGGAAACCCCGACATACGTCACTTCCCGGTTCGCCGCGTTCGCGCCAGTCGTAATCGCGGGCATGCGGCCATGCGCGGAGTTGAAGCCATGGGCGCCATTTACGAAATACGCCGGTGTCTTCGAGGAGCATCCGATGCCGCTCATTTTGGCGAGCATGTGCGGCTCCATCGAGATTTCCCAGAGCGCCCGCACCATGGCGGCCGTGATGGAATCGTGGCCGCACCCCGCGCACAGCGTCGACATGGAGCCCTCGTAATCGCGAATGGTGAGCCCGAGCGCATTGCGCTGCGAAGCCGGATGCGTGGCAGCTGGTTTAACGATGGATGGCATGATCGGCCTCAAGCTGATTGAGAATTCCGTCCACGACGTGCTTGGCGCTGAGCGGAAATCCGCCATATACCAGTACGGAGCGCAAACGATTCTTCGGGACGCAGGTTTCCAGTGTCAGTAGCGACCGTAACTGCGCGTCGCGATTCTGCTCAACGATAAACGTGATCTCGTGGTCGTACAGGAAGCGTTCCACGCTAGCGTGAAATGGGAAGCCGCAAATGCGCAGGTAATCTGCCTCGATCTCGTGCGCGGCCAGCAGTTCCATGGCTTCTCGGACGGCGCCATCGCAACTCCCGATCGCAATCACGCCAAGCCGCGCTCCGGGGCGGCCGTGAATCTTCGGCAATGGAACGAGATCCGCCGCGGCCTTCTGTTTCCGTGCGAGCCGGTCGACCACTTCCTGATACTCGGATGGCGTTTCCGTATATCCCCCAAACTTGTTGTGGCCGGAGCCGCGCGTCACATAGGCGCCTTTGGGGTCCACGCCCGGCAGCGTTCTGGGCGGAACGTAGTATTGATCTTCGTCGCTATAGCGGTGGAACCGCGGAACGTTTTTCAAATCCTCTTCGGAAAGAACGCGCCCGCGGTCCGGCCGGTAAGAATCGTCCCACGCGAGCTTCGGCACTACCCAGTCATTCATGCCGATATCGAGATCGGAGAGCATGATCACGGGAGTTTGAAATCGATCGGCGAGATCGAAAGACTTCACCGCGAACTCGAAGCACTCGGCCGGATTTGACGGAAACAGCAGGATGTGCCGTGTGTCGCCATGCGAGGCGTAAGCGCACTCCAGCAGATCGGCTTGTTGCGTCCGCGTGGGCATGCCAGTCGACGGCCCGACGCGCTGTACATCGATCACGACCGCCGGGATCTCCGAGTAGTAGGCCAGCCCCAGCAACTCGTTCATGAGCGAAATGCCGGGACCGGACGTGGAGGTAAACGAACGCGCGCCATTCCAGCAGGCGCCGATGACCATGCCAATGGCGGCGAGTTCGTCTTCGGCTTGGATGATGAGGAAGTTATTGCGTCCGGTTTCCGGATCTTTGCGGTGCTTTTCGCAGAATTGGCGGAAGGCATCCATCACCGAAGTAGCGGGCGTAATGGGATACCACGCCGCAACGGTCGCCCCGGCGTACAGACAGCCGAGAGCGGTAGCGGTGTTGCCGTCGATCAGGATCTTGCCGTCGTTCGCATCCATTTTTTGCAGATGGAACGGAAGCGGGCAACTGAAATGGCTTCTGGCGTAATCGCAGCCTATGTGCAGCGCTTCTCGATTCGATTCGCGCAGCGCCGCTTTGCCCGCGAATGTTTCAGCCAACAGATCTTCCACGATGGGCATATCGATATCCAGCAGCCCAACCAGCGCGCCGGCATACGCGATGTTCTTCAGCAGAATGCGCTGGCGCGGCTCGCTGAAGCGCTCATTGATCATGCGCGCCAGCGGCACGGGCAGAAATTCGACATCATCCCGGTATAACGCTTTATCCAGCGGCCAGCTCGAATCGTAAAGAACATAGCCGCCCTGGTGTACTTCCCGAATGTCGCGAGCGTAGGTCTGGCCGTTCATCGCCACCATCAGGTTGTAATCGAGTGAACGCGCGACATGCCCGTCTTTATTGACGCGGATCTCATACCAGGTGGGCAGGCCCTGGATGTTGGAAGGGAACAGGTTTTTGCCGGAAACCGGAATGCCCATGCGGAAAATGGCCTGCATGAGCAACCCGTTGGCGCTCGCCGATCCGGTTCCGTTGACGTTCGCGAGCTTAAGCGCGAAATCGTTTACGCCGGGACTAAATGGTGATTGCATGTCGTTGTGCCTGCGTAGGCAATGGCGAGCTCGAACTTCTGCATGTCCCAGGCGGCGGTGGGACAGCGCTCGGCACAGAGTCCACAGTGAACGCAGACATCCTCATCTTTAACCATGACTCGCTGCGTGTGCGGCAAAGCAATCGAGACAAACAGCGGCTGGTTGGGATTGACCGCAGGCGCGGAGAGATGCTGCCGCAAGTCGGCCTCCTCGCGGTTGCGTGTGATGGTCAGACACTGCACCGGGCAAACATCGATGCACGCGTCGCATTCAATACAACGCGGGGCGTCAAACGCTGTTTGGATGTCGCAGTTCAGACAGCGTTCCACTTCGCGCGCGGTCTGCTCCGCATCGAAGCCCAGCTCCACCTCCACATTCAGCTTCCGGAAACGCTCCACCAGATTGACATGGCGCATCTTCTGGCGTGGAGAAGGATTGTAGTCGTTGTGATAGCTCCACTCGCTCAGACCCATTTTCTGGCTGATCAGGTTCATGCCGTAGGCCGGGCGCTCGGAAACTGGGAGTCCTTCGCAGTAGTTGTGAATGGAAATGGCCGCTTGATGGCCGTGCTCGACCGCCCAGATGATGTTCTTGGGTCCGAACGCGGAGTCGCCGCCGAAGAACACGCCAGGACGGGTGGATTGGAATGTAGTCTCGTCCACCACGGGCATGGTCGCTTGATCGAATTCGATCCCCAGATCCCGTTCGATCCAGGGAAACGCATTCTCCTGCCCGATGGCGAGAATCACATCATCGGCCGGAAAGAATATTTCGCCGAGGTTGCGCGACCGCTTTGCTCCGGCATCCCATTCGAGGCGGTCGAAGAGCATGCCGGTCAGCTTGCCGTTCTCAATGACGAAGCTCTTCGGCGAGTGATTGATCACGATCTCGATGCCTTCTTCTTCGGCGTCCTCCAACTCCCAGGGCGAGGCTTTAAAAAATTGCCGTGGGCGCCGCGCCATAACCTTAATTTCTTTGCCACCCAGTCGCCTGGAAGACCGGCAGCAGTCCATGGCCGTGTTGCCCACGCCGATGATCAGCACGCGCTCTCCGATCGAATCGATGTGGCCGAACGCGATCGATTCCAGCCAGTCGATCCCGATGTGAATGCGGTCCGTTTCGTGGCGGCCCGGCAGTTCCAAATCCTTTCCACGGGGTGCGCCGCTACCTATGAAGATGGCGTCATAACCGCTGTCGAGCAGTGCCCGCATGCTCGTCACGGGCGAGTTGTACCGGATCTCCACGCCCATATTCAGGATCAGCTCGACTTCCTCGGTAAGCACCTGCTCCGGCAGCCGGAAGGCAGGAATATTCGAGCGCATCAAGCCGCCCGGCTTGTCCAGCTTCTCGAAAATCGTGACCTCATACCCGAGTGGCATTAGATCGTTCGCAACGGTGAGCGAAGCGGGTCCTGCCCCAATGCAGGCGATGCGTTTCCCGTTCTTGTGTTCGGGAATTCGTGGCAGCAGATGTTCGAATTCGCCTTTCAGGTCGGCGGCTACTCGCTTCAATCTGCAGATCGCCACCGGACTTCCATCCAGGCGTCCCCTGCGGCAGGCGGGCTCGCACGGCCGGTCGCAGGTGCGGCCCAGAATGGCGGGGAACACGTTGGATTGCCGGTTGACCATGTAGGCATCGGTATAGCGACCCTGCGCAATCAGCCGGATATACTCCGGGACGTTGGTGTGAGCGGGACAGGCCCACTGGCAGTCAACGACCCTGTGAAAGTACTGCGGGTTTTGGGTATCTGTTGCGTTCAAGACGTGCCTTCGGCCCGGTACTTGGGACCGAATCTTCCTGTTGGAGAAACATTATACAAGGGTCATTTTGGTAACTTACACTTGCGCTCGTTCGTCGCATTGGATAATCATCACTGACGGAGGCTAGTTTTGCCTGCGACTGTTGGAGTTCCTCGCGAGACGTTCCCAGGAGAACGTCGAGTCGCGATCACCCCGCGCTCTTGTGAAGCTTTGCGGAAGCTGGGTCTGGACGTCATCGTCGAGACTTCGGCTGGAGTGGAGGCCGGGTTCCCGGATGAGGCATACGTCTCGCGCGGGGCCCGCTTCGGAGACCGGCCGGACGTCTTCAAAGAAGCAGATGTGATCGCGCAGGTGCGATGCCTCGGCGCCAATCCGGAAGCTGGGACAACCGATCTGCCGCTCTTCCATCCAGGACAGGTGGCTGTCGGTTTTGGAGAGCCGCTGACGGCGCTGAAACAAGATGCCGATCTGGCGGAGACGGGAATCTCGTTCTTTGCGCTTGAGTTGATGCCGCGCATCACGCGCGCTCAGGGCATGGACGCGCTCTCTTCCATGGCAACCATTGCAGGGTATCGCGCCGTATTGATCGGAGCGGACCATTTGCCGAAGATGTTTCCCATGCTGATGACCGCGGCAGGCACCATCACGCCAGCCAAGGTTTTCGTTCTGGGCGCGGGTGTCGCCGGTCTGCAGGCAATCGCGACGGCACGGCGGCTGGGCGCCGTGGTTTGTGCCTACGACGTGCGCCCCGTGGTGAAGGAGCAAGTAGAAAGCGTCGGCGCGAAATTCATCATGCTCGACGTGGATTCGAAAACTTCGGAAGACAAAGGCGGCTACGCCAAGGCCATGGACGAAGCCTTTTACCGGCGTCAGCGCGAGCTGCTCACCGAAGTATTGCGCGAACAGGATGTAGTCATTACCACCGCTGCCGTCCCCGGTAGGAAATCGCCCATTCTGATTACCGCGGAAATGGTGAACGCGATGAGTCCCGGCGCGGTGATTGTCGATATCGCAGCCGAGCGAGGCGGCAATTGCGAACTGACGCGCGCGGGTGAATCGTTCGTGCATCACGGTGTAACTATCGCCGGTCCCGTCAACCTACCCTCGATGGTGCCGTATCACGCGAGCCATATGCTGTCGTCCAACATCGCTTCGTTTCTGAAGCTGCTGTGCAAGGACGGCGGCCCCAGCATCAACCGCGACGACGAGATCATCCGTGAAACCCTGGTGGCGCATGGCGGGAAAATTGTTCACACGAAAATCGCTGAACTGCTCGCGGCTTCCGAACCCACGCAAAGGGGCGTCATTGCATGAGTAAATACGAAATTGCCATCTGGGTATTTATGCTGGCGGCCTTTTTGGGGTTCGAACTGATCCGCCGCGTTTCTCCCCTCCTGCATACGCCGCTCATGTCGCTGACGAACGCGATTTCAGCCATCGCCGTAGTTGGCGCGATTCTGATCACGGGTGAAAAAGAAGCCACCATGCTGACGCGCACGCTGGGATTTATTGCCGTGGTTGCGTCCGTCACGAACGTTGTGAGCGGATACCTGATCACCGACCGTATGTTGAAGATGTTCAAGAAGCGGGAGCCGGAGAAAAAGCGATGATCGAGACCATTTTCCCGGCGCTCTATATTCTCGCGGCTGCCAGCTTCATTCTGGCCATCAAGTGGATGAATTCTCCCGCAACCGCCCGGCGCGGCGTCCTGATCGGCGAAATCGGAATGCTGCTTGCCGTCGTGGGCACGCTCCTGCGCCGCGAGGTTGTCAACTACGAATGGATTCTGATTGCGTTCTTTATCGGTTCCGCGATCGGAGTCCCCATCGCCTATTACATGCCGATGACGGCAGTGCCGCAGCGGACCGCCTTTTCGCACGCTTGCGGCGCGATCGCCTCCGCCCTGATTGGCACGGCCGAGTACTACCGGAACATTCCGCACGGCTTTCCGATGGCCGCGCTGATTGTTGAGACGCTGCTGGGCTTTCTCACCTTCACCGCCAGTATGATGGCGTTCGGAAAGCTCCAGGAAATTCTGCCCCAGCGGCCCATCACGTATCGCGGTCAGAACTTCGTCAATCTCGGCGTCTTTGGGCTGGCGGTTGCGCTCGGAATCACGCTGATTGTTTCTCCGGAGCGAATGTATCTCTACCCCATCTTCGCGGTGCTCGCTTTGATCTTCGGCGTGTTGCTCATCATTCCCATCGGCGGCGCGGATATGCCCACCGTCATCGCTTTGCTGAATTCCTACGCGGGACTGTCTGCCAGCGCGATGGGATTTGTGCTCGACAACAAGTTGTTGATTGTTGCCGGCGCGCTTGACGGATCGTCCGGTTTCATTCTTTCGGTCATCATGTGCCGGGCGATGAACCGATCGTTTAGCAATGTGCTTTTCGGTGCATTTGGCACAATTCAAACGAGCGCCAAGCAAAGCGGCGTCGAACGGACGGTGCGCTCCGCGTCTCCCGAAGAAGCCGCTGAGATTCTGGATGCAGCCCGCAGCGTCATCATCATTCCCGGTTACGGCATGGCGGTCGCGCAGGCCCAGCACAAGCTTCGCGAGTTGCACGATGTGCTGGCGAAGCGTGGCATCGACGTGAAGTTCGCGATCCATCCGGTGGCCGGGCGCATGCCGGGGCACATGAACGTGCTGCTCGCCGAAGCCGATGTTCCCTATGATCACTTGTTTGAAATGGACGACATCAACCCGGAGTTCCCCCGCACGGATGTCGCGCTGGTAATTGGCGCAAATGACGTAGTGAATCCGGCGGCGCGCAACGACAAGAACAGCCCGATTTCCGGGATGCCCATCCTCAACGCCTCGGAAGCGCGGACGGTTATGGTGATCAAACGCAGCATGAGTCCGGGTTTTGCGGGCATCGACAACGAGCTTTACTACCTGGATAAAACCCTGATGCTCTTCGGAGATGCCAAAGTGTTTGTGACCGGCATTGTGAAGGAGCTGAATGTCGCGGTAGGCGTCGGCGCACGTTGAGTCCATCCCGGCCCGTCTACCATAGGGCACGTGACCAACACGGGTGTGTATACGCCGGTTGACATCCGGAACCCTGCCGCGTGCCAAATAGCACTCATATCCTGGCCGACAAATTGCAATTGCCTAAAAGCGACGAATGAACACTTCGACCAACCGCGCTGCCGAGACTGCGTCGTCCTCACGGCCGGATAGCGGCTACTATCGTTGGGAAGCCGCCGCGGGCAGCCCCGTATCCATCAGGTTGAACCTCGACGTGATCGACCGGTTAGGGGCAGACGTCACCAACAAGTTCACGGATCTCACCGGCCGCGGTTCCGAGATCGGCGGGCTCCTGTTGGGCCGGATCGTCGACAGCGGCAAAAAGACGTTCTTCGTCGAAGCCTATGAGCTGATCGAGTGCGATTATGCCGATGGCCCGCTGTTTTCGTTATCTGACGAATCGAAATCCCGGATGGTGGAGCAACTCCACCGGCTAAAAACCTCATCTCCCCACTCGGTTCTGGGATTCTTCCGCAGCCATACGCGCAAGAGCCTAAGCCTGGATCAGAACGATTTGGTGCTGGTCCGGGACTACTTTGCTGGTCTGGCAGCCATTTTCCTGCTGATCAAGCCATTCGCGGCAAAGCCCAGCACAGCCGGATTTTTTGTTGCGGAAAACGGCGAGATTCGGATGGAAGAGAGCTATTGCCAGTTTCCCTTCAAGCGGGCCGAACTGGTGGTTCGTCTTCCGGAAGCCATCGTCCAGGGCGATTTCGATGCCGCCCCGCCAGCCCTGGTACAGAATTCAGCCCACCGGAATGCGGAGGACGCGTTGGCGGCCCCGGCCTCGGCGCCGCGGCCGGCGCGCGTGGGCCGAACCAATGCCGACCTTCATCAGTCGTTGGATGAGATCCTCCGGCAGATTACACGGGATCCCGCGGAGAAGAAGCTCTTCAGCGCCGGAATGGATTTGGAACGTGAGCGGGAGCGCTGGTCCCGTTTTGCGCTGGAGTCAAGCATTGTTTCGAAGCCAAAAGGCCCTGCCGAGCCGCATCCGGAGAACGTAGAAGCTCGTGCGGAAGAAGGGGAGTGGGAAAGTAGCGCTCCAGCGCCGTCGCAGGCCAGGCCAGTCGGTTTAGTGCGGCAGCCCAGCGAGACCTTCGCGCCCCCGGAAGCAGGCCCGGGATTTGAGCAAGTTCCAATTCCGAGCCCGAACCCGGCGATTCATGCCCATGCGGAGAATGCAGTAAATGCCGGCTGGATTCGAATACGCTGGACTTGGGTTTTGCTCTTTGTGGTGTTCTTATTCGGAGGTGGCTACCTCGGTGTGCATATGGCCCGCGCAACCGCAAGCGCCGATGAGGCAAACAATGGGCTGGATTTAAGGCTCGATCGCGATGCCAATGGGCTGGTGCTGCGATGGAACCGCGAATCGCGCGCCATCGCGACCGCCAGGAACGCGGTTCTTCGGATAGAAGATAGCAACCAAAGCAAGGACTTCGACTTAAATCTGGAGCAGCTCCGGTTTGGCAAGGTCGTTTATTTTCCTGTCGGCGGGAATGTCAATTTCCGGCTGGAGGTAATCGATGTGGGGGGCTCCCGCAGCGTTAGCGAATGGGTGCGGTCGAGCGGCAACTCGGTCGCAGCAGCCTCGAATTGGGTGCATTGAGCGGCCATGTACGAACAGTTTTTCGGACTCACTCAAAATCCTTTCATGCTGGTTCCGGATCCACGCTTTCTGTATCCGACTCCGCAGCATCGGGAAGCTTTGACCGGCTTAGCCTACGCAGTCAGCCGGAGGAAAGGCTTTGCCGTGGTCACAGGCGACGCCGGAACGGGCAAGACAACGCTGCTGCGCGCGCTCCTCGAATCCTTCGATGGCGATATCTGCCAATTCAGCATGGTAGTCAATCCGACCTTAACCCGGGCGGAGTTCCTCGAAATGATTCTGCTGGATTTCGGACTCAAAGATCTGGCCTCCGGCAAAGCTCGGCAACTGGCACAGCTCGGCGAGTTTCTTCGGGAACGTCATAACGCCGGGTTGATTGCGGCGATTCTCGTGGATGAGGCGCACAAGCTCTCACCGGAGCTGTTGGAAGAGATCCGGCTGCTTACAAATTTCGAAGACTCTGAAGGAAAACTACTGCAGATTGTTCTCGCCGGCCAAACCGAATTGGATGAACTTCTGGATACCGCGGAACTGCGGCAGTTGAAGCAGCGGATTGCCTGCCGCTTGAGACTCTGTCCGCTCCGGCCTGCGCAACTCCTCTCGTATCTGCAATTCCGCTGGATACAGGCAGGCGGAGGAAACGAAGTGCCTTTCGGCGACGATGCCATTGACTACCTGGGGCTGTTCTCCGGCGGGATTCCACGCGTCATCAATGCTATCTGCGACAACGCTCTCCTGATCGCCTTCGTGCAACAGAGCCATGAGGTTCGGCCCGAACACGTTGTAGAAGCGGCTAAGGACCTCGCCTTACGCGAGGCGGACTGGAACATCGAAGAAGCGGCGGACCCGGCTCCGCCCCCGGAGGACCTTCTCGATCCCGCCGACTTGAAGGATTATTTGCGGGGCTGCTGCCGCCCCTCGTCGAAGGGCACGGCCGCCTCTCCGGAATCGGATCCAGAGAAATTTCATTACGCTGTGGGCAACAGCGGAAAATCTTCACACTGAGTTATTCCATTTGGCTCGCAGCAATTGGCGGCCGAAAAGCCAAAGAAACCGGGGATTGTGTCTCAAATAACGCCTCCACAACCGGCGGGGCTCCATGCACAACCGGAATAGCCATTCCAGTCCAAGCGGCATCATCCAACGCGGCGCCTGTTTCTTGGAACCGGCCAGAAAATCGAAAGCCGCGCCGACTCCAACCATCACAGCCTGAACCTGTCCGCGATGCGCCCCCATCCACTTCTCCTGTTTGGGGTTGCCCAGTCCGATAAACAAAATCCTGGCCTCGGAAGCGTTGATGGCGCCGACCACTTGCATATCCTCTTCCAATGTCAGCGGGCGGAATGGAGGAGAAAAGGCATAAGCGATTCGTAGCTTTGGGTAACGCGCACGCACGATTGCGGTCAACTGGTCGAGTACTTGTTGGGAAGCGCCGTAAAAGCCCACTGGTATGCCTTCCCGCTCGGCCCGTTCGAGCACCAGAGGCATCAGGTCCGGGCCATACACCCGGCTGGCTGAGCGCTCGCCAAGCAGCCGCAGTCCCCATACCAGAGGCATCCCGTCTGGCGTCACCAGGTCCGCTTGATTCATCACCTCGCGGAACGCTGCTGAATCGTGGGATTCCATGACCTGATTGACGGTGCCGAGGCAGACATACCGGGATTCCCGCAACTGCGCCCAGTCGAGAATCATCGCCACCGTGTCTGCATACGACACTGCGCTCACGCGGACGCCGAGAATCGTAGACGGTTCAATTCGCCCCGGCAAGCAGTCATAACTTTCAATGGAGCGCATACTCTTTTTATGAGCTCTACGAGCGATCAAGACTCTACATTAGCGGAAACCCGACGCCAATTTCTCCAAACCGGATTAGCAGCTACCACCCTGCTGCCTCACGGGGGCCGGGCGCAGAGCACCGGGAGCCCGCGCCGGCCAAACATTGTCTTCATGCTGGGAGAAGGGCAGCGCGCTGACGCCCTCAGCCTGGCCGGCAATCGCCTTCTCCAAACGCCAAACCACGACCGGATCGGCCGCGAGGGCGTGTACTTCCGCAATGCGTTCGTGACGAATGCGCTCTGTGCACCGGCCCCGGCCCGCGCGGTCATTCTGACGGGGATGCACTCGCACTCGACCGGAGCGCTCGGCAACAACACCAGGAATCCGCTGCCCTCCTCGATTCCGCTCTTCACCGATCTCCTCCAGCAGGCCGGTTATGAAATCGCGCTTTGCGGCAAGGCGCACGTCGGCAATGGAGTCCGGGAGCGCAAATGGGATTACTATCTCGGCTACAACGCGCCAGGTACGAACTATTACCATCCGGTGTTCTGGGAAGGCTCTGCCGGAAACATCGCTGGTCCCCACACCTACAGCGGATACGCCGACGATGTGGTCACCGATCACGCCATCAACTGGCTGAAGCAGAAACGCGAAAGGCCGTTTTGTCTGCTGCTGTGGTGGACCGCGCCGCACGCCCCGTTCTATCGCGCGCGAAGGCACCTCGATCTCTATAACGGCGTGCCGATTCCCAAGCCTGATACGTTCGATGACGATCTGAAAGGCTATCCGGGCAAGCCGCGCGCCTTTGCTAACGCCGACAACAAGATCGGCACCACGATTCTGGGCGGCGACGATCCGCGTTCTCTGGAAGAACTGGTCAAGGACTACTACGCGGGGCTGGTCGATATCGACGAAAACATCGGCCGCGTCCTCGACTGCCTCAGCGAATTGGGACAACTCGACGACACCGTCGTTCTGAATACCTCCGATCACGGCTTCTTCCTCGGTGAATGGCGCATGTACGACAAGCGCTTCATGCACGAGCCGTCCATCCGCGTCCCTACCACAATTCGCTATCCCAAGCTGTTCCAGGCGGGCCGTCTCGTGGATGAAATGGTCCTGGAGATGGACATCGCGCCGACGCTGTTGGAACTGGCAGGCGTGAACATCCCTGCGAACATGCAAGGCCGCAGCTTTGTCAACCTCGCGCAGGGCCAGGAACAGAACTGGCGCAAGGACTGGCTATACGAGTACTACGAATACCCGGCCTCGCAGAAGGTTCGCCCGCATCGCGGCGTGCGAACCGATCGCTACAAATTCATTCACTACTACATGGAGCCGGAAGAGTTCGAAGTCTACGATCTCAAAACCGATCCCGGTGAAAAGAATAATCTCCACGGCAAACCGGAGTACGCCGATCTGACCCGCGCCCTGCAGAACCGGCTTCTGGAATTACGTCGGGAAACTAAGGATCCTGCGCTGAACAGTTGACGGCTACCGGGCGATGTAGATATTTTCGATGGACATAGGAGATCCGCCCATGCTAATTCGGCCAGTAAAAACGCTGCTTTCCACAACTGCGCTGGTCTTGGCGTGCACCTGTGTCTACGGCCAAACGGGGCAAATCACGGGGCGGGCTACCGATCCCTCCGGAGCGGTTGTTCCGCAAGCGAAAGTGACTGTTACCCAGATCAGCACCGGGGTTCAGCACGAAACGCGAACGAACTCCGACGGGTACTACACGGAACCGCAGTTGCTCCCCGGCCTCTACACGGTTGCTATTGAGGCGCCCGGATTTAAACCCATCCAGAGAACCGGTGTGGAGCTCCAGGTCGATCAGGATTTGCGCCTCGATTTCGTGCTCGAATTAGGTAACGTGTCAGAGAAGATCGTGGTCACCGCGCAGGCGCCGGTGCTCGAAACTGAGACACAATCGATCGGGCAGGTGGTCGGTAGCCGTCAAGTCGTCGAGCTGCCGCTGTTGGGCCGGAACGCGTACGCACTGGGCGAGCTGGTTCCCGGCGTTCGCATTTCGCGCGGCATGAACGATCTGCCGGTGGATCAGATCAGCACGTCGTCTGTATCCATCAACGGCGCGCCTGGAAACGCGAACGAATTTCTGCTCGACGGCGCTCCCAATACCGCCGCGGCCCAAAACCAGCCCATCATCTACGCGAACGCCGATTCCGTTCAGGAATTCAAGGTACAGACGAATAACTACAGCGCCGAATACGGGCGCGCGGCCGGCGGCATTTTCAACGTGGTTACGAAATCAGGCTCGAACGATGTGCACTTCACGCTCTACGAGTTTCTCAGAAACACCGATTTGAACTCCAGTAACTGGTTCGCGAATCTGGCTGGGCAAGCGCCACCCCCGCTGAAGTTCAATCAGTTCGGCGGTGTGCTGGGCGGCCCGGTCGTAATCCCGAAAGTCTATGACGGGCACAACAAGACGTTCTTCTTTCTCAGCACGGAGTTAGTTCGATACATCCAGGGCGTCACTTACACCGCAACCGTTCCGGATCCGGTGAAATTGACCGGGGATTTCACTCACAATCTCAACTCTTCCGGCAAATCGATTGTTATTTACGATCCAGCCACAACGAAACTAAATGCCGCACATACGGCCTATGTGCGGACGCCCTTTCCGGGCAACGTGATTCCATCGAATCGCATCAACCCCGTAGCAGCCGGAATTGCCAAATACTGGCCTGCACCCAACACGCCCGGAGCGCTATATACGGGCGCCAATAACTACGTCCGGACCGACGAGAACAGCATTCAGAAGAACACGTACAGCGTCCGCGTTGACCAGAATTTCACCGACGAGACGCGCATGTTCGTGCGCTTTTCGTACGACGACACGCCCTGGACGCGAGCCTCCCCTTATGGCTTGGACGATCCTGGATCGCCCGGTTTTGGGCCGCAGGATTTTACCCGCTACAACGCCGTCATCGAAGGCGATCACATCTTTTCGCCCACGCTGATCGGCACGGTTCGCGGTTCGTTTTCGAGATTGTCCAATTTTCGCGGCCCCATCAGCCAGGGGTTTGACATGACGACGCTCGGCTTTCCCGCCGGGCTCGCCGCAGCCGTGGGAGCGCCTGCCGCCTTTCCCGCCATCGATATCAGCGGCTATACTGTCGCAAGCTCCATTCCGAACAATTCGCGGACGGGCACATTAGGCGAAACCGGCTTGATTGCCTTTGGAATGAATAACTATGCTCTTCAGGCGAGCGTGAACAAAAGCGCCGGAACGCACGCACTCACAGCGGGCGGCGAATTTCGAGTCGTGCAGTTCAACACGCTCCAGACAGGCGACGCGAGCGACGATTTCTCCTTCACTGCGGCGTTCACCCAAGGTCCGAATCCGGCACAGAGCAGCGCGACTGGGGGCGATGCGCTGGCGACGTTCTTACTCGGAATACCGGGAGGCTCCAATACTCCATCGCCCGCGCTCGCGATGCAAAGCCGGTATTACGCCGCTTATGTTGAGGATCAATGGAAGGTCACGAGTAACCTCACATTAGATCTCGGACTGCGCTACGAATACGAATCGCCGCGCACCGAGCGATTCAATCAATTTACGAATTTCAATTACCAGGCGATTCCGCCGCTGAATGCCCCAGCTCTGAACTTACACGGTGCGCTTTCTTTCGTTGGCGTAAGTGGCGTCAATCGCAGTCAAGCAAACCCGGATACGAACAACTTCGCGCCGCGCTTGGGCTTTGCCTATCATGTCAGTCCCAAGACCGTGCTTCGCGCCGGCGGCGGACTGTTTTATGGGACAACCTGGGGAATCGGCGGTGCACCGAACAGCTTCGGCATCAGCGGGTTCACGGCTGCCACCAACATCGTCACCAGCCTTGATGGCGTTACACCAGTCAGCTTCCTGAACAATCCCTATCCCACCGGGCTCAATCAGGCGACCGGAAGTGGGCTGGGAGCCGCTACGCTCCTCGGTCAAAATGTCACGTTCTACGACCGCAATAATCGAACCCCGTACACGGCTCAGTGGAATTTCGACGTACAGCGCGAGCTGCCCGCGTCCGTCTTGCTGGACGTTGCTTATGTCGGAACGCGCGCGCTCAAGTTCCCGTCCGATCTGCAATTGAACGCATTGCCGGATGCAGCCCTGGCATTCGGAAACGGTCTGCGCACGCAGGTCGCAAATCCCTTTTACGGACAGATCGGAGTGGGGACGCTGGCCGCTTCCACGGTCGCGGAAGTACAATTGCTTCGTCCCTATCCTCAGTTCACCGGAGTGGATTCGGCCGCTGCGGATTGGGCCACCTCGGATTATCATGCACTCCAAGTCAAGGTGGAAAAGCGCTTTGCGAAGGGATTCAGCCTGTTGACATCCTACACATATTCGAAGCTGATGGACCACACAACGGGCACTTTCAGCGGAGAAACTCTGGGCGGCGGCGCAGTTCAGGATTGGAATAATCTGAAGGCCGAGTACAGCGCATCTTCCTTGGACCAGACGCACCGGCTCATCGTAAACGGCATCTATACGCTGCCGTTCTTTCAAGCGCAGCACGGGATTGCGGGCCACCTTCTCGGCGGTTGGGAACTTGGTGTAGTCGGCTCGTTTTACAGCGGGGGACCGTTGGGAATTACCTCAGCCGTGAACACGAATTTTGCGCAAACCAGCGGGCAGCGGCCGAATTGGAACGGCCAGAATCCGGGGATCAGCGATCCGACGCCGTACCAATGGTTCGATACTTCTGTCTTCAGCGCGCCAGGCGCTTATCAGTACGGGACGGCGCCTCGGACCTTTAATGGCGCGAGGAGCGATAAGACGATCAACTACGATTTGTCGCTGCACAAAAACACGAACCTGACCGAAAGGTTGGCGCTGCAGTTCCGCGCTGAAGCGTTTAACTTGACGAATACGCCGGTTTTCTCTCCGCCGAACACGAGCTACGGCGCAGCGGGTTTCGGTACGGTAAGCTCGCAAGCCAACCAACCCCGCATCGTGCAATTCGGTATGAAACTCATTTTCTAATACCAATGAATAGAAGATCTTTCCTGCAAGCGTCGCTCGGCAGTGCTGCCGCGCTGCAACTCACGGCCCAGGACAACAAGGCCCTTTTCGGACTGGGCCAGCGGTACGAAGGATCTCCCGCGGGCCACGAAGCTCCCGAACCAAACCCACCCGCGCGCCCCAACGTGATTTGGATCTTCGGCGATCAACTTCGCGCCCAGGCCTTGAGCTTCAATGGTGACCCGAACGCGCGCACGCCATCCCTCGAACGCGCGGAAGTAAATGGCATGAACTTCACGCACAATATCTCCGGGTTCCCGCTGTGCTGTCCATTTCGCGGTTCGCTATTAACCAGCCGGTATCCAAATCACTGCGTTCCCGGTCATGAATATCCGCTGCCCAAGGGGCAGCAAACGATTGCGGACGTCTTCAATGCCAACGGTTACAACACCGGTTACATCGGCAAGTGGCACCTGGGGGGCTGGCACGAATCGAACGGCCGCGCTGCGTTTTTCATCACCGACCCGGATCGCCGCGGTGGGTTCCAGCATTGGGTCGGCTACGAAAACAACAACAGCCAGTGGGACTGCTGGGTTCATGGGGGCCGCGGCAAAGATGCATTTCACTATCGGCTTGCAGGCTATGAAACCGACGCCCTCACCGATCTGTTCATTCAATATCTAAACGCACAGGCCACGAATCAAAAGAACGGCCAGAGCAAACCGTTCTTCGCGGTTCTCAGCGTTGAGCCTCCGCACGATCCCAACGTGGCGCCGGAACAATACATGGTCCACTTCCAGCCCGAGCGCCTGAAGCTACGTCCGAACACGGCTCAGGTGGCGCGTGTCGAAGAGCGTGCCCGGCGTGAGCTGGCGGGCTATTATGCCCAGATCGAAAATCTGGACTGGAACTACGGCCGCATTATCAAAGCGCTCGAAGACAACCAGCAGCTCTTCAATACACACGTTTTGTTCTTTGCCGATCACGGCGAAATGGGCGGGTCGCACGGCATGTTTCGAAAGGTAAATCCGCATGAAGAAGCGATTCGCACGCCCATGATCTTTTCCGGGGGCCTTCCCGCCTATGGCGGGCTCAAGCGCGGGCGTGTGCCCGTTCTGTCGAACCATGTAGACATTGCGCCCACCACGTTGGGCTTATGTGGCATCAAAAAGCCGGATTGGATGGAAGGCAACGACCTTTCGCATTACCGGCTCGCCAAAGCCGGACCCGGTTTTGAACCGGATTCGGCGTATTTACAAAACGTGATTCCGACGGGCCATCCGGACAGCATCAACACTCCCTTTCGGGGCCTTGTGACGAAGGACGGTTGGAAATATGTCTGCTTCGAAAACCAATCGTGGCTAATGTTCAACCTCAACGAAGATCCGTACGAGGAGGCAAATCTGGCGCAAAATAACATGTACCGGGCGGAACGGAAGAAACTCATCGACCGGCTGGGGCAATGGGTCCGCGACACCGGAGACCACTTCACCCTCCCAACGGACTAGCCCTGTGATCAACGACACGCCGACTCGGAGCCGGAAGCGTAAGCGACCCAAATCTAAACCCTGAGCGTAAGCGAGGGGCAGCCTGGATCGGCTTAAGAAAGGACATACATGACACGCACTTACAAATACTTACTGCTCTTCATAATCGCCGCATTTAACCTACTCGGCCAAGGCATGGGAACCGGCACCATCACCGGCCGCGTGACAGATCCCTCCGGAGCCGTCGTCCCCGGCGTGCAAATCACAGCGGTTCATCTCGCTACGAACACAGCGCGCAGCACCACAACAAACGACCAGGGTAACTACGTCCTTCCGGATTTACAGGTCGGCAAGTATCTGGTTAAGGCCGAGCATCCGGGCTTCAAAAGCTTCACGCAGCAGAACGTCAGCCTCGATGCGGACGCGATCGCAACCGTAAACATCGCGCTCGAAATCGGTACAAGCCAGGAGACGGTAACCGTTTCGAGCGCTCCCCCGGCCATCCAAACCGAAAGCGGCGAAATCAGCAACTTAGTTACTGGCGTGCAGGTCAGCGAACTTTCGCTGAACGGGCGAAATTTTTCTCAATATCTGACCTTCAGCCCCGGCGTTGCTTCGGCGCAAACCGGAACACGTCTGGGCGTCGGCCAGGAAGGGAATCCGCTGCTCTCCATTAACGGCGGCCGCATCAACGACACCAAATACACCTACGACGGTATCCTCGCCATGGATACTGGCGGCAATCGCGGCCTCGACCTGTTTCCTCCGATGGACGCACTGGAGGAAGTACAAATCAAAACCAGCAACTTCTCTGCCGATCAGGGAAGCTACGGTTACGGCCTCGTCAACATCATCACCAAGTCCGGAGGCAGTAGCTTTCACGGTGACCTATACGAGATCGTAGGCAACAACGATTTCGACGCCCGCAACTTTTTCGATAATCAGAAGGCGCCTTTTCACCAGAACATATTCGGATTTACGTTCGGCGGGCCCATCTTTATTCCCAATCACTACAACACGGCCCGCAACAAAACGTTCTTCTTTGTATCCGAAGGCTGGAACCGCCGCCAAGGACCGCAGTTGGTGAGTTATACAGCAGCCCCGCAAAGCACGTTTATCGCGCAGACTCTGACCGCCGCCCAGCGGGAAGGCATTTTCCCGAGTTCCATTAAAAACCCGGCAGGCGGCAATTTCCCCAAAAACACCATCCCGGCCAGTCAAATCGACCCGAACGCTACCGCATTGCTGAACCTGTTCTATCCTCTTCCCAACAGAACAGGGTCGCCGAACTACACAGCGACGCCCGATAGCGCAAGCCGCTGGCGCGAGGATCTGGTGCGTGTGGATCAGCAACTCCGCGACAACTTGCTGCTCACCGTGAGATACGCCCACGACAACTGGTACGAGAATCAGGGCATTTTCAAACCCTCCAACACCAGCTTTCCCACGCAGCCGGGCTTTCTTGGCAAACCGGGATATAACGCGGTTATCCGTTTGACCTGGACCATCAATCCAACCACTGTCAACGCCTTTACGGCGGGATTCTCGCGCAACGGCATCACCACCCATCCCACGGGCGCCGCCACTTCACGGACAGGCTTGACAATCCCGGAGGTCCTTCCTGGAAACATCTTCAACGCGCCTCCCGACATCACCATCTCCGGTTATGGAAATATCGGAATCGGAGGCGCCCTGAACAACATAAACAATGTATTCGAGTGGAAAGACGATCTGACGCACATTGTCCGGAACCACACCTTGAAGTTCGGAATGGATATCACGCGCTTGCAAAAATTTGATTACGGCGGGGTCAATACGCAGGGCGCATTTACGTTCAACGGCAATTTCACTGGCAATGCAGCAGCGGACTTTTTGCTGGGAGACGCATTCAGTTACACCGAGTCATCCATTCCGCCCAACGGCTACTTCTTTTCCAACTCGTACGAGCTATATGCGCAGGACGATTGGAAAATCTCGCCGCGGTTGACTCTCAATCTGGGGCTCCGCTGGACCATGTTCCAGGGCGTGCCGATTGGCTACGACAAATACAGCAATCTTTCCGGCTTCAGCCCGTCTCTGTATCAGCCCGCGCAAGCTCCCACCATCCTCGCGGATGGCGAGATTAAGCCCGGCACCGGCAATCTGCTGAACGGCATCTTCACGCCCACCAACCAGCAGGGGCTGAACCTTCCGCGCAGCTTGCTGCGCAACCATTACGTCATGCCCGGTCCGCGCTTTGGATTCGCCTGGACGCCCTTTGCCGATGGAAAGACCGTCCTGCGTGGCGGATACGGCATCTTTTATCACTGGGACAACGATAACCAGGAAAGTTTGCGGCTCAATCCGCCGTTTACCAGCTCGGTGAGCATCTATAACACTAGTCTCAGTAATCCCGCCGGCGGAACGAATCGGATCTTCCCGCCGAATCTGCAAGCCTTCGATGCCAATAAGTTGTATCCGGCCGTGCAGCAGTGGAGCTTCGGGGTTCAACGGGAAATCCCGGGGCAAATTGTTATCTCGGCAGCCTACGTCGGCAATCATGCTGTCCATCTGGATCAGCAGATCAATTTAAATCAGCCACAACCCAATCTTGGTGTAGCGAATGGGAAAATCAACGTCAATACCATCCGGCCATATCTGGGATACGGAACCATTAACTACGACGAGCGGAACGCCTCGGCGGAATATCACGCCCTGCAAGTAAGCGCCAATCGCCGCTTCCACAACGGCGCCGCCTTTCAGGTCTCCTATACATTTTCCAAGTCCATCGTCTGGGGCTACGGGCAAAACCAAACACTGCAACCCGATGAAGAGGGATTGAGCAGCTACGACCAGCCGCAGAATTTGACTTTGAATTTTGTATACGATCTGCCGTTCTTCAAAAAGAGCGACATCTGGTACGGCAAAATCTTCCGCGGCTGGGAGGCCAGCGGCAACGCAAGTTTCGCCAGCGGCTTCCCCTTCACGGTTACCATTTCGGGCGACCGCGCGGGCGTCGGCGGCGGCACGCAACGCCCCAATGTCGTCGGACCGCTGAACATCACAGGAAACGTGTTCGGTTATTTCAATACGAACGCATTTGCACTTCAGCCGCTGGGAACATTTGGCAATGAAGGCAGCAACATCGTCCGCGGACCCGGCACTTCCAACGACGTGACCTTCAATCTCTATCGGAATTTCGCCATCCGCGAGCGAACCCAATTGCGAATTGGCGGCGAATTCTTCAACATCTTCAACCACCCCAACTTCTCGAATGTCGGTAACGTTGTGGGCACGCCCACATACGGCAATGTCACCGCCGCGCTCGACCCGCGCCACATCCAGTTGAGCGCCCGTCTGACCTTCTAATTTGTCCGGATAATGCGCCGTTTTTCGAACATTCCATGCAGGGCGATAACGCTTTGCGGAAAGAGGAAAAGAGATGTTCAAATCAACTCCAAAGTATATTTTGTTGCCGGTCATGGTATTGGCATCAGCACTTAAAGGCGGCAAGCTGCTCGCCAGCGACAATTGCAAAGATGTCTTCATTACAATCAGCAATCAGACGCCTGATGAGGTCAAGGTGAAGAAGTTCGAGTACGGCGACTTTGACAAGGAAAACTGGAAGACGGAAAACATGTTTGGAATTGACGGATTCCAAAAGTTAATGGCCCGCCAGCATTATTCTTGGACGCGCGACCTGGAGGCTGTCAAGGATGATAAGACCGAACTCAGAGTGACCTACGTGCACCACATCGGCGGAAGCAAATGGGGCTCTGATCTGACCGAAACCACCGGCGAGTTTACGTGCAAGGAAGGCCTCAACAAAACCGTTACGCTTACCAAGTGAGCGAGAGCGCGCTAACGTATTCCGGTTGCCTTGCCAATATCCGAACTCTTGACACGGAGCCATCGCGGGGCGCAGACTCGCATGCACCGGCGGCCCGGAAACAGGAAGCGTTAGCGGCCACAATTTGGTTCTCCGCCATGGCTCTCAGGTAAACGAGATTGAGCAGCACCGCCCCCAAACCCGCAATCTCTCGCGCGGCCTTGCATTTCTGCCCGAAGCTTCATCAAAACCGCGTACGCAGGCGAATCGTGCTGGTAATGACTGCGGAGAATGGAGTAGGATTGCTCGATACTCTCTCGCGCGGCCCGCCATTGCCCAGCCTCCATCTGCATCTCTGCCAAGTCCTTCAATTCCACCCCCGTTAGCCGGCAGGATGGGCCGAACAAAGTGGATGTGTCACGGATCGCATCTTGGGTCAGGTGAATGCCGCGCCCCACGTCGCCCGAACGCGCCAGAGATCGATAATAGGCTACACGCGCCTTCAGCACATTGGGATGTGTTGTGCTGTGGGAATAAGCGTCAAGCGCCCGCTGAACAGCCAGGTCTCCTGTTTTCACCGCGAGTTGTTGCTGTCCGGCGCACTGATAAGCAGTGCAGAGATCCACCATCGCGAGGACCGCCTGATTGTGGCACAAGGCAGGATGCAATTCCGTGATTTTCAGTGCCTCCAAGGCTGAAGAAATTGCTTTGGCCGAATCTCCTTGTTGCACCGCTATCGCGGAGCGAATGCGCCATGCGCCGGCGAAATCCTCGGGTAGAGCCGAGCCGTACTGGCGCATGTCTTTCAGCAGCAGATCAACTTCGGGACGCATCTTGTCTGTTTGTCCACGAAAGAGCAGCACCCAATTTCGGAACAGGCGAGATCGAAGCCTCTGTGGATCCCAGGGACCTAATATGTCGGCTTCTTGCACGGCCCGGTTATTAACAGCTTCTGCGCCGTCGGTATCTTGCTGGCTCAACAAACCGGCACTCAGTACATTGAGAATCTGAACGCGAGTCTTTACGTCTGAAATGGGAAGAGTCGCGAGCCGTTGCTGAGTCTGGCGAAGAAATTTCAGGGAGGAAGCAGGCTTACTTACGCCTCTGTATGAGTGCGCATCGAAGAGCATGTTAATGATCAGGGATTTGGTTTCTTCGGCCCGCCTTTTCTGAGTAAGCGCAAGGCGTGCCTGCCAGCCGACAAGCGCTGTGGCTGCCACAGAAATGAACAGCAGGAGCATGCTCGTGGTGAACGCGAGCCGGTGGCGGCGAACGAACATCGATGCCCGATAGAAAGGACGATTGGGGCGCGCGAGCACCGGCCGTCTCTGAAGATACCGTTGTATGTCTTCGGCGAACGCATCTACAGTGGGATAACGCTGATCCGGAATTTTTCTGAGCGCCGTCAGGATCACCCGGTCGAGATCGCCTCGAAGAACTCGGCGGAGCTGTTTATCGGCAATGACGCTGCTGGGGAGAGACGGCTCGGTTTCCAGAATTTGCTCTTCCAGGTTCGCTACTGACTTACGCTTTAACTCGTAAGGCCGGATCCCGGTGAGAAGCTCATAGAGAACCACACCCAGTGAGTAGACATCGGATGCCACGGTAAGCGGCCGGCCCGCTATCTGTTCCGGCGATGCATAGCCTGCTGTGAAGGCGCGCCCGGCAAACAGTGTTAGCTCGGTCTCTTCCGTTTCGCCGCGATCGAGCAGTTTGGCGATGCCGAAATCGAGCACGCGTACCGAGCCTTCGGTTGTGATCATGATGTTCGAAGGCTTCAAATCGCGGTGTAAGACCAGCGAGCGATGCGCGAAGCCGATCGCGCCCGCGGCCTGCAGAAAGAGTTCTAGTCGCGCACGGGTTGGAAGCTCGTGGTCCCGGCAGTATTCGTCTATGCGTTTGCCTTCCACGTATTCAAGGACCAGATATGGTTGATCGTGAAACGTTACGCCGGCATCCAGAAGGCGTGCAATATTCGGATGATTGAGCGCATACAGAAAATCACGCTCGCGGGCCAGCCGTTGGCAGAACAGGTCGTTGTTCGATCCTCTGCGGGGAAGCTTGAGAGCAACCGGCCGCGCCAGGAGACCGTCGCAACGCTCAGCCAGCCAGACATCGGCCATTCCACCTTCGCCGATTTTGCGAATGAGACGCCAAGGACCGATCATCTCGTTCCGCGCAGGCTCAATCGCCTCGTTGTGTTGTGCCGCGGCATCCGCCAAAAGCCGGCGCAGCGCTGTCCTTAGATTCGAGTGTTCGCGGGGAAGGTTCGCCAGCCACGTGCTGCGCTGTTCTGCCGGAAGATCGAGCGCCTGATCCAGCAGCGGATTCAGCGCAGGCCATTCGGCGGCAAGTTTGGTAAAGAAACTCATTGCTTATTAACGAAGCGCTTGGGCCAGCAAGAGTCTGGCTTTCTCCCAATCGCGCCGCACTGTCCGCTCCGTGATACCCAGCGCAGAGGCAATCTCCGGCTCAGTCATGCCGCCCAGAAATCGCATCTCCACAACCTGCGCAAGGCGCTTGTCCACAATTTCAAGTCGCTCCATTGCGCGGCGAACCGCCATTTCTTCTTCTTTTACCCAACCATTGGGAGCTTCCACGCCCGTGTCAAGTTCGATTCGCACGGCGCCGCCGCCATGTACTTGAGCAGCGCGCCGGCGGATGGAATCCACCACAATACTATGCATGACGCGGGAGGCATAATGCAGAAGTCTGGGCCATTCGCCCCCGCCATTGCCCGATTCCGCAAATCGAATGTAGCACTCGTGGACGAGTGCCGTTGTATCGAGTACCGCATCGCGGCCCACGCGTAACCGCGATCGCGCGATGGCGCGCAGCTTTGGGTAAACGGATGATGGCGAGCACGGCTGCTCGATCGAAGGTGTTTGTCCGGCAGAATGCACTTGGCGCCTCAAAGCCGCTGGTTTACGTGCTCTTTTGCATTTGCAAGCCCAATTGAGATCCGTCCGCGCCCGCCGTGTGTTTGCAAGATCTTGACGATCAGCGACCGTCTCGGGAACGGCGACCAATTATCCACCGGGTTAGCTACAGAATCCTGCGCGTAAGCAATGGGTCTTTCTTAGTCCCAGCTCCCATACCTATCTCGCATCCCCATGTCCGGTCTTCAACGCGATTCTCGAATGATCTAATGCAGGGCGATGACGCCTTGACAGCTTAGTAAGAGGAGAACCACTATGGCAACCATTTCAGGCGCGACGCTCGATATAGCGAACGTCAACGCTACAACAGTAATCTTGACCGTTAGCTACACCTTGACGGCGAACAATGTCGAGCAGCTTGCAGGCACAGTCTTTACCGAGAATATTCAGGTGATTGGGGATGATCCCGGAATTCTGACTGACACAGTTGTAGCCGCCCTTCCGGCCCAGAACTTTGCGGTCAGCACGGCTACGCCCACCGTCGTACGTACGCGGACCCGCAACTTACCCAAGTCTGCTTTGAACGAAGACCCGCTCTTCTTAGCAAACGGCGCAGAACAGCCGGACGAAATCCTGGCCCGCATAGCCCTCGCGTATGCCGCGAACGCACCGGCTACTCCCGCCATTCCACCCCCAGCCACGACCAACACGGTGGTCGGAGCGTGGCGATAATTAGTCGGTCACAACTCACAAAAATATCGCTATCGCTAAGCACCTACGGGACTTAGCCCTATTTTGCGTATCGGCGCCGATCCGTTTTTCCGATTGTCTGTGCTACGCTCTGGCAGGCTCGGACGAGGCTGCTACCTCGCTCCGGGCCATTTTTATATATGGCCACCAACGCTCAACTGAACGCCAATCGCGCCAATGCGCAATCATCCACCGGCCCAACATCGGAAACCGGTAAATCCATCTCGTCGAAGAACGCTCTCAAAACGGGTCTCACCGGCCGCACCGTCCTGCTGCCCGCCGAAGACGCCGCACTCTACGAGTCCCACCTCGCCGGCTTCCGCGAGCGTTATAAACCGGTCGGCGAAGCCGAACTC
>DASRGE010000004.1:0-16379 GCA_035651215.1 Bryobacteraceae bacterium
CTGATGGTCATTCACCCGCAGCATGCACTGGCCCTCCATTCTCAGGCTCATCTTGTGTTGGAATCACTTCCCCTTTTCAGGCTCCCGCTGTATTGGAATCAAACCCCTCGTTCAGGCTCATCTTGTGTTGGACAATTCTCACTCTTGTAAACTACGCAATCCCGATCTATAATACTGCCACCCTAAAGCGCTGCATCGGTTTCACTATGTGAGACATGAGGCTCGAACAGTACGCATTTACACGTGCCAACGCTCTACGAGGAGAGTAAATCAATATGCCAGCCGGACAAGCAAGAATCTTCCTATGCATAACTAGCGTTCTGATCACGCTGGCGGCTCTTGACCCACCCAGGCTTCGGGCCCAAGCGGTTTCCATAGCAACGGTAACGGGCCGAGTCACCGACCAGGGTGGCGCTGCCCTGAGTGGCGCTCAAATCAAAATCATTGGCGTTGAAACCGGCACAAGCCGGGAAACTACAACCAATGCCGAGGGACTCTATACAGTTCCGAACTTGCCCATCGGCGCCTATACTCTACAAGTGACCGCTCCAGGATTTCAGGCATACGAACAGACTGGAATCGTCCTGAGAGTAAATGACAACGCACAGATTAACGTAACCATGAAAGTGGGCCAGTTGGTAGAAAAGGTGGAGGTCCGGGCAAACGCCACGATGGTCCAGACCCAGCAAAATACCATTTCGCAGGTAATCGATCAGCACCGCATTGTTGAGCTTCCGCTGAACGGCCGCGACCCGACGCAGCTCATTACGATCTCGGGCGCTTCTATCAATCACAGCGATGGAACCAATACCGGCAGCAAGAGCTTTTTCAGTTCGCAATCGATCTCCGTAGCCGGCAGCGCGGGTAACGAAACCAATTACCTGCTGGACGGTGGAGACAACAACGATAGCTTCACAAACGTGAATATGCCGTTTCCGTTTCCTGATGCTCTCCAGGAGTTCAGCGTCGAAACCAGCACGCTCCCAGCGCGGAACGGGCTCCACCCAGGCGGGGTCGTCAACGCGGTCACGAAGTCAGGGACAAATCAGTGGCACGGCGATCTCTTTGAATTCATTCGCAACGGCGATGTGAACGCGATCAACTATTTCGCAAACAAACAGGACAGTTTGAAGAGAAACCAGTTCGGGGGAACGTTCGGTGGCAGAATCATCCGGGACAAACTCTTTTTCTTCGGCGGCTTCCAGCAATCCAACATTCGCCAGGCACCCTCCGCGAGCCTGGCGTTTGTCCCTACGGCCGCAGCGCTCACCGGCGATTTCAGCACACTGGATGGAGCCGGTTGCCAGACGAATCATCTGCCGCGCACGATTAAAGATCCGCTTACGGGCGTCCCATTGCCAAGCGACCGATTCAGTCCCAGCCGTTTCGATCCCGCCGCCTTAGCCTTGGCGAAGTATTTGCCCGCCACCTCTGATCCATGCGGCCGGGTCACGTGGGGGATACCCGTACAGTCAGATGAAGCGCAATATGTAGGGCGCGTCGATTGGATCATCAACTCCAAGCACAGCCTCTATGGGCGCTATTTCCTGGACGACTACAATCTGGCCGCATTTTTTGACCCTCATGACATCCTGGTGACGTCCGTGCCGGGGAACGTGGAGCGTGCTCAGACGTTCGTATTAGGCGATACGTATACGTTCAATCCAACGACTGTCAACTCGTTCCATGCAACATTTGGACGCCGCACCGATGGCCGCGGCCCGAACGCCAGCGGAATCAACGCCGCATCGCTTGGAATTCAGAACCTCTATCAAGGTACGAATGATTTCCTGCAGGTGGCGGTCACGAACGGCGGATTTAACGTGGGCTGCGGAACTTGCGCTCTGGGCATTTTCAACATCACGAGCTATCAGGTGGCGGACGACGTGGACATTCTGCGGGGTAAGCACCAGATCGCTTTGGGCGCCGATTTTATCAGAACACGGGATGTCCAGGAGAATCACTATCAAGATAACGGTGTGTTCAATTTCAACGGTCAGTACAGCAACGATCCGCTACTCGATTTCCTGGCTGGAAGGATGAATTCCTTCAGCCAAAGCGGCCAGCAACTCAACGATCTGCGTCAAAACGTGATCGGACTTTATGTGCAAGATACATACCACATGACGCCCACGCTCGTGGTCAACGCGGGTTTACGTTGGGAGCCGCTGCTGCCCGAACACGATCACTATAACCGAGGCAGCACGTTCTCGCGAGCAGCCTTCGATGCCGGGCAGATCAGCCGTGTCTACGTAAATGCTCCGGCGGGCTCGTTGTTCTATGGTGATCCGGGTATCAGCAATGCGTTCACCGGCAGACGGCTCGCAAACTTTTCCCCGCGGCTCGGTCTCGTCTACAATCCGGATGGCAGCGGCAGAACCACAATCCGGGCCGGCGCAGGACTGCTTTACGACACAGTAGGAACGTTCATTCCATATCGGATGGTCGCTCAGAATCCGCCGTTTGGTCCGCAGGTTACCAACACGAGCGGTCCCTACCAATTCAGCAATCCGTGGAGCAATGTGCCGGGAGGCAATCCGTTTCCGCTTCCTCCCTTGAACAAGGATGTGGCCTTTCCGCTGGCCAACGCGGAGGCCTTCTTATCGCCCCATATGCACAGTCCGGCGGTGGCGCAGTGGAATTTCAGCATCCAACACCAGTTCGCGGCAGACTGGGTGTTCTCCATTTCGTATCTCGGCAACAAGACCTCTCATTTGTGGATCGGCAACGAAATCAATCCTGCTGTTTATATTCCGGGGACGTGTGCCGGGAAACCGTGCTCCTCGACCAGCAACACGCAGGCCAGGCGCGTGCTGTCTTTGGTAAACCCCACCGTGGGAAAGTACTATTCGCAGATGACCCTCGCCGATGACGGTATCAACGCGAACTATAACGGTCTGCTTACATCCCTGGAGCATCGCTTTTCGCACAACTACACGCTGCTTGTGAATTACACGTGGTCGAAATGCCTGGGAATCGCGCCAGTGACATCATTAGGCACGGGCGTAATCGAAGACCCGTACAAGGTGCGAGGGGATTATGGTCCTTGCACGTATGATTCGCCGTCGCTTTTCAATCTGACCCTGGTGTATTCAAGCCGGTTCGGGCACAGCGCGCTGCTCTCACATCTTCTGAGCAACTGGCAAATCGCGCCTCTGGTCCGGTACCAGAGTGGATTGCCGGCGAATCCTCTTACCGGAAAAGATAATTCGCTGACCGGCGTGGGCAATGACCGCCCCAACGTAATTTCTACGACGACTTACACAGGCGCCCCGCATGGACTGTTGTATCAGTACATCAACCCCAATCTTTATGCGCCAAACGCTTTGGGAACGTTTGGGAACGCGGGCCACAACAGCTTGCGCGGACCTGGTTATTTCGATGTCGACCTGGCGATCAGCCGTCAATTTAGGCTATATGAATCGTTGGCACTCAATGTGCGCGCAGAGGCTTTCAATCTTTTCAATCACCCGAACTTTATGGGGCCGAACGCTACCATTTCTTCCGCCAATTTCGGACAGATCACGACTGCATATGATCCACGTATTCTGCAGGCGGCGGTAAAGTTGACGTTTTAGGAAAGCCGCTCCCTAGCGGCTGCGGTTCCGTTGCGATGGCGAAAGTTCTTCCGCCGTGACAAACAGGGGTTCAATGTCCACAGGAATGGTATGCAGCCGTTCCAGGGTCCTGCTCACAACCGGTCGTATGACGGCATTTTGATCTAACAGCTTCTGAGCAGCTCCATAGTTTCCTTCGGCCTCAATTGTCATTAAAAGATGCGTCAGATTCCGGACGGCCGCTTTGACTTTGGTGAAATCCACTGCGAACGTCCCGTCCGGCCGCGCCAAGAATGCGCCTTGGTCCAGAAAATAGTTGAACTGCAGCGCCATCCCGCGCCCGTGAGCTTCCGTGATTCCAAAACGCAGCGTGCGAAATGCCGACGCGAGATAGGTCGTGTACAGTCGATGCTCGGCCGGCTCGCCTCCCGGCAAAACGCCGTGATCGAAGAAATACTGGAGCATGAACAACCCGGTCACGTCTGCTTTAGCTTCTTCGATCGCGCTGTAAACTTCTTTCAGTTGAAGCCGTACGGATGTGGCCCGCCCATTCACACCAATCTCATGCGGGCCAATGCCATGACTCAGCTCATGAGCCAGGATATGTGTAAAGAAGGAGTCGAAGTCGACATCGGCGCGCGCGGCGGCCGGCAGCACAACAGTTGAAATCGGAATCAGCGTACTGTCGAATTTTGCATGCTGCACGTTCTTCAGCATCACCTTCTTGCTGCCTTTTTGGGCGATCACGCGCTCATCGTTGGGCAGATTGAAGGCGGCGGTTTGTACGCCGTGGTTCCCATCGCCGGCCGAGAAAATCTCGTTCACCACGCGAATCGGTGTCGTTGCGCCCAGTTTCGGATTGCGGTACCGCGGGTCGATTGGAAGGTTGTTCTCTACCTGTTGGAGCAGTTGCGAAAAGTGCTGCACCTTCTCCGTTTCTGCGTCGTCACGCAGGCAAACGTACGATTCAAACGAAGCTTTGTACCCGAATAGCTCGTCATTGTACGTCTCATACGGCCCGATCGTGATCTCGATCGGTGAGTCCAAATCCATCCAGGCGACGTCGCTCCGAAAATAATCGTCGTTCACAAAGGCAGCCGCCCGCTCCCGAAGAAATCGCCGCAAAGTGGTGTTCGCGGTGTCGGTTGCCGCCGATTCGAGCAAGGCAGCCGCACGCTGCAGGAAGCTCGCGTACTCGGTGTGATACGGAACAACCTCCAACTGCTGCATCTTCGGATTCCGCCGGATTACCGTGAAGAAGCCGGTCGCCTGATCCGCGGTTGTTTTCGGAAGAGTTTGCAGCCATTTTTCAAATCCCGGCTTGGTCATGTTTGCCGGATAGAAGTTCGCGCCCGGCAGCTTGTGCGCGGGCACGCCGGGCAGAAAAGCCCGGTGATCGCCGAGCGCATACCATGGCCCCTTGCAGATCCAGAAGAGGTGCAGCCGCGCTTGGCCCAGCGGCGAAGCGTCTTTCTTTAATTGCGAGTACAGCGCGAGATTGCCGCTCCACATCTGCTCCAAAAAAATATCGTCGATCAGGCGGCTGGCCACGATCAATTTCACCAGCGCCCGCCGGTCGCCCGCATCCAGACGCGATACATCCGCCGCGAGCCGCGTAGGCGCAAATTGTGCCGCCATCTGCTTGAGCTCGGTTGTGCTGGGATAGCTCTGTGCTTGCATTGCTGAATCCATAATGCCCAGTGCCAGCAGAGAAAGAATGACTAGCCTCATCCGCAGTTCTCCATTCAGCGTATCGCCTCAGCTTTCATCAACGATATAATTACCTCGCCGAATCCATATCGAGAAAGGTCATGTATGCGTCTTGTTTTCGCTTCCGCTCTTGCAGTTTCCTTCATCGTCTCCACGCCAGCGTTCAGCAATGCCCAGGAAGCCTCCCGGAGCATTTCCGGAGGCGGCGTGTTTGCTCCGGGCTGGACTGGGGCAGTCGACCCGAATGCGGCGCAGGCGGGGCAGACATTGAAGGACGCTAAGTTTGTTAAAGAAGGCGACACGTTTCACGTCACCACCGGCCCGGCCGTGACTTATTGGAACCCGGCGAACACGGCATCCGGAAATTACACCATCAAAGCCACGTTCACCGAGCCGAAGTACATGAACCTCAACACTCATCCTCATCCTTACGGAATCGTGGTCGCCGGTAGCGACATGGGCAAGCCTCAGCAAAGTTATCTGTACTGCGCAGCATATGGCAACGGCAACTTCATTGTGCGAGGGTTTGGCCCCGAAGCGTTTCAGATGAACGGAAGACGCGGAGAGATGAATGCCGCCGTGCATAAGGCAGCCGGTCCGGGCGAGCCGGTTACACAGGAGATCGCAATTTCGGTGAAAGGCGACCGCCTGGAGTGCTCCATTAACGGAACCGTGGTTGCCGGATATGACAAGGCTCAACTGGTTGCCCCAGGAAAACTCAAATCGCTGGATGGTGTGTACGGTCTCCGATTCGCCCACAATACGGAAGTGGTCGTGAAGGACTTCGGTGTAACAAAGCAATAGAACAAGAAAGTAGAATAGGTCGATGCTCAAGACCTTAGTCTTTGCCTCGACGCTTACCTTCGCTGTTGCTTTCGCTCAAAACGCGAGTACCAGCTCCGAGTCCTGGGCGGTAACTGCGCAAAGCCATTATCAGGTTACGCCGAATGTTACGTATCAGATACAAAACGGATACGAAGACAAGCTAGATATTTATCAACGGAGGAACGCCACAGGCCCTCAGCCCACTCTTTTGTATATACACGGCGGCGGCTGGACGGGCGGCACTAAAGAAGCCGCGCTCATGTCCATTCTGCCGTGGTTTGAGATGGGCTGGACCGTTGTGAACGTGGAGTACAGGCTCGCGCGTATTTCGCATGCTCCAGCCGCCGTGGAGGATTGTCTCTGCGCTCTGAAATGGGTGGTTGCGCATGCACCCGAGTACCACATCGACGCTTCGAAGATCGTTACGTCCGGCGATTCCGCGGGCGGGCATCTGGCGCTTATGACCGGGATGACACCGCCCGAAGCAGGACTCGCTCGCGAATGCGCTTCGAATCAACCGGAAACAGAATTTCCGAAAGTGGCCGCCATTGTGAACTGGTATGGCATCACGGACGTAGCGGACTTACTCGATGGTCCCAACCGGAAAGCGTACGCGGTAACTTGGCTGGGCAGCGCCCCGAATCGGGAAGAGATCGCCCGTCGCGTTTCGCCGCTGACTTATGTTCGGCCAGGACTGCCGCCGATTCTCTCGATTCAAGGAGATGCCGACCCGACTGTACCCTATAGTCATTCGTTGCGTCTGCGCGAGGCCCTTAACAAGGCAGGTGTGCCAAACGAGCTCATCACGATCCCAGGCGGAAAGCACGGCATGTTTAGCCCGGAAGAGCGAATTCATATCTATGCCGGTATCCGGCAGTTTCTCGAAAAACATAGCCTGCCCGTACAGGTTCAATAGTGTCTAAGTTGCGAAGGAAAACGTACAAAGGCCCCTTCCTCACGGTCGGAGTTCTGTTATTGGGGGCGAGTTTGAGCGCGCCGGCCGCATCGGTCATCACCACGCGTCTTGATGATCCTAAGGCGGTTTACTTATCAGTGCGCGGCGACGGAAGTAGCGATGACAGCGCCGCCATTCAAGCGGCCATTGACAAAGCGGAAAACAACAGCCGCGAAGGAATTGTATTTGTGCCCTCCGGCCGCTACCGCCTGACGCGCACGATTTATGTCTGGCCCGGCGTGCGGATCTTCGGTTACGGCGCGACGCGCCCTGTTTTCGTGCTGGCGAACGACACGCCCGGATTTCAGCAAGGCATGGGTGTGATGGTTCTGTTCGCTGGATGGCGTCCTCGGGCCGGCAGTACAAGGCGCGTTCCTTTTCCGCCGCAAGGGACGGTTCCGCCGAACGACACGATTCCCGATGCCAACTCCGGCACCTTCTATTCGGCGATGAGCAATATCGATTTCGAAATCGGCGAAGGGAATCCCCGGGCGGTTGCCATCCGCTTTCACGTCGCCCAGCATGCCTATCTCAGCCACATGGATTTTCATAGCGGCTCCGGCCTCGCTGCAATCGACCAAGTTGGGAACGAGGCGGAAGATCTGCATTTTTATGGCGGGCGTTACGGGATTCTCACCGAAAAAACGTCGCCTGCCTGGCAGTTCACGTTAATCGATTCCACGTTCGAGGGCCAGCAGGAGGCGGCCATTCGCGAGCATGAGGCGGCCCTGACGCTCATTCGCGATACTTTCCGCAATGTGCCCACGGCGATCGATATCGACCCACACTACTCCGACGAATTGTGGGTAAAAGACAGCCGGTTTGAAAATGTCTCCAAAGCAGCCGTCATCATCAGTAATGAAAAGAGTCCTTTGACCGAGATCGGTTTCGAAAACGCCGTCTTACAGAACACTCCCACATTCGCGCTTTTGCGCGAGAGCGGGAAGAGGGTAGCCGGCAGGGCTTCCATTTATCAGGTTCAGAATTTCAATTACGGCCTGATCGTTCCCGGTGAGGGGACCCCTGGCTCTATTGGCATGCTCTATCACGCCACGGCCTTGAGTGCTCTTCCTTCGCCCCTGCCGCCGGCGATTCGCGCCCTGCCACCGTCGGGAGAGTGGTTAAACGTCCACACGCTCGGTGTTTCCGGCGACGGCAAAACCGACGATACTGCTGCAATTCAAAGAGCGATCGATACGCATCGAACGCTCTATTTTCCGAGCGGGCACTATGTGGTCAGCGACGCTCTTGGATTGAAGCCCGACACGGTATTGATCGGGCTGCATCCGACGCTGACCCAGTTTGATCTCCCGGATAACACGCCTGGTTATCAAGGCATTGGCGCTCCACACGCCGTCATTTCCGCGCCGCCTGACGGACACAACATAATTTCGGGCTTCGGTGTGTTTACGGGTGGAATCAACCCGCGAGCAGTGGGCGTGCTGTGGCGTGCCGGTACAGACTCGCTGATGGACGATGTCCGTATGCTAGGCGGCCACGGCAGCGGCACGAATCCTTACAACAACAACCACACCGCTGATCCCGATTTGCACAAGCGTTGGGACGGGCAATACCCGAGCATTTGGGTGATCGATGGAGGCGGCGGCACATTCGCCGATATCTGGACTCCGGATACCTTCGCTCAAGCGGGATTTTACGTTTCCAACACCAAGACGCCCGGTCACGTTTACGAGCTTTCGAACGAACACCACGTGAGGAACGAGATCAAGTTCGATCACGTGGAGAACTGGGACATGAACGCCCCGCAGACGGAAGAGGAAGCAGGCGAGAGCCCCGACTCCTTGTCCCTGGAACTCGATTGGTCGAAGAATATAACCATCGCCAACTACCATGGCTATCGAGTAACACGCTCGCGCGCGCCGTTCCCCGCAGCCGTTCGCCTTTACCAATCCGAAGATATTCATTTTCGCAACGTTCTTGTGAATGCAGAGAGCGGGTACGCCATTTGTGACGAAAACGGCTGCGGCACTTTTCTGCGCGTCAGCAAGTTTCCGTACGAGAACGCGATTCAGGACATAACCCATCACCTGGAAGTTCGCGAACGAATATTTGCCGTGCTGGATATTCCCGCCAAGCCGCCTACACCCGCGCCGCCGAGCACCTCTGCGGTAGTGATGCCAGGCTCTAAATTGGAGAAACTGGAGAGCGGTTTCTTTTCCATTTCCGGCGCGGCCGTGGATGCAAGGGGCAAGCTGTATTTCATCGACCACCACGAGCAGCGCATTTACGGCTGGTCGGCAACCGAAGGGCTGACGATCGAGCGCGATAACCCGCTTGATCCTGTAAATCTGGCTGTCGATAAGTCCGGCGATTTGCTTGTGGTGTCCTCCGCTGGCCCGAGCGGGAGTGTCTATTGCTTCCGCCCCGGGACGGCCGAAAACGAAATTACCGTGCTTACGCCGCAAGAGATGAAGCCGCATCCGGATGCGCTGGCCATCCTGCCCGCCAATTATTGGAACAATGGCGAGTTTAAAGATCAACTGAATCTCGAAACGTTAACTTACACCACGCTCGCGGAAATGTTCGCTCAGGATGTTTCCACGCCCAAAGCGAAAGAGTACGTTTCTCCCGATGGCAGTATCTTCGTGCCTGCGGGGCGTGTTTTTCAGCAGGGGCCATCCGACTATACCGGCTGGCGCTTCTCCGACAATCTGGACACGTACGGATTCCTGATTGCCGCTCCGGGGCATCGCGTGTATGTCGCCAGCGATTCGGAAGATGTCACTTACAGCGCCTTACTAAATGCAGACGGCACGCTCACCGGCCTCCGACCATTTGTCCAGAGGGCCGGCGAAAGCATTGCAGTCGATCGCTCCGGCAATGTGTATGTGGCGAACGGGCAGATTTTCGTTTACAACTCATCAGGCAAACAGATTGGGCGAATCGACGTACCGGAGCGGCCTATCGATATCCTTTTCGGCGGTCCCGACCGCCGGACGCTATTCATTTTGAGCCATCACGCGCTGTTCGCGGTGAAAACGCGCAGTTGAGTTAACTGGTGGAGTTGACACGCAGCCAAGCCAAATAAAATTGCGCTACGCTCCAGAGCTGCGCCGGGCACCCGCCCGGACGATGAGGCGGCTCGGCATCGTACACTTCGCTGAAGGAGCCCAGGCAGCAAGTGCAAAGTTCCTTGGCCATCTCTTTGAGTAGATCCCGGCAGAACTGCAACGCTTCCTTTGAATCACCATGTGCAAACAGATATGCATTCACAAACGGGCCGATCAACCACGGCCAAACCGTCCCCTTGTGATAAGCGCGGTCCCGCTCGCTCATGGGCCCTTCGAATCGGGGGCAATACTCCGGATCGTTAGGATCGAGCGTCCTCAAACCGGCAGGCGTGAGAAGCGCAGCTTGAACCGTTTCGACAACGCGTCGGGCCGTCCCCACATCGAGCAAAGGAAAGCGAAGCGAGAGGGCAAACAACTGATTGGGCCGGAGTCGCGCATGTGGCCCCGAGGAAGTCAGGACGTCGTATAGGCATCCTCGGTCCTCGTTCCAAAACTTTTGCTGAAACGAGCAAAGCACACGGTCCGCCTCTGCCCCGTACCGGCGCTGCTCTTCCTGATCTCCGAGCTGAGCCGCCCACGCGGACGCGATCTTCAGCACGTTGTACCAGAGCGCATTGATCTCTATCGGTTTTCCGTTCCGGGGCGTCACTGGTCGGCCATCCACACGCGCATCCATCCAGGTCAGTTGCGTATCTTCGGATCCGGCTACGATTAAGCCGTCAGAGGGATCCACTCGAATGTCGAAATCGGTTCCCCGGTAGTGCCATGCAAGTGAATCCTGCGCCGCCGGATACAGCACGTCCCGCAAAAATGGGAGATCCCCGGTCGACTCCAGGTAATCCTGCGCCGCAACGAACAACCAGAGCGTCGCATCCGCGCTGTTGAACTCAGGAGTGGAGTGTACATCCGAAAAGCGATTCGGCACGAGCCCGCGGCGGCGTTGCTTCACCAGCAGTTCGAGTATCGCTTTCGTCTCGCAGTTGGGAAATCCGGCGCGGCGCAGGGCAGGAAGGCTGATGAGCGTATCGCGGCTCCAATCCGTAAACCACGGGTAGCCGGCAACAAGCGAGGATTGCCGGTCCATGCGGACAATTCGAAACTGATCCAGAGCCCGCCGCAGCAAGGCTTCCATTTCGCTGGGCACTGGAAATGTCCGGCGCGCGGCCTCTTCCCGTAAAATCGCGTTCAGTTCTTCATCCGCCGGCATCGCATGGAAGCGCTCGCCGTTCAAGCTGGCGATGATCCAACCGGCCCGCCCCGGCTCCAGGCTGAAAACGAGCGAACCAGGTGAATACAGATCCTCGCGAAAATCCAAGCCGCGCTCCATCTCGCGCAGATATTCGTGATTGCGAAACCACAGTCCATCCGGCTGGAACGATATCCCGGAGTGCCACACCGCAAGCTCGGGCAGGTCCTGATATGGCCGAAACGAGATGCATCCAGGCGATTCACGGAGCGTGCCATCAAGCCCAGCGTTTTGATGCGTCAAAGAATGATATTCTCTAAACCCAAACAGTAGCCGGACGCTCAAGCGGCACCCCGTGCTGGCCTCATACCCGATGAGAACCGTTTGCTCGCCGTCCAGAAGGCAAATCGTCTTCTGCAGAGATGCGCCGTTTAACTGATAGCGCCACGCCGGAAACGGGTTGATTCGAAACTCATCGAGCAAGGAGTATCCGGCCGGATACACCACGCCGGGATACTGCACTGTCGCGAGCTCAAAAATTTGCCCCCCAACACTCGCCTGCTCCTCGACGCGCGAAAGAATCACAAACCGGTCGCTTGGCGGATGGAGCGACGCAACCAGCAAGGCGTGATACCGCCGGGTATTCACTCCCGCAACGGTGCCCATCGCGAACGCGCCGGTGTGATTGGTTTCCAGCCATTCCAGGCGCGACGCCCGCTCAAAGTCCCGGCAGATCGCGTGTTCCACGGTAAAACAATCGGTTTCGCGCGCGTCTGCCACACTCATAGTCTAGGGAATGGATAAGCGTTATCACTGGAAATTGAAAAATCGCGAGATCGTCCTGGGCGAACGTACGCTCGTGATGGGCATCCTGAACGTCACGCCGGATTCCTTCTCCGATGGCGGTAAATACTCAGACCCGGACCGTGCCTTCTCGCGAGCATTGGAGCTTGAAGACGACGGAGCCGATATTCTCGACATCGGCGCGGAATCGACTCGCCCCGGTTCGCAGCGGATCTCCGAAGCGGAAGAGCTACGCCGGCTGGTGCCGGTTCTGAAACGTTTGCGCGGGAAACTCGGCATCCCGGTCTCGGTCGATACCTATAAATCCGGCGTGGCTGAAAAAGCGCTCGAGCACGGCGCCGAGATCATCAACGATCCCAGCGGCATCCTGCTCGATTTGCAGTTGCCGAGAGTGGTCACCAAATATGATGCGGGTCTCATCATCAACCACATGCGTGGCAATCCGGAGAATTGGGCCAAGCTTCCCCCGCTGAAAGATGTAATGCGCTCCATCATCATCGATCTCGAAGCCGCCTTGCATCGCTCCCGCCAAGCAGGCGTACAAAAGCACCAAGTCGTCCTCGATCCCGGGCTGGGTTTCGGCAAGCGGCGGGAACAGAATGCCGAGATCATCGCCAATTTGAGAATGCTGCGGCCGCTCGACTTACCCATCCTGATCGGGCCTTCGCGAAAATCGTTTCTCAAAAAGGAGCAACCGGAAGAAACCGAATTCGCCACAGCGGGCGCCGTGGCGGCCGCCATCTTGAACGGAGCGCATATCGTCCGTGTGCACAACGTCAAAGCGATGCGAGCGGTTGTGGAAGTCGTCGATTCGGTGCGGCAGTATCGCGAAATGGATACGGAACCTGCTCCGGTTCAAACCCGCTGGCAACGCGGGCAGTAATGCGTGCCGCGCTGCGCGAGCACAATACGCCGAATTGTGTGCCCACAGCGCGGGCAGGGCTCTCCTGTTTTTCCATAAACGTTGTGAAAATCTTGAAAAGAACCCCGCTCTCCCGCGCCGTTCACGTAGTCGGAAATGGAGGAGCCGCGATGCTGAATAGCTAATTGCAAGAGTTCCGTCAAATGACGATGAAGCGTCTGGATACGTTGCTTCGATAAGCGTGTGATGGGAGTCTTCGGGTGAATGCGCGCGGCGAATAGGAGTTCGTCGGCATAGATGTTTCCTACCCCGCTCACGAACGATTGGTTCAGCAGCAGCGGCTTAATTTGGCCGCCTCGCTTTTGCAAGCGCGCCTGAAATTCTTCTAACGAAACCGTCAGCGCATCCGGCCCGACCCGATCGAGCAGCGAAGGCGTTTGCTCGAAGAACTCCACCCGGCCAAACTGGCGCACATCGTCATAGACGAGGGTTCCGCCGTCCAGTTCCAGCACCGCGCGCGCATACTTGCCGGGCACGGCATTCCAGAGCAGCTTTCCGGTCATACCGAGATGCACGTAAATCGCGCCGTGGTCGAGATCCAGAAAAATTTGCTTGCCCCGCCGGCGCACCGCGCGAATCATGCGGCCTTCCATGCGCTCGGCGGTGTTTGCCAGATCGGCGCGCGTGACGCGATGTGAAGAAAGGTGGACGTGGAGGATGGTCCGGCCGGTAATGTGCGGCGCAACGGAGCGAACGACGTTTTCGACCTCAGGCAGTTCGGGCACGGCGGTTACGGAACATCGATCAGAATATCGCCGTTCTGTATTTGAACGGGATATGTGTCGACCTTCACATCTTCATCGGAATCATTCAGCCCGGTGCGGCAATCGTATTCCCACCCATGCCACGGGCAAACCAGATAGTTGCCGTTCAAATTTCCTTGCCCGAGAGGTCCGCCCGCATGCGGGCATGTTCCGTCGAGACAATAGACTTTTCCGTCCACGTTACACACGGCATACGTGAAATCGCCCGACTGCACTTCGGTCACGGATCCAGGCGGGAGATCGTTAACAGAACTTGCTTTGATGAGCGGCATTCTTTTTATTTTTACGATAACGGGCACTGCTGGAGGCGATTCGCAGCGTACGTTACACTGGATGGCAGGCCACCCTAGCTCAGTTGGTAGAGCGGCTGATTCGTAATCAGCAGGTCGCCGGTTCGATCCCGGCGGGTGGCTCCAAGTCATTTCGGCTCGGCTCCAGGCTCTACGCCAACAATGGGGCTTACCCCGGCCCGCAGCTGACAAAGAACACATTACCTTAACGCGCAAGCGATAGCTTGCAAAATTGCGGAAGCCATAGGCCTGCCGTTGCAGGAGTTCCATTTTGGTATTCTCCCGCTCCCGAACGCCTATGTTCATTGGCTGGTCCCAATTTGAATGGGGTAGGAACCGAGGACGAAGCAGCGGAGGCGACGCGACAATGCCCTCCTTTGAAGCAGCCGGCGTGCGGCTCCTTACTCACTAGCCGTGCAATTTTTTCCGCTGCCTCCACGATCTCTCGTTCTAGTACTCCGCAGACAAATGTCGCGCATCTATGGGTTTACCGCTGTAGTACGGCGCTTCGGCATTCATTTTGCACATGAGGAGGACGGAGGGGAAGTTGCCATGAAAAAACAAATGATGATCGCGTGCCTTGCTCTGAGCGGGCTAATTGGCAGCACGACAGCAGTACAGGCGCAGCAATCCGACAACTACTATCACCATCAACAAAGCCACCACGTCAAACGAAGCCATTACGCTAAACCTGATGGAAAGAAGAAGACGATCAAGCGAACAGGTATCGGTGCCGGGGCGGGAGCGGCGGTCGGTGCATTGGTTGGCGGCGGTAAAGGCGCGGCCATCGGTGCCGCTGCTGGTGGCGGGGCTGGTTTCGCCTATGACCGGCACAAGAAAAACGAAGAGCGGCGGGACCATTAAAATCATCTCGCTTTCGCCTTGCCGTATAGTGCGGCTGTAGAGTCTACACAGCGCCTGCCCTGGGCGGCAGGCGACGGCGTTGTCGAAATAGGTCGGGGAAATTGAGTTCGCCGGCGCGTATCAAGCCGCTCGCGAGCTTCATGTCCGAAACCCGGCGTGTGTCTAAACAAGCTGCGCTATCGCGCACCGTTCGTTCCGTCGATCGTGGGTGTTTGTCGCCGCTCGTGAGACCCAACGTGTAGACGAACTAGAAACAACGGTCTGGGTCAATAGTAGCGGTCGAACCGATCCTCGCGGCGCTCATGCTCCCGCCGTTCGTGCTCACGCCATTCGTGCTCCCGCCAGCGTCGTTCGCGCCGCTCTTCGGCTCGTCGCTCCCGGCGCTCTCTTTCTCTCCATTCGTGCCGCTCATGTCGGTTCCAGTCACGGTCGCCGTAATAGTAATAACCGCCGCCTCCGTAATACGGGTTCTGCGCAAAGGCCGCGGACGGCAGGATCAGCGCGGCAGTCGACAAAATCAGCGTCGCTATTCCGATTTTCTTTAACATTGCACTCTCCTTGGAGGAATCCCTCCAACCAACCCTTCTAAAGCGGTGGACGGCGCGTGGTCGAGGTAGGTTCTGAATAAAACCAGGGAGACCCGGTTAAGACGACTTCACCTGCCGCTGAATTCCGGCCAGCAGGGTTTGTTGGTGAACCCCATATGTGATCGCCACGGCGCTTCCTACTGAGAGCTGAGACGATCCCTCCGAGTGCTTAATTGCTGGAAATTCACGTACTGCCAACTACGCGACGATCTGCCGGTCGGCCTAAATTCCGGACATCCTCCCTTCATTTCAGATTTCGAAAAATTTTTTTCTCCTTCCGCTCCAGCCACTTACTTGCGTTTTTTCAAATCGATGGTTCGTTTTCGCCCCTTCGTGTGCTACGCTCAGGCAGGCTCGGACGAGACTTCCTCTCGTTCCGGGCCATTTCCATTCAGGAGCCCTTTTCCATGGCCAGCACCGCTCAACTCAACGCCAACCGCGCAAACGCGCAGTTAAGTACAGGCCCGAGTACCGAAGCCGGTAAAGCGATCTCGTCGAAGAACGCAGTCAAGACCGGATTAACCGGGCGTACCGTCCTGGTCCCCACCGAAGACGCCGCGCTCTACGAATCCCACCTCGCCAGCTTCCGCGAGCACTACAAGCCCGCCGGCGAAGCCGAACTCAATCTGGTCCAATCTCTCGCCGTGGTTGGATGAGGCCGCGCTCCTCAGCGAGCCGAAGACTCAAGATGGAATGGCGCCTCCAGCGCATCCCATCGCTCGAAGCCGGTATCTACGCCCTCGGCCGCCTGGAATTGGCGAACCTGTTCCCCGATGAAGAAGAATCCGTCCGCAAGCAGCTCATCGAAGCCAAAATCTTCCTTACCTACCAGCGCCAGCTCAACAATCTGAGTGTTCAGGAAAACCGTCTCCGCCGCCAGAAG
>DASRGE010000005.1:0-183202 GCA_035651215.1 Bryobacteraceae bacterium
CGGGCCGGGGATTACGGCGACGAGTTTCACGGTCACAGATTCCAGCAATACAAATTTCAACGGCACCTTCCAGCAGGCGCTCAATTCCGCTGGGAATTACGTTAAGTTCAGCGGAATCCAGGCGACCGCATTCGCCTTGACAGCCACACCGACCTCCGCCTCGGACGGAGTGCTGCGGGCTCCGGTAAACGGCATCCAAATTGTGCCGCATTAGCTGCCCCGGGCGCTTGTAAGCACGACGACAAGAAGACGCACTTATATAGGAGAGGACATTGAGATATTTCAAGACGGCGCTTATTCTGCTAATTTGTGTGCCGCTGAGTTTTGCGCAACTGCCTCAACCGGCATCCATTACGTTCACCAATCTCACTGGGCTCGGCAGGGTGCATGGAGTTAACCGTACAAATATGATTGTGGGCCATACGGTTGGCGGGGATAATGTTCAGGGCTTTGTGCTGCAGAACGGCGCCATTACGGACATTCTTGTGCCGGGCAGTATTCAGACACTTATTTTCGGCGTTGAAAATAACGGCCGAGTCGTAGGCGCATACTACAAGAGCGACCATAGTGGTGCGCACGGTTTCCTATATTTTAACGGGAATGTCACGACTATAGATTTTCCCGGCGCGAATTCCACCATGGCTCACGGCATCAACGATCCCCAGCGGATTGTTGGCGAGTTTAGGGACAATGCTGGCTACTCGCACGGCTTTCTTTACGACAGAGGTAACTTCACGCGGATCGATATTTCGGGTGCTGTTAACACTTACGCCGAAGGCATCAATAATCCTGGTGATGTGGTGGGTTACTTTACTGACAACAGCGGCCACCAGCATGGGTTCCTGTATGACAAAAACGGGACAATAACAACGATTGATGTTCCTTTCGCCGGGGTTACAGATACCCTTCTATACGGCATCAATAGCCTTGGTGTAATTGTAGGGGCTTATGTTGATTCTGCCGGTACACACGGCTTCCTCGATGTCAGCGGCATCTTCACTGGGTTCGATGCGCCCGGAACGCCTCCAAGTGTCGGTACATTCGCATACGGCATTAGCGACAACGGCCAGATTGCAGTTTTCGGTGCAACCGCTTTTCTCGGCCTGCTAGGCTCGTGAGAACAGTCGCGATGCTCTTCGGAGCGCACCTCTCGTAGCTGTTAACCGATGACGTTATCGTATGTACAAATCGGTACAATTTCAAAAATGCAATCGCAATTCGTTGACCTTAGGCGGGATATCCGACCCGTGACATAGGGTAACAGAACGTACCGGAGACATGGGTTACACTTTTGGTCTTTTAGGAGTGCGAAAGAGGGACGCCATGGAAGGAAAGTTCTGTGATGGACGAACGCAAACAATTTGTGATTCGGTTGAGAAACGGTGAGGGTATGGCCTCCCTGTGCGCAGAGAGTTTGGATCTCGCGCAAGACGGACTACACGATTGTTGTAGCTGCTGCTAAGCGCGAGAAGCCGAAGTTAAGGTGCCCGCTCGCAGCACCATCCATGCGATCTTGGATCGGCATGGGCTGGTGACCCGGATGAAGCGCTCGCGAACCCGCACCGAAGGCACACCGCTCTCTTCCGGTCTGAGTCCGAATGAGCTGTGGTGCACGGATCATAAGGGCGAATTTAGACTCGGCAATCATCGCTACTGCTACCCGTTGCCAGTTACCGACCATGCCTCCCGTTTTCTCCTCTTGTGCAAAGCCATGGAGTCCAATCAGGAACAGTTTGCTTCCACCGCCTTTGAAGGCCTGTTTAAAAAGCGCGGCTCGCCCCAAGCGATTCGCTCGGATAATGGCGTTCCGTTCCTTTCCCCAATGGTCTGTTTAATTCCCGCGGCTCTCGGTCTGGTGGCTGCGCCTGGGTATCAGCATCGAACGCATCAAATTAAGCCTGGTCGTCTGACCCAAAAGTGTTAACTATGCCTTAGGAACATTCTGCCTTGGAGCGGGAGACGAGAATCGAACTCGCAACCAACAGCTTGGAAGGCTGTGACTCTACCATTGAGTTACTCCCGCTTCCTTTGTAGAACGGTTCCTTCAGCCATCATACTACCTAACGGCAGGCTGCGGCAAAATCCTGAGAGTAGTAGAATGTCTGCTACATGGGCGCATCCCAGAAACTCGACGTTCTGCAAGGGACACTCGACCTGTTGATCCTGCGAACTCTGCAATGGGGACCTCAGCACGGCCACGGGATCGGGCAGATGATTCGAGCTAAGTCCGAAGACCTCCTTCACGTGGAACATGGCAGCCTGTATCCCGCGCTGCACCGGTTGAAGCGCGCGGGATGGATCGATTCCGAATGGGGGACCACGCAGAATAATCAACGCGCGAAATTTTACCGGCTCACGGCGAAAGGCAAAAAGCAACTGCTTCGGGAGGAGTCGAAATGGGACCTCTTCGTTAAAGCAATGGCGAGAGTATCGAGCCCGCAGGAGTAAAACATGAATCCCTGGATTCGGCGATGGCTTTCGAGAAAACAGGAGGAAAGGGATCTCTCGGAAGAATTGCGCGCTCACCTGGCCATCGAGGCGCAACAGCGCATCGAAGCGGGCGAATCTCCGGAGCAGGCGGCGTCTGGCGCGGCACGTGCGTTGGGCAACTGGACGAGAATCCAGGAAGATGTTCGCGCGGCATGGGGCTGGGCCGGAATGGAGCGATTTTTCGAAGATATTCGCTTCGGTCTGCGTATGCTGCGTAAAACGCCGGCCTGGACGGCCGTGATTTCGTTGACGCTCATCTTCGGAGTGGGCTTGAGCACAGCCATTTTCAGCATCGTATACGGTGTGCTGCTCCAGCCATTGCCGTATCCTGATGCGAACCGGCTGGTTGCCATCTGGCTTTCCGCGCCACACAGCGCCTATACACGTTTCCACATCAATGCGGCGCTCTGGCTCGATTGGCGCACGAGTTCAAAACTGCTGGAAGATATTGCCCTGACGAGGCCGGTGGCCAACTTCAATCTCACTGGCGAGGGTGCGCCCGAGCGTCTGCAAGGCGCGAAAACGTCTTTCAACGTTCCTCGTGTCCTGCGGATGAAGCCTCTCCTGGGCCGGACTTTTACCGAAGAGGAACAGCAGAGCGACGCGCGAGTCGCGGTTCTCAGCTATGCATTTTGGAAACGGCGGTTCGGAGCGGACCCCGCCATTCTCGGCCGGAAAATTCAATTGAATGGAGAATTGTTCGAGGTCATCGGCGTCATGCCGCCCGATTACCAATATCCGGACGCCCAATTCGAGCTATGGACTCCACTCTACATCCCGCCCGATGAGATCGTCCACGGCATGAATAGCCAATATTTGTGCGTGGCGCGAATGAAGCCTGGGGTCAGCGTCGGGCAGGTGCAGGCTGAATTTTCGCGTTTGATGCGGCGCTTATCCGAGGAATATCCAACCGCCTACGGAAGCGGTAACGACCGGGTTACTGCGCTGGTTGAGCCGTTGCTCGAAAGCGATGCTTTTCAAGTACGCACGACACTCTACGCCCTGCTCGGCGCGGTCGGATGCCTTCTGCTGATCGAATGTATGAATCTGGCCGTATTGCTGATTGCCAGAGCCACCGCCCGCGCGCAGGAAATTGCCGTCCGGGTCGCGTTGGGCGCAACCGGAGCGAGACTACGTCGCCAATTGCTCGCCGAAGTGATGCCGCTCAGCGTAGCCGGTATCGGCGGTGGACTGCTGCTGGCGTCATTCATTCTGCGCGTTCTCGTGCTGCACTTGCCCGCCAACACGCCGCGCGCTGATTCCATCGGCCTGCAGGCGCCGGTTGTGGCGTTTGCAGCAACGATATCGCTCGTTGTCGTATTTCTGGCTGGTCTGCTGCCTGGGCGAATTGCAGCCAGTAACCGTCCGGGATTCACGTTACAGCAGGCTTCGAGATCCATTACTGCCGGTGGCCAAGCGCGAAATCTTTTGGTGATCGCTCAGGTTGCGTTGACGCTGGTCCTTCTGCTCGGAGCTTTGCTGTTTGCCCGCAGTTTTGCAGCCTTGCTCCAGGTGAACCCGGGATTTTCAAAAGAAGGCGTGTTGACCATGCATCTGGCGGTCACTCGCGCAAAGTACCGGCAAGATACGCGTGTCGCGGATTACTACCGGCGCATTGTGGATCGGGTCGAGTCCATTCCCGGTGTGGTTGCAGCCGGCGTCGTGAACCGGCTCCCATTCAGCGGCATTGCGCAAACCGGAGGAATCGAATTCGAAGGCCGCGCTGACCATTACGATTCCGATTGGCGCTCTGCTACACCCGGTTACTTTAAGGCGATGGGCATTCCCCTGAAGCAGGGCCGGCTGTTCCGGGATTCCGATCGTCCTCAGACGCTCGCCGTTGGTTTGATCGACGAGCGCATGGCCCGCCATGTGTTCGGCGCGGAGAGCCCCATAGGCAAGCGCTTCCGGCGCTACTTGCCCGGCATTTCTCCACAAGATCCGTGGACGGTGATCGTAGGTGTCGTGGGCCACATTTTGAACGACAACCTGGAACAAGATCCCAGGCCGCAGGTCTATTGGCCCGAGACGCAGCATGCTCAAGATCGCGGCGCTTTAATCGTAAAGACCATCGGAGATCCGGAGGCATATGCGCACTCTGTGGTAGAGCAGATCCATAAAGAAGATCCCGATCAACCGGTCTATGATGTTCGCACGATGAGGCAGTGGGTTGACCGGACCCTTCAGAGACGCACTCTGCTGACCGGAATGGTGGCTCTTTTCGGTGGCGCATCTCTGCTGCTTGCCTGCATCGGCCTGTACGGCGTCGTTTCCTACACGGCAACTCTGCGGTTTCGCGAATTTGGGATTCGGATGGCATTGGGCGCGAGAGCGAGAGAGGTTTACACTTTGGTGGTTCGCCATGCGGTAAAACTCGCGCTCTCGGGCTGCATAGCCGGTTTGGCAATTGCCTGGCCCGTTTCGCGTGCTCTACAAAGCTTGCTGTTCGGCATCACGGGCCGCGATGTCATCTCGTGGTTTCTTGCGCCGGCGATCTTGCTTTTCGTCGCGCTGCTTTCCAGCCTAAGTCCCGCCAGAAGAGCTGCCAAAACGGACCCGGCAGTTACACTTCGCGTCGAGTGATCTGCGCTGCTTTGAGCGGTGTATTCTCGTCTTGTGATGCGCATTCCATTTTCGAAATCACTCGCAGTGGCCGCCTGCTTAACCGTCGCTGGCTGTCTTTTCGCGCAAAAGCCGAAACCGGAAGACACCGAAGTCTGGCAACCCGTTCCGCCGAAAGTGACGCCCGGCGACAAATGCGGCGCGCCTCCGTCGGACGCGATCATCCTGTTCGACGGCAAGAACCTCGATCAATGGGTCTCCGCCAAGGACGACAAGTCTCCTGCTGAATGGACCGTCGCGAACGGCGTCCTCACGGTGAACAAGAAGGCGGGAAACATCGAAACCAAGGAGCACTTCAAGGACTATCAGCTTCACATCGAGTGGAAAGTCCCGGCAGACATTACCGGCTCCGGTCAGGCGCGCGGAAATAGCGGTGTGTTCTTGGCTTCCACCGGTCCGCGCGACGACGGCTATGAGCTGCAAGTTCTCGATTCGTACGACAACAAAACGTACGTCAACGGCATGGCGGGAAGCCTGTACAAGCAGGCGATTCCGCTCGTCAACCCGAGCCGCAAGCCCGGCGAGTGGCAGACCTACGATGTCGTGTGGACTGCTCCTACATTCAACGACGACGGGTCACTCAAGACGCCGGCCTACGCAACAGTCTTTTTCAATGGTGTGTTAGTGGAGAACCACTTCGAACTCAAGGGGCAGACACTATACATCGGCAAGCCGTTCTATAAAGCGTACACCTCCGCGCCCATTAAGCTCCAGGCGCACGGCGACCCCAGCCAGCCGATCAGTTACCGGAACATTTGGGTTCGGAAACTCGATTAACGCCCTGTCGGGTAAGGCATCGCATTACGCGTGGGCCGCGCCGGCGGCACGTAATCGACGAGAGAATCCACCGGCTTCTTGCCTGCCCATGCTATGCCGCGCAATAGCGTGCGCTGAATCTGGTAATTCGCGAAATTGGCGTACATGTGCCCTTGCATCCAGACAAACGCGCGGGTCGGTTCGCCGCCCGGAACGGTGTGCTCGTAGGTCCACATCTGCGGCACGACTTCTCCGGCATGGCTCCCGGCGCTATGCGTCGGCGCGATCACTGCAGTGGCCAGCACGTGGATGGCGGGACTCTTCATCCAAGTCATGTTAAAGAACGCTTCGTCCAAAATCGTGATGTCGGACATGTCCTTCATGATAGGATTGGCTTGATCCACAACCGTGTAATGCACGGGTGCCTCCAGGGTGAAATTCACTTCGCCGTGCTTCTTCGCTCCGCCCAGGAATCTCGCGAAATAGGCCGGATCGGGGCCACACAGCGAATCGTGCATACTCACCAGACCGCCGCCGCGCTTGACGAATGTTTCGAGGATTGTCTTTTCGGAATCGTTCAGGTACCCCGCATCGCCCTTATAAATCACGACCACGTCCGTGTGCTCCAGATCGGCGCTGCTTGGCGGATGTAAGGCGCCATCCGCCACCGCTCCGTGTTCGGTCAGGAGCTTGCTCCAGTCCGCCAGAAACTGCGGATAATCATGCTGACCCGGCAAATGGGACTTCAGGCCCGCCCAAATGTAAATGTGCATGCCGTTTGGGTTCTGCCCCGGCGGCCGTGGCGCACTGACAGCCTGGCCGAACAACGAGGCCGCACTGAACAGAGCCGCGATTACCAGGGCGCGGTAAATCATCTTCTTCATCTCCTCATTGATACTCTCAAACCAAATGCGACAGATCTTGATCATCACCGGCGATGGAGGCGAATCCTATGAAGCGTTGTACGCCGTTCATCGCTTTCAGGAGGCGGGCTGGAACCCGGTGGTTGCTGCTCCCGCCCGTCGCCGCCTGCATCTCGTCATGCACGATTTTGAGCCAGGGTGGGACACCTATGTCGAACGTCCTGGTTACGGTTTGGAAGCCGACCTCGCCTTCGATGACATAAACGTGCCGGATTATGAGGCGATCTTACTCCTGGGTGGCCGTGCGCCGGAGTACCTGCGCAACAACCGGCATTTGCTGGATGTAGTTCGCCAATTCAATGCGGCCGGGAAGTGGATCTTTTCGATCTGCCACGGCATTCAGATCCTTGCCGCCGCCGGGATCATAAACGGCAAGTGCGTCACCTGTTACGAACATGTGCGCGTCGAAGCAGAGCAGAGTGGCGGGAATTTCGTCCGCGACCAGGCCGTTCGCGACGGCCGCATCGTCACGGCCCAAACCTGGCAATCTCACCCCGAGTTTTATCGCGAGATTTTTGCGTGTTTATTTGTGGCCCCAAAAGATTCAGCTCCGGCCCCGGTCACCAGTTCTGTGGCCTAGAGTTCGGCCTGTGAGGTAGTGCGCGGTCGTCTGCGCGACGGCTAAGTTCGGATTACCAGGGGGCATTGGTGCGCCTGCTCTGGAATTGCGCTAAAATAGAGCAATGTCGATCTGGAATAGGAGGTTTCGAGGTTAGATGCCTCCTCCACAGAAAGAAACCAAGGCCCAGCGCGCAGAGCGTCTGAAACTGGAAAAGAATCCTTGGGAGTGCCTCGAGGAAATCCGGCAGTTCGCACGTTTGGGATATGACGCCGTGTCCCCGGAATGGCGCAGCAACTATCTGCGCTGGTGGGGTATTTACCCGCAGGGTGACGGTCTCGGTGTGCTTGGCGGTAAAGGCGGCGAAGGGCAGTCGGTTCCCTTCTTTATGCTGCGCATTCGCGTGCCGAATGGTCTTTTGTACTCGCATCAACTGCGTGTTATCGCTGACTTGGCGAAGCAGTATGCGCGAGGTGTAGCCGATATTACGGTGCGGCACAACGTTCAGTTGCACTGGATCCCAATCGAGGCTCTACCCGACATCTTTGAACGGCTATGGCGCTGCGGGTTGACCACAATGTCGGCCTGTGGCGACGATACGCGGAACATCACGGGTTGTCCTTTGGCGGGGATCGATGCCGGCGAGATTTGTGACGCCTCGCCTTTGGTATTGCGTGCGACTCAGATGCTGGTGGGCAACCCTGAGTTCTACAATCTGCCTCGCAAATATAAAATTTGCATCACCGGGTGCCGGTCGTGGTGTTGCTATCCGGAAATCAATGACGTTGGATTGACTGCGACCAAACGCATACGGGGCGGCCGGGAAGAGATTGGGTTTTCATTGCGAGTGGGCGGGGGCCTGTCGGCTGAACCGTTCTTCGCAAGGCGCCTGAATGCTTTTGTGGAATGGAACCAGGTGTCCGCGGTCATCACCGGCGTCACACGTATCTTCCGGGACGCCGATGTTTTGCGCCAACATCGCGAACGTGCCCGGCTGAAATATCTATTCAAGCAGCATGGCTGGACAGAAGAGAGCTTCCAGGCAGAACTCGAACGGCGAATCGGCTTCCAATTGGATCCAGCCGAGCACGAAGAAGCACCCGTAGACGTGTTCCGCGATCATGTCGGCGTTCACGCACAGAAGCAGCCAGGCTATTTTTACGTGGGCGCCTCGGTCCTGCGCGGCCGTATTACACCTGACCAAATGCTTGCGGCAGCAGAGTTGGCCGATTCGTTCGGAAGTGGTGAGCTCCGGACGACGACAACCCAGAGTCTCATGATCATCAATGTGCCTGAGCGGAATGTAGGGGAAGTGGCAGACGAACTCACTGCGGTTGGCTTGCCAGTCAACGTCACGTCCTTCCGGCGCGGCACCATTACCTGCACAGGTACAGAGTTCTGCCGGCTTGCCATCACGGAAACCAAGAATTTCGCTCGGTGGTTGATCGGGGAATTAGAGGACCGTCTGCCTGGCTTCGAGCAACATCTCAAACTTCACATCACGGGATGCCCGAATAGCTGTGGTCAACACTGGATTTCCGATATCGGCATCGAAGGCAAGAAACTGAAGGTTGAGGGGCAGTTTGTAGACGCTTATTATTTCTGTGTAGGCGGTGCCGTTGGCGCATTGCAATCCATTGCACGCCCTTTGGGATATCGTTGCGCAGCGACCGAAGTACCCGCGGCTATTGAGCGCCTTCTGCGAGCTTATCTGGCCACCAGGCTTCGAGGCGAGAACCTCCGCTCGTTCTTCGCGCGGCACAGCGACACCGAATTGCGCTCTTACCTGGCGGGTACTGAAACCGCACCGGTAGAGCGGGACCCTTCTCCCGGTAGAATCCCGGTTGGAGTTTCTGGCTAAGTACTCCGGTTCGAAATTACGATGGCGTATTGGCGTCGATAGCCGTCCAATTTAGGGCGGTTACGCCGGTTTCCGGGCCACCGGCATGCGGAGCTGCGCCCCGCGATGGCGCTGTGTCAAAAGATTACTGGAGCGTTGCTGTCGCGGTTTCATACACGCGGAAACAAGAATGATCCTCTCTGAAAGTGCCGCTGGGCTTCATCCGATCCCCGATTGCGCGCGGATCCGTAGCTAGTCCAAACCAAGCAACCGCCGCGCAGGGCAGCCCCCTACAGCACCATCTGTGCCCAGCGCTCCCGGATCTCTTTTTTCCAGCTCCCGGAGAGCGGCGCTTCCATAAGCCGGGAGAGCAGATCAGGATCCTCCGTTTCGCGCTTATAGACGCGCACAACATCGGCAACACTGACTCGTCGCGGATCGCCTTCTAACAGGTCAATCCGGTCGCCGGCTTGAAATTCGCCTTCTTCCACAATGGAAAAGTAAATCCCCGGCCGGCCGCTCGACCAGAATCGCTTCACCATGTCGGAGCGATTCATCCGGATCGCAAGCTTAAAGCAAGGCATTCTCGGCTGGCTCACTTTCACGGTAGCCGTGCCTATGCGAAAAACATCCCCGATATGTACTTCCTCCTCCAGCATCCCTTCGGTGGTGAGATTTTCGCCCAACGCGCCGGGAGGAAGGTCTATGTCCGGAAGTTGCGCCGCCCAAAACGGATAGTGCTCGGATGGATATAAATAGACCGCTTTGTTGGGCCCGCCGTGGACGCTGAGATCCGACTGGCGATCGCCCTCAATGTTGTAGCGGCGCAGGGCGACGGGCCCCTGAACGGGTGTTTTGAAAATGCTGGTCAGCACCTTGCGATCACCCGCCTGCACCGCCCGCGGTTGTCCGACGTTAATGGAAAGTATTCTCCTCGCTGGGGGAGCGGTCATTGCTTCTAGAGCAATTATCGCGTCATCACCAGATTCTCGCCGGCAACACGCGTGTCGTCATTACGCCGTTTGCGTCTGAGCATGGCTGCAAGCCTCCGGATCGCAAGCGACAGTCCGGTGTACACCAGCATGCACGCGCCCAGTGAGGCCATGGCGGCGATCGCCTGGCCGAGCCAGCCGAAATATTCACCCGTATGTCCGAAACGGACAAACGCTCGAAGCCGTTGACCGAGACTGCCGTCTGCAAACGTGCTCGTTTTTACGACTGTCCCAGTGTCACGGTTCAACAGATACTGTGTGCGGTATTGCGGCTGTCCTCCGGTTCCGGCATCGGTGAGCACCGCCACCGGCGCCTTTGCATCGCGCGCCAGGTTCAACGTAATGGTGTGCCAGTTCGGGTTCAGGCGCGTGGCGGCAGCAAGCAGTCGATCGTAATTCGGTTCCTGTCCTGTTCCGAATTGCCGGACGCGCGGACGCCTGTCACCTCCCTCACGGCCGGCAACCGCGGGAGTAGACCCGCTCAGCCGGAAGAGCAGCGCATTTGCCCAATTAAACGACATCACGACCCCGCTCAGCACGATGACCAGCAGCGGGAGCGCGCACCAGATCCCGATGACGTTATGCCAGTTCCAGTCGCGAGCCTTTCCGCGTAGTCCCCCTCGGAACGCAATGGAACTCCGCACTGACTTCCAGCTCCACTTGCGCGGCGTCCAAAGCACGATGCCGAGAAGAATCAACCCGCCGAACAAAAGGTTCGATACCCCCGTCAGCCAGCGCCCAGCAGACTTCGAGCCCAGCGGAGCCCCAAGTGCCCGGTGCACCCGCTCGATGGCGGAAAAGAAGTCACGTGCACGTGCGGAACTGCTGCCAAGGACCGCGCCGCTAAAGGGGTCGACGTAGACCGTTCTGCCGCGGCCGATCGAAAACTGCATCGTCGCTTGCGGCTCATGGCGTACCACGATGGCGGTCGGATCGCCTATGCCCGCGTGGCGAACTACTTCGAGCAGCTCATTCAAGCGCTGGGAATGGACATCGTTGGGAACCGAAACAGAGCGAATGTCCCGGTCGGCAAATTCGGTGATTTGCCGTTCGAAGGCCAGCAGCACGCCTGTTGCCGCCATGATGAAAGTAAACAGCCCGGCGGTCACGCCGGTGATCAGATGCAGCCAGAAAAAAGTCTTGCGAATCATGTTGCTTTGTTTCACGAACCATTTCAGCGTGACCGGCTCATCTTAAAATTGCCTGAAAACTTGCTTTCCCGGTTCAAAAGGTGCGCCGAATCTGTTCCAATGAGTTCAAGGAATGCGCGTCCTGCTGGTTGACGACGATCGTGAAGTAGCCGAGTATGTGCGGCGGGAACTCGAGGAAGAGTCTTTCGAGGTCATCGTTGCACACGATGGCGCGACGGGCCTGCGTTTAGCGGAATCCTCTGCGTTCGACATTCTGGTGCTGGACGTGATGATGCCCTTCATGGACGGCCTGCAGGTGACGCGCAATCTGCGCAGGCAGAATATTCACACGCCCATTCTTCTATTGACGGCTCGTGATGGTCCCGAGGAAATCGTGCGCGGGCTTGAGGCAGGCGCCGACGATTACCTGACCAAGCCATTTTCGTTCGATGTGCTTCTGGCCCGGATACGTGCTCGCACGCGGAAATTCGATCAGAAAAAAGCGCAATTGCGTTTCGCCGATTTGGTGCTCGATTTGGACGAACGCAAAGCCTGGCGCGGCAAGCGGGCCATCATGCTGACGCGTACTGAGTTCGCCCTACTCGAATGTCTGTTGCGCTCGGCGGGCCGGGTCGTCACCAGAGACCGGCTTATCGACACGGTTTGGAGCGATCGGGAAGTGAGCGAAAATAACCTCGACGTCTTTATCAAGTTCCTTCGTTCCAAGGTGGATGTGCCTGGCTCTCCAAAACTGATCCACACGGAGCGTGGGCTTGGCTACAGCCTCAAGCAGGATAGCCAGTGAAGCACTTGAACCCACGCTCGCTGCGGGTCCGCCTCACGGTCTGGTATTCCTGCGCGCTGATTCTGATTGCTCTAGTTCTCGCCGGTGCGAGCCGCTGGGCGCTCGCAGTAAGCCTCGATCATGCGCTCGATCGAGGACTGCGTTACCGGCTGATTGGGCTGCACCGTTTTATTGGCGAAAACAGCCATGAGGGGTTGAATCGCCTTACGGCGCGGCTTGGCGAATTGGACACGCTCGGCGAGCTTTTTCAGGTATTCGGATCGCGCGGCGAGCTGATGGCCCAGTCGGAGGGCCTGGCGCGTCATCATGTCAGTACCCGACCCCCGCCCGACCCTGGGGTCGGTATTCTTTCCCGGAGCGCCGGGCCACGCTGGTTCCCCATCCGCATGGCAACCCAGCGAATTTATGTGAATGGGCAGCCCCTCATTATCGAAGTGGCCGATCCCGAGGGCAAGTATCAAGGTGCGCTCAACGAGTTCTACTCGGTCCTATTTGTGGCGCTCCCCATCGTTTTGGTCATAGCGGCGCTCGGCGGTTACTGGCTCAGCGGCAGAGCTCTTGGCCCGGTCGATCAGATCATCGATGAAGCGCAAGCCATCGACCCGGCCAATCTCGCGGCGAGACTCTCCGTTCCCGCATCGGGCGACGAACTCCAGCGGCTCTCGGAAACCCTGAATCGAATGTTGGACCGGGTGGAGCGCTCGGTTCTGCAGGTACGGCGATTCACGGCTGACGCTTCGCACGAGCTGCGCGCGCCGATGACGCTGATCTATACAGCCGCGCAGTTCGCGCTCCGTAGAGACCGCAGCGCGGACGAGTTGAAAGATGCCTTGCGCAAGATCCTGCGCGCGGCCAAACGATGCACGGAACTGATCAATCAGCTTTTGTTACTGGCGCGATCGGATGCGGGGAGCAGCCGGTTGGAATTAGCGCTCACCGATCTTACGGCTCTCGTGGGAGACGTTGTGAATGAGGTGAAAATGCTCGCCGCCGACAAAGGGCTAAACGTCTCAATGAATTTGCCGGATCGGCCGGTGCTTGTTGCAGTAGAGGAACATTCGTTCCGGCGTATGCTGCTCATCCTCCTGGACAATGCGATCAAGTACACGCCAGCAGGTGGCAGCGTCACAGTTAGTCTGATCGGCGAAACAGACGGCTTGGCCATTGCCGTAGCAGATACCGGCGCGGGCATTCCTCCCGCCGAGCTGCCCTTCATTTTCGATCGTTTCTGGCGCGCCGATAAGGTGCGCTCGCGCGAGGCCGGCGGCACAGGTTTGGGTTTGGCGATTGCCCGCGAGATTGCGCAGGCTCATGCAGCGGAACTGACGGCGGATAGCTGCGTCGGCAGCGGATCAACCTTTACCGTTCGGCTTCCGCGATCCGAAGAACGACTGAACGCACCCCGTCCGGCGCAACAACTGTCAGAACCACGCGCGTAAGCAAGTGGTCAAATTTCAGACAACGTTAAGATAACAGGGGCAAAGCTTGCGGATATGGAAGCTATTTCTGCTACTCAGCCCACATCCGCCTTGCGATGTGCAGCGCTACGGCTCCTACCTCCCCCGATACCACCGTTCGAAGAGATCGGAGACTTGGTCCTTCGTCATGCCCCGCACTGTAAAGTGATATTTCTTGCCGCCTAATAGTTGAACCCCGTTCTTATGAACGGATTGCACGTCTTCTCTCCTGACCACAAAGGTCTGCTCGGGATTGCGATCGCTTATGCAATCAAAACGAAAAGCATCCTTCGAGAGTGTCAAAATTCCCTGTTTATCTGGGCCCGCGACTTGATGTGCGGCCTGATAGCGGGCCAGCGGCGTTTCGGGTGCCGGTGCCGGCTGGAGCGGAGTATACGCAGTCGTATAGGGCTGTTGGGCTGCACTCGCGCGAACCGCCGGCTGATTCGCTGAGTCCATCATTGTTCCGCCCGGCTGATTGAGTACGGAAGGGGCGCTGGGCGCTTGGGTCAATTCCGGTTCTGGTTGGATGGTAAATTTATCGGCGCAAACCTTGGTTCCGTTAACAAAAATGCTAACCGAATACTCGCCAATCGGCCATGTGGAAATTGCGTTAGGCCACCAGTTCCAAAAGCGCGAGTCAGTCCAACTCTTCTCGATATCCAATCGTGACTTATCCCGCGCGCGCAGTGATCCATCCGGACCGTAGAGGTAAACGACTAAGTCAATCGATTGAGTAACCGCATGCTCTGGGTGCTTCAGACTCAATTGCCAATAAATCTTTCCCCCATCCGAGTGGTTGAATATATTACTAAGGTTACGTTGATCCAAGGGCGGGAGCTTGTCGCCGGCGGAAAAGAATTGCAGGCTTTCTATGCGAATGTCGCTTCCTGGGATCGTACTGAAAACTGGCAAAGTTACTGAGTCGGCAGGCCAGGTCTCGGGCGGCTCTACAAGGGACGTTGCGGACGCAGTCAGCTTCGATACCTGTCGCAGCGCTTTCGTCGTTACGGGTATTGGCTTTTGTTGGTCCGATCGCTCTAAGTAGCCCGCCACCAGCATGGCCACAACTGCCAGAGCGCCCAGCGCGAAACAGACCTTAATGGTTTTCCAGATGAATTCCGAAATAGCGGATCCGAGCCGGCTCGAACTGGAGCTGGACCGGTACGGCGACGATAGGCGGCGCGCGAGCGCAGGCGGGGCGGGCCAATACGGCGGTAACGTAGCGCTGCTCGCCGCAGCCCGTTGCGGTCTTGTGCGCGGCGGGCTGGGAAAGGGGTTACGGGGCAGTCCCTGCCGTATCACTGGGTAAAGATCCACACCTCCAAACAGCGCCGCGCGTTCGCACCACATGCAATTTCTGAGTTGCGCCGGATAGAGATGCTTCGCATTCTTCCGGCACGTCTTCAGGTTCTGGCTCAGTCTTCGAAGCTCCAGCCCCCATTCACGCGAACTTGGACGCGCTACCGGATTCTTGTGTCCATCCCCAAACGCGCGAACGAACAGTTCGCGCGTGCTCTGCGGCAGGTTTTGAAAGGGCAGGGCGGTCGGCATCGGGCTGATCTTCGACGATCCACCATATGGCGATAAACCCCGTCGAATCCGTTCTTCCATCCCGGGATCGCCGCTGCCTTTCCAAACTCCCGAGTAAGGATGAACTCCTTCCATCAGCAGAAGAAAAATAAGAACAGCCAGGCCGAAGTGATCGTGCTCCGGTGTGCGGTCCACGGCCGAAAAATCCCGCCCCTGTAATTCCGGCGGTGTGAAGTCCGCCTTGCCAACCGTGCAGCGATAGATCCTTCCCGAATCGGGGACCTGCATCGAGTCGCAATCCACTAAGGTTACGTAGGTCTGCTCCGAAATGAAAAAGTTGCTTTCGTTGATATCGCCGACGACATAGCCGAAAGCATGAATCGCTTGGACCACACTCGCGATATTCCCGGCGGCCTTCACCAGATTCAACCATGTAAAACCGGGCGCTTCTCTGGCGCGGTCTTGCGGCTGGTATAGCTTAAACACTTCTCTATACCGCTGGCGATCCATCATTGGCATTAAAAAGCCGGCCGCAGCGCCCATCGTTCCGAAAAGAAGGCTCGTCGGCCAGCAAATGGAAAGATGTCCTCGGCTAGCGGTTGGATCCGCGGGCGGTTTGGCCAGCATGGCCCGCAATTTCGCATAACGCCCCGGCGTCGCTTTGGTGTAAATCTTGGCGACTAGCCGCGCTTGCCCCTGAACCGAGAAAATCTGCGCCTCGCCGCCGCCTCCGATCTTTTGACCGAGCCGGATTGTGTTACCGTTCTGGTCTTGGTAGATCACCGCGCACCGCGATACTCAGCGTTTTGTCGTCGTCCGTTCGCTCGCAAACCCGTTCGGAGCGAAGAAATTCTGCGAGTTCTGCAACCGTCGAACCGGGCCGGGAGGCAAACTCGAATACGGGAGCAAAAAACGGCTTGTGTGCCGTATTGTCGGTGTACTGCATGGCAAGCAATTGCAGCCCATCGCTGAAAAGTGCGATCCCGGTCAATTCTTCTGCGGCCGAGACCGTACAGTGCGCATGAGCGAGAAAACCGGGCGACGTGAGAAACACAGTCTCGTTTATGTATTCGGTGTTTCCCGGCTGGCTGAAAACGCGCAGTTCGTCGAAACGAAATTCACCGACGATGCCGCCATCTCCCAACTGCGCAGTGGCAAACCACTCCGGCGTCGCAATCGCTAGCAACAGCGTCGTGGCTACCGGTTTCAGATCCGCCCCGGCCAGTTGTTCCAGTGCCGAACGCGCCTCTTTTAAGGTTTCCTGAAGCAACCCGTTCCACGCCTCCGCTCTGTCGGGCTGAGCGGCGCGCAATCGATCGGCGACGAATCCGGTTGCCGTGAGGGCCGCCGTGCGAGAGCCTTCCTCCGCTCGCTCCGCAGACCCGGCGCCATCCGCAACGGCAATCACAACCGTGTTCTCGCCAATCATCTTCCATTCCTGGGAATCCTGGCACGGAATGTTGCGCTGTAGATGGCTTGTGCCGGCGACGGATGCGCCCAAATACCGCCAGCGGGGACCGGTCGGCAATGTCTACCCTCCAACCGGCGATCCGAAGCCAACCGATGGCAGCGGGGTTTGCTCTCCCACTTTGCTGCTCGATACGCGCTGTTGACTCTGGGAAAGCCAGATGAACAGTTCGCGGAATTTCAAACCGTCCAGCTTGAGAACGCGGTCCGTGATCTGTTTCAGCACCGCCGTATTCGCTTCGCCAACGCCCACTGCAAAAAACGTTAAGCTCTTGGCGGCAGCCTCGGCGCGCGTTAACTTGGCCGCGGCCTCCCATTCATCGGTGGGTTCCCCGTCCGTGATCATAAAAATCCATGGCTGGTAATACAGCACGCCGTTGCTCTTGTATTCCGCCTTGCGATCTTTGACCAGTTGCACGCCTTCGGTGATTGCGCGGCCCATCGGCGTAGCGCCTCTGGCGCTCAAAGTTGGAGCTTGAAAACTACCGGCCGGAGTGAAGTCCAGCACGCGATCCACGGAGCCGCCGAACGTGATAATCGCGATTTCAACTCTTCGTCTGGCGAGTGAATCCTCCTGAATATCGCCCTCAAACGCCCGCAATCCTTCGTTGAGGGCGCGAATTCGTTCGCCCTCCATCGAGCTTGAAGTATCGAGTAATAGCAGACAAGCGCATCTCGGATCGGCATTAATCGCAAACTCAGGGTTCAACATAGGCCGGACAGGCTGTCAGTATATCCTGAAGCGCTTCACTTCTTCCCCATTCCATCCATCTGCATCCAATCCCAAAATCGCTCGATCCATTCATCGGAGGGCAACCCCTGTTTGCGCATCCCGAATCCATGCCCTCCTTTGGTATACATATGGAGCTCGGCCGGTTTGTGCGCGGCCGTCCATTTCTCGTAAAGCGCAACGCTGTCGCCGGCCAAGCCCAGTTGATCGTCTTGCGCGGCGGCGAGAAAGAGAGGTGGGGCATCCGCCGGAACCGGACGGTCTTTAAGAATGGAAGCGGCGGCGTAGATCGGCGCGGCGAACGCGGGCCGGCTTTCCGGGGAATACCGCAGCGCTGCTGCGGCTGCCACCGTACCGCCGGCCGAAAACCCGACAATGCCCACTTTTTCCGGGGATACCTTCCAATCCGAAGCGTGCTCTCGCACGTAAGCAACGGCCTCCAACCCATCGCCAATGGAAAGGGGCACGGTGCCGGCCAGCATTTCCCGAAATTTTTCCTTGTCCTTCCACATCTGCTGGAACTCCGCCGTCGCGTCCTCTCCCGTGTGCGCTAGACGGTATTTCAGAACAAACGCCGTGACGCCCCTCGCCGCAAGCCATTCGGCAACATCGATCCCCTCGCTGTTAATCGAGAGCGCCATAAAACCGCCGCCAGGACAAATCACGGCCGCTGTCCCATTCGCAGTCCAGGGCAGCGGCTGATAAACCGTCAGACTCGGCTTCGTCACGTTCGCGACCACTTCCGTCTTCCAGGCTTTCGAGAAATACTGCCTCTCGGGATAGCTTGCGGTCGAGGCTTTCGAACTAACTCCTGAGGGCAGGGGAATCACCTGTTGGGCTACTCCTGTGACGGCAGCAAGCCCTGTCAGAAGAACAGTCTGAGTAATCAGTTTCATGGATTTTGTTCAGTTTATCCTGATTCCAAACTTATAAATAATCTGCGGGCTCACGCGCTGAAACTCCTCGGCAAACCGAATCTCTTTATTCCCGCTGATGCGTCGTGCATGATTGGCCCGCTGCGCCGCCCGCTGCGAATAATATTCCCGAAGATACTGCTGCGCGCCTATCTTCTCCATCGCCGCTGTCTTGCATCCCGCATCGATCACAACTCTTATGCCGCCGTGTGCACGGAACGAGGTAGCTAATAGCTCGCCGAGCATGCCGTCGGAGTTCTCCGCGCTCAGTGCCACACGATGACATCCCCCGGCCGGCACTCGGCGGCCGCCACATGCAGCATCATGTTATCGCCAGGATGAGCCAGCACCGTCATGGCATTGCCGGCGCACCGGTGTTTATCCCGTGAATCACGTGATCGCCCTGCGGAAGGATCTGCTCGACCGGCAGCCATGGCTTGCGGGCGAATTGCAAAAAAATATTTAATCTCGCGCGCGACCTGTGGCTGGCGAACGCATCCGCGGCGCTCTCTGATGAGTTGCCGTACGACCGCAAAGCTCATGAAAAATCGATCGACCTGGGACTGCACTTTGCATTCGAGCAGGGCCTGACGCGGAAACATTTCCGATACGAAGATCTCTTCTGCACAGGAACATGAGATAAATAGTCGATATCGCGATGCGACGAAGAGCCTTCCTGACAACAACACTGGCCGCGTGGGCGGCGGCAGATGCCCTTTCGCAGCCACCCAAGTCTCTCTGGGGCGGACCTGTATTAGACACGCACCTGCACCTCCGCCGCGATCCCGATTCCTGCTACACGCATCTCGAAGGCTGCGGCGTCACCAACGCCGTCTTACTCACCAGGGCGCCGGATGAAGACAAAGCTAAAGCGGAGATGGCGAAGCGGCCAGGCGTTTTCGCCCGTTCGGTCGGCACCGATCCCGCTCAACCCGGCGCTGATGAGGTGATTCGTAAAGCCATTCGAGACGGAGCGATCAGTGTCGGCGAGCTGAAATATCATCTCGCGCTCGACTCGCCCGCAATGCGCCGCGTGTATGAAGTTTGCGCGGAATTGCAGGTTCCGGTGATGATGCACATCCAGAACTTCCCGCATTTTCCAGGAGAGCTCCCCTACAACACGGGTTACCCGCAGTTTGACAAAGTTCTCAGCGCCTATCCGAAGACGAACTTTATCGGGCACGGTGATCTGTTTTGGGCACACATCAGCGCCGATGTTCCAACCGATCGCGGCTATCCATCCGGACCCATCAAGCCGGGAGGGTTAACCGACAAATTTCTGTCAGACTTTCCGAACATGTATGCGGATACGTCGGCGAACTCAGGAAACAATGCACTCTCTCGCGATATAGAGTTCTCTCGGAATTTCATTGTGCGCCATCGCAGTAAGCTGATTTTCGGCAGTGACTGCGCCTGCGCCGATGGCAAAGGAGCGGGCATTTCTCAGGGCAACAACCCGGAAGCCGCCAGACTCGCCGGCAAATGCGTCGCCCGCGCGACGTTAGGCTTATTGAAAACTCTGACCTCGCCCGAAATCTTCCGGCAAATCACCTGGGACAACGGCATCCGGCTCTTCCGTCTTCGGTTCACATAGCCTCCAGTCTCCTCCCTGCCGTTCCAGGCGCGCCCGCCGAAGCGCACCTATGTGGCTGAATTCAAAGATAAAACAAAAAATACGCTCTGCTGTGACCGGCTCCCAAAGCACCCCCCGAAATTTCGTTTCGCAAAATTGACCTGAGCCGGCCGTGCTGCAATCAGAAGAGACACAATGAAACCAACCATGTCCCCGGACGAGTTCCGGAAAGCCGCCCGAGAGCACGCGGACTGGATAGCTGAATACTTCGACCGGACCCGCGAGTTCCCGGTCAGTCCCGCCACCCGGCCCGGCGATGTTGCGGCCCTGCTCCCCTCCGCTGCGCCCGAGCAAGGCGAGCCCGTCGAGGCCATCCTCGAAGACTTCCAATCGAAAATCTTCCCGGCGCTCACCCTCTGGAACCATCCGCGCTTTTTCGCCTGGTACCCCTCCTCCGCCACGCCGCCGTCCGCCTTGGCCGAATTCCTGGCCGCCGCAGTCAACGTGAACGGCATGCTCTGGAAATCCTCCCCCGGCGCAACGGAACTCGAACAAGTGGTTCTCAACTGGCTGCGGCAATGGCTCGCTCTGGACGATGCATTCTTCGGGATCATCTACGACACGGCCTCGGTCGGCGTGCTCCACGCCATAAGCGCCGCGCGCGAGTGGGCCGCTCCCAAATGCCGCACCAAAGGCATGCGCGGCGACCTGACCGTCTACATCTCCAGTCACACGCACTCGTCTTCCGAAAAGGCTGCCATCATGCTCGGCTTCGGCCAGGAGAACGTGCGCAAAATCCCGGTCGACACCCAATTCCGCATGCGACCCGATCGTTTGGCGCAGCAGATCCAAGCCGATCTCGATCGCGGCAAGCGCCCCTGCTGCATCGTGGCCTCTGTGGGTTCCACATCGACGAGCGCCATCGATCCAGTTGTAGAGATCGCCAACATCGCCGAAAAGTACAATGCCTGGCTGCACGTCGATGCTGCCTATGCCGGCTCTTTCGCGATTGTGCCCGAAATGCGGCACATCCTGAGCGGCGTGGAGCGCGCCCAATCGCTGGTCGTGAACCCGCATAAGTCGCTATTCGTCGGCTCCGATTGCAGCGTCCTCTACACGCGTCATCCCGATATCCTGCGCCGTGCTTCGTCCTTGAGCGCCGAATATCTCCGCACCGCAGAAGACGACCGCGTCGTGAACTTTATGGATTACGGCATTCAGCTTGGACGCCGTTTCCGTGCTCTGAAGCTCTGGTACGTCTTCCGCTATTACGGGCGCCACGGCATCGTCGCCATGCTGCGCGAGAGCCTCCGCCTCGCTCAACTGTTGAAGAGCCTTATCGAGAGCGATCCCGATTTCGAAATCCCCGCTCCGGTCCCGTTCGGACTTGTCTGCTTCCGCCATCGCGACAGTGACGAGCTAAATCAACGCTTGCTTTCAGAGCTGAACGCAACCGGCAAGGTGTTTCTTTCGCACACCGTGTTGAACGGAAAGTTTGTCGTTCGTTGCGCCATCGGAAATTTTCAAACGACCGAGCAGGACGTTCGTGAAATCTGGGAACTGATTCGTGAAGCCGCCCGACGTGTCGCGGCGGCTGAAGCTGTGGCTGTCGAAAAGTAAGATGGCGAAGCCGCGCGTGGCCACAACGCTGTGCGGGATCGCACTCCGAAATCCGGTGCTTGCTGCCTCCGGGACATTCGGGTACGGCATCGAATTTGCGAAACTGGTGAATCTAAATCAGCTCGGCGGGCTCGTAACCAAAGGGCTCTCGCGCGAACCAATCGCCGGCAATCCTTCGCCCCGTCTGTGGCACACCGGCTCCGGCATTATAAACTCCGTAGGGCTTCAGAACGTCGGTGTAGCTGCGTTCATCCGCGATAAGTTGCCAAAGCTGCGGCAACACTCCGTGCCCGTGTTTGCGAATGTATTCGGGTATGCGATAGACGATTACGCGGAAGTTATCCGCGCGCTCGAAGACGCCGAAGGCATTGCCGCTTACGAATTGAACGTCTCCTGCCCCAATACCAAGGAGGGCGGCATGTTCTTTTCGAGCGATACCGGCCTGCTTACAGATCTAATCACCAGGGTTCGCCCGCTCGCAAGACACCCGCTGATCGTGAAGCTTTCGCCCAATGTCGCTCGTATCGAGCCGTTCGCTCTTGCCGCGCAAGACGCCGGAGCCGACGCGATCTCGCTCGTCAACACCTTCGTCGCCCTCGCAATCGACATCGAAACACGCCGGCCTTGTATTGGCGCTGGATTCGGCGGACTCTCCGGTCCCGCCATCAAGCCCATCGCTCTCCGCATGGTCTACGAAGCCGCCCAGGCCGTCCGGATTCCTATCATCGGACTAGGCGGCATCGCAAATGGAGAAGATGCCGCCGAGTTCCTGATAGCCGGCGCGAGCGCTGTTCAGGTCGGTACTGCCACTTTCATCGATCCGCGCGCTCCGTTGCATGTGGCGCAGGATCTTGTCCGCGTGCTGCAGCGTCTCAAAGTACCGGATCTAAAAAGGTTGAGCCTTTTGGCCTGCAATTAGGTGCTATGCTCGGAGCGAGGCGGTGCGCATGGATCTCCGCAAACTTCTGCTGTGCTCTGGGTGCGCGGCAGCCTTTCTCGGCACTGCGTTTGCGTTGGATCGCACGCTACCGCATCCCTTCAAAGAATACGCCGGAATCGAGCACCCGCTCGGCTCCGTTGCGTTGCCTCCCGACTATAGAGAGAAAACCGAATGGGTCTTCGCCAGACTCATGTATCCGGGTGGCTGGAACGATGGCTACCAGGGGCGCGAGTGGGACTGGCATGAAGGCCGTTCCCTCTGGACTCAAGACTTTCCGAGCGCCGACCGCCACTTTGTGCTCGCCGTCCGCCGTCTGACCCGCATTCACGTGCGCTCGGTAGAGCAGTGCGTGAACCTGGATGATGGAGACGATGTTTACAACTGGCCGTGGCTGTACGCCGTGCAGGCCGGCGAGTGGGGCCTCACCGATGCGCAGACCAGCAAACTGCGCGACTATTTGCTCCGCGGTGGTTTTCTGATGGCCGACGATTTTCATGGAACTGTCGAATGGCAAGTCTTCGAGGAAGCCATGAAGCGCGTATTCCCGGACCGCCCAATTGTGGACATTCCCAACAGCGATGCCATCTTCCATACCGTTTACGATCTGGATGATCGCTATCAAATCGTAGGCGCCGAGCATCTCGCGGAAGGTCACAAGCTGGACGGTTATGTTGCGCGCTGGCGCGGCATTTACGACGACAAAGGCCGCATCATGGTGGCGGCTACGTTCAACTCCGATGTCGGCGATTCGTGGGAATGGGCGGATGAGCCCGAATATCCCGAGAAATACTCTGCACTCGGCATCCGCATCGGCGTGAATTACATCGTTTACGCGATGACGCACTGAGAGTGGAGAGCGCGCTGAAGGAACGATCGCGGCAGCGTCTCCTGCACAGGCTCGGGATATTTTGCGGCTTCGCGGCGGCACTGTGGCTGGCCGGGGCGGAAGCGCCAACCAAACTGGTGACCATCTCGGTCTCCCCGCTGGTCATCTCCTTCATGATGGTGTTCGGCGCGTTTCTGTCGCGCTGGAGTCTGCCCGCCGCCATTCGTGGAACGGGCGATGTCTTTCATGATGTCCGGCATGTTCCGCATCTCGTCCTGTGGGGCATCATCGCGGGTTGCCTCTGGGCAGTCGGCAACACGCTGACGATTTTTGCCGTCCGGGATATCGGCCTCAGCCTGGCCTTTCCGCTTTGGAATTCGAACAGCTTGATTGGAATCCTGTGGGGCACGCTGCTATTCAGAGAACTCCATCGCGCCGGCTGGCTCCGCATGCTCGGTGTAGTAGGCGGCGCCGTCATTATCTTCGTGGGCGCCATACTGCTCTCGGCCGCATCGACGTCAGAAGCGGCACATCGAGACGCCATGCACGGCATCGCGGCCGCGTTGGGCGCGGGGCTCATGCTGGGGACCATGTACATCCCATATCGCAAGGCTTACATCACTGGCATGAATCCGCTCACGTTCCTCACGTTTTTCACGTTTGGAGAAATGAGCATGATGACCGCGGTCGCGCTGGTGTTCAGCGGCGGCGTTGGCCCGTTCTGGCGGGAACTGGTCACGAATCGCGCCATCCTGTTCTGGCCCATGTTGGGCGGCTTTATGTGGGTGGTGGGCGATCTTTTCCAGAATTACGCGGCAAAATATGTGGGCATCAGCCGCGGAATTCCGTTGTCCAATACGAACCAGCTCTGGGGTCTACTTCTGGGCTTGCTGGTATTTGGAGAATTGCGTGGACTGTCTGGAAGCATCTACGCGGAAGTGATCGGCGGCTCGGTGCTGATGGCTTCGGGCGCGCTGGCAATTTCGTTAAGCTCGACCTCCGAACTTGAATACGCAAGTTGGAAACAAGCAGCCCGCCGGGAAATCGAACTATACTGCATCGATCCGGAGTATGTCATGGTGCGCATGGAAGGCCACGATGTGCCCTCAGCGAACGTGCGCCGGACGTGGATCGACTGGCTGCTGATTACCATAGCAACGCTGATCTTTGCCGGTTTGGGAACGCTGGCGCGAACGCCGCAAATGGAAATGCAGATGGGATGGCTGGCGCTATTCGCAGCGGCGCTTCTCGTCGTACTGGGAGTTGGCGGCCTGGTGCTGTGGCGCGTGACAAAGTTTACTTGACATCGGTGGCCTGGCTTGAATCGAGCACGCTTTTCATGCCTGCCGATATGGCCTCTTGCGCGCGCACTCCATCACGATGAGTGCTCGAGAACGGTGCGCCTGTCTGGCAACACTCAATGAACGCCGCGAGTTCGGCTTTATAAGCCGGGCCGAAGCGATCGACAAATTCCGGGAGGGGCCGCTGGTAATCGCGCATCGGGAACGTCTTCAAAGCGATCGGTTTCGTGCGGCCGCGCCGGCCGTAGACCTCCACGTGAACCGTGGTCAACTGCTGGTCGAAATGGCCGGCGTGAATCTGTCCTTCTTCACCGAAGATAATGGTCTCCACGCGATAGCCGGAGACGTGGTTGCGGCTGACCTGCACCTGTCCCAGCAGATTATTGTCAAACCAGAGGCAGAGCAGGGCGTCATCAAAATCTTCGTCAGCCGTGGTCAGCGCGTGACTGTAGAGTCGCGATCCAAGCGCGAGTGCTTTGAGCGGCGTGCGCCCGCTGAGCCACAAAATCTCATCCACATTGTGTACCGCCATGTCGGGCAGAATGCCCCCGCTTTTATACCCGTTGGGCGCCGGATTAGAATCTTCGAGCGCGGAATAGATCTTGAAAATCCTGCCGATCGTTCCGCTCTCCATCAGCTTCTTGGCATATTGGAGCGGCTCGTCGAAACGTCGCTGAAAGGCGAGCATCAGCGAGTTCGGATAATCGCGATCCAGTTCAGCCGCGAAGGCACGATCGGCTTCGAGTGTTCCTGTAAGCGGCTTCTCCAGTAAGACGCGATATCCGGCCGAGATGAGCCTGGTAGCATGCTCCCGATGAAGATCGGTTGGAGTAACAATAACTGCGGCCTTGCAAATGCCGGATTCGGCCAGCTCGTCTACCGAAGAGAAAACAGGAACATCTCTATCAATGTCGGAGAGGAATCGCACGGCGCGGTCATGGTCCGGCTCAGCCAGCGCTGCGAGTTCACAGGTTCGCGTATCGCGAGCCAGTTCATGTACGTGAAGGGCGTGAATGAAACCCATCCGGCCGATACCGGCCACAGCGACTCTTAACGGTCGAGGCATGAGATTCATCAGGATACAACGCCCGCCTTACAATGAGGACTGTGATTGAGGCTGCTGCAGCGCGCTTGACCGCCGCCGCAATGCTGGACGTCGTTGAAGCTGCACTCCACGCCCAGGGCAGGGAATGGATCTTTCTCCGCGAACTGCGCATCGGCACGGGCCATCGGCATCACGAATTGCAGCGGCTGGACGCCTTCGCGCTCAATTGTTTGCCTCATTTAGGCATGCGGCGAATCTGCTATGAATTGAAAGCGTCGAGAGCTGATTTTCTTGGTGAAGTAAAACGGCCGCTCAAACGCCGTATCGGCATGCGCTTCTCAAACGAGTTCTATTTCGTAACTCCGGTCGGCATGCTGGCTCTTGATGAGATACCGGCCGACTGCGGTCTGGTCGAAGTGGGGGTCGCCTGTACGGCCGAGTCTCGCTCCCTTGTCCGCCGGCACGACGGATTCTTTTATATTGACGCGCTGAACGGCTTCTATTGCATCATTGCGGTTCCTGCTCCGTGGCGCGATACGCCCGGCCCCACCTGGCAGTTTGCAGCGGCCATGCTGCGCAATCAGCAACGGACCATGCAGGAGCGTCCTCCCGCGCCCCCAAAACAACAGAAACTGGAGCTCCAATAAACAACGAATTTACTTCGTTTGCCGCTGGAACTGCGGGCTGTTCAGCCAATCGCGTACGAACTGGGTCTGGCGAAGCCCCGCAAACTCCGTTGCCGGAGGAGCCGGGGCTTTTTGTGTGAGTCCTCTTAAAAAGCAGGGCAAACCGGGAACCGTACTGGTTTGCGGCAATGGCGGGATGCCGGTATCGGGCGATGAAAAGTTGAACTGCACAACCGGATTGCCGATGGCGGGCGATGCATCGCGAAGTGTCAGCGGAGATAGGCCCCAGCGCCATTCGATCAACTTGAGGATGGCAGTGTGATCGTAGACGGTCGAGTCCACTTTGTTGGCGCCACGTGTAAATGGCGATGCGATCACGGTGGGCACGCGGAAACCCAGCACTGCTTCGCCATTTGCCAGATCGGTGTCTACGTTATTCGGCGCAATCACGCGAGGCGGCGCTATATGGTCGAAGAAACCGCCCCATTCATCAAACGTCACAATCAGAACCGTGTTGCGCCACTTCGGCCCGCTCGCGACCGCGTGAAAAACCTGCGACAGAAACGCCTCGCCATTGCGGACATCCGAATGCGGATGATCGTCATTCCCCAGACCATCGTCGAATTCCGTGAATTTGGGATCGACAAACGATACAGCCGGAAGATTGCCCGCTGCGGCATCGGAAAGAAAGCTGTCGAACAACGAAGAGGACGAAAGGTATTTCAAGCCCCAGAGCGCCAGGAACGGAATGCTGCCGAAGTAGTAGCGGTGAGAGATTCCGGCTTTTGCGAGGCTGTCCAAGATGGTAGGCAGACCGCTGAGCGAAAGCGTATTCGTCAGGCGGTCGGTCTGCGCCGCCAGCAGAAACATGCGATTGGGAAACGTCTCAGCGAGAATCGAAGCGAACCAGTGATCGCATGTTGTGTAAGCCTGCGCCAATGCCGCCAGGAAGGGCACATCGTGCGCTTCGTAATAGCCGATCGCGTAAATGTCGTTGCCGGGAACGCGCAGGAAGCCGTCCATCTTGCCGTCATCATACGCGGTAGCGTTTGCACCGCCGTAGTCATTATTCGGCACCGGATGCCCGCAGCCTGTGTAATCGCCGCTCAGGGAGTGAACCGGGTGAACCGCGCCGGCCGAATCAATGAAGGACAAGCCGGCCGGTATGCCGGCCGCTCCCGGCAACCAGCCTAAAAAATGATCGAAGCTGCGGTTCTCCATGGTGACCACCACGATGTGGTCTATCCCGGAATCCTGAGGACGGACCGGCACGGGATTCGGAAGAGGGCCCGGCGGAGGCGAAGGATGCACCGGGACCGCTGTGTGGCATCCCGCGGCAATTCCCAGTCCGCCGATAACCAGGTCTCGTGCGAACGTGCGGCGGTTCATGAAGCAGCGCAGTTTCGTTCCCAAAGTGAATCGAGTATACACGCTAAGCGGCGAGCTTTGTGGGTTTACGATCAAGGAGTGAGTCGCGAGGCAGTTCTCGGCGTGATCGTAGCGATGTGCGCCCAGGCAGGCCAGTTTGAGCTGGTTGGCCAATTACGGCCCCGGCAAGCGGTCCAGGTATATCTGCAAGGCGCAACGACCCCGTTCGATGCAAAGACGGAATCCGGCCTGGATGGGAAGTTCCGCTTCCGAAAGCTCCTGGAAGGGACTTATGTACTAATGGTCAGCGGCCTCCAGCGCACGGTCGAAGTAGGGCCGAGTGTCGCCGATTCGAAGAGACGCATCCATATTGCTATGGAGTTGAGCGGTGCCTCCGCCGAGTCCAGCCTTAATCAAAACCGGGTTTCGGTCCGCGAACTTTCGATCCCGAAGAGCGCGCTCCGTGAATACCAGAGCGCACAAGAGGCGCTTAGCCGGCGAGATCTAAATACAGCCCTAAAACATCTGAAACAAGCGGTGGAGTTAGCGCCGCAATTTTCTGCTGGCTGGAACCATCTGGGCACGATTGCGTATCAGAGTGGTCAATATCGTGAGGCCGAAGCGGATTTTCGGAAGGCTTTAGCGGCCGAACCAGACGCATATGCGCCGCTCGTGAACTTAGGCGGCGTGCTGATTAATCTTGCGCGGTGGACCGAGGCTCTCGAATACAACCGGCGAGCTGTGCTTGTCAATCCATACGACCCGCTCGCGAACTCGCAATTGGGCATGGCATACTTCTTTTCGGGCCAGATGAACCTGGCCGAGAAGTACCTGACGGTAGCCAAGCAACTCGATCCTGCGCATTTCTCTCATCCACAGCTACTGTTGGCGGAGATCCATCGGCGCCGGAATGAGCCGCAAGCCGCCGCAAACGAGTTAGAAGACTTGCTCAAACGTCATCCGGACTTGCCGAATGCCGCCAAGATCAAGGATGAGATTATCCGCTTGCGGTCCGTTGCGGTATTCCCCGATTAATATAGATGCGAATAACTTTTCTATGTTTACTGTCCATTTTTGTTGCCGTGTCTGCGCAGGGCGCCGGCACCGTCCCCGCGTTCCAGGTCACTCTCGGCCAGGGCACTTACACGCTGGCCGGCCGTGATCCCGCGAAGAGAGGCGTTACCACCATTCCCACGGTGCTGGTCCCCATTACGCTTTCGTTCGATGCAAGAAAGATTGCTGGAAAGCCTTTTCTGGAGGCAGCGCCGGAGGTGCCAAGCATCCTGCGCTCACCCGTCTTCTCGAAGTTCGACTTCCCTTCTGGCGGGGTCACGCAGTATGCCGATGCCATGCTGCGCACGACCTTCCCAAAGGCCAACGGCTGGCACACGCTGCTCGGCGAGCCTGAAGTAAAGCGCATAAGAATTAACATTCCCGTTGGATCTGGATATGTACTCACCTCGAAACGGACGGGCGGCTCGCTCGCTATTGTTGACGTCGATTTCCTTCAACAAGAGATTTTTAAAACAGATTCCCAAACAGGAAGGCACGCTGGTCATTGCCATGACCCGGAACACCGCTTATTACGCGCTTGGCGACGCTACGGTGTGTTGTTCCTGGGGAACGCACGGTGTCGATTCCGTCACTGGAAATTCCTTCGTGCTAGGCTCGTATCTCCATGCTGCCCCCGGAATTATCGACGATGCCGACGTGCAGCCTCTCACGCAACAGCTAGCTGAGTTCTTCAACGATCCGTTGCATGACCCTTCGGCCCGGGGCCGGAACGTGAAAGGCCCGGGAAATACATTCTCCGCCTGGATGCGTCCGGCGTGGATGGCGCCGGAAGACGAGGGACGCTGCGGCGGCACCGGCGTCGGCTCAACTTATTTTCTCCTCGAACCGACAGATGCGAACGCGAAAAACAATATTCCCGTATCGAAAGCTTTTGCTGTTCGTGCGCATGGAGCTGTTTATCACCTGCAGAATGTAGCCCTGCTGCCCTGGTATACCGGCCCATCGGAAGGGCTTGGCACGACTTACAGCTTTCCAGACGCGCGCCTGCTTCCAGAACCAGCTACTCCCTGTCCGGCGCGCCGTGGCCGTCCAGCTACAAGTGGTGCGGCGTCTACGCCTCCTCAATCTCTGACCGCCACAGTGCCGGCGAGCAGTTCGCGCAACGGTCACTGGCTGATCGGTTATTGGACCGGCTATGGTTCCACTCTCCCGGCGCGTAACATTTCGCCGCAATGGGACGTGATTATCGTCGCCTTTGCCACTCCGGACAAGAATGCGCCGGAAGGCACGCTGCGGTTTCAAACGCCGACCGGCCTGGACTCACAACAGTTCAAAGCTGATATCGCCTGGTTGAAGAGCCAGGGCAAGAAGGTTCTAATTTCGCTTGGCGGCGGCGGTCAATACTTCAGCCTCGCGGATCCCAAAAGCATTCCGAACTTCGTGTCATCCGTCACGCGCATTGTTGCCGATTACGGATTCGACGGGATCGATCTCGATTTCGAAAGCCCCTCTCTCGTCCTCGAACCGGGCGATACAGATTTCAAACATCCCACCACGCCATCCATCGTGGATCTGATCGCTGGTTTGCGCCAATTACACGATCATTTCGGTTCCGGTTTTATGATCAGTCTGGTACCCGAAGGTACGCAGATCCCGGGCGGCCTTCCCGGTTACGGCGGCCAGTTTGGTTCTTACCTGCCCATTGCGTATGCCATCCGTGACATGCTCGCGTTTGTGGACGTGCAGGACTACAACACGCCGCCGCTCCAAGGTCTCGACGGCGAGATTTACCAGGCTGGCTCGGTCGATTATCATGCCGCCATGACCGAGCTTTTGCTGCATGGCTTTCCGGTTGGCGCTCAGTTCTTCCCTGCGATGCCCGCCAATAAGGTGGCCATTGGATTTCTCACCGGAGATACGACTCCCGCCATCGTTAGCCAAGCGATGAACTATCTCATTACAGGCGAGGCTCCTCCCGGAACCCGATACAAGCTACACGAACGTCACGGATACCCCGGCATGATCGGCGCCATGTTCTGGACCCTCGATGCCGATGCGCGTGGTAACTACAATTTCTCCAACGTCGTCGGCCCGCAGCTTCATAGGTATCCGGCAGCTCGATGAGACGAAGTCCCGATGCACTGCGGGCGATCGGCTGGGGAGGATTGATCGGCGGAATCCTCGACATCTCCGATGCCCTGGTGTTTTACGGTTTGCGGGGAGTACCTCCGGAGCGCTTGCTCCAAGGGATTGCGAGAGGGTTGCTGGGTGCGCGCGCGATACAGGGCGGGTGGGCAACGGCGGTGCTGGGTCTCGCCCTGCATTTTTTCATCGCGTTTGCGGCGGCGGCGGTTTACTACGCCGCGAGCCGGCGCTTGCGGATGTTGCGGAAACGGCCGGTATCGAGCGGTTTACTCTATGGTATCGCCGTTTTCCTGTTCATGAACATGGTCGTCGTGCCGCTGTCGGCTATTCATCGCAGTCCGACTGCGATGTTTGCGTTGAATGTCGCCAGCGCAAACGCTGTACTGGCGCTGATGGTGTTTATCGGTCTGCCAATTGCGTTGGCCGTGAACCGGTACGCGAGCGAATCAGTGGAACGTCAATCCGCGCAAGCTGCATCAAGGCATCGGACGTAAACGGAGCTTTGGCGCGGAGGGACGCACAGTAGACAAAATGCACCGTGCGGATTTCGTGTGATCTTCATTCTGACCGCGGATGGTACTATAGCGGCGCAACACCTACGGTGACCGCAAAATGCCGGACCGGAAAATCGAGCGGCAGCTTGAAGCGTTGAAGGAAATTCGGGCTCTCGGACCAACGCAGGAAACCGAATCTGCTTTGCGGAAGGCCCTTTGCCATCGTGTGAATGTGGTGGCGGCGCGCGCTGCAACCATCGCAGCCGAACTGCAGCTCAAAGCTGTAATGCCGGATCTCCTAGCGGCATTCGACCGACTGTTCGAAAATGCGGTACATTCGTTAACGCTTCAATAGGCTTGTAGCCGCGCTCGCTTGCTACGATGGCTATTTCAATGATTCGACCGTACCGCGGAGTGACTCCCCGCATTGCGGGCTCCGCTTACATCGATGCAAGCGCTCAGGTAATCGGCGACATAGTGATCGGCGAGCGATCGAGCGTCTGGCCAAACGTCTCGATGCGCGGGGACGTGAACTACATTCGTATCGGCGACGAGACGAGCATTCAGGACAACAGCGTCGTGCACGTCGATCGTGAACGCTTTCCGTGCATCATCGGGAATCGTGTCACGGTTGGGCATCGCGTGGTCCTGCATGGCTGCGAAGTGGAAGACGACGCGCTCATCGGTATCGGAGCGCTCGTGTTGAACGGAGCAAAAATCGGCAAGGGTGCGATCGTCGGAGCCGGGGCCTTGGTTCCGGAGGGAATGGTGGTGCCTCCGAATACCGTCGTTATGGGAGTGCCGGCGAAAGTGCGCCGCGAGGTTACGCCGCACGAGCAGGAGCGGTTTCGCATCAATTGCGCCGGCTACGTCGAAATTACATCCATCTACCGGGAAGAGCAGCCTTGATTCAAAGCGTCAAAGGCATGCGCGACATCCTGCCTCCTTCGAGCGCAGTGTGGAATCAGGTGGAGGCGGCGGCGCGGCGCACTTTTGCTCGTTTTAACTATCGCGAGATTCGCACTCCGGTCCTGGAGGAAACAGCTCTTTTCGCGCGCGGAGTGGGCGAAGAGACAGATATTGTCAGCAAAGAGATGTACACATTTGAGGACCGCGACGGCAGCTCGCTGACCCTGCGGCCCGAGAACACCGCCTCTGTTCTGCGCGCCTATATCGAGCACAGGCTGGATCAGCAGCCCGGCCTGCAAAAGCTGTATTACATGGGCCCGATGTTCCGGCGCGAGCGTCCGCAGAAAGGACGGTATCGCCAGTTTTATCAGATCGGCGCGGAAGCGATCGGCTCGGATTCCCCCGCCATCGATGCCGAGGTCATCGAGCTCGTGGTTGCGATTCTGCATGAAGTGGGCATCCGCGATTTTGAGCTGCTTATTAATTCCGTCGGATCGAAAGAATCGCGCTCCCGCTACAATGACGCACTGCGTGCGGAGCTGAAAGAGGTCGCGCCGCGGATGTGCGAGGATTGCCAGCGCCGCGCCGAAACGAATCCGCTGCGTGTGCTCGATTGCAAGAATCCGCAGGACCAACCGATTATCGAGCAGTTACCGTCTATCCTCGATTTCCTGGATGAAAACGATCGCGACCATTTCCGCCGAGTTCGCGAGTTTCTGGATGACCGGCACATTGCGTATACAGTAAAACCGCGGCTGGTTCGCGGACTCGATTACTACGCACGGACGACATTTGAAATTACGCACGGCGCTCTCGGCGCGCAGAACGCCATTCTCGGCGGCGGCCGGTATGACGGGCTGGCTGAAATGCTTGGGTCGAAAGTTGCGGCTCCCGGTATCGGATTCTCGATCGGTGAGGACCGCCTAGTGATGACCGTTGAGGAACAGGAGACGGTTCGTCCACGGCCCTTGGATCTGTATATCGCGCCGATGGGCGATGCGGCGCTCCGCCACTGCGCGGTGCTGGCCGGAGATATCCGGAACCTGGATGTTTCCGTCGAAATCGGAACCGAACGCAAATTGAAACGCATGCTGGAACTGGCTAATAAGCTGGAAGCCCGCTACACACTGATAGTGGGCGATAACGAGATCGTGACGCAATCCTACACGCTGAAGGACATGGCCTCCGCCCAACAGGAAACGCTCACCCGGCAGGCGCTGCTCGATCGCCTCCGCAATATTCATTAGGAAGCACGCAACAGAACGAATCACAAATGGCTGAACTCGAACTGGATTTTCTCGGCGACCTCCGCCGGACTCACACCTGTGGAGAACTGCGGGCAACCGATGCCGGCCATGCCGTTGTACTCATGGGTTGGGTTCACCGCCGCCGCGACTTGGGCGGCGTCATCTTCATCCATCTCCGGGATCGCTACGGTGTCACGCAGCTCGTTTTTGATGAGAGCAAGAACGCCGCGGCGCACACACGCGCGCAGCAGTTGGGCACGGAATTCGTGATTGCCGTAGAGGGTTCGGTCTCGCTACGAACCCCGGACACCGTGAACGCAAGCATCGCGACCGGCGATATCGAGGTCGCGGTCTCGAAGCTTTGGATTTTGAACGAATCGCGTACACCGCCATTCCCGCTCGAAGAAAACGTCGACGTGAAAGAAGACGTCCGGCTCAAGTACCGGTACGTCGATCTGCGCCGGCCGCACATGCAGCGCAACATCATTATGCGGTCAAACATTGCCTTCGCAGTCCGCCAGGCACTGTATGCGCAGGGGTTTCTCGAAATCGAAACGCCGTTCATGACGCGCTCTACGCCGGAAGGTGCGCGCGACTATTTGGTCCCGAGCCGTGTGCAGCCGGGCAATTTCTATGCTCTGCCGCAATCGCCTCAGATTTTTAAACAGCTTTTGATGGTAAGCGGCTACGAGCGCTATTTCCAGATCGTCCGCTGCTTCCGTGATGAAGACCTGCGTGCCGATCGGCAGCCCGAGTTTACCCAGATCGATCTCGAAATGTCGTTCCCGCAAGAGGAACAAATCTTTGAAGTCATCGAACCGTTGATCGGAAGCGTGTGTACTGCTGCGAGAAAACCCGTGCCGGAAGAGATTCCGCGCATGACCTACGCCGATGCCATGCGCTTTTACGGCAGCGATAAACCGGACTTGCGCATTCCACCGTTTGACTGCGTCGAAGATTTGTTTCCGGACGCGAACCTGACCGGGAACGGCCTGCCGCTCGTTGCCATTCACATTCCCAACACCGGTCAGTTGAGCCGAAAAGAACGCGATGAGATCAAAGCCTTTGGTCAAGAGCGCGGTCTGCGTGTTTACGACGACGCTAAGCGTCTGGAACGCGATTTTCCGGAGGCAATAGCGCGTGTGCGCGAGCGCGTGGGCCCTGCGGCGGACGATTTGCTCATTCTGGCGGGCTGGCCCGGCGAACCGAAGGGTGCGCTTCCCGAGCAGACCGTGCTACAAGCTTGCGGGCAGTTGCGCTTGCATCTTGCGCAGAAATACAACGACCGCCACAAGCTGCTCGATGCCGATACATTGAAATTTCTCTGGGTGATCGATTTCCCGATGTTCGAATGGGACGAAACGGAAAACCGCTGGAATGCCGCGCACCATCCGTTTACATCGGTACACGACGCCGATCTCGATAAGCTCACTACCGATCCGGCGCACTGCCGCGCGAAGTCCTACGACCTGGTTCTGAACGGCACCGAACTCGGTTCGGGCTCTATTCGTATTCATCGCCGCGACGTGCAATCGAAAGTGTTTGCCGCGCTCGGATTCAGCGAAGAAGAAGCCAGGCGCCGCTTCGGTTTTTTGCTGGAAGCGTTGGAATACGGCGCGCCTCCGCACGGCGGCATCGCGCTCGGTCTCGACCGGCTGGTGATGATTCTGGCAGGCGAGCAATCCATCCGCGAAGTAATTCCATTTCCAAAGACCGCGAAAGGGACCGATCTGATGTGCGAAGCGCCGTCGCCAGTTCCGGAACGGCAGCTTCAGGAGTTGGGAATCCGGCTGAGCGTGCGCCCGTAAATCCTCGAAGGCTTCTGAGCGGCGGCTTTTTTTGGTCCTAACATCATTAACATTTTTTATGTTTCCACCAACGTGCTGGTAATGTATATTTATTAATAATGGACTGATTAACAAACGTTTAAGAGCACTCTGTTTGTGAGCCCTATGATGAGTAATTTACCCCACCAATACAGCCTCAGAATCGCAGCCTGGCTTGCGTTGTTCATGCCAGCCGCCATGCATGCCGGGAACATCTCCGCAGTATGGGCGAACGAAGGCGGCGACAAAGTGTCCCAAGACGAGCTCCGGGCAACTCTCCACAAAGAGAATCTCACCGGGAAGGTCATCAATCGCGCTTGGGACGGCGCCAAAATTTCGCTGTTTGGTGCTCGGAATGAGACTGTCAGCTTCAATCTCGTGTTGGAGGCCGCATACAACACGGCTGCAAATGTATCCGTCAGTTTCGATACGCTGGTGGGACCTGACGGCGCGACGATCCATTCAAACCCGGCCACTGGCAACGACGTGTTTAGCTGGGTGGGAAGACCCATCGAACTGTTCTACGAGCGGTATCTGCAAATCAAGGGCTTGAGCTACTTTGGATACTACAAGGGCGATGAGCGCCAGACGCCGGTGCGCTTCCAGCGCCCCTGGATCGCCAATGGCATTGGGCTGGGCTTGTGGACCGACCGGCCGGATCACGACAAGTATTATCCGGACATCCTGATACCGCTCGAGCTGGTCCCCACATTCAGTATTTCGGCGGGACAGAACCAAAGCATCTGGGGCGATATTTACATACCAAAAGGTTCCCCGGCGGGAACCTATTCGGGGAACATTGTGGTTACGGAGAATGGCCAGACAACGTACACCATTCCCGTGCAACTGACGGTTTACAATTTCGATCTGCCCGATAAACCGACGGTCCAGGTCGCCATGCCTGCGGCATTCGACATATTGCAACGCTATGTCACGGGTCAGGGCGGTTACGTGTTGCCGAGCAGCCCAGGCGGACAGCGGGTTGAGGCCATCAGAAATCGCCATTTTGAGATGTTTCATCGGCACAAGATCGCGCTGCTCGGGGACGATGATTGCGCCATAACCGATTCACCCTGTCCCAGCGCCGTTCCGCGCTATACGGGAACGCTGTTCACCCCGGCAAATGGATACGACGGTCCAGGTGTAGGCGTTCCGGTCGGGATTTACGCGGTTGGGCTGTACGCGAGTTGGAGTTGGAAATACGATGGCGAATCGGCGATGTGGCAGCATTCGGATAACTGGATCAACTGGTTCGATCAGAACGCTCCCGGCAATTCGGCGTTCTTATATTTGGCGGACGAGCCGCGTCCCCAAGATATGCCCCTCGTCGAACAGTGGTCCGAATGGCTCGCCGCAAATCCAGGACCGGGCAACCGCCTGTTGGGTATGTCCACTCACAACATGGTGCTATCGCAGAGGGATGCGCCCAGTCTCGCCATACCCGCGTCTGTAGCAGAGATTGGAATGTGCCCCGGCGATCTTTCGCCGTGTGACACTACCGGGATCATGCAGAGGGCTGCGGACTTTTATTCGCAAACGCCTGGACGTGGCCTTTGGATGTACAACGACAGCCGTCCGGGTGTGGGTACGCTTGACACGGAAGACGACGGCGTAGCGCCGCGAGTAATCCCTTGGGCTCAATACAAGAAAGGAGTCCAGACCTGGTTCTATTGGCAGACCTCTCCGGCGGGCACTCAAGATCTGTTCCAAAATGCGGTCACTTGGGGTACTCAAACGTACTTTGATGCGCTACTCGGCTGGTACGGAAGCAACGGTCCCACCAATGGAAATGGAGTTTTGGTCTATCCGGGAACCGACCTGAGTAATCCGCTGGATTCTTACGGAGTGGATGGGCCCTTTGCAAGTCTGCGTCTGAAGGAGTGGCGTCGAGGGATTCAAGACACAGACTATCTGAGTCTTGCGGCGAAAATCGACCCAGTCGCTGTGCAGACGATCATGAACTCCGTTGTTCCCCAAGTCTTATGGGAGAACCCGAGTCCCGGTGGAGATCCATCCTGGTTCCGCGGTCCCGTGAGCTGGTCCTCGGATCCGGACGTTTGGGAGGCAGCGCGCGCGCAGCTTGCCGCGATCATTTCAGGTAAGCAATAGCCTCATGACAGATGCAAGCGTGGCATACTGTTGCCATGGCGGCCAGTACACAAATTTCAGTCGAAGAATATTTGAAGACTGTATACCGGCCGGACCGTGACTACATCGACGGCGTCGTCGAGGAAAGGAATTTGGGAGAAAGAGATCATAGCTGGGTTCAAGGCAGGCTCCTAGCCTTTTTCCTCAGCCGGTTTCGCGAGACAGGCATCGCCGCGCTGCCCGAATGGCGCTTCCAGGTTAAACCAACTCGTTTCCGGGTACCCGATGTCATCGTCACGCGCGGTAAGCCCGATGAACAGATTCTGACAACTCCGCCCCTTCTGTGTATCGAGATCCTATCGCCGGAGGATACGGTCTCGCGCACAAATGAGCGTGTGAAGGATTATCTGGATTTCGGCGTACCTGCTGTGTGGGTGATCGATCCCGCCGAGAGACGTGTCTGGATCTACCGCCCGCATGGGATGGAACTCGCCACGGGAGGCTCCCTCCGGGTGGAGGGCACCTCGCTTGAAGTACCTTTATCGGAAATTTTCGACTGAACGAATCTGGCTCTAAGCTTTTACCGGCTTATCAACCGCTTTCCAATTCTTCTCATCCCAATACTTCACTCGTCCGTCGCGATACGAATCGACCGAGAGGCTGATCAGCACCTGCGCATGTGCGGCAGTTTCCACGTCGAGATGCGGTTTCTGGCGCGTGCGCATGCAATCGAGGAAGTTGCCGATATGCGCCTGCATTGCGTCGTACTGGTCCACCGAAATCTTGAACTCGTCGCGCCCAAATTTGTAGTCCGGGAACGTGCCGCGCTGATGGTTCTGCAGGCGCACAATTTCGGGCCGCACGGTGATGTTTGGCGTCGCCCCCTCGAACATCCCGTGCTCCACCATAATGATGGTGCCTTCATGCCCGCGAATCAGGCCTGGAATGTGCTGCGAATTCGCCATCGAGGAACTCAGAACGACCGAGTGTCCCTCCGGATATTCCGCCAAAAGGTGAAATGTATCCGGCACCTCGCGATCGTTCGGGAACGCGTATTTTCCGCCGGAAGCCATCACCTTCCACGGATATTGCGGCTTGTCCCAACAAATATTCAGCGGTGCGACGACATGGAAAAACAGATCCGTCGCGATGCCGCCGGAGTAGTCCCAATACTTGCGGAAACGAAAGAAGCGGTCGGCGTCCCAGGGCCGCGCGGGCGCAGGGCCCAGCCAGGTCTTCCAATCGATGTAATTCTCGCCTTTGCCGTCAGGCCCGGCATCCGCATCGATCGGATAGTTCCATTCGCCCTCAATGGAATTGCGATGGTACGAACCCTGGCTCATGATCATCTTGCCAATCATGCCATCCGCGATTGCCTTTTTCGCCTTCCACCATTGATCCGCCGAAGTGGTCTGTGAGCCGACCTGCAACACGCGCTTTGTTTCGCGCACCGTATCAATCAACTGCTTTGCCTCTTTGATGGTGTGGCACATCGGCTTTTCGAGATAGACATCTTTGCCTTGGTCCATGGCATCCAGGGCAATCCGCGCATGCCAGTGATCCGGTGTCGCCACAATCACGGCGTCCACATCCGGCATGGCAAGCACTTCGCGGTAATCGAGAGATCCCTTCGCCTTATATAGCTCGGCCTGCTCCCGTTTGCGCTTCTCATAGACATCGCAGACTGCGACTATCTGGCACGCGTTGTTGTGGGCTTGCGCGTATTTCGTGAAGGTTCGCGCGTCGGAACTGCCGCGCCCGCCGCAGCCGATCAGGCCAATATTGATACGGTCGTTCGCCCCGAGCACCCGTCCAGGGTTCACTTTGCCGCGCGCCTTCGCAAGGGCTTTACCTGCCAGGGCAACACCGGCCCCCAACGAACCTGTACGCTTCAAAAAATCGCGTCGATCGAATCCATCCGCAGACATGTGTACCAGGATACGAGATCGGTTACAGAGCTACCTGCATAATGGTTCTAACGAAGAATTTTGAAGGCTGATCGCTGAAAGCTGATAGCTCGCATTTTGACGCGAATGAACGAGAACTCGCCCGAGCCGTCCTCCCGCGCCGCTTTCCGATATGCCAATTTCCGCCACTACATGATGGCGCGATTTTTGACGACCATCTCGTCGGAGATGCAATCCGTGGCTGTCGGCTGGCAGGTGTACGAAATCACGCGCCGACCGCTCGATCTTGGGTTGGTCGGGCTGGCCCAGTTTCTTCCCGGCATCTGCCTGTTTCTGGTGGCGGGGCACACTGCCGATCGCGTTCCCCGGCTGCGTATTCTCCGGATATGCTATGCCGGGTTCTCGCTCTGCTCTTTGCTTTTGTTGCTGTTCACGCTGCACGGGCTCTCGTCGGCCCTGCCCATCTATGCGATCCTGCTGCTGAACGGGACCGTGCGGGCGTTCAACGGACCCGCGAGTCAGGCTTTCATTCCGTTGCTCGTTCCCAAGAAGAATTTTCCAAATGCGATTGCCTGGAGTTCTTCCATTTTTCAGACGTCGACCATTGCCGGTCCGATGATCGGTGGCGTACTTTACGGGTTAACGGGCAGCCCGGTATGGGTCTACACGTCGGCAGCGCTAGCTTACTTCGGCGCATTTCTATTTCTCGGGCGAGTGAAGATTGCCGCCGCCGAGCGCTCGCATTCCGCCGCTTCGCTCGGCGTGGTCCTGGAGGGCTTGCAATATATTTGGCGCAATAAACTCATCCTGGGCGCAATGTCGCTCGATCTGTTCGCCGTGCTGCTGGGCGGCGCGGTTGCGCTGTTGCCCGTTTACGCGCGCGAGATTTTGAAAGTCGGCGCGACCGGGCTCGGCGCGCTGCGCAGCGCTCCGGGAGTGGGAGCCGTGGTCATGAGCATCGTTGTGGCCCACTGGCCGCTGCGCCGCCGCGCCGGAGCGACCATGCTCTGGTGCGTCTTTGCATTCGGCGTATTCACGGTCATCTTCGGTGTATCTCGCAATTTCGCGCTCTCGCTTGGTGTGCTCTTCTTATTGGGCGCATCGGACACCATCAGTGTGATTGTCCGCCACACCATGATTCAGCTCGGCACGCCGGATGAAATGCGCGGCCGGGTCAGCGCAGTGAACATGGTGTTCATCGGGGCTTCGAACGAAGTCGGCCAGTTCGAATCCGGCATAACTGCCCAGTGGTTTGGGACCGTACCCGCCGTCGTGCTCGGAGGGCTCGGCACCATGCTGATCGTGCTGCTATGGTCCTGGTGGTTTCCATCCCTAAGGCAACTCGATGAGCTGGTACCGCAGGACACAGTTCCGGTTGTGGCGGAATCTTCCGCGACGGACGCAACCGCGATTGCGGAGTAGACGGCGCACCGTAACCTGGCGCCTCTCTTCTACGAAATACTCTTGGAGCAGGAATCGCCCGCGATGCATAATGAGACGTGCCTAGCACCGGACCGCCGCAGCCCAGCGTGGAGGCGCTGATGGAGGCGTACCAGGCGGGCGATCACGCGGCCGCCAACGCTCTCATCGATTGCCTGAGCCCGGCGTTACACCGTTATTTTTCGCTTCATAGCGCAGATCGCCGCCATGCCGACGACCTGCTTCAGGAAACCTGGATGCGGATTCACAAAGCGCGCCACACGTACCGGCCGGGAGAACCCGTGTTGCCTTGGCTGTATGCCATTGCGCGGCACGTCCGGATCGATGCATTCCGCAGACGCCGCTCTGATATTTATGAGCAGCCGCTCACGCCGGGAGTGGAATCCTCCGCCGCATCGCCGGAAACCCGCAGCAACGTGCCGGACTTCGAAATGCTGCTCCGCCAGCTTCCGGAGAGCCAGCGCGAGGTCATCCTGATGCTCAAAGTTTCGGGATTGAGTTTGGAGGAGACGGCGCGCGCCACGTCTTCAAGTGTCGGGTCGGTCAAGCAGAAGGCGCACCGGGCCTACGAAAAGTTGCGCAGTCTCTTAGGCAAACCCACTGAAAACCGGAAGGTAGAAGCTCTATGACCTGCCGCGATCTCGATGAACTCCTTGCCTCGGCTGCCGCGCTCAACGAGGAAGCGCAACAACACATTGCTTCCTGCGCTACTTGCCGTTCACTCAAAACGGGCATGGAGCGGGCCGTGGGTTCGAACGACCTGAATAAGGCGCTAGTAGATCGAATTCGCGGCCCCGTACTGTCCGGGCTAGCGCCGGTTCGGCCTCTCGCGTCTTTGCGCGTTTTTGCCGCTATCTTTATTTGCATCTTTGCGGCGGCCGCGTCGCTCGGAGCGCTTACATTCGGTATCCACGGGTGGCCGGCCTTAGACCTAGCGCAACGCATTGCCATTTTTGCTATCCTCGGTGCGCTTGCTGTTCTCACGGCGGCAACGGCGGCGCGCCACATGCGACCCGGGGCCAAACGCATCGGCGGCGGACTTCTCTTCATATGGATCTTCGCCGCGATCGAAGCCGTGTTCCTGATTCTGTTTCACGACTACAGTTTGGGGCGCTTTGTCCATTGGGGAACCGGATGCCTCCGCGCGGGCCTCCTCTGCGCGATTCCGGCCGCTTTCCTAATGTGGTTTCTCGTGTGGCGTGGATACGTGCTCAATCCGGTTTCGGCCGGAGCGGCCATCGGCTGCATCGCCGGGCTTGCCGGGCTGACCGCATTAGAGATCCACTGCCCGATTCTTACCGTCCCCCATGTTGCGGTGTGGCACGCGGCGGTAGTTGTGGTCTGTGCAGCAGCCGGAGCGCTGGCTGGCTTGGCAACATCGCGTGCCAGGTCCCGGTAGGCGCTCCTGGTAGAACTACGGTGCCCTTGCCGCTTCGCCCGGCTGTGAAATCGGTCCCGCAAAAACGGAGTCAGCATAAACGAGGGGCAAACGCATGGCATCCACGACTGATAACAACTCTCCGGCGAACTCCGGTCTTCCTTTGGCTGCCACGGAAGAGCAGCGTCACAAGGCTTTGACCAATTTCCACTGGAGAGAGATCAAACCGCTAATTGGCGCCAGCTTCTCCGAATGGAACCGCCAAAACGTGCCGCGCCTAGGAGCATCGCTGGCCTTTTATTCGCTCCTTTCGCTCGCGCCGCTGTTGCTCGTCACGGTTTCACTTGTGGGTCTGGTGCTCGGACACTCAGCCGCACAACACGGCATTATCGAGCAAGTACGCTCGCTGATGGGACCGGCAGCCGCTAAAGCGGTCGGCGCTTTTCTGCAAGGTTCGCATAGTAAGAGTGGCGGCGTTATCGCGACCATCGCGGGCATTATCACGTTATTGTTCAGTGCTTCGGGAGTTTTGATCGAGCTTCGGGATGCTCTGAATACCATTTGGGAAGTCCGCATCCCTACGGTTACGGGGATCGGGATGGTGACCAGCTTTGTCAAGCAACGCTTATTCTCATTCGCGATGGTCCTCGCTATCGGATTTCTGCTCATCGTTTCGCTTGTGCTGAGCACCTGGATTGCGGCTCTCGGAGCTGTTTCTGCCTCGGTTGGCCCCATTGAAGATGTGCTTTTTCACATTGCGAACATCGTGATCTCTTTTGTTGTGATTGCGGGCGTGTTTGCTGCAATTTACAAGGTTCTACCCGAGGTACATATGGAGTGGCGCGATGCGATGACCGGCGGCATTGTGACATCCCTCTTGTTCACAATTGGTAAGTTTGTGTTGGGCGTGTACCTGGGACGCGCCAGCTATTCGTCCATGTACGGGGCGGCAGCTTCGCTCGTTGTCCTGATTGCATGGATTTACTATTCAGCCCAGATCTTTTTCCTCGGCGCCGAGTTTACGAAAACGTTCGCTAAAACCTACGGCTCGCATCAGCACAGAAGAGTACGGTCAAAGGCAGCCGGCGCGTAAGAAGCGCCGCGGGCCCACGGCAAAGCGAGCTTCGCGAATCGATCCGATGGAGGCGTCGTGGAGAAATAGGCGCCATCCAAGACTAAGTGAAATTACCCTAGAGCACGGCGTTTTGTTTGATCGTGTCGCGATAAAAAAAAGCACTCAGTTTCGGAATACGCTTCTGCGTCTCGTAATCAACGTAATAAATTCCGAAGCGCTTGCTGTACCCGTCCGCCCATTCGAAATTGTCCATCAGACTCCACAGAAAATAGCCGTTCACCGGAAAGCCTTCCGAGACGGCCCGGTGCAGGCTAATGAGGTAATTCCGCAAGAACATGACGCGATCGGTGTCGTAGATATGCCCGTCCGGAGTTAAAACGTCGCTGGACGAGCAACCGTTTTCGGTGATGTAGATATCCTTGATGTTCCAGATCTCCGAGACGTGCCGCGGCGCCCAGTACAGGCCCTCCGGCCCGACGTAGAGCCAGGGCGAGGCCATATGAGGAAAAGACGACGGATTTGGCACCACGGCGAACCCGCGGGGCGAATCGTCGGCCCGGATGTAGGTGGGGTTGTAAATGTTCAGCCCAAGCAGATCGAGCGGACTGCCAATAATCTTCAAGTCTTCCGGCGTGTACTTCGGCACGTTTGCTCCGGCTTCCGTCAAAAACTCGTCCGGGTATTTGCCTTCCATAATGACCGTCACATATTGGGCATTCAGCAGCCGGGTCGCTTGCGCGCTGGCTTTGATGTGGGGCTCGGCTTCGATCACGGGCGCACCGCTGCGCAGGTTTTCCGCCAAGCCCACCTTTGTTCCGGGTTTGGCCTTTGCGCGAATCGCCTGCACGGCCAGGCCGTGCGCCAGTACGGCATTGAACCGGGTCTGATTTAGCTCTTTAGGGGCGAGCCGCAATCCCGGAGCGAAGCGGCCTTCGCCATAGCCCAGATCGATGAATGAGGAAAACTCGTTCATTGTGAAGAAGTGCTGAATGCGGTCGGATAGACGCTGCGCTACATAGCCGGCGTATTCGGCGAAAGCCTTGGAAGTCTCGCGCGATTGCCAGCCCCCATATTTGTCTTGCAATGCCTGCGGCAGATCCCAATGAAAGAGCGTGCAGAACGGCTCAATGTCGTTAGCGCGCAACTGATCGACCACGCGCCGATAGAAATCGACGCCCTGTTCGTTCGGCTGCCCGGTTCCCTCCGGAAAGATGCGGGGCCACGAAACCGAAAAGCGATAGATCGTTGCCTCCAGCGATTTCAAAAGCTGAATGTCTTCTTTGTAGCGGTGATAATCGTCGTCCGCGACATCGCCGTTTTGGTTCTGGTAGACCTTCCCGGGGGTGTGCGAAAAGGTGTCCCAAATGGAAGGCCCGCGGCCGCCGTCTTTCGCGCCGCCCTCGATTTGATACGCGGCCGTGGCGCAGCCCCATCGAAAACTGGCCGGAAATTGGTAGAAGTTCTGCTTCGGCATACCCTGCGCCTTGACCGCCAATGGCGACATCCCGGAAGCGGCGGCTGCAGCAGCAGCGATCCGGGTTCCGAACCCGCGCCTCGAAAGGTGTTTCGACATGGTTCTTTCAGCCTATCCAAATAGAAATTAATGGGTTCTCCTCAGGTTTATCTGAGAGCGCGTAGGGGGTCGAGCCACTCCTTGTTTGTCCATGTCTCATTCCTGTCAGAGAGCTAAGGAGCCGGCCGGGGCTCAGGGCTGGCTCGGCTGGCGGATCATCGCGCTGTTTGGCAGGCATCGCCGGATGGTGGTAGGGCTTGGGTTTTTGATCCTGATTGCCTCACTGCTGGATCTGGCGGTTCCGTTCCTGACGCGCGGATTGATCGATCAGATTCTGCACTCATTACAGTCGAAACAGGATGGCTCGCTCCAGATGCTGATTCTGGCGGCGTTCGGGATTTTTGGCGCTACGGTCTGCACACGGCTGCTCCGGTCGTTCTACAATTACCGGCTGGTCCACGCCGCCTCGCAAGTGGAAGATGAAGTGAAGACTGCGGCGTTTGCGAATTTTCTCCGACAGGATACCGCGTATCACGGCGGAATCAATACCGGAGAGGTGGTCGGCGCGCTCGATCGCGGCGGCACTGCAGTCTACATCATTTTGTACGAGATTTTGGGCCAGAACCTACTTCCACCGCTGCTGGTGGTGATTGGTGTTTTGACCTCGCTGATCCTGAAGAATCCCTGGATTGCCGCCATCGTATTCCTCCCGCTGCCTGCTTATGTGCTCAGCATTAGCCGCCTGGGTCCGCGTATGCACGAGACCGAGAATCTGGTAAGCCGCGCCTTCGAAAAGGTTACAAAGGAGTCTTATGATATTGCTAGCAACGTCCGCGTAGTGAAGAAATTTTCCCGCGAAGAGCAGGAGTCCGCTACCCAGCGGAGATTGCTCGGTTCGGCGCGTGCCGAACACTTTCGTGCCGAGCGTCTCTGGGCCTTCGTGGAAAATACCCAAAGCTTTATCGCCACAGCCGGCCGTGTCGGCGTCATTGCTTTTGGCGGATACCTGGTCCTGACGCGGCAATGCACCGTGGGCGACTACGTTCTGTTCATCTCGATGCAGGACATGGTTTATGGTCCGATTTCGCAGCTTTCCATCATCCTGCCGAAGCTCCGCCGGAATGTGTCGCGCGCCGAACGCATGTTCGAAATCCTCGAAGAGCGGCCCGCCATTTGCGATGCGCCAGACGCCGAGCTTCTCGCCGCGGCCGAACATTCGGTAGAATTTCGCAATCTGTCGTTCCGGTATCCGGGGACCGATCGCTGGACTTTGAAAGACGTGAACTTCTCCGTTCGCAGCGGTTCTACGGTAGCACTGATCGGCCTGAGTGGATCGGGCAAGAGCACGCTCATGAATCTGTTGCAACGGCTTTACGATCCGCAAGAAGGCGCGATTCTGATCGACGGGCACGATATCCGGAACGTGACGCTGCGCAGTTTACGCGATCAGATTTCCGTCGTGCCCCAGGAAGTGGAGTTGTTCTCCCGAACGATTACCGAAAACATTGCGTATGGGCAAGATGCGTTGCGGGAAGGCGCTGTGGAACAAGCTGCGCGCATGGCACAGGCGCACGACTTCATCATGCGCTGTGAGAATGGCTACGAGACGCAAGTGGGCGAGCGCGGTCTGAAGCTTTCCGGCGGTGAGCGCCAGCGCATTGGCATTGCGCGCGCGATCGTGCGCGACCCGAAGATCCTGATCCTGGACGAAGCCACCAGTCATCTCGACAACGAGAGCGAGCGGTTAATTCAGGCGGCGATGGAACAGATTGCGGAGAACCGGACTTGCTTCATCATTGCGCACCGGCTCTCGACTGTTCGTAAGGCCGATACCGTGGTCGTGTTTGCCGAAGGCGGCGTCGAAGCGGCGGGCACTTACGACGAGCTTTGGACGATCAGTCCGACTTTCCGGAAGCTCAACGCGCTGCATGTGGCGCAGAAGCCAAAAGCGCCGGCCAAGGTAGAAGCCGAAAAGCACGAGGAAGAACTCCTGGCGCCCGCCGTTGGGATGTAGGCCGCCTCCTAGCGTTCAAAACTCTCCAGCCGCGTTTTCTGTATTTCGAGCGCTTCGTCCAATTCGATCTTTTTCAACTGTCGTGTCTGTTCAGCTAATTGGCGCGCTTTCTCTAAATTGCCCAGCTTCGCGTAAACCCGGCTGAGCTGGTAATGCGCATTCGCGTCTTTGGGAGCCAATTGAATCGCTCGTTCAAACTCGGCGCGGGCCCGGTCGAGCTGGTTCAAAGCGAAATACGCCCGCCCGAGCTCGTAGTGCGGCTGCGGAACGTTGGGATCGAGGCGAATCACGTCCTGGAATACCGACGCTGCTTCACTGTTCTGCTCTAAATGCAGCAGCGACAAACCATAGAAGTAATCCAGCATGAAATCGCGCGGCAGCTTGCGCCTTGCATGGCTCAGGACATTCGCGGCTTCCCGATTGGCACCTTCCTGGAGATAGCTCTTCGCCAGGGCGGCGTACCCAAGCGCGACCTCCGGATGCAAGTGAATGGCGTCCTGAAACGCCTGTCTCGCTTCTGCCGGCTTACCTTCCATTAAGCGAATGCTGCCGAGCCGGATGTACAGAGGATACCGGTCTTTCACCGCGTTCAAGCCAACTGTTACCGACTGTGCCGCTTGCTCGAAACGATTTCCGTCCATCAGGAGCTGCGTGTATTCCAAGTAGCGGTCTGGGTTTTCCGGATCAGCTTCGAGAGCGCGGCGGTAAGCATCCAACGCCTCGGCGGATTTTGATTGGGCTTGATACGCACGCCCGAGCAGACTAAGAATCTCTGCATCTGCGGACAAGCTTTTAAGTATGTTTATGGCGGCTTCCGGCTTTTGAGCGTTCAAATACGCCAGCGCCAGGTTGAATTGATTCGCCCGCGACTTGGGGTCAGCCTCCGCGAGAGCCTGAAAATGCGTTAGCGCCTCCGCATACATGTGGTTTTGGCTCAAACGTACCGCCACTTGGTACTCTTGCTCCTCCGGTTTTTCGATTTGGATGCTGGCCAGGCGTTCGGCCTTGATCTTTCGAGATTTGGAGAGCATCGCCTCCGCTTCCTGAGAATGGCCCATATCGCGATATACCGTCCCCAGCATGTAGTACACGTTGCCCTCCCGGTCCGAGGATAGGGCTTGACGAAGTTCAGCGATCGCCTTCTGAAAATCTTTCTGCTGGTAAAACGCTTTGCCAAGCTGCTCGTGCACAATCGTCAGATCCGGCTTCAAACGCAGCGTTTTTTCCAGATAGGGAATCGCCGCCGACGGCTTGTGTTCCGAGACCAGGATGGTACCCAATTCTGCATTGGCCTCGGCGTGATCAGGATTCATCTGTAATTCCTTCTGGAACTCGGCCTCCGCCTGGTCCATATCGCGTTTTTTCCAAAGCAGCTCGCCTATGGCAAAATGCAATCCGGGCAACTCGGGATGCTGTTCCTTGACAATCCGGTATTCGGCCAGCGCCTTGTCGACTTCGTTGCGGTATGCGTAAGTCTGGGCCTGAAGCTGATGGGCGCGGTAGGAATCCGGGGCCGCCGAGAGTAACTGAGTGAGAGTGGCAAGCGATAAGTTTCCGTAAGTCCGTCCCAGGAGATACCGGGCCCGCAGATCGTTTAAGGCTTGCAACTCGTGTTCCGCAGATTCCAAAGCTCCGCGATTGAAATCGGCTACAGCCTGGCGATATGCGGCACTCGCAGTTGCCGGATTGCCGAGTACGGTTGCTCCCTGATCGGGCATAGGCGAACCCGCCAATCTTGCTTTCGCAGCCGCGCACTCCGGATCTAATTTCAATTCCTCACGGAACTCTGCGTTCGCCCGATCCAGCTTGTTCTGCTGGACATATAGTTCGCCCAAACCGTAATGCGCGCCCTCCCAATGCGGATCCAATGCCAGCGCCCGCCGGTAGTGCGCAATCGCCAACTCCCACTTGCGTTGCAGGGTGTAAATATCGCCGTAAATCTGGTGATAAAGGGGGCTACCGAGAGTCGTTCCGGCCACCACTTGCTCCACTTCGCGGTTCGCGGATTTGCGATAGCTTTCCCCGAGCAGGAAGAGAAAATTCACATCGCCAGGGTACTCGCGAACGGCTCTCCGCAATCGCTCGAGCGCAACGGACGCCTCTCCGGAATCCCATAATGCGTCGCAGAGCCAGGAGACGGCTTGCGGATTGCGCGGCTCCTGTTCGACGGCTTTTTCGAGATGCAGAACCGCCAGCCGGGCTCGGTAGAGCTTTACGTAATCGATTCCCAGGAAGAGATCCGCCCCGCGAAGCCCAGGTTTTTGTGCGAGCGCCTTCTCGAAAGCAGCCGCGGATTGCTCAAACTCGGACTTTAAATAATACACCAGACCGAGATTGCCGTACACTTCGGGTATTCCGGGTTGCAAACGGAGAACGGTTGAGTACTCCCCGATCGCTTTATCTAATTTACCGGCCTTTTGAGCTTCCTGAGCTGCCGCGAAGTGCTGCCGGACCTGTGACTCTACTTCTCGCCCTCTGAGGATTGCGCCGCCCAGCAGGGCACACATCACCGATGCAGCTACAGAGCTGCGACGGCTAAGGAGCGGGACTTCAAAACGAAAATCGCAAACTCGCCTGCATCGTGCGGTTGCCGCCAGCAGATGTGTATTGCCCAAAGCTCGGATCCGTCACCGTATTATCTATCACGCCGAATCTGTGCCGGTTCAGCAGATTGAATGCCTCCATGCGGAAAATGGCATTCACCTTCTCGGCAATTACAAATCGCTTTTCAAACGATACGTCTTCATTCAGAGAAGCCGCAAGCCGTATGTTTGTGATGCGCGGGGCATCGCCGAGCGTATAGCTCGGCGGCTGGGAAAACGCAGCCGGATTGAAAGCCTTGGTCTTGCCGAAGACGAACGGCCCCTGATTCGAAAGAAACTCACTCTCGCCGGGGACTACATTTACACGACACGACGGATTGAACAACCCGCTAATATATCCACCGCCGCAGTTGATCGAGATCGGCGTGCCGCTTTGATACGTCTGAATGGCCCCAACATTCCATCCCCCGACAATCGCGTTGACCACTCCTTTCCGGTTTAAAAACGGCTTGCCATTCCCAAACGGCAGCTCGTAGGTGTAGCTCAACACGAACGCTTGCGGAGTATCCTGCGCGCTCAGCGCTTTTTCAACCCCGGCATTGTAATTATTCTGCATGTTGGCCTGGTCCTGATTGTTCCATCCGCCTTCAGGCGGATATGCGCCATCTGCATTGGTCAGGGTTTTGGACCAGGTGTAACTCGCCATCAGCGCAAGACCAGCGGAGAAGCGTTTCTGTAATTTAACTTGTAACGCCTCGTAAGTGTAGAAGCCGAACTGATTTCCTTCCGACGAGTTATCCAGATTGAAGTCCGTGTACTGGGGAAATGGCCGCAGCGCCTGGGCCACGGTCGCCTGATTCCCCCAATCCTGAACAAAACTGGGGTAGGGAATGGCGACCGGTGCTTGGCCCGCGCATGCCGGGCTGGTTGCCTGCTTCATCAGCAGGACATTCAGGCAGGGGCCTTTCGCAAGATAAGTCGGATTCAATTGGTTCGGAGCTCGCTGCTCGGCTTGCAAGTGATCTCCGTGTGCCCCTACATACGCGGTGTCCAGCAGAAAGTCTTTTCCAAACTGATGCTGAATATCGAAGGTCCAGTTCTGAATGCGGCCGGGCTCATCCGTGGTCGCAAGAATGACGCTGGGCTGTCCACCTGTTGCTCCGTTTGCAAGCGTCGGGTTAATGAACGGCGGCAGCGCGCCCGGATAACCCGTCATCTGTCCGGGAACAATCACCGGCTGCGTGCTGCCCGTAGTCGCCGAAATTCGAAATGGGTTTGAAAAGCCTGCGCTGTCCGTTTGCGCAAAGCCGTTAACAATAATCGGCGAGTAGTAAATGCCGTAGGCGCTGCGAAGAATTGTATTCGGCGTTAACGCGTAGGCAAGCCCTACCCGCGGAGCGAATGAATGGTAATAAGTGCTTTGCGGCGAATCGAGACCGGTTCGGCCCGCTCCGCTGCCGGCAAACACATACGCTCCAGGCAGCCCGCCTGCTCCCGGATTCGGCACTGTAGGGTCCATCCAGGACTGCCGATCATGAGCTTCGGAGACGGGCGTTGGGACCTCGTATCGGAACCCGATATTGAGAGTCAGTTTTGAACTGACTTTGAAATCGTCTTGCACGTACGCCGCCCAATACCGGGTGCGCATGCCGATATCGAGCGGAGTTGGAATCCAAGCGGTTCCCGCCGCACCTAGAAAAAGGCTCGCGTACGAAAATCCGGAATTGGCGTCGGCGTGTGGATCGCTGCTGTTCGAGGTCTGCGCCGAACCAAACAAGAACCGCCCCGAGGTGTACGCGAGCTGGCTTGTGTTGAACTGCAATCGGCGGTGATCGATCCCGAATTTGAAACTGTGCCGGCCTTTGATCCAGCCAACATTCTCATCGAACTGATAATCGTTATCGATGAAGTCGGAATCGGCGCTATCCGGGTCGGCCGTTACCCCGCTGGGCAGGAACGAGGGGAGCTGAGCCGCTGTGACGCCTTTCAATCCGATCTGCGCGGCGTAATTCTTCCCTAACGTCGGAAGCATGTTGACCTCGGTACGGTACGTTCGCGAAAACCCGAAATTAAATTCGTTCAGCAGCGTTGGGGTGAGCGTGTACGCATAGTTCAATCGCCCGTAGGCAGTGTGCTGGCTTGGATTCTCGCTCGTCCATATCGACCCAAGCGACTGCGCCTGGATGAGCGGCATGTTCTCGTAGTCCCAGCTTCCGGAAATCTTCTGCTTTTGCGTCACATATTCGTCGATTTTGGCCGTCCATAGGTTCGCTCTGTATTCATTCACTGAAGTGTTTACGAAATTGTTGTAGACGTTGCTGTTCTGGGCTTTTGGAAAAAACGCCATCGCCTTCTGCACCACTGGATCGATACGGCTCATCGGGATGATATTGCCCGAAAACGGCGCGCACGGGCCCGGAATGCAGGTCGTGTAGTCATAAAGTTGGTGTGCCGGATAGGTGACGCCTAAAGAAGTCGTCGGAGCCAGCAAGTTGGAGAAATTGCCCTGGTTCCAGGACGCATCCGGTACCGTCAGTGGCCCGCTCGACCCTAATTTATAGCGGTACCCTTCATAATTGAACATGAAGAAGGTCCGGTTTTTCCCGTTGTAAAGCTTCGGAATCCACAGCGGACCCGCAACTTCGAAACCGAAATCGTTTTGATTGTCCGGCTGTCGCTTGACGCTTCGATAGTTGTTCCACCAGCCGTTTGCGTCTAGCACCGCGTTGCGCAAGATCTCGTACGCTGTGCCGTGCAACTCATTCGTGCCCGACTTGGTCACCAAATCCACCACCCCTCCGGTCGCGCGTCCGTACTGAGCAGGGAAGGTGGCCGATAGCACGCGAAATTCCGCAACGGCATCCGTCCCAACGCCGTAATTCATTTGCAGGTTCGGATGAGTCAGTGAGATGCTCGCGCCGTCTACCAAAACATCCACGCCGCCTTCCTGGCCGCCATTGATTTTGAACGAGAGCTGGCTCGTCGGAGTGTTCGGCAAGCTGCCGGTGAAGCCGGGTGTCAGCTCAACGAACTGAATGGGGTTACGGACCTGACCCGATACCTGAAGAGGCAAATCGGCGATCAATTTCGGGTGGACAGACGTGCCTATCTCGGAGGTTTCGCTTTCCACCTGGGCGACGTCGCTCTTCACCTCCACCGTTTCGGAAGTGCTGCCGATCTGCAGTCCCACGTTGAGCGTGTTGGTCGTCGCGACCGTGACCGTGATGCCCGTCTGTTTGAACTCTTTAAAACCGGGCGCCGAGACCGTAACGTCATAAACTCCCGGCGGCAGGTTGGAGACGGTATACACTCCGCCCGAAGTGGTTGTAGAGTTAGGTCCCGTGTGCGTGGCCTCATTCACAATGGAGACCGTCGCATTCGGGACGGGCGACCCGGAGGGATCGGTGACCGTGCCCGTAAGAGTTCCGCCGCCTTGCCCCCAAGCTGCGGATGACAGCACCAGTACCATCGCTGACACGGCGCAAACGATTTTTTTCATAGACGTAAAGCCCGTTCGACCAAGCCGTTGCGAACAGCCGTACGAATTTTCGCACCGGCTCCGGCGCAAAAACAGGAGACGTTACAGTAAATTTCACTGTGCATTCCACGAGTCGCAGTATGTTGATGAAGTCCGGTTCCCGCCCCAAATCGGAACCCCGAGCTTAAGCGAGGAGTGCAGTAAACTGTTCGTTGTAAATCCGCGGTCTATGCAAGAATCTGAAGACGGTCAAGTCTGCCAACACCTGTCCGAAGCAGATCGACACCGGGAATTGCTGGATCGCGTCGCCAGCAGCCGTCTCTTTTCAAACTGTCACGCCCTCAGAGCGTTCCTTCTGTACGTCGGCGAGCACGCGATCGCGGGGCGATTCGAAGAGATCAAAGAACAGCAGATCGGAAGCCGAGTTTTTGGCCGTAAACTGGATTACGATCCCGCGGCAGACAACATCGTCCGAGTTCGCGCGCGGCAATTGCGCCAGCGCTTGAACGATTATTTTGAGACCGAAGGGCGTGACGAGCCGGTCGTTATTTCCATTCCGAAAGGCCACTACATTCCAGTCTTTCAATCACGGCAATCGGCTAGCGAGACTTCCCCCGAGTTTCAGAAACTAGATCCCCTGGATCTTACTCGGGAAAAGTCGCTGCCGAAACCAACCGGAATTCTGTCGCGTTACGCGCTTTGGGGCACGCTCGCGGTCTTATTTGCGGCAGCAATTACGGGCGTTGCTCTGGAGATGAGGCAGAGCCCGAAGGTTCTCTCGGATGCGCCTGCACCCGATCCCGTCACGGGTTCCTTATGGGCGCAACTCTTTTCTCCCGCCGGTCAGGACCTGACCGTGATCTCTGCGGATGCAGGCTTTGCTCTCTGGCAGGACATCAGCGGCCGCAATCTCAACTTAGGTGATTACCTGAGCCGTAGTTGGTACGCAAAGGACGAAGCGGGGGACGTGAAGATGCGCGAAATAGCAATTCGCCGCTTCACCAGTCCAGCCGATCTCGATCTCTCAACGCGTATTACCGATCTGGCGCATTCGTATCGCAATCATGCCAGAGTGCGCTTCGCGCGCAACGTCGATATTCACGAGCTGCGGTCCGGCAACTTGGTTTTGCTCGGCAGCCGCCGGTCGAATCCGTGGCTGGAACTCTTTGAGCCGCGCATGAACTTTGTTCTCGAATTCGATCGGGATCGTCATGGGCCCGCGTTTCGGAATCGCTCGCCGCGACCGGGCGAACCCAAAATCGTCGCTCTCGACAGCAGTCTCTCTGTACAGGGACCGGAAAGTAAGCTCATCGAATCGTATGCGGTTGCCGCATTACTGCCGGGAATTACCGATCATGGAAACGTCCTTATTCTGGAAGGGCTCAGCATGGAAGGAACCGAAGCCGCAGGCGAATTCGTTCTGAATCCGCAGCGATTCGGTCCGTTTCTGCGGCGCATCGGACACAAATCGAACGAGCCGCTAAAGCCGTTCGAAGCTTTACTGAAATTGACAGCCGTCGCCGGTGGTTTTGCTGATCCCGAAATAATCGCTTTTCGCTATCCCGCCCAATAGGGAACCGTAAACTTTACTGTAAATCTGCCTTTTTCAGCAAAATTCCAGGTGAAACAATCGCCTGGATAGGAGTCTGACGGAAGGCAACCATGAAGATTACCCGACGTATTTTCCTGAGTGGCGCGGCCGCTGCCGGCGCATGCGCTACGTTTCCTCCGCTGCTTGCCGAAGGGCAAGATGCCTCGTCATCAAGTGGATTAGGGCTGCTATGGCCGCCGAATCGCGCGTTACCACGATTCCGTCCGCCCGTTTATCTGGATGCAGCAAACATTCAGCACCTTACCGGAGATCAGCAGGTGCTGCTGACCACGCTGCAGGGAATCGTGAATCGCCGCGAGCCGCGCCTCTATTGGTTCATGAGCGGCGATAACACCGATCAAACATGGCTGAACACGATCAAAATTCCCAATAGCGTCACGCAAGATCCATTAAGCGTGATCCAGAAGTATCGGGACGAAGTTCGCGGCGCGATTGTCTATGACCCTGCCGTTCCGGACAGCATCAACGTCGCTACCACCTTGGCGGGCCTCATGGATGCGGTAGTGGCGTCTGCAGACTTGGCGAACCAGTATCAGTTCCCAATCCTCGAAGATCTTCGTGGCCGCTTCGCGAATAAGGTCGATGCATATAACTGGGTAATTGAAAACTATTGGTCCCAACTTACACCTCGGCTGCTCACCGGTATCAGCCCCGCCAGTCCAACCTCTGCGCCTGGAGTAAACTGGACCACCTTGCTTCAACAAACTACGCATGTTCACGATTCTTCCAACAAGAACACGTACACAATCGATCTGACTCCCTTTCTGGGCGGTGAGGCCGTTTACGTTCGGTTTCAGGATTCCTTTCAGAACGACGGTTGGGGCCCTTCCGTGCAGCAAGTCACCGTACTCGCGAACGGAGCGACGATCGCCTCGTTTCAGCCGGGAACCGCGGCCGAGCAGCCATTTCTCTACGAAGCCGACAGCTCCTCTCTTGCGAGCGGCGGCTGGCGCTTTGCCGATAACACGACTTATTTCATTTACAAGTTCACGCCGCCTGCAGGGACTACAAGTTTGACCATGCAGGTTCTGATGTGGAACCAGTATCTGGTCACTGCTACGAACACTACGCCGCTTCTCTATGTTCCTTTTGCCAACCTGCGAGATTACATTGTCGCCACGCGAGCGTTTGTGTTCTGGCTCGATCCATTGCTTCCTGCGGAAGCGGATCTTTTTGGACAAATTTTAGACAAGGTAGGCCCGGACACTCCCTACCTGGGCTGGTTTCTCGGCGGGCACGAAGATGCCGGAGTAACTTTGTGTTCTCAACATGGCGTTGTGGTGGGCGCCGCCGATTTCTTCAATAACGGCACCGTTCACGGCGGAGTCCTCGCGCCGGTCCGCCCATGGCAGCCGCCCGTCACGCCCCCCACGCTCCAGAACAAAGTCTATGTAACGCTCACGATGAGTGAGGGCGACAACCTGCAATATGATGAGCATCGCCTTCGGATCATTTGGGACGACCCGAATCGCGGGCAGGTCCCCATCAACTGGAGTATCAGTCCACTATTGCTCGATGCGGCCCCCGACATGTTGAATTATTACCAATCCACTCAAACACCAAATGACTTTCTCGTGGCCGGTCCTTCGGGCGCCGGGTATACGTACCCTGGCGATTGGCCGGCTGCCGATCTGCCCAGCTTTACGCAGCGAACCGGCGATTACATGCGGCGCACCGGGATGAACGTTATCTACGTGCTGAACCGTCTGAACGGCACAAATCTCGATTTGACCGATGCCGTTGCGCAGCAATATGTCAACGACGTTCGTCTGCGGGGAATCCTTGGAAACTGGGTCTCGACAAGCTATCTCAAGACACCAGCCGGACTGCCCGTGATGACCCAAATCGGCATCAGCACGGTCACGCAGGGCCAATCGGCGGTCGCCAATGCCACACAGAACTGGAATGGCAACAGACCGCTATTTGTTGCGCTCGGCGTGTTGGCCTGGAACATGACTCCCACGGACGTCAACACGCTCGTGTCTTCATTAGGGCCGCAATACGAAGTCGTGCGCGCGGACGTTTTCTTTGAGTTACTCCGGAAAACGTTAGGACAGTAGTAGCGAAGGCTTGTCGGACTGCCGGTCTGCCAAGCGCCGGTTGGCAATGTATCATTTTCCCCGGCAGCATTGTCGATAATCATGGTATATTGTCGGTCATCGAGGCCGGCTTTGTGATCGAAACGGCCTGCGAGGAGCGCGTATGCGATTCAGACGCATAATCATGCACCGGCTTCGTTCACTGTTCCGGCGAGCTCGCGCGGATATGGATCTACAGCGCGAGATCGATCTTCATTTCGAACAACTCGTGAAAGAGGCGGTGGCCTCCGGTATGAGCGAGTCTGAGGCGCGCCTCATCGCGCGCCAGGAGTTCGGACCCGTGGAAAAAACGAAGGAGGAATGTCGCGATGCAAGACGCGTCAACCTGATCGAGACTTTCTTGCGCGACGTACGGTATGCGCTGCGAATGATTCGAACGAAGCCAGGTTTTAGCGTGCCTGCGCTCCTGTCGCTGGCCGTGGGAATCGGCGCCAATATCGCCATTTTTACGGTTATCAATGCCGTATTAATTCGCTCCTTACCCTATCCCGAGCCGGAGAAACTAGTGGGCGTATTCAACGCCGCCGTGTTTTCAGGTCAGGTCATAAGAAATTGGCCCCTTTCACTCGACATGTACGCCGCCTACCACGAAAATGCACGGAGCTTTGAGGAATTCGGCGTTTGGATTCGGGGTGCGGCAGCGGTTACCGGGACGGGTGCTCCCGAAGAGGTTACGACCGTTGCCATGACGCACGGAGTCCTTCGTGCGCTCGGGGCTCGGCCCTATTTGGGCCGGTGGTTTTCGAGCACCGACGATATCCCGGGCTCTCAGAAAACGGTGATCCTCTCCTACAAATATTGGCAACGAAAATTTGGCGGCGCCCCGCGGGTACTGGGGCGGTTGCTCCTCATTGATTTCGTTCCGTATCAAGTGATCGGGGTAATGCCTCGGAAGTTTGAGTTCCTCAATTTTGCTCCGGACGTGTTTCTTGCACAAAGCGTTGAGCTAGGTGCGCAAGGGTCTGACGACGCCAGTTACTTCGGCCTTGCCCGCCTTAAGCCGGGTATCAGCCTTGTGCAAGCCAATCAAGATATTGCGCGTGTGTTGAGTAACTGGGGAGCGAGGAACCGCTTCTGGCGGCAAGCAGCGAAAGAGCTTCGGATCACACCCAACATCCATCCGCTGAAGCAGGACGTTGTCGGAGATTTGGGCGCCGTTCTCAAAATTCTGATGGGAACGCTGCTTCTGGTGCTGTTGCTCGTCTGCGTGAACGTTGCCAATCTCGTGCAGGTGAGGGCGCAAGCCCGACGTGATGAGTTTGCAATTCGAGCCGCGCTGGGCGCTAATTGGTGGCGAATCGCGCGCCAGCTGGTCATAGAGAGCCTCGCCTTGGCTGCGCTTGGCGGCGCTGCCGGTTTGAGTGTCGCCTATGTGGGAGTTCGGCTCTTAATCGCGCATGGGCCGGCAGATCTCCCTAGAGTGGCAGAGGTAACGATTGACTTAAACAGCATCCCATTTGCGCTGGCCTGCTCTTTTCTTTCGGGAATCTTATTCGGATTGATAGCGGTCCTCAAATCGGGTCTTAGCAGTAGACTCCAAAACGCGCGAGGCGCCAGCCAGAGCGCGGATCAGGTGCGGTCCCAAAAGGCACTGGTGGTTGCACAAGTGGCGCTCGCCTTGGTCTTGTTAGTTGGCGTTGGTTTGCTGGTTCGTAGCTTCCTCGCGCTCAGCGCTGTAAGGGCGGGCTTTACTCACCCCGAGCAGATTCAGACGGTCCGCCTGTTTGTTCCCGAAGCTCAGATACGGGAACTCGAGCGAGTGGCTCAAATGCAAGCGCAAATTCTTCACAGCCTTGCCGCCATCCCCGGTGTGGCGGCGGCGTTCGCAACTGCTTTGCCGCTCGAACTGGAATACCACAATGGCGTTCCCGTTTCGGCTGAAGGCAAAACGCCACTAGACCGAATCCCTCCCAACCGAACTATTAAGCAGATTTCGCCGGGCCTGTTTGCAGCGCTGGGTACGCAGTTGATCGCCGGCCGGGACTTCACCTGGGACGATCTGCTCAGCCGGCGCCGCGTGGCGATCGTATCGGAGAACATGGCTCGTGAAAGTTGGGGCGATCCGCAGGATGCGCTTGGAAAAAGCATCCGAAGGGGTACAGACGGGCCATGGAGCGTCATCGTGGGCGTTGCCGAAAATGTCTATGACGACGGTGTCGATCAACCGCCCCCTACCTTGGTCTACTTTCCGGGTTCCCGGCGCGGTGTCACGTTCGCCATCAGAACGAGCCGCGCCGGCAGTGCGAGCTTGGTCAAAGAAATCACAGCGAGCATCCATGCTGTGGATTCCAGCTTGCCACTGGCGCAAGTTCGAACTCTGAGCGACCTCTATTGGTTCACGATGGCGCGCAGAGCCTTTGCTCTCGTTCTACTTGGAATCGCCGCCGCGATGGCCGTGATGCTGTCGCTTATCGGAGTCTATGGCGTTCTTGCCTATGCCGTTGCACAGCGCCGCCGCGAGATCAGCATCCGTCTCGCGGTAGGCGCCGAACCCCGGGCGATCAAAGCACTGTTTTTACGTGAGGGGTTGATACTGATGTGCATTGGCAACGCGATTGGATTGCTTTCAGCAAGAGAACTATCTCCCTGGATGGCCGCTTTGCTGTTTGGCGTTAAGCCTTTCGATCCATTGACGTATGTCATTTCAGCCCTAGTCATCGCGATTGCCGCATTGGCCGCCAGTTACATACCGGCCCGAAGGGCGGCATCGTTAAATCCTATTGAGGCGCTGCGCTGCGATTGAGATATGCGTGCACATATTACGCAATTACGCAACCAAGAGACGCACACCTGACTGGATTCGCCCCAAGTTAGCGCACTACGAGACGTCGGAGCGGGTTAGCTGCGCCGCTGATAAAACCGCCGCACCTTGGTCCGGTTTCCGCACATCTTCATGTCGCACCAGCGCCGCGAATGATTTTTGCTCCGGTCCAGAAACAGCCATCGGCACGTGCTGCTCTCGCATGCCCGGATGAGACGCGCCGCTGGCGATATCAGCAACTCGGCCGCTGCAAACGCAAGAAGCCAGCCTGGCGCGTTCAAATTGGAGCCGAGGTCGGTCCAATGCCATACAAACTGGTTCATTTCATATTGAACCCGCCGGTGCTCGGCAGCGGCGCATACAGAACGGTTCAAGATCGCGACGTCACGAGACTCGGGCGTATGGCCCGCGATCAGCTTATAACAGATTCCTGCCAGCGACTCGCGCAGCTCGATTGCCGCCCCACACGCCGCTTCCGCTTCTGAGCGCCGCTTGGCGCGTAACCTTTCGAGCGGCGCAACGTCCAGAAGCGCGCATTGCTTTGCAAATCGCAGCAAATCCTTGTAGGAATGAATCAGCTCCGCCCGCCGCTCCGGGGCGCCGCGGTTGTCCACCGTGTTGACAAAGTCCAGAGCGGCATGTCCCGCAATCAGCTGGAACGGTTCATCGCATTTCATGGCAAATGCTGCATAACCACTCATTCTATTTTGACAGGTTATGCCGGTTCGGGTATTCTATAACCGGTGAAGGCCGATTCAGTGGTTAAGGACGAGGCAAAGCCTCGTGCCGCGTCACGAGTGCCGCTGGTTTTTGCGTTCCTGATCATCTATGTCGTCTGGGGCTCCACCTTTCTCGCCATACGCGTGGCGGTGGCGACCGTCCCGCCTTTATTAGCTGCGGGGATCCGGTTCTTCGTGGCCGGTGCGGCCCTCCTCGTCTATAGCAAACTGCGGGCCTTAGAGATGCCATCGCGGCTCGAATGGCGGAACCTGATCATCAGCGCTGGCCTCATGTTTTTGGCCTCCTATAGCGGGTTGTTCTGGGCCGAGAAAATCATTCCCTCCGGCGTGGCCTCCGTGCTGGTCGCCACCATTCCGGTGTGGACCGCGTTTTGCGAGATTGCTCTCAAGCTAGATAGGTTTCGCTGGACGCTCGCAGCGGCATTATTGCTCGGTCTGGGAGGTGTCGGAATCCTTGCGCTCGGCCGCGGAGCTAGCCGGATTCCTCTATTTCCTTGCCTCGCGATACTGGGTGCGGAGATTGCTTGGTCCATCGGAAGCGTCTTCTGCAAAGTAGCCAAACTACCTGAATCGAAACCATTGATTGCGGGAGCGCAGATGTTCGCCGGCGGTGTCATGTTGCTCGCCTGTTCGTCGTTCGCAGGCGAAATGACACCGTGGCCGCACATCTCCATGAGAGCTGCGGGCGCTATCCTGTATCTGATCGTGGCGGGCTCGCTGGTCGCATTCACCGCGTATATCTGGCTGCTGGATCAAATGCCCGCCACCACCGTCGCGAGTTACGCCTACGTCAACCCCATCATCGCGTTGATAATTGGTCACTGGCTCGGACAGGAAGCTTTGAACAGCCGCATCCTTTTCGGAAGCGCCCTGGTGTTGGCCAGCGTCGTGCTGATCCTCAAAAGCAAGCCGAAGCAGAACCCTGAGCGTTAGCGAGGGGCGAAGATTTCCCGGGTAATAGCACTCTTGTACAGTGTTCCCAATGCGCCTTGCCGCTCTGGTTTGGGTTCTGCTCATCGTTGTGCTTTCGCTCATGCCGCTACCTTGGAAGCATGAAATCGGCACTACCGGCGCATTCCATCGAGCCGGACATCTGCTCGCGTTCCTGATTCTTGCATTCCTGCTCTGCCGCATCGCCTCAAATACAGCCGCTCGTCTCGTCCGTTGTGCCGGGGCCGTTGTACTGGGAATCCTGCTGGAAACCGCGGAACATCTCATATATCGTGACCGCCTGGAATGGGACGATGTGCTGGTCGATGCGATCGGCGTGGCGCTCGGCTTTCTCTGCGCCTTCGCGCTAACCCCCCGGCCTAGCCGATCGAAAAACGTATAATCGGCTTGACATGCCTCGAGTCTTTTTGTGCCTGGTGCTCGCTTTCGGTCTGTCCTACGGCTACTCGTCGGCCGCCAACCTTTATGATCGGGAAGCCGCCCGCCTGAGCCAACTCATGAACTGGCAACCCGGCCAGGTGATCGCCGAGATCGGGGCAGGGGAGGGCGAGATGTCGTTTTACGCTGCATCCAAAGTCGGCCCCAGCGGAAAGGTCTACACGACCGAACTCGACGATAAGAAACTCGCCCACTTGAAACAGGAAGTCAGCGGCCGCAAATTACAAAACGTCGAAGTAGTGAAGGCTGGCCCCGTCAATACCGATCTCCCTAACAACTGCTGCAACGACATCTTCATGCGCCGCGTATATCATCACTTCGAAGATCCCGCCCGGACCGACGCTGCCATCTTCCGCGATCTGAAACCCGGAGGGCTGCTGGCCGTCATCGACTTCGCCCCGCGCCCCGGCTTGCCTCCCGTCGAAAATGCGCCCAAAAGCCGCGGAACCGGACACGGAATTGCGAAAGACATTCTCATTCAGGAATTAAAATCGGCTGGCTTCGAAATCGTCGATCAGCCGCCCAATTGGCCGGAGGGCGATTACTGCGTGATTGCGCGCAAGCCGGAACGGCCTCAATAACCGCGCTCGATGTCCGGCCAACCGCCGCTGCTGCGACGCCTCGGACTCGCGAGCGCTGCTGCTTTGGTCGTGTCCAACATGATCGGCACGGGCGTTTTTTCCACCACCGGTTTTTTAGCCGGAGATCTCGGCCGGCCGTCTCTCGTCATCTCCATCTGGGCCGCAGGCGCCTTCTGCGCGCTATTAGGCGCGCTCTGCTACTCAGAGCTTGCTATTAACTTTCCCGTTTCGGGCGGCGAGTATGTCTACCTCAGTCAGGCATACGGCCCCACGTGGGGATTTATCTCCGGATGGGTGTCTCTGTTTGCTGGCTTCTCAGCCCCCATCGCCGCCGCTGCGCTCTCGTGCGCCGCCTACATCGCGTTTTTTGTCCCGTCCTGGTGGCCGCAATGGATTGCCACTGCGCTTGTGCTCTTCTTCGCCACCTGGAATCTCTTCGGAATTCGACTTGCCGCGCGCTTGCAGAATCTGCTCACTGGTCTGAAAATCGCGCTTCTGATTGCGTTCGTCGCCTGCGGGCTCGCCTTTGGCAATGGTGATTGGCTCAACTTCGAACATCCTGCGCATCGCTGGAGTGCAACGCCTCTGTGGGAACAATTTGCGGTGAGCCTCTTCTGGATCTACGTTGCGTATAGCGGCTGGAATGCGGCTGTCTATGTGGCTGAGGAAATCAAAAATCCCAAACGTACGTTGCCGCTCGCCATGCTGGTCGGCGCGTCCGTTGTTGCCGTGCTCTATGTCGCCTTGAACGTCGCCTTTCTATACGCAGTGCCGCTCCAATCCATGCAAGGTGTGATCGCAATTGGCGCGCTTGCGGCGACGCATCTCTTCGGCGCGGGCGTTGCGGGTCTGTTTAGCGCGCTCATGGCTTTTGGATTGCTCTCGACAGTCAATGCCATGACGATTGCCGGCCCGCGTGTCTACTACGCCATGGCGCGCAACGGCCATTTCCCGCGCTGGGCCGCTGCCGTTCATTCCCGCTGGCGCACGCCGGTGGCGTCGATTCTTGCGCAGGCCGCCTGCACCCTCGTGCTCCTCGCCACTCCGTTTCCACAACTCGTTGTGTATATCGGCTTTACTCTGAACCTGTTCGCGGTACTTTCGGTAGCGTCGCTCTTTCTGTTTCGTCGCCGTCCCGGCTGGAGAACCTTGAAGGCTGTCAGCTTTGCTTACCCGCTGATTCCTTGCCTGTTCATCGCAATAGGCATGTGGATGACAATCGAAGGGATCCTGCAGCAGCCTCTGGTCTCATTGCAGGCAGCCCTCACCTTGGCAAGCGGGGCGTTGCTCTACCGCTGGTCGCGTCAAAAATCGCCGTCTCGTACGTAGGGGTAGCTCCAGAGGGTGATCTGCAGGAGCACGGATTTCAGCCAGGCCTGGTGCATCTTCTCCACGTCTTCCGGTGAATGGCCCTTCTTGGCGAGAAACGGCTTCAAGGTCGCTGTAACTGGATAAATGATCGGAAAGAGATAACGCAACGGAACAATCGGAGAGGCATTCACTCCGTCGGTAGCATTTTTTTTCGTGCGATAGTGCCGCAAAGCGATCTCATACTGGTAATCGAGCCAGCGCTGGTCATATTCGGCTTTGGCGGTATCCAGGATCCATTGAGCGAAACGCTTGCGCACGCTCTCCAGATAAGCCCCAATCGGCTTTCCATCTTCGGTGCTGAGAAAGGGCTGAACCAGAAATGAATGCGATCCGATGAAGTTATACCAGACATCCAGGATCTGTTGCGTCTGATCGGCCAATACGTCGTGGGACATGCGCAAGGCTCGAACATCGTCATCCGTGAACAGCGCGCTCTGCTTCAACTCGTCGAATTCCGCAAGGCTAATGGGGGAACGAGGTACCTGCTGTTCGCCAAGCGTGTAACCGGGAATCGACGCTTGCGTCATAAGTTGTCTTCCTTTCTGTCTATTGCTGCAATTCTGAGAGCGGAACCCACTGGTTCCCCTTTCTTTCCGGCCCGGCTTCGAAGTCCGGGCAATCTATTTTCAGGGCGTCGTCGCCAAACGGGGCATTGACAAAATCGCAGTGGTGAGGCGCCTCCGTGTTTTCGTAAACCGCCGGACGGAAAAATCGGCAATTGACGCACATATGCGCCACCGGAATCTGCTTTTGGTCTTGAAGAGTGCGGATCATTTTCACCAGCGCGCGCAGCAGTGTTCGCTGTTCCTCCGCCGAGAGCGCGCCAATGGCGGCTCCTAAGAAATCGGGCCACTGAGAGAGCCGCTCGGCAACTCTGCGGCCCTGAGCCGTCAACTGCACCGAAAGGGACCGGGCGTCTGCGCGGCTGCGCTTCTTCGCAACCAGTCCTTTCGCCGCCAGACTTGCAACCGCGTCGCTCATTGTAGCCGCGCGCAACGCCGTCGCATCCGCAAGTTCGGAGAGCCGCATAGAACCGCGAAACCGAATCAGGCTCAGGACTTGCGCCTGCGTGGGAGAAATACCGGATTCGAAAGAGTCCCGCCACTGCTGCGTCTTCAGTGCAAGGCCGAGCTTGGCGAGCCCCTGCGCAATGCGTAGCGGAAGATCCTGCATCGATGCTTAGGACTCCTAAGTAATCGTAGTGCGAAAACTATGTAGCGTCAACCCGATTTTTCTGTTTTGGGGAATGTGGCGCGCGCGCTCTTGCCTGCCGCATCGAGATTCATCTCGACGCTTGCCTTTTCATTCCGCCATTCCGCAGCCGTTTCAACGAACAGGCACGAACCGCACGGCGTAGCCGCCGCCCGGGGCCATCTTGATCGTCAACCGCGAGCTGCTATCCACCGTCTTCTTTTGAATACTGACGCTCTTCGGATATTGCGCCGCATCATCGGCATCGGCGTAGATTTCGGCTGTATACTTGCCGCTGGCCAGAAACGTCAGCGGCACTTCTAATTCCCGCGCGTTCCAGTTGGTCATAGCCCCCAGGAACCACTCGTCGCCTTTGCGCCGCGCCATCGTGATGTACTGGCCTGGCTCCCCGTTCAGCACCCGGCTCTCGTCCCAGGTGGCCGGAGAATGCTTGATGAAGTCGAACGCGGGCTGATCTTCATAATCTTTCGGGGTATCCGAAACCATCTGGAACGGCGCTTCGTAAATCGCATACATCGCGAGTTGTTGCGCGCGCGTCCCCATCACCATGGGATGAATGCTGCGCGGCACGAACTCGTCGCGAGTAACGTTATCGAAACCACCCGGCGTATAATCCATGCGCCCCGCTAACATGCGCGTAAACGGAAGCGTAGTCCGGTGATCCGGATTATCGCGCCCTCCCGCTTTCGATTGCTCCATCCCCAGCACTGCTTCATACCCAAGCACGTTCGGGTACGTGCGTTCCAAGCCGGTGGGCTTTGTGGCTCCATGGAAATCGAGCATCAAATGATGTTTCGCGGCCTCTTCCGCGGCCCGGTAATAAAATTCAATCCCGCGCTGGTCGTCGCGCTCCACAAAATCGATTTTGAGCCCTGCCACGCCCCACTTCTCATACAACGGAAAGGCCTGCTCCATCTGGGCGTCCACCTCGCGGTAATTCATCCAGATCCATACCTTCACGTTCTTCGCCGCTGCATAGCGCACCACTTCGGGCACATCGACGCGTCCATTCATTTGCGTGATATCGCCTGGCTTCGACCAGCCGGCGTCGATCAGCATGTAAGGAAACCCGGACTTTGCCGCGAAGTCCACGTAATATTTCATCGTGTCCGTCGTGAAAGCCGGTTTGCCTTCTGCGTTCAGACTGCCGCTCCACCAATCCCAGGCCGTGAGGCCGCCGTGGATCCAGGAAGTATCCTGAATTGCAGAGGGCGGATTCAGGCTTGTGATCACGTTCGATTCGATGAGCCGCCCCGGTTCATCGCCCACCAGTAACGCGCGCCAGCCGGAGTGATGCGGCAGTGTTCCGGTCACCACCACGTCGGGATCGTCTCCGGGAGCTAATTGCGACACAAACTCATGACCGCCCCAGCTCATCGACGGATTCGTCAGGTACATCGAGCTGTACCCGCGCAAATCCGCTTCGGTAATGGCCATCCAGGCGACGCCCGGCACGTCCATCAGCAGAGGCAGCCCGATCAGCACTTTTCGCGATAACCCGTTCGGGTTCGCAAACGCGCTCGCATTCAGCCGGATGTACTCCGCTTCGTACATCGTACGGAAATGCGGCAGCACTAGCGCGTAGGTGGTCGCGTCTTTGCTGATACGAAACTCGGTGTTCTCCTTCACCAGGCGGAATTCGCGGAGCGCGTTCTGTTCCGGGACCACATAGCGGAAGGCGATCGCGTCATCGTACGCTCTGGCCTCAATCGCCAGCTTCAGCCCCAGCCGGCTGTTGTCCTGCAAATCGATTCGCACGCCGTTGTAGTGATTGCGAGCTTCGCTGGTTTTCCCGGTGACGAGATGATAGGTTTCGTCGGCCGACGAAGGCGTCTGATTCATAATGCGAACATTGGATCCCAGATCCGGCCGCAGCCCTTGCAACGTCAGTGACAGCGACGAACGTTCAATAAGCGGCTTCCCGCGAAATGTGACCGAATAGGCAAGCTGATTCTGAATAGTTTCAAACGTGGCAACCAGCCGCCCATCGGGAGACTTGACCGTGACGCTTGTTTGCTGCGCAAACAGCGTTCCGGCTGTGATCAAGGCAGCCGCAAAACACCTGAGATGAGAAAGTGAAAACCCCTGAGCCATCTCAAAAACTATATCGTGGTCCGCATGTGGGGCAGCCAATCCTGGCTGGCCGCCGCCTTTCTAGGCGGCGCTCGGTTATGGCTTCCGCTGCCTTGTGTGGGACAGCTTGGTAAGCTGCGGTCGATTGCCAAATCCGCCTAATGCTACAAGTCCAAAAACATGACATCATATCCCTGATGCTCGCTCGCGACTTGCGCTTCAGCCTTCGCGTGCTGTGCAAATCTCCCGAGTTCACCGTCATCGCCATCGTGACGCTGGCACTGGCATCGGCGGGAACGCCGTCGTTTTCGGTGTGTTGAACGCGCTGATCCTACGCCCTCTAAATGTGCCTCACGCCGAAAGTCTGTACTGTCTCGAACACGGAAACGAACATGCGCTGGCCGAGTCCTATCCGGACTATCTCGATCTGCGCGACCGCGACCGCACCTTCGAGCATTTGGCAGCTTGGACCATCGCTCAGGCGGGCCTGGATACCGGCGAAAATGCCTCCCGCGCTTGGCTCATTTTGGCAAGTGGAAACTACTTTGATGCCTTACAGATTCAGCCTTACATCGGCCGCTTTTTCCACGCATCCGATGAGCGCGGCCCGAACAGCGCTCCCTACATCGTGCTCACATACGATTATTGGCGCAGCCGCTTTCTCAACGGTCGCGGAGTGGTGGGCCGCACGGTTCGTCTGAACAAACATCCGTTCACCATCATCGGTGTTGCGCCTCCTAGCTTCTATGGCGCATCCCCGATTTTCTCGCCCGATTTCTTTGTCCCCATTGTCAATGAGGCGCAGGTATCGGACTTCAACTACTTGAATGATCGTGGAAGCCGCGCCGTGTTTATGCTGATAGGCCGCCTGAAAGCCGGCGTGACTCCGGTCCAGGCGATTGGCGATCTAAACTCGATCGGCCGCTACCTGCAAAAGACCTACCCCAAAGAGCAAGGCGAAACCACATTCGCTTTGGGACGCCCCGTTCTCTTCGGCGATTTCCTGGGACGCCCCGCGCGAGCATTCCTCAGCGGGTTGATGCTGCTGTCAGGGCTGATTCTGCTGGCTGCTTGCATGAATCTGGGCAACCTGTTTGCCGCACGTGCCGCCGAACGTGCCCGGGAGGTGGCTCTCCGCCTCGCCCTGGGTGCGAGCCGCACGTTAGTTATGCGAGGACTCCTAGTCGAGGCAATGTTGCTTTCCATCGCCGGAGGCATCGTTGGACTTCAGGGCAGCATCGTGCTCTTGCGCGCACTAAGCGCCTGGCGGCCGCTTCCCAGATTTCCGGTCCGCATTCCGGTGAGTCCCGATGCGCATGTCTATCTCGCCGCTTTGCTGCTGGTCCTACTGAGCGCCGTTCTTTTTGGCATCGTTCCAGCGCGGCAGGTGTTCCGGACCGACCCCTACCAGATCATAAAGTCGGGATCAAGAGGCACCAGCGGGCGCTATGTCGGTATCCGAGACCTTTTGTTAGCCCTGCAAATCGCGATTTGCGCGGTTCTGGTCACTTCTTCGATGGTGGCCTTGCGTGGCCTCATACGCTCGCTGCACAGCCATTTTGGTTTCGAGCCGGAGAACGTGATGCTCGTGGAAACCTCGCTCGACATGGCGGGTTATCGCGGCGACGCAGTGCCTGCTATGCAACGGCGCATCATTCGTGCGATGGAAGAGATTCCCGGAGTAACCTCAGTGGGATTGATCGATGAGCCGCCTTTAGGAAATGGGAGCTGGCGCGACTCGCCCGTATTTACGGATGAAGCGACCGATCTGCGGCCCTCGAACGCCATCGCTGTTCCTGTGATGTACCGAGTCTCTCCAGGTTATTTCCGTGCGGCCGGGACAGCGCTGCTTGCTGGCCGAAGCTTCACCTGGCATGACGATCAAAGTGGGCCCCGCATGGCAGTAATCAACCGGGAATTTGCGCGCAAACTCTTCGGCTCCGTGCCCAACGCCATCCGGAGGCATTACAAGATGCCGGATGGAGCGCGTGTGGAGGTGGTGGGTGTTGTCGAAGACGGAAAGTACAAGAATCTCGTCGAGGAGCCCCAGCCTGCGATGTTCTTCCCGCTCCTGCAATCGCCATCGAGCCATACGACACTGGTTGCGCGCTCGTCTACGGGAGCCCACATCGCCGCTCTTCTCAGGCGTGCGCTTCGAAATCTGGATCCGGGCTTACCCTGCTATATCCAAACCTGGAACGAAGCGCTGAACCTTCCTTTATTTCCGTCGCGCGTAGCTACCGTTTCTCTGAGTGTTTTGGGCGGCATGGCGGCGATGTTATCCGTTACTGGCATTGTTGGATTGGCTGCATATTCGGTTAGCAAACGGAAACGGGAACTGGGAATCCGGATGGCGCTCGGCGCGCAGCGCGAACACGTCTTGCGCGCAGCCTTAGGACGAGTGTTTCAACTGCTGGGATTGGGCTCGGCCGCGGGCCTCATTTTGGGAATGCTGGCCAGCCGGGTGCTGGCTTCCATCGTGTATCAGGCGAGTCCCCGCGACCCGCTCGTAATGGGCGGCGCCGTCTTTACAATGCTGCTGCTCGGTTTAGCGGCGACCTGGATTCCGGCGCAACGCGCGCTTTCGGTTGAACCCTCGATATTATTGCGCGAGGAGTGAGCAGGGCCAAATTCGTCCCCTACTCTCCCCTGAACCGCTCCACTTTTTCGGCCTTCTCGTCACAATTCGCGGGCCAGCGGCAATCTCTGATCCGTATATACAGCATGTAAAGAATGATCACGATGTTGACAGCCAGAACCGTCACGCGTTCCCAATCGGTCCGTTGCGCCAGTTTAAGAACCTCCAGCGGCAGATAAAGCGCGCCTGATAGCAGCGCAAACCACTCTGCCCAGACACGCCGGTGCCACAGCCCCCAGGATTCGACGAAGCGAACCGTACAGTAACTGAACGTGGCGGCCGCTATCGTCCATAGCCGCGCATCGCTCAATTTTGAAGCGGCATTCAAAAAAGACTGCGCAAAGCGGCGGTCTATCGAAATATGCAGATGGAATAGCAGGCTGTCGGCGAATGTCTCGGCATCTTTATGAACGAACAGCAAGGCGATCCCGAGCAGCAGAACGGCCAGCCCCTTGAGCGCCTCGAACGTAGCGACAGCCCGGAGGCCGGCTAGGCTGGCGTGTGTATCAATAGCCTGAGGAGGAGGATGGTGCGGTTGAGGGCGGGTCTCGACGGTACCCATGTTCCGATACTCCCACAAATGAGAGCCGGAGCGGGCTGCGAACACCATTTGATGATAGGTGGATAGTGACTGTTTTGCGCGTTCCCCAAAGCACAACCCCGAAACGCAACTCCGCAGGCGCGCGGAAGCGTCGCAAACCGGCCGCGCCAGCAAGCCCGGCGAAAAAACCCGGCTGGCTGCTAAGCATTTCAGCTCTGATCGCCGGCATCTTCCTTGTATATCTAGCGTTCCAGATACACGCCCAGTACACCTTCAGCTTGCAATCGCCCGTGCGCCTTAAGTTCCAGTCGCCTCTCGTGATAGCCGAACGAATCAGAAGCGAGGATGCGTTCGCCGCGCAACTCGATCAGCACCGGCCGTTAACGGCATACCAGCAATATGCCTGCCGCAAGTTCGGCTCCGCCTGCCGGATCGCGCTCGCGATCCAGCGGGCCGAGAACCCGCAGGGCAAATGCGAGATTTATCACTACAACGCTGACGGTACTCTGGACTGGGGCTATTTCCAGATCAACACAGTCCACCTGAAAAGGCCTGGACTGAATTTGCGGGACTTACTCGATTGCAAAGCAAACATCGATTTTGCTTATCAGCTCTTCGTTGAGAGCCACGGGTTCACCCCGTGGAGTACGTATAACAGCGGCCTCTACCGGAAATTCCTGCATCAGTGAAGTGAAGTGGAGTAGGCGTTTTCGCCTGCGCTTCCCGCATCTCCGTTCTACCCGAGCAGATGGCACCGCCCGAGCAGACGTCGGCACAAAATCTGGTTATGACGCACGTCTTCCAAACGTTGAAGCATAGTTGCTGTTCGGGGCCGTACGCGCGGCCGGCTGTTCTCCCGTTCACCGCAGGCTAAACTTACGCCGCGTTCCCGCGTCCCCATAGCCACCGAAGTTGAACGGTTTTCCATTTTTTATCTCTCACCATTCGTATTTGCTGTGGGCTTTCGCGCCCTTCATCTTATTGGACGTATGAATGGGGTAAGAGTTGCCGCAATCGGCACTAACATTAGTCTGTTAATCCCTTGCTCATCTCCGCTTCCTCACGCGACCAGCAGATTACCATCGAGCGGCCGCACGGCATCGCGGTCGAGGCCTGCACCGCCGGTGACCGGAATCCACTCTGCTTCATTTGCAGCAGCGCCAGCACGGATGTATAGACCAAAGAGCTGGACGACGGCGCGGACGTTCCTTATGCCAATCCGAAATGTCGATTCGGTTCGACGCAAATGCGGGTTTTTGTGTCTGGTAATGACCAAAATCGGTTATCTGGCGAAGACTGCTCCGCGAGCGCTCATAGGAGCTCATCGTTGGCGGTTGCGCGATTCGCATCCGGCGCCGCGCGCGACCAGCCGATGCGGAAATCCGTCACATTGTGCAGAGAGAAGTTGTCCTGGTGCGGCGCCGTGATTGCAAAAAAGTCCGCACGATGTACGTCCTCCAGCCAAAACGCCGGACGCGGATCGGCACCCATGGGCGCAATTTCCACATGCGACATGTCCAGATTCCGGAGGTGGCGGATGAACAAGCCGTTCGACGGCGTCGGTCCGAACCGCAGTAGCTCCGGGTACGCGTCCTCTATTTCGGGTACTTGAATTTGCCGCCAGTCGGGCATGGGCCGAGTCGTTTCGCCCCAGTTTACGCGCATCACTTTCGGCAATCCACGGTGCCCGAAGTAGCAGTTCACCAGCTTCACGTCCTCGATTAAATTGGACGGAATACCTGAAAAAATCGATGACGTCGAAGACGCTGAGTTGTAGCTCACCAGGTTTGAAATCAGCACCCGCCGCAGCGTCCCCGCGCGCAAAGTCTCCTTCGGATTGCGATTTCTGCGATTCAGCCGCAAAAATAACGGAGCATCGATAATATCCCTCATCGTATTGCCGGTGATCGCAATGTCCTCCAGAAAGGCGCCGTCTGAACTCTCCAGCGCAATACCCTTGCACCCTTCAATCACATTGCCGGTAATCGTGATATTGCGGAATCCTCCATTCGATTCCGTCCCGCACTTGATCCGGCCGTTGCGCGGTACGTGTGCATCTTCCGGATACTTCTTCCATGTGGCCGCAAGGACACTGCCTAATTCGTAGTAGCCCGTCACGTAGTTGTTTGCGATCGTGATGTTGTCCGTGGATCGCGGGTGTCCGAGCGCATAACTCGATTTCGGACAGATGGCATCGTCCCACGGCGAGTTCACCGTGCAATTGGACACGCGGACGTTGCGGCAGCAATCGATGTCAAAGCCATCACGGTCTGTGTCGACGAGCAAGTTATCCAGTATCAGATTATCCACGCCGGTCGCGAGCACCGCAAAATGCCCGCCCTTGAGCACGCTAAAGTCGCGCAGAATCACGTTATGGCAGTTCTTTAAACCGAAGGTCTTGTTTCCCACGCCCGCCTGCTCCGCGACAAATGGTTCGTAGCCGCCGCGCACATCTCGCGTCCCATGCGACAGACCCTTACCGAAGATGAGCCCGGGCCCAATGACGCTGAAATTCTGCTGATTCTCTGCATAGAAGAGCGAGTTGCGCCAGTGATTGTGCCCGTAATCCTGATAGGGCGTCCAAGGATCATTCGGCTCCGCCGTGTCATATGTACCGCCGCCGTAGCCGGTCGTTTCCCCGGGTTTGGGCGAGTCCGCCGCCTGAATCGTGCATCCGCGCGACAGGTACAGGTCCACATTCGATTTCAGCCGGATCGTAAAACACAGATACGTGCCCGCTGGGAAAACCAGTGTGCCGCCGCCCGCTGCCGCTACCCTCTCAATCGCCCGGTTAATGGCAGGCGTGTCTACCGTCTTCCCATCACCTTTCGCGTCAAAGTTGCGGACGTTGTAGATGGCCTCACTGCCTTGGCCTTCGGTCTGGGCCTCCACTGTCGAAACGTGGCCCACAGTAGCGGCAAGAGCAACCGGAGAATATTTCAGCAAATCGCGACGTTGCATCTCGTCGAGAGGATACCAAGCCAGCTTGGTTGAAAATCATGGGATATGCAAACCGCCACGCCCGATTACGGTGTCGACGCGCCAAATGTATTGCGCAACTTCTTTCTGTTCGGTATCCCGTGCCTTCTGCTCGGAGTCTTCGGACCACGTCAGGTAACGGCTGGCAACATCAGTTTTATTGTCCGGCCGATGTTCTTCTGGACGGGCTTGCTGCTTCTCCTCGAAGGAGTTCTCTTTCTCGTCTACGTGAAATACGGGAAGCTGCGCCATCGCGATCTGATGCTTTCGCTGCACTCCTGGCGCGGTGACGAGCAGGTTCTGGACGTAGGCTGCGGGCGCGGGCTTCTGCTTGCCGGAGCAGCCAAACGGCTGGCCGCTGCCGGTGGTGATGGACAAGCTACCGGCATTGATATCTGGTCCAGTGTTGACATGGGCGGCAACTCCGAAGCCGCCACGCGCCGCAACCTGGAACTCGAAAGAGTGAGCGGCCGCTGCACGCTGCTGAGCGTTCCGGCGCAGGAGATGCCGTTTCCTGACGCGACCTTCGATGTGGTCGTCTCGAACCTCTGCCTGCACAATATTTATGACCGCGCTACACGACATCGAGCGCTGGAGCAGATTGCGCGCGTCCTCAAGCCCGGAGGCGTTGCCATTCTTTCCGATTACAAGCTGATCGGCGACTATACCCGTGAACTCCGGCGCGCCGGTCTTTCGGTCGAGACACGCTGGGGAAATCCGCTTCTCACGTTTCCGCCGCTGCGCATCGTCGTGGCGCGTAAACAGCGATTTGCGTGTTAGCCGCCGGTGGGCCGTTCCACATGCCCGCCGAACTTCGAGCGCATCGCGGACAGCACTTTTTCCGCAAAGGTGTGTTCGCGCCGGGAACGAAAGCGCGTAAACAACGCGGAGGCCAGCACCTCCACCGGAACTGCTTGCTCAATCGCGGCATTGATGGTCCAGCGGCCTTCGCCGGAGTCTTCGACAAACCCGGTAAAATCCGAGAGCGAGGGATTTTCCGCCAGCGCCATCGCGGTCAGATCGAGCAGCCACGAACCGATCACGCTGCCGCGGCGCCAGAGCTCGGCAATATCCGCCACGTTCAGCGTGAAGCGCTCGTTTTCCGGCAGTTCCTTCGAATCTTTGTGAACCAACAGATCAAACCCCTCGGCGTAAGCCTGCATGACGCCGTATTCGATGCCGTTGTGGACCATCTTCACGAAATGCCCAGAGCCCGGGGGACCGGTTCGCAGGTAGCCCTGTTCCGCAGTGCCGCCCAGTTTCTCTCGTCCGGGAGTCCGCTCGATTGTGCCAATACCCGGCGCAAGGGTCTTAAAAATAGGCTCCAGCCGCTGAAACACGTCTTCATCGGCCCCCACCATCAGGCAATAGCCGCGTTCCAGTCCCCACACGCCGCCGCTGGTTCCAGCGTCGACGTAGCCGATACCGCGCGGCCTCAGTTGCTCGGCGCGGCGTATATCGTCTTTGTAAAAACTGTTTCCGCCATCGATAATCGTGTCGCCTTTTTCCATGGCATTCGCCAGCGCCTGAACAGTTTTCTCTGTCGGATTTCCGGCGGGAACCATGATCCAGACCGCGCGCGGCTGCGGGAGCTCCTTCACCAGATCTTCGAGCGAACTTGCTCCCTCGGCGCCTTCACCCGTGAGTTTCTTAACGTTTTCCGGATTCAGATCGAAAACGGTACATCTGTGCCCGGCCTTTTGCAGGCGCCGCACCATGTTCGCGCCCATGCGGCCAAGACCCACCAGCCCAATATGCATTCTTTCTCCTCAATATGCGGAAAGCTCGCGGCATTTATCGTAGATTGCCGCTTTACTCGCCGCAATATGAGATTCAGTCCTGCCGGGCAAGTTTCAAGGACCGCATGTACGGTTGTTAGTGGCGATAGGAAGCCAGCAGGGAATCGCCGGATTGAGGCGTGGCTTTCGTGCTGAGGAACGTAATTGTGGCGCCGCTCAGCGAGTAATCAACACCCTGCGCCAGCAGGACTCCGTTTTTGTAGAGCTTCAAGCTCGCGGAAGGATTGGGTGCATTTGCCAGCGTGAACGTCAGGTTCGTCCCATTGATCGAGCCCGTCGGGACTTCGCTGTCCACAAACGCGGCAGCCGGCCCCGTCCCGGTGGTCCGGTAGAAGGCTTGCACCACATCGCCGGTTTGCGGCAAACTCTGCGCGGCAAACGTGACCGTCTGGCCGGATACTGTGAAATCCACTCCATAGGACTGCAAAATGCCGTTCTTGTACAGCGCCACGCTGGTGGGTGCTGCCGGAGCCTTCGCTAAGGTAAACGTTCCGTTTGTACCGTTGACCGATCCGGCAGGGCTTTCCGCATCCGAAAACGCGGCAGTGCTCCCGGCGCTTAAGCTGCTCACTGTGTTTTGCAGTGACGTAAGCGCGCTATTCAGGGCCGCCACTGTGCTCTGCAAAGTTGCAATGGAGTTGCTGTTTCCGGTTATGTTTGAACCCAATCCCGTCACGCTGCTCTGAAGGCCGGTCAGGGTGCTGCTGTTCTGGCTGACAGTCGAGTTGAGACTGTTGACCGTCGATTGGAGCGTCGCCAGGCTACTGCTGGTGCTCGAAACCGTCGAGCTTAGCCCGCTCACGGTGCTTTGCAAGCTGGACAGCGATCCCGCCGAGTTAACCGTCGATTGCAGACCGTTGACCTGAGTAGTCAACGACGTCAACGCGCTATTAATGGAATTCAAATTGGAACTCAGCCCCGTCACCTCGCTGATGGAGATCGGAAGTGTAGCATACTGAGAGCCCCCCGAACCGGTCGATCCAGTGCTGCCGGTTCCACCGCTCGTCCCTCCCGAGCCTTGCGTGCTCGACTGCCGAACTTGCGCGAGCGTTAGTGGTGTGCTGCTGGGCGGTACCTGCCAGGTCTCGGTCCAGGTGACCGTTCCGTCGTTGCTGTTATAAGCAGCCTGATAATAAGCGTTCGAGGACGCCGTCGTTGTCGGAACCAGCAAGACCGAGAGCGCTCCGTTGTAAATGCGTGCGGACGTGCTCAGCGGTGTAGAACTACCCGAATTTACAAAGCCGTTCCAGGTAATCACCACTGTTCCATTGAACGGTGTGCCATTGATGTTGTAGACCGTATCTCGAATTTGTGTCAGAGTTGTTTGCGCGAACGCGCGGCTCAGCAAGAGCGTGGAACAAAGAATCAGTGTAGATAGCAGGTGGCGCAGTTTAAGCATGGTGCCTCATGTCGAAATCGCCGTAATTTTCACGGGCGACTTCAGTCAAACATGCGGCGGTGCGCAGCCGCTGGGAGTTGCGCCTCAATCGCCGTCGCGAAGGAGCGGCAAACCGCTGATTCGGAGCAGTTTAGAAAAGATTTGCAGAAATTTTAGAAAGCTGTGACTGGGGAAACAGCGGTCAGTTATTAGGCATCAGCACCGCTGATGGCTGAGCGCTGATCGCTCGTTCAAACCAGGCCGCCGCTCCGGTCGATCCGCTCCGTGTTCAGATACGGTCGCAACATCGGCGGGACGAGCACGCTTCCGTCGGCTTGCTGGTAATTCTCAAGGATCGCTACCCAGGTCCGGCCGACAGCCAGGCCGCTTCCATTGAGCGTGTGCACAAACTCTGGTTTTCCTTTGCCGCTTTTGTAACGGATCTGGCCACGGCGTGCCTGAAATGCTTCGAAGTTTGAGCAGGACGAAATCTCTTTGTAGGCGTTCTGCCCGGGCAGCCAGACCTCGATGTCGTAAGTCTTCGCCGAGCTGAACCCGGTGTCGCCCGCACAGAGCACGACTATACGGTAAGGTAGTCCGAGATGCTGCAAGACATCCTCAGCATCGCGCGTGAGCTTTTCGTGTTCGTCGTAGCTCTGTTCCGGCCGAGTAAATTTCACCAGTTCCACTTTCTGAAACTGGTGCTGCCGGATAATGCCGCGCACATCGCGCCCATAGGATCCGGCTTCGCTGCGAAAGCAGGGCGTATACGCACACAGCGAAATGGGCAGCGCGTCCCCGTTCAGTGTCTCATCCCGAAAAATATTGGTGACGGGCACCTCGGCCGTGGGCGCGAGCCACAGATCGTGTCCTTCGCAGCGAAACAGGTCGTCGGCGAACTTCGGCAACTGCCCCGTGCCATACAGGCTGGCCGAATTGATCAGAAATGGCGGCAGCACTTCCTGATATCCATGCTCACGCGTGTGCAAATCGAGCATGAAGTTGATCAGCGCCCGTTCCAAGCGCGCACCCAGGCCAAAATAAAACGCAAACCGGGCCCCGGCGACTTTCGCTGCGCGCTCCAGATCGAGAATCCCCAGCTCCGGACCTAGGTCCCAATGCGCCTTCGGAGTGAACGCGAATTCCGGCGGATTCCCCCAGCGGCGGATCTCGACGTTATCGCGCTCGTCCTTTCCGACCGGTACGCTTTCATGCGGCAGGTTCGGGATGCGCGACAGGAAATCGCGAAAACCGCCCTCCACCTTCGACACTTGCTGGTCGAGTTCGGCGATCCGGTTCCCGATGGCACGGACTTGCTCCTGGCGCCCGGAGGTATCGACCCCTTCCCTGCGCAATTTCCCGATCTCCGCAGTAGCTTTGTTGCGCTCTGCTTTTAACTGCTCGCTCTCTGTCAGATACTGCCGCCGCTCGCGATCCAGCGTTTCGAAAGCGTCAAGATCCAGCACATAACCGCGGGCCGCCAGACGTTCTCGAATTTGCTCGAGGTTATTGCGGAAGAAATTGAGATCGTACATCCCGTTAGGAGCGATTTTCCAGCGGGATCCAGGGCTGTCCATCCGGAGCGCCCGTGTACTCCGCGCGCGGCCGGATCAGACGATTATTCCGATATTGCTCCAGCACATGGGCCGTCCATCCCGACATCCGGCTCACCGCGAAAATCGGCGTGTAGAGATCCACCGGAATGCCGAGCGAATAGTACGTCGAAGCCGAGTAGAAATCGACGTTTGCGTTAAGATGCTTCAGATCATTCACCGTCTGTTCAACCCGCGTAGATTTCTGGAAAAGCTCCGTGTGTCCTGTGCGTTTAGCTAACTCTTCACTCATCTTTTTCAGATGAATGGCGCGCGGGTCGAGCACGCGATAAACGCGGTGTCCGAACCCTGAAATCTTGATCTTCTTCGCAAGCTGGGATCGAACCGTCTCGGCCGCATCGTCCGGAGATTTCGTAGAGAGCAGAAATTGAATCACCGCCTCGTTGGCGCCGCCGTGAAGCGGTCCTTTCAAGGCGCCGATCGCGGAGGTAATCGCGGAATAGATATCGGACAATGTGGCGGCCGTGACACGCGCGGCAAACGTGGAGGCGTTCAGCTCGTGATCCGCGTGCAGAATCAGCGCTACGTCGAACACGCGTTCCATCACGTCGTCGGGCTTGTTGCCGCAAAGCGTATAGAGAAAATTCGCGGCGTAGTTGAGCGAGGTGTCGCCGGGAACCGGCGCCTGGCCTTTGCGCAGACGGTCATAGGACGTAACGATTGTGGCGACACGCGCCATCAACTTAACCGCTTTTTCCTTGTTCGCCTGTTCCGAATTGTCACGCGCTTCCGGATCGTACAAGCTGAGCATGGAAACCGCAGTACGCAGGACATCCATGGGCTGGCTGTCGCGCGGCGCGTCCTTCAAGAAGTTTGTGACTTCCTTCGGCAGTTCCCGATGGGCATTCAGCGATGATTTCAGGGCGGCGAGTTCGCTCTTGTTCGGCAGCTTCCCGTTCCACAGCAGATAAATCACCTCTTCGAAAGTGGCGTTCTCCGCGAGCGTGTGAATGTTATAGCCGAAATAGCTTAATACGCCCTTTTCGCCATCGATAAAGCAGATCTGGGACGTCGTCGCAACGATGCCCTCTAATCCCGCCGTTGCCGTTGCCATGGAAACAGGTCTCTCCCGCTTTGATTCTATATAACTCGGTTGCGCTGTTCTGGACCCGCGGTAGATAAAGGGGGCACGCTATAATCCACACTCCTGCATTCCACATACTTTGGCCGGGAGATAATGCGGATTGGTGACTACCCCGACTCAAACCCTCCGAGCTTCCGCCGAGGCGAGACTCGCCGTCCCATACGAACTGGATCGAGACACTCTCATCCGCGTCTTCCGGATCATGCAGCTCTCGCGCTGTTTGGATGATCGGGAAATCCGGTTGAAGCGCCAGAACAGAATTTTTTTCCAGATCAGCGCGGCCGGTCACGAAGCAGTACAGATCGCGGCTGGCCTGGTGTTGCGTCCGGGGCACGATTGGGCGGTTCCGTACTATCGCGATCGCGCTCTGGCGCTCACGCTGGGCATGACCGCAGAGGACATGCTCCTGCAGGCAGTCGGTGCGGCGCGCGACCCCAGTTCCGGTGGGCGTCAAATGCCTTCCCACTGGTCCTCGCCGTCTTTGCGCATTCTGACCGGCTCTTCACCAACCGGAACCCAATTCCTCCACGCCGTGGGGTGCGCGGAGGCCAAGCGATACGTCGCCCCGAATTCAGACGAAATCACGCTCGTTTGTTCCGGAGAAGGGGCCACGAGCGAGGGCGAATTCTGGGAATGCATGAATGCGGCATGCCTCGAACGGCTCCCTTTGCTGGTACTGATCGAAGATAACGGATACGCCATCTCGGTGCCGGTGGAGAAGCAGACTGCCGGCGGAAATATCGCGCGCGTGCTCGAAGGTTTTCCAGGGCTCCTTCGCCTGGAAGTGGACGGAACGGATTTCATCGAATCCTACCGCGCGCTGAAGCACGCCGCCGACTATTGCCGCGGCGGGCACGGTCCTGCGCTTGTCCACGCCTCTGTCACGCGTCCGTATTCGCATTCGCTCTCCGACGATGAGCGCCTGTATAAACCCGCAGCAGAGCGTGAACAGGAAGCGTTGCGCGATCCGCTCAGGCAATTCTCCGATCTACTGCTGCGTGAGGGGATTCTCGACCGCAGCGCCATGGAATCCATTTTGCGGGAAATCGATGCCGAGGTGGCCCGGATCGCGCAACAGGTGCTGCACGAACCTCCGCCTGCGCCGGATTCTTTGCCGCAATTTCTCTATTCGCCAAGGGTCGACCCGTGTTCTACTGCCTTCGAGGCGACGCCTGCTTTTCATGGCGAGCCGCGTACGATGGTGGACGCGATCAATCAAACGCTCGCCGAAGAGATGCGCCGGGATGAGCGGGTGCTCGTGTTTGGCGAAGATGTCGCCGATTGCAGCCGTGAACAGTTTCTTTCCGAGGTAAAGGGCAAAGGCGGTGTTTTCAAAGCCACCTCAGGTTTGCAGCGCGAGTTCGGAAGCCAGCGCTGTTTTAACACGCCTATTGCGGAAGCAGCCATTATCGGCCGTTCGATCGGGCTTGCAGTGCGCGGTCTGAAGCCGGTCCCGGAGATCCAGTTCTTCGACTACATCTGGCCGGCCATGATGCAGATTCGCGATGAGCTCGCCACCATCCGCTGGCGTTCGAACAACGGGTTCGCGTGCCCCATAGTTATCCGCGTGCCCATTGGCGGTTATCTGAACGGCGGCGCCATTTATCACAGCCAGTGCGGCGAAGTGGCGTTCACGCATATTCCGGGGCTGCGAGTTGTGTTTCCATCGAACGCGCTCGATGCGTGCGGATTGTTGCGTACGGCAATTCGCAGCGACGACCCGGTTCTGTTTTTAGAACACAAAAAGCTGTATCGTGAGCCGTACAACCGCGCTCCGCATCCCGGACTCGATTTCACAATTCCGTTCGGAAAGGCGAAAATCGTCAGGGCAGGGAAGAGCCTGACCGTCGTGACCTACGGCGCGCTTGTGCATAAGGCGGCGCAAGCGGCTGCGCAGATCGAGCAGCACCGCCGTGGCGTGTCGGTAGAGGTGATCGATCTGCGAACCCTTTCTCCGTACGATTGGGAAACCGTCGCAGCCTCGGTGAAAAAAACGAACCGGGTGCTGGTCGCGCATGAGGACACGTTGTCCTGGGGATACGGAGCCGAGATCGCAGCGCGCATTGCGAACGAGTTGTTTACAGAGCTCGACGCTCCCGTCGGCCGCGTCGCCGCCCTGGATACTTGGATCGCTTACAATCCACGGCTTGAAGAGGAAATTCTTCCGCAGGTGAGTGATCTGGTGCGCGAAAGCGAACGCCTGCTGGCGTTTTGACGGGGACTGCCCGCAGCTGCCCCGTAATCACCTTCAAACGCATCCGCCAAACTAATCCCATAGCACCGGTAGCCCTTGCTTCCCGGCACGATCTACCGTAAAGTTACTAAACAGGGGTTTCAAAATCATGACGTGTCTCAGAGTCCTTGTACGACTTTTGTGTCTTTCCATCGCTCTCTCCGCCACGCTCCTGTTCGGCCAGTTCGAATCCGGAACAGTCCTTGGCAGCGTGAATGATCCGACCGGCGCGGCGGTTCCTGGCGCGAAAGTCAGTCTTGAGAACGCCACCACGAACGTGGTTCTGGACACCACTACGGACGCCAACGGGAACTACGAATTTGTGAATGTCCGCCTGGGCTCTTACCGAGTCCGCGTGACCGCTCAGGGTTTTGAAACCGCCACGACGGATCCGTTCGAGCTACAGGTCAACGCGCGACAACGCGTCGACGTGGCCCTAAAAGTCGGCCAGACTTCGGAAAACGTGACCGTGACCGGCGCCGCCGAGCTTCTCGAAACCGAGAACAGCAGCCGCGGACAAGTGATCAACACGAAAGAAATCGTCGACCTTCCTCTGAACGGTCGCTCGTATGCCGATCTCACGTTGCTCGTCCCCGGGGTCGCACGGTCGCCGCTCGAAAACCAGAGCGACAGCAGCCGCGATGCCTCTTTCAACGTGAACGGACAGCGCAGCGAACTAAATAACTTTCTGCTCGACGGCATCGACAACAACGCCTACGGCACCAGCAACCAGGGCTTTTCCAACCAGGTGATTCAACCGAATCCGGACGCGCTTGCCGAATTCAAAGTGGAAACAGACAATTACAGCGCCGAATACGGCCGTGCCACCGGCGCCGTGATCAATGCCACCATCAAAAGCGGCACGAATTCCCTGCACGGCGAGCTTTGGGAGTTCCTGCGCAACACCGACCTCAACGCCACGGGCTTCTTTAAACCGGTCAACGGCGTGAAGCCCGCCTTTAATCAGAACCAGTTTGGCGCGGCTTTGGGCGGCCCCATCATTAAGAACAAGATCTTTCTGTTCGGTGATTACGAAGGCTTCCGGCGTGTGTTCCACCCGGTACAATTTGCGAGCCTTCCGACAGTTGCCTTCAAACACGGCAACTTCGGCATTCCGGTGAAGAATCCCATCACGGGTCAACTCTATTCGAACGGAGTCGTCCCCGCCTCCGCGATTACGCCATTCGCGGCGGCAGTGCTGGCGGCGCTCCCCGATCCGAATCTTCCCGGAACGACGAACAACTATGAGTCTTCGCCGGCGGACACGATCTACAGCGACAAAGGGGACATTCGATATGACGAATATATCGGCCAGAAGCTGACCACGTTTGTCCGCTACAGCCAAGGCGACATTCGCATCTTCAGCCCGGCCGCCATCCCGGGGCCGGCGGGCGGCAATGCGAACGGGAACGTCTACATTCGCAACAAGCAGCTCGTTCCCGGAGTTACCTGGACGCTCACGCCCACTTCGATTCTCGAGTTCCGCGCAGGCCTCGACTACACCGAAGGCGGCAAGACGCCCATCGGACTCGGGGTAAATGTTCCGGCTTTCCAGGTGCCGAACCTGCCCACGAATCCGGCCTTCGCCGGCGGGCTGTATTCGCTGAACCTCTCGGGCGGCTTATCGCAGCTCGGCCGCCAGAACAGCAACCCGCAGTATCAATACCCGCTAGTGTTCGACCCCAAGGTCAACTACACGCACATTGTCGGCCGCCACAGCATCAAGACCGGCTTCGAGTACCAGCTCATCGACACACAGGTACAGGACTTCCACCCGAAGTACGGGGTTGACAACTACAATGGCTTCTTTAGCAGCACCATCGGAACGAGCGGGCTGAACTCCACTCAGCAACAGGTTTTCAGCCTCGCCGATTTCATGTTCGGCGCCCGAAGCCATTACGAGTTGAACAACTACTCCGTCGCTCACCTGCGCCAGCGCATGTACTTTGCGTATGTGCAGGACGACTGGAAGTTCAACGATCGTCTGACCTTGAATCTCGGATTCCGTTACGAATTCGCCACACCTCAATGGGAGCGCGATAACAAGCTGGCGAATTTTAACCCGCAGACCGTTTCTATGATCAATGCGAGCAACGGCAGTTTGTACGACCGCGCGCTGGTCCATCCGGACCCGCATAACTTCGCGCCTCGCATTGGACTTGCCTATCAGGCCGGGCCCCATACCGTGATTCGCAGCGCATACGGCATCAGTTACGTTCAGTTCAACCGGCTGGGCGGCGAGAACCTGCTGGCCTATAACGGTCCGAACATCGTGGATGCCATCATCGACCAGGTTCCCGGTCAAGGTTTCGGAACCTGCACCTCGGTGAGCGATCCTGCCGGCGCATGCTTCCGTCCTACGTATCTCGGTTTTCCAAATAACTTCGCCACTCCGGCGGCGTTCAATACGGTGACCACGCAGGTTCGCTACATCCCCGCCGACAATCGCACCGGCTATGTCCAGAGCTGGCATTTCACTGTGCAGCACGAACTCGCGCATAACCTGCTGCTCGATGTTGCGTACGTCGGAAATCACGGTGTTGGCTTGATGATTCTCACCGACGCCAACCAGGCTTTTCCAAACCTTCCCGGCAAGAATCTGTCCGTCAATGCGCGGCGGCCTTACTCGAAGTTCACCACCATTGAAGAAGCCTATGACGGCGGTTTCAGCACGTACCACGGTTTGCAAGCGAAGTTGGAGAAACGCTATTCGGGTGGACTGTATTTCATCAACTCGTTCACGTGGTCCAAGGCCATTGACAATGCGCCGGGTCACCTGGAGAACTATGACGGCGACAACTCGCGCATCAATTTCTATAACACGAAAGCCGAGCGCGCTGTTTCCAGCTACGACCAGACCTTCAATGACACAACGTCGGTGGTCTACGACCTGCCAGTTGGCCGCGGACGTAAGTTCAACATCGCAAATCGTGCTCTTGACATGATTGCGGGCGGCTGGTCTCTCGATTTGATCAACACCGCGACCTCGGGCCTCCCCATCAACATCACCTACAGCCCGACCACCCAAGCCAGCGTAAGCCCTCTGATTACGCCACGACCGAATCTCACGGGGGCGTCGCTCTATCTGAATGGATCGAACCCGACGCACTATCTCAATCTCGCCGCATTTTCCATCCCGAGCCCATTTCAACCATTCGGTAATGCCGGCCGCAACCTTGCGCGCGGGCCGCATTTCCTGGAACTTGATTTCGGGGTGCATAAGAGCTTTGCCTTGTGGTCGGAATCGAGCCGCCTCGAATTTCGCGCGGAAGCATTCAACCTGCTGAACACCACAAACTTCAACGTGAACTCCGGCTTCACCACCACGTTTGCGCCGGGTTCTGGCTCTTATGGTGTGTTCACCACAACGTATCCGCCTCGCCAGGTCCAAATGGCCTTGAAACTGATTTTCTGACCTACCCGGGATGAATTCACCGCTCCCTAGCATTTTAGATAGGTAGGAGAACCAAGATATGACGCGTTCGAAGTGGATTGCTCACTCGCTGATCCCGGTTTTGACTTTATTCGCTACATTCGCGCTGGTACCGGCGCTACACGCTGCCGATCTCCCCACGGTCGGCAGCAAGGCCCCCGATTTCACCTTGAATTCACAGGAAGGCACACCTGTCAGCCTTCACGATTTCCGCGGGAAGTGGGTTGTATTGTACTTCTACCCTAAAGACATGACGAAGGGCTGCACCATCGAAGCCCATAACTTTCAGCGGGACCTGGCGCAATATCAGGCGAAGAATGCAGCGGTGGTTGGCGTCAGCGTCGATACCGTTGATTCGCACCAGCAATTCTGCACCAAAGAAAGCCTGACATTCAAGCTACTGGCGGACCCCAGCCACGATGTCACCACGAAATACGGCTCATTGGGCGACTTCCACGGAACCGCGCTGGCCAACCGCAACACGTTTCTGATCGACCCCGAAGGGGTGATCCGGAAAGTGTACGTTAAAGTAAATCCGGAGGTACATAGCCAGGAAGTGCTGGCGGCTCTCACGGACCTGCAAAAAGGAGCGGGTGAGTAGCGTCGATCATTTGTGGGTGCCCAACAGGACGAATTCGAACGCACGGCGATGCCTCACTCCAGCAGTCTGCTTCGGGTGGCTCGTAGGCTGAGTTCGGATGCTGCCAGCGCCGAAGACCTGGTGCAGGAAACACTGTTGCACGCGTGGCGGAACTTTCGTCAGTTTCGCTCCGGCACGAATGCGCGCGCTTGGCTCTTTCGGATTCTGTTAAATGCGGTCTACGCTCAAAGCAGACGCCAACGCGCGGAGCCGGTGACGCTGGGGATCTCCAGCAGCGCGGAAGAACGCCTGCCCGACTTTACTGCTTCCGGTATGTCCGAATTCGATGCGGCGGATGTCGCCCGTGCGTTCGCGGCATTGCCGGCAAGGCACAGGACGGTGCTACTGCTGGGGGTCGTGGAAGGATTTACGTGCCGGGAAATTGCGGGGATTCTATCCTTGCCGGTCGGCACTGTGATGTCACGGCTCAGCCGCGCTCGCCACGCCTTGCGCGTGCAACTCAGCTCGGCCGCGAAGTGCGCGGGAAAGGGAGCATCATGACCTGCAAAGAGATAGCTGCGCGCTGCCCCGCCTATCTGTCGGGCGAGATGGAACCCGAAAGCGCCCGGGTCTTTGCCGAACACCTACGGAATTGCCGAGCGTGCAATGAGGAAGTGGAGCGGCAGATTACGTTGGATTCTCTGTTGCGCAGAAGCATCCTGTCCGAGAAGGTAGACACCACAGCGCTCGACCGAACAGTACGCGCCCACATCGCCTTGGAGCGGCGTTCGTTCTCTCCCCGATGGCTGGCGGTGGCCGCCGGTATAGCAGCAATCCTTCTGGCCGGCGCCTTGAGCTACCGCGCGATGTTCGCATCGCCGCCGCCGAAGCTCTGCGTAGATGCGGCCCGCGATCATCGGAGCGAAGTAACTCTCGCGCAACACCGCAGATGGTTATCCGATCCAAATGCTGTTGCGGATCTCGGCCAGCGCAACGGAATTCCAGCATCGTTACTCGCCGCGCTTGTTCCGCCAGGGTACCGCTTTGAGCACGGGAAACTCTGCCGTCTGGGAGGCGAGGTGTTCTTGCATCTGGTCTACGCGCAAGGCGGCGCCGAGTTCTCCGTCTATCTTCGATCCTCCGGTACCCAATCGCTTTCGCTCCAGCAAGTCCAGACTGGCGGTGAACATATCGCCTATGTACGGACGGACCGATATACAGCGATGTTTGTGACGGACCGGTCAAGCGCCGCTGCGTTGTCGCTGGCTCGGTCGGCTGCGCCAGCGCTCATTGCGTGATTGTGGGGTGGCGCGCCCTTCAGAGGTTGCTGAAAAATAAGTGAGCGCATCCACTCTGCAATATAAAGAAGTCTCGCAGGTAGAAGATCACGCTTCAAATCGTCTCCAAGGGGCTCCGAGCGGCCCCGAATGCAACCCTGCGAGCCGTTTGGACACACTTCTCCTTAGGCGTTCACCGCCGCAACTCCCAAGCGCACCAAATTGTAGGCGGCCACAGCCAGCGTAAAGGTCCACTGCACCAAGCGCCGTCCCCGATGCCGCAGCTTGCGGAGAGTTCCCGTCGTCTTCAGCCGAAGATTGGCTCAATGCGCTTGCGCTTTTGCAGGCTGATCTGGTAGCCGGCATGACGAGTGGTGCGGCCGCTGATGCTACTGGATCGACTACTGTGCTGCGCCACGTGCGGCGTGATGTTCAGCTCCCGCACTGCATTCACAACCGCGGATAACCGTAGCCACGACCGGCGCCCACCGTCGCCCGCTTGCCGTGTGCCACGGCCCCCAGCATGTCGATAGCAGCGTGCCACTCGGCATTCGTAATGGCTTCCGTCACGCATGCCCGCGTATCGCGCAGCAGCACAGCGCCCCGGGGCTCCGCTGCTCGCTCGGGCAAATAACGTTGTAAAGCGCTACCCGGCTTACTTTTTCAGCAACGTCAAAAGCGCGGACCACAAGAGAGTCTACTGGTTATTGTTTGATGCAGTGTCGTCGGCGGGCTCGTACGTCGCGCCGTACAGGTACTCGTAATCGTTCCAGCCGGTTAGTTCATGAGCCGCGGATTTGTCGGTGATCTCCATCCGAAGCGCATCGTACATGACGCCTTGCGTGCTATTCACGTGGAGCATAATGATGTTATCCATGCCCGGAGGATTGAGCTGAGTCGTGTCCCATTGGAACACGACCCATTGATATGTCCCTGAAAATCCGCTCCGAACACCAGCGTCGGCTTTTTTAAGCGCATGCCAGACCAGTGGCATTCCGTTCAATGAAACGGTAAGATCCGATTCGGTGGCGGCCAAGCCCACAGACAAAGCGACGTACTGTCCCTGGGCTCGCTGCGCGGCGGTCGTGGCGAAATGAATTTGCCAGTCCGGAACGGCCGCTGTCGCGCAGTTGCCTACGTATGCGGGGCAGATGTATTTGTAACCATCGGTGGTGGTATCGGCGGGATTATAGATGCCTGCGTACAAACCTGGATTGAAGACGTGCCACTGGTTGTAGTTCCATTTTGCGAGATCCTTGGTGGCCGGAGTCGACCCGACACGTGTTGCGTAATAAACCACGGCGCCCTGGTTGGCCGCGAAATCGCTCCAGTAATTCCAATTCCCCCAGTATTCGCGGTCGTCCTGAAGGGCGTTTCCCAGTTCGTTGGTGTAGCGGTCGGAATAATTGGGATCGAGATCGATCGGATTGGAAATCTCGCCATGAAGAAATTCGTGCGAGGAGCGGTCGGGCGTGCCGATGGTCCAGATGGGTCGCTCGGTGCCGAAATTCTCCGGAGTAAATTTCAGCGGCAACGTTGTCAGGCGGCCTGCGGCGACATTCACGTTGTCCATCCGCAATTCGCCCCACTCGCCCAGAACGTAGGCAGACAGCCTGTAAACGCCGGCTGCTACTTTGTCCAGAAAACCGAGACCCAGAGGATCGGCGTTCGTCCAGTATTGATGCCCGGCATGCGAATACTGCATATTGGTCTGGTTGTCGCTGAGCACGATCCAGGCCTGGTTCGGACGGCGGAATTCCGTACCTTGTACAAACGAGAGCAGGCTACCGCGGCCGGTCGAAGGTACATACCCGTTCTGCACTAGCACGCTTTCGTTGTCATACAAACCACGAAACGGAGCGGCGGAAGCCAAGGCTTCACGGTATAAAGAAGCGGGCGTAGAGTGATCGGCGCCGAAGGCGTTGAAGTGAAGGTAGAACGGGCCGTAGAGCCGGTGCATAACGGCATCTTGCGCCACTGGGAACGTCATCTGATTGTCCAGATGATTGGAATACGCCTCCATAATCAGAAGGTTGCCCGTGAAGATCAGGTCCTGCTTTGTGGGCCCGCCGGTTAGCGACTCATGACTGGGAACGACCATCCACGCTGCGAGATTGGAACCATAGACCCCCTCTGCTTTGTGTAAGTACTCGTAACTGGAATAATCGTACTTTGTATAAAACTGCCGGCGAAAGCCTTGCGGAAGCGGCAATCCATGCAAATCCGACGTGGCATCCTGGACGTTTCTGCCCGCAACGCCTGTTATGCCCGTGCCAAACAACACAGCATCGGGAAGCGGAACCGTGGTAGCTCCCAGGTTACGGAGACCGGTATTCACGGAATATGTATTGGTAAATTGCGTAAGGTCGCCACGAAACACCCACTGAATCTGGCCGATACTCCCGGCGGCATCTCCCGGGCCGTGATCCAGGACAAAGTAAATGTGAATGCCCGGATCGTTGGCGTACAACACGTAGTGTTGAGACCATGTAAACGCATTGGTAGAGCCGGCCGGAAAGGTGACCCACCAATCGATGTAGTTGCCGTTCGGGTCCAGATAATAATTGTTGCTCGGCGTACTGGCGCCGGGGCCCACATTATCCATGTAGAGGCCTTTGGGTCCATGACTGTTTGTATTCGTCTGATCGATTAATTCCTGGTCTGGAAAGGCCGACCAGTGGATGCTGAAGATGCGCCCGTCGTTCGGCAGCCATTTCACTGAAAGGGTGCCGTTATCAATGATCCAGGTATTCGGCGTGCTGGTGATGTCGATGGTAATGGCGGCATTGGCGGGAACAGGCGTGCAAAGCAGTGGTATGAGAATCAAGCCAAGCGTCCCGATGAGTCGGGACGCGGCAGCCTGACAGGCCGCGCCACGCGAGAAAGCGCGCGGTCGGAAAGACTCAAGCATACTGTAGCTCTTTCGCAAGCAGAGATCCTCCTCACTCTTATTCAAAACTGACCCGTGCCGGCGCCCGGTGTCAATTCGAAATTCTTAAACGAGTGCTTTAGCTGATTTATGTGGTTGCTTCTTACCTGGAACCCGAGCCGCATCTCCTCAATTTGAGTGATGAACAATTGATTTCATGACCAGGAGAGAAGCGTTAATGACGCTGAGCGCCTTGCTGCAACGGAACGCGAACCGCTTGCCGGCAAATCGCAACGTGCGCTGGGCGCTCGGCTCCAACCTTTGGAATTATTTTCCGGGAACGAAGTTCACCGACATTCTCGACGTGATGAAAGAGACCGGGTTCATTGGAATGCGGCTCACACAATACCCGCAGATCCTGTCTAAATACAGCATCACGCCGCAGCAGATGGAGCGCGAGCTCTCTGCGCGCGGGCTTCGGTTAATCACCATTTCGTTCAATGGGCGGGCCGATGACGCGAGCCAACATCCCGAGATTCTGCGGCGCGCGCAAGAGGCCATGCAGTTTCTGCGGCGGTTTGGCGCGACGGAGCTGGTCGTGTTTTCGCCGCGTAGAAGCGGGCAGAACGCGGCGACTTTCCGAGCGGCCTGCGGCTTCTACAATGAGCTGGGCGAGTTGGCGGGTGGAATGGGGTTCAAAGCCGGATTGCACAATCATTTGGGGCAGATGGTGCAGACTCCCGAAGAGATCGATCGGTGCATGGAGTTGACCAACCCGCGCTTGTTCTATTTTTCTCCGGACACGGCACACATCTATCTGGCGGGCGGCGATCCGGCTGCCATTCTGAGTAAATACAAGACACGAGTTATGATGGCGGATTACAAAGATGCGAAACGAGCCGGACTGACCGCCGACTTCCGTCCGAACATTTATGACCTGGGTGACGGAGAGATCGATTTCCCGGCATGCCACAGGGTGCTTCGATCGATTCATTTCAATGGATGGCTCTGCGTGGATCTCGACATTGCCAGAGCCGGTCCGCGCGCCAGCTACGAGCGTTGCGGCGCGTATATAGTGCAACATCTCGAGCGAATTTATGCCTGAAGGCGATCACCCTCAAATAACCCGAAGGAGTCTCTTTTACATGACACTCGCGGCGGCAGATCCGGGCTACCGCATCGTTGATCCGCACGTTCACGTTTGGAAACACGATGCGGCATTTCCGTTCGCAGCGGGAGCGAAGGTGCCGGATTGGGATGCCACGCCCGAAATGCTTCTCGCCTTAATGAAGGCGAACGGGATCACGAAGACCGTCATTATCCAGGTCATTCATTACAAATACGACAACAGCTATCTGGCTGCCGTCCTGAAGCAGTACCCACAATACTTTCGGGGCGTCTGCCGCGTTGATCCGCTCGACCCGGCTGCGCCCGATCACCTGTCGCAAATTTCCGGGCAGCCTGGCTTTCATGGCGTGCGCTTAAGTCCCGCCGCGGATGCGAGCGGAGATTGGATCAGCGGACCGCTCATGCCGCCGCTTTGGAAACGATGCCAAAGCCTGAGGGCGCCGATGACGCTGCTTGCGCCGATCACGCGCGTACCCGATATACAGAAGCTCGTGGAGCGGTTTCCGGAGCTGACGGTAGTGATTGACCATATGGCGGATTGCCCAGTGAATCAGCCGCTGGAGCTGGAAAAGCTCGTGGCCCTGGTGCGCTATCCCAAGGTCTTTGTGAAGATCTCGCACACCTGGTCGTTATCGAAGCAGAAGTATCCCTGGCTCGATGCCCAGCGGCTGGTGAAGCGCCTCTATGATACGTTCGGGCCGAAACGGCTGATGTGGGCCACGGACTGGCCGATTGCGAAAGAGCGAGCGACCTACGCGCAGCGCCTCACGGTGGTGAAAGACGATATGGCGTTTCTGAACGCAGACGACAAAAGCTGGATCTTGAGCAAGACGGTGGAGCGAGTCTGGCCGTTTTCTTAAGGACGGCTACAGTTCCGGCTCTGGAACAACACCTGCCGACCGCAATTTCGACATGACGAGCATGCCGCAACCGGCAACCAGGGCATCTTCCGCCAGGGCAACGACAGGATCGGGCCAGTGGAAACGCTCCACGATTTTTCTGCGCAGATGGTACACACCGTAGGCCGCGCCGATCGCCGCGGCCGCTCCAAGAATCGCACCCACGAATACGGAGCGTTTTCGAGCCGAACACACGGCCGCTCCACTCAGCGCACCCGAAACAGCGCGGCCGGTGAGCGGCGCTTTCCCGGTTCGTTTCGGCATGAACGGCAACTTGTCGGCAATGAACTCGGCGGCCGCAAGTGCTGTAGCAGTCTTTGCCGCGGCAGGGTGGCTGAGAACGCCCATTTCCCGATCTGCGATCTGGAGCCCTGATTTCGCCGCCCGCATCAACATTGCGGGTCCGGATAAAGTGCGCATTCCAGCGACGGCTCCCATCGCCGCGGCTCCAGCATACACTTGTGCGTCTGTCATTCGAAACATCCTCCTGCGAAAACCGCTCCCCTTGTCGCGGCTCTGTAATAAATCTCCACTCAGCCGAGCCATTTTTGAAGCAAAGCTTCGGGCTCGCCATTCAGATCCACCGGTTCGGTGTCCGTTTTTCCGTCCGGTTCCATGAACACTGCGACAATGCCAGGGGCTGTCGGGCGAAGCTCCAGCCGGCGTCCTCGTGCCTCTAACAACAGGTTGTTTTCGAACCAAGCCACATAGATCTTGGTCCGGATGCGGTGGCCGAAAAGAGCTGCCTGTTCGAACAGCTTCTTTGTGTAATCCGAGTTCTTCAGTTGCTCGGCCCAGGGTCTTACTGCCAGGCTCCGCCTTCGCTCGTCTTCCTGCTTCTGCCGCCAGCCGGAGTCGCGTTCATCCTGCCGTTCCAGGGCGTTGAGCTGGTTTTCCAGATTATCTAAAAAGCTCATTACTGAGTATTGGACGAGCGAGAGCTATATTCTCGTACATGGAACCTGGTCTGAACGCGTACGCGATCAAAGATCCCGGCCGCATCGTCACTCCTGCTTTGCTGATCTACCCGGAGCAGGTGGATGCCAATATACGGGCCGCCATCAAGCTGGCGGACAACGATCCGAATCGCTGGCGCCCCCATATTAAAACGGCCAAGCTGGGCTATACGCTTCGCCGTCTGCTCGAGCACGGAGTGAAGAACTTCAAATGCTCCACAACGCTCGAGTTGCTGGCAGCCTGCCAGTTGAACGCGGCCGATGTGCTGGTTGCATTTGCCGTAATGGGCGCCAACCGCGAGCGTATTCTGGAAATCGCAGAGCAGTACGCAAAGACCCGGATCTCCGTGCTGGTGGAGTCTGCCGAGCAGGTCGCGAGCTGGCGCAACACCGGCATCGGGATGTTTATCGACGTGAACTCGGGTATGAATCGCACCGGAGTCGACCAGGATTCCGTTTCGGATCTTCTCGCGTTGGGCCGTAACATCGGAAGCGCTCTTCGCGGGCTGCATTATTACGATGGACACATGTCCGGCTTCCCGCCGGAAGAGCGCCAAAACGCCGCGTTCGCCGGCTATGACCATCTGCTCAAAGCAGTGGAGGCTTTCGGGGAGACCGGGCTTCCGGTGGAAGAAGTGATCACATCCGGCACGCCGGCAGCCCCGTTCGGGATTGCATATCCCGGATTCCGGAATGCATCGTTCATCCACCGCATTTCACCCGGAACTGTGGTTTACAACGATATGGTCAGCCTTCAGCAGCTTCCCGGTTATGGCTTTGCACCGGCGGCGTTCGTGCTCTCCACCGTGATTAGTCATCCGCTGGCGCGCCAAGTCACCTGTGATGCAGGGCACAAAAGCGTTTCGGCTGACGCCGGCGTTCCTACCTGCTCGGTTCTGGGGCATCCCGAACTGACTCCGCTGAAGCCGAGCGAAGAGCACCTGCCCGTGCAAAGTGCTTCCGACGCTGTGCCGGAATTGGGGAGTAAATTGTATCTACTGCCGCGGCACGTGTGCCCGACAGTAAATAATTTCGACCATGCGCTCCTGGTAGTGGACGGAGAGATTCGCGGAATCGAGTCTGTCACGGCGCGCGGACATGAAAACCCGCTGGTGTTGCGGGAGAAAGTGGCGGTGTAGCTTCGGCCAGAGCGCGAAATTATCAAGACTTAGCGGCTCATTGTGATAGCGTGAGGTGCTACAGTGCATCGGCTTCCCCTGCGCTCGCCGGAATGCTATACGGCGTTTCGCGGCTCGATGTGGCAACGTATTTCGGTGTGGCCATCGGGGTTCTCGCGGTGGCTGCGCTGGCTTGCGCGATTCCCGCAAGCCGGGCCGCGCGCGTCGATCCTATGCAGATCTTACGTCATGAATGACGCATTTCAACCGGTAAGCAAACAACGAGCTATGCCCGGCGGCCGTGCCGATCGCGAAGCTCTGCCGAAAGGGCCAAACGGCCGTTACCTTTGCCGCTGGTGCAATCTGGAAGTTCCACCCGGCCGCATTACCTTCTGCTCCGACTTTTGCGTCGAGGAATGGAAGCTGCGTAGTGATCCCGGACATCTCCGCGAACGAGTGTTCGAGCGCGATCGCGGCATCTGCGCAGTCTGCGGGATCGATTGCGTCGCCGAATGGAACCGCATCAAGCGCCTTCGCGGTCCGGCGCGTCTCAATGCCCGCGAAAGCTGGCAAGTCCGCGGCCGCAAATCTCTTTGGGATGCCGATCACATCGTTCCCGTGAGTGAAGGAGGCGGCGAATGCGATCTATCGAACATGCGCACGCTTTGTTTGAAATGTCACCGCCGGTTCACCGCGGAACTACGCGAGCGTCTTCGGTTGCAGCCTTTCTGATTTCATTCTCATCTACAATTCCGAAAGGAAATCCATGGAAAGACGCACACTAGGCAGCACCGGCCTGCAGGTTTCTGCGCTGGGACTGGGCTGTATGGGCATGTCGGAATTTTATGGCCCGGGAGACGAACAGGAATCGATCACGGTGATTCACCGGGCGATCGACGCCGGAATCACTTTCCTCGACACCGCGGATGTCTACGGCAATGGCCACAATGAGGAGTTGGTGGGCCGCGCTCTGAAAGGACGCCGCGATCAAGTCATTCTGGCGACGAAATTTGCCAATCTTCGCGATAAGGACGGCAAGTTTGTTGGCATTAGCGGCAAACCCGAGTACGTACGTTCCGCTTGCGAGGCGAGTCTGCGGCGACTAGGCGTTGACGTGATCGATCTCTATTATCAACACCGCGTCGATCCCGACACTCCGATCGAGGACACGGTCGCGGCAATGGCCGATCTGGTTCGCGAAGGAAAAGTTCGTTATCTGGGGCTTTCGGAGGCAGGACCGCAGACACTACGCCGCGCCCGGGCGGTGCATCCCATCGCCGCTTTGCAGACGGAGTATTCGCTTTGGAGCCGAGATCCGGAAGAGGAGATTTTGCCAACGGTTCGCGAACTCGGCATCGGCTTTGTCGCTTACAGCCCGCTCGGGCGCGGATTCCTGACGGGACGGTTTAGAAAGCCGGAAGATCTTCCGCCTGATGACTGGCGGCGGAATAATCCTCGTTTCCAGGGTGAAAACTTTAACAAGAACTTGCAGCTCGTCTCGGAAATCGAAGCGATGGCCCGCGAAAAAAACTGCACTCCTTCGCAGCTTGCCCTCGCATGGGTGCTCGCGCGAGGCAAAGACATTGTTCCCATTCCGGGAACCAAGCACCTCCATTATCTGGAGGAGAATCTGGGAGCTCGACGCGTACAGCTCAGCGCGGACGACCTGTCACGCATCGACCGCGTTCTGCCGCAAGGGGCAGCCTCCGGAGCTCGCTACCCGGAAGCTGCGATGCGGGCAGTAGGACGGTAATCGCGGGCCTATCTTTTAGTTGAGCCGCTTTGCGCTCCAGCCGCAGCAGCTTGCGCGGCGCCCCCGCCTTCTCCACTCTGAATCTGGATTTGGCGGCGATTGCTTGCCTGCTGCGGCACCGGCACGGTTACTTCCAGCACACCATCGCGGAACTGGGCCTTCACTTGGTCGGGGTTGACGCCTTCCGGAAGTGCAATTTCGCGATAGAACTGACCATAGCGCCGCTCCGAACGGTACGCTTTCCCGATGTGATGCTCGTGCTGCTGTTTCCGCTCGCCCTGGATAATCAGCGAGTCGTTGGTCAGCTCCACTTTGACATCCTCCGGTTTCAAACCAGGCAGATCAGCGTGTACGTGGAGTTGATCATCGTGTTCCGAAATCTCTATTGCCGGGTACCAGGATCCGGCTCTTTCGCCGCCGGCGCCGCCCCAGGTTTGACTAAACGCGCGATCCATTTCTTCGCTCATGCGCCGCATGACAGCGAATGGGTTATTGAAGAATTCCGCCGGACTCACCCGAAAGAAGGGGTCCCACTGTTGGGATCTCGCCAGAGATCCGCCTTGCCCTTGATGCCGCTGCAGTCCCTGCTGCTCGTTTGTTTGTGAACTCTGATTAGAAGACTGGCTCTTCGTATTTGCATCCGCCATAGATGTTCCTCCACAAATTGGATGCAAGACGAGCGGCGCCCATTCCACTGATTCTAAAGGCCAACTACATTCGACAGAAGCGAAAATCCGGCAAAGCCGAGTAAAATGCGCATAGCTTGATGGTATGGGACTTGACCCGCAGCGTTTCGAGACCGCAGCCCACATCGAGTTTCGGAACAGCAGTGGATCGTCCAACTTCCAACGATGCACCGGAATGCATTTCATCGATCGGTTCAACGCGGCCTGCGCAAAAAGTTGAATGCGCTACCGCGTTGAGATTAGTGTGTGGCCGCGAGCTTGAAACCGCGAGCCTTTGCCCGCTGCACCGAGAGTGTCTTCCCGTATACCAGGCGGAATGCTTCCGCGGCCTGATTAGCTGCCCAAATCTCCAGATCCGCTTCGCGCTCGGATTCGATAGCGAGCTGAATAACGCCGTCGCGCACTGTGCTGCTTACATTGCGGACCTTCTGCTCATGGCCGCGGTCAAGCGAATCGGCGATGCGCAGCAGCGGCGTCAAGCTCATCACGATGCGCTTGGATTCAGGATCAAGCGTCTGAAACGCCGTGTGCCTCGCTTGCGGCAAGGCTTTGCGGTGGAACCGGCACAGCAGCGCGATCGCAAGCCGCTCCTGAGTCGTAAAACCCGGCATATCGGAATTCCCCACTAGATAAGCGGAGTGCTTGTGGTGTCCGGTGCTGCTGACGAAATGACCGATGTCGTGCAGATAGGCCGCTGCTTCCAGCAATTTACCGGCAGCCGGCGTCAATTGATGCATTGGCTGTAATGTCTCGAAGAGTTGGCGGCTCAAGCAGGCGACGTGCCGCGCATGCTTGATGGCCACGCCGTAGCGCTTTGCCATGGCTTCGACGACGGCCCGTTGTTCGCGGGATAGTTGCGAGAGTTCGCGCCCCACCCCGCGGGCCGTTAAGTCCGCAATGATTCCGTCGCGGACACCGGCTGCGCAGTAAAACAGCGAGCGCAAGCCGAATGTCTCCAGGACGCGCAGAAAAACAGCCGTACCAGCGACGATGATTTCCGCCCGCCGGGGGCCGATTCCGGCAATCCTGCGCCGTGCGGCAAGGCTGGAACTCGCGACCGTCGCATATAAATCCCGAACCTGATTGATCGTGGCGCGCAGCCGGTCCGCTTCTTCCCGCTTGGTGCGCGGCACCGCGTTTGCGGCGCACACGATGGCCGCCGCGGTTGCCGAGGTCGCAATCGTGCGATCGAACTTTTCGCTTCCATGCAGTTTGTGAAAGGAAAGGAACTTCTCGTCAATGTAGCTCTGGAGCCGGTGGAGTTCTTCTGCGTCGGGCGGGTCTGTTTTCAAAAAGACTTCAGTCAGCCGGACCGCTCCGAGCGGCTTCGAAACAGCGTCGATCAGCGCGCCGCCTTGCGCCACAATCAACTCGGCGCTGCCGCCTCCCACATCGACGATGAGCGTCCGTTCTTTGGGACGGGGCCAGCGCGCCTCGACTCCGAGTTGAATCAGCCGCGCCTCTTCAGATCCGGAAATGATTTCTACTTTTGTTCCCAGCGCGGCGCTTGTCCGCTCCAGAAACTCCGACTGGTTGTTCGCGTCGCGCACCGCGCTGGTGGCCACGGCCCGTACGCCGATCACGTCGAGCCGGGTATAGGTACCCGCCATCCGCGCCAGATTCGCGCACAGAAAATCGAGTGCTTCTTTACTGATTTCGCCCGAGCGGAAAACGCTTTCTCCCAGCCGCGTGACCTGGCGATCCTGCGCCAGAATGCGCGTCTCGCCGTGCGCTACTTCGGCCGCCATCATGCGAACCGAATTGCTGCCGATATCGACGGCTGCGTACCGGGGCATATCCGTTTATAGCAGAGCACGGGCAAACCGGTCGCTCTCGACGCCATCCTCGGATCGGAACCCCGCGCGTTAGCAAGGGTCGCATATCCAACTGAGCGCTTCGATAGACTGCGATCATGACTCGCTTTTTGCTCTGCTCTCTGTTGTTCTCCGGGATGCTCGTGCCGCCGGTATCCCGCGCGGCGGCGAACCCGTTTATCGGGCGCTGGGATTTCGACGTGCCCACACGCACTGGAATCGGCGCGAACTGGCTCGGGATTTCAGAGAAGGACGGAAAACTTGATATCTGGTTTCAACCGACGGGCGGGCACGTATATCAAGTTTCGGACTACAAGCAGAACGGTTCCCATTTGACGATGACAGTTGCGCCGCAAAACGGCAATCACCCCCCGATGATCTGGGAACTGGATGCCAAGGACGGCAAACTTGTCGGAACACAAAAGCAAGGGAACTCTACCGTCGCTTTGACCGGACTGCCGGCGCCGGCGCTAGACCGGTCCGCGCCCGCCGCTTGGAGCAAGCCCGAATCGCTCTTCGATGGACAAGATCTGAGTGGTTGGGAGCCCATTGGAAATACTGCGCAGAACCACTGGGTGGTGCAGGATGGCGTGTTGCTCAATCGGCAGCGGGGCGCCAATATAAAAACCACGCGCAAGTTCAACGATTTCAAAGTTCACTTCGAAGTGAATTGCCCGGAACAGGCCAACAGCGGCTTCTATCTTCGGGGCCGCTACGAGTTGCAGCTTGAATACGAGCCGCACGATACAAACCCGCCCGACCGGCAGATGGGCTCTATCTATGGGCGAATTGCTCCAGCCGTCGCTGTCTCACCCCGGCCCGGCCAATGGGAAACCTTCGATGTCACCTTAGTCGGGCGCACCGTGACAGTGGTGCGAGATGGCGCGATCATTATTGACCACAAAAAGATTGACGGCATCACCGGCGGCGCGCTCAATGCGGATGAAGGAGAGCCCGGACCGTTCTACATCCAGGGCGACCACACCGGCGGCCTCAAGTTCCGCAACATCACGGTTTCGGTACCAAAGTAAACCGTTCCCCGTGCTCGCGGTTCTGTTGCGCTACAGAACCACTCGCGTAAGCAAGTGGCCTGGATTGCTCCTACGGTTGCTTATTGCTGAAGTATGTGCGTATGCTCTCTTCAGCCACGCCGAGCGCCCGCGCCAGAGAGACCTTTGCAACGTTGTACTGAAATTGCGCTGAGATCAAATTTTCATTGGCGTCCGCAACAGCCTGCTGAGCCTGCACCACCTCCACGGTATTGGTCACGCCCGCGGTAAAGCGATCCCGCGATTCCCGCAGCGTTTCATTCGCGAGTTGCATGTTACTTTGCGCGACATCCACCTGATCGCTGGCCGATTTCAAATCGAGCAACGCGTTGCGTACTTCGTAATCGATTTGCCCGCGTAAGTTCGCCAGTTCGTTGCGTCGATTCGTCAACTCAGCTTGGCTCTCCTGGATATCGGCCTTAATCCGGCCGCCGTTGAAGATGTTAAATTGGATCGATCCAGTTGCCTGAAACACACCGTGCGAGTTGTTCAGCACACGTAGCCCTTCGTCTCCATAGAAACCGGAGGCCGTCAAAGTCGGGTAGCGTTCCGCTTTTGCGGCGTTTACCGAGAATTGCGCGGCTAGAACACGGGCTTTCGCGGCCTGGTAATCTGGACGATTGGCATACGCTTTAGCGAGCGCGTCTTCAAGCGGCATCGTCGGCAGTGGCAGCGATGGAGAAGGATTGGCAACCGTAAAATCCTGGCCAGGAGGCAGCCCGATAATTCGCGCCAGCGTAAGCTTATCTTTCTGGAACTGGTTCGTCACGGCCACCATCTGCTGTTGGCGTTGTTTCAATTCAACCTGCGAGCGCATCACATCGATCCCGATCGCCGTGCCGGCATTGTGGCGCCGAGTGGCATTCGTGTAGATTGCCTGATCGGCATCGATCTCGGCCTGCGTAGCGGCAATGCGGGCAGAATCGGCGATGATCTGGAGGTACGCATCCCCGACCGCCTGAACGACAATGTCGCGAGCGTTCTTGACCGAAAGGACCGCCGCCTTCATGTCCTGTTTCGAAGCGCGATAATTACTGATCGAGCTCCAATTGAATAGCGGAACCTCCGCGTTGGCCAAAGCCGCCTGGTACGAGTAAGGACCAATGATGTGTGGCACGTTAAATCCCGGAACCGAGATCAGAAAACCGAGCGCCTGCAGATTAAGCTGCTGCTCGGTCATACTGAGTTGGCCGTTCACTGTCGGCAAAAGAGCGCTCAATGCGCGATATCGTTCCGCGCGAACTTCACGGCTGGTCTGCTGGCTTGTTAGAAGCCCCAGGTTGGACCGCAGCCCGCGAGTGATCGCATCGGCTATTGTGAGCGAGATCGGTGTCGATGTGGCGCTTCCTTCCGGCACGCTGCCTTGAAAGCTCTGCTCGGTTTCGGTTAGTGGTGTCAGTCGCGTCTGAGCCGGTTCGGCCGCCGCGCCGCTTTGCGCAGATGTCCCTTGCGCGGGCCCTCCTGGGCTGGTCTGTGTTTGAGCGTTGTATTCAGGACAGATCAGCAGTAAATGGACAAGAGCCGCAATCGCAAAAGATATCGTCTTCTTCATTCGTCTCGATCGGAACTCGGCGCAAGCAGCCGGGCACACAGGGGTTCGATGCGCGGCGATGGGGTTTTGCACCACCTCTGCGCAAAAATATTTAAGTTCTTAACTTTTTTAGGATAGCCAAGCCGGGAAGAAAGCCCTTCCCATCCTAAAAATTGACCCTTGCATCAATCTGCAGTTTCCGCGGTGCGTTCGCCTGTGTGGTCACCTGTCCGAAGCTCGCTGAATCGATGTTCGTCGAAACGCCGCCGAAGTTCACGGTGTTGAATACGTTGAAACTATCCAGCGCAAAAATCAGCTTCACGCGCTCGGTAATTCCAAACTGCCTCCGAATCGTTAAATCCTGGTCCCAGGTGGAAGGAGCGCGCAAGCCATAGGGCAGCGTGCGCGGCACATTGCCGAACGTATATGCCGGCGGGTCCAGGAACGCCGCCTTGGCGATATAGGCCACGGCCGGTGCGCCCGTGCTCGCAATGATGTTTCCCGCGCCGCTGCTCAGCCCGCCATTGATCGTCACCGGTCCGGTAAAAGCGGTGTTGTAATTCGGCAGGCACTCGCTCCCGGTCTGCGGCGCGTTGCACGCTGTCGAGGTAATCGTCAGCGGCTGTCCGGAAGAAAACGTGCTAATTCCGGCCAGCTCCCAGTTGCTCACCAGCCGCGCAACAAATCCATTCCCGCTGGCGATTCGATGTCCTGTCCCAAACGGCAGCCGGTAAGAGAACGTCCCCGAGAAGACGTTCGGCCTGTCAATCGTGCCCACCGCTTTCTCAATCGCGGCATTGTACGCCGTGCGTCCAGCGCTGCCCAAGACGTCATCCAACTCCTTGCTGCGCGTGTAGGAAATGTTGAACGTCAGCCCCGCCGCCAGCCGCTGGTTCAGCATCACCTGCAGCGAATGATACGTCGAATTGCCGATGTCGCCCCACACGTCCGTCACGCTCGAATACTGCGGGAATGGCCGCAGCATCTGCCCGATCGTTCCGCTGAAATTCGAGTACGGACGGTTGATGCCCGGTATGATCGCGTTTGCTGCCGCAATATTTGCGTTGCTCGCCGTCACATTCAGCAAATTACCCAGCGCGAGATAGCGTGGATCGATCTGGTCGCTCCAGATGCCCCGGCCCACGCTCGTCGCCAGAAAATGTCCGGCGCTCGCCGAGTATGCCAGTGTGAGCGTCATGTTCGACGTGAGCGCGCGTTGAATCCCCAAATTCCAGTTTTCAAAGTACGGTGGCTTCCCGCCAATCTGCGGATCGCCATACGTGATCCCTCCGGCTGGGGGGCAGCCCGTACAGAAACCCGTGTTGAGCGATGGAGAAAAGATCGGCGGCTGCGCATACGGCGGCACGCCTCCCGCATATACGCTCGCATACACCGGCGGAAGCGGCGCTGCGGCGGCGGACCAGAAAAACGCCGGAGCGCCCGCCCCAGGATTGGGGCTGGTGAACGATGGATTTGCGTCATAGCCGAGCTGTCCCGTTCCCGCTCGCCCGCCTGCCCGGCCGCTGGTCCCGCCGCCGTGTGCGTACATAATCGCGTAGCCGCCGCGAATCACCGTTTTGTCGTTTAACTGATAAGCCAGTCCGAATCGTGGGCCTAGCTCCGTGTAATGCGGTCCCACCGGAGTCGTGCAGTGGCAGCTATCGGGGCCGTAACCTGCAAATTGCAGCGCGCCCGGATAGCCCTGCGCTGCTGGATTCGGCAGAGTCGGATTCAAAAACGACATCCGGTTTGCCACTTCCTGGAACGTTCCCATAATGTCGTAGCGCAGCCCCAGATTCAGTGTGAGCTTGGGCGTCACTTTAAAATCGTCCTGAAAGTACATGGCGTAATCTTTGTAGCGCGCCCCCGTCGTCGCCGCATAGTTCTGCACTACACTCCCCGAATCCACTGCGCCCATTAAATAACTTGCGTACGCATTGCCGGTCGTATTTAGCAGCGTTCCGGACGAGGAAAACCCGGCCGTTTCCGAATTGCTGAAATTGAATGTGGCATCGCTGCCAAGGTCGGGACTCGTGTAATTGTCCTGCAGCCATTCGATCTGCCCGCCCATTGTCATCGAATGTTTGCCGCGTACCCATTGCACGTTGTTTTGCAGCACAAACGTGTTGATCGCCTCATCGAACGCAATCGAGTTGGTGGTTCCCCAACTGATCGGCGCATTCGGACCGTTGAAATTTACAGTGGGAAATGCAAGGCTCGCCTGGCCGGGCGGCAATCCCTGCAAGCCCGCTTTCTGCGGATACGCGCCTGAGGCGGTGGCGCTGATGATCGGCACGTATAGCCGCGAAAACGAATAACTGAGCTGGTTGAGCAGATTTGGCGAGAAGACATATACGTCGTGAATCTGCGCCATGGTCGGCAGTTCGCGCACATAGCGTGACGCCGTGTAGGGCAGCGGCAGTGCATCCGTATTCGGCGAGATCCCGGCCAGACCGTCCGTGGCATACAGACCGTGGCTGTAAAAACCGTAGAGGCGGTGCTTATCATTCAGGTTCGCATCGATCTTGTCCGTGGTGTTATTCACATGCAGGCCCACCGGCTGCGTGGTCAGGAAATTATTCTGAATGCCGCCGTTTGTCGGCGCGGGTAAATACGATTGCAGCGACTGGGAAACCGGCGATAGCATGCTTGCCGGAATCACATTTCCCGGAAACGGCGCGCGGCTGCATCCGCTCCCGGACGCGTTGCAAGCCGTCGAGTAGGGGTTGTAAATCGTCTGCGGAAGCTGGCTGAAATTTCCTTGCCGCTCGAGCGGAGTTGCAATTGATTGCAGCGTCGGTGTAGTGCTTTGCCGAAAGTAATAACCATCGTACGAACCGAAAAAGAAGATTTTGTCCTTCTTAATCGGTCCGCCCGCGTTCACGCCGAACTCGTTCTGCTTCTCAATCGGCGTAGTCGGCGGAAAGAAGCCGCGCGCGTCGAGCAGCGTATTCCGAAAGTACTCGTAGGCCGAGCCGTGAAAGGCGTTCGTACCCGATTTCAGCACGTAATTCTCCACGCCTTGCCCTTCGTACATCGCGGGCGGATCGTTCGTCTGCACCTGAAATTGATCCACTGCTTCCACCGAAACGCCGAGCGAGAGATTGCGCGTCTCGCCTTGCACCGCCGCATTCGTTGCAGGAATGCCTTCCACGTAAATCTCGTTCAGGTACGGCTGCCCACCGTTGAACGATGCAAAAGACGTGCCGGCCGCCTGCGTGCTCAACGCCTGAACACCGGGCACCAGTGCCACGAATGCAGTCGGATCGCGCGGGCTTCCGTTCATCGCCAGCGGAAGCGCGGTGTACAGCTCATTCCGCATGTTGCTGCCGAGCGTGGAATCGGCCGTGTCGAGCGGAGGCGGGGCCGACGAGACAGTTACCGTCTCGCCGACTGCTCCAAGCTGCATCCGAAGATTTACGGTCACCACCGCCAGCGCATCCACAATAACGTGCTGCTGCGTTACCGATTGAAATCCCGTCGCACTGGCGCTTACGTTATACTCTCCCGGCGCCAGCGCGGAGATCGCATACAGCCCGGCAGCGGTCGTCTGCTGGGTCGTTTTCACATTCGTCGACGTGTTTGTAGCGGTGACCGTCGCGCCCGGTATGGCCGCTCCGGTTGGATCGGTGAGCGTCCCTTGAATCGAGCCCGTTCCGCCTATCTGCGCGTACACCGCCGAAGTAACTCCCAACACAAGGAATAAACGCACCAGCATGTTGTGCATTATAGGGCTTGTTCACCACTTGCAAAATAAAGTCGTCCTAATTCCCTCAACAACTTACGTTCGATTTTTGAGCGCGCCCGTACGGTCCGCGTGCGACGCTCGCGGCGTATGAGGCTCAATCTTTCTCAATACAGTCTGCCTTCCGGCAAACTCGCGCTTTCGTCCGAAAGCCCCGACGCCTTGGACACGCTCAAAGCCAAGCTGCGCTCCGAACACCAGCCGGTGAATGAAACCGAGGAAATCCTGGTCAACGAGATGGCCGAGCAGTTCTGGCGCTTGCGCCGCGCCCGCGTTCTGGAAACATCGCTCCTCGATTCCGACCAGGTCCTGATCCCGCATCTCGCCGCTATCCAGCGCATGATGACCTCCGCCGAACGCGGTTTCCACAAAGCCCTTGCCGTTTTACGCCAACTGCAAAAGGACCGTGGCTTCGTTCCACAAACACAGAACCGCGACTGTGAAGGAGCGGCTGGCTTCGTTCCGCAATCCGGGCAGAACCCCGACTGTCAAGGAGGGGTCAAGCCGCCCCTAACCGAGCCGCGACCGAAGGAAGCGGTTGCGACTGGCTTCGTTCCTCCACCTTGCCCTGCAGACGAAGACATCGACCCCGCCGATTGGGCCCGCGCCTTCGCAGCGCGTCACCGCGTCCATGCAAAAGTAAGCTCGTAGCAATGTGGAGTAGGCGTTTCGCCTGCCATTTTCCACACAGTTCTTTGACAACCGAATAAAAACTCCCGCCCGCTGCGCCCGCAGTGTGTTACCACGCATCCCGGTTGCTGATCGTCACGCGGTAATACGGCTTTTCCTTCTCCGCCGGGTCCATGGTGAACTCCTCGGACGTTTTGCTCGGATCGTAGCCGCGCCACAACCAGGCGAGGGATTCCGGCAAATCGATCGCTGCCTGTGCCGGATCGTGCGTGGCCGTGCCGAAGCGGAAATGAAAATCGTACTCGCGCATCTTCAGCGAATTTGCCAGTTCGATATTCTGCAACGGCCACGAGCCGTGTGTATTCTCCAAATCGTCCGCGCCGTCGCTCATCCAGATGCGAATGTTGCGTTTGGGCATTTTGCGGATCATGAACGGATACAGATTGCCGCCGTCCAACTTCTGTTCGGGATGCCACTGAATCGATGTGTAGCTTCCAATCGCGGAATGCACGCGCGCAAATTTATCCGGCATAAACCACGCCGCGTTTAGCGAGCAAATACCACCCGACGATTCACCAGCGATCCCGCGGCTGTAGCCGTCCTGCCGGAGCTTGTAAACCTTTTCGACTTCGGGCAAAACCTCTTCGAGCAGAAAACGGTCGTAGCGGTCGCTCACGGTATCGTATTCGATCGAGCGCATCGGCTTTCCATCAGGCGAGAAACCGGGAGCAATCAGCACGTGAACCATGGGCGGAATCAGTTTCTGTGCAACGAGGTTTTCGGTCACGGTGAACAGCCGCAGGCGCGATAAATCGCCGCCCACCAGGCCCTGGCCGTCCTGCCAGACCATCAGCGGTGCGGGTACATTGGGATCAACACCAGGCGACGCGTAATACCAGAAATCCGCCTTCATACCGTCGTAAATCTTGCTCGTGATGGTGTGCTTTTCGCTTAATGTTCCTTTTGGCACGCCCGGCTTGGGATACGAATCGGGATTATAGCCCGGAACATCCGAGCGGTTTCCCGCCGGCTTGCCGTCACTGAAATACTGGTAGGCGTGCGTCACCCCAACGCGCATCTTCACCAGCGTCATCCAATACTTCGATCCCGGAATTTGCGTCATCGCGATCGGCGGCTGCCCGTCAATCGAAACCGCGGAGCCCGCATCCGATACGAATAGGTAATCCTGTCCCCAAACCGCCACCCCACCATGCTGCCCCAGCGTCTTCCCGGCCAGCTCCGCAAGCTGCGGCGAGTTGGGTTCGTTTCGCGCCAGGTCGATCAACTGCTCCAGCGGATGAACCTGGGCAAAAAGCGGCGAAAAAGCACAGAGGACTACAAGTGAGATTCGTCTCATAACCGAGCCGCGACCGCTAGGGAGCGTTCTCTACGTCAAATCGCTCAAATAGTTCAACCGCCCCTGGCTATCCCCCAGTTGCGCCGTCTCGACGCCCATCGCATCCAGCATGCTGAGATAGAGATTCGCAACCGGCGTAGACTCGGTGAACCGCAGATGCCGTCCGGTCCGGAACATCCGGCTTCCGCCTGCAAACAATACCGGGAGATCGTCGTGATTGTGCCGGTTGCCGTCGCTAATGCCGCTGCCGTAAACCAGCATCGTGTGATCCAGTAACGATCCGTCGCCATCCGGCGTGTTCTTCAGCTTGCGCAGGAAGTAGGCAAACTGTTCCATGTGGTACGTATTGATCTGCGCGATTTTATCCATCAGGGCGGGATCGTTGCGGTGATGAGAAAGTCCGTGATGCCCTTCCGGAACGCCGATCTCGCGGTACGGCCTCGTACTTCCTTCGCGCGCCATCATGAACGTGGAAATCCGTGTCAAGTCGGTTTGGAACGCGAGCGTCATCAAATTGAACATCAGTTGAGCGTGCTCGGCGTAATCGAGCGGAATGCCGTCCGGCTTAGCCATGTTCGGTGTCGCCAACGAGTTTTCGGCCGCTTGTTTTTCCACCATCTGGACCTGCCGCTCCACTTCGCGCACGGCGGTCAGATATTCATCGAGCTTTCTACGATCTGTGGCGCCCAGCCCCGCTTCGAGCCGGCGCGTGTCATCCGACACGGCGTCCAGAATGCTTTGATCCAACCGGGCGTTGCGGATGCGGGCGGCCGGATTCGCGCCATCTTCATCGCTTCCGAACAAGCGCTCGAATACGGCTCGCGGATTTACTTCCGGCGGATTCGGTACCGTGGGTGTCCGCCACGAAATGCTGTTGACATAAGCGCAGCTATAACCTGAATCGCAATTCCCCGCGAGGTGTCCATCCTCGCAGCCTAATTCGAGCGACGCGAACCTCGTCGCTTTGCCGGCCTTTTGCGCCGCCACCTGATCGACCGAGATGCCCACCGAAATGTCCGAGCCGGCGGTCTTTTTCGGATGCACGCCCGTCAAGAAGCTGGCCGAAGCGCGTGCATGATCGCCGGGCCCGTCGCCGAGCGCCATGGCATTGTGATCCATCAAACCGGTCAGCACCAGAATGTCGTCCTGCACCGGCGCGAGCGGCTGCAAAATCTTGGGCAGCGTGAACGTCCGGCCCAATGCTTCCGGGGTCCAGTTGCGCATATCGATACCGTTCGGGACATACACGAAGGCCATGCGGTTGGGAGAGACCTTCTTCGTCACGTCTGCGGCTTTGCTGAGCGCGGGCGCCATGGCATCCAGCACTGGCAGCGCGACCGCCGCCCCCAGTCCGCGAAGCAGCGTCCGCCGCGAGATATGTTTTCCGGTAACGATCATTTCGACTCCCCTCCGTCGCCTCGTCCCATTTGGAACGGCACGCTATCCACAATTCCTAAAATCAAATTGGAAAATTTGTAATCATTGACCGCCAGATCGGCCACAATTTTTTTCGTCGCCGGCCGGTCGTACGGCTCCAACCCGCGGCCCAGCGCATAGATCATCATCTTCTCGGTCAGGCATTCGGCGAACGCGTCCCGGTCCCCCGCCAGAATCTCTTTCAATTCCGCCGAGCCGTTGAACTTCCTCCCGTTCGGCAAAACGCCGCTCGCATCGATGGGCAGCGAAGCGTCTTCGGTGCGCCACTTGCCGATGGCATTGTAATTTTCGAGCGCGAAACCGAGCGGATCCATGCGCGAATGACAACCGGCGCACATCGGGTTTGCGCGATGCTTCTCCATCTGCTGTCGCATGGTCCCATGGACCACCCCGCCTTGCGCATCGATCGAACCCACGCCAGGCGGGGGCGGGGGAGGAGGAGCATTCAGCACGTTCTCCAAAATCCACTTGCCGCGCAACACGGGCGACGTGCGCGTCGGGTACGACGTGACGGTCAAAACACTGCCTTGCGTGAGCACCCCGCTACGCTGCGTGCCAGTTAGTTCAACCCGCCGGAACTGGTCGCCTTTCACGCCGGGAATGCCGTAGAACTTCGCCAGTTTCTCGTTCAGGAAGGTGTATTTGCCATCGATGAAATCGAGGATGCTGCGGTCGTCATGAATAATCGAGCTGACGAACATGCGCGTTTCCGTGCGCATGGCGCTTCGCAACTGGTTGTTGAACTCCGGAAATTGGTCTGGATCCGGGCTCACGCTGTCGAGATTCCTCAGTTCCAGCCACTGCCCGAAGAAGTTGTCCACCAGCGCGTCGGATTTCGGATTTTGCAGCATCCGTCGCACCTGCGCCCTCAATACATCCGGTTCGCAGAGGCGGTGCTCGTCCGCCAGGCGGAGCAGTTCTTCATCCGGCATGCTGCTCCACAGAAAATAAGACAGCCGGGAGGCCAGCTCATAATCGCTCACCGGATGAACGGTTGTTGGGTCGGGATCGCGTTCGATCCGATAGAGAAAATTCGGCGAAACAAGAATGGCTTCGACGCCTATCCGCATTGCCTGCTCGAAGCTCAATCCGCTTGCCTGGGCCATCGCCACAAGCTTCGTAAGCTTACTCACTTCGGCATCCGTCACTGGCCTGCGATAGGCAAGCTTCGCCAGATGCGCCAGATCGAGCCGGGCGCACTCGTTCGTATGGTGGCCGGGCGCATGGCCGCAAACGAAGATCCGCCGGTAGCTTTCGGGCAGGGGCGGCGGGAGAGGATGGAACGGGCCTTGTATTTCGAGTGCGTCTATATAGGTCGGCGGGCTGGCCAGCGTATGCTGCTTCCGGATCTCGGCTGCGTCCTCAGGATGAGCCGCTAACTGCTTTTCGATTTGCGCCTGTTCCTTCGCCGCCATCCGCTGTGCGGCGGCTACTTCTTCCGGGGTCGGATCGCGGGAAGTGAGGATGGCTTTGAACACATGCTCGCCATAGGGAACATGCAACTGGGCCTCGTATTGGCGCGGCTTATTGGGATCGATAATGACATTGGCTGTCTCGATGGCTTCTCCATCCAGTTCCAACCGGATTACGAAGGCTTCTTTGCGGCCGGAGACGCTCGCCCGGAAGTTGTAATCGGCTTCGGCGGGCAAATCGAACGCATGTTCGAGAGAGAGCTGCTCGTCATTGAATTGATGCTCAGGCGAGTATCGCGTGCGTGTCGGTTTCGGTAGGCTGCCCATCGGAATGGCCTCCGCCGCAATCTTCTTGGCGGCTGCCAGGTACTTCTCGGTCAGAATGGGCGAAACCGAAAGCACATCGCCGATATTGTCGAACCCGTAGCCCGAGTCGTCGGCCGGAAAATCGTTGGCGGGTTTAAAGCGGACGGCCAGCAGATCCCGGACCGTGTTGTCGTATTCGACCCGGTTCAGCCGGTGCGCCGTTAAATGGCCGGGGTCCAGTTTCGCGCTTTTGTCCTGTTCCGCGAACTGCGCCTCGATCCAGCCGGTCATGGACGCGATCTGCTCGGGCGTGGGGCGGGGCATCCCCTTGGGCGGCATCTCCCCGGCCCGCAGCCGGGCGACCACTTTTTCCCAAACGGCCCGGTCTTGCAGCATCGCGGCAGTATCGTGGTATTTCGTCAATACCAAGCCGCCCGTCTTAAGCTTGTCGTTGTGGCACATCGAACAGTTGCGCTGCACGATTGCTCCGACATTTTGCTCAAAAGCGGTTTGGCCGGAAGCAAGCGCTGCTATTCCAAAGCCGATGAGGAGCCGCTTGCCCGCCATGGTCATTGTTCTTCGATATGACGACACTCTACTGGGCAGATGTTACCAAAACCACTCCGCTCACCGCGGGCAGAGTTAAAGAAATTGCACCATCCGAGACCGTATAGCTGGTCCCGGTCAGTAGGTCCCGAAGCTGTGTTCCGTTTGCGAAGTATTCGCCCAACGGAATGGAGGAACTGTCCGCGGTAGAACCGTTGTTTAGGGCCACGATCGCGGTTTGGGCCGAGCCGGCCCGTGCGTAGGCGTATGTGTGCGCTCCTGTAAGAAGCGTCACAAACGTCCCGGTGGCGAGCACGGGATACTGTTTCCGCAGGTGGGCCAGCTTCGTGTAATAGGCGATCATGTCTTGGTCGGGTGGCCCGTAAATTGCCGGATTGCCGGCCTGATCGGCCCAGGGATAGGGCGCGCGCGCGTACGGATCGCCTACCGGGCCATTCGCACCGTTGTAGCGCGAAGGCGCGTTGATGGCTGCTTCATCGCCATAAAACACCATGGGCGCTCCCATGTAAGTGAACTGAAATAACACGGCTAGCTTGAGCCGCTGTTTAGCTTGAACCAGGCCGTTGTCGCCCAGCTCGGTCAATACATACAGCGCACGGTTCGTGTCGTGCGAATCGATCAGATTGAGCATTGCGGCGTTGGCCTGCGGAGGATAGTCGTCGCGAACGGCGCGATTGGCGCGATCGAACTGGCTCGGCGTCAGCGGAAGGATGGCATCATTGCCGTGATCGTTTTCGTCCACCCATCCGTATTGCCCGCGGGCAAAGCCCAGCACATTGCGCCGGAAGCGGTAATTCATGGTGGAGTCCAGTTGATCCCCGGCGAGCCACTGGCTGGCATTCGGCCAGATCTCGCCAATCAGCGGGCCGTCGTTGTCGCGGCTTTTCGCGTATTTTCGGGTCGCTGTCCACCAGGCGTGCGGGAAGTTCGGATCGCTCGCTACATCGAAGCGCCATCCATTGGCTCCGGCGCTATACCAATGCGTCATGACACTGAAGAAGAAGTTTTGGACGGCTTGAACGGTGTGATCGAATGTCGGTAAGCTGTCGAGTCCGAACCATCCGCTGTAATCAGCCGAACCGCAGGGGACATGAGTGTCTTTGAAATGGAACCAGGAACGGTAGGGAGAGTTTAACGATTGACACGCTCCGGTATTCGGAAACCGGCTGTACCGGTTGAAGTAAATGCTGTCGGACGAAGCATGATTAAACACGGCGTCGAGAATCAGCCGCATTCCGCGCTGCTTCAGGGCGCCGATCAGCGACGTAAGCGCGGCGTTCCCTCCAAGTGCGGGATCGACGGTCAGATAATCGTCCGTATCGTAGCGATGATTCGAACTGGCCTCGAAGATAGGAGTGAGATAGAGCGTGTCGAACCCCATGCTCTTTAGATAATTCAGTTCGTTCTGGATGCCGAGTAAGTCGCCGCCGTAGAAGACGCTTCCGAAGTTCTGGTAGCAAGGACCGCTGGCATTGTGTGGATCACAGAGCAGGCTGTTCCACGGAGTGACCGCAATCGTGCTCGACGGCGGAGCGCCATAAAACGACGGACACCCGGACGAACTTCCGGAAGCGCAATAGTCGTTCGATGTTTTGCCGTTGCGGAAACGGTCGGGAAAGATCTGGTACACATTCGCGGTTGCCATCCATGACGGGGTCTGGAAGCTTGGATCGTAAGCGGTGATCTGAAACGAATCGAAGGGCTCAGTGGATGCGGCGGTCCCCGTTCCACCTTTGTTCAGGTTGTCGAAATCATCTATATAGTCATCGGAATAGTAAGCAGTCTCAGACCCGTTCTCTACCACGAACTTGTAATAGACGATCGTTGGCTTCGATGGCGTGCGGTAGGTGATGGTCCATTCGTCGTACCCCGCTCGGCTTTCCAGAAACGACATCGGCGAGTCTTTGGGACCGGTTGTGCTTCCCGAGCCTGTATCGAGTAAGTAGATGCGCAACTTAACGGCACTGGCTCCGAAGTGGGCAGTTCGGAGCCGGAGAGTCACCCTGCTGCCGGCGGGAACAGCGCCTTCCGGAGTGCGGTAGTACGGATCGAACGTGTCGTGATAGAGCGCTCCAAAATTGATGGCAGCGCTGCACGTTTGTGCGATCAGGGCAATCCAGACGAGGCGACAGAACCCTGAGCGTAAGCGAGGGGTCACAGATGCACATATATCGTATCGTCCGCTCAAGTTGGTGATAAGCTAATGCGCGTGCAGCGCTTGCTCGATGCTTTACGCGACGAACGCTCAGCCGTGACACTCGACATCGCCTGCCTGGAATTGGCCAGCATCGAGTTTCCGGGCCTCGAATTCGAGCCATCTTTGTACCGGCTGGAAAAGATGTCGGAACAGATCGAATCGCAGCTCACTGCGAACGCCAGCGGGCTGGATTTCATCCATGCAGCCAATGAACTCTTGTTCGAAGTTCTCCAGTTTCGCGGCAATGAAGACGAATATTACGATCCGCGGAATAGCTGCCTCAATTCGGTGCTGACTCGCCGGCTCGGAATACCAATTACGCTTTCGATCCTCTATATGGAGCTGGCGCGCCGGCTCTCGCGAAACGTGTATGGCGTCGGTTTGCCCGGCCATTTCATAGTGGCTTACGAAGATCGCGAGGCGCGTTATTGGATCGATCCTTTCCATCAGGGCCGAATTCTCAGCTTTGCGGACTGCTCCGCGCTTGCTAAGCAGACGGCCGGAGTCGATCTGCGGTTGAATCCCGCGGTGCTTGCGCCCGTGACCAAGCGGCAGATTCTAGTGCGGATGCTCAGCAATTTGAAAGCGATTTATCTGCGCGGCGAGGCGTTCGAGAAAGCCCGGCAAGTGCTGGATCTTTTAATCGATGCGATGCCCGAGTATGCGGAAGAGTACCGGCATCGCGGGATTGTCCATCTACGGCAGCTCAATCATCGCGCCGCTAAAGCGGATCTCGAAACCTACCTGCGCCTGGAGCCGAACGCTCCCGAACGCGAACAGGTGCAAAAGCAGCTTTTGCTGATTGAGCGCTGGAAGGCGGGTCTCAACTGATCAATTCCACCGGATCTGTTCAAAGATCGCGCGCAGGCGCTTGGCTTTGGCGGGGTTGATCATTTCGAAAAACGAAATTCTCCCCTCCAGGTGTGAACGAAAAGCAGGATGCGCTTCGCGGTTCTGGCTTTCCGGGCCGTGCCGAACGCAGTTGGTAAGGATTGCTTTCAAGCGGTCGAAATCGCCGCGAACGACGTTGATCTTCTGATTGGCGACAATGCCCGCCAGATATTGCCGCACACCTTGACGCATGATGCGCGTTTTCCGATGATTCACGTGAAAACCCTCTTCGAGCAGAATCGCAGCGGCGTGCAAGGCAAATCGCTCGGCGGGTCTTGCAAACTCGCGCCCTCCGGAAAAAACAAGATCATCGGCATAGCGCGTGTACTCGGCTCCAGCGGATTTTGCCAACCCGCTGAGCCGGCAGTCCACCCGAAACGCGCAGAGATTGGCAAGCGCGGGCGAAGTCGGAGCTCCCTGCGGCAAGTGCGGCTGGCAATACAGCGGATCGGGCCAGATATCGCGCGGGGTCGCATTCGTACACAGGCCGCCCAGCAGGTCTGCAACTGATTCCGGATACCCCATCATGCGAAAGATGGTTTGAATTCTCGCACGCCCAATGGAGACGAAGAAGTTCTCCAGATCCATGCGCAGAACTACTTCTTGACCTACATGTGGACTGGCGAATGTTTTGATGGACCGCCCTTTGATAAAGCCGTGCGCTGCCGGATGAGAAGGTACTTGTTCCAAAATGCCGGCCAGAATCTCGCGTTGCACTTTCTTGAGGCGGCGTTTCGGAGATTCCACGAGCCGCGCGCCTCCAGATCGCTTTGGGAAAAGGCGATAACAATAGTGCCGCAGTTTTGGATCCCTCGTTTTGCAGCCGAGGCCTTTCAAATCTGCGAACCAGTCCAGTTCACCGTATTCGAGCCAGAGCCAGTCGGCCAGCGCGCCCACAGATTCAATCGCGGGTATATTCCAGGTGCGCGCCGCGGCAATGGGCTGCATCCGCTGGGGCTCGACCGGCCAATGCTCGACTGAAACCTGGTGGGTCTCCTCCGCAATCGCTTCGCTCCAGGCTGGATCGCGCAGAATGAATTCTACGACTTCGCGGTACCGCGGGCGGATCTGACCCGCTGTCCCCTGCACGTATCGCCGGGCGAGCGGCCGAATCCAAACATACGAACGGCCGAGCGCTTGATTGCTGCGCAGAATGATTTGCTCAATGCTCGACTCGCCGGCCAGAAAACATCTTGCCAGTGTGTTCAAGACCGATGGGTCGAGCATTGAGCAGCGCGGCGGAACGTTCCAACAAGTCTAACTCTGCGTGAGGATATCTGCGTGTAGCGCAGCGTCCCTCACGCGACGAAATGCCTGTTCACACGTTGCCCTGGGGTAGCCCCAGAGAGGCTGACCGAACTGCGATAGCTCGCGTCAGGCCGGCTTGGATCACTCCGCCGCGAAGATTAAGATACCATCCGGCTCAGCCCAGTTCCCGTACTCGTGCTGCTATGAGTTCCAGGTCTTGTACGAACCGGCCGTACTCTTCCTGGTAGCGTTCCGGTACGCGAAGGATAGCTGAGGGATGTATGGTTGCGACGATCTCCTTCGCCCACTCGTGCGGAAAAAACTTACCGCGATTGACCGTGATGCGGAAGTCACGGCCCAGGAGAGACTGCGCAGCGGTCGCGCCAAGGCAGACCACAAGCTCCGGTCCCACTACTTGCAATTCGGCTTCGAGCCACGGCCGGCAGGCGGAAATCTCGACTGCGTTCGGTTTGGCATGAATGCGGCGCTTGCCGCGCTCCGTCCACTTGAAGTGCTTTACGGCATTAGTGACGTAAACTTTTTCGCGGTCCAAGCCCGCTTCTTCCATTGCTTTGCTCAGCAGGCGTCCGGCCGGACCGACAAACGGGTGGCCTTTGCGGTCTTCTTCATCGCCCGGCTGCTCTCCCACCATGACGACCTTGGCGTCAGGCGGTCCTTCTCCGAACACGACTTGCGTCGCCCGGGCATAGAGATCACAGCCGCGACATCCCGGAGCCGCCGCGCGCAAGGCCGCAAGATTATGGGTCTTGGGGACCCAAGGCAGTGCCGATGATTTCGGCTCCTTCGCCATTCTTGTTTCCGGTTATCCGCGCACGATTTCCCGTCCAGTCTGGCCGGCTGCTTCGAAATCCTGAGGCTCGTCCTCCGCGTGCACGTCGAAATCCTTGAAGTTATCCGAAGAATCGAAGCGGACTTCGAAAGGCGCGGAAACAATCTTCACGTTGGAATTGAGCGTGGGGACCAAATTTTCACTCACGGCCAGGTGCACTAATTCCAGCGTGTTGTGAATACGGCAGTAAGTGACGGTCGATAAGTCGGTCTTGCCGACCGTCGGGGCGATCGCGGCAATAGCTTCGCGATCGCTCGGAAAATGGATCGGTAGCCGGATACAAGCGGGGGTCGAAGCCGTGAGCGAATTGATGTAGGTCGGTTTCCAATCGATATCCTGCGCCAAACGGTCGTGCACGACATCCGCCATTCCAATGCCGACAGCGCTGTGATAACTCAGCTCGCTGATCGCGCGAGCATAAATCCGGTGCACCACGGGCAGCTCCGGGAACGGATTGTAATGTCCATTCACGCTGCGGTTAATGACTTTGGTATCCATTCCCGCGCCACTGATGTTCTTGCCGATTTCATCGACGATCAAAATGTCGATCTCCTGCGCGGGCAACTTCGCCATCCAGGACTTGACCTCTCGCAGTAATTCCTCTTCCTGCGCAATCATGGCCTGGAGCCCTTGGGAAGAGCTGATCGCCACAAGACCGGCCGTCTCGTGATGCGCGCCTTCCTCAATGGCCAATCCACCGAGCAGCTTGCCGCTCGAGAAAACCTTGGCGCCCACGCTGCGAATCATGCGCTCCAATCCGATCCGGTAGGCGAACGTGTGATACTGGCGGGCCCCGGCGAATTTGCCAACGCCGATCGCCATCATCTTAAACAGCCCGCTTTCGAGGGCCCCGGAGAAGTCGGTGTGCCACTTGACTCGCGGCACCAGGAACACACCGTCAGCTTCGTAGGCGTTCTTGTCCATGAACACCTCGATGCCTTCCGGCGTTTGCCCTAACGGAACGACATCGAGCGAGCTAATGACGGGCACACCCATAGTCGCTTCGTGTATGCCGTAATGCGCGAGCACGTCGGCCTGGCCCTCGGCCGTAGCAGCGCCGTGGCTGCCCATGGCCGGGAAAATGAATGGTTGTGCGCCTTGCTCTTTCCAGAACTCGACGACCGATTTGACGATCGTGGCGATATTCGAAATACCGCGGCTGCCCACCCCAATCGCGATCCGGGCGCCTTTGGGAACGCGCCGGACAAAATCCGCCTGCCAGAGCTCTTTGCGAATATGCTGCGGAATGTTCGAAATAGCGCGGTTCGGAAAAGATTGTTCGGCAAGCACAAACCTGGGCAGATTCATGCTTACAGCATACTCTCCGGCCGCTTGCTTACGCGCGCGGTTCTGCTTTAAGCGTTGGGTGCTTCGGTGCCCCAGCTCTGTTCGAGCATCAGCGTATATTCACCCGAAGCATAGAGATCGAATGTGAATTCGTTCGGCTCGGCACGATCGAAGGCCGTATCCTTCAACCATTGCTCATACCACAAATCGAGGTGCCGGTGATAGCGGCGCAGGAAGTCTGCCGAGAAGGCTTGGGCGGGGGGCAGATCGCCGCTGAATACTTGGTGCAGCCCGAGCGATCGTCTGAATAGAGCGCAGAAATCGAGCACGCCCCATCCTTCGAGCTTGGCTCGCACATGGGCCGGGATATGTTGCACCAACAAAACCGCGAACGTCTCCCGCGCGATGTGCCGGTTCTCGAATAGCGGGGATGCGCCGATCATCTCGGCGCACTGCTCGATCCAGCGAGTCAGATCCTTTCCGATATAGAAGAGCATGCGCAGTTCCGCATAGCGCCCGCGCAATAATTGCTGGTCCAACTCTTCGGTCTCTTTTTCCTGAGGAAGAAAGCCTTGCAATGCCAGGCTGGCGCGCGAGCTCTCCATGAGCACGCAGGTGTCCTCCGGCGCCGAAAACGGATGTAAAATCAGCGGCGGCAATCGAAAGGCGTTTAAGCCCGAAAGTCTCATGGGGATGTCCGAAATCATCTGCAAGTCGGGTATTTCGTGGCCAGTCATCTCAGTCCGGTTGTTCTGGTATTTCTCTCTGCTTTATTCGTATCGGCAGCCACTTGCCTGAGGATGACTCATTTCTGCTAATTCCGCTATCAAACGCGGTACTGAGTACCGCACCTACCTCCTTAGTGCTGTTTTACTGCCGTCGGAATGCTCACTTCACAGCATTTTTCCGTAGTTGGACCCGGAATCTCCTGAGGACGATGGAGCTCCATCTGAATGAGCGCATTGAGGTTCTCCCAGGGCACCGCACCGCCCACCATGCGCCCGTTGATGAAAGCGGTCGGGGTCTGCTGGATACCTAAAACACGGCCTTCTTGCACGCTCTTCGCAACGTCGTCCGCTGTCGCATGACTCGCAATGCAACTCGAAACCTGAGGGATATTCAAGTTTTGTTCCTTGGCTATGTTCAGCGCTTTTTCCGCGACATTCGTTTCATTTACTTCCTGCTGATGCTCAAAAACCCAGTCGTGAAACGCCCAGAACGCTTCCGGCTTTTGCCGGCCCAGGCAGTCGCCGGCTTCGGCTCCGGCGCGCGCCCATTTATGGATCGACTCAATCGGAAAATCCTTGAATATCACCCGTACGTCGTTGGGATAGTGCTGAGGAATGTTATCCCGCACCACTTTGGCAAACTCGCGGCAGTACGGGCACTCGAAATCGCTAAAGATCACCATCGTAACCTTCGCATTGACCGGGCCGAACGAAAAGCCGTTGGTGGGCAGACGCTGCAAAGTGTCCAGAAACGGGCTCTCGTTCAGATCCCAAAGCGCGCCGTCGACGAAGTGCCGGCCATCGGCAGTCACATAAAAAGTGCGGTCGAGCCGGTTTGACCCTCTGCTCAGATGAATCAGAACCCGGAAGAACCCTTTGTACGGGCTCGGCGACGGATCGTCGATGGCGATCTGGACCTCCGGCGTATACGCCTCCGCATAGCGGATGTACGTTTCCAGTTTCGATTTATCGATTTTTGGAGGGCTCGCTTCAGCGGCAAACATGACGCTCAGAACGCTGAGCGCTGCCAGGGCCGCACCTGGCACACCGCTTAATCGCATGATTTGTTTCAGTGTACTAGCTGTCAGCGCATCAGTTGCAGCTCGGGAGCTTCCACTCCCAAATGCGCATGCAGCTTCTGACCGGCAGGATGTACTAGAATGCCTGTCCCATCGGGCGGTACCGGAATATCGGCAGGTCCATCCACTATGACGAAGTGGTCGTCCTTTTCGAGCGGCAGCAGCTTGCCGATGTGCAGGTGCGTGTGGCACTGCGTTCGCTTGGTAATGCCGTTTCCGGCGATGCCCCAATCGTTGCCCCAGAGTTCCTGGGCTCTTGCGATCGCGGCGGACCATAGCTCCAGGCGGGTTTCCGGAGTCAGCGAGGAAAGCAGATGCTCGCCCGGTCCGTGCGCTCGGGGCAAAGCCAGCTCGCGGTCGGGCTTAGTCGGATTGGCGTCCTTCAAAAAGAACACCGTCATATACGCCGGCTCGCTCTCGGCGACGCGGCACAGCGCACAGTCCTTTTCGGCCATTTCGGTCGAATTGTTCAGATCGCAACGGCACCCACGGACGTCCGCCCGCAGCCCGAAAATTCCGGCCAAGGCCAACAAACTCAAGTACTTGGTGTGCGCTCGCATCGGCTCATTATACTGGGAATTGTCCTCCCTCCGGCGGTATTTCCCGCTTCTTACTCTGGCGCTGGCGGTCGCGGCTCTGTACCTTTATGAGCTGGATGGCGTTGGTGTCTTCGGGCCCGATGAGCCGCGCTACGCTGCGATCGGCCGCGCCATGGCGCATAGCGGCGACCTGATCACGCCACGGCTTTGGGGCACGCCCTGGTTTGAGAAACCGCCGCTGTTGTATTGGATGGTTGCCGCTGGGACGGCGTGCGGCCTCAGTCCCGATCTCTCCGCGCGCCTTCCGGTCGCGCTGCTGAGTCTCGCATTTCTCGGCGTCGCCTTCTGGCTTTTGAAACGCGAATTCGGCGCGGAAGCGGCAGGCATTGCGATTGCGTGCCTTGCGACGTGCGCAGGCTGGGTTGCGTTTAGCGATCTCGCCTTGACGGATCTTCCGCTGGCGGTCTTCTTCTCGCTCGCCGTTTTTCTCGCGCTTCCGCTTCTGCATGTGCGGCCGGAAGCGGGGTCTACCCGGTGGCGATTCCTTGCAATCGGCATCTGTATGGGGCTCGCGACCTTAGCGAAAGGGCTGGTTCCCATCGTGCTTGCCCTACCGTTTCTCTGGTTTCTCCGGCGCTACTGGAAACAGTGGTGGATTGCCATCCTCGCCTCGCTTGCTGTTGCACTACCCTGGTATCTCGCGACGTATGCGCGCAATGGCTCCGCCTTTCTCGAAGACTTCTTCTGGAAGCAGCACTTCGAGCGCCTCTATTCGCCGGTTCTACAGCACATGCAGCCTTGGTATTACTATGTTCCGGTTTTTCTCGCCGGCCTGTTTCCCTGGACCCCGCTCTTGCTGCTTTTATGGTTTCGCCGGAGTCCCTGGGATGAACGCCACCGCTTTCTCGCGGTTGTCTTCGCCTTCGGCTTTCTCTTTTTCAGCTTTTCGCTCAACAAACTGCCCGGGTATCTATTACCGTTGCTCCCCAGTGTCTTCGCGCTGATCGGCGCGCAGTTTGCAACCCAGCCACTGGCGCAACTTTCGCGTTGGTGGATGCTGCCATGCGTGGTGCTGATTGCCTGCATTCCACTGCTTGCGTCACTCCTTCCGCAATGGCTTGTGATCGGCCGTATTTCGCCGGTCACGATGAAGCCGGTTTCGGCAACCGAGGTCTTCTATATTGCAGTTCCTTTCGTGGCTGTATTGTTGGCAAGACGTTCCTGGCTGGGGCCGGCGCTTGTTTTATGTATCGTTGCGGGCGGCGTGTATCTAAAAACGGTTGCCTATCCCGCGCTCAACCAGCGTGTCTCTGCGCGCCATTTTTGGCGCGAGATCAAGGACATTTCGGGAAGCGTGTGCGATGGCGGGACGAATCGGAATTGGGCCTATGGCCTGAGTTTCTATCGCGGCGCAAGTATCCCGCCCTGCGCATCGGGGAAGTTTGAGTACAAGCTCCAGTCGCACGATCATGGCCCGCCTTCGTTGACGCCGATTAAGCTGACTCCGTAAGACGATTCAGGCCCCACGTTACCAGATCACGCGAAGTCCTTTATACTTCTTAAACTCGCGGTCGCGGGCGACGAGAGAAATGTCTTCCGCAATCGGCGTCGCGATCAACATTCGGTCAAACGGATCACTATGATGGGCGGGCAAGCCGAACAGCTTGAATGAGTGCTCGGCGGTTAACGGCAAAACGGTCAAATCTAAATCGAAGATGAGCTTCTCAATATGTTCTCGCGTCAATGGCGTCAATCCCCGGTTCGCCTTGATCGCGATTTCCGTGAAAAAAACTGGACTGACCAAGCGTACCGTTTCGGAGTGCTCTAGCAAGCGTTGAACCTTCGGGGTGAACGCCACGTCGGAAAGCCCCGCAGCGACGTATAGCGCCGTTGTGTCGAACAGAACTCGCAAATTAATAACGTCCGTTGAGAAAAGCGTCGACTTCGTCGTTTGTCGTGCGGCGCGTCGCCTCATAAAATTGTTCCCGGGTCATGTGTACGATGCCGTTCAGCGTCCCGAACTTTGGAACTCTTTTCGCAGAGGGCTTCACGATTTCGGCGATGATGCGACCGTGACGCTCAATCGTGACCCGCTCGCCTTTTTCGACGGCGGTCAAAAGCTGAGTCAGCCTGTTCTTCGCTTCCGTAACACTCACGGTCATGCCCATATTCTGGCTAGGCGCTAGCTAATTTGCAAGTTCCGTTCATGCCTGCTCGCGACCAAGTCGATCGGAATAATCTGAGCCCGGAACTCCACCGGACGCGAGCTGTAATCTAGAATTCGCTCCTTATAATGGGCTAGATGCGCACTCTCGCTCTGGGACAAATACTGGCGCTGGGCGTTCTTTCCGCGTTTGCGCTTTCCGCCGGAACTCAGCCCGAGCCGGCCAAAAAACCCGAGAACCCAGTCAAGCGGCGGATTGCCGTTTTTAATTTCGACAATGCCTTCCGGCCAAGTTCGCCTAACAATGTATTCGCGGTGTTGCAGGGGTCTGCGCCGGACCTCGGCAAAGCGGCCGCGGACCTGGTGATCACGCGCTTAGTGCAGGATGGCCAAGTGACCGTGCTGGAGCGCAACGCCATCGATAAGCTGATTGCAGAGCAGAACCTGAGCAACAGCGACCGCACGGATCCGCGGACTGCCGCTAAGCTTGGCCGCATCCTGGGCGTCGATGCCATCGTCCTTGGCAGCGTGACGAAATACGATTTTGAGAGCCATATGTCGACTCCGCACGCCAGGACAAGGATCATAGGAGGTTTCGGCGGCGGGGGTTCCCCGAAAATGAAGGAAGAGGTGAAAGCCCATGTGGAGATCGACGCACGCGTTGTGAGCCCGGATACCGCTGAAGTCCTCACCGTGGCGCAAGGCGACGGTGTTCTGGACCGCAAAGAATCCGTAGACTATAGCGAAATCAGCAATCTGACAATGGGCAAGGGCGACCTCCACGATTCCACGATGAGTGAGGCCATGGACAAGGCCGTGGCGCAAGTGGTTGCGGGGCTGGAGCAAAAGTTGCCGCAGATTCCCGTTCGTGCGGTTGTTATCAATGGACTGGTTGCCGATGCCAGCGATCCAGCGCGGATCATCCTGAATGTTGGCGCCCTGAATGGGGTGAAGCGAGGAGATCGTCTCCAAATCTGGCGCGCCGGCAAAGAGGTTCGCGATCCCGCCACGGGGCGTCTGCTCACCCGCGAAGATATTCTCCTGGGCGACGCCGTGGTGAACACGGTGAACGATCAGTTTTCAATTGCCTCATACCAGGGCAAGGAACCTGTCAAGATCGGGGACACCGTCAAGAGCGCGCCCAAACCCGAATAGGGCGCCGCTCCCATTCATCTCCGCTGATAGCGTGCATCCAAAAAATCCAATTCCCGTTCCAGTTTGCGCAGCACGTTATCGTTAATCTCGTTCGCGTCGCGCAGCTTGATCAGTGTGGACCGCTCCGTTTCCCGCAACTGCTGCGTCAATTCGCGATAGCGAAGGTAGTGCCCCACGTCCGGATGATCTTCCTGCTCTTCGGATTCTTCCTCCCCTCCCAAAGCCGCAAGACGCCCGCGATAGTGCCGGGCGACATCGTCGTAAACCGAATCGAAGTCCGGCTTGTCTTCGCCGTGCAGCCGGTCCAATTCGTCCAAAGCCGCTCGCAGCATCCTCCGTTTAGCTTTCTGCTCTTCCGGATTCTTCTCTTCCGTCCCCGCTAAACCGAGCGCGCGAATCATCGCCGGAAGCGTGAGACCCTGCAAGACGAGAGTTACAAAGATGACGCAAAACGTGATGAAGATGATCACTCCCCGTTCCGGAAAAGGCGCTCCGCTGGCGAGCGTTCGGGGTAGCGATATAGCGGCGGCAAGGGACACGACTCCGCGCATTCCCGTCCAGCCGACCACAAACACCGCCTTGGCGGGCACTTCCGGTTCCGTTTGCTTGAGCAAGGAGTGCCGCGCCAGATACGCGACACGCGAGGCGGGAAAGACCCAGAATAGACGGAGCAGGACGGCGACAACGATGGTGACGCCGGCGGCCAGAAGTAACTGGTCAAGGGTTTCCGATTCGATGGCATGAAGTACCTCGCGCAATTGGAGTCCGATGAGAACAAACGCGATGCCGTTCAGGGCGTAGCTGAGCGTGTTCCAGGTTGACCAAGCCTGTAGCCGGACGGTGGAAGAGAAGTACACCGAGCTGCGGCGCCCAAGGAAGAGTCCACACGCCACAGTTGCGAGAATGCCGGACGCCTTGATTTCTTCGCCCGCCAAGTAAGCGAGATACGGAAAGAGGAAGCTGGCGGTAATTTCCACCGGGGCGTTGTCTACGCGTCCTTCAAACAAGTAGATAATCTTCCCCAGAAGGATACCGATGCCGACGCCGCCAACCATCAGCCAGAGCAATTTTGCGAGTTCTTGAGGCACCGAGGGTTGAACGCCGCTGACCACCATGGTGATGGCAAACTGCAAGAGAATGAGTCCGCTCGCGTCATTCACCAGGCTCTCGCCTTCAAGGATGTCGGTGATACGCCTCGGCAGGTGAACTCGTTTTGCGATCGAGGTTGCTGCCAGCGCGTCTGTGGGAGACACCACCGCGCCTAGCACTAATCCGATTCGCCAGTCAAAGCCCGGAATAATCCAATGCGCGGCAAGCGCCACACCGGCCGCTGTAAAGCCGACCAGGCCGAAGGCGAGAAGCAGAATGCTTACCAGGTTGTGCCGAAAGTCCCGCCAGGAGGTGTTGAAGGCCGCTTCAAACAACAACGGCGGCAGCAGGACCAAGAAGACGATATCGGGATTCAGCGCGAACTGGGGCACGTGCGGGACCAGGCTGAGAATCAGCCCGCCGATGACAAGCACAATCGGGTAAGGCGTCTTCAGCCGCTGCGCGAGCGTTCCCAACCCTACCACAAACAGCAGCAAAACAAGAAGCAGTAATTCCAGTTCGTGAATGCTGCCGCCGTGAGACATCGTAGACCTCTTCTCACTAGCGTACGTGGAGAGTTAGCGGTCAGCCGTCAGCAATTAGATCAGCGGTCAGCTCTTAGCTATCAGCTATCAGCCCTACCGCTCCCTTGCGGTCGCGGCTCGGCTAGGGGCGGTTGCGCTCGGTTGCGCTGACCGGGAACGCTGACGGCTGAAGGCTGACGGCTGAGAGCTGATAACTGCCGTCTAAATCTTCCCTCGTGCCCAGGCGTAGAGAACGGTGCCTGCGGAAAAGAGCAAGATCAGCAGAGCGATTCCCGCTCCGAGCACCGGAACCGGGAGATGCTCCCAGGATTGCGGTCCCCACAAGATCGCCCCAAGGCAGACCAGCGCTAAGGTAAGGGCCGCGGCGGTTTTGTTAGCCAGCTTGATGGCCACGACTGATTCCTCCGCCTGCTTCCGCTTCGCTGCCAGTTGCGCCCGCCACCAAATCAGACCGGGGGCCGGCAACGGTGCTGTATCCTGTTCAGCGCTGAGACCTGCCAGGTAGGTCCACACCTGCTGCGCCTCGCGGCATTCCGGACAGGTTTCCATGTGAGCGCGCAGATCCTCATTCCATTCGCCGCATGCCAAAGCGGCCAGTATTTCCGGTTCCCTCTCGCATGCGTTGGGGGCGATCATGCAAAACCTCCCTGCCGCAGCAGTTCCGCTAGCTTTTGTCTCGCTCGCGCCAGCATCGGGCGAATGCTCTCCTGTTTTGCCCCCACCACTCCCGCGATTTCGCGATGGCTGAACTGCTCGACGTAGGCAAGCCACAGCATTTCCCGTTGCTTCGGGCTAAGCTGGGCGAGCAGGCGATGAATGTCGCGGCGCTCTGTCATACTCTCGTGAGTCGATGCCGAGCCCGGCAGCGGCAATGGCTTGGCGCGGCTGGCCTCGGTGCGCGCAAGGTTTGTCGCGATGCGAAAAAGGTAATTCTTGCGATGCGCCTCTTCCATCGGCTGGGGCAGCTTCGCTTCGAGGAGACGCAAATAGCTCTCTTGCAGAAGGTCGTCGGCTCTGGCGCTATCGTTCGTCATACGCAAAAGATAGGCGCGCAAGGGACGCGCTGTGTTTTCGTAGAAGCGCCGGAAGCTCTCTTCGTCCATGTTGACAGCCGCGGTCTGCGGCGCTGTCAGGGCCTCTTCGGCGGCAATGGCGGTGGAAGCCGGCATGGACGAGCAACCGCGCTATCTCCTGTCTTCCGCCGGTTTGAGCAGGCCCCACGAGCGGCACAGTCCGTAAGAAACCGCGGCTGAAATCAAAAAGCCCACGCCAATAGCGGCCAGGACAGCTCCCAGAAACGCGAGAAAATCCCGCGCGTCCATGCTCATTTCGGTAGTGCGTACGATCAAAATCGCCGCCCCCGCAAGGGCGAGAATCGCTCCGGCCTGAACGGCGTTGAGGATTCGGGTGTGAGGCGCGGCTTGCCCCACGGTTGCAGACTCAAGAAAACGGCGGCCCGGCTCGCTCTCGATGTACCGCAAAACGTCTTGATTGGCCGCACACCGGTCCAGCAGCTTGGCATGTAACTCCGCCACTTCGCGGGCCGTTTTGCTGCGGCGGATATTGGTCGCGATCACCCAAACGATCCACCCAAACACGCCGAATATGATGGCGACAATTGGAATTTCAGGCATTTTGGTTCCTCTCTGTTCATCCCTATTACTGCTGAGCGGCAGGAGATGTTAACAGCAGATACGAAATTTCCTGAGGAAAGTTTCTCGACGAGCGTTATAGTAACTCTGTTGATGCTGAGCAGAGCGCGTAAGGCGGTAACCGCCGGGAGCCTGGTTTGGCTACTCGGCTAAAAGACATAGCAAACGATCTGGGTGTGTCGTTGATGACGGTCTCGAAGGCGCTGCGAGGGCACACCGATATCAGCGATGAGACACGCCAGCGCGTATTGCGGAGAGCGCGGGAACTCCGCTACCAGCCAAACTGGGTCGCCCGCAGTTTGGCCACGCGCCGCACCTACATCGTCGGCTTGGTGATCCCTGACCTGATGCACTCCTTTTTTGCCGAGGTCGCCAACGGCCTTAGTAAGAGGTTGTCGGGCTCGGGTTATCAGATCCTGGTCGCAAATTCGAACGAAGACGCTGAAGTGGAGCGGCGCGAAATCGAAGCGCTGCTGGCGCGCTCGGTGGACGGGCTGGTGGTCGCTTCGGCGGCGCGCGATTGGAGACGCAGTATTCCCGAAGCGCTGAAGAGCGATCGCGTTCCCTATGTGCTGATCGACCGCAAGCCGCCGCGTCTCAAAGTCAATTTTGTCGGTACCGATGACGAAGAGATTGGCACGCTCGGCACAGAACATCTGCTCGAACAGGGCTGCCAGCAACTGGCCCACATCCGCGGCCCGGAGACGCCGAACAGTTTGCGGCGTATGCAGGCGTTCACGCGTACGCTCGAGCGCCATGGCCTTCCGTATTCGCCCGATTACATCACGATTGCCGGGCGGGATGACGAAGGCGGCTATCGCGCCATGCTGGAGCTGCTGAAGCGAAAACCTGCCCCTGACGGCGTGTTTTGCTACAACGATCCGGTAGCCGCTGGCGCCATCAAAGCGGTGCTGGAGAGCGGGCGCAGAGTTCCGCAGGACGTCGCCATCGTGGGCGCGGGAAATATCCGCTACTCGGATCTGCTGCGCGTCCCTTTGTCGACGATTGACCAGAGCAGTTCGGCAATCGGCGAAGTGGCCGCGCGAATCCTGCTGCAAAGTATCGGGAAGAAAAAGCCGCCCCTTCCCGAATCGGTGGTCATTAAGCCTCGCTTGATCGTGCGCGAATCCAGCTTGAAGAAGAAAGTATAGAGGGTACGCAAGCTGTCAGCAGTCGGCCAACAGCTCTCAGCCATCAGCCCTCAGATACATAATGTTGCCATCCCTTGGCTGAAAGCTGAACGCCCGAACGCTGACCGCTGAAAGCTGAACGCTAATCGCTAATAGCTAATAGCTGAACGCTGATCCACCGCTAGTATTAATCCGGCTTATTCAGTGCTGGTATTTATCGGCAACAATAAACTGTATATAACCGCAATTCTTCCGGTATATGCGAAAAAACTGCTAGATTTCCAAAACGTTCTCGCCGATAATGACGCGGTAAGTCGATGAGACTGCGAGCTTCGTACCCGCGGAAACTTTCGGTATTTGACGTGCATCGGGAATGTAGAAGGGCCGTAAAAATCATGCCTGGAACTCGAACGACCGCAATTGCGATACGCACTGAACCGGTTCGTATCTGGCTGTCCACCGTCGCGCAATCTACCGTGCTGAACCGCCCGCTTGTGTGGGCGAGGGACACCGCGCAGGAGTTCGGCGGGCTGGTTTCGGCGCTCATGGGTCCGGCTGTGGTTTCGGCCTATGCGCTAACGGCCTGGAGCCTGGCTGCCAACCTCGGCTGGACGAACACGTTCATGTTCAATAAGGGTCCGTTATCCAATTGGTTGATCTGGCTCGGTATCGCTATCCTGGTGAACCTCGCGGCCGGCATCCTGCGCCGCCGCTCGCAACAATAAATACCCCGCAAATACCTCGCGAACAGAGCCGCGGCCGCTAGAGAGCGGAGTGATTTCTTTGTTATCCTCAATGAAGGAATCTCTCCACCGATGCCTTTCAGTTCGCGTTCGTATGCGAATCGGTATATACCGTCTAACCGTTTTCCGGTAGGTCTCAGATGGCTCCTGATCGCTAACATCGGTATCAGCGTTCTCGATTTCGTTTTGCACGCGAGCAGAGCCGATCAGTTTCTCCAGAGCCTCGCTTTAGTCCCCTCCGATGTCGTTCAGAGATTTGCCATTTGGCAGATCGTCACCTATATGTTTCTCCACGCAGGTATCGGGCAGGTGCTGTGGAACATGCTCGCTCTCTGGCTCTTCGGCATCGAGCTGGAGCGCACTTGGGGAACCGCCCGGTTTCTGCGCTTCTACTTTATTTGTGGGGTTTGCGCGGCGCTCACGGTAATTGCAGTCGCGTACCTGTTCGGCGGTGTCAATACCCCTACGGTCGGCTCGTCGGGCGCTATTTACGGAATTCTTGTCGCTTATGGCGTGGTGTTCCCGGATCAGACCGTGTTATTTGGCTTCCTTGTACCGATGAAGTCCAAGTACTTCGTCATGATTATGGGAGCCGTCGTGTTCCTCCAGTCTTATATGTCGATCGCCGGAGGACCGGGAGCCGGGATCGCGGTCTTCGCTTCGTTGGGCGGGCTAGTAGCGGGCTATCTGCTGCTGCGCGGCCGTAGACTGCAGACACAACTGCTTCGTCCCGTGGAGATCGGCTACCGGGACTGGAAACTGCGGCGGGCCAAAAGGAAGTTTGAGGTTTATCTCCGGAAGCGAGATTCCAATCGTGATCGCTGGACCCACTAGTGTCCGGCACAGGTAGAAAACAATGAAGTACCGTTTGTTGTCAGCCGGCCTTGCCACCACGGCTCTGGCACTGGGGACTTTGCTCCCCTCGTATGCTTTTGCGCAAGAAGGGCCTAGTTCGCAAAGCAGCGATTCCGTCGCCAAGCCCAGAAAGCCTGCGGAAGAGCCGCCGCGGCCCGACGAAGCACCCATCCACACGGAATACAAAAAACCGAAGGACATTCCAAAAGACACACCGACTTTCCGTTCGAACGCCACGACGGTCACGGTGGATGTTTCGGTTCTCGACAATCAAAATCACTTTATTCCCGGACTTTCGCAAGACAAATTCCGGATTTTAGAGGACGGAGTCCCGCAGCAGATCTCGCAATTCGGGAAAGGACAAGCTCCGCTGACCATCTGCATGGTGATCGAGTTCAGCGGGCGCTTTCAAGCGTTCTGGAGCTACGGCTGGTATGAAACGCTGCAGGCTTCGTACGGATTTTTATCGACGCTGCAGCCCGACGACAACGTTGCGGTCGTCACCTACGATCTGAAGACGACCATTCTCTCCGATTTTTCTCCTGACAAGCGCAAGGCCGAACAGGCGATGGGGATGCTGCGCATCCCGGGGTTCAGCGAATCGAACGTATTCGATGCGCTCACCGACATGGCGGATCGCATGTCGGGCATCGAAGGACGCAAAGCCATTCTTTTGATTGGCAGCGGCATCGACACATTCAGCAAGATCACGTTCGACCAGGCGCGCAAATCGCTGCAGGAATCGGGTGTTCCCATTTACACCATCAGCACGCTACAGATCGCGCGCATGATGGCGGAAGCCAACGGAATGAGCGGCGCGGCGGATCTGACGTTCCTCCAAGCCGATAACGAGATGAGAACGTTCTCCAAGGAAACGGGCGGGCTCAGTTTCTTTCCCCGGTTTATCGGCGAATATCCAAGCGTGTTTCAACAGATTGAAACCGCATTACGCGATCAATACACGCTTGCATATCACCCGACCAACACGGCGCATGATGGAAAATTCCGCCACATCAAAGTGGAACTTATCAATCCCGAGACAAACGATCCCCTTCGCATCCTGAATCAAAAAGGGAAGCCCGTCAAATATCAGATCATCGCGAAAGCGGGTTACAAAGCTCCGCGCGAAGTCGAATAGCTTTTAGCTATCAGCCATCAGCTATCAGCCAAGGCCATGCTTGACCGGCAAAGCTGAAAGCTGACAGCTTATCTCTCTTCTGTCAAGCGCTCAATCTCGCTTAATTTGAATTCGATAGCCGCGCATTGACAGCTTCGCGCCGGCTCTGCTACTTTTACCTGATCCCGATGCGATCTGATTCCTCACATCGCGGCCAGCGCTGTCCCGTTATCCTCCTGGTGGACGATAACCGCGATGGCAGCTTGGCACGTTGCTCCGTGTTGCAGGAGCTGGGCTTCCGTGTGGTGTCCGCCGGTTGTGGCTCGGATGCGCTCGAAGCGGTCAAGCAGGAAAATTTCGACCTGATCGTTACCGACTACAAAATGTCACCGGTGGATGGTCTCCAGCTCATCGGGCAGTTGCGCGAGCGTAGCTATCGGGGTCCGATTATTCTACTCACCGGGTTTGCCGACAGTGTCGGACTACGTTCGGAAAACACCGGTGCGGATATTGTGATTCAGAAGAGCGCCAACGAAATCGCAAACCTGGTTCGTTATGCCAAGCGCCTTTTGAACCACCCCAAGAAGCCGGCGGCCTCCGCCAAAGCGCGAAAGCCGCGCTCGTTTGCCGCCGGAAGCGACGGATAACGGGTCACTCGATTCCGATCGGGCTGGGGTGCACCCGCAGGTTTTCCGGATTCAAAGAGACAATCAAATTGCCCTTTTCGTCGAAGAACGAAAGCACCGGCTTCCCGTTTCGGAAGCCGAGGCATGCTCTGGTTCTTCCATTCTGATCGATGAGCGTGAACTGATGGCTTCGCACGTCGTTCTGCGTAACGCGGGGCAGTTGTCCCTGGGCCCGCGCTGCAGGAATCCTCCCAAGGAACGTCCCGACCGTCAGGCCCAGCAGGCCCGTCAGAAAAATCGCTTGTACCTTCATGTGAGTATCCGTTCGTCTTAAGAACGCGCGAACCGGATCCTCTTGCAAAAATTTCTGAATACGTAGACTAAGCTGAAAACAGGGCCCCACGCATGAAAGAGCTGGAGCGGATTCTCCAAATTTGGACAAGCGCGGAACCGGGCGATTCCGTGGTGTTGGCCACCGTGGTAAAAACGCAAGGGTCTTCTTATCGCCTGCCTGGCGCGCGCCTCCTGCTTACCTCCAGCGGCAGGCGCGCGGGCTCGATTAGCGGCGGCTGCCTCGAAGGCGATCTCCTGAAGAAAGCCTGGTGGCTCACGGAAAGCGGGCCGCTCGTGCGCCGCTACGACACCACGCCCGAAGGCGAGATCGGGTCCGGCGGCTTCGGTCTCGGTTGCAACGGAATCATTCACGTGCTCCTGGAGCGGCTCACGGTGCACGCTAGTCCGGTTCTGGATATCATCGGCAGCGTGCGCCGCGAGCGGCGCCCGGCCGCCATTGCACACCTCATTGCGCCTGCGGAGCTGGTGGGACAGCGGTTATTCATCGATCCGTCTCACGGGATTACGCACAACATCGCAGACGCGGATCTCAAAAGCTCGATCCAATCCGAAGCGGAAGCCGCGCTGCTTGACAGCACGTCCCACTTGGTGACTCTGGATCGAAAAGTAGAGGCGTTTGTCGAGGTTTTGGTCCCTCCGTTGCATCTTCTGGTTTTCGGTGCCGGCGAGGATGCGGCTCCTTTAACCGATCTCGCGAAGTATCTGGGATGGCGGGTCTCGGTTTTCGACGGCCGTGCGCATTATGCCCGGGCTGAGAAGTTCCCGTCCGCAGATCGCGTGGCGGTACGGCCGCCCGATGCCGGTCCCGGAGATCTTGCGATCGACCCTTGGACCGCCGCCGTCTTGATGAGTCATAGCTATAGCCAGGATTTGGCGGTGTTAAAGCAATTGGCCGGGCAACCGCTCTGTTATCTCGGCATTCTTGGCCCGCGCAAGCGAACCAATCAACTGCTCGAGGATGCCGCGCTCGACGCCGGAAAGCTTGCCGCCCTGCACAGTCCCATGGGCCTCGACATTGGCGCGGACGGCCCGGAGCAAGTCGCGCTCGCCGCCGTTGCGGAAATCCAGGCGACACTCAACCGGCGCGAGGGCGGATTGCTTCGCGATCGTGACGGTGCCATCCATGCCGCAGAAAACCCCTGGGTACAATCCATCGTGTGCGCGTGAAGAAACTCACTGTTTTATTCTTCTTTCTCTGCGTGCTGGGCCGCGCGCAGACCCCCGACAAAGGGAAAGACATTATTCAGAAATCGATTGCAGCGCTCGGCGGCGACCGCTTCCTGCACATGCAGAACCGGGTGGCGAGCGGACGGATCTACGCTTTTTTCCGCGACCAGGTCAGCGGACTCGATGTTGCCACCGTCTATACCGAGTACTTGCCTCAACGTCCGGCGAAGGGCCTGGCTATCCGTGAACGCGAAGTTCTTGGTAAGAAGCAGGACTATTCATACCTGTTCCTGGAAACTCAGGGCTGGGACATCACCTTCCGCGGTGCGCGCCCCATTCCCGACGAAGATTGGCAGCGTTATGTCCGCACCACGGAACACGATATTCTCTACATGCTGCGCTATCGCATCAATGAACCCGGAATGTTGTTCGATTATGTCGGGGGAGATGTGTATCTCACCACTCCTGTCGATATAGTGGACCTCACCGACGCCCAGAATCAGACGGTACGGGTCTATTTCGATCAAAACACGCATCTTCCGGTACATGAAAGCTTCACCTGGCTCGACCCGGACACGCACCAGCGCAACGAGGAGGTCACGGAATTCGATAAGTACCGCGATACGGGCGGCGGCATCATGTGGCCCTACTCGATAGAGCGCGAACGAAACGGCTACAAAACCTCTCAGATCTTCGCCCGGCAGGTACAAAGCAACCAGGCGCTCCCGGCAAAAATTTTCGAGCTTCCTCCCGGAGCCAAGCTGCTTCGCAAAGTGGGCGAGCAGAATTCCGACCGTGAGGGAGGGGAGTTCATACGCTTTCTTCCGCAACTTAGAACTGGGCTCCGTTGCTGGGAACCATTGCATGTGGGGCCGGCGCCCGATAAACGCCACGTCGAGCTTGCAGGTTCCTACAACGGATCGCGTTGCGCCGGGATCGTCGTGCCTGCGGCGATTAGCGGCTGGCCGGAGGGATGATGCCGTTCATGCGCAGATACACTACGGCTTGCCCATAATGATCGAAGCCGTGCCACACTAGTTCGCTCGCAACTTGTCCGCGGGGCGCTTTACTCCCATACGCCGGAACCATTTCGAAGAAATTCTGCTCCGTGAGCGACCGCATCGCCTTATGGCTATATCCGAACGCATCCTTCAAGTACTTGACGATCGCGTCTTTTCCTTTCAGCGAATCCGGCCCGTTCTCGCCCGTTCCGACATCAGCGGGCGGCTTTTCGCCCAGGACCGTGCCGGAAATACTATACATGACGGATGCGATGTGGGTCATCTGTTGCCCGAACGTCCGGACGCCGTTGAATGCCCCCTGTGTAGGGGCGAAATCATATTTGTCCGCAGGCATCGCCTCAGCTAAGGGAACCAGTTCCCGTTCGAGAATCGACAATTCACGATCGTGGATCTGACCAATGGTCGGCCGGGAATCGGCTGCAAAGATCAGGAAACAGGAAAGCGCGATTAGTGCTCCTGTACGTGCAAACAAGTTCATAGATTCACCAGATTGGCTCCAGTGTGTCACAATCCGTTTGCCGGACGTGATTCGAATATCCGGAAAGCCTGCGGCCGGCCGGTGCGAGTAGGGCAATTGCGCAGTTGCCGGCCAAAAAGGGCACAATCTTTTAAGTGCCGCATCATCCGATCCGACACGCACTGATCGCGGAACTCGGGCCACCCCTCTAGTCGGACATTTTCGTTCGAGTAGTTTTTCAACTCCAGCGTTTTTCCTCCATACTGCTACAATCTGATCTCAAGCGGCTCTCCGATGGAATCGCTCAAATCGTGTTCGCTTACGATCCATGGACCTCGATCAGCTTCATACGTTCCTTGAGATCGTCCGGCTGAAAAGCTTCTCAAAGGCCGCGCAGACCTGTTATCGTACGCAACCCGCCATCAGCGCCCAAGTCCGCCAGCTTGAGCAGGAACTGAACACCACCCTCTTCGAACGCTTGGGAACGCGCATTTCGCTGACGGTCGCTGGCCGCATCTTTGCGGAATACGCCGAGCAGATCCTGGCCCTTCGCCGCCGCGCTCAGGACGCCATTAATGAGCTCGAAAAGGTTCCGCGTGGCGAGCTGCTGATCGCCGCCAACGAAGCAACTTGCATTTACGTGCTGCCCGAAGTATTCGCTGAATTCAAACAGCAGTTTCCCAATGTTCAACTTTTAGTCGATCGTTCGTACGGAACCCGCGTCGTCCAGGCCGTTCTGGACAACTTAGCCGATTTTGGAATCACGCAATTGCCTGTCCAGGAGAAAAAGCTCCAGGTCGTCAAAATTCACTCCGACGAGATCAGATTGCTTGTTCCAGCCGGCCACAAGCTCGCATCTTATGAACGGGTGATGCCGCACGATCTGCTCGGTGAGCAATTGCTGCTTCCGAAGACCGGTACCACCCGGGCCCGGCTGAATGCCTGGCTGGACGCTGTTCAGGACGACTTGAATATCTCCATGGAACTCGACTCCACGGAAATGATCAAACGCTTCGTGATGGCCCATCTCGGTGTGTCCTTCCTGGCCGCCTCGCACTGCCGCGAAGAGGTCGCTGCCGCAAAGCTGGCCGCTGTGCCGCTGGGCCCGGAGCCGATGATCCGCCGCCTCGGATTGATCTATCGCCGAGACAAATCTCTCTCGAAAGCGGCGCTCGGTTTTATTCAAGTAACCTTAGACCATGCGGGAGATGAGATAGGATTAGCTTCGGGCGCGCGCTTGCGCGCTTCCGGCTCTTAGATCGAACATGACGCGCCTAACTGCAAGAAGCTCAACGATCTTTATCGCTATCGGTGACAAAACTCACGTGTACCGTTCGGTAGCTGACGTACCGGCCGGATTAAGGCGCAAGCTGGCCGAATCTACGCGCGGAATGAATTCGGCGACGATCCTGATTGCCGATAAGCGCGGGCGTGAGGAACTGGTCCGGGCCTTGCAAGGCCAGCCTAGCGACGTGCAGTGCCGCCTGGTGGACACCATTAAGGCACGCGAGAACGTTCAAAGACAGGCGGCGCAAATGCGCCCGCCCCTCCGGGCTTTTATCACCTGGCTGGAGCTATTTCTCCCCGTGGCCGCTGGCGCTTCGCTCTGGCTGCTGATTGGGGCGCATTTTTAAGTTTTCTCTCTAATGTTCTGGCGGGTTCAGCCGATTAGTCTGTCGTGACACCCCGCTTGAACGATCAAAAACGCTCTGCCGTAATCCAGATTGCTGGTCCGGGTAACGAACCCAAACGGACCGTACCCTGCACTGTGCGTGGAATGCAAGGAAAGCGTCTCGGCCTGGACGCGGCCGAGCGGATCGCGATCTCCACGCCCGTGAGCGTGGAATACAACGATGCCATGTTCCTGGGAGAGGTGCTCAGGTGTTCCCAAACCGCGAACGGCTCCTGGGATCTCGAGATCAAAGTCGAGCAGATCCTCACCGGACTTCAAAGCCTTATGAAGCTTCGGGCTCACCTGGTTGGCGAGAGTGTGCCCCAGCCCATCAAGTTTGCCCCCGTCGCTGTCTACTGTTAAGAAGCAAAGCCTGTTAGGAAAGCCGCGACCCATAGCGGAGCAAAAACCAGTACACTGGTCGCATGTTGGGTCGGTATGCAATCGTTCTCGGCGCATTCTGCGGGACGCTTTTTGCCGCGGATCAAAATGCCTTCACCTCCGGTTTTGAGCAACAAAGCCTTACGCAGTTGAATGCGAAAGCCCTACAGGCCGCCATCGCGGCGGGCTTGCCGCGCCACAAATCGGCGGTTCCGTTGCAGAAGAGCCTGGACGATCTATTTCGTGAGAGCGCGCAAAAGCAACAAAAGCTCTTCAAACCGCTGATGCAGCCCATGGCGCGGGCCTGTGCCATTCCGCTGCTGCGTGCGCCGGTACAGAACCCGGACCGATTCACGATCAAGAAACTTCCCATGCCCAAAACTGAGGACGAAATCGCGAAGCCGGCGCCGGTCCCCGCCTGCAAAGAATAAGCCTACGACGTCCGTGTGCGCGCGATCTCGGGCGCTTCTTCGATTGGATACGCCAGCGTCCGTTCCGGCTCCAGATAGTATCTCGTTAAGCCCTCGCTCAGAATCTGGAGCGCAGATTCCGGAGAATCCGCAAACTGAAACAGATCCAGGTCCGATTCCGCGATCATTCCGTGTTTTACCAGCGCATCGAAGTTAAGAATTTCCTTCCAGAACTCCGAGCCATACAGCAGAATCAGAATCTTGCTTTCGAGCTTCTGGGTCTGCGCCAGCGTCAGAATCTCAGATAACTCGTCTAAAGTGCCAAACCCGCCCGGAAAGACCACCAGCGCCTTCGCCAGATAGGCGAACCAGAACTTGCGCATGAAAAAGTAGTGAAACTCGAAGGAGAGTTCCGGAGTGATGTACGGATTCGGACGCTGCTCAAACGGCAGTCCGATGTTCAGTCCGATGGTCTTGCCGCCCGCATCGCACGCCCCCCGGTTGGCGGCTTCCATGATACCCGGACCGCCGCCGGAGCAAACCACAAAACGCCAGCGCGGCTCCGCGCCATTCCCTGGGTTTGATATCGAAGCCGACCATTTTGTCAGCAAACGAGCCAGTTCCCGCGCCTCGTGATAATAACGGCTGAGCGGGCCTTCCTCTTGGATTCGGGCCGAGCCGAAGAACACAATCGTGTCCTGAATCTTCTCGTCCTGGAAATGAGCCAGCGGCCACAGATACTCGGATAAAATCCGCAGCGGGCGGGAATCGGGGCTTTGCAGAAATGCTTCTTCGCGATACGCAACGGGCCGGCGGAGCGGTTCCAGTTCCGGGCCGGGCTGGCAATTTCCCTTTTTGCTCGAAGACGACAACTCCCAATTGTCGCATCCGATTGGTAAAATTCGTTCGGAATGCCGGGCCGCACTGTATTCACGGTTTTGGAAGAGACCGCGAGCCAATTTGGGGATGCCATCGCGCTCTACCAGCCGAGCGGGAGCAAAGAAAACAAAGGTTATCGCACCTATTCCTGGAACGACTGGCTGCGCAATTCGCGCGAAATCGCCCTGGGTTTGCGGGCGCTTGGTCTGCGTAAAGGCGATATCGTCTGCATCCTTTCCGAAACCCGGGTAGAGTTCTATTTGGTCGATCTGGGGATTATGGGTGCCGGTGGTGTCGCTGCGGCCTTGTACACGGCGTACCCCATGCCCGACCTTGCGCGCAACGTACGCGATGCCGAGCCGGATTTTCTCTTCGTCGAAGATCCGAAGACCCTCACTGCGCTGTCAAATGCCACGACCGGGCAGGGGATTTCGCTGCCTCCAAATGTCATTTTGATGACCGGCGAATCGCCCCACGCCCGCTCACTAGCCGAGTTGCAGAACCTCGGGCGTGAGCTGCTGGCGCGCGATCCGAAGGCGCTCGACCGTACAATGGCGGAGCTTTCACCCGGCGATGCCGCCATTTTGTATCTCACCTCGGGAGCTACCGGCCAGCCGAAAATGGGGCTCACCTCGCATTCCGCGATTCTCGCGAATATCGATGCGGCTCCGGTCGTGCTGCCCACCGGGCCCGAAGATTCGATGCTGGTCTTTCTGCCGTCGGCCCACATCGCGCAGCGGATCGTACTGGAGCTGGTGCCCATGCGTATGGGAACGCCGGTCTGGTTTTCCGAAAGCCTCTCGCGCCTGCCGGGCGAATTGAAAACAGTCCGCCCGACCATCTTTCTCGCGCCGCCACGGGTCTGGGAGAAGATGTACGCCACCATCCTGAACGAGATCAAGAAACGGCCTGCTTGGGCGCGCAAGATGTTTCATGGCGCGCTTGGGTTGGGTCTGGAAGCGGCCCGCTACAAGCAGGAAGGAAAGCCGTTGCCCGCTTGGCTATCGCGAATGCTGAAAATTGCCGACAAGCTGGTCTTCTCCAAAGTGCGGGCGCGCCTCGGTGGGCGAATCCGTATCGCGGCTTCGGGCGCGGCGCCGCTCGGTAGAGACCTCGCCGAATTCTTCACTGCGATCAATCTGCCGCTCATCGAAGGCTATGGGCTCACGGAAGCCGGCGTCATTTCCTTCAATCCGCTCGACCGTCCGAAGGCCGGCAGTGTCGGCAAGCTGCTGCCCGGCGTGAATGCCCGGATCGCCGAAGACGGGGAATTGCAGGTCCGAACGCCGTGCCTGTTCATCGGCTACTACAAAGACGAAGAAGCGACGCGTTCCGTGATGACCGAGGATGGCTGGTTCGCGACCGGCGATATCGCCGAAGTGGACAGCGACGGCTATTGGTACATTACGGGACGCAAGAAAGAGCTGATTGTTTCGTCGAACGGCAAGAAGATCTATCCGGCCAAGATTGAGAATCTGTTCAAGATGGAGCCGATTATCAATCAAGTAGTGCTGATCGGGGACAAGAAGCCGTATGTGACCGCGATTCTCACGCTGAACACGGCCCAGCTCAAGGAGGCCGAACCGGTCAACGAAGCAGTGCAGGCCGCGGTCACGCGCGTTAACAAGCAGCTTGCAGATTTCGAGCGCATCCGCCGCTTCAAAGTTCTCGAACGGGACTTTTCTATCGATCAGGGAGAATTGACACCAACCATGAAGATCCGCCGCGCCCGTGTGCTGGAGAACCATCGGGAGTTAGTGAGCGACCTATATCTGGGGCGGGACGACGGCCAGTGATCGACGCGCCGGTTCAACTGCTCCCTCTGCTTCGGGAGCGGCCCTGGGGGCGCGAAGACTTGGCTCCCTATTTCGAATCCAATGGCAAGCGCATCGGCGAAGTCTGGTTCACCTGCGACGAGAATCCTACCTCGCTCGGCATGCCGCTCGGCGACTTGATTCGCCGCAATCCAGACGTGCTCGGGGAAGCCTGCCATGCGTCGCATCCCGGCATTTGTCCGCTGCTCGTCAAATTTCTGTTTACGACGGAACGCCTGTCCGTCCAGGTGCATCCAGATGACGAATATGCGGAGCGCCATCACCACAGCCTGGGTAAGACCGAAGCGTGGTACGTCGTGGATTCGCGGGAGCCGGGTGAACTGGCAGTTGGGTTCCGCGAAATGTTAACACGCGAGCGCCTGCGGGAATCGGCGCTTTCCGGCGAAATCGAGCAGTTGCTCGACTGGCGCAAAGTAAAGCCTGGCGATGTTGTCTTTACCCCGGCAGGAACTGTGCATGCCATCGGCGCAGGGCTGACGATCTGCGAGATTCAAGAGAACTCGGATATCACATACCGGCTCTACGATTACGGCCGTCCCCGGGAACTGCATCTGGAGCATGGGGTGGCCGTGTCGCACCTGGGACCGCACCACCACAATGTCACTCCAAAGCCCCTCGCGGACTGGCGAGACGAACTGGTTGCCAGCACGTATTTCCGGATCGAGCGGCTGCGCCCAAAGAAAGCCTTTCGTATTCGCGGCGGATTGCCGTATTACTTACTGTTGATCTGCCTCAGAGGACAGGTCTGGCTGATTCCGGCGCATGCCAGCGAAGTTGCGATGGACGGACTTGGGGCAGAGTGGATTCTGACGTATACGGCGGACCGCGCGCTCAGCGCAGAAATGCTCGAAGCAGCAGAGCGATCTTAGCGCGGGTGGGCACGTTCAAACGGCGGCTCAGCACGGCATAGTTATTGTTTTCGATCTTGGCCAGCAGGCGCATATAGATCTCCCGCAACGCCCAGAGCGATCGCCGGCTCTTGGGATCGATTAGCTCCATGAGGGGACCAGACTCCTCGTAAAAGGCGCGCGCGCGGCCGGCTTCAAAGCGCATCAGCTCACGAAAACGGTCATCCTCCGAGCCGGACCGCAGTTGCTCGACGGGTACTCCAAATCGGCGCAGATCCTCTAACGGAAGATAGATCCGGTTTAGCCCGGCATCTTCGCGAACATCGCGCAGAATGTTCGTCAATTGAAACGCAACGCCGCATTTTTCGGCCAGGATCAGGGCCTTATTCGAGCTGAACCCAAAGATATGAATGATCGTCAGGCCCACGACGGAAGCGACTTGATAACAGTAGCGATACAGCTCATCGTAGGTCTGGATCTCGCGCGGCTCCAGGTCGGAGGTAATGCCGTCGATCATCTCGTGGAAAAAACGGTGCGGGATCGAATAGCGCTGAACCGTATCGTAGAAGGCCGGCCACAATGGATGACCGCTCACGCGGCCGTTCAGGGCCCGCTCCAGATCCAGCCGCCACAATGCGATTGTCTGCCTCAGCTTGGCTTTATCGGCCACAGCCGGCTCGTCGCTCAGATCATCGCACAAGCGCATGAACGCGTAAACGGCGCACATCGCGTCACGCTGCGGTTTTCGAAGCAGTAGAAACGAATAGAAAAAATTTTTCGCTCGCTTGCGCGCGATGTCACGGCAATAGCGATACGATTCCTCTACCGAGACCGGCTTCAAAACGGCAGAAGTCGCGGCAGACATCGCAGCAGAATTCCTACGCGTTCCGCTTTCGAGATATGCGGACGCTTTGTCAATACGTCGTAGTCCTGCGTGCGGATCTTCTGCAGGATTTTCAGACCGCCCCGGCTGAATAATTCCAAATCCAGAGCCAGCCGGCGATCCACCATTTCCACCAGCGGTAGACCCTTGTGAAAGAGATCCTCTGCAACCATAACGGCGTCGGACATCACCGCACGGAATTGATTGTTAAATTCGCGGTTGAACATCTGCTCGACGGCGTAGCCGTGCTTCGCTAGAAGATCAAGTGGTAAATAGACCCGGTTTTTCCCAAGATCGACCGTCACATCTTGCCAGAAATTTGCAAGCTGCAAGGCGGTGCAGGTGTAATCGGAAAGGCGCTGCCGCTCGGCGTCGCGGTAGCCGCAGAGATACAGCACGAGATGCCCTACCGGATTGGCCGAATTCTCGCAATACCCGAAGACTTCTTCGAAATTCTGATAACGCGTGATGGTCTGGTCCTGTTCAAAGGCGCGGATCAGACGATCGAACGGCTCGATCGGAATTTCACGCCGCTCGACAGTTCCGCGAAGAGCAACGAACACAGGATGCGATGCTTGGCCGCGGTACATCGCTTCAAGCTCCTCGCGCCACCAGGACAAGAGGCGAAGGCTTTCCCGCGGATCGCCGATTTCATCGCCTAGATCGTCGGCCCAGCGGCAAAACGCGTAGACGTTGTAGAAATCCTGATGCAGCTCTTTCGGCAGCAGAAAGCTGACAACGTGAAAGTTCTCGTAGTGATGCGTCGCCAGCCAGCGTGTGTAGTCGAGCGATTCCGGCTCCGTATACGCGGTGCTGTGGGGCGTCTGGCTCTGGATATACTCTTTCGGCTGAAGGTATGCGACGGCCACGTACAATTCTATTCTCAGGGAATAATGGCTGTCTTGATCTGCCCGTTCCGGTGGTAGGCCATATCGTAGAGGACCTGAGGCAGATGACTTAACGGCTCTTCCTGATTCACAAGATGGCGCGCGTTTACCTTACCTTCGGTCACGAATTGGAGCGCGCGGCGCACGTGGGCAGGCGTGAAATGAAAACTGGCCTTACAGGTGATTTCCGAATAGTGCAGCAGCGTGGTGTCCAGACCGACTTTCGAACCGGTAGCGCATCCGCCGAAGAAGTTGATGATGCCGCCTTTGCGAACTAGAAAGGGCGCCAGTTCCCAAGCCTGCGGATTGCCGGTGGCTTCGATCACGACATCCGGGCCGCGTCCGGCGGTCTGCGCTTTGAGCTCCCGGATGACCGCATTGGGTTCGCCCAGAAGGACGCCTTCATCCGCGCCGAGCGTAATGGCCCGGTCGACTTGTTCGAGACGGCGCGCCATCGCAATCACGCGCGCGCCATAGGCCCATTTGGCGAGTCGCGTAAACATGAGCCCGATGGGGCCAAGCCCCATAATCGCAATCGTGTCTCCCGGCTGAAGATGGCTCTCTTCAATGCCGCGCAGGACGCAGGCGAGCGGCTCGATCAAAGCGGCGTCCTTGTAGCTGAGATCCGGCGGGATTAAATGCGTGTTCTTGCAGACGATCCGCTCCGGGATGCGAATGAACTCGGCGTATGCCCCGTTGTTAAATAGCAGATCTTCGCAAAGGTTCTGCTGATTGTGCCGGCAATAGAAGCAATGGTCGCATGGCGCGGAGTTGGCGGCAACCACCCTCGACCCCACCGGGAATTCCGTATTCCCCGCTACCACGTCCCCCGCGAGTTCATGGCCGAACAACGCGGGAGGCTGGATCATCTTGGCGTGATAACCGCGGCGGAATACCTTCACATCGGTCCCGCAGGTGAGAGCTGCGCGCACGCGCACCAGCAGCTCGCCGGGAGCGATGGACGGCACCGGAACAGACTCCAGCCGCACGTCCTCCTGTCCGTAGAGAACCGCAGCCTGCATCGTCGGCATTAATTGCGCTCCTGTGGATGTACGACCACTTTGAGTGATTCCTCAGACGGATGCTGCGCGATGTGGATGCCGCAGCCGATGTCGTCGAGACGTACACGGTGAGAAATCAGTTGCTCCAGGGGCAGTTCGCCGCTAAAAACCAGCCGCGTCGATTCCGCCTGAAGGTCGACATCGGCGCTGTAGGAGCCGAGCAAGATGCGCTCGCCGACGCAGATATCCGCGCCGGAAATCTCAATGCGTTCCGTTTTGGAGGTTTGGGCAAAGAGCAGGATCCTGGCGCCCGGCCGCGAAATTCTTAACGCCTGGTCGACGAGTCCTTTCGCGTTGGTCGCGACGATCACGGCGTCGGCGCCGCGCCCGTCCGTGGCAGCGCGGATCGCTTCTTCGAACTGCGGCTCGCGCGGGTCGAATGCCGATGCGCCAAAGCGATCTGCCAGGGTGCGCCGCTGATTCAGCGTATCGGTCGCAAGCACCGTAGCACCGGTGCGCCTTGCGAGCAGCGTAAAGATCAGCCCAATCGGCCCTTGTCCCAAAACGGCGGCCACATCTTCCGGTTGAAGGCCCAGCAGTTCCACGCCCTTCAAACAGGTATTGACTGGCTCCACCCAGCAGGCCTGATCGAAGCTGACGCCGTCGGGAATGGGTTCCACGCCGCGCTCGACAATCCAATCCATCACGCGGACGTATTGGGAAAAGCCGCCGCCCGCGGGCTCGTAACCGGCCGTGATACCAACTTTCTTGTAGCCAGGGCACTGCGCGTAGAGACGCCGTGCGCAGTAAAAACAGTTGCCGCAAGGGATGTGATGGAAGACAACCACGCGGTCGCCGGGCGCGTATTTCGTAACATTGTCTCCGACGGCGGCCACCACTCCGGCGGTCTCGTGCCCATAGATGCGCGGCGGCGGAAGCAAATTGTATTCGATTTTTTTGAGATCTGTGTGACAGACTCCGCAGCTTTCCACGCGCACCAGAATTTCGCCCGGACCGATTTCCGGCGTTGGGACGCTTTGGACCGCGATTTGACCGTTGCCGACATAAACCGCTGCTTTCATGAAAGCTGGCGCCGGTCTACTCGACACGGGTATCTGAGTCTGTGGAAAGTCTACAACCGACAAGGAAATCTCCCAGGGCCTTAGCCGCATCGTCTGCTCTGCGCTTCAGGCGCAACAGTTCGGGGATTAAATGCGGATGAGTTAAGGCGTAAATACCAATTTTCCCACGTGCGATCCGCCCTTCGGTAGTTCGCATTTTATTCAGGTCGAAACCGAACGATTCATCCGCCCGGTCGGACACAACTTTGATGCAGCAAAACGGTAGTTCGGCGCGTTTTGTGCGAGCCGCCACTCCCACTGCTTCCATGTCGATGGCAATTGCGCCGCACGATTGAAGCTTCTGCTTTTCGTTTGTGTCAACAGCGATGCGGTCTTGCGAAACGACAAGCCCGGAACTGTACTCGCTATCCGCGATGATGGGCGCGCAATCGTAACGTTCGCCGCCCGACTCATCGAGAACCTGTGTTGCGACGACGATCTGCGATTCCCGCAACTCCGGCGTGAGTGCGCCACAAAATCCGGTACTGACCACTGCTTCGAGTTTCGAGGAGGAAAGCTCGGCGACGGTAATAGCGCGGATTGCGACTTCCACTGCCTGCGCGGCCAGCGTCGGCCCGGCGCCGTTCGCCGCAAGCATTACCCGGCGTCCTTCCCAAATGCCTTCGTAAGCATAATCGATGGGCCACTTCAGCTTTCGCAAGCCGGTGAGTAAGCTTGCGAACGGTTTCAGTTCAGCCGCTTCAGCGGCTACGTAGAGAATTGCCATGACCGAAACCATTCGACGGCGCGCGTCAGAGCCGCATCCACCGGACCTGGACGAAATCCTAGTTCGCGCTGCGCTTTAGCCGAACTAACAAACATCTTCTTGCGCGTCATTTTCACACCTTCGAGCGGAGCTACCGGTTCGTGTCCGGTCAGATTGGCCCATGCCGTGGTCGCCACGCCCGCAAGATAAGCCACCGCATATGGAATTTTCATCTTCGGCGCAGGCTTTTGAGCGATTGTAGCCAGGCGGCGCAATATCTGCTCCAGCGTCAAGTTCTCACAGCCGAGGATATAACGTTCGCCGCTGCGGCCCTTTTCGGCTGCGAGCAAGTGGCCCACCGCGGTATCCCGAACATCTACCAGATTCAATCCTGTATCCACGAAGGCCGGCAGCTTGTCCCGTAAGAAATCGAGGATGATCTTTCCGGTGGGAGTCGGCTTCCAATCGTGGTCGCCGACCGGCGCAGTCGGATTCACGATCACGACTGGGAGCCCTTCCCGAGCCTTCTCCAGCGCAACTTGTTCGGCGAGCCACTTGGAACGTTTGTAATGGCCCACCATGTCCTCCAGAGTAACGGGCGTGTTCTCATCTCCATTCCGATCTTGCGGCATACCGATGCACCCCACGGTGCTGGTATAGACAACGCGTTCGACCCCGGCGCGCTGCGCAGCTTCCAACAGATTGCGCGTGCCGTCCACATTCGAGCGATACAGATCCTGCGGATGTTTCGACCAGAGGCGATAATCCGCGGCTACATGAAAAACGAGCTCGCAGCCCTCGACAGCGCGCGCAAGCGACTCCGGATCGCGAAGATCGCCCGTGACGCGCTCGACCTCAAGTTCGCGTATCTGGCTCCCAGGACGGCAAAGAGCGCGGACGTGATGACCGCGCTCCAATAATGTGCGGGCGACATGCCAGCCGAGAAATCCGCTGGCGCCAGTGACTAGCGTGGCAGGCAATCAGCGGAAAGCCCAGCTCATGAGCTTGAACGTATCGGTGAACTTCGAGTTAATTCCGAGCGCGGCGGAAGGTTCATAGCCGCAATGGACCATGCAGTGATCGCAGCGCGGGTCGTTGCCTTCGCCGTAATGATTCCACTGCGTCTTGGTCATCAGCTCTTCGAACGTCTGGTAGTGCGCGTCCGTAATCAGGTAGCAGGGGCCTTTCCAGCCTTTCACGTTGTAAGTGGGGTTGCCCCAGGCGGTGCAGGGAAGCTTGCGGTCGCCCTTCAAGAAATCGAGATACGTCGGCGTATTGTTGATCCGGAAGCGCTTGGCGAGCCGGTCGATATCGGCGAATTTCTCCATAATGTCGTCGCGCGTCATGAAGATCTCGCGCTGGTTGACGGCCGAATAGCCGTACGCCGGAGAAATCAGGAATCCGTCGACATCCAGCGTTTCGAGGAACATGAACAGCTCCTCGATTTCTTTCATATCGGTCTCTTTGTAAACCGTGGTGTTCGTGCAGACTTTGAAGCCGTGCTGTTTCGCAACTTTGATGCCTTCAATGGCTTCTCTAAAGACGCCTGGGCGCTCAACGGCCAGATCGTGGTTCTTCTCCATGCCGTCCAGGTGCACGTTGAAGAAGAATTTGGAATCCGGCTTGAACTCTTTGATCTTCTTGCGAATGAACATCCCATTCGTGCAGAGGATGATATGGCGTCCGCGCGCAAGGATGTCGGAAACCAGGCGCCCGATTTCGGGATAGAGCATCGGCTCGCCCCCGCAGATGGATACTGTCGGCGCGCCGCATTCATCCACGGCGCGAAGGCATTGCTCCACGGTGAGGCGCTGCGAAATGGTGCTCTCGTATTCGCGGATCCGGCCGCAACCGGTACAGGTGAGATTGCAGGCGTGCAGCGGCTCCAGCATCAGCACGAGCGGGAATCGCTTGTGGATCATCGGGTGCTCGAAATGCGACGCATCGCCGGTATGCGTGTGCATGATGATCTTGAATGGATTGGCCGAATCGTCGGCGGTGGCGGTCTTCTGCCACTCCGGCCGCGGATTGAGCTTGTTTTTGGCAATATAGGCGCCCATGCCAATGGTCATGGACAGCGGAAATCTCATCGTGACTCCCTCATAATTGAGACGCGCTCGCCGTTCGGTAGGCTTCGGGCGGCGGCTCAGTAGCTTTGATGTAACTGGACAGCGCGAGTAACGGAAAAGTATTGCGGTAATCGGTATAGGACAGATAAAAGACACGCGGGAAACCCGTCCCGGTGCAGTAGTCTTCGTCCCAATTTCCGTCCGGACGCTGCGTTCTTACTAGGTACTCGACCCCGTTGTAGAGGCTTTCACTGCGGATGTCTCCTCCCGCGAGCAGGGCGAGAATGGCCCAGGCGGTTTGGGAAGGAGTACTGGGGTTGGCAATGAAACGGCCTTCGTCATAGCTGGCGCAACTTTCGCCCCAGCCCCCGTCCCGATTTTGATACGCGCGAATAAACTCCAGCGCGCGTTGAATGCTGGGTTCGTTCTCGCCGAGACCGGCGGTGCGCAACCCGCGCAGGGCAAGAAAGGTTCCATAGATGTAATTCACGCCCCAGCGCCCATACCAGCTTCCATCCGGTTCCTGGGCGCGCAAAAGAAAATCGACGCCCTTGCGAATGGCCGGATGATTCGCTTTCACGCCCCATTGAACTAAAGCTTCCAACACGCGGCCGGTGATGTCCGGGCACCCCGGATCGAGCATGGCGTTGTGATCGGCGAAGGGTACGTAGCTCAGGATTTCCCAATTGTTGTCGACATCGAAAGCCGCCCAGCCGCCATCTTTTCCTTGCATGGCGAGCAGCCAGTCGATGGCGCGCTTCACGCAAGCGCGCTGCTTCACATCGTCGGACCCGCGGATCTTGGCGAGCGCTAGCAGCACCATGGCGGTGTCGTCGACGTCGGGATAGAACTCGTTGTTGAACTCGAAAGCCCAGCCGGAAGGCTCCGCCTTGGGGCGTTTCACGGACCAATCACCCTTGCGGCGCACTTCCTTCGATAGCATCCAATCGGCGCAACGGCGCAGCGCATCGGTATCCGGGTGGTCGCTTTCCGCTAACGCAAATGCAGCGATGGAGGTGTCCCAAATGGGCGAGAAACACGGCTGAAAGTAGAAGCCTTGCTCGGGGCTATCCACCATCAAGTTATAGAACTGTTTTTCGGCCTCGATGCGGAGGGGATGATCGGGTCCATAGCCTAATACGTCCAACGCCATGATGGCGTATTGCATCGACGGATAAATCGCGCCGAGCCCGTCCGAGCCCTCGAAACGCTGAATCATCCACTCGGCGCACTTCTTGATTGCATACTGGCGAACAAAGCGCGGGCCGTGCTTCTCCCAGCCTTTCAGAAAACGGTCGAGCCGTAAGAAACCATTGCGCCAACTAAAAAGCTTCAAATCTTTTTCCGGATGCATCGGTGCGCCGGGCAGCCACAGTTCTTCCAGCGTGAGATCGGCGGGTACCGGACGCCGCGGGTTCGCGGCATGCACGATGGAAAGCGACATAACGATCGCGCGCGTCCACGACGACATCTGGTAGATGAAGTTCGACGGCAGCAGAATGATCTCGGGCGGAATCGAGGGGCATCCCTCGCGCGGAAACAGGCCGAAAAGGTTGAGATTGGTGCGAACGTAACTATTGGCCGCTTGTAAGCCGCCAAGCTCCAGGATGCGCGCGCGCAGCTTCTGCATTCGCGGATCGGAGGCGGGGATGCCGGCCACCTTTAGCGCGAAGTAGGCTTTGATGGATGCGTTGATCTCCGATGGCCCGTGCAGATAGATGTTGAAGCCGCCGTCGTCCAACTGGCGTGCGAGAATCGAAGCGACCGCGCGATCGATGCGCGGCCGCGACGGCGGATTCCAGACCCCATCGACGGGCGGGTGGAGCCAGAGCTCCATCATGATGTAATCCGATTCAAGCGTGCTGTCGGCGCGCAAATCCGCCCACCAGAATCCTTCCGGATGCTGGCGTTGCAGTAGACAAGAAGCTGCCTTGCGAATGGCGCTGGCGGCCGCGCAATTGAGCGAATCGGAAATTTGCTGACTGGACTTCATTGTCGTTTAGAGAATGCCGGCTTGAAAGCCGGCATAGCAGCCTTGGAACGCTGCTCCACTTACTAAGTACGTACGGTATGAAGGCGAGGCGTGAAGCTTTCGAGATCGGAGGGCAGGGTAAAGCGCACATCCTCCTCCTTAATTTCAGCCTCTTCCAGATCGTTATATCCTTTCGACTGTAAATGAGTAATCAGTTCCTGAACTAAATGCTCGGGAGCCGATGCGCCGGCCGTAACTGCCACCGTATCGACACCCTCCAACATTTCCGGCCGGACCTCGCTCGAATCGTCCAACAGGTACGCGGGCACACCTGCTTTTTCGCAGACCTCCACAAGCCGCCGGGAATTCGAACTGTTCTGTGAACCGACCACAAGCAATGCTTGACAAAGCGGAGCTACGGCTTTGACGGCCAGTTGGCGGTTCTCGGTTGCATAGCAAATGTCCTGTGTCTTGGGCCCGATGATTTTCGGGAAACGCTCCAGCAGGCGCTTCACAATGTCTTTCGTTTCGTCGAGCGAGAGCGTGGTTTGTGTCAAATAGACAACGCGCTCCGGGTCTTTAATATCGAGGCGGTTCACGTCCTCCACATCGGAGACGAGAATCGTGCTGTCGGGCGCTTCACCCAACGTCCCGATGACTTCGTCGTGATCGCGATGACCGATCAGGACAATGGTGTAGCCCTGTTTCGCGAAACGGACCGCTTCGAGATGAACCTTCGTGACCAGCGGACAGGTGGCGTCGATCACCTGCAATCGCCGTTCTTTCGCTTCCGCTCGCACTGCCGGCGAGACGCCGTGCGCGCTGAAAATGACGCGCGCGCCTTCGGGAACTTCGCTCAACTCTTCCACGAAAATCGCGCCCGCGCGCCGCAATTCATCTACGACGTGGCGGTTGTGCACGATCTCCTTGCGGACATAAATGGGAGCGCCATACAGGTCGAGCGCGATCCGGACCACATCAATTGCACGAACGACGCCAGCGCAAAAGCCGCGGGGTTTCAGAAGGATGATTTTCCTGGTAGCCGCGACATCTTGCGATGCATAGGCCAGTTCGGTCAGTGGCATATGGAAACGACTTAAGTATAACAAGTACCTGTGTTTTCAGTGAGGAAGAAACGGTGACCGGGCGTAATCCGGGCGGGACAGGCACAAATAGGAACTGAAATGCACCAGATGGCTTGGAGTCAGCATTTTCTGCTTCTCTTGCAATAACACGAAATCTGCTACTGATGTTGGCGGGCTTGAGTTCGCGATGAACGATGCCGGTGCAGGCGACACGGAGCTTGTGCCGCCCTGCGGACAAGTGTTGGTTGATCTCACGGACCATGGTGAACCACTCTTCGGCCGGCTCATCTGCAACAGGGCCAATCGCCAGTGTTATTTTGCCGAGTTCCGTGCACAGGTCAACAGTCACGGCTTGGGCCAGTAGACTTGGATCATGTTGCGCAAGGTCTGCGTGTTCTGCGGTTCGAACACCGGGACTCAGCCCGTTTATATGCAAGCGGCACAGGAAATGGGCCGGCTGCTCGCAGAACGCCGGATCGGCTTGGTGTACGGAGGCGCGAACCGCGGTCTCATGGGCGCTCTTGCCGATGCTTGTCTGGAGAGCGGCGGAAATGTTGTCGGCGTGATGCCCAGCGCTCTGGTGGACCAAGAGATTGCGCACCGGCGGCTGACCAAACTCTACACCGTTGGCTCGATGCACGAACGGAAGGCTTTGATGGCGGATCTCGCGGATGCCTTTATTGCGTTGCCCGGCGGGTACGGCACCTGGGAGGAGTTTTTTGAAGTGTTGACCTGGTCGCAGCTCGGACTACATCGAAAGGCTTGCGCGTTGCTGAATCTGGAAGGGTATTACGATGGCTTGCTGGGCATGGCGGATCGGGCGGTGAAAGAGGGATTTCTGAATGTGCCGCATCGGGAACTGGTGATTGCGGATGCGGACCCTGTGCGCCTGCTGGAGCGGCTCAGTGACTATATTGTGCCGGTGACGGATAAATGGATCGATGCGGTGAGCAGATAGGAGATTTAACCTGAGATGAAGTCTTTGGCATCTCAAAACAAGAGCTATGGGCATGGGCGGAATGATGGCCTCGATGCGCTCCTTCGGGCAAGACGCATCGGTCGTAAAGCAGAAGGTGAAACCGGGCACGGCGCGCCGCATGTTGCGGTTTGCACGTCCCTACGCCGGATTGCTTTCGCTTTTTCTGGCGGTGGTCATCGTCGATGCAGTGGTGGGCATCGTCAATCCGCTAATCTACCGCGCCATCATCAACAAAGGCATTCTCGGCGGTAACGGCGCGCTCGTCATCCGGCTCGCCATCGTGGTCGGCATTCTGGGCATCTTCGATGCCGGATTGGGCCTGGCGCAAACGTACCTTTCGTCGCAAACCGGAGCGCGCGTTGTGCTTTCGCTGCGCGCCAGGCTCTTCGAGCATATCCAGCGAATGCCGCTCGCCTTCTTCACGCGGGCCCGCACGGGAGCTCTCGTCAGTAGACTGAATGCCGATGTCGGCGGCGCGCAAACCGCATTCACCGACATACTTTCCAACGTCGTCGGCAATGCGGTTACCGTCATTCTCGTGCTCGGCGCCATGTTCGCGTTGAGCTGGCAGATCACGCTCGCAGCGCTGATTTTGCTGCCGCTCTTTCTGTTCCCGGCGCGCTTTTGGGGCCGCAAGCTTCAGCAGATCGCGCGGGAGACGTACGACTTGACCGCAGAAATGAACAGTCTGATGGTGGAGCGCTTCAACGTCGCCGGCGCGCAGCTTGCGAAGCTGTTTGGACGCCCCCGGGAAGAGATCGCCACCTTCGAGGCCAAAGCTGTGCGCGTTTCCGATATCGGCGTGAAGCGTGCGATTTATGGCCGGCTTTTCTTTACGGCGCTGATGTTGATGGCGACCTTCGCGACCGCGCTGGCGTACGGATGGGGCGGCGTGCTGGCCGTCAAACGCACGCTGGATGTCGGCACGGTTGTGGCTTTCGTGTCGTACCTGGCTCGCCTGTATGGACCGCTCGCCGGGCTTTCGAACATTCAGGTGAGCGTCATGACGGCGCTCGTGTCTTTCGAACGCGTATTCGAAGTGCTCGATCTAAAAACCGATGATCGAGGATAAACCGGATGCGTTTACGCTTCCGGCCGGCCCGGCGCGGATCTCATTCGATCATGTCTCGTTTCGCTATCCGGCTGCGTCTGAGGTGTCGCTCGGGTCGCTTGAATCCGTGGCGGAGCCTGACAAGACACCAGGCAAGGCTGTGCTGCACGACATCACGTTTACGATCGAGCCCGGACAACTGGTTGCTCTCGTGGGACCGTCGGGGGCAGGGAAGACCACGATTACGCATCTGGTTGCGCGCCTCTACGATGTGCAGGACGGCGCGGTCCTGATCAACGGGATTGATGTCCGGGACCTGAAGCTGGATGCGTTACATCAACGCATCGGTGTTGTGACGCAAGACGCCCATCTCTTTCACGACACGATACGCGCGAATCTTCTCTATGCAAAGCCCGGTGCCTCGGACGCGGAATTGAACCAGGCTTTGCAGGCCGCTCAAATTCTTCCGCTCGTCGCTTCGTTGCCGAAACGTCTCGATACTCTGGTCGGCGAACGGGGATACCGTTTCTCCGGAGGCGAGAAGCAGCGTCTGGCGATCGCACGCCTTCTGCTGAAAGCGCCGGATATTGTGATTCTGGACGAAGCGACCGCGCACCTCGATTCGGAATCCGAAGCGGCCATCCAAACGGCCTTTGACGTCGCCTTGCGCGGCCGGACTTCCATTGTGATTGCCCACCGGCTCTCGACCATACTCAAGGCCGATCTAATTCTCGTCGTGCAGGATGGACGAATAGTCGAGCGTGGGACGCACGCGCAATTGATCGAGCGACGCGGGCTATACGCCGATTTGTACCGGCTGCAATTTGCGCATGCCGGGTGAAGAAGCCGCTTCCTTCAGGCGCGGCTCTGCCGGTTAGTGAATTGCGGGTTCGGGCGTTGCCGCAGTCCCATCCAAGAAATCAAAATCGCAGCCCTTATCGGCCTGCGTGACACGCTCCAGATAGAGCGCGCCGTAGCCGCGCTGATAGCGTCCAGCCGGTTTGGTCCAATTCGCGCGGCGTGCGGCCAGTTCCTCTTCGGAAACCAGCAGATCCAAGCGCCGTTTCTCAGCATCAAGAGAAATCAAGTCGCCATCCTGCGCCAGCGCGAGCGGCCCTCCCACGAAGCTTTCCGGCGAAACGTGCAGAACGCAGGTGCCATACGCCGTGCCGCTCATGCGCGCATCCGAAATCCGCACCATGTCGCGCACTCCCTTGTCCAGCAGTTTTTTCGGAATCGGCAGCATGCCCCATTCCGGCATGCCCGGCCCCCCCAGCGGTCCTGCATTTTGCAGCACCAGCACCGAGTTCTCCGTAACCGGGAGATCCTCCCGATCGATGCGCGCTTCCAGATCGTCGTAGTTTTTGAACACGACCGCCGGCCCCGTGTGCTTCAGAAGCTTCGGATCGGCGGCCGAGGTCTTAATCACTGCGCCATCGGGAGCGAGGCTTCCGTAGAGGATCGCGGTCCCGCCGGTGGCGGCAAGCGGCGTCTCGCGCGGCCGGATCACTTCGCGATTAATGGGCTTCGCCCCGTCCAGATTTTCGCCGAGTGTCCGTCCGTTCACCGTCACGCTGTCGAGATGCAGCAGATCGCGGATTTCCGACATCACGGCCCGCAGGCCTCCGGCGTAATAAAAATCCTCCATCAAGAAGGCGCCGGACGGGCGAATATTGGCCAGCACCGGCACGTGTTGAGAGATCTCGTCGAACATCCTCAGCTTCAGATCGAGACCGCATCGCCGCGCCAAGGCCACCAGGTGAATAATCGCATTCGTCGATCCTGCAATCGCCATATCCACGGTGATTGCGTTTTCGAATGCCTGCAGTTTCAGAATGTCCCGAGGCTTAAAATCCTCCCAAACCATCTGCACAATGCGTTCGCCACAGTTCAGGCACATGCGTGGATGATTCGCGTCTGCTGCAGGAATGGAGGAGGCGCCCGGCAAAGTCATCCCTAGCGCTTCTGCTAAAGCGGTCATCGTCGAGGCCGTGCCCATGGTCATGCAGAAGCCCGGCGAGCGTGCAATCCCTTCTTCCATCGAATTCCATTCCTCTTCGCTCAGCGTGCCCGCGCACCGCTCGGTCCAGAATTTTCGGACATCCGTACCGCTTCCGAGCGGCTGTCCCCGCCAGTTGCCGCGCAGCATCGGGCCACCCGGCAGATAAATGGCCGGAATGTTCATGCTGATCGCGCCCATCAGCAAGCCCGGTGTGGTCTTGTCGCATCCGCCCATTAGAACCGCGCCATCCACGGGCATGCTGCGCAGCGCCTCTTCCACTTCCATCGCCAGCAGATTGCGGTAGAGCATCGGGCTCGGCTTCATGTAGGTTTCGGTGATAGAGAACGCGGGAATCTCCACCGGGAACCCTCCAGCCTGCCACACACCGCGTTTTACTGCTTCGGCCCGATCGCGCAGATGATAGTTACAAGGATTGAGTTCGCTCCAGGTATTGACGATGGCGATCACCGGCTTGCCCATGAGGTCTTCCTGCCGGTAACCGATCTGCTTCATGCGCGAGCGATGCGAAAAGCCCCACATCGTGGGAGGACCAAACCAGCGGTAGCTGCGGAGTTGTTCGGGCGTCTTGTTCACTGTTTCAAATTAACCCATGCGGCGCACGCTTTCAGCGCGCCGGCGGTGTGCTTCAGCGGCCGCAAACCAATTTACGGCAACGACACCGGTCCCACCAACTTTAAATCCACCAGCCCGCTCACGAAGAATTGAAACGCGATCGCGGTCAGCATCAGACCCATCAAGCGCGTGACAATACGGATGCCGATGTCGCCTAAGACCGCCTCAACATGGTCGGCGCCCGCCAACACCAGGTAACAAACTCCCGACGTGATCGCGACGCCCACTAACACGGGAATTACTTCGCGCCAGGTGGGCGCTTGGCCGACTAAAACCATCACCGTGGAAATCGAACCAGGGCCAGCCAGCATCGGAATGCCCATGGGAATGATGCCGACGTCTTCGGTTGCAGAAGCGTCGCTCTGCTCCTCGGGCGTCTCGCGCGTGCGGGAGCGGCGCGCCTGCAGCATGTCCAGCGCCACTAGCAGCAGCAGCAAACCTCCTGCAAACTTGAACGCGGGCAAAGTGATTCCGAATAACCGGAAAACGTACTTCCCGATGGTACCGAAGACCAGGAGAATCACCAGACACGTGAGCGAGGCCCGGCGCGCCATCTGCTTGCGCCGCGGCCTCGGATATCCGGCGGTCATGGCCAAAAATGTAGGCGTCGCGGCGAACGGATCCACAATGAAAAAGACCGCGGTTAGAGAAGTAAGCCACTGTGCAAACAACGCGTGAAGAGCATCCGGCATCCCTGCCTCATGCTATCTTGGTCGCTGATTCACAACCAAATTGCGAGTCGAAGTAATCGATTGATTCAGAAGAAATTCTTACCGGCCGTACTGCTCCTCTGCGCGGCTCTATACGGTTCTTGCACCCACGCGAATGCCGGAATGAGCGAGCTTCCCATAGGCAACATCGACAAACCGCCCGAAAACGTCGTGCTGCATAACCCCACCGTTTTCGCGGGCTGGGCGGCGCATGCTTCAGGAATCCAGGCCGTTGCCATCTATGTGGACGGCCACTATCTGACGAAAGCGGATCTCGATACCAAACGCCCTGACGTTCAGGCTGCTCATCCGCAATATTCCAATTCCATGATCGCCGGTTGGGATGTGGTTGCTTTCTTGGATGGAATTACTCCGGGGCAGCACCTATTTACGGTGAAGCTGCGGTCGAATGCGGGACCGCAACGCGATTATTCCTTTAAGGCGGTCGTGGCGCGGTAATGGCGGAACTATCTCATAGCCGGAACCTGACGGAAGTCACGCTTCCAGGCGGCGCGGCGCTTCAAGAGTGGATGGCGAACGCCGCCGCCTTCTGCGCGCGCTGGTTTCCGTATCTGTATCTGGCAACCGCGGGCGTGTTTGCATTGGCTCTGTGCTTTATCAACCCGCCGCTGGAAGTTCCCGACGAGCCGCACCATTTCTTTAAAGCGTGCCAGATCAGCTATCTGGATTTCCGGCCGCATTTCCAGGCGGGGATGCCCGGCGCAGGTGCCATTCTTCCCGTCGCGGTGAACGACTTTGCGGTGGATCAGTTGTCGCCCGAGTTTCGCACCGGCAACTTCGGCTCGCCTTTTGCCCGGTTCGCCAAAATTCGGGCGAAAGCGCGCACGCAAACGTCTCCTCGGAAATTCGGTTTTATTCCGTTTGCCGATGAGATGATTTACAACCCGATTTACTATGTTCCCCAGGCCGCTGGGATCGCGCTGGCACGCTTCTTTTCGCCGCATGTCTACACGTGGTTCTATGCCGCGCGCTTAATGAATGCTTTGTGCGCGGTTTTGCTGGTTTTCGCGGCGCTGCTGCTGAGCCGTGCGCAACAGGTGATTCTTGCTACAGTGGCGATTCTGCCGATGTGTCTCACCCAGATGGCGTCCGTTTCTCCGGATGCGTGCCTGATCGGCGGAAGCATTCTGTTTGTCAGTCTGTGCCTGCGCCTTCGAGACCGAGGCGGCCGCGTTGTCGAATGGATCTGCCTTGCGCTCGGAATCTGGCTTATGTTGGGCCGCCCGGTTCTCTTTCCCGCCGCCTTGCTCCCGCTGGTCGCAGGGCGCAGAATCGGTAACCGGAAAGCGCTTGGGCTGTGCTTCGCGATGTGGGTGATCGCAGGCGGCATCAGTCTCCTCTGGGCCCATGAGGTGGCGGATGTTTTTCCTCCGGTTGCCGCAAGTTGGCATTCCGATCCGGCACAGCAGATCCACTATCTGGAATCGTCGCCATTTCACTTGGGTGCCATTCTGGCGAATACGGTGGTCAAGGATTCCCAGTTATTGTCGGTGGAATTGGTCGGCATGCTGGGCTGGCTCAGCCTACGGCTGCCGCGCTGGTATTACGAATTCTACGCCGATGCAGCGTTTGTCATTCTTTTGCTTTTTCTCAGCTTGCGCCGCATTTTCTCCTGGAGCGGCTTGATCGTCATTGCCGCCGCGCTCGCTTCCATCGGAGCCGTTCTGGTCAGCATCTACGTGTTGTTTTCGCCGCCGGGATCGCCGGCAGTGGAAAATTTACAGGGCCGCTACTTCATCCCGACGCTGGCGTTTCTGGCGCTGCTTTGCCATAACCAGATTCGCGAACGCTCCTGGCAATTCGCCGGAGCTTGCGCGCTGTGGGTTGTCGTGCTGGGGACGACGCTCACCGTGTCTGCTCAGACCATCGAAGGCCGCTACTACATAACCGGCCAGCCGTTCTGCGCCACCATTCCGCGCGGCAATGTCGACGAACCAGCCGCGGGCGCAAAAGCCGGCAATCAACTCAGTGTTCGGGGTTGGGCGGCAGCGCCGGAGAAAATCGCGCGTATTTCCATCTTCGTGGACGGCGCGCTGACGCAAACGCTGGCGCCCAATGCGCCCCGGCCCGATGTCGACAGCAGCTTTCCCGATTCTCCTGACAAGAATAAAGGATGGAGCGCGACTCTCGATCTCTCGAACGTGAAGCTTGGGCAGCACGAAATTATTGTCCAAGCCGTTACCGCGAATGGCTGTGAGGGAACCTTGGGCGATTTCCCCGTGGACCGCGTCCGCTGATCCGGCTTACGCCACTTCCCGCCGCGTTCCGATGCTCGGATCCACTTTGATATCGGGCGACGCAGCCTCACAGTTGTCGCACTTATGGCATGGACCGGTGAAGTCATCGCCGAAATAGCGCAGCAGATATTCGCGCCGGCACGTGCTGAGATCCGCATATTCCTGCATTTGCCGCAGCCGCTCCAGTCGCATCGCGCTTCGTTTGTCCTGCTCGGCCGCGGCATCCTGCGCGGCCTCGCGCACATCGGCACCCTCGGCGAGTTCCACCTCGCCCGTCGGCAGCACCTCCAGCGCGCCCACATCCTCCAGCCGGTGAATCACGTTCGCGAGCTTCCGTTCGGACAGATTCGTCTGTTCGGAGATCTCCTCCGCTTCCACCGGCCCTTCCTGGTCCGCAATCGCATCCGCGACTCGCTCAATCTGCTTCGGCTCTAATTTGCCTTCGCTCGAACGGAACTTCTGCACACCTAAATCTTCAGGCCGGAAAAACAGGACCGCTTCGGCGCGCTCGCCATCGCGGCCCGCGCGGCCGATCTCCTGGTAATACGAATCGAGCGAATCCGGGATGTCGTAGTGATACACAAACCGGACGTTCGCTTTATCGATGCCCATGCCGAACGCATTTGTGGCGACGATTACCTCCGCGCTGTCCGACATGAATTTTTCCTGAATCCCGGCGCGCTCCGATGCTTTCAGACCGCCGTGATAAAAGAGCGCATGCACGCCTTCTTCATCGAGCGCGCGCATAATCTCTTCGGCCTTCTTGCGCGTCGCGACATACACGATGCCCGGTTTCTCTGCCCAGTGAACCCGGTGTACGAGTGCTTGCATTTTCTCGTCTTCGTTTTGAAAACGGTCCACTCGTAGGTAAATGTTCGGACGATCAAAATCCTGGACGAACACCTTGGGCTTTCGCATCCCAAGCCGTTCGACAATCTCTTGGCGCACTTGCGGCGAAGCAGTCGCGGTCATCGCGAGCACGGTTGGATGCCCGAGCCGCTCTATCGTCGATCCGAGTTGCAGGTAGTCGGGCCGGAAATCGTGCCCCCACTCGCTGATGCAATGCGCCTCGTCCACAACAAAGAGCTCGATCCCGGCCTTTTCGAGAGCCTCAATCGTGTCTTGCTTGCGGAGCTGCTCAGGAGCGAGAAAGATATATTTCCCGCTGCCCTCTTCGATCTTCTCCATCGACTCGCGCGCTTCTGAGACGCGCTGCGTAGAATTAATGACCACCGCATCTTCGCCGTTGCTCGTGTTAATCGAATCCACCTGATCTTTTTGCAACGCAATCAGCGGCGAAACAACCACGGTGGCGCCCTTCATCAACGAACCCGCAACCTGGTAAATCGCGGATTTCCCGGAGCCGGTGGGCATCACTACGAGCGAATCCTGGTGCTTGAGGAGGGCGCGAATTGCCTCCTCCTGACCGGGGCGGAGCGTGTCAAACCCGAAATTTTTCCGGGCCGCTTCCAGAATCGCGTTCTTCTTGCGAGGCATGTGCGTCTATGTGACCCGCGTTACGAACCGGCTGTTTCCTGAAGTTTGTCGCCGCGCTCTCACGATCGCGGTTCTGCTAGTTTTCAGAACCACGCGCGTAAGCAAGTGGCCCTCCTACAACGCCACCCTCCGCAATCGCAGCGCATTCGCAATCACCGAGACTGAACTGAACGTCATCGCCGCGCTGGCCAGGATGGGACTCAACAGAATCCCGAAGAACGGATACAAAATCCCGGCCGCAATCGGCACGCCCAGCACGTTATAGAAAAATGCAAAAAACAGATTTTGCCGGATGTTCCGCATAGTCGCGCGGCTCAACCGGAGCGCGCGAGCAATCCCCCGGAGATCACCATGAACCAGCGTGATCCCGGCGCTCTCCATCGCCACATCCGTTCCGGTGCCCATCGCAATCCCAACTTGCGCGGCCGCAAGCGCTGGTGCGTCGTTGATTCCGTCGCCTGCCATCGCAACAACGTGCCCTTCTGCCTGAAAATTCTTGATGAACGCGGATTTCGCCGCTGGCAGCACTTCGGCTTCCACGTGATCGATCCCCAGCTTGCGCGCAACGGCCAATGCGGTCGTACGCGTATCGCCGCTCAGCATGGCAATGCGAACCCCTTCCGCGTGTAAGAGCTTTACCGCTTCCGGCGTAGTCGCTTTGATCGGATCAGCTATTTCGAGACTACCTGCGAACTGTCCATCAATCGCCACGAATATGACCGGCTGGCCCTCTTGAGCCCCACCGGTGCTGGTCTCGATGCCTGCGGACTCCAGATAGCGCTGGTTGCCCACCAGCACGGCGTGTCCGTCGATCGTGCCCTTTATGCCCTGTCCCGTGCTCGACTGAAAATTCCGAACCGGCAGAAGTTCCAGATAACGCTCCTTCGCCGCCGCGACCACCGCGCCCGCCAATGGATGCTCGCTCGACTGTTCGAGCGAAGCGCCAAGCCGCAGTAGTTCCGATTCACTCCAGGGCGCCACCGGCCGGATCGCCGTTAGCTTGGGTCTCCCTTCAGTAAGAGTGCCGGTTTTGTCGACCACGAGCGTATCGATCTTCTGCAAAGTTTCGAGTGCTTCGGCATTCCGCACCAGCACCCCCGCCGTCGCGCCGCGTCCGGTCCCCACCATAATCGACATCGGTGTCGCGAGGCCCAGCGCGCACGGACAAGCAATGATCAGAACCGCCACGGCGTTAACCAGCGCATGCGCCAACCGTGGTTCCGGCCCGGCCATGGCCCAAACGACGAATGTGATTACCGCGGTGAGCACCACGGCGGGAACAAAATACCCCGACACCCGATCTGCGAGCCGCTGGATCGGCGCGCGCGTACGCTGGGCCTCGCTGACGAGCCGGACGATCTGGCTAAGCAAAGTATCCCGGCCGACCCGCTCAGCTTTCATGACGAAACCGCCGGTCCCGTTCACGGTTCCGCCTGTTACGCGTGCCCCCGGCAATTTCTCCACCGGAATCGATTCGCCCGTCACCATGGATTCATCGACGGAACTGGAGCCCTCCACAACGACTCCATCCACAGGCACCTTCTCGCCCGGTCGCACGCGAAGCCGGTCGCCTGCGTGAATCTGCTCCAGCGGCACATCGCGTTCTCCGTTGTCGCTAATCAGCCGCGCGGTTTTGGGCGCCAGACTTAGAAGGGACTTCAGAGCGCTGCTGGTCTGTGCGCGTGCACGCGCTTCGAGCACTTGCCCGAGCAGCACAAGCGCCGTAATCACCGCCGCCGATTCGAAATACAGCGGCTGTTCCCCAGCCTCATTCCGGAATCCGGCCGGCAGTGCGTTCGGCGCAATCACTGCCGCCAGGCTGAACAGATACGCCGCGCCCGTTCCTAATGATATGAGCGTAAACATGTTCAGATGCCGGTTCACCAGCGATGCCCAGCCGCGCTGGAATATCGGGGCGCCGCACCAGACAACCACGGGCGTCGCGAGGACGAGCTGCAGCCACTCGGCGCCATGGAGAAACATGAGAACCAGCAGCGGCACGGTGAGGGCCACGCTGATCCAAAACCGCCGCCGCATGTCGACGAGTTCCGGATCGACCTCATCTGCAGTGACCTCGCGCGGTTCCAGCGCCATTCCGCAAATGGGGCACGACCCCGGCCCGTCGCGGATCACTTCGGGGTGCATCGGACAGGTATATTGGGCTCCGGGAATAGCAGGCTCCGGCTGCTTCGGCTGTGGCGCCAGGTATTGCTCGGGCGCGGCATCGAACTTTTTCTTGCATCCGGCACAGCAGAAGAAATAGGTCTTGCCCTGATATTCGCTGCTGGCGGCAGCCTTCTCGGGATTCACCTGCATGCCGCACACAGGGTCGGTCTCGGTCTTTGTGGCGATGATCTGGAACGCGGGATAGCTAGACATGGATGGAGTCTCAGCGGAGATGCTTGTAGATGATGTCGAGCAGTTCGTCGTACATCGCGGCGGCCTCTTGCTCCGTGCCTTGCCGGATCGACTTCGCCGCGCAGTGGTGCAGATGATTACGCATGAGCGAGCGAGCAACTCCGCGCAGCGCTTCCTGCACGGATGCGATCTGCACGATAATCTCCGCGCAGTAGCGTTCTTCTTCCACCATCCTCTGGAGCCCCCGGATTTGGCCTTCAATGCGCCGCAGCCGCTTCAGATTGGCGGACTTCAGCTCGGGTTCGACATGAACGGCTTTCTTTCCGGTGGCTTTGGACAAGCAGCTTCCTCAGCCACCAGTATATACCCCCCACCCCTATACGCGCGCTTCGGCGTGCCGCCGTCGTAGCCATGGCGCTCGCCATCGCTCAATGCCAGCAGGATGTGAAAAACGGCGGGCGTAAGAGGCAGGAGCTGTTCGGGAGACGCTGCATCCATTGTAGATATATCCGTTACGGATGCAGCGTATCGCGAATCAGCCAGCTTGTCGAGCGGCTTTCAACTGAGCGGCCCTTGAGCGGTTACCCGCGCCAGTGTCCTTCCACCCAGAACCATCCGCCGCGGCGGTGCACCCAGTGGCCGTCCACCCACACAGTATGGCGCCGCGGCGGAACCACCCAGTGGCCGGGTACCCATACATAGCGCGCGCCATCCCAGCGGTAGAAGCCTCGAATCCAAATGAAATTCGGACCGGGGCGAACCGGCGGATGTTCGATGACCACCGGTGGAGGTGCGATTCGAACATAGACCTGAGCGTTGGCAGAACCAGCAGCCAATGCGAGGCCCATCAGGGCTGTACACAACAATTTCTGCATAGGTTTAAATCCTCCCTCAGGCAATGAGCCGTCTGACGGCGAACCGGTTAGTTACCGGAACCGGTTCCCGGTCCGGCATTCGGCTGCCGTTGTTCGCGATGTTGCTGAGCGCGTTCGCGCATGTGCTGAACCATCTGATCGTATGTCTGCTTCTGGTCATCGGTTAAGACGTTCTTGATCTTGGCATCCGAATCCTCCCGCAGAGCGCGCATCTTCGCCCGGCGATCCTTGGGCGCAAGCGAACTGTCGTTCCGGATGGCCTGCATCTGTTGCTGGCGGTCGGTCAGAATGGGCAGAAGCTGATTCTGCTGATCGGCCGTCAGGTTCAGCCGCTTGGTCAGCATTTTAAGCTGACGGCTCGGATCGGCCTGATGCCGGTGCGGAGCCTCTGCGGTCTGCCCGCTCGCGGCAGGTTGATCCTGCGTCTGCGGTGCAGCAATTGCGACGCCCATTCCAAAAAGAGTGGAAAGGGCTACGGATAGTAATTGTTTCTTCATTGTGTTTCTCCTTCCTTCTGGAGAGTTTTTTCTCTAACTCAAAAGACGGAAAGCTGCGGCGATGGTTTAACGCCAGGGCCGTTAAACGCCGTTAAACTTTGTTCAGCCCGAATCCCCTGAAACCCTGACAAACTGGAAGCATGGTGCCCGCTGCCATCTTTGATCCGAATGTCGCCTTCGTGCTGCTCGTTCTAGGTGCGCTGGGTGTGTATTGGGAGATGCACGCGCCGGGGCTCGTTGCGCCCGGAGTCGTCGGCGTCCTGCTGATCTGCCTGGGCGCTTATGGCCTATATGAAGACACACCCACCTGGTATGGACTTACCCTGATCGCGCTGGCGATTCTGCTACTAACCGTTGAGCTCAAGTACTATACCCACATGGTCTCCGGCATCACCGGGACCGTGCTTCTGGCCTTGGGCGCGATTCTTCTGCTGCAGGGCCCGCGCCGTGTCGCGCCTGCGCTCTCCGTCGCGGTGGCCGTGGCGTTTGGTATTATCACCATCTTTCTTGGTTCTTTGGGAATGCGCGCGCGCAAGGCAAAACCCAAAACCGGGCTGGAAACGCTTGTGGGCGAAATCGGAGTTGCCCGCACGAACATCGATCCCACCGGAACCGTATTTGTTCATGGAGAATACTGGCAAGCCCGCAGCGATCGTGAAATACCCGCGGGCAAACCGGTATCGATCGAGCGCGTGCAGGATCTCGTTCTTTACGTAAAGGAGCGATGAAACGACAGCTCCCAGCAACTGCGGTCGATCAGAACCCCGACTGTGAAGGAGGGGAACTGACGGCTGATAGCTTAGAAAGGCTGGAATCTATCTAAAAATGACCGGCGTATTTTCAGGCGCGATTATTCTTGTCATCATCATTCTGATTTTTTATCTGATCTCTTCGGTGAAGATTCTTGCCGAATACGAGCGTGGCGTAATCTTTCGCTTAGGGCGCGTGCTCGGCACGCCCAAAGGGCCGGGCATCATTCTGGTATTTGCTCCGCTCGACCGCATCATGCGCGTCTCGCTGCGCCTCGAAGCCATGGAAGTTCCGCCGCAGGACTTAGTCACGCGCGACAACGTCAGCGTCAAGGTGAACGCCGTGATCTACTTCCGCGTCGTTGATCCCGTCAAAGCGGTGGTGGAGGTGGCAAACTTCCTGTACGCTACCAGCCAGCTCTCGCAGACCACTCTGCGCAGCGTCTTGGGCGAAGTGGAACTCGACGAGCTGCTGAGCCAGCGCGAGCGCATCAACGTGCGTCTGCAAGCCGTGCTCGATCAGCACACGGCGCCCTGGGGCGTAAAAGTAGCCATGGTCGAAGTCAAGCAGGTGGATCTACCCGAGCAGATGATTCGAGCCATAGCCCGTCAAGCCGAAGCCGAGCGCGAACGGCGCGCGAAGATCATTCACGCCGAGGGTGAATACCTGGCCGCCGAGAAGCTGAGCATGGCCGCGCACCGCATCCAGCAGGAACCAGTCGCTATCCAGTTGCGCTACTTGCAAACGCTGGTCGAGATCGGCACCGAAAAGAACACCACCGTCGTGTTCCCGGTGCCCGTGGACATGTTTACCTCTATCTCCAAACTGGTTGCGGACGCAGCTGCTAAAGGCGCAGTGTAGACGGCCCGATCCTAGGCAAGCTGTGGTATCAGGCGCAGAGCCAAACTGAAGTCCCCGTACTGCTGGCACTAACGTCCAGATTGACGAAACCGGTAATGAGCAGTATAGACCTGCTAGGGGGTGCCAAGCTCATGAAAGCAAGCGCATTCTGCATCTTGTTGTTTTTGTCCGCCGGTGCAGCGACCGCCGATCCGGTTACCATCACCAGCGGCTCGGTTGTAGCGACCGGGAATTTCGACGGGACATTTCATCTGGTAAGCGACACGTTCGATATTTCAGGCGCGATGATCAATGCGAACGAGGACCCGATTATTTTCGAACCGTTGGGGCCGTATGTGAATCTCGGAAACGCGGTTGACCCATGGATGTCAGGTGATTCGCTCCAACCATTCATGGGGTCCGGCACGATCGACGGGATTCATTACGACTCCATCTCCTTTGGCGCGATCACTTGTGACAGTTGCCGCGGTCCGGCTTCTTATTTTGACTTTACCGGCCCTTCCGTGCCATTGGAGCTTCCGGAAATCACGGCCGCCTTTACGATGAGCGGAGAGTTCAGCGCGTACACCACCGGCAATCAGGCGAATGGCGATTGTCTGCTCTGTGCCGTGCCCTGGTCGGGTGCTGGAGTGGCAATAATACACACCCAACTGTTTCCAAACGGCGAGTACGGATATCAGGCGCCGCTCACATACGACTTTGTTCCGGAGCCACAGAGCATGCTGTTGATAGCGGGAGGAGCGGCGTTTCTGTTTTTCGGGCGAGCATTGTTCCGCGCTGTATCACCACACTAAACGCGCGCCCAACTGTATACGCCGCGGCGTGTTGGCCTGTGCGCCGATGATCCCGAAGCTGGAAGACGTCGGGTTCAGGCCGGGACCCGCGAAACCTACGCGATTCGTCACGTTAAACCCTTCAAATCGTATTTGCAGATAGGCGCTTTCGGAAAATTGGAAATCCTTCAGAAGAGATGCATCCATTTTCTGGTTGGGTCGCGCCGCAGTTGTTGAACATTGGGTTCAGCGGGCCACCATAGTAGATCACGTTCCCCCAAGGAGAGCGGAGGACCCGATTGGAAGGTCATGTTTGCACGGCCGCACACCGCATCCAGCAGGAACCGGTCGCTATTCAGTTGCGCTATCTGCAAACTCTGGTCGAGATCGGCACCGAAAAGAACACCACCGTCGTGTTTCCGGTGCCGGTGGACATGTTCACGTCTCTTTCCAAACTGGTTTCTGAGGCGGCCGCCAAAGCCCCGGAATAGACCGCCCGGACTCAGATCCGGACGCCGCGTAAAATCAACCACTCCAAATTCCTGTAAGGAATCTTCCGCCCGGCGGACTATTTAGGCGAGCGGAGATGATCCAGGTCCAACATGTGAGCAAGACATTCGGTTGCCGGGCGGCCGTGAAAGACCTCAGTTTCGAGGCACGCGACGCTTCCATCACTGGTCTTTTGGGCTCCAACGGCGCAGGTAAGACAACGACGCTTCGAATGGTCTGCGGAGTTCTAACCCCAGACTCGGGCACGATTCGAATAGACCGGGAAGCCGAGCTCGTTCGAGCGCGTCGGCAGCGGGTAGGCGCTTTACTGGACCACACTGGCTTGTACTCCAGGCTCACCGTTAAGGAAAATCTAATTTACTTTGGCAGGCTCCGTGGCTTATACCCCGACGTTTTGCAACACAACGTCGAACGTCTCATCTCCATCCTTGGTCTGAGATCCATCGCAGATCGGCGAGCGTCCGGGCTTTCCCAAGGCGAGCGTATGAAAGTGGCTCTCGGCCGCGCCGTCGTTCACTCCCCACACAATCTTCTGCTGGATGAGCCAACGAACGGCCTGGATGTTCCAACTGTTCGATCCTTGCGTGAGTTTCTGCGCGAATTGCGCGAGGCTGGCACATGCATCGTATTCTCCAGCCACGTGCTCGACGAAGTGCGGATTTTATGTGACAACGTGGTCATCGTGTCCTATGGAGCAGTCGTCTCTCAGGGATCGGCCGCCGAAATATGCAGCCGGACTAACACCGCATCGCTTGAAGATGCATTTGTTCAACTCACATCCGTAGTGGAGAGCCGCATATGCTGAACCAGGTTCTCGTGATCGCAGAGAAGGAAACCAGAGATGCCCTCCGCGATCGCCGGTCCGTCGTGTCCTCGACGTTTTACGCGCTCATGGGACCGCTCATCATTGCGTTCGTAGTGTTTGCGACTTATGCCGGCCAAAACCAGAGTGTGCTATTGGCAATGATCTCCATCTTCGCTTTAATCGCGCCATTTACAGGCGGCATGAACATCGCTATGGATACAGTTGCGGGCGAACGAGAGCGCCAGTCCCTACTTCCTTTGCTGCTGAACCCAGTGGAGCGAACCAGTATCTTGTTAGGCAAATGGCTAGCCGTCGTAGTTTTTTCGATCGGCAGCTTGCTGGTCAATTTGTTTGGCGTGGTGCTCCTGTTGAGGATGACCGGAATCCACATCCCTGTGGCGGCATCCGCTTTGTCGCTATCGGTCACAGCAGGTATTCTTCCGCTTGCACTGCTCGCTGCGTCAGTCGAACTGCTGATTTCCACTCTATGCCGCAGTGTGAAAGAGGCCCACACTTACTTGTCTCTCCTGGTTTTTATTCCAATGGCCATAGGCATGTTTCTGGTGTTCTCTCCAGTAGCCAGGGAGACTTGGGTTGCGCTGTTGCCGGTTGCCGGACAGCAGTTGCAGTTTGAAAGACTGTTGAACGGAAGCCCGATCGAGTTACTTCGTCCAGCGGTACTAGGGCTCTTAACAGCAGGTGTGGCCATCCTGATTCTGCTGCTTGCCGGCAACCGGCTACGGCGCGATGAAATCGTCTATGGCAACTGACGCCGCGGCGGCGAACATCGTGAATTTGAGCGCTTCTGATCGAGGGGAACTCGATCGGCTCTTCGATCGCATTCTTACGGTCCATGGCGCGGCACTCCGGCGCCTTGCAGCCGCGTATACCCGTACGGAGAGCGATCGCGACGATCTTCTGCAGGAAATCGCAATTGCAATCTGGAAAGCTTTGCCGGGGTTCCGCGGCGACTGCTCGGAACGCACGTTCGTGTTCAGAATTGCTCAGAACCGGAGCATTGCCTTTTTGGCGCGCGCGCATCTACGAAGGCGCGCATCTGCTGAACAGATCGACGTGCAGGATCCATCGCCCAGTGTGGAAACGGGGATGGTACAGGAACAGAGAGCCGCCGGGCTGAAGAAGGCGGTTCAGCGTCTGCCCCTTCCGTACCGGCAAGTAGTCGTTTTGTTGTTGGAAGGATTAGATTATTCGGAAATCGCCGAGGTCCTGGGTATTTCAGCGGCAAATGTAGGGGCTCGATTGACCCGCGCCCGGCAAATGCTACGGGCGGAAATGGAGAAGGCCGGATGAATTTGGACACCGAATTAGAGGTTTGGCGTCAGGACTGGCAATCGGAGTCGGCCGTTTTTACGGGCTTGCGGCAAAAGGTGAAGCGGCAATCGCGCTGGATGAGAATCGTGCTAGTTGCGGACATTCTGATCACAATCGCGATCGGGGGCAGTGTGATTTGGAGTGCATTCCGTTCTCCGGGAGCCGATAGGTTTGTCCTCGCCGGGGCTACTTGGATTTTTCTCGTAACGGCATGGTCGTTTGCCATCAGAAACAACCGCGGCCACTGGTCACCCTCCGCATCCGATACTTTGAGCTTTCTGGATATATCCATTCGCCGCTGCCAGAGGAGGCTCGCGGCGGTCCCTTTTGCTGCCGCCCTATTCTTATCTGAAGTCGTTTTCTGCCTGATATGGAATTACCATCATTCTCCGGAATGGCATTCATCGTTGGCCTGGCTGCTATTCGGCTCGGTAGCGTTCCTATTTTTTGGATTCCTTTTCTGGTATCGCGACAAGAAACGCGCGGAGCTGGGCTGCCTGCTGAATATATCGCGCGATTTGGGCGAAACAACTCAGGACTGAAACCGAGCCGGAAGCGTAAGCGACCCCAACATTTGAGTTCTGCGCCACGGCTTTACGTAAACAACATTAGTGGAACGTGAAATTCGCTATAGGAGGTTATGAAAATGTGTTGTGATCGATGCACCACGCCGAGGCGGCGGCCGCCGCTATCTCTGCTCGCATGGTTTCTCGGCCTCGCGGCCTTTTTGACCGCGCTCGCCCATTGGGCGCGTTGAGGAAAAATGCCCCGCCTCCCCTTCACCACACTAAACGCGCGCCCAATTGTATCCGCCGCGGCGTGTTGGCCTGCGCGCCGATGATCCCGAAACTGGAAGACGTCGGGTTCAGCCCAGGCCCCGCGAACCCGACCCGATTCGTCACGTTAAACCCTTCAAATCGTATTTGCAGATAGGCGCTTTCGGAAAATTGGAAATCCTTCAGCAGAGAGGCATCCAGATTCTTCGTCGGGTCCCGCCGCAAATTGTTGAACATGGTGGGAAACGCTCGTATGTTGTATACCAATTGCTGGCTGGCGGTCGTGTTGAACTGAACAGTATTGAAGGCGAAACCATTCGGCTGATGAGCGTTATAGTTCAGCGGGCCGCCATAATAGATCACGTTCCCCCACGACAGCGGAGGGCCCGATTGGAATGTCATGTTCGCGTTCACCACCCATCCGCCGAGCAGCGCGTTCGCCCACCCCGAATGAAAATTCAATGCTCTGCCGCGGCCGATCGGGAGTTCGTAGACCACTGCCAACACCTCGCGCAAGGGCCGCGAATCGGAGCTGACACGCTTTTCCGGCCGGGGATCCGTGTCGTTCAAATAGTTGAGCTGATCCATCTGCCGGCTCCAGATGAAATTCTGAATGAACGTCAGGCCATAGGAAGTTCTCTTCTGAGCGCGGATGTCGAGGCTATCGAAATAGGAACTGCCCGCGCTCGCGCCCTGTTCCATCATTCCTGCGCCTGTGCCCGTGGGAACGGCCGGAACTGAGTACTGCGGAAACCGTATCAGCAGTTGCTGCACCTGAACGGTCTTGGCGCTCAACGTTCCATTCGTAATCAGACCGTTGAACGGATTCGGAACGGTCGCTGTCATCGCGGCGTTCAAAGCGTTGTTGCGAACCGTTGTGGAAGGATCGAGATAGCCTCGCGGAATAGGGTCTAGCTGTTGGGCGATCGGCAGCCGTACGGCATGGCTACCGATATAGGCAGCCTCCACCACGATTTGACCTGGCAGTTCGTGTTGGATGCTGAAATCCCAGCGTAGGTCGTACGGATTGGTTATCAACGGATTGAAGAACGTGATCCCTTGTCCGATGAAAGCGCCCGGCCCCACGCCCGTACCCTGTGGAATAATTCCGCCCGGAAAGGGATTGCTCAAAGTCGCGAGCGGCGCAACGTAATTATTCGTGTTGTATTGGGTGGTCTGGCTGAAGCCAGCCTGCGGGACGCGATATAAATTGCCCAGGCTCACCGTACCTTCGGTATTCGGATTATCGAAGAGTTCAATCGGGAACACGAAGAGGCCGAAACCGGCGCGAATGACCGTCTTCCCGCCGAGTTTCGCGGGTGTCCAGGCGGCTCCCACACGCGGGCTGAAGAAACCCCAGATTGTGTGATAAATCTGGCGATTGTTGGCATTCGCGTAAGTGAGGCCGCCCAGCGTATCGAACTGGTCCGGTGTCGGTAGATACTGCTGCGCCGATTTGTAGGCTCCCGAATTGTACAGAGAAACATAGTTGGCGGCGGCAGCGCTCGAAATCGGATTCGTCAGCGCTGGAAGAAAACCATTGACGGCGCGGTTATAGCGCTCGGTAGCCGGTGTCTCATGCTCGAACCGGATGCCCAAATTGACAGTCAGATTCGGCTTTGCGCGCCAGTCGTCCTGTAGAAACAGCGCCTGATACTGAGACCCCACCGTGCTCGCGCTGTTATTGTCAAAGGACGCGGAGGTCGGTAACCCCAACAAAAACTCGGCGAGGTCTCCTCCGAACGGGGCCGGAGGACTGTTGATGTTCGGACCATTGGTCCAGTTGGACGTGCTCGTCAAACTGCTGCTGAAACTGTATGCGCCCGCTGAATTTCCCTTAGTAAACGAACTCCAGCGGTAGTCACGCAGGTCCATGCCGAACTTCAGGGTGTGGTTGCTCTGCATCTTTACAAACTGCAGATAACCCTGATAAGTATCGAAAGTATCGCTGCCGTCGCTGTTGTAACCAAGGCACTGGAAACTCGCCTGGCTTCCGGACGAGACGCTACAGCCGGAGAAACTGACGATCGGAAATTGTGGTTGCGGCGACGATGTCTGCAAGTTTGCGGGAAAGCCCAGCGAGGTCAGGTCGAATCCGTCGCTTGGATTGGCGTGTACCTCAATGTACCGGGTCCAGGCCAGCCGCGCATCCATGAACATCGTGGGCGAGAACGTATGGGTTTCGTCCACATCGGCGCCTTGATTCAGGCGGTGGAACGTGTTCCCCTGCGTGATGTTGGTGCTGCCGAAATAAGGATTCTTAAACTGCGTGCGATAGTTGTGGCGAGCCGTCGCAAACAGCTTGTCATTATTCCCGATGTTCCAATCCAACCGGCCCAGCTCGTTGTCGAACGTATCGGTATCGGTCGCGTTCACAAGATAGTTATTGAAACCCGTGGCCGTTCCAGTGGTGTTGGGCTGGGGATAATACTTTAGAATCGCCAGCGACACCGGGTTCAGCAGACTCGGCGGAATGATGTTTCCTGCGAACGGTGCGCGCGTGACGGTTCCATTCACAGTTGTGGTCGAAAACGGATTGTAGAGCTGATACTTCGAACCGAGCTTCAGCAGCGCCGAAAAATCTCCGGTGCGCTCCGCCGCCGTTGGCACAGTCGCAGAATTGATCGGGTTACCCGTTTCGAGTGGTGAGTTGGCGGGATCGGAATCTTTTAATCCTTCATACGCAAAGAACCAGAAGAGCTTGTCCTTGCCGTTGTAGACCTTAGGTATCCATACCGGGCCGCCCGCCGTGAGTCCGTACTGGTTGTAGTGATAGGGAGGCGTCGGGAGGCCGGCCTTATTTGTAAAAAAGGAATTGGCGTCCAGATCGGATGTCTGGTTGAATTCCCAGGCCGAACCGTGCAGTTGGTTCGTGCCGCTCTTGGTGATTTGGTTCAGCGTCCCGCCGCCGCTGTGGCCCAGGCTGGCATCCGATTCAAACGCATCGACACGTACTTCCGTCACCGCGTCCTGCGGTGGGCTGTAGGCAAGCTGATTGCCGAATCCGGCGTTCGGCGCTCCGTCCAGAAGACTCTCATTCGAACCAACCGGCGCGCCGCCCAGACTGACTTCCGTCGCGGCAGGTTGGTCGAACGGCCGGACCGGTCCCGGCTCAAATACCGAGATCGCGCCCATCGCGAGAGTATCCAGCATCAGTGGAGTTCGCCCGTTCACCGGAAGATTTTCGACTTCCCGCGTCGTGACCACTTGCCCCACCGAAGCATTGGCGGCGCTGATCAATGGCGATTCGGCGGTAACTGTCACGTTTTCGCTAACCGCGCCGACCTGCAGCTTAATGTTAATCACCGGGTGCGCGCCGGCATCCACCGTCACGCCCCTTTGCTGAAACTGCTTGAAGCCGGGCGCTTCCGCAGTGATGTCGTAATTGCCCGGCGCGAGAAACGGGAGCGTGTAAGCGCCGGAATCGGAGGAAACGGTATCGGTTCTGGTGCCCGTCGCCGTCGCTATGGCCGTGACCTTCGCCTTGGGCACGGGAGCGCCGGATTGATCCGTGACCGTACCGCTGACCGTAGCGTTGTTCTGCCCCCACGTCGCGAAACTCACGGCCAAAACCAAAGCAGCCACACGGCTGATTTTAAACATGGTGAATCCCCTAATAATCTATGGTCAACGGGGTCTTGTGTCAACCAATAGATACAGCACTGGTAGAACTTGCTAAGTACTCAAATAGGCCAATACGTGTCCGGCCGAGGTGGAGCGGGCCTCCAGCCGGCCATGGCGCCATTCGTGGCGGCATAGCCCCTCTCCACGGGGCCAAGGCCGCTAATTCATCAGCACCGTCAATGGCGATGCTCCCACAGCCGGAAGCGAATTGATCAGGAAGCGTTTGCCGTCCGGCGAGACCGCATATTGAAACAAGACGATGCGCGCGGCGATGATCCGGGTTTGAAACAGGATGTGGGGGACCCCGGCCACTACTTTGCCGTTCTTCGTATCGATCGGGACTGCCATCAACTTCTTGTCGCTATCGATGTAATAAAGCTCCTTGCCATCGGCGCGCCAACGCGCTTGAGCGCCGCCGCTATTCGAAATCTGAACACGCCCTCCCGGCCCAGGGAAGGGCGCGACAAATATGTTGGCGCTGTAGTAATTGGTAGACGAAGCCCCGGAGCCGGGTACGGTAAATGCTACCCATTTGCCATCGGGCGAGAATTGCGCTTCTGCTCCGCTCTCGGCATATACCGTGTGCGAATGATCTCGAAGGTTCAGAATGTCCAGTTCGGGCGAGCGTACCCCCACTCCTACAAAGTTCATGTAAATCAGGTGCCGTCCATCGCTCGACCAGTCATTTACGATGCATCTTTGGCTGCTGGTAAAGTGCTCCGGTTTTCCGGAGCCGTCGCTTGGAACTATAAAAATGGAATTGTTGTGCGTGTAGGCGACGAATGCCGCATCCGGCGAGAAAGCCGGAAATAAATCAGAGATGCCGTCGGAAAGGCGAGTACTCGTGCCGCGCGCAAAATCGTAAAGCCGGATGAAATGCTCTCCGTTGCGATCGTCATCGGAAGAGACAGCCAGCAGACTTCCATCCCGTGAAAGGGAAGGCCCTGTAAAGCCAGTTGCCGGGATAGAATCCAGCTCTTTACCGGATCGATCGAACCAGGAAAGCCGGGAAATGTTGTCCGCCGCCGATTGGAATACGACCACACCATTTTGAGACACGGAAAATCCCGAACGGGAAAAGGCGACGTCGGGCTCCATCTCCTCCGGGGCGATCTGTTCGGGCGTCCCCGTAACCTCCATTCGTCTGGTATCAAAAGGTTGGGCCATCAGACTGCGATTGCGCACATAGAAAATACGCCCGGAGGCGAATTGGACATTGTTCGCCATATCCGCATTCACGCTCTTGGTAGCCGTCGAACTGAGAGAACCAACACGGATACCGTCGCCCGGCTCCGGCTCTCCGGACTGTCCGAAACCTTTATCGTTGAAAAAGTACAGGAAATGATCTCCGTCGGGAAGAAACGAGGGCCAGAGGAGGGACTCATGAGCGGTGAGCTTAATAACCGGCTCGGGAACACCACCGGAGGCGCGAACTTTGTAGATGGGACCCCCGCCCACAGGGACGAAGAGGATGATCCCCTCGTTGTTCCAGGTCGCTCCGAACACAGCCTCAGACCCACATACGATCTGAACCGCACCGCTTCCGGGATCGAGCGTTTTGAGTTTGCCTTCTGCGAAGAAGCCGATGTGACGACTGTCGGCAGACCAGAACGGAAACCTTGCTCCTTCGGTGCCCGCCAACTGCTGCGACATACCGGCCGCCAACGACCGAATCCACAAGTTTGTTTTTCCATCGGCGGCAGCCGCGACAAAGGCCAGCCGCTGCCCATCCGGTGAGATCGCGAAATCATAAGCGGCGAAGGAAGTACTTGGCGGCGGCAATAGAGAGAGGCGCACTGGCCGGTGCAGCGCATTGCCACCGCGCTCTCTTGTTCCTGCCCAGTAAGCGCCGGCTACGAGGGCCATAAACATTGCGACAATGGCGATCCATTTCGGCCAAATCGCACGTTTCTGAGCGACAGGAGGTGCAGCGGTGCCCGAATCCGATACGGCCTGCAACGCGAACCCGAGATCGGCGGCCGATTGGAAGCGATGCGACGGCTCCTTATGCAGACAACGTTGTACGATTCGTTGCAGCGCGGCCGGAATCGAAGCGGGCAATTCCGCTGGATCGTCTTTCAGGTTCGCGCCGATGACCCCAATGACAGAATCCCCATCGAATGCGCGCTTTCCCGAAAGCATTTCATAAAGGATCACGCCCAAGCCGAAAACGTCCGATTGCGGAGCGGCCAGTCTCCCGGAAATCTGTTCAGGCGCCATGTAGCCCGGAGTGCCCATAATCAGCCCCGGCGTGGTGAGCCCTGCCGCCAGGCTTCCGCTTGCGCCGGCGACGGCACGGTTCCGTTTCGCAAGTCCGAAATCCAGGATCTTCACCCGGCCCTCGGGAGTGAGCATGACGTTTCCGGGATTCAAATCACGATGAATAATGCCGGCTGCATGCGCTGCTGCCAATCCGCCGGCAAGTTGAATTGCGATCTCGACAGCGCGCCGCGCGGGCACAGGTCCGCGCCCGATGAGATGCCGCAATGGATGACCCGGAACCAGCTCGGAAACCATCCAATAAATTCCATCGTTATGCCCGATTTCGTAAACCTGGACAATATTGGGATGGTTTAGAGCGCTGGCCGCGCGCGCTTCGCGCTCAAACCGCGCCACGCTCGCCGGATCGCGGGCGAAATCCGGCGGCAGGACCTTGAGTGCAACATCACGCCTCAGACGCGAGTCTCTCGCCCGGTAAACGTCGCCCATGCCGCCTTGGCCGAGCAATTCGATAACTTCGAAATGGTCCAGCTTGTATCCGCGCGGGAGCTTTGGGCGATGCTCCGCCGATGCTATAGCCGCCTCTTCCAGAAACGTATCGGCGCGGTCAGCGCAACTCAGGAGCGACAACACCTCGTTGCGGAGTTCGGCGTCGTCCGGACAAGCTTCTTCCAAAAATTGAGCACGCCGCTCGAGAGGGTGCGGCGACGCAGCCTCAAATAATTCCTCGACGCGTTTCCAATTCTCCCGCATCCCAATACGCCTGGTTCAAAAGAGTCTAGCAGACTTCGACCCGCTACACTCACAAAGGGATTATGAACGCTCTCGCCACGGGAATTGCTTTCCTGTTATTTGCCGCCGGCGCTTCGATTCCGGCAGATGCACCGCCGAACTGGGCTTATGGCACGCAGGAGGCGCCAGCACCGAGGAAACCGGGGCCGCGCCCGGCGCCCGACAACAGTCTGAAGCGCCTCCCGGGAACGACACTGGAATTCACTCGGCAGCAGATCGGGAATCCGTTCGGCCCTGCCGACTGGTATCCGGGCGATCATCCGCCGATGCCCGAAATCGTCGCGCACGGCCGCAAGCCGGACATTTGGGCATGCGCGTTGTGCCATTATCCGAACGGCAAGGGACGTCCTGAAAACGCGGGCATCTCCGGCCTGCCAGTCTCGTATTTCATCCAGCAGATGCACGATTTCAAAAACGGCGTTCGCAAAAGCGCCGATCCGCGCAAACAGAACACAAAGATGATGATCGCGTTTGCCAAAGCCATGACCGAGGACGAGATCAAAGCCGCCGCCGGCTATTTCGGCTCGATGAAATGGACGCCCTGGATCAAAGTCGTCGAAGCGGACACGGTTCCGAAAACACGTCTTTCTGTCGGGATGTTTCTTCCGCTCGAAGGTAACCAGAAAGAGCCTCTCGGGCAGCGCATTATCGAGATGCCGGTGAATGCGGAAGCAACGGAGGTATTGCGCGATCCGCGCTCGGGTTTCATTGCGTACGTGCCGTTTGGCAGCTTGAAGAAAGGCGAGGCTCTGGTGGCCGCCGGTTCCTGCGCCGTTTGTCACGGAAACGATCTGCAGGGTCTTGGCCCGGTGCCCGGGATCGCGGGCCGCTCGCCCAGTTATCTCGCGCGGCAGCTTTACGATATGCAGCAGAATGCGCGCAAGGGAGAATGGACAGAGTTAATGAAACCGGTGGTCAGCCGCTTAAGCGAGGAAGACATCTTGAACATCGTGGCCTACGTCTCCTCAACAGAACCACGGCCTTGAGGGAGTTCTGCGTGGCCCGGCGGCCCACCAAAGGTGCCGAAAACCGGATACCGGAACCGAGCCAGCGCGGGGCGCAGACCCGCATATACCGGTGGCCCGGAAACCCCAGATCGGAACCCTGAGCGTAAGCGAGGGGCCGTGACTTTCAGGAGAGTATCCCATGGCCCTTCGGACCGCAGAATTGCATGAAAGTGCAGCCCTACTCGACGACACGCCGGAAGCGTAAGCGACCCCAGATCGGAACCCTGAGCGTAAGCGAGGGGCCGCGACTTTCAACGGACTGGCAAACTTACTTCCCCTTCGCCGGCACCCGCAACTCCACCCGCCCCGAGGAATCGCTCAGATATTCGAGATCATACGCGCCGTTCGTCTTTTTCTTGACCTCTTTCTTCGGAAAATAAACAAAGCCGGCAACCGGAGCGCTGAAGCTGCCCGACGGCAGAGCTTTATCCGATAGCTGCGATTCCAGAATGGCGCGGTCCTGCGGAGTGCTGCCGGGCGGAAGCGGCGGCGGAGGCCCAGCCGGTCCTGTCCCCACACCCACGCCGCCTCCCGTATACACGCCATGCACTCGCCGCCCCGTGTATGGATCGGTTCCGCTCTCGTAGCCGATATTCGCGGATGTGTACACTTCCGTGTCCCGGCCGCCCGGGTGCGGACGCGGCGAGTTTTTCTGCTGGATGAGAGAGGCCACCGTCACGGCATCGCTCGGATGCACAAATTCGCCATGGGAGCCGGTCTTGATCAGGAAGTCGTCCGGGTGAACGCTGAGGGTAGCTGCCGGTGTTGGATAGCACGCCACTTCGAAGACCAGGTAATCCTTGCTGATGTCGACAGCGAACAGGTCCTTCACTTCGTGCGCCGGAAGTAAGGAGGCCGCATAGGTTGCGGTACCGGTCTTTTGGGTGACGCTGTAATCGTTGGGGACGGGACGCGGATGCACGCCGGAACCCGTTTGAGCCAGCGCAAGCAAAGCTCCGCAGCCACCCCATACCGCCGTTTGCAACAATCTCCCCAACATATCGGCGCCTCCTCAAGGATATACGAATCGGGGCGCTCGCGGGTTGCTACTCGTTCCGGAGCGCGTTGGCCGGCTCAATCCGCGTAGCTCTGTGCGCCGGCACGCAACTGGCAACCAGCGCCGCTACTCCCAGCGCCGCGATCACGGAGCCAAATGTGACCGGATCGCTGGGGCGTACGCCATACAGCATTTTGACCATCAACTGCGAAAGCAAGAGCGCGCTCACAATGCCCGCGCCCGCGCCGGCCATAGCCTGTTTCATGCCCTGCCCGATGATCATGCGCATCACCTCGGCCCGCCCCGCTCCGAGCGAAATGCGGATACCGATCTCGCGCGTTCGCCGCGAGACGGAATAGCTCATGACTCCGTAGATTCCGACCACCGCCAGTGCCAGTGCGATAGCCGCAAAGATCCCGAATAAAAACATCTCGAAGCGCGGCCTCGCGGTAGCGTCCGCCACCACGCGATCCATTGTCAGGACATCCGAGATCGGTAGCTTCTTGTCGAACGACCACACCGTTTGCTTCAAAGCAGTCGCGAGATCGGCTGGATTTCCGCTCCCGCGCACGACCAGCGTGATGTAGGTCATATGAGGTCCGATGGAACCACTCGTCTCTCCGAGGAATGCTGGATTCTGTAGCGCTGCTAAATAGACCTCCGGCGACGCCGGCACGGCCCAGTCCTCCTGCTTCGCATTCGCAGCGATTCCCACAATGGTCAGCCACTCGGGCTTACCGCTTCGGTCGCTGTCGATTGCAATGCGCTTCCCAAGCGGGTTTTCGCCAGGCCAATATTCACGCGCGGCGCGCTCATTGATGATGACCACGCGCGGCGCGTGTTCGTCATCGCGGTCGGTGAACATACGGCCCCGGAGTAAAGGCAGCCGCATGGTCTCGAAGTATCCAGGCATGATGAGGCGATACACAGCATCCGGCGATTCTCCCGGCCGCGGTTTGGGCCGGCCTTCGATCAGGAAATTACGATCCCAGAGGTCGCCTGCCAGCGGCAGATGATTGATCGCTCCAGCCGAGATCACCCCTGGGACAGACCTGACCCGTTGCAACAATTCCCGGTAGAAGACCGCGCGCCGTGCGGCCGGCTCCTCTTTCGTCCCGGCAACCGATACCACCATCGAAAGCACGTTATGCGGATGGAATCCGGGGTCGACCGCCTGCAGCGCGAAAAAACTGCGGATCATCAGCCCGGCACCGATCAGCAGTACAAATGCCAATGCGAATTCCGACGCCACCAGAAAGCTTCGCAGCCGGTTGCGTCGAAGGCTGTCGCTATCGCCCCGGCCGCCTTCTTTCAGCGCCCCGCTCAGATTCTCGCGCGTCGCGTGTATGGCTGGCGCTAACCCAAAGACAACCGCCGTAACGACTGTCACGGCCAGCAGAAACAGCAGAACCCACCCATCGATCCCCACCGTGTCCACTCGTGGAATATAAGTCGGGCTGATCGCTACCAGCGCGTTGACTCCCCAGAACGCGAGCAAAAGGCCCGCCGTGGCGCCCATCGCCGCCAGCAGCAAGCTCTCGGTCAGGAACTGCGCGATGACCCGCGCCCGGCTCGAACCCAGTGCAATCCGCACCGCGATTTCCTTCTGCCGGTCGGAGGTACGGGCCAGCAGCATGTGCCCGACATTTGCGCACGCAATCAGCAGCACAAAGGCGACCGCGCCCAGCAGCATCAGAAGCGGCGTTCTTATCTCGCCGACAACGTTCAGCTTCAACGGTCTGGCCATGACGCCGCGATTTGAGCCCGGATACTGTTTCTCCAGGCGCGCCGTAATCGTCGCCATGTCCGCTTGCGCTTGTTTCACCGTGACTCCTGGCTTGAGCCGCGCAAACACGCGCAGGTGGTTTCCGCCGCGGTCGTGAATCGTGTTGCCGAAGGCGTTCGGTACCCATATTTCGGTGTGCGTCGCCCAGAATGGCGCAAATTGGAATGTCGACGGCATTACGCCAATCACGGTGTATCCGTCGCCGTTCAGGGTAATTGTTTTGCCCAGTACATTGCGATCACCATTGAATCGCCGCTGCCATAGCCGGTAGCTCAGGATGGCTTCGTGCTCTGAGCCCACCAGATCTTCTCCCGGAAGAAATAAGCGGCCGAGCAGCGGTTGCACGCCAAGCAGCGGCAGTAAATTCTGCGTCACCTTTAAGCCCAAAATGTGCTCTGCCGGATTGCTATCGGCTGGGTCGTTGCTCGAGAGATTCGCGCCCCAGTAATCGGCTCCTCCCATCCCCTCAAACGAATGGCTTTGGTCCCGCCAGTCCAGATAATTAGCGGTCGAGACAGGGCCCGTGCCGCGGTGCAAAACGGTCACCAGGCGATCCGCATCTTTGTACGGCAAGGGCCGGAGCAGCACCGCATTCACAACGCTGAAAATCGCCGTGTTCGCTCCAATGCCCAGCGCCAGCGCGATCACCGCAACGGCTGTGAAACCCGGCGTTCGCAACAGGCTCCGCCAGCCGTGGCGCAGGTCTTTGGCCAAGTGCTCTATCCATACGAACGAGCGAGCCTCGCGATGCAGCTCCTTGGCCTGCTCCACCCCGCCATAAGCCCGCCGCGCCGCGAGTTGCGCTTCCGCGGGCGTCATACCCTGGCGCTCGAAGCGTTCCTGCAATAAAGCGAGATGTGACGCGATTTCCCGGGCGAGCTCGCGTTCAGCCGCTTGCTGCCGGAAAAGACTTCGAAATCTGGCAAGCGCTCGCCGCATACCTCATGCTCCTTCGGTGAGCAGCTTTTCCACCAGGCCGGACATCCGGCGCCAGCGCCGCGTCTCCTCCGCCAAGGCCTTTTGCCCGGCTTTGGTGATGGAGTAGAATTTCGCTTCGCGGTTGCTCTCTGTTTTGCCCCAGGTTCCCTTAATCCTGCCTTGCTGCTCCAAGCGCGCGAGCGCCGGGTATAAGGTGCCCTGATTGAGCCGCAGCAGCTTGTCGGAAATTTGCTCCAGGCGCGTCGCAATCGCATATGCATGCTGCGGGCCCATGGTTTCGAGCGTCCGGAGCACGATCAGATCGAGCGTCCCCTGAAGTACGACAATCTTATCCGAGTCTTCACTTGCCATCCAAGTATTCCTCTGCTCTACTATGCGGCAGTTCCACTTGGGTGTCAAGTGCGCATCGGCTACGAAGCGCCGAACCATTACCGAAGCGGCTTACTCAGATTCGCGTTACTGGATCGTGTAGCCCCCATCAACTGCCAGCGCGTGGCCGATAACGAAGCTCGCGCCAGGACTGCACAGCCAAAGAACGGCGGAAGCGACTTCTGCCGGCTCTCCGATCCTTTTGTTCGGCTGATTTCTCAGGATCTCTTTCATCGCTTCGGGTTCCTTGGCCAGCATCTCCTGAACCATCGGCGTGTTGATAGTGCCGGGGCAAACCGCATTGACGCGGATGCCTCGCGCAGCATATTCGAGCGCGGCGCTCTTCGTCAGCCCCAGTACCCCGTGCTTCGTGGCGTGATAGATCGCTCGCCCCGGTACGCCGACGAGTCCGCCTATCGAAGAATTGTTTACGATCGCGCCGCTCTCTTGCTTGCGCATTTGCAGCAGTTCGTACTTCAAGCAGTTCCAGACGCCTTTCAGATTAATGGCGGTGAGGCGGTCAAACTCCGCTCCGGTCGCATCCGCGGTCTCAACGGCAGGCGCCATAATGCCGGCGTTGTTAAACGCGGCGTCCAGCCGGCCGAACTCGGAAACCGCGCGGTCCACCATCTGTTTCACCTGCGTTTCGTTGCTGACGTCGCAGCGGACGGCGATGGCCTTGTGACCGGCTTCCACCAGCTTCTGGACTTCAGCTTTCAATGCGTGCTCGTTGAAGTCCGCCAGTACCACGGCTGCGCCTGCCTCAGCGAATGCCTGTGCCGTTGCCAGCCCCATGCCGGAAGCGGCTCCGGTCACAAGCGCGACTTTATTCTCAAAAGACAAATTCATGGGAGGAACCTTGCTGGGTGGTGGCGTACTGGCCGTCTCCATTTCAAATTATCCGGGAATCCAGCCTGTCCGCATCTCCGATCCTGTCAATTTTTTGCCTGATCCTATTTCATATTGGACCGTCGTGAGACGCGCTCGCTGACATTGGTCGCTCTTCGTCATTGTCTTCGTATTGCGCTCAGTTGAGTTCTTGGGCGAGCCCGATCACCTGCCGGTCTATCGGCCCAGAATCACGAGGCAGGTTTCGCGGCCATCGCAGCTAGTGCTTAATTGCGGAAATTCACGTACTGCCAACTACGCCGCGTATCCTAGCAGAACCCCGACCGTGAGGGAGGGGAGTTCATACGCTTTCTTCCGCAACGTAGAACTAATGCAGCGTCCTCAGCAGCGTAATCAAACTGCTTGGGATCTATTTGGCTTGGGGGATTCGCGCGTTCCCATGCAATCGTTCGTTCAAGGGCCGCCGTGAAATCAACCGGTTCCTTGTAGCCCAACTCCTTCCGTATTCGGGCGCTGCTCATCTCCCAATGCTGTTCGCTTCGATAAGGGACGCGGAGATGTGGGGGTAAGGCATCCTTTGAGAACGCGACTACAGCTCCATTCCAATGCGCCACGCTGCCGATTTCCCTTACCCAATCCGCTTCACATAGGGTCTCCTGGCCGCCGACATTATAGATTCTCCCCGCGGCGCTATTTGAAACGGTTGCGAGCACGATGGCCGCGGCAACGTTCTCCACATATCCTCTGGGACCGCGCCAACGGGCAGTATCGTCCTGCAGCAGAATCGCGGGCCGTTTGTCGTCCATTCGTTTCAAATACGGAAAGAGCCGGTGCAGCGGATCGCCAGGCCCATAAACCATAGGCAGCCGCAGGATGGTTCCCTCCAGACCCGGCGTGTTCATAACGACGTGTTCGACAGGAATTTTGTCGTATTCGTCACCGAGCCAGGGGAATATGGAGCGCAGATGCGAGAGCGCTTCCGAGCTATACACGTTTCGAGACGTTCGTAGCTCTGATTCCTCCGTGAGAGGGACAGGCTGCAATGGCCCGCTCTCGAATCCATGGAGAATGCCGCATGCCCGATACACATCACCGCTGCTAATGGCGATAATCCTGGCGGTGAGGCTGCAAAATGCTTCCACGAGCTGTTCTGCCTGTTTCCCATCGCTCAGAACGAAATCGACAACGGCGTCAGGTCGAAGCGCACGGAATCTCTCGACGTGCGGCCGCAGATCATTCCGGTCGCCGACGATCTCAGTCACTGGAACGGGCGGCCGGGTGATACCCCGGTGAAAGACACAGACCTCATGCCCCAACCCGGCAAGCTGGCGCGCCACATGGCTGCCGATGAATCCCGTGGCGCCAATGAGGAGGATTCGCATATCGGGGTGAGCCGTCCGCATTATAGTAACAGCGGTCTCACGAAGTCTGGCCCGGAAACCGCAAGCATAAGCGACCCCAGATCGGAACCCTGAGCGTAAGCGAGGGGCCGCGACTTTCAGTGGAGTGGTAGTTGAGATATTTCATTACGTTCTGTTCGTTGCAGACGAGCTCTAAGCGTCTGCTCCCTTGCCGGTCGTGGCTCGGTAGCAAACTCGGCTTGCCTCTACATTTAAGTCGCACACCTTGCGGCCTGTCGCCGCCACCCGCGTACTCAATGCTGGGATAAAGAGAAGGAGGGCCTATGCCCCTGGCTTGGACTTCTCTCTTCGCGCCCTCGCGGCGCGACGCGGCGCGTATTCAGGAAATCAACGCGTTGCGGCGGAAATTCGCACTCTTGAACGACGCCGAATTGGATGCGCTCGCACAGTGCGCCCCGAGCTTGCCTGAATGTTTCGCAGCCGCTGCCGTGATCGCCTCGCGCTGTCTCGGGCAGGAAATGTTTGACGTCCAACTTCGCGGTGCGCTCGCTTTGGTTCGAGGACGTATCGCGGAAATGCAAACTGGCGAGGGCAAGACGCTGGCTGCCGTTCCCGCCATTGCCTGGTACGCGCGCGAGCGAAAAGGCGTGCACGTCATGACCGCCAACGACTATCTCGCTCGCCGCGATGCGGGCTGGATGGGTAAAATCTATCGCCGCTTGGGCCTTTCCGTCGGATACGTGCAGCAGGGCATGACGGGCGGCGAACGCCGTGCCGCCTACGCCTGCGATATCACCTATGCCACCGCCAACGAGATCGGCTTCGATTTTTTGCGCGATCAGTTGGCGCTCCGCTTACAGGAGCAGGTGCATCGCCCCTTCAACGCTGCCGTGATTGACGAAGTCGATTCCATCCTGATCGACGAAGCGCGCATTCCGCTCGTCATCGCCGGCGGCAGCAGCGACGAAAGCGCCTTGGCCTTTGTGGCAGACCGGGTCGTGCGCTCTCTCCACAGCGGCGTTCATTACAGCATCGATACCAGCGGACGGAATGTCGGCCTCACCGATGAAGGAATCCGCGTTGTCGAAACTGCCACGGCTTGCCCCAATCTTTATGACGAGCGCAATCTGCCATTGCTTACCGCCATTCAGGACGCTTTGCACGCTCACGCCTTGCTGCATCGGGACGTCGATTACGTCGTGACCGGCGGTGTCGTCAAAATGGTCGACGAATTTAAAGGGAGAACCGCCGAAGATCGCCGCTGGCCGGCGGGCCTGCACACCGCCGTCGAAACAAAGGAAGGAGTCGCGGCCAAGTTGCAAGGCCGCGTTCTCGGCTCCATCTCGGTGCAGCATCTGATCGGTCTCTATCCGTTCGTCTGCGGGATGACCGGCACGGCCAGCAGCTCGGAACTCGAATTTCGCGCTATATACGGATTGCAAGTCGAGGTGATTCCCACCAACCGGCCCATGATCCGCGTCGATCACCCGGACCGCGTGTTCGCATCAAAAGCCGAAAAAGAGCAGGCCGTGCTTGCAGAGATTCGGAAAGCCCACGCCCGAGGACAGCCGGTCCTTGTGGGAAGTGCCAGCGTTGCCGATTCGGAGAATCTGAGCCGCATGCTGTCCGATATCCCGCATCACGTCCTGAACGCCAAGAATGACGAACGGGAAGCGGCTATCATCGCGCAGGCCGGACAGCGCGGCGCCGTGACCATCTCCACCAACATGGCGGGCCGCGGAACCGATATTCAATTAGGGCAGGGCGTCGCAGAGCTCGGCGGTTTATACGTCATCGGTACCAACAAACACGAGAGCCGCCGCATCGATTACCAGCTTCGCGGCCGCTCCGGACGTCAAGGCGATCCGGGCTGCTCGCGTTTTTTCGTCTCGCTCGAAGACGATCTCATGAGAAAGTACGCCGACCTCAATCCGCGCTACCGCAAAGACCCGGAAAGCTTGCAGGGACTGGTCGACGGACAGAATCTGGACCTGCGGCTCTTTTTGCAGCGCTATGAGATCCCCATCGAAGGGCAGCGGAACAAGATCCAGACCTGGCGCCAGGCCATCTTGGATGGAGCATATCCCAGTGGATCGGAACTGGAACGAATCATAAAATTGCGAACCATCGACGATCTCTGGGCGGACTACCTGGAGCGCATCGCCGATTTTCGCTCCGGCGTGCAATGGCTTTCGTGGGGTTCGCGCAATCCCCATCACGAGTATTTAAAGCAAATACACCAGTGGTTTCCCGAACTCGAAGCTGAAATCCCGCGCGAGATCGAGCGTCGTCTTGCGCAAGCCGAATCGGGAGACACGCACGGCTTAACCGAACGCGGTGCTGTCTGGACCTACATCACCACCGACCAGCCCTTCGGCGCCTGGACCGAACGCATCCTGCACGGCCTTCGCCGCAAAATCAAAACGCGCAGCCTCTGGGGATGATAATGGACCGGCCATTCTTGGCTGCCGGCCGTCTTTTTCGCGCCATCGTTCGTGCTTCCCAGGTGGCGCTAGTGCTTAATTGTTCTCTGTGATTCTGACCCTATCTCGCTGCTAGACAGACAGACAGCATTTTCCAATCCAAGAATGAGCCTGAAAATGAGATTTCATTCCAATACAGGATGAGCCCAAAATTCAGGTTTGATTCCAATACAGAGTGAGCCCCAATAGGGCGAGCAAATCAGGGCATGCTTCAAGCGTCTCCTTT
>DASRGE010000006.1:0-62238 GCA_035651215.1 Bryobacteraceae bacterium
CCACAAAGCTCTCAGCACTTTACGCCAATTACAAAAAGACCGTGGCTTCGTTCCGCAATCCGATCAGAACCGCGACTGTCAAGGAGCGGCCAAGCTGACCGCTGACCGCTGTGAGCTGACCGCTCCCTCTGGCTTCGTTCCGCAAAGTCCCGAACACCAGCCCCAACTTACCTTTGATAACCTGTGTCTTCCTAAAAACTGAAGATGCCGGATCAGATTTATGACGTCGTAGTAGTTGGCTCCGGAGCGGGCGGAGGCACATTATCGGCCCGGCTCGCAAATCTCGGAGCCAATGTCCTGGTGCTCGAAGGCGGCCCGAAGGTCAACACGCGAACCGATTTCAACACGCACGCGCTGCCCTACGAGTTTCCGTTCCGCCACATCCCTACGATGAAGCCCGGCAAACCCGGCTATGACGGCGAGCGCAGCCGCGGCATCGGCGGCAAGACCATGCTATGGAACGCGGTCGCACTCCGTTTCAGCCAGCGCGACTTCAAAGGCCGCCAGCACGATGGCGCCGGCGAAGATTGGCCCATCGATTACGCCGAGCTTGCGCCCTATTACGACCGCATCGAACGCGAAGTGGGCGTCTGTGGAAACTACGATCATCTGGAAGATCTGCCCGACGGTATCTTTCTCCCCCCGGTTCCGCTGAAATGTACCGATATCGCGATTCAAAAAGGCGCGGCCAAGCTGGGCATTCCCGTTATTCACGTCCGCAAGGCGACCCTGACGCGCGCAGCGAGAACCCGGCCTGCCTGCCACTTCTGCGGCAACTGCATGTCCGGCTGCGATGTCGTCGCGAAATACAACTCGGCCGACGTTCACATGTTTCCCGCGCTGAAGACCAACAAATTAACGCTCCGGCAGAACAGCATTGTGTACGATCTCGCGGTATCGGACCAGGCGCGCGTGAATGAGGTCCGCTATTTCGACCGTGAGACCAGGGCGGAAGGAGTCGCTCGCGGCCGCGTCGTCGTGGTAGCGTGCGCCTGCGCCCAGAGCGTGGCCCTGCTTCTTATGTCAAAATCCAGCCGCTTTCCCACCGGCCTCGGCAATTCCAGCGGGCAGCTCGGAAAAAACTTCATTCCGCACATCAACGCTGGATTCGAAGTGTTCATGCAAGATTTTATTGGGAAGCCCAGCGTCAACGACGAAGGCTTTCTCGACCACGCCTACATTCCCTCGTTCATGCACGCCCGGAAACGCGACTACCCGCGCAGCTTCGGCATTCAATTCAACTATCAGAACCATCGCGCGGTCGGCTGGGCGCGCAGTGTGAAAGGCATGGGCAAGTCTTATAAAGAGAGCATCAAAGCCCGTTATCCCGCGTACCTGACCTTCAGCCCGTATCAGGAGATGCTGCCGAACGCGGAGAGCTACATCGATCTCGATACCGAAAACCTCGATGAATACGGATTGCCGCGTGCCAGGCGGCACTGGCAACTCTCGGATTCCGATTGGAAGCTCCACAACGATATGAAGCGCTGGTGCCGGGCGATTCTCGAATCGAGCAATGCCCAGATTCATACCGAAAGCTCTCATCCCACCACTAACCACGAAATCGGCGGCTGCCGCATGGGCAACGATCCGAAAACCTCCGTCTTGGATGCCTTCTGCCGCTCCCACGACGTGCCGAACCTCTATGTAGTCGATGCCAGCGTGTTCCCGTCGTCTTCAGAGAAAAATCCGACGCTCACGATCATGGCGCTTGCCTCCCGCACTGCCGATCACATCGCCGGCCGTCTTCAGAAAAGAGAAGTCTAAATGGCCAGCTATTCCTCCGATCGCCGTTCCGTTTTGAAAATCATTGGCGCCATCGGCGCCACCTGCGCCTATCCGTTCGCGGGCGACGAGCTCTATGCGCAAGCCACCGGTGCGGAAGCGCACCAACACACTCCTCAGCCGCATCGGCGCTTCTTCAACGACGCCGATTTTCAACTCATCTCGCGCATCGCCGATCTGATCATCCCCGAAACCGGCACACCCAGCGCCAGCGGAGCGGGCGTTCCCGAATACATAGACATGATGATCGCGCGCAACACCGACCAGCAACTCGTAGTCGCCGATGGACTGCGCTGGCTCGATGCGGAAGCCAAACGCCAGGGCGGTAGCGGCTTCCTGGATCTTCCCGAGCAGAAACAGACCGCCATTCTGGAACCCCTCTGCGAGCTCGCCGATCAAGGCAACACGCGGCGCCGGGCCCGCAACGTGCAGTTCTTTGCGCTGATCAAAGCCCTCACTGCCGACGGATATTACACCTCGAAAATCGGCCTCATCGACGAGCTCGGCTACAAGGGCAACACCGCCCTGGGCAGCTTCCCTGACTGCGTCCATGAACACTAGCTCCAATGATGAAGAGCTGTTTTCCATAGCCCGCCGTGAGCTATTCACATCCGTGGTCGGCGATGTCATGGACCGGATGGGTTTGTTCCACCAATTCTTGCCCCCGGCCATCAAAGCCCTTCGCGACGATATGGTCGTGATCGGCCGCGCCATGCCTGTCCTCGCCGTGGATGTGTTCGAAGAGCGCGTCACCGGAAGCGCGAATAAGCTGATGGAAAAGCCTTTCGGCCTCATGCTGGAGGCTTTGGACGATCTCCGGCCCAACGAAGTCTACGTGAATACCGGATCTTCCCCGCGCAATGCCCTGTGGGGCGAGATGATGAGCACCCGCGCGCTGAAGCTCGGCGCAACCGGCGCTGTCTTGAACGGCTATAGCCGCGACACCCGCGCGGTGCTCAAGCTGAATTTCCCCACGTTCTCCTGGGGCAGCTACGGACAGGACTCCGGTCCTCGCTACAAAGTGATCGATTTCCGAATCCGCGTGGAGATCGGAGGAGTGCTAATCAAACCCGGCGACATTCTATTCGGCGATGTCGATGGTGTATTGGCCGTCCCTACGGAAGCGGAGCAGGAAGTATTCGCAAAAGCCCTGGAGAAAGCTCGCGGCGAGAAATTGGTGAAGAAAGCTCTGGAAGAAGGAAGCAGCGCGGCCGCGGCGTTCGAGAAGTACGGCATCATGTAGCGCGCCATTAAAATTATGAAGCTCGGATTTGGTCTGTACCGGCACATGCTGACGCCGGAAAATTTCGCTTTTGCCCGCCAGGTCGGCGCGACACATCTCGTCGTGCACCTGGTGGACTACTTCAACAAAGCTGGCAACAACCCGCCGCGCGATCAGCCCGTCGGAGACTTATCGGGCTGGGGTTATGCCGGCGATCCCGACAAGCTTTGGAGCGTGGCAGAGCTGCGCGAGATCAAAAAACAGATCGAAGACGCCGGCCTCATTTGGGAGGCCATCGAAAACTTCGATCCGGCGCACTGGCACGATGTCCTGCTGGATGGCCCGAAAAAGAAGCAGCAATTGGAAGGGCTGAAGACGATTATTCGCAACGTAGGAGAAGCTGGCATTCCAATCATCGGCTATAACTTCAGCATCGCCGGAGTGGCAGGCCGCGTCACTGGGCCGTTTGCGCGCGGAGGCGCTTTGAGCGTCGGCATGAACGGACCGCTCGATGCGCCCATGCCGAATGGCATGGTCTGGAACATGATCTACGATCCCGATGCGCCGCCTGGGTTCGTTCCATCAGCGACCTCCGAGCAGCTCTGGAAGCGAGTGGGCGATTTTCTCGACGCCTGCCTCCACGTCGCCGAGCAGTCCGGGGTGCGGCTGGCAGCGCATCCCGACGACCCGCCTCTGCCCAGCGTCCGCGCGCAGCCGCGCCTTGTCTACCGGCCCGATCTGTATCAGAAGCTAATCGACACAAACCCCAGTCCTGCCAATCAATTGGAATTCTGCATCGGCACGCTCACCGAAATGCGCGATGGCGACGTCTACGATGCCATCGATCGCTACAGCGCGCAGGGCCGCATCGGCTACGTCCATCTGCGCAACGTGCGAGGCAAAGTTCCCGAATATAAGGAAACGCACATCGACGAAGGCGATCTGGATGTCCTGCGCGCGATCCGCATTCTGAAGAAGAACGGCTTCGATGGCGTGGTGATCCCGGACCACGCGCCGCAATTAAGCTGCGATGCGCCTTGGCACAGCGGCATGGCTTTCGCAATGGGGTATTTGAACGCATGTCTGAAATCGTTTGCGTAGCGCCTACCGGCGACCGCTGCGGCGAAGGTCCGGTGTGGCACGCCGCCGAGAACGCGCTTTATTGGACCGATATCAACCGCTTCCTGATCCATCGCTTTAATCCGAAAGACGCGAGCGTGAAGTCATGGTTTTTCGACGAACCGGTTACCGCGCTCATTCTGACCGATAGAAGCGATACGTTAGCAGTCGCCCTCGGCTCCCGGCTTATCCTTTGGGAGCCCGCGACAGACAAGCGGCGGGATCACAGCTTTCGTCTCGACGGCTGGCCGCACATTCGCCTCAACGACGGGCGCCCCGATCCGCGCGGCTCGCTGTGGCTTGGCTCCATGCGCAATAATGTAAACCCCGACGGCTCATCTGGCGAAACCGGCGGCACGGACGGCGTGCTGGTTCGTATCGACCCGGACGGAACCGTAACCGAATGGAAGCGCGAGATCGGCATAGCCAATACGCTCGCCTGGAGTCCCGATCGCAAGCGGTTCTATTTCGCCGATACCGCCGCGAACGTGATCTGGTCCTACGATTACGACGCACAGACCGGCGCAATCGCCGGAGAACGGCCGTTCCTGACTAACTTCTCGCGCGGATACCCGGACGGCTCAAACGTAGATAGCGAAGGCTATCTGTGGAACTGCCGCTACTACGGAAACTGCATCGTGCGCGTTGCGCCGGACGGCAGCATCGATCAGGTCATCGAGATGCCCACCATGAACATCACAAGCTGTACGTTTGGCGGCGACGATTTGAAAACGCTGTACGTGACTACAGCGTCGGCGGGTGCGCCTGCAAGCGATCGTCTGGCGGGAAGTCTGTTCGCCATTCGAACGGCTGTCCCGGGCCAGCCGGAGAATCAGTTCCGCATAGCATAGTAATTGATGTCCCACACGCGTCGCGAATTGTTGGATCTTCTGGTGCGTGCCGCCGCACTGCCCGCCGGGGCTGAGTTTCTGGCTACGTGGCTGCAGGCCGGGCAGGCGCATCGGCATTCGGCTGCTCCGCCACAACCGCCTCTGCTCCGCAACTACCAACCGAAGTTCTTCGATTCCGCCGATTTCGAAGCTCTTCAATCGTTCACGGAAATTCTTATCCCGACCGATGACACGCCCGGTGCGCGCGAGGCCTATTGCGCGCACTTTATCGATTTTCTGTTGAATTCGGCGGACGAAGTACCGGCGTTGCAAAAGCATTGGAGGCAGGCCATGGCAGCTTTGAAGCAGGCCGGCTTTCACGCGGCGGACCGGAATGGCAGAGCCGCGCTCATCGAGGCGATGTCGAAGCCGGAGCGCGATCCGTCGGCTCATCATCCCGCCTACTTCGTCTATCAACTCGTGAAGCGAGAGAATACGTTCGCGTTTTACACTTCGCGTTCCGGAATGATCGACACGCTTGATTACAAAGGCAACACGTATAACGCGTTCTTTCCGGCGTGCACTCACCCGGAGCATCACAGGATTTAACGTGGCAAAAAGTTACGATGCGATCGTGGTCGGTTCGGGAGCCTGCGGCGGCTGGGCCGCCATGCAGCTTTCGGAAGCAGGAATGAAGGTTCTACTGCTTGAGGCGGGCAGTTACGTGAACCCGGCGCGCGAGTTCCATCACACCTTTCTCTATCAAATGGACTATCGCGGGCAAGGCAAGCCCGGATTTTTGCGGCGCTACAGCGGGACGGCGCGGAATTACCGGATCATGATCGATAACCAAGAGAATCCGTATACGACCGCTCCGGATACGACCTATCGCTGGGGACGCTCGCGCTGTCTGGGCGGCCGCACACTGCACTGGGCGCGCGCCAGCGACCGCATGGCCGATTACGAATTCAAAGCCGCCTCGCGCGATGGCTACGGTATGGACTGGGCTGTGAGCTACGCCGACATGAGTCCGTACTATTCGCGTGTCGAGCGCTTCATTGGGGTCAGCGCGGCGCGTGAAGGCTTTCCGCAATTTCCGGATGGAGAGTTCCTGCCGGTCATGCCGTTGAATTGCGCAGAGGCCATTTTCACCGCAGCAGCGAAGAGTCTCGGATGGCCCACCACCCATCGCCGGTTGGCGCAATTGACCAAGCTGCACAATAATCGCCCGCCTTGCCATTACTGCGGCAATTGCGTCAACGGCTGCGATGTCGGGGCGATGTTCAGCACAGTCTCGGCAACGCTTCCTGTTGCTGTGCGAACCGGTAATCTGGAACTCCGTACCGACAGTGTAGTGGCGCAGGTTCGGATGAACAGCGAGAACCGAGCTCAGGGCGTCACCTATATAGAACGCTACACAATGAAGCCGGTCGATGTGGATGGCAAGTATGTGATCCTCGCGGGATCTACGCTCGAAAACACACGTTTGCTGCTGCTTTCAGCGAAAGGCGGGCTGGCTAATTCCAGCGGCACTCTCGGGCATTACATGATGGATCAGGTCGGTGGCGGCGGAGTGTTTGGGTTCCTTCCGCAACTCAAAGGCGGTCCGAGCCGGCTGGACGATGGCAAATCGGCCGGCATCACCATCCCCAACATGGTCAACTTCGACAAGAAAACCGCTCGTAAAGATTTCATTCGCGGCTACGTGATGAACGCCACGGGCGGGCAAAGCGAATATCCCATCTTTGCCGATCGACTGCCAGGGTATGGCTCCGAGTGGAAGAAGGAAGTCAAGACCCGCTATGTGGCGCAGGCCCGCGTCTGGATCGCGGGCGGCGAGATGCTGGCGCGCAAAGAGAACTTTGTCGAGCTCGATCCCGAAGTGAAAGATCACTGGGGAATCCCCGTCATTAAAATTCATTTCACGCATTGCGATAACGACCGGAAGTTGCTGGCGCATTTCCAGCAGACCGCCGAAGAATTCTTCCGCAAAGCAGGCGGCGAAGTCATGCCCATGGTGCGGCGCAGCGCCCCAACCGGTTTTCCTGATTCCGGCCCGAACCGCGCCACAGAAGATTCAGGCCCCAGCCGCGGAGCTTCACACGAAGGCCGCCGCGACACAATCGGCGGATCTATTCATGAAGTGGGGACGGCACGTATGAGCGTCAGCCCGAAAGACGGCGTGCTCAATTCGTTCTGCCAGACGCACGATATCGCGAATCTATACGTCTTCGGCGGCAATGCATTCCCCTCGACCGGCGATAAGCATCCGACGCTCACTATGCTGGCGCTCACCGCGCGGGGCTGCGATCACTTGCTGGAACAGGCGAAAGGGAAAAACGTGTGATTCCTACCTCCGCGCTCCAGCCACCCGGCTGATCGCCTTCACGTTGTTTTGCGCCTGCTCCTGGATGGGACTCTTCAATGCAGCCGCTTGCTGGGAGAACTTCAAGGCATCCTGCATCATGGCCCGGCTCTTCGAAGCTTTGCCGAGCTCGAAATCGGCTACCCCCAATTGAAACAGCACAAGCGGTAGCACTTGGTTGTTGCCCTTGACGAGCGGAAGGGCCTGGCGTAACGACTTGTCGGCCTGCGAGAAGTGTTTTTGCGAGTTGTAGGCCACGCCTTGCATCCAATAACTGATACCTGTCAGCGTTTCTTTCTTCTTCTGCCAGTCGGCATCGCTCACGCCCTCCGGTTTCGGCTTGGTTTGCATTACTTCCGCCAGTTTGGTCGCGTAGGTCAGGGTCTTATCCGGGGTATTGGTCTGCATGCTGTAATCGCCGGCCACGAGCAGCACGTCTTCATTGGTGGGGTCGCGCTCGGCTTCCTGTTCCGCGGCGGTTCCGGCCTTTTGATTCTGCCCGGTTTGCCGGAGCACATTCAGATAACGGCCATACGCTTTGCTGAGGTAGGGGCTCTGCGGATTCCGTTGTTCGAGCGACTCGACTAGCGCGATGATCTTTGCCGGATCGGTGGCTTTTAACGACGTGGCGTAGACCGAGTACTCCGTATACGTGTCCACTTGTTTGTCGTAATCGAGACGCGATTTGTCGTCTACGCCGGGCTTAAACGCCTGAATCTCTTTGCGGGCCGCGCGCGAAGTCTCGGCCGCCCACTTGGCAACGCCATCGGGATCGTTCTGTCCTTCCGCTGCTTTCAGATTGTTATAGGCGACTTCCACGTCATCCGGGTCGCCCGCGAGCGACTTCTGGCCTGCATCCAAAGCCTTGTCGTACTGCTGGGCTTTCAAGTAAATCCCCTGTAGCTGCGCCCAAGCCCAGGGAGCCTGCGCACTGGACGGATAAGTCTTGACGAACTCTTCAAGCAAAGCCTGCCGCTGCGCCGCATCGTTCTCTTTTTGAATCTTGGCAACCATGGCGCCGTCCGGCGTCGAGGGATCGAAAGCTTTTTGACCCAGCGCCGCACATTGACAGGCGATCAGAAGCATCCCACCCCAGATGAGTGACTTCATGTCATCCCCTCCGGACGGCAAATGTATCACAAAATCGCGGCGAGCGCATCCAAAAGAGCATGGATACAAACGGCTGGGGCATCGACCTCAGCTACGAAGACGCATTCGGAAACCGGCACGAGACGCCGCGCGAAACCATCACTGCACTGCTCGCGTCCATGGACGCCGATCTGGCGAGCTTGACCGCTCCTAAAGACGACACTGTGGTTGTCGTCCGATGCGGAGAGCAAAAAGAGTTTGCGAGCATGGGCACAGTCGCGCTCGAAACCGGGGAAACCGTTGTGTTTGAGAAGCGTCTTCCCATCGATCTCCCAACCGGGTACCATCAACTGCTACTCGATAGAAGTGAACGACCGAGCCGCCTGATTGTGAGTCCGGGCAAGTGCTGGCTACCGGAGCACTTGCAGACGTGGGGCTGGGCCGTTCAGCTCTATGCGGCACGATCCGCGGAAAGCTGGGGCATTGGCGACTTTTACGATCTACACCGGCTTGCGGAGTGGTCCCGTTCGGAACTCGGAGCAGGCATGATGATGGTAAACCCGCTGAGCGCGGCGACTCCGATCACTCCTCAGCAGGCGAGTCCCTATTTTCCTACGTCGCGCCGCTTTTTCAATCCGCTCTGGATTCATATTGAGTGGGTACCGAACGCGAGCGCAGCAACTGTCCCGCAGCTTCAGGAAATTGCGAATGCCGGGCGCGAGCTGAACTCGCAGCGGCGCATCCAGCGCGACCGAGTTTTCGAACTGAAGATGCGCGCGCTCGAATTGCTGTGGCTCCAGTTCGCCGGGGATGAGGCTTTCGACCGCTACTGCGCCGAGCAGGGCTCTGATCTGGATCGTTTTGCCGTGTTCTGCACGCTCGCTGAAAAGCATCAGAGCGGCTGGCACAACTGGCCTTCTCAATTTCAGCACCCGGATAATCAAGAAGTCGCGCGGTTTGCCCGCGACAACGAGCCTCGTATTCGCTTTCACAAATGGCTGCAATGGCTGCTGGACGCGCAATTGGCTCGCTGCTCCGAACAGCTTGCGCTGATGCAGGATCTGCCCATTGGAGTCGATCCGGACGGCGCGGATGCCTGGGCCTGGCAGGATGTGATCGCGAAGAATGCCGGGGTCGGAGCACCGCCGGATGAGTTCAACACACAGGGGCAGAGTTGGGGGCTTCCCCCGTTTGTGCCGCACAAGTTGCGCGCGGCCGGCTATGAGCCGTTTGTCCAAACCATCCGCGCGGCGTTCCGCCACGGAGGCGGGCTGCGGATCGACCACGTGATGGGACTGTTCCGGCTCTTCTGGATACCTGACGGGATGCCGCCGGCGCAAGGAGCGTACGTCCGCTATGATGCCGACGAATTGCTGGCAATTGTTGCGCTCGAAAGCGAGCGCGCCCGGGCGTACGTGGTCGGGGAAGACTTGGGAACCGTGGAACACAGCGCGCGGGAGAAACTGGCGCAGCATCACATCTTGTCTTACCGCCTGCTCTGGTTTGAAAAGGACGATCCGGCTCAATATCCGCGCGAAGCTTTAGCCGCGGTGACCACGCACGATCTACCGACCATCGCCGGGCTGTGGACCGGATCGGATCTCGCTCGGCAGCGCGAGCTGAAACTAAAGCCCAACGAGGAGAGCACAGCCGAAATTCATACCCGGCTGACCTCCATGGCCGGGGTGAGCCAGGAGGCACCGGTTGAGGAAGTGATTGAAGCGGCCTACCGGCTGCTGGCCCGCGCGCCGTCTCGAATTCTGACGGCCGCGCTCGACGATGCGGCCAAAGTGGAAGAGCGGCCCAACCTGCCGGCGACCACGGAAGAGCAAAATCCGAACTGGTCAATTGCTCTTCCCATTCCCATCGAGCAACTCATGACGAGCCCGTTGCCGTGCCGGATCGCCAAGGCGTTAGGCCGGCTTCGCTAAGCTGAGGATAACGGACCACTGGGGGTGGTTAATTGGGGAAAATCATTGTTCTGTTTTGTGCGCTGGCGTGGCTGCGCGTAACCGCATGGGCTCAGATTCATCCGCCGCAGCCCGGATGGAATCTGCTCTCGCCGCAGCAAGACGTTCAGCTCGGGAAAGAAGCAGCTTCCGAAGTGGAGCAGAAATATCCTGTCATCCACAACTCGGAGGTCAACTCCTATTTGACATCTATTGGTGAAAAGCTGGCGCACACGAAGTATGCCGGCGACTTTCCGTACACATTCGGCCTGATCGCGGATAAAGCAATCAACGCATTCTCATTGCCGGGCGGTCCTGTCTACGTGAATACCGGGCTGATGGATGCCGCTAAAAACGAGGCGCAACTGGCAGGCGTGCTGGCGCATGAAATGTCGCATATCACGCTTCGCCACGCAACCAACCAGATGAGCAAACAAAATCTGATCCAGCTTCCGGCCATGCTCGCCGGCGCGATGACGGGAAACAACCTGATGGGGCAACTTGCGCGACTCGGAATCGGTTTGGGCGCGAATTCGATCCTGCTGAAGTTTTCGCGTACGGACGAATCGCAGGCCGACTATAACGGCGCGCTGATGATGTACGAAGCCGGCTACAATCCGGTGGAAATGGCGCGGTTTTTCCAGCAACTCGAAGCGCAAGGTGGGCGCGAGAGCGCATTGTCGCAATTTCTTTCGGACCACCCGAATCCCGGCAATCGCGTCGCTGCGGTGGAAAATGAGATCCGCCAGTTGCCGCCCAAGCAATTCACGACGAACACCGGCCAGTTCCCGCATATTCAGGACGTGGTACGGCATCTGGCTGCACGGAATCAACTACGTAGTAACTACACTGATCAGCATGGCGTGGAGCCGCCCCGAGTCAGACCGTCCTCGAGGTTTCGTCAATACAGCACCAACGCATTTGTTATTGGCTATCCCGAGAACTGGGAGGTATTCGGGGACCAGAATTCGCCGAGCGTAACCATTGCTTCTCGGGACGCATTATTCCAAACTGCAAACGGCGGCGTGCAAATTGGCTACGGAGTGATGATTAGCTACTACATCCCACCCGATCATGCCGTCAATCTCGAACGGGATACGAATGACTTGATCCGGCAGCTTCAGCAGCAAAACGCCAGCATGCGCGTGCGCGACAGGAAAACTGCGCGAGTCGACAATCAACCAGCGATCGTGACATCTCTTACTTCGCAATCCCCGTACCAGGGCGAAACGGAAGTAGACCAGTTGGTGACCGTCGCGCGTCCCGAGGGGCTGTTCTACCTCGTGTTTATCTCACCCGCTAGCGAATCGGGCGCAGTGGGTGGCGTTCTGGAGAATATGCTGCGATCGCTCAAGTTCCGCTAATCGCGTCTTCTATTCATATCGCAGCGCCCGGATCGGATCGACTCGCGCTGCTCGGCGCGCGGGCACGTAACCGGCGAACAGCGCGACCAGCGCAATTCCGATCAAGGCTGCGATGACAATCAGTGGATCGGAGGGCGAGATTCCGTAGAGCTGTTTCTGAAGCAGGCGCGCAATCGCCAGCGCCGCCGGCAATGCAACGGCGACACCAATTCCCACGAGCAGTGCGATTTCGCGCAGCACAATCCAGACCACATCTCGCGGGAAAGCGCCCAAGGCCATCCGGATACCGATCTCGCGCGTGCGGCGCGTCACCAGAAACGCCATGACACCGTATAAACCGATCGCAGCCAGCAGGCTGGCGAGAACGCCGAATGCAATTGACAAGCTGGCTGCCAGCCGCTGTATTGCAAGCACATCTTCAAGCTGGCCCTCTTCGGTTTTCATGCTGTAGATCGGCAGATTGCCGTCAAGTGAATGCACAATGCGCCGGAGCGCGGAAAACATGCTGGTGGAACCGGTGTCTGTGCGAACGTAGGCGGTCATCTGAGCCGCCCATTTATTTTGCAGGTAAGGAAAGAAGACCTGGCGCGGCGGCTCCTCGCGCATGGTTCGGTAACGGGTATCGCGCACCACGCCGATGATTTCGATGTCTGTCTTGGTGCCTGGATCTCGACCCATTCCGATGTGCCACCCGATGGGATTGCGATTGCCGAAATAGTGGCGAGCAAACTTCTCATTGACGACGGCCACTTTCGGGGCTCCCAAGATATCGCGCTCGCTGAAATCGCGTCCCGCGAGCATTGGTATGCCCAATGTCTGAAAGAAACCCGGGGATACATAGTTCACGTAGGGGTTCATATCCTCGCCCGGTTTTGCGCTGTAGCCTTGTACGGCGACGGCACTGTCCCACTCACTGAAAGTAAGCGGCGGTACCAGGCACAACGCCGCTGATCGCACTCCCGGCAATGCACGAAGCTTTTCTGTGAGCTGCTTGAAAAACAGCTTCGAGCGCGCGGCGTCGTATCCGCTTAGGGTCGGATCCATGGAGAACGAAAGCAGGTTGTTGACCTGAAACCCCGGGTTCAGGTTCTTCAGGTTTCGGAGCGTACTGGTGAATAGCCCCGCGCCGATCAAAAGTAACAAGGAGAGCCCGACCTGCGCGGACACGAGCAGCTTGCGCCAGAACGCCTGGCCGCTGCCCGCCACCGAGCCGGCCTGATCTTTGAGAACTGGAGCGAGGTCCGGCCGTGCCGCTTGGAACGCGGGAAGTAATCCAAACAGCAGCGCAGTGAACAAGGAAACGGCAAACGTAAACAGAAGCACCCGCGTGTCCGGATCCGCCGCGAGCATCAGGGGAGGATCAATATGCGGCAGCATGGCTGCAAGCAAACGCACTGTCCAGGAGGAGACGAGCAGGCCAAACGCACCGCCCGCTAAAGCCAATAGCAAGCTCTCCAGCAGCACGCGCTGCACAATGTGAGAACGGCTTGCCCCAAGCGATAACCGGATCGCGATTTCCTTTTGGCGGGCGCTGGACCGGGCGATAATGAGGTTCGCCACATTGGCACAAGCGATCAGCAGCACGACTGCGACCATCGCCATCATGGCCCACAGCGGCGCATCCAGGAACTCTCCAATTTCATCATGGCCGCTTCCGCCCGGCATCACTTCAAGCGTCATTTTCACGTATTGCTGCCGCGTGTAGGCAGAAGCATGCGCAAATCGTGCCTCGTGTACTTCCTTTTCGAGCATGCTGTGAAAGATGGGTTGGAGAAAAGCTTTCGCCTCACGAATGGTCACGCCATCTTTCAAACGCCCGAAGACCTGAAGCCAGCGCCGACCACGATTGTCGAAGGGTTTGTCTTCCTGGGTCACCTGCTGCGCCATCATGACCGGCACATAGATCTGCGAATCGAACAAGCGCTCCACGCCATGGAAACCGGCTGGCGCCACGCCGACGACGGTGAATTCGTGATTGTTGATGAGCAGCTTCCGGCCGATGATGGAGGGATCTCCGGCAAAGCGCGTTCGCCAGTAATCGTAACCCAGAACGGCCAGCGGAGATCCGCCGCGCCTGCGATCCTCGGCGCTCGTGAAGAGGCGGCCCAAGGCCGGGCGCAATCCCAGTACAGGAAAGTAACTTCCCGATACCAACTCGCCGCCTGCCCGCTCGCTGCGGCCGGCAAAACTCACGCTGAACGGTAGGCTGTGGCGGCAGAACATTCCGCTGAACACCTGGTTCTGCTCGGTGAAATCGCGATACATCGGGTATGACAATGCGTTCGTGCCGGTATTCGAGCCGTACCAATCTCCCTTTTCGTGGAGTTGCACCAGACGCTCCGGCCGCTGTACCGGGAGCAGACGCAATAATGCCTGATCCAAAAGCGTGAATACCGCCGCATTCGCGCCTATGCCCAACGCCAATGACAAGACCGTCACGACGACGAATACGGGAGATTTTGACAGAGACCGAAGTGCCTGGCGCAATTCACTCCACATCGATTCCGCCCGAATCTACCCGAATGTCGACTGGAGGTCCGCCGCCGCGCACTTTTCCTTCAACCCGGTGGCGCGAATAGCTGCCGCGGACCGTCATCTCCGGAACATTGATGCGGCCGCTGCCGGTTGCGAGCGATAGATCATATCCGCCATTCGGCGCCAGCTTCACGCGAACGCCACCCGAGTCTGCTTCCGCACGAATCGGAGCCGGGCGGGTTTGAGACAGACGGACACCGCCTGAATCGACTTTCACGTCAATCTGCCCGGCTACGTCATACGCATCGATGCTGCCCGAGTCGGCCCGGGCGTAAACCGAACCGTGAACGCCCGTGATACGCACGCCCCCCGAATCCGCTGTCGCGCGAACGTCGGACCCGATCTGGCGGAGCTCAATGCCTCCCGAATCGGTGCGGCAATCGACGGGTCCGTGCAAGCCTTCCGCCTCAATGCCGCCGGAGTCTGCCCGCGCGCGCAACTGGGTGCTTGCCGGGGTTTCAATCTCAAACCGCATGGAAATGTTCCGCAGCAGACTGCGATTCGTGACATACCCGACGCGCACTCGATTGCCGATTTGCTCTACGGGCGGATTGCGCTCCAATTCATGAATGCGGCGGTCCACATCGCCGGAGCCCCAGCCGTGGTGGCCTTTCAGGATAGCGTGGATATGGACCGATCCCGTCGCCCCGGGTCGCACACTAATGCCGCCGGAATCCGTCGTCACATCCAGTTCTACGGGGCCGGAAACGCGAAGTGTACGGTCGAACGAACCCTCGATCTGCGCGCTCGCAGGGATCGCGGCCAGGAGGATAGCGCCAGCCAGCAGCGCGGGGGTTTTCAGGATGGGAGCTTGCATACGCATGCCTAATCGTTACGTAAACGGGCACCCTGAGTTCCACCTGATTTCTGTTGAATCGATTGAGGTTTGACCGGAGGCGCGAGCGAGTTACTGTCCGGTTTTGGAATCCGGCTGCCCGGTTTTGAGGCGCGGCGATGCCTTGACATCCTGGGCATCATCGAATATTCTATAGCTCGAATGACTAGGCATGAGCTGGAACAGCCGGAAGCGGAGCTTTTACAGGGAACCCTCGACCTTCTCATCCTAAAAGTCCTCGCCTTGGAGCCATTGCACGGCTACGGTATCATGCAGCGTCTTAAACAGATAACTCATGATGCTTTGCAGATTCGCCAAGGATCTCTTTATCCGGCACTTTATCGACTTGAGAAGCGCGGCTTTTTGAAGGCAACGTGGAAGAACATAGCCGGACGCGACGCGAAATTTTACGCGCTGACGAAGGCCGGAGAACGGAAGCTTGAATCCGAAAGAGCCGGATGGGAGCGCCTATCTGCGGCGGTCCGGCTCGTTCTGGAAACGGCAAAGTAGGGCGCAACGATGCGGAAGCGATTCGAGAAACGCCTTGACGCGGAACTTCAGTTTCATCTCGACGCGGCAATAGAAGCTTACATAGCGGAGGGATTGCCGCCTGCGGAAGCACGACGCCGAGCTTTGGTGGATTTCGGAGCAATAGAGCTGGCTAAAGACGAAGTGCGCGATCTCCGTCCGCTTCACTGGCTGGAAGTAATTGGCCGGGATCTCCGCTATGCCGTGCGCCAGCTACGCAAAAACCCGACGTTTACGATGACAGTACTCGCTACGCTGAGCCTCTGCATCGGCGCGAATACGGCTATCTATACGATCGTGGACGCGCTGTTCTTCAAGCCGCTTCCCTACCCCGACCCGAGCCGCCTGGTTTTGCTTTCCACGGTCTTCAGCAAAGGAGGGGCTTTTGACGTAGATACCAGTCAGGACGGTTTCCAATGGGAACTGGTGCGGGATCATGCATCGCTCGTGGACAGCGCCGTTTATAGTGGCGCGGCCGGAGTCAATTTAGTCGCCGCCGGGCGGGTGGAGTATGTTATCGATCAGCGAGTCAGCGCGAACTACTTTCACGTCCTCGGGATCGAGCCTCTCATCGGCCGTGAATTCACTCGCCAGGAGGATGTGCCCAATGGTCCTCGGCTCGCAATCCTTAGCTACGGCCTCTGGCAGCGCGTCTTTCATGGAGATTCAACCATTGTCGGCCGTACCATCGATCTGCGTGGCACTCCCTACACAGTCACGGGCATTATGCCGCCCGGTTTTCGCAGCCTGCCGGCCGGCGTTGGGGACATCGGAACGGATGCGCCGCCCGATGTCTGGACGCCTCTTCACCCCACCCATTCCGGCGAGGGGTCGGGTGACAACTATGGTGTCGTAGGCCGGCTGAAGCCCGGCGTGACAGCCGCGCAGGCCAAGGGCCAGCTCAACTCGATCCTGCACGACTATTTCGCCCGGAAGCATCATCGGGGCATGGCAGCCGAAGAAGAAGCCATTCCACTGCAGAATGGCCTGACCTACGATCTTCGCTCAGGCGTTCATCTCATGTGGGGAGCGGCGCTGTTGGTTTTAGTCATTGGCTGCGTGAATATTGCGGGGCTCATGCTCGCCCGCTCTGCGACGCGCTCTCGGGAAATCGGTACGCGCATGGCATTAGGAGCGGGCCGCGTGCGAGTGATTTCAGAGTTGTTTGCCGAAGCGCTCCTTCTGGCGATGCTCGGTGGGACGCTCGGCCTGGCGGTGGGATACGGCGCGCTCGAAGGGCTCATTCGCCTCAATCCGAACGAGTTCAACATGTTCGGCCCGGTCCATTTAGGTCTGCGCGTCATAGCGATCATGGTCACGATCTCGATCGCGACCAGTATCCTGTTCGGTCTCTTTCCGGCGTTCGAGGCCACTACGGTAGATCTCCGCTCTGCTCTCGCCGAAGCGGGCCGCGGGAGTACCGGCAGCCGCCGGCAATGGAAACGGCAATTGCTGGTCTTCGCTGAAGTCACGCTCGGAGTCGTCCTGGTTGTGGCTGCCGGACTGCTCGTACGAACGTTCAGCATCCTCGTCAACGCCAGTCCCGGATTCGATCCCAATCACGTCATTACCGCGACCGCATCACTGCAAGACGCGCGCTATGCGACTGCTGCGGCGGGAGCACGCCTGTTCCGCGAGAGCCTGGAACGCGTCCGGCAGATCCCCGGCGTCGAATCGGCAGCGGTTGCCTTAACTCCACCGTATGCGCGAGCGCTCAACGAAGGTGTCCAAATTGTGGGAACAGACAAGAGCGGACCCACCAATTTCACCTATGCCACGCCCGGTCTGTTCGAAACGCTGCGCATGCACCTGCTGCAGGGACGTCTCTTCACCGAGGCCGACAACGCCGATGGCGCGCGAGTCGCTGTAGTGAATGAAAGTTTCGTGAAGCGCTATCTACGCGACGAGCCCAATCCGCTCGGCAGCTCCATCCGCATCGAAAATAAAATATGGCGGATTATCGGAGTGGTCAACGATGTGGAAGTAAAAATGGGGTGGGGTGGTCGAGGGCCGATTGACCGATTCGCCGGGGTCTTTGTTCCGGTCGATCAATTTCCGGACGGCATCTTCGCCATGGCGAATGTCTGGTTTTCGCCGGTCTGGATTGTTCGGACACACGGTGATGTTCCATCGTTACCCGAATCGATGCGGCACGCGCTCCAAGCTGTCGATCCCAGGCTTCCTTTCTCTTCGTTCCAGAGTATTGCTGCGTTTCGCGGCGCATCGCTCAAACAGCAGCGCTATCGAGCCACGCTGTTTTCGGCTTTTGCCGGACTCGCTATTTTGCTTTGCGCGCTCGGCGTGTACGGCCTGATTGCGCAATCGGTAGCGCAGCGCACCCGCGAGTTCGGTATACGGCTGGCGCTCGGCGCAACGTCGCAAGATCTTATCCGCAACGCCGTTTTGCCAGGGATCACACTCTCTCTTGCCGGAATCGCCTGCGGCCTTGTCCTTTCGGCTTTCGCAGCGCGCCTGTTGAAGAGCGTGGTCTGGGGTATCGCCCCAACGGACATCACCACCTTCGTCACCGCCGCCACGCTTCTGATCATCGTGGCCGCGCTGGCCAGCCTGATCCCCGGGCTACGGCTTGTCAAACTAGATCCAGCCCAAACGTTGAGAGGCGAGTAGTTCAGCCTCGCAGAAGACGCTGCGCGATCGTCCGCGCCACCGGCTGATGCCCGATCAAATCGGTTGACGCGCGGCTATACATTTGTATATACTTAAGCTGCCAGGTTAAATTTTGAGCGCGCGACTGATTCGTAACCTCGCCAGATGGGGAAACAGCACCGGGATTCGCATCCCCAAAGAGATAGTTGAGAGAGCTAATCTCCGCGAAGGGGATGCCGTGCATTTCGAAGTAGAAGGTCCCGGAGTCCTGGTAATTCGGGCACTGCACAACGCGGAGCCCACACTGGAACAACTGGTCTCTCAGGTCACGCCCAAAAACCGCCACGACGAAACGGATTGGGGCAAACCACGGGGTAACGAGGTCTGGTGAGCAGGTCGTGGATCCCGCATCTGGGCGAGTTCATCACGCTCAATTTTGATCCCCAAGCGGGGCACGAACAGGCGGGGAATCGACCTGCATTGGTCCTTTCTGAGGCCGCTTACAATGCGATCGGCATGACCGTTGTTTGTCCCATAACGACGAAAGTAAAGGGTTATCCATTCGAGGTGGCTATCCCGACTGGCCACCCAGTTTCGGGCGTGATCCTATCGGATCAAATACGCTGCCTGGATTGGAAGGCGCGTAACGCGAAATCGTACCACGCTTCGGCTCCGCGAGCCGTGCTCGAGGCGGTACAGCGCCGGATCAGACTGTTGCTGGATCTTAAATAGCCAGCAGTTGCGGCCTACTTAAATCACTCGCAGCAGATAGAGCACGATCACGATGATCAGGATGACTCCCAACCCGCCAGATGGATAGTAACCCCAGCCACGCGAGTATGGCCATGCGGGCGCCGCGCCGATCAGCAGAATGAGAATGATGACGAGCAGAATCAGACCCATGCCCGTGAGACTTCTAGTATTGAGAAATATTACAGGTTTTTACCAGGAGTGAGTACCAGCACCCAGATGCATGGCATGGGCGCCAACCAGCGCGCCCGGCCAGTCTTTCTCCAGCAGATCGAGCAAAGTTTCGCAGATTTGCGCGGGCGAATCGGTCGCCGCGATTCGGTGATACGTTCGCATGCGGTAGTAGGCGGTCACTTCCGCGCTATTGGATTCATGGATGCGCAATCGTTCGAGTATGGTTTCGCGGTTATCGTCCGCGCGGCCCCGGATGCTGAGGCGCTTCACGATCTCCTCGGCGGGCACGAAAAACTCGATTACGACCGGGGATGGCATGCCCAGACGGCGCAATAGCCTGTCCAAAAAACGCGCTTGCGCGGCCGTGCGCGGGTAGCCATCCAGAATGCAACCGTTCGCGCAGTCAAGCTGGCCCAACCGGCTCGCCACTACCTGGTTCATCAGGCCATCGCTCACCAGTTGCCCGGATTGCAGGATTTTCTCGACCGCCTTCCCCAAAGCCGATCCGGATTGGCACTCCTGGCGTAGGATCTCGCCGGTGGAGATGGCGGGGATCGCAAGACATGCCGAGAGGCGGGCGGCCTGTGTGCCTTTTCCGCAGCCGGGCGGCCCGAGCAAGATGATCACTTTACGGTCCACGACTCTCCCCTCGTGTAGAGTTAATCCGCTAGTAATTAGTTTCTACACTGGACCGCTTTGTATCAATAGTGGTGGTCCGCCGCGGACCAGTTGTCCAGAGTGCACTCCGGTGAAAGTCGCGGCCCCTCGCTTACGCTCAGGGTTCCGATCGCTTACGTCCCGGTTCCGGCATGTGGTCGAGTACCGAGCCGCGACAGCGAGGGAGCGGTTCTCAAGCCCCGCGAAACAGTACGTTTAGATTGAAAATCCAGATAAGATGAAGATGATCCGGAAAACGCGTTGGTGGAGCGAATTCTCGGCCCGTCTGCAACTGTGCACAACCGCTTCCATGCGCTGTGCGCGATTAGCGCTGCGAAACGAAATAAGGAAAACAAATGGAAAAGCTTGCGCAAAACATCCAGGAGGCGTTTCTCAACAATGCTAGAAAAGAAAAGACTTTCCTGACTATTTACTTGATGAGCGGTGTGAAACTATCGGGGCGAATTAAGAGTTTTGACAAGTATTCGGTCGTGCTCGAAACGAACAATCAGGAGCAGCTTATTTTCAAGCACGCGATCTCGACAGTTGTGGTGTCGAAGCCGCTTCACAGTTCGGCCCTGCATGGGAGTGCAGCCGGCAGCACACCGGGCACTCCGGTTCCCATGCCCGAGCCGACAGAAACCAGTCAGTAGTGCAGCCGGAACGGGAACGCACCCTGGTCGTCGGGGTAGAGCTTACGCGCGCGCGGAAAACCGCCGCGCTCTCCGATGTAGATCCGCAAACCAATGCAGAGGAATCGATTGAAGAGTTAGCCACCCTGGCCGAGAGCGCCGGGGCTGAGGTGGTGGATCGCGTGATCCAGGCGCGTCCGGCCGTGGAGGCCGCCACGCTGGTCGGGTCCGGAAAGGTGGATGAGATCCGGACCAAGGTCGAAGCCGAGCAGCTCGACACGGTCATCTTCGATCACGAACTCAGCCCAACCCAGCTTCGCAACCTGGAGCGCAGGCTCCAAACGAAGGTTCTGGATCGGACGCAGCTCATTCTGGATATTTTCGCGAGCCGCGCACGGACCAGCGAAGGCCAGCTTCAAGTAGAACTCGCGCAACTCAACTATTTGCTCCCACGGCTGGCCGGACGCGGGAACCAAATGTCGCGGCTCGGCGGCGGAATCGGGACACGCGGACCTGGCGAAACCCAGCTTGAAACCGACCGGCGGCGTATTGGACGGCGCATCGCCAAACTCAAAAATGAGATCGAGCGCGTGCGCGCCACGCGCGGCGTGCAGCGGTCTCAGCGGCAAGCGGTTCCGCTGTCGACGGTGAGCCTGGTGGGCTACACAAACGCGGGAAAGTCCACGCTGTTTAATCGCCTCACGGGTGCGGGCGTGCTGGCCGATGCCAAAATGTTCGCTACGCTCGACCCCACGGTGCGGCAGATCCGGCTCCCGTCGCAGCGGCGCGTTCTGTTGAGCGACACGGTAGGATTTATTCGCAATCTGCCGACGACGCTGGTGGATGCGTTTCGCGCGACGCTCGAAGAGGTGACGGCGGCGGCTCTGCTGCTGCATGTGGTGGATGTGAGCGCGCCCACGGCAAAAGAGCAGACCGCGCATGTTCTAAAAGTTCTGGCCGAAATCGGCGCCGAGGCTACGCCGCAGATTCTGGCTCTGAACAAGAGCGACCGGCTACCGGAAGCCAATCACTTAGAAGATTTGCCAACTTTGACACACCGGCTGTTGGGCGAGACCGCCCGGCAGAACGCCACGCAGGCTGTTCTGATTTCCGCCGCTACGGGCGCGGGGCTCGACTCTCTGCTGGAGCGGATCGACCAACAGCTTGCTCAGGACCCCATAGCACGCCAGCGTTTCCGGTTTCCTCTAGGCGAGGGCCGGGCCGTGGCTCTGCTGCACGACCGCGCGGCGGTGATTTCGCAGCAGTACTGCGACGATTACTGCGAAGTGGTCGCCGATGCCCCGCAATCGATTCGGGACCGGTTAGCGGAGTTTGCGGTGGAGTAGGAGCAGTGGTGGAGGTGGAGCCAGAGACTGGGCGGACGAGGGCTTTAGACCCAGAGGACGCCTGACCAGGGACACCGTGCCGCTATCGATGGCCGTGACGAACAGGTTGCCGGAAGAGTCAACAGCTACGTTCTCAAGTAGAGTTCCAGGCCAGGAAATCGGGCGAACCTTTGGGCTCGCCACATGGAGGTATGGAAACCTGTCTCAGTTTGATGAAACACGAGCATTTGATTGAACCTCCGAATCGGGCTTCCGGCTACGCCTTCGCAATCGGCAGGCTGCAATCGTACAAATTCCGATGCCAGCCAGTGCGAGGGAAAACGGCTCAGGTGTTGGCGTTGCCCCTCCCACGTACATGGGCCCCGGGCTGACATTGGCAACGAAGCTGGTGCCGCCGCTTGCCAAGTTGAGAGTCAGCAACTGCTGAGTCCCTACGTTGAAAGCATAGTCAGTTCCGTTCACTCGAGTAACGGCCGAGATGGCCTGAATGGTAGGCGCGACGAGCGTTGCGACGGCTGTGTTCGGGTCGATCCTGTACAGATTGTTAAGAATTGCAGGAGTGATATCCCCGGATGTCGGGTCAACTGTATTCGTGTCGAAAGTCGCATACAGATTCCCATCGGCAGGGAATAGGGTGGCTGTGAAAACGTTCTCAGTTCCGTCGGAATTGCTAGTGAAGTGGGAAGGAAATGGAAAGGCCGGTATACCCGTAGGTCCAACCAGCGTAGCGGCCCCGGTCGCTGGATTGACCCGGTAGAGATTTTGACTGTAGTCCGTTGCATAGAGCGTTCCGCCCAAGGCTCCGAAGGTGCTTACCGACCTCGGTCCGCATGGAGAACTTGGGGTGGAACAGTCCGATAAACCCGTGGGACCTATAACGGTGGGCATGCCAGTAACGGGGTTAATAGACGCAAGATTGCCATCGAAACCGAGGGTCAGCAAAGATCCATTTGAAGCTGGAACCAGGCCCCTGAAATCCTGGCCCGCCGCATTACGAATTTCCTGGAAGGCTCCAGTACCCAGATCTACCGTGCCAAATTGCTGGTTACCAGTAGCCAGATTAAACGCGGTTACATAGACCGAATCCGCGGTTACCAGCGCCGAAAAGGTAACGAGCATCAGGGACGCGATCGATAATTTCTGTCGAGTAAACATGTTGCAAACTCCTCTCGGGTGTAGTTAAAAGTACGAGCGAAGAAAGGACTTAGCCAGGTACCTTCGTGGTCTACAGAAGACCGCGCAGAGTATTGCAATGCCGATCAAGGCGATCGAGGCGGGTTCTGGAACGGCGGGCGCTGCCCCTCCGATGAGCCCTGCAGAAGGGTCGATGTTGCTCACGAAGGTTGTAGTTCCATCCGCAGGGTTAAGGGTCACAATCTGATTGGTGTTTCCATCAAAGCCGTAAATCGTTCCATTCAGATTGAAGACAGTAACCATGCCTAAGTCTGTCGACGCGACTTCGGAGGCATGTCCTGTGACGGCGTCGATCTGATACAGCGCAGGAGCGATCGCGGTTGTGAGCGCCCCAGTGGCAGGATTAAACGTGGCCGCATCGAAGTTGGCGTAGAGCTTTCCCCCCACATCGAACAAATTTTCATCGTAAAAGTTGAAGGAACCCTCAGGGTTGGTCGAGGCAGGTACAAACGGAACGGCCGGGATTCCCGTTGCCCCGACCAGCGTCGCCTTGCCCGTCGCGGGGTCCACGGTGTAGAGGTTGTTCGCAAAGTCGGTCGCATACACTATTCCGGCGGCCGTCCCAAAAGAAAGTTGGGAGTTCGGTCCGCACTGACTGGCTGGCGTGGAGCAGTCACCGAATCCTGTCGGACCAATCACGGTTGTCGCGCCGGTCGCCCGGTCAATGGAATCCAAATCGCCGTTGAAAGACATCGTCAGTAAGGACCCGTTTGGGGCGGGAACCAAATACTGTATTGTGGCGGGAATCGGCCCGATCGGGGTGAAAGTACCGGTTGCGAGGTCCATCTTGCCGAATTGCGAACCCTGTGTGAGCACATTCACAACCGGGTCAGCGCTAATCGGAAGCGTAAATACAGCAACCGCGGAAAATGCGATTACGTATTTGAGCGTGAATATCCGTCCCATGGCAGTACCTTAACTGCCAACCAAGGCTTGCGTCTTTCAGAAACGAGCGATTATAATCGCTCTCACGTCCGGTGCAGACCGATGCTGAGTGAAGTCCAGGGCGCTCTGAAGATTTACCGGCAAACGGGCGAGTCGCCATGGAACGGCTTCGGTCTAAGTAAGTACGAGCTGCCGCCTCTCGAAATAGCAGATCACTGGTTTCCGGAACACGTGGTTGCCGTCGACCTCTGTTCCACACCTTTCAAAAGGTTCTGGTATGAAAACGGCCATGAACGCCAGCAAGTAATTCAGGACGGATTTGTTTCTGTGCAGTACACCGGTGAGTTGCGGCGATTCCGCTGGGATGCGCCGGTAAATACCGTCATCGTAAGGATTAATCCCGATGCAATGCGGTATATCCTGCGGGAGCAACTGCATGGCCGTGACCTCCAACTCTTTGGGCAAATAGGACGGGATGACCCCACCCTTCGCGAACTTGTCCTCCATTTACATGCCGAGCTACAGGCCGGCTGCCCCGGCGGAAGTCTATATGGTGATGCGCTCTGCACGAAGCTCTGTATGACACTCGTTCAGAAGCATTCAATAGAGACGATTCGCTTGGCCGAGTACAAAGGCGGACTTCCCCAACGCCAGCGTAGGCAATTAATGGATTACATCGAGAGCTCTCTTTCAGACAATCTGAACATAGATACTCTGACCCAGGTCGCTAATCTCAGCCGGTATCACCTGGGCAAGATGTTCAAGCAGAGCACGGGTGTAAGTTTGCATCAATATGTGACTTGGCGTCGAATTCGGCGCGCGCAAGATCTTCTGCGGAACAAACACCATTCACTCAGCGATATTGCGGCTCAAACCGGCTTTGCGAACCAGAGCCACTTTTCGACGATGTTCTCTCGAACGATGGGCATAACTCCGTACAGGTACCGTCTGAGCGTCCTTTGAATCTGCTGTGACTTCGAAGAACGCGCGTAAAGCAGACGCCAACTTGGACGCGCCGCTCACAGTCTGGAGTCTTCGCCCTTGAGAAGGCGGCTCGTCCAAGAGTAAACGCGGCTTTCTCTCTGGCGGCACGCACTCCGATACATCAAAACAGGAGTTTCACGCCGAACTGGATTTGGCGCGATGTCGTAGAGGTGGAAGTGATGACGCCGGCCGTGGGCGCGGGAGTTGCCGAAGCAGAAGTGAAGACCACTGGATTGGGCGTGTTGAAGTTCGCGTGGTTGAGGATGTTAAAAAACTCGGCGCGGAATTGCAGTTTCGTTCTCTCGTTCACCATGAAGTCTTTCAACGTGGAGAAGTCGACCGTCGTAATGCCGGGGCCGATCAGGACGTCACGGCCAACATTCCCATAAGTGCCGCTGGCGGGCACGATGAAGGCATTCGGATTAAAGTACTGATTGGGTCCACCGAGGACAACCGGTCCGGCGAATGCAGGGTTCCAGGACGGGCGGATGGGATTGCGCGAATCGCCGTTGTTTGTGGGATTGAAGCCCAGTTGAGGCGTAAACGGCAGCCCGGACTGAACCGTTGCGATGCCGCTCACCGACCAGCCTCTCGCGTATTTGAACGGCAGTTGCCAGGTGCCATTGATGACGGCGAGATTGCGCACATCTGTAGTGGACAGCCCCCAATCCCACTTCGGGTTCAGTGGAAATTCGACAAAACCGGGCGCGTTCGCAGCCACGCTGCTGTTCCACGCCGTTCCGTCATCAAGACTCTTGGAGTATGTATAGACGCCTCTCAGTTGGAAGCCGCGGCTGAACCGGCGGTTCACGTCAATTTCGAGAGCGTTATACGAGCTGACGCCTTCGGAGAACCAGGTGGTGGTGTTCGCGAGGCGGGGGTTGGCAAGCGGCGCGTTCTTTGAGTAATAAATGGAGGCGGAAGGGAGAATGGGCTCGTTCGCATCGAGCGAAAGCATTTCGTGATAGCCGTGTGAGCCGACATAACCGATGATGAGCGATGTATTCGGAGCGATCTGCTGCTCGATGCTGAACGTGTAAGAAAGAATCGTCGGAGTGAAAGCGTCGGGCTGAATGCCGCTCGGAGAGATGAGGCCGCCGGTCGGCAGAGCCGCGCCGGGGGCGATGGAGAGATTCGCTAGTGCGACGTTCTTCAGAGTTTGTGTCGTATTAAAGGGGGCATTCTGGCTGGTCCGGTAATCGAGGCTGTCGAGCAGAGCGCGGTAGATGCCGAAGCCGGAGTGAATGACGGTTTTACCCTTGCCGAACGGATCCCAGGCCAGACCCGCGCGAGGTTCCGGCAAGAACTTGGCGCGATTGACAGTGAAGACCGAATCCGCAATGCGCGGATTGGTTTGGATGATGCCGTTCGAGAAGAGGTAATTGGAGGCCCGGCCGTGCGCCTCGTTCCAGCCGTCGGTGGATTCGAAGCGAAAGCCCACGCGCACTTCGAGAGTTCGGGCCAAGTGAATAGTATCCTGGAGAAATCCGGCGCCTTCGAGAGATCGCCAGCCGAGCGGTGTGGGCGAGGCAACGACAGTGAACGTGGAAACGGCGCCCTGCAGAAAGGCGGCGAGACTTCCGAAAGACGCCTGCCCGTACTGATACTGCGCGAGATTGTCGTTGGCCTGGATACGCTGGAACCAGACGCCGGCCTCAATCTGATGAATGCCATGCGTGATGGCGATGTGATCGTCGTAGGTGAAGAGATTGCGGACGGCGCTCAGATTGCTACCCGCGTTCGTGCCGGCGAGGCTGATCTGAGAGGCTCCGTTTAACGCAGTGCCTCCGCCGATCACAACAGCGCCGATGGGCTCGCCTTGCACCCAGCCAGGAATGTTAACCGGTGTGTTGCCGGTGAAGTAATAGGCGGCGCGGGAGAAGCCGAACCGAGCGGTGTTGAGAATGGCGGGAGAAAAGACGTGCTGCTCCTGCAGGCTTGCGACCTGCGCGCGCAGGGTCTCGAAAACAGTACTGAGCGGATTGACTGTCGGCGTGTTGTCGGCGCTGTCGTCAACCGTGTAGACGGCGAAGAGGCTGTCGCGGTCGGATGGGTTGTAGTCTACACGGGTGGTGCCGAAATCTTCGCGAATGGTCTGTAGCGGGTGACTGAAAGCTTCGCCAATGCCGCCGCCGAGATCGGGCCCATTTTGGAAGGGCCAGAGCGAGAGAAGCGTGGCCGCGCTGGGAGCCAGTCCGACCGGTGTGAGTTTGCCGCTAGCATTGGGAAGCAGCCCCTGGCGGGCAGCGTTGTCGGGCACAAGCGTCACATCGCTCAGGCCGAGATGCTGGCGAAAGCCTTCGTAGTTGCCGAAAATGAAAAGCTTGTCTTTCTTGATGGGGCCGCCGAGCGCGGCGCCGAATTCGTTGCGCTGGAACTGGGGGATATCGCCCTGGTCGAAGAAATTGCGCGCGTCCAGATCGCTGTTGCGGAGGAATTCATAAACACTGCCGTGAAGCTGGTTTGTTCCGGAAGCCGTGATGATACTGATCTGCGCGCCGGGGCGCTTGCCGTACTCGGCGCCATAGGTATCCGTAACTACATTGAACTCGCGTACGGCATCGACGCCGAGCAGTTGCCCGCTTGCGCCGCCAGGGGTGTTGTTGATTTCCGAAGCCCCGGTGTATTCGATGCCATTCAGCAGAAAAAGATTTTCCTGCGGGCGGTGGCCGGAGACGGCGAACATGTTGCCCACTGCGGAGTTTGACGTTCCTATGCCGCCCGAGCGCTGCGATGAGTAATTCACGATAGCGGGATTCAGCGTCATGAGTGCGTCGTAGCTGCGGCCGTTGAGCGGAAGCTCTTTGACTTGATGCTCGTTTACCAGACCGGAGGTTTGCTGGGTAGAAAGACTCACCGGCGACGGCGATTCTTCGACGGTTACGACCTGGCGGACTTCGCCGAGAGGAAGTATTAGATCGACAGAAGCAGTTTGCCCCACGACCAAGTCGATTCCGGTTTTCACCTGAGATTGAAAGCCGTCCTTCGCAGCAGTCACTTCGTAGCGGCCGACCGCAATGGAAGGCGCGGAGTAATGGCCGGCAATATCGGTGACCAGTTTCCGAATCGCCCCGGTCTCGAGATTCCGGACGGTTATGCTGGCCGCGGGCAACGGAGCGCCGCTTTCGTCGTGAATCGTGCCGGAGATGGCGGCTCCTACGACTTGGGCGTAGGCGAGGGAGGAAAGGAGCGAAAAGAACAGAACGGTGGAAGCCAGTTTCAAAATGTACATCGGTAATCTCTAGTATGTCTATAGAGATTAGCAGATTAGGCAGCCCGATTGGCCCGCTCCACATTTGTCTGTAGACTTACAAGGTGGAAAGTTTCGTTTTCAGCCGGCGGCAGGTGTTGATGGCGAGCGCTGGCGCGCTCAGTTTGTGGGCGGCCGAGCAGCCGTTTCAAATCGCCGTGGAGAGCTACATTTTCCAGCAGTACGCGCAACGCCAAAAGAAGACCTTAGCGGACGTGATCGGAGAAGTGATCCCGATCGCGCGGGCGGCCGGTTTCCGCAATATCGAGCTCAACCAGCAATTCTTTGCGCCGGAGCTGAAGAAGCGCGTGCTCGAGCTGATTCGGGGCAACGCTTTGCGCATGCCGTCGGTTTATGTGGGAGGCGCGATGCACCGGCCTGAGTTGGGGGACGCGACCATTCAGCGTGCTTTGGAGATCGCGGACATTTGCAAGCCATTCGGCTGTAAAGCCGTCGTGAACAATCCCGATCCGAAGCCGCATGGCGAGAGAAAAACGGACCAGGAACTTGCGGCCGAAGTAGAGGGCTTGAACCGGATGGGCTGGAAGCTGGCGTCCCGCGGTTTCCAGCTTCGGGTACATCATCATACGCCGGAAATGTTGGAGAACGCGCGGGAGTGGCGCTATATCCTGCGGAACACAGACCCAAAAGATGTTTGGTTGTGCATGGATCTGGATTGGGTGCATCAGGGCGATCAGGACCCGATCGCGTTGCTGCAAGAGGCTGGAAATCGCGTGGCGGAAGTGCACGTGCGGAACTCGCGGAATAAGCTGTGGCTCGAGTCCTTCACAGCAGGAGACATCGATTACCGCAAAGTCGCCGAGTACTTTCGAGAGGCCGGACTACACCCGTTGATTGTCGTGGAACTGGCCTACCGGCCGAATACGGTAGTGGAACACACGCTGGCAGAGGATCTGCGTTCGAGCCGAATTTATGCCGAACAACTATTCGGCTCGAATACAGAAGAGTAAGAGATCAGCTTTGGGATCTCGACCGCCGCTTCGCGGCGAATCCGTAGAGCCCTAAAATGCCGATGCCCAGCAGCGCGTAGGTAGACGGTTCCGGTACTGAGGACGGACTCGTAGTTACGGGGACTCCATCACTGTCCAGATCGAACCAGATGTGCGTATCGTTCACCACACCGGAAATGCCGGGCTGGACCGAACTTTGGAGAACCACGCCATTTCCGAGACCATCGCCGAAGCCGACTGCGGCAGGGTAACAAACGGCGTCAGGCGAACAAAAGCCGCCGCGGCCGCCAATCGCGTCGCCGGCTTCCCACTGCATATTGGTATAGAAGAAGCCGATCTGCCCTTCGCCGGCGGGCACGCTGTAGCCTGGACCGCGCAAGACAAGCTGGAAATTATCCAATTTGCCGTCCTCCGAGTCGTAATATCCAACATTGCTCCACGTGATGATGTCTTCATTCGGCAATTGCGACAGGTGCACCACACCGCTACCGGCGCCGCGCGTGTCGACATCGGCAAAAAATGGCGAAATGATGGGCTGCGAGGCGCCTGTCGGTCCGCTTGGGTTGTACTGCGAGATACCGCCACCGAAGCTAATGTTTCCGTTATTGTTGATCCAGAACTGGGTATAGCTCGTCCCGAAAAAGTTCAGCGTGAACCCCAGGTCGATAGGTCCGCTAAACCCGTCGTCGCTACGTCCGCTGGCATCGCCAATACCTAGAACGCTCCCGATGTCGTTTGTATACAGGGCGGTGGAAGGAATTAGAGCTGAATTGGGAATGGTTATTTCTGCAGCCTTAATCGATGTAGATAACAACGCTGCAAACCCCATAACCAGGGGAAAAGATTTTAAAAACCGCATCATTCTCCTCTCAATGCAAACTGCCATTTGCAGAATGTGAAATGATTATGCAGTGTTTGCGGGAGAATGTAAGTACTGTCACACCGGGCGAAAGTACGGGAAATCCCTAAAGCGACCGGGATAGATGAATGGCCTTAGCCTGGAGCAGCCAGGACTATTTACGGCGGGTAGTGGAAGAACTCGCTGAGGAAGCGCCAAGCGCACGGAGCTGCTGGAGCGCTTTGCGGGCATCATCCGTGTGCGGATAATTCTCGACGAGTACTCGGAATTCCTGAACCGCACGATTGCGCTGATTCGATTTCAACAGGGCCATCGCCTTCATCAAATGGGCATCCGGTGTCTTTGGATTTTCCGGATAACGTTCCAGAACTGCATCGAAAGCCGTAATCGCTCCGTTGTAATCCCCACGATTGTAGTTGATCTCGCCCAAATAGTACTGGGCATTTGCGGCCAGCTCGGTGTTCGGGAAATAGGTCAGATACTGCTGGAATTCGTTGTAGGCGAGATCCGTCTTTCCAGTCTGTAGATCACGGACAGCATCGGTGTAGCTCTTATCGGCGCTCATGCCGGCAGGAGGACCCGACTGCCCTGCCGCAGTTCCCCCAGCCGACCCGGGAGTTCCAGGGCCCCCAGGGGTAGTCGCGCCGGGAGCAGACGGCGGGTTCTGAATGATCTGCAGTTGGTTCTTCAGGTCCGTCATCTTGGCATCCATGCGTTCCAGCCGGGCGCTCAAATCTGCAATTGCATCTTTGAGGGAGCGAACGTCGTCGCCCATCGTGTTGACCTGAGTGCTGAGGCCGCCCACCGGCGCGAGCGATTTGCTGATGCCGTTGTTCACGACATCCTGCAAGCCGGCTACCTGATCGGCGGTGCGTCTGGTATCCGCCTGCATGGCGGTCAAGATGCCCGTCAACGTACTCAGCTTCGAATCGATATCGTTCTGAAGGGCGTTGATTCTGTCTTGCATGTCCCGCTGAAGCTGGACGATATCTTTATTAACGGCGAAGCAGAACGGCGAAAAGGCGAGCGCAAGAATCCCAAGGCGCAGAAATTTCATTGAATTTTACTCCTCATGAGGAGGGGACGGATGCGCTCCATCCCCGTTTCACGACTTGTCTTTAGTGTAGGAGACTCGGTATTTACCGGCCGCCAAGCTACTGACCGGCCGAAAAATGAGCCCGGCGGTTGCGGGCGTAGCATTCCTCGGTGGGGTCTGTGCAGAGCGGCCGCTCCTTGCCATAGCTAACGGTTTTTAATTTATCCGCGGGTACACCGAGAGCCACCAGCGCATCGCGGGTTGCCGCGGCGCGCCGGTCTCCGAGAGCTAAGTTATACTCCGCGGAGCCGCGCTCGTCGCAGTGGCCTTCAATGGTGACTACAAAGTTCGGATCCATCTGGAAAATCTGCTTTAGAGCAGAGGCATCCGCCTGGAGCACCGGCTGATCCACAGGCCGGATGTCGCTTTTATCGTAATCGAAGTGAATATCCTGAACCTGGTGAGCCAGAATGTCCTGGACTGTGGGTTGCGGAGCGGCCGGAGCAGGAGGCGGCGGCGGTGGCGCGTTCACGGTAACTGTCGCAAAGCCTTCGGCGGTGCCGCCAGGACCCGTCGCGGTCATGTGATAGGTTGTGGTCGCCGTCGGGTACACCGCGCGGCGGCCATTCGGACTGACTTGTCCGATGCCATTGTCGATTTCGACATTGGTGGCATCGTTTACGGACCAGCGCAGAGACGAGGGCTGGCCGCTGGTGATCGTCGTCGGTTCAGCGGTGAAATAGTTAATGGTCGGCTTGGCTGGAGGCGGAGCCGGGGCCGGCGCAGGCGGTGGCGGCGGCGGCGGAGCCTTCTTGTGGCAACCCGTGGCTGCAACCAAAACCAACGCTGAAAACAACGTCAGCGATCTTCTCCCGTTCGTCATGATCCGTGTCATTCTCCCTGAATTTAACTGCTACTGATTCTTTGTCGCCCCTTGCTTATGCTCAGGGGTTCTGTTACTGCTCGGCGTTTACCCACACCGGCTTTTCGTTACTACCTTTATCTGTTAGCGGATGCTTCCCCGTCCCGTCGGCATTCATCACCCAGATCTGGGACTCGCGGCCACGCTTGGACGCGTACACGATGTGCGCGCCATCAGGCGCCCAGCTCGGATTTTCGTTGCGGCCTTCGTTGGCGGTCAGTTGGGTTGTCTGTTGCGACGCAACATCCATCAAGAATATGTTGTAGTTTCCAGGCTCAAACCCTCTCGTCCAAGCAAAGGCAATGTGCGCGCCATCGGGGCTCCAGGATGGATTTGTGGCCTCTCCGGTGCCCGCAGAGAGCCGCTGCACGTCGGCGCCCTCCAGATTCATGTGATAGACCTGAGGCAGGCCGGACCTGCCCGAGACGTCTACCAGATCGGTTCCGGTCTTCGGATTGATTTTGGCTTCGACCTCGATCGCGCCCGAGGATGTGATGCGGTGAAAGCCGCTGCCATCGATATTCGCCATATAGAGCTGCGCCGGGCCGCCAGCCGCGGTGGAGGAAAAGACGATCCGTTTTGAATCGGGCGTGAACGTCACAAATGCGTTCATGGAAGCGCGCTGATTATAAAACGGCAATTTCCGGCCAGTGTCAAGCGAAAACATTTGAATTGCCGGATATCCAGCCGCATAGGTAGTAAAAGCGACGATGCGGCCGTCCGGAGAAGCCGACGGGAACGTCGAAATTGAATTGTAGTGCGTAAGCTGTTTCTGATCCGTCCCATCCCAGTTCATGACCCAGATCTCTTTGGCGCCGGTTCGATTCGACACGAATACGATACGCGTGCCGACCAGACTCTTTCCGCCGAACTGCGCGAGGATATCGGCGGCATAGCGGTGACCGGCATCCACCGCACCGGTCTGATCGAGGCTGGCGGTATAGATCTTGCCGAAGATTTGAGCCTGTTGCAGTGAGGCGATGGTCGGTGCAGTGCTGTAGAACCAGCCGAAGACAACTAACCGGCCATTGGTTTCCGCGCCGTAGCCAAGGCCAAGATAATTTGCTGAAACGGGAGGCAGGCTCCAATCAGTGAGCCGGTTGCCCTGCGGCGTAATGGCTCCGGTGCGCGAAGGAGGCGCTACGCCGGCGATCAGGTCGGACGGCTGCTGCGGAATCTGGATGGGATAAAGCGTTTTGGGAACAAAGTTGATGAGCGGCGAACTTTGTAAGTCGCTCGCGACGGTGCTGTTGAAGGCGGCCATCAGGCCTGCGGCGGCTCCGCTCGCCCGAAAGTCGGGCACAGCGACCAGCGGCTTGCCCGGATTCTTTTCAATGGTCCCCTGGACCTGCTGCTTGGCGGGGAGCCAGGCGACGCCGGCAAAAATCAATAGAGAAGCGGTGAAGAATCGCATCAGCGTAAGTTAAATGTGAATTGGGCCGAGATATAGCTCTCGTTGATCTGCGGCGGCAGCGGCTGTAACGGGTTCGAATCGTACACGGCTCGCAAAGCTGTATTGTCGATGGTCGGATTCCCGCTCGATTGCGCCAGCTTGACATCCCGTACGCTGCCATCGCGCATGATGATGAAACTGACGATCGCGGGCGACATTTGGCTGCGCGCATCCAGCCCGTTCGTGCGCCAATTTTGAGCGATGCGCTGCCGCACCAGTTCGGCATACCAGCCGAGACGATTGCCTAACGGCGAGTTGGGGCCGATGCCGACCTGCCCGGCGCCACTCTGCGGGGCGTACATCGGATTCGACAGAGCCTGCTTAGACTGGCTGTAAACCTGATTGGGCGGAGGAGGCGGCGTGTAGTGCTGCTCGTGAACCGGTTGCTTCGCCTGCTTCTTGCGTTTTTCCGGAATTTCGAACGCATTCTTATCGGGAATCTGCTGCTTGACGGCATTCTCTTTGGCAGGCGCGGTGGGCACCGTGGATTGTGTATCGTTTGCAACCGGATTGGGCGGAGCTTCGCGCTGCGGAATCGGGATTGTGTGCACCGGCGATACGGCGTAGGCGGGGCCGCCGGCCGGATGAATATCGCCGAGCGTCTCTCTTCTCTGGTTCAGCCAATAACCGCCGAAGATCAGCAGAGCCGCGACGGCGCCATGAATCACGATGGATCCGATGAACGAGAAAGCGAGCGGATCCCGTTCGTCGAGGATATCAAGCGGCTCTGCCATGCGATCAGCGCCGCGCTTGTCGCGCGGCTTCGTCGATGGGGGCGGTGACCATCTTAACCTCGTAGTGGGCATCACCAAGCTCGGCCACGATTTGGGCAATCACGTTCCAAGGCGTCTCTTTGTCGGCCCGGACATAGACGGCAGTGGCGGTACGGAACCGCTGCCGGATGCCCTGGGCCAATAAGTTAATGTTAATGGGCTTGTCATTCAGATACGACTCGCCGTTTCTGGAGATGCTGACAACCGGCAGATCTTGCGCTGTATTTTGAACCCGTTTGACCTTGGGCACCTGAATGTCAAGGCCGAATTCCATGACATTCGCCGTGATCATGAAGATGATCAGGAGGACAAGCACCACGTCCACCAATGGGACGATATTGATATCCGCGAGCGCGGAGGGGCTCCCAAAACGACGGCCGCGCCTTCCTCCTCCCCCATTCTGAAATGAAAAAGCCATTCCGGTGTACTGCGGTCCGCGGGCCCTTAGCCGCCGAAATCGCGCTCCGCCAGGTTCTGGAATTCGATGGCGAAATCTTCCATGCGGGTGCCGAGCTCTTTAATGCGCCCGCCGAAGATGTTGTAGAAAATGGCAGCCGGAATAGCAGCGGCGAGGCCAATCGCAGTAGTAACCAGCGCTTCCGAGATGCCGGGAGCCACGGCCCGTAAGCTTGCGCTGCCAGCATTACCGAGACCCTCGAAAGCATCGATGATTCCCCACACGGTACCGAACAGACCGATAAATGGCGAGACCGAAGCAACGGTCGCGAGCCAGTTCATGTTGATTTCGAGCTTGGTCACCTCTTCGCTGATTCCAAGCTGGAGGCTGCGCTCGATGGCCGGCTTGTTGACCAGGCCGCCGCGCTGCTTCACCTGGCGCTCGATTTCGCCGTAACCGAAATCGAATACGGCGACCAGCGGGGCTGTGCCGAACTGCTCACTGGCGACGGCTACTGCTTGCAGATTATTCGCCTTGCGAAAGGCGCGCAGGAAATTTCGGTTTTCCCGCCGGGCACGGCTGAAAACGCTGTGCTTCGCGAAGACAATCGTCCAGGAAAACAGCGAAAAGAGAACCAAAATTGCGATTACGGCCAGGGGAACGGGACGGAGGCTTTGAATGATGTCCCACAGACTAAGTTCCGCGAGGAACAGCACACAGAACAATATCGATGTGTCCTTTCGTCACTTCGCTCTTATTATAAAAGGCCTCCCACCTAGAGTAATGTTAGATGAGATTGAGACGCCCTCTGTTACGTGTGCTGAGCGGCGGCAGTGTCTCAGGAGCATGGCTATAATTCGGTCACATGCTGTTGGAGTTAATGGTTGAGAACTACGCCGTCGTCGAGCAGGCGCGTATCCGGTTCCAGGACGGGCTGAATGTGCTCACGGGCGAAACCGGCAGCGGCAAATCCATTGTAGTGGACTCGCTAGCTCTGCTGTTGGGAGCACGCGCCTCGGCCGAAATGGTTCGGAGCGGCGAAACGCGAGCACGGGTTTCGGGTATTTTTTCGGTGGCCGCGGTTCCGGAAGTGAACAGGCTGCTGACCGAGGCCGGGATTGAGAGCGACAGTGAAGAAGAATTAATTGTAGAGCGGGAGATCGCCGCGAACGGGAAATCGCGGGCGTTTGTCGCGAATCGCCCGGTGACGACGGCGTTTCTCAGGCAACTGGCGCCGGCGCTCGCGGATATTCACGGGCAGAACGAACAGCAACTTTTGTTTACGACAGCCGCGGAGCGCGATCTGTTGGATGAATACGCGCGGGCCGGGCAACTTCGGGAGGAAGTGGCCGGTGCGTATGCACGCTGGCGCGAACTGGAAACCAAGCTGGCGGAGCTGAACGAAAATGAGCAGGAGAAGCTCCGGCTGTTGGACCTTTGGACATTTCAGCGTAAAGAAATTGATGCCGTTCAGCCGCGCTCCGGCGAGGATGCCGAACTGGAAGCTGAGCGGAAGATTCTGCAGAACGTGACGCGCCTGCAGGAAAATGCCACGGCCGCCTTTGAAATGTTGTATGAGGCGCCGGAGAGCGCGACGACGCAGATGCGCCAAGCTTTAAAGCGCCTGGACGATTTGGCGCGAATCGATGAGAGCTTGGCGGAAACCGCGGGCACGCTCCGGCAGGCTTCGGTGTTGATCGATGAGGCCGCTTACGCGTTGCGCGATTATCTGGGCCGGCTGGAGGGCGATCCGAACCGATTGGAAGATGTCGAAAACCGTCTCGCGGCGCTCGACCGGTTGAAGAGAAAATACGGGTCGAGCCTGGAGCAGGTGCTGGCGTTTCGAGACGACGTGGCGCGGCGAATCGATGAAGTGGAGAACGCGAGTGAGCGGCGGGCGGAACTGGAAAAGCAGCGGGCCGCGGCGGCCGAACAGTTCGAAAAATTGGCGGGCGAGCTGAGCCGGATGCGCAACGCCGCCGGCGCGCGGCTTTCCAAGCAAGTGGAGAGCGAGCTGAAAAGCCTCGCCATGGCGGGGACGCGGTTTCAGGTGGTGGTAAAGCCGGGTAACCGGACGGCCGCGGGTGTGGACGACATTGAATTCCTGGTTGCGCCGAACAGGGGCGAGGAACTGAAACTGATGGAAAAAATTGCCTCCGGAGGAGAACTGTCGCGCATTGCGCTCGCGCTCAAAACCGCGATCGGGGACGCGGATCAGCATGAGGGCATTCATACGCTAGTCTTCGACGAAGTCGATGCGGGAGTGGGCGGCGCAGCAGCGGCGGCGGTGGGTAAACGGCTGAAGGCGCTCTCGCGGAGAAACCAGGTGATTTGCGTGACGCATCTCGCGCAGATTGCCGGATTCGCGGACCATCATTTTGCCGTGTCGAAGCGGGAGAAGAAAGGGCGCGTGACGACCGCGATTGAGGAACTACAGCCGGAAGAGCGGGCTCGCGAGATTGGACGAATGCTTTCCGGAGAGCAGATTACGCCGGAGGCGTTAAGGCAGGCGGAGCAGCTTATGGAAGCGGGACGGGGGCGGTAGCGTCACGATCGTGCGCTGTTATTTCCATTGCACAACAGCGTACGTAACCCGTCCTGGCACAGCGGAATCGTTGTAGTAAATTTTCACATTTTGGTAGTTGGCCGATGATCCCATACAGTCATCCGCCGGTTCGCAGATGATGTCTTCAAATTCGCCGATAATGAACTTGCCACGCTCAGACTTGGGGACTAGCTCATCAATGATGGCGTCCACCGATTTGCGACTCAAGCTCGCGTTTCTGGATTTAATGAAGCTGTCATTCTGAGGGGAAATCATTAGTTCGCGGATTTTCCCGCTTGCAGCGTAAGATGCCGTAATACTGATTCCCGGACGCACGAGGAATGTCTCGGAGATCCGTTCGCCAAACCGCTGTCTCAATTGATCTCTGGACTGAGCAAGCGTGCCCGCGCACGCCAATACGGCAATCAGAACCGTTTTCATAATTTGGGAAGTCGTGTGCATTGTAGACGGACATGATTAAAGCTTGGTTCCGAGATCCAACCTAATCCCCGAGGGAGCGCTTTGCCCCGCGGCGTAGGCTAGAAGAGGACAAAGAGGCGTGGCCGAAACACTCACCAACCAAGAACTCGACAAGCTCAACGAATACTGGTTTGCGGCGAATTATCTTACTGTAGGCCAAATTTATCTGAAGGATAACCCGCTGCTCGAACGTCCGCTGGCGAAAGATGACATCAAGCCGCGCTTGTTGGGGCACTGGGGAACCACCGCCGGACTGAATTTCATCTACACGCACCTGAACCGGCTGATCCGCCGGCATGACCTGGACATGATGTACGTCATCGGTCCGGGGCACGGCGGTCCCGGACTGGTCGCGCACACGTATTTGGAGGGCTCGTATACCGAGATCTATCCAAATATCGAGCAGAACCGGGATGGCATCAAGCGCTTGTTCCGGCAGTTTTCGTGGCCGTATGGGGTGCCGAGCCACGTAGCTCCGGAAACGCCTGGATCGATCCATGAAGGCGGTGAATTGGGCTATTCCCTGCTCCACGCCTATGGCGCGGCGTTCGACAATCCGGACCTGATTGTGGCGTGCATTGTCGGCGATGGCGAAGCGGAGACGGGAGCGCTCGCGACGAGTTGGCATTCCAATAAGTTTCTAAATCCGGCTACAGACGGCGCAGTGCTGCCGATTTTGCATCTGAATGGCTTCAAGATCGCGAATCCAACGGTGCTCGCGCGCATTCCAGAACAGGAACTGCGAGATCTATTTATCGGATACGGATACGCGCCGTGCTTTCTGGGGGGCGACGATCCGCACCAGATGCATCAGGCGATGGCGCGCGCGCTCGAAGAAATGCTCGCGGAGATTCGAGCCATTCAGAAACGCGCCCGCGCGGATGGAGATCTGAGCCGGCCGCGCTGGCCGCTGCTCATTCTCAAAACTCCTAAGGGCTGGACCGGCCCGAAAGAAGTAGACGGCAAGCCAGTAGAGGGGACGTGGCGCGCGCACCAGGTTCCCATTGCGGATGTCCTGAATAACCCGGAGCATCTGAAGCAGCTCGAATCCTGGTTGAAAAGCTACCATCCTGAGAAACTGTTCGATCGCGAAGGGCGATTGAGAGCCGATCTGGCCGAACTGGCGCCGACCGGCGAGAGGCGTATGGGAATGAATCCGCATGCGAATGGCGGATTACTACTTCAGCCGCTAATTTTGCCGGACTTCCGGAATTATGCGGTGACCGTACACAGTCCGGGGAGTGTGGAAGCAGAAGCGACCCGCGTTTTGGGCCGGTTTCTGCGAGACGTGATCAAGCGCAACCCGCGAAATTTTCGGCTGTTGGGACCGGATGAGACCGCCTCCAATCGCCTCGATGCCGTTTATCAAGCAACCGGCAAACGATGGCTCGCCGAAACCGAACCTGTGGACATCGAGCTGACGCCGGACGGGCGCGTGATGGAAGTGCTCAGCGAGCACATGTGCGAGGGATGGCTGGAAGGCTATTTACTTACTGGACGGCACGGATTCTTTTCGTGCTACGAAGCATTTATTCACATAGTCGATTCGATGTTCAACCAGCATGCCAAGTGGCTAAAGGTCAGCAAGCACTTGCCTTGGCGGAAACCTATCGCTTCGCTGAATTATTTGCTTTCCTCGCATGTGTGGCGGCAGGATCATAACGGGTTCTCGCATCAGGACCCGGGCTTTATCGACCACGTCGCTAATAAGAAATCGGACATTGTCCGCATCTATCTGCCGCCCGATGCCAACACGCTATTGTCCGTAGCAGACCATTGCTTGCGCAGCCGGGATTACGTGAACCTGATTGTCGCGGGGAAGCAGATGCAAGCGGTGTGGCTCGAAATGGACGCTGCCATTCGACACTGCACCAAGGGCATCAGCGTTTGGGAATGGGCCAGCAATGACGGAGACGACCCCGACGTGGTCATGGCGTGCGCCGGTGATGTGCCTACGCTCGAAACATTGGCCGCCTGCACGTTATTGCGGGAACAAGTGAAGGATATCCGCATCCGAGTAGTCAATGTAGTGGACTTAATGACCTTAGAGCCGTCGAGCGAACATCCGCACGGGCTGGCGGACGAAGAGTTCGATGAGCTGTTTACGAAAGACCGGCCCGTCATCTTTGCTTACCATGGATATCCGTCGCTACTTCACCGGCTGACTTACCGGCGGCGCAATCACGACAACATGCATGTGCGCGGATATGTGGAAGAGGGAACAACCACCACGCCGTTCGATATGACCGTGCTGAACCGGCTCGACCGGTTCCAATTGGCCTTCGATGCCATCCGGCGCATTCCCCGATTGCAGTCGCGAATCGAGCGAGCGAAGGATTGGCTGGATGATAATCTCCAGCGGCATAAATCGTTTGTGATGCAGTACGGGGAAGATCTGCCGGAAGTAAGGAATTGGAAATGGAACGCCTGACCACTTGCTGACGCGCGTGGTTCTGTCAAAACCTGCGCAGAACCGAAGTAATCGTATTCCGCGATTCGGGAATTCCAAGCAGTGCTGTGCCGCCGAAGTAGACTGCGCCATAGAGCGGGATCACGAGGCAGGCGAGCAAGACGGGATGAGCCGTTCCGAGAAGCATCTTCACGCCATATCCTAGCGCGGAGCCGAGAAACGCCATCGACCAGAGTTTCAAAACGAATACGGGTGGAAGCGGTATTTTTCCAATACGGCGGGCGAGGCCGCGCCGGAGTAAGGCAAATTCGACCCAGCCCGCGATGCCGGCCGACACCGTCAAACCCGCCACGCCCCATTTCTGATCGATGCCGATCCAATGCGGCAGGGGTAATGCAAACAGACAGCCGAGCCCAATCGTAAGCGCTACCCGGATGATGGCGAAGCGCAAAGGCGTCTTCGTATCGAGGAGCGCGTAAAAGGCCGATGAATAGAGCCTTCCGAGGGATGTCGCCAGCAGCCCAACGGCTGAGCCGGCGAGCACGGACCACACGTATACCGCATCCGCGTGGTGGAACCGTCCGGACTGATAAATAAAGGCGGCGAGCACATCGCCGAGCACCAGAAAGGCCACCGCCGAAGGAATAATAAAGAACGCAATGCGGCGCAATCCGGCCGAGAGGCGGCGCCGCAGAAAATCTGCGACTTCTTCCTGACTACCGACCGCACTCGACAGCGTCGGGAGTTCGGCAGCCGAGACCGACATGCTGAAGAGGCTGACCGGCATCACGGAGATGACCTGGCCGTATCCCAATGCTGCTACTGCTCCGGTGGGCAGCAGGCTGGCAATCATGGAATCCACATACGCGCTGATCTGCACCACGCCGCGGCTGATAAAAATGGGTCCGAAATTTCGCATCACGGAGCGGACATAAACCGAACTGGTCTCAAAGACCGGCCGGAACGCAGGCAGAAATTTCAGTACGCTCGGGAGCTGCACGAGAAACTGCAACCCAGCCCCAACGACAACTGCCCAGGCAAGATCGATCACCAAATCGCTTTGCGCCGAATGACCTCCCAGGAACACCAGCGCCAGAATCATGGTGACGTTCATGGCGACCGGCGCCAGATACGAGAGCAGAAAGCGGCGATGACTATTCAGGACGCCCAAACACCACGCGCTCATCACGAGCAGTCCGGTCCCCGGAAACAGAATGCGGACGATGTGAATGGTAAGCACACGCACTTCGCCTTTGAATCCCGGGGCGATGAGGTCGATCAGTACCGGGCTGAGCAAGACACCAGCGGCCACCAGTACAGAACAGACAAGCGAGAGAATGCCGAACACGGCGGCCGCCAGATGTTCCGCTTCTTCGTCTTGCCGGGTGGCACGCAGCTTGGAATAAACCGTAACGAAGGACGCCGAAAGCACGCCTTCGCCAAACAGATTGCTCAGAAGATTCGGGATACGGATGGCCGCGCGAAACGCATCAGCGATGGCGGAATCCCCAAAAAAGTGCGCGATCACGCGCTCTTTCACGAGCCCCGTGAGACGGCTGCCGAGAATGCCTAGCGCAACGCGTGTAGATGCTCCCAGAGCCGGGCGGCTTTTCGTGGCGGCCGTGTTCTGAATCAGCGCCGATACTACTGGAGAGTGACTGCTCCGGCCGTTGTCGGGCGGCCGGGGGATACGAATGCGAACTTGCAAGACGAAGCTACTGGTTTGAGATTAACAATCCTTGCGAATTCGGGACGAGAGTAGCGGCATCAAAAGGATACGGAATTATTTGATGAAGATTGCTTCGCATATCTATAAGTGCTTGCTGGCGGGAAGTTTGTGCAGCGGTTTTCTGGGGGCGCAGACAGCTCCAGTGTCGCCGAGCCCGCAGAAAACTAACGTTCTACGGGAACTCAGCAGTTCTTTCGAAGATATTTCACAGCGCGCCGGACGCGCCGTGGTTCAGATATTCGTGCGCAGCTATGTACCATCCGACAGTTCGGACAGCGGCAACGGCCTGCTGACCGCCGAAAACAGCAGCGGCTCCGGTATCATCATGAGTCCTGATGGCTATATCCTGACGAACGCGCATGTGGTGAAAGGCGCCCATTCGGTAAAAGTTCAGTTGAATGTGCGGACGGAGGCAGAGGCACGCGAGCAGGGTGATAACTCGTTCAACCGGCCCATTTCCGGAACACTGGTCGGGTTGGATCGGGATAGCGATTTGGCCGTGATCAAGATCGATGGAAAGAATCTCCCGTATCTCATTTTTGGAGATTCGGACGAATTGAAGCAGGGACAAATCGTGCTGGCGCTGGGGAATCCGCTGGGGCTCGATAATTCGGTGAGCTTCGGCGTGGTCAGCGCTGTTTCACGCCAGATCAAGCCGGACGATCCGATGGTCTACATCCAAACCGACGCTCCCATCAATCCGGGAAATAGCGGCGGGCCTTTGGTGGATACAAACGGGCGCGTCGTCGGGATCAATACGTTTATCCTGACGCAATCCGGTGGGAGCGAGGGACTGGGCTTTGCGATTCCGAGCGACATCGCGCGGGAAGTGTACACGCAGTTGAAGGCGCAGGGCCACGTACATCGGGCACAGCTTGGGCTAGTGGGAGAAACGATCACGCCCGATATCGCGGAAGGGCTCGATCTCGAGACGGACCACGGCATCATCATCTCGGATGTGCAGCCGGATGGAGCGGCGGCTCAGGCGGGTGTGAAGATCGACGATATTGTCGTCGCGCTGAACGGGAAGCCGATGTCCAGCATGCATCAGCTTGAGGCCAACGTGTATCGCTTGTCGCCGGGAGCAAAGGTCACGCTGCGGGTACGGCGCGGGGAGGACACGCTGGATCTGCCGGTGGTCACCGAAGAGCAGGCGGGCTCGGAACTCGACGCGCTGGCCGATATCGTCGATCCGGTAAAGAACGTCATCCCGGAGCTGGGTATCGTGGGGCTCGATTTGACGAAGCAGGTGTTGAAGATTATGCCCGATTTGCGGAGGCCGGCGGGCGTGGTAGTGGTCGCGAGAAATGCAACTCCGCCGTACTCGGGCCCGGCGCTGCAGACCGGAGACGTGATTTACGGCGTGAACCGGATGGTGGTGGGAAGCGTGGAGCAATTGCGCGAAGTGCTCCATCGAATCAAGCCCGGCCAAGCAGTAGTTCTGCTGTTGGAGCGCGAGGGGAAGTTGGTGTACGTGCCGTTAGAGCTGGATTAGGCGAGTTTTTACCGTCTATAAAAAAAGGCGGGGACGGCAAAACCGCCTGGGCCACCTCACATTGGACACCTCAGCACTTTTATCCTCTGATTCATAAACTTAGCCGGATTTGCCCACGCCCGAACCAAGTCCGCGGGTGACAACTGGCGTATGGCACAGCTAAGTTTTATAGCGACAACCTAGGCCTTTCCCTGGCGTTTTCGACATCCCGGAATCCCTTATCTATTCCAGAACGTCTAAGGGAGTAGGTAGTATCTGGTGGTGAAACTTTGGAGATTCAGTACTAGTAATGACGACTCACCACTATAAGCGGAGATGGTTCTGATCTGCCTGTTTTAAGCTAAAGGTGAGGCGGGAGTTTGAGCACACACTGTGCGATCCAGGCGGACTGTCTTAGCAAAATCTACCGGTCGGGAGGCGCGGAACTTGTTGTTTTTGATAACCTCTCGCTCCAGGTCCAGCAAGGAGAACGGGTCGCCGTTGTAGGAGAATCCGGTGCTGGAAAATCCACATTACTCCACTTGTTGGGCGGCCTGGACCGCCCGTCTAGCGGGAGAATTTACTTCGGCGGCCGCGACATTGTCGGGCTTTCCGATCGACACTTGGCTGAGTTCCGCAACCGGGAACTTGGGTTCGTTTGGCAAAATCCCTCACTCCTGCCGGAGTTCACCGCCCTGGAGAACGTCATGATGCCCCTGCTGATTCGAGGCATGGCGCCGGAAGAGGCTGCACGACGCGCTCGGGCCCGGCTCGCAGAGACAGGCTTGGGAGCGCGCGAAACCCATCGTTCTGGAGAGTTGTCGGGCGGAGAGCAGCAGCGGGTCGCGTTGGCTCGCGCCTTGGCGGCGGAACCCAAAGTTTTGCTGGCCGACGAACCAACCGGAAACCTGGATTTCCGGACCGGCGAAAAGATTATCAACCTCCTGAGCGACTTGCATGCCGCTCACGGCCTGACCTCGGTCTTTGTGACGCACAACCTCTCGTTCGCGAGGCGCTGCGACCGGGTTTTAGAGTTAAGAAAGGGCGTCCTGCACACGCTATCGGCCATAGAGTTGCAGGAAGCCGGAGTTGTACAAGACGCAACCCGTCTTGACGGTGGCACTTATGTTTGAACGATATACCGAGAAAGCGCGCCGCGTGATCTTCTTCGCGAGGTACGAGGCGAGCCAGTTCGGAAGTCCTTATATAGAGACCGAACACTTGCTGTTGGGGCTCCTGCGTGAGGACAAGACGCTTGCCAACCGGTTCCTGCGGTCGCACGCCGCCATCGAATCGATTCGCAAGCAGATAGAAGCGCACACCACAGTTCGTGAAAAGGTCTCCACCTCGGTCGACCTTCCTTTAAGTCACGAATGCAAGCGTGTGCTGGCTTATGGCGCGGAGGAAGCCGAACGGCTGAGCCATAAGCACATCGGCACGGAGCACCTGCTGCTCGGGCTGCTGCGTGAAGAAAAGAGTTTTGCGGCGGAGATTCTCCACGAGCGGGGTCTGCGGCTTTCCGCCGTGCGGGAGGAAATTGCCCGCTCGGCTTCCGAAAAAACGTCGGCGAGCCGTCCCAAAGAGAGTTCGTTGCTTGCCGAATTCAGCCGGGATCTGACCCAGGCCGCGGTCGACGGCATGCTCGACCCGCTGATTGGACGTGATTCCGAAGTGGATCGCGTGGTGCAGATCCTATGCCGCCGCACCAAGAACAATCCTGTGCTGATCGGGGAGCCTGGCGTCGGCAAAACCGCGATCGTGGAGGGCTTGGCCCAGCGAATTGCGGATGGCGATGTCCCGTCTTTTCTCTCGGAAAAGCGGATTTTGGCCCTAGATCTTTCCCTGATCGTGGCTGGTACCAAGTACCGCGGCCAGTTCGAAGAGCGTTTGAAAACCATCATGAAAGAACTGATGGAGAATCAGAACGCCATCATCTTTATCGATGAGCTGCATACTCTGGTCGGGGCCGGATCGGCGGAAGGCTCGCTCGACGCCGCCAATATTCTGAAACCGGCACTCTCGCGCGGCGAAATCCAGTGTATCGGCGCTACCACACCCGCGGAATACCGGAAGTCCATCGAAAAGGACCGCTCTTTAGAGCGGCGTTTCCAGGCTGTTAAAGTCCCGCCGCCAAGCGAAAGCGATGCGATCCGGATTCTGTTCGGGATCAAGGAGCGGTACGAAAAATTCCATGCGGTTGCGTATACGGATGAAGCCATCGAATCGGCGGTTTACACCTCTACACGTTTCATTCCGGACCGATTCCTACCCGATAAAGCAATCGACCTGATCGATGAAGCGGGCGCCCGCGTGAAGCTGCGCCAAACCACGCTTCCGAGCGAAGTGGCCGATATCCAAAAGCGGATCAAGTTCATCGTCCACCGGATGGAGAACGCGATCGCCAATCACGAGTTCGAGAAGGCGCGTTTCTATTCCGACGAAGAGCGCAAAGAACGCGAAAACCTACGCCAACTTCGCGAGAAGTACAACCTGGATGACACTTCCACCGGCGTCGTCTCTAAAGACGATATCGAAGAAGTGGTGGCCCGCTGGACCGGCGTTCCCATGACCTCGATCAAGGAAGAAGAGATCAATAAGCTTCTTCGGATCGAAGAGGAACTCCACAAGCGGGTCATCAGTCAGGAAAAAGCGATCTCGGCGCTGTCGCGCGCCATCCGGCGTTCGCGTGCCGGCCTGAAATCGCCGAAGCGGCCAGCGGGCTCGTTCCTGTTCTTGGGACCAACCGGCGTCGGCAAAACCGAAGTTGCGCGGGCTCTGGCGGAATTCCTGTTCGGAAGCGAGAAGTCGCTGATCCGGTTCGACATGTCGGAGTTCATGGAGAAGCACTCCATCTCCAAGCTGATCGGTTCGCCTCCGGGCTACGTCGGCTACGAGGAGGGCGGCCAGCTCACGGAGCGCGTAAAGCGCGCGCCGTACTCAATCATTCTGCTGGACGAGATCGAAAAAGCGCACCCGGATATCTACAACATCCTCTTGCAGGTGTTTGAGGACGGCCAGTTGACCGACGGGCTCGGCAACACGGTTGATTTCAAGAACACGATCATCATCATGACCTCGAACCTGGGCGCGCGGTTCCTGGATAAGCGCGGCCAGATCGGCTTCTCCGTAGAATCCACGACCGGCATCCCGCAGAAGATCGAGGATCAGGTAATGGGCGAAGTGAAGCGGGCGTTCAATCCGGAGTTTCTCAACCGCCTGGATGAGGTGATTCTGTTCACTTCGCTGACGGATGAGGATCTGATCAAGATCGTCGAGCTGCTGGTGGAGCAAATCAACGGAAATCTGGTCTCCAAGCAGATCAAGATCCGCCTCGAACCGGAAGCCGCGAAGTACATCCTCGACAAGACCTGTGGCGATCGCAGCTATGGCGCACGGCCGCTGCGGCGCGCGCTCCAGAAATATATCGAGGATCCGTTATCGGAAGCGCTCATCCAGGGTTCCCTTCCCCGCCCTGCGGAGCTCGAAATCTACCTCGGCGAGAACGGAATCTATTGCCGTCAGATCGGCGATCTCGAAGGGCAACCCGTGGCTGCGGGTGGTGTTGATGTAGCACCGTCGCCGGGTACTCCGTTGTATATGTTCTGACGGAGGCTCCCTATCAGGGAGCTTCCTCCGGCACATGGAATTGAATGGTGCGCGCGCTCATCTGATCGTTGCGCCGGACCTCTACATATACATCCCAATCGCCTGATTCCGGAAAAACAGGTTTCGCCACATACACGCCCGGACTGACCGCCGGCGCCTTATACACCTGTGTGTGAACATGGTTCGCCATTTCAATTTGCAGGGTGACTTTGGCCTGAATCAGCGGCTTGCCCAGGTCGTCCTTAACCGTGATTTCGAACGGAATCGGCGCGTTCGTCTGTAATACTGCCTTCGGCTCGAAGCGAATGGTGAAGTCGCCTTCCCGGACCTGGGCCTGCGAAAGACCGGCTGCACACAGAAGCAGCGCGAAGAGGATTTTCACGCCCTCATTGTAGCTTTGCCCGAAATTGGCGAGATGCTGTTGTATGGTGAGTGTATGGCGCGCCTCGTTTCAACAACCGTTCGGTTGGATGAAGAAGACATTCGGGCCTTGAAGCGTGCTCGTGCGGCGGGGATACCTGCATCGGAGCTAATCAGACAGGGTTTACGCGTGGTTGCATCACGCTACTACTCGGGCAAGCGTCCGCCGTCCACGCTCCTGTTTGAATCTACAAACAGCAAGCTCGGCGATGAATCCGAGCTATTCCGGGATCTCGAGGATTGATCCCGCCAGTCGTCGCGGACACGGGCGGCCTGCTGCGCGCGCTCGCGCGTACTCCCGGGGGGCACCCCACTTTTCCAGAATACGAACGAGTTCTGACTTCGGCGGCGGCCATCATCGTGCCAGGACTCGTTCTCGCCGAAGTGGATTATTTTCTTCAGGAGGACCGCAAAGCAATGCGGAAGCTGGTAGCCGAGATCTTCGATCCTGGGACGCGGTACGAATACGAGTTGCCGCTCCCCTCGGATATTGCCAGGGCCTTGGAGCTCGACGGCAGATTCCAGGAACTCAGTCTCGGGCTCGTCGATGGAACCGTGGCTGCTGTCGCGGAGCGCCGCCGGATCTACCGGGTTCTCACCAGCGATCGGCGCGATTTTGGCGTCATCCGGATTGGTCCTCGGCTGGCGCGCTCGCTTGAGCTGTTGCCCTGATGTCCCAATGTGCAAGACCGGACTCGCTTGCGCTAAACTGAAACGCCTATGCCCCTCGCCAGCGGAACTCGCATGGGGCCTTACGAGATCCTGGCCGCACTCGGCAGCGGCGGCATGGGCGAGGTGTATCGTGCGCGCGATACAAGGCTGGGTCGCGAAGTCGCCATCAAGGTGCTGCGGCGCGATGGTCATACACGCCTGCTACAGGAAGCGCGCGCGGCTGCGGCGCTGAATCATCCAAATATTCTTGGGTTATACGATATCTGCTCCGAAAACGGCAATGAATTTCTGGTGATGGAACTGGTGCGCGGGAAAACCCTCGACCAGCTCATTGGTAATCGCGGCCTTGGCGTAAATGAAGCCGTGAAATACGCGATTCCGATCGCGGATGCACTCGCTGGCGCACACGCGGCCGGCATTCTGCATCGCGATCTGAAGCCTTCGAACATCATGATTACCGAGCACGGCGTGCCGAAAATCCTCGATTTCGGCCTGGCCCGGATGGCTGAGGTGGAAAGCGACGGCGATGTCACACGCTCACTCACTGAGGATGTGACGGAGCGCGTCGCAGGCACCGCGGCCTATATGTCGCCGGAGCAGGCCGAAGGCAGGAAGCTCGATGCCCGTTCGGATATTTTCAGCTTCGGCGCAGTGCTGTACGAAATGGTGACCGGCCGTCGCGCGTTTCACGGCGATTCCACTGCCTCGACGCTTGCTGCCGTCCTGCGACACGATCCGGAGCCGCCCACTCGCATCATGCCGCAGATTACGCGCGACCTGGAGCGCATCATCCAGCGCTGTTTGCGCAAGGATCCGAATCGCCGTTTTCACAGCATGAATGACATCAAAGTCGAGTTGGAGGAACTGCGCGAAGAATCCGGATCGGGCATGCAGCCGGCGCAAGCCGCCACGCGGAAGCGGCGCAGGACATGGATCTACGTTGTGGCTGCTCTCGCGCTGTTTGGGATTGCAGTGGCGATCTGGTCCTGGCGCCGCCATCCGGTACCACTTCCAGCACCCAGCCAGCCGGTTCCGCTCACGAGCTATCTGGGCGATCAGGATTGGCCGGACTTATCGCCGGATGGCAGCCAGGTGGTCTTCGCCTGGAACGGCGAAAATCGCGGCAAATATCACATTTATGTCAAGCCGATCGGGTTCGCCGGTTATCTGCAGCTCACAAAAGGAGATGCCCAGGAGACGGCTCCAAAATGGTCTCCGGACGGACAGTGGATCGCCTTTCAGCGCCGGGATAGCGCCGGACTGCACACGTTCCTCATGGCGCCGATCGGCGGAAACGAGCGGGAATTGCATGACGGCTTATGTATGGGCCTGTCCTGGTCGAGCGACAGCAAGGCGCTCGCCTGCGGCGCACAGAAGGGTCTCGTTCTAATCTCCGCGGAAACGGGCGATACGCGGCAACTTACATTTGCGCCAGATGGGAAGATGGATGCGGTACCCGCCTTTTCCCCGGATGGTCGCAATCTTTTGTTCCTGGAGGCCAAGCTCCTGGGAGGGACAAACGCCGATCTCTATCTGCTGAAACTGAACGGCGATCTATCGCCCCAGGGAAATCCCCGCCAGATCACAAACGAGCACGCCGACCAGTTCGTTAGGCCAGGTCTGGCATGGACTGCGGATGGCCGGGACGCAATCTGGGCAATATCCGAATCGACGCCGTATGCGATGACGCTGTATCGGGTCCCGGTTCTGCACACCGGTCCCATAGAGCCTCTCTTGTTCGTGGGGCGGGGAGTGACGTGGCCATCAGTTCGCCGGAATCGCCTGGTCTACTCGCACTGGTTGTTTGATAGTGACATTTGGCGTGCAGACGGCCATACCGCCGGGCGACACCCCGCCTCCTCTACCGAAGTCGAGTATAATCCTCAGTTCTCGCCTGATGGCAAGCGCATTGCGTTCGAATCGAGCCGCTCAGGCCCGGAGGAGATCTGGGTCGCAAACAGCGACGGCACGGAACCGATGCGGCTCACTAACTTTGGCCGCTATTGCGGCTCACCGCGCTGGTCGCCGGACGGACGCTGGATCGCATTCGACGCCGATATGGGCAGCGGGCGCTGGGACGTTTGGATAGTAGAGAGCAGCGGAGGGAAGCCCCGTCGGCTCACAGACGGTCCAGGCAGTTCCAATATTCCAAGCTTCTCGCACGACGGCAAATGGATTTATTTTGGCAATGACCGAACAGGCCGCTCAGAAATATTTCGGGCGCCGTTCAGCGGTGGGTCGGCGATGCAAATTACGCAATCAGGAGGTTCATACCCGCAGGAGTCGATAGATGGTAGAGCGGCTTACTATCTGGAGAATGGCCCCAATGCTTATGTCGAGATCCGCGAGGCGGCTTTCGGAGGCGGGCAGGAGCATCCACTGGGAATTACTGTCGTCGGACGTGCATTTCAGGTCGTCTCGGACGGCATTTACTTCGTCGCTCCAGCCGGCCAGGATGCAAGCGGACGCGAAATTCGGTTCTACGATTTCGTCACTCGCCGCTCGCGAGTGATACAAGCTCTTGGGGACGTGGACACGTTTATAGGTCTTACTGTATCTCCCGACCGCAAGACCTTTCTTTACTCGGTCGCGCAAGACCATGGCCGCAATTTGATGCTCGTGGAAAACTTCCGGTAAGCTCAGCAACCCTACACACGACAATAAAGAAAAGGGACTGGTCATGCTACGCTTTACCTTCCCGCCTTTTGTCTGATGAAAAAACTGCTCGCATTAAATCGTGGTGAAATTGCTATCCGCATCCTCAGGGCCGCCAATGAGTTAGGTCTGCGCACGGTAGCGGTCTATTCGCAGGAGGATCGCTTGAGTCTGCACCGGTTCAAGGCCGACGAAGCGTACCTGATCGGTCAAGGCAAAGGTCCGGTGCAAGCGTACCTGGACGTGGAAGGCATCGTTGAATTAGCAATCGAAAAACAAGTGGATGCCATTCATCCGGGCTATGGATTTCTCTCCGAAAACCCCGCTCTGCCCGCTGCCTGCGAAGCCGCCGGGATCACGTTTATCGGACCCAGCAAGGAAATTTTGGAAGCCCTCGGCGACAAGACCACCGCGCGCAAGCTTGCGCAGAAAGCCGGCATTCCCGTGGTACCCGGCACGGAGGAGCCGGTCGACCCTAGCGCAGCCGACGTCGATTCCATTGCAAAACAAATCGGCTTTCCCCTCATCATCAAAGCCGCATTTGGCGGCGGGGGCCGCGGCATGCGCGTGGTCGATTCGGCGCAGCAACTTAAGGCTCGCTTGCAGGAGGCCAGCCAGGAAGCCGGAGCAGCGTTTGGAAACAGCTCCGTGTTTCTGGAGCGCTACATCCGCCGCGCGAAACACGTCGAAATTCAGATCATCGGAGATCGCCAGGGCAACATCCTCCATCTTTATGAGCGCGATTGCTCGGTGCAGCGCCGGCATCAGAAAGTCGTCGAGATTGCGCCCGCTATCGGGCTGCCCCAGAGAGTACGGAACGATTTAGCAGAAGCCGCGGTGACGCTGGCCCGCGCCGTTCAGTATTACAGCGCCGGAACGGTGGAATTTCTGGTGGATGCCGATACGCACGAGTGGTTCTTCATCGAAGTGAATCCGCGGCTGCAAGTAGAGCACACCGTCACAGAGGTCGTGACCGGAATCGATATTGTGCGTACGCAGATTCAGGTAGCGCAAGGCTTGGGTCTGCACGGTGAAGAAATCGGGCTGCCGCAGCAGAGCCAGATTCCGCTGCACGGCACAGCACTCCAGTGCCGCGTGACCACCGAAGACCCGGCCAACAACTTCGTCCCGGATTACGGCCGCATTCATACGTACCGCTCGCCTGCCGGCTTCGGAATCCGGCTGGACGGCGGCACGGCCTACAGCGGCGCGACGATTCTTCCTTATTACGACTCGCTGCTCGTCAAGGTGACGGCCTGGGGCAGCGTGTTTAAACAAGCATGCCAGCGCATGGACCGCGCGCTCCGCGAATTCCGGATTCGGGGAGTTAAGACCAACATTCCGTTCCTCGAAAACGTAGTCAATCACCCGGTCTTTCAATCGGGCGAAATGACGACATCTTTTCTGGACGAAACCCCGGAGCTGTTCGAGTTTCGCCCGCGCCGCGACCGCGCCACGAAGCTGCTGACGTACTTGGGCGATGTGATTGTGAACGGCAATCCGGAAGTGGCTAATAAAAAGAAGCCGGCCATTATCCGCGACGCTCCCGTGCCGCACTCGCACCGCCAGGAAACTCCGGAGGGCACCCGCGATCTGCTGAACCGGATGGGACCGGACAAATTCGCGCAGTGGACGCTGGAGCAGAAACGCCTGCTCATGACCGATACGACGTTCCGAGATGCGCATCAATCGTTGATGGCGACGCGCGTGCGCTCGCACGACCTTCTGAAAATCGCGGAGTTCGTTTCGAAGGAGCTTGCGGGCCTCTACAGCCTGGAGATGTGGGGCGGAGCCACGTTTGACGTTTCCATGCGCTTTCTATTGGAAGATCCGTGGAAGCGGCTGCAAGCTTTGCGCGAAAAAATTCCGAATATCTGCTTCCAGATGCTGCTCCGGGCCTCCAATGCAGTAGGTTACACAGCCTATCCCGACAACGTGGTCCGCGAATTCATTAAGGAAGCCGCGGCCCAGGGGATCGATATTTTCCGCATCTTCGATTCGCTGAACTGGATGCCCAACATGAAAGTGGCGGTGGAGGCGACGCTCAAGACGGGCCGCATCTGTGAAGCTGCCATTTGCTACACGGGCGACATCCTCGATCCGAAACGCGAGAAATACTCGCTGAACTATTACGTACGGCTCGCGAAAGAGCTGGAGAAGATGGGAACGCACGTGCTCGGCATTAAGGACATGGCCGGACTGCTGCGTCCTTACGCTGCTTACAAGCTGGTCAAGACGCTGCGTGAAGAAGTTGGCGTGCCTATTCATTTGCACACACACGATACCAGCGGCGTGAACGCGGCCACCATCTTGAAAGCCTCGGAAGCAGGCGTTCATGTCGCCGATGGAGCCATTTCTGCAATGAGCGGAACTACCAGCCAGCCGAATTTGAATTCCATCGTTGCCGGCCTCGCGCACACCGAACGCGATACCAGCTTGAGTTTCGACGCGTTGAACCGCTGCTCGGACTATTGGGAAGTCGTGCGGCGCTATTACGAGCCCTTCGACGAAGCCCCGAAATCCGGGACTGCGGATGTGTACATCCATGAAATGCCCGGCGGCCAATACACGAACCTGAAGGCGCAAGCGGAGGCAATGGGTCTCGGCGGGCGCTGGCCCGAAATCGCGCGGATGTATGCGGACGTGAACATGGCGTTCGGCGACATCGTGAAGGTGACACCATCGAGCAAAGTGGTGGGGGATCTCGCGCTCTTTCTGATCAGCCACGACATGACGGTTCAGGAACTGGAGAACCTGCCTCCCGATCATGAACTCACCCTGCCCAACTCGGTAATGGACATGTTCATGGGCTCGCTAGGCCAGCCGGAAGGGGGATGGCCGTCGAAGCTGCAGCAAGTTATTTTGCGGGGACGGAAACCCGATACGTGCCGGCCGGGCGAGCGCCTGCCGTCCGTGGATTTTGAAAAGGCCGCGGCCGAAGTAGCGCAAAAAGCCGGATCCACCAGCCGCACGGACCTGCTCAGCTATCTGATGTACCCGAATGTCTTTCTGAAATTCGCCGGCGCGCGCGCGCAATATGGCGAACTCGAAGCGCTGCCGACGCCGCAGTTTTTCTACGGGCTCGAAGAACGCAGCGAAGTGACGGTGGAATTGGAGCCCGGCAAGACGCTGATCATCCGGCTGTTGACGGTGGGCGAACCGCGGGCGGATGGTATGCGCCCGGTGTTCTTTGAGCTAAACGGCCAACCGCGCGAAGTGGAGATTCGAGACCGCTCCATCAAAGCGGATCAGGCGGCGCGCCGGAAAGCGGATGTCACAAAGCCCGGCGATGTCGGCGCCCCGATCCCGGGTTCGGTGAGCATGATCCATGTGCACGCGGGAGAGCACGTGAAGAAAGGCGACCGCTTGCTGGTGATGGAGGCGATGAAGATGCAGAGCACGGTCTACGCCCCGGTGGGCGGCACAGTGAAGGAGATCGCGGTGAAACTGCGCGACACCGTGGAGGCGCGCGACCTGTTGCTCACCATCGAATAACATGGAACGTATGGTCCCGTAGCTCAGGTGGATAGAGCATTTGCCTTCTAAGCAAAGGGTCGCTGGTTCGAGTCCAGCCGGGACTACCAACCTCATCCGCAACCCTGAAGAAAAGCAACAAACAGCGCAGGTTTCTATGGATTTGCCTTAAGCCTTCGCCTCGGTGTATACCAAATATCGGAGGCCCGCCTAAATCGAAGCGGAGCACAAGTGTATGGCAATTAAGAACTACTACGCCATTCTTGGTGTTTCGCGAACCGAAACACCATCCGGCATTCGAGCCGCATACCGCGACGCAGTGCGGCGCACTCATCCAGACTACGCCGGTCCGCGAAGGGCAGCAGATTTTCAGGAGGTTGTCGAGGCGCATTCGGTTTTGTCGAATGCGGAGCGGCGCCGGCAGTACGATGAGGATCTGGACCGATCGGAGTGGGACCAAAGCTGGCCCGGACTCGTGCATCGGTTTGGCAGGGATTGGGAACCGCCCTCGATTTTCGCGAACACACACGCGGTGCATCCCTCGTTCGATGCTTTGGCAGAACGGCTCCTGCGGAACTTCACAGGGCTGGGTGTGCCGAAGGCTGAAAGACCGCAGGCTCTCACGATAGAAGTGATTCTGACGCCCGAGGAAGCCGCGCGGAGAGGAGTTGTTTCCGTCGGCGTGCCAGTGCACGAAGTCTGCCCTGCCTGCGGTGGCGCTGGACGCGATTGGTTTTTCCTGTGCCCGCATTGCGGAGGCGAGGGGATGCGTTCCCGAACGCAGCCTGTCGAGGTCCGCATCCCGCAAGCTCTGCGGCTCGGTTTAACGCCCGAGGTGTCTTTGGAAATGTTTGGAATTAATAACCTGTTTCTAAGACTTCGGCTTCGCGTTTCCGATGGGTAAGGCTCCGCTTTCTTACGGACGCAGCTCTGCTAGGCCGCTTTCCGCAAAATTCCGTGCGGATCCAGCAGGAACTTCTTGGCCGCGCCTTTATCGAAGTCCTTATACCCCTGCGGGGCGTCATCGAGCGAAATCACAGTCGCGTTCACAGCCTTCGACGGTTGCGTTCTGCCGTGCAGAATCGCCATCATAAGCTGGCGGTTATAGCGCATCACGGGGCACTGGCCGGTGGTGAAGACGTGGGACTTGGCCCAGCCGAGGCCAATGCGGACGCCCAACACACCGCGTTTGGCTTTGTCGTCGCGCGCGCCCGGATCATCGGTCACGTACAGGCCCGGAATTCCAATCGCTCCCCCCGCCCGGGCCACTACCATCAGCCCGTTGAGGACCGTTGCGGGTTCCTCGTCGCCTTTCTCGCCATGGGCCCGTGCTTCGAACCCGACGCAATCGACGGCCGAATCGACTTCCGGCACACCCAGGATCTGGGCAATGCGATCGGCGAGCTCGCCCTCCTGCCGCAGGTCCACCGTTTCACAGCCGAAACTCTTCGCCTGCTTTAAGCGATCCGGATTCATGTCGCCGACAATGACAACCGCCGCGCCCAGGAGCCGGCAAGCCTCAGCGCACGCAAGACCAACCGGGCCCGCTCCGGCCACATAGACCGTCGATCCGGTAGTGACACCGGCCGTCACCGCGCCGTGATAGCCGGTCGGGAAAATGTCCGAAAGCAATGCCAAGTCGCGAATTTTTTCCATGGCCTGCGCCTTGTCGGGAAATTTGAGCAGATTGAAATCGGCGTAGGGGCACATGACGTAATCGGCCTGGCCGCCCACCCATCCGCCCATATCCACGTAGCCATAAGCTCCACCGGGACGCGAAGGATTCACGTTCAGGCAGATGCCGGTCTTCCCCTCCTTGCAGTTTCGACAACGGCCGCAGGCAATGTTGAACGGGGCCGATACCAGATCGCCGATGTTCAGAAACTCGACATCGTCGCCCTTTTCCACGATTTCACCCGTAATCTCGTGGCCGAGAATGAGGCCCGAAGGCGCTGTCGTGCGGCCGCGAACCATGTGTTGATCGCTTCCGCAAATGTTTGTCGCGATCAGCTTCACAATAACCGCATGATGAAGCTTCCGGCCGTTGTGCTCCAGTTTGGGGTAATCAATGCTCTGTACTTCCACTTTTCCTGGCCCGATGTAGGCCACACCGCGATTTCCTGCCATATTGTTGCTCCTTTCCAAACGGACTCAGTATATTCCCGTTCGTTACACAAGAGAACTCGGCCGGAGACTGGCACTATAATGAGTACTTCCCATGTTTGATTGGTCTCTGGACCCGAGGTCCCAGGTGGCACTGCTGTGCCTTGCGACAGCGTTCGTGTTTTGGAACAACGATTTGTTGTTCTTTTTGTTCGCGGCGATGGCGGTCTGCACCAGGCTCGCGTCGGAATTTTAGCTTGCGGCCGGGTGCTGCTTAGCCAGCGGACTCTGCTCATAGTTGCGTAGCAGGTCTTCCGGACTGTCATAGATCGCGACGCAGCCGGCCTCTCTGAGCGCCTCTTCCGGAAATCCGCCGCAACGGACCCCCACTGTTCTCAATCCCGCTCTACCGGCCGCCTCGGCATCGTGCGGGCTATCTCCGACGACGATCACATTCTTCCGCCGGATATGGTTTCCCAGCCGGTCCAGAGCTGCTTCAAAGATATCCGGGTGAGGCTTGGATTTGTTCGCATCGGCAGAAGACGTTTCCACCTCGACCAGATCGTCAATCCTGGCGATCTTTTCAAACTGCTTCAGTTCATCCCCTTTGGCTGAAGAGGCGAGAGCCACTGCCTGGCGGTTTTCTTTAATCCTCTTGAACAGTTCGCGAACACAGGGGAACGGCTTGACGTGGGAAAGATAGCGTTCCTTAAAAAGCGAGCTGCGGTACTCCTGGATGGACTTGCCTTTCTCCTTCAGGTCGGCCGGGCTCAGGAAAACCGGCAAAAGCTGGTCGCCGCCCTTCCCGATCTGGCTTCGTATCCCGGAAAACGGGATTTCGTAGCCGAAATGGCGGAATGCGTCCTGCCACGCCCGGGCATGCAAATCCACCGAATCCAGCAGTGTGCCGTCTATATCAAAGATGATTGCCTCGGCCATCTGTTTTCGAATTGCGTGCTGTCTTTGAGATGAAAAGCATCCAAGTAGTGTTTCGAACGTAAAGTGCGTCACACCCTTAGCAATGGCATCCCCTGCAAAGATCATCGTTAGAGTTCCAGACGAGGTAAAGTCGGCCCAGGTCGCCGGGCTGCGCTATTTCATTCCGAAGGGAAACGGAATCCGGCGGCGGCGTGCAGGCCACGGTTTTGTGTATGTGGATAGCTCCGACAAGCCGGTTCGCGATCCCGAAACGCTGGCCCGGATCCGCTCGCTGGTGATTCCTCCGGCCTGGACTTCAGTCTGGATCAGCCCCGATCCCAATACCCATATTCAGGTTGTGGGCCGGGACGCGCGAGGGCGAAAGCAGTATCGTTATCATCCCGATTACCGGCAGGTCCGCGATCTGGTGAAGTTTGATCGGATGCGGGCATTCGGGAAGGCGCTCCCGCGCATCCGCCGGATCATCAGCCGGGATCTGGCCAGAAAGGGAATGCCGAAGAGAAAGGTTCTGGCGGCGGTGGTGAAGCTGCTGGAGACTACCTATATACGTGTCGGGAACGAAGAATATGTCGAGGAGAACGGTTCGTTCGGGCTGACCACGTTGCGCAACCAGCACGTGCAGATTCTCGGAGGCGTGCTCAAGTTTCGTTTCCGTGGAAAGAGCGCGCAGCAGCACGAGATCACCATTGAAGACCCGCGTCTCGCGCGGATTCTCCGCAAATGCAAAGACATTCCGGGTAGCGCCCTGTTTCAGTATCTGGATGAAAACGGGGAGCCGCAGACCATCGATTCCGGCGATGTAAACGAGTATCTGCGCGAGATCAGCGGGGGAGAGTTCACCGCCAAGGATTTTCGAACCTGGGGTGGAACGTGTCTCGCCGCCAGTTTCCTGCTGGAGAAATGCGCTGAAGAAACATCCGATCAAATCACCAAAGCAGCGCTGGTGGACGTGGTCAAAGAGGTCGCCTCAAAACTGGGAAATAAACCGGCCACTTGCCGGAAGTACTATATTCATCCATCCCTGCTGGAATGCTATTCGTCGGGAAACCTCCGCGCGGTTGCGGAAAAGTTTCGCGATTCCCGCAGCAATTATCTTTACGAGCGCCTGGTTCTATCGCTGCTGACACCGCTGAAGCGCCTGCGCGCAAAAGCGGCGTAGGAACCGAGAGCAATGATCGACGTCTTCGTCTTCGGCTTCTTGTGTCGCGCGTTACCAAGCCGCTCGGCCTTACAGAACCGCGACCGCAAGGGAGCGGCCTCTTTCTGGCCGTTCACGACGCGCACTGTGCGTCAGCTACTCGTCTCGACGCTCAGGGCGTGAACTCTCGTAATTCCGCTGTAATTGCGAAACAGTCCCCGGCTCGCCGCGTCCCGCACATAGGAGCAACCCATTGGGCAATTCATCGAAAGAGGTCGTAGTCATTACCGGGGCATCCGCGGGTGTGGGCAGGGCGGTGGTCCGCGAATTCGCGCGACGCGAGGCGTCCATCGGACTCATCGCGCGCGGCAAGGAGCGCCTGGAAGCGGCCAAGCGCGAGGTGGAGCAAGCGGGCGGAAAAGCGCTTGCGCTTCCGGCGGACGTCGCGGACGCTGGGCAGGTAGAGAGCGCAGCCGCGCGCGTGGAAAACGAGCTGGGCCCGATCGATATCTGGATCAACGATGCGATGACGACCGTGTTCGCGCCCGTGCATCAGATTCAACCGGATGAATTCAAGCGAGCGACCGAGGTTACGTATTTGGGATTCGTTTACGGAACTATGGCGGCGCTGAAACGGATGCTGCCGCGCAATGCCGGGACGATTGTACAAGTCGGATCGGCGCTGGCCTACCGTTCCATACCTTTGCAATCGGCTTATTGCGGAGCAAAACACGCGATGGTGGGATTCACGGATTCTCTTCGATGCGAACTGATCCACCAACAGAGCAGCATCCATGTGACGGTGGTCCATCTTCCCGCGATGAACACACCGCAGTTCAGTTGGTGCCGCACGCGCCTGCCACGGCAGCCTCAACCGGTTCCCCCGATTTTCGAGCCGGAGGTTGCGGCCGAGGCGATTTACTGGGCCGCGCATCACCGGCGGCGTGAAGTCTACGTGGGCGGGTCGACGGTAAAGGCCATTTACGGCCAGGAGGTGGCGCCCGGATTTGCCGACTGGTATTTGGGCCGCACCGGATACGAGGCGCAACAGGCTCCCGAACCGCTCCCGGCAAACCGTCCGGACAATCTATTCGAACCGGCTCCAGGCGATTACGCGGCGCACGGCATCTTTACCAGTCAGGCGAAGAACTTCAGCCTGCAGGTTTGGCTGGATCTGCGCCGCAAGCCTTTAGCGTTAGCGGCAGCCGGGTTAGCCGGGATCAGCGCGCTTTTGTGGAGAAAATATGCCTGAGACGACCGATCAGGTTCGAGACGATCTCCGCCATGGGACCCATGTGACCATCGAATGCCGGCGCGGCATCGTCGGACTCTCGCTTTTCTCATGCGCTATTCTGGGCGGCATTGCTCTATACCAAGTGGGGCTGTTGAAGCGGTTGCCGGACCCGCCCTGGCCTGCATTCGATGCGGACCGAATCAACGGTTCCGAAGAGGCGTATTCGCATTTCGAGACCCCCGATGCGTTGCTCGGTTTTGCGAGTTATGCGGTGACGGCGTGCTTGGCGGCGACGGGCAAACAAGACCGCTGGAAAACCACCCGCGCGCTTCCGCTGGCGATGGGAGCGAAGATGAGCCTGGATACCGCGCTGGCCGGGGCCATGAGTGTGCAGCAATGGACCAAGTTTCGCAAATTTTCCGCGTGGTCCTTGCTGGTTTCCGCCGCAACGTTTGTATCCTTCGGGCTGGCTTGGCCGGAGATTAAACGCGCGCTTGCGGGTGAATAGAATCTAGGTATGGCAATTTCGCGCCGTGAATTTGGCCGTGGCGTTTTTATTGCAAGCGCTGGTGGTGTTCTGGCCCGTGGACAAAGCAACTCCGGACGCAGGCTCGGATACTGCATCGTCGGGCTCGGCCGGATCTCGATGGGTCATTTTATGCCGGCGTGCAAGCGATCGCAGAAATCGCGCGTGATTGCGCTGGTCAGCGGGCATCCACAAAAGGCCCAAAAGATGGCCGCCGAATACGGAGTCCCGGAAAAGAATATCTACAACTACCAGAACTACGATCAGATCCACGACAACAAAGACATCGATGCGGTTTACATCGCGCTGCCGAACAGCATGCACGCCGAGTATACGATTCGCGCCGCGAAAGCTCACAAGCACGTGCTATGCGAGAAACCGATGGCGACCACGGTGAAAGATTGCCAGGCGATGATCGATGCGTGCCGGAACGCGAACGTGAAATTGATGATTGCCTACCGGTGTCAATATGAGCCGACGAATCTCGCGGCGATCAAGATGATCCGCGACGGCCGGCTCGGCACGATTCAGGCAATTGAAAGCGCGAATGGATTTGTGGAGCGCGCGGGCGAGTGGCGGTTAAACAAAAAGCTTGCAGGCGGCGGGCCGTTGATGGATGTCGGGATTTATTCGCTGAATGCGTGCCGCTATCTGACGGGGGAGAATCCGGAGCATGTCGAAGGGTATTGTTCGGTGATCGATAAAGACGGGCGGTTCAGCCAGGTGGAAGAAAACGTCGGATGGACGATGCGCTTTCCTTCGGGTGTCGTCGCGAGTTGCACGACGACCTATGGGGCCAACATGCCGGGGTATTACACAGTGCATGGATCGAAAGGGTACATGCATGTGGAACCGGCGTTCGCATACGAGGGTCTGCATCTGAAAGCGCAGATCAAAGGCGAGCCGCCCATCGATAAGCCCAATCCGAACAAGGACCCGTCGCAGTTCGTGGCAGAAGGCGATTATTTCGCCGATTGCGTGTTTAACAACCAGGAACCGAAAACGAACGGCGAAGAGGGATTGCGGGACATGCAGTATATCGCGGAGATCTACAAATCCTGCGAGCGGAGTATGGGGTGAACCACGCGTCCCTGATGATTCGGGACGCGGCAGACTGACTGGATATGCGAGCAGAACCCCGACCGTAAGGGAGAGGATTTCATACGCTTCTTCCGCAACTTAGTATTAGACATCAGGCCCCGCAGCGTCAAAACCCCTCTACCATCCAAACATTGCTGCTCAGCGCGCCACTCCGTATGGCAAGAAAGCGGCCATCAGGCGAGGGTACGCCAAAAACGGCATACCCAATCCCCCCGCTCCCTTATACTCCCAGGGCAACCGCGAACTGCCATTCAGCTCCACGCGGCTGATACTGCCCCCTTGCGCCGACATAGACCCGCAATAAAGGCCTTTTCCGTCAGCCGACCAGTCCAGGCCTGTGATATCGGGACAGCCCTTCACTCGGATTTCGTGATCGATGCCTCCCGAGAGCGAAAACATATGAATCTCAGTCTCGATTTCGCCAGTTCTTGTAAAGGGTCGCTTATGAATCAACAACTTAGCCCGTCTCCAAAAGAAACGGCAAACCCATTCACACCCTAAATCACATTTGGTTTCAATGACTTACCGGAAAACGCTTGGAACGGCATGCGATACTGGTATCGAAATAAAATTTAGAAAACGCCGGACGAGACGCCGCTCTCTTCCGGCGTTTTCTTTTAGGAGCCCAACTTCATGTCTACTTCTGCTCAAATCGCTGCGAACCAAGCGAACTCTCAGCACTCCACCGGTCCCAAGACCGAAGAAGGCAAAGCCGTTTCCTGCCTGAACAACTTCCGCCACGGCCTTGCGGGCGTGCAATTCTCCGTGTTACCCGGCGAATGCGAAGAAGAATACGCCACTCTCGTTGCCGGATTGAAAGCTGAGCACCAGCCGTCCACCATCACCGAATGCATTCTGGTTGAAAAACTCGCCCAGCATTTCTGGCTCAGCCAGCGCGCCCAGCGCTACGCGGATTTATCCATGGACAACGAAAAACAGTTCTCCCTGTTCCTGCGCTACCAAACAACGAACGACCGCGCTTTCCACAAATGCCTCGATCAGCTCCTAAAGCTCAGAGCCGAAAAGCGAAAACAGCAAAATGGGTTCGAATCGCAAAAACGCCAAGAGGCCGAAGCGGCTGCCAAACAGGAACTGAACCAAGCCAAAGCGCGTCTCGTCAACGCCAAGGCCGCTGACCAGGAATTCGAAACCGAACTGCGCTCCTATATTGAAGCCCCGCTTCCCGGCAACGTGCAAATCCCGTTCGACGAACTCAAAGGC
>DASRGE010000007.1:0-385011 GCA_035651215.1 Bryobacteraceae bacterium
AACAGAACAGGAGGCGATTAGCGAAATCTTGCAAGCCTGCTTTCATTCACGGGGCTCTGCCCCGTACCCCGGAGTTTATCGCTTGGGGCCAGGATGAGAGTTTTGATTCTTGATCGATGAGGGGAAGCCCTCGCAGGCTTCTGTCTCATCCCGGCACCGGATACCCGCTCGAGTCGCTCTCCAGCGTGGCTCTACCCTGTATCCGGATGCTTGGAGTGTATCGAAAGCGGCGCCTCGCCGGCGCCGGGAGGGTTCCAAATTCCGGACTTGACAAGCAGCTCCCTCATAGATGACTAAAGTTTGGCGAGTTAGTAAGTCAGGGCTGTGTAAGGCCCATGTTAATGAAAACAGGCGAGTTAGCGAAGCGGGTTTCTAACGCGGTTGCAGCACGCAGAATTCTTTGAAGCACTCGGTGATGCGATGCGATCTATTTGCTCAAAGGATTTCCGCCATGAGACGTCTTGCCGGTCTTGTCCTGCTTCCCTGGACACTTTGTGCTGCTTCCATAACGAGCGATGCTTTGGTGCCCGGCGGCAGCGTGACCTTTGACGGACTGAAGAGCGGCGAGCAGGTGTTGGAGTACTACGCAGGCGGATTTGGCAGCGAGGGGTCCGGCCCGGGTCCGAGCTTCGGCATTTCATTCACGAACGGCCTGGCTGCTGATTCCACCGTTATTGCGTTTGGACCGTCCGGGTTGGTTACGGCACCTTCGTTGACGATGACCCTGAGCGCTCCCTGGTCGGGCGGCGTCTCTTTCTACTTCACCGGCAGCGGTCAGATTTCGTTCTACTCCGGTCCCGACGCGACCGGAACTCTTCTGGCGACTGATGCGCTGATCTATCCGCCCTTTTTCCCCTTCGGCGGAAACCCCGGTTCCTTTGAATCCGCGGTGTTCCTGCCGAGCGGCACTGGTCCGTTGCGATTGGACAGCATCAGCTTTGGCGCCACAGTGATCCCGGAGCCTTCTGTCGGCGTGATGGTCGCAATCGGGATGATGTTGGTTGTGGGGTTGAAGCGGCCAACGCGGCAACCATCGTAAGGATGCGAATGGCTTGATCTCTAGAGCAGGCCAGCGCGACGGCCCGTCGCGAGTCCAATCCCGGCGAAGCGCGCGTGAGCAATGAAAACGCCATCTTTAATCTGCATGTCTTCTATTTCAATAACGGTTTGGCGCACCGGGCGTGGGGAGGTTATCGGTAACTTGCGCTCCGACGGCATGCGCCCGCGTTAAGGCAGAGGTGAGCGTGATGCCAGTACCGGAGACCCGTTCACCGGCGCCGTGCGCATGTGTCAGCGGCGCGGTAAGGGTGATTGAGGTGGCGCCAAATCTCCGGACAGACGCGACGACCGCCGTTTCAGAGTCTGAGCCACTGCCGATAGTAATGGTTTGTCCGTTGCGGAACCCAATAGCACCGGCAACAGGGATCGCGGCCGCGCCCGCTTCGACGGCTGCGCTCAGAGTGGTCGCGCCAGCCGTGCCTACCTTAGCGATGACGGCGGACTCGAGATTCGTGCCCGCATCGATCATAATTTTCCGGCCAGCCTTGAAACCTTCCACGCTATCGACCTTTATGTTCGTCGCGCCGGCTTCCGAAGCGGCCGACAGAGTCGCAGCCGCTTGCGTCTGAAAATCCTTGCAGTTGGTATCGGTATCGGCGCCGTCCGGAAAGCGGCCCGCGCTGGTATTGGCGCCGGCTGCAGGCGCAGTGTTTGGTCCGTAAGTAATCGCGGCCCCGGGCGTCGGCGCATGGCAACCGCTCTGCTCCGATCCCGAGGCGCCCTGGTAACCTTCGGCGGCCCATGGATCAACCACACCGCCGTAGTTGAGGCTGTCGACAACCAGGCCAGAGGCGTCCCTTAGCACGATGCTGCCCTCCTTAAAGGTGACGCTAAACCGCCCGAATCCGACCGCTTTGGTGACGAACTCGGGGCCCCCGAACCATTGATTGGGCTCCGGTTTCCCCTGGTAGCCCGCAGCCGTGACCGCGGCGTCCCGCACAACCTCATCGATCGCATGATTGTTGGCCAGCGGATGATCCAGCGCGATGCCGGTGCCGAGCGCCTGGACCGGTTCGTTACTCGAATGAGCAAAGGCCGTTGCCGGCGTGAAGCTGATTCCCGTTCCCCGATCGCTAAAGGGCAGGTTGGCTGCGTGGTTGAACTTCAACGGCGCGGCGAGTTCGAGGCCCGTGCCCGGAGTCACCGCATCCTCGCCATCGATGTGCGCTGTGGCGAGGGCTGGCGTAAAGTCCAGGCCGGTGCCGTTCGGCCCCGCAGTGCCCACGGCGGTGATGGTGACCGTGTTCTTGTTTGCCGGAGTGCCAATGGTGAGCTTGTCGCCGACGGCAAAGCCGTTCACGTTGCGAACTTTGATGTTCGTGGCTCCGGCACTCACGTTTTTCAGCAGCTTCGTCCGGGTCACGGCCGTGCCTACACGGGTCACGGTGACCGTCTCGACGCCGTGGCCGACGCTGTCGATATCCAACCGGATCTTGTCACCCACCGAGATGTTTGAGACTGAGGTTACCTGAATATTTGTCGCGCCGGCCGCCGCGTCCGCGCCGAGATAAGCTTGCGTGCCCTGCTTGCCGACCGCCGTGACGGTGGCCACTTCGTATTTTTCCTCTGTCTGCGCCGCCGCGGGATAAATCGCGCCGTAGCCGAGGGCAATCTTCTCACCGACAGCGAAGCCCGACGCGTTCGTGACAGGCACGTTGGTGGAACCTACGGGAATCGTGATCACCGGACCATCGGGCAGCGGTTGCCACAGTGTTGTGGGGTTGCTTGCCGCCGTTCCGATGCGTGCAATCTCGCGCACCTCTCGATGGACCCCGGCGCCGATGCTGACCGTATCGCGTGTTGACATGCCAGCCGTGCTCCTCACAGACATGGTGCTATCGCCTGCGCGCGCTGGCGCCGCGAGACCGGAGTTGGAGAGGCCGAGCAGGTAAAAGCCGCCCGGCGGGAGATTCGTCCCGGCCGGAATTTTGATCGTCGAGAAGATGGCTTGTTGCGTCGGGTGTTCGGTCAGGGTCCAGTTCGAAATGTCGACGTTCCTGGAGCCTGCGTTATAGAGTTCGATGAACGAGTCCGTAGCGCCGGCGGGAGAGCCTGAGTTAATGCGAAACTCGTTGATTTTGACTGGACTGACGTTGCGGACCTTTTCGGCGGTTCTCTGGGATTGCTTCTCGCCGCTGGTCTGGTTCGTCCACGAAGCGTTACCCACCAGGTCTCCGTTGAATGCCTGCGGTCCCGAGGTCACCTTAAACGTGGCGCTTACGCCTGCGCCTGGGGCAACCGGGCCAGCGAACGTCTTCGAGGTCTCCGTACCGCCGGCAATAAAAGATGTCCACTGCTTGCCCGGCAAGGCAACGCTTAGCGTCACACCGGTTACGGGCGCACCTGTCGTGTTGGTGAATTCCAGAGTAATGTCCTGCGAAGAACCCGGTACGAATGTCTGCACGCCAGGCGGTATCGCCACTGCGGAGGCAGGCGCCAGGATCAGCGGAGCGACATCGTATCGGGCAGCAACGATGTTGGCCTGGACGCGCTGGTCGGTCGCATCGGTCGGGAAAGTACCCGCAGCGGTCATGGCGCCCTCATAAAAAGTTCCCTGAGAGCTGTTGCTGTTATCGCCGCCGTTGCCGAGCAGAATGGCTCCCTGCTTTCGCATCGGGTCATAGGTGGCATTTACACGCGGCCCGTCGAACATCACCGCTAGAGGGCCCTTCTGCGCGTCGCCTCCCATCGAAGTCCAGTGGTGGGGTTCGCCCTTGGCGATCGCGGTCACAAATCGCCACATGATGGTTGGCAAGTTGGGGCAGCCCTTGGATCCATCCGAGTTCACGCAGCCAACCAGATTGTTTTCCTGGTCGGTCATAATCCACGGTCCGGAGCCACGCCCGCTGTACCAGGCTCTCGCGTTGCCAAAGTAGGCGGTTTCCATGGTGCCGTTGTCGTCGTCACGGCTGTCGATCTCCGCGTTGCCGTAGTCGAAGCAGCAGCCGGCATTGAAGTGATGGCCGTTCACTACCCAGTACTGTCCCTCAGCCTGGTCGTCCACCGCCGTACCTTTCGGATCGTCCTGGCGGAGGCCGATGCCGGGCACGATAAAAACGCCATATACCTTGTGGCCCATGACGGTCACCGGCGCCATGTCCGCGAGCGGAAGGTTGTTAAACCCACCCATGGCCGGACCGCTGAAACCGCCGCGCGGCGCCTGTGTCAGGTCGTTGTGCTTGGGCGACTGGTCATAGATCGTAGAGATCCAGCAATACGTATTCGCGCAGAACTTATCCTGCGCGGCCGCATCCGCGTAGCCGCCTGCATCCCGATGGGGCGCCGCGGCAGGTTGAACGACGCCGATGTCCAAAGCCTTGCCGTCCGACTCGCGCACGACTCGATAGAGCGGGCCGTTGTAGGAGGCGTACAGGGCGCGGGTAGTGCTGTGGGCGGCCACGCAAGGATCGCCGGCGGCGGTGTAGATGTCGCAGGGACCTTCGGGCCTGGGCGGAGGAACATCGGGTCCCGCTCCGACCTGCTGCGCCATCGCCGACGCACCGCCCATCACGGCGAGCACTAACGCGAGCACACGTATAAGAGTGATTCTCAATTTCATGTCTATCCTGCCGCTTTACCGAATTTATTCCGTCGTCCAAAAGCAATCCGGCACCGCTGACTACGACATTGTAGGACGAAGCGTAGACGGATCACCTCTGGTTTCACGACCCGCACGGTTGTGCTGGTGTCGATCTCCAGTTGGAACGGCAATGCGGGTAGAGTGCCCGGACCGGCAGGATCGCTACCCGGTGCGTAGGGCGACCATCGGCTCGACGCCCGCGGCCCGCGCGGCGGGAATCCAGGAAGCCAGGAGCGCGGCGGCGCACAGTAACACGGTCGCGACGGCGAGCATGCGCGGATCCCACGGAGAGACGCCAAAGAGTTGGCGCGTCATGAGCCGGCCGGCGGCGATGGCGAGCGGGATACCAAGGCCAAGTCCGACGCCGATCTGAAAAAAGGCGCCGCGAAGCACCAAACCCACCACGCTCACCCGATCGGCGCCCAGCGCCATACGCACGCCGATCTCGCTCGTACGCTGTGCGACGGTGTAGGCCATCACACCGTACAAGCCCACGGCGGCGAGAACAAGGCCGAGCAGGCCGAAGAGCATGGTGAGGGTGGCGATCATGTTCTCCTGTTGAAAATCGCCGGCGAGAATTTTCGAGTACGAACCACGCCGTAGACGACCAAGTTCGGATCGATACTGGCGAGCGCTTTGCGCACCTCGGTTTCAATCCCAGGCCGACTGCCGGGGGCCCAAATGACGATGTTGTAGAGGAAATGGGAGAACAGATCGAAGGTGTCCTGCTCTTGGATGAAACGGCCCTGCACGATGTTTGCGCCGAGAGTTTCAAAGAAGCCAGGCATGACGCGGGCCCAGCCGGCGCCGGTGTCTTCCTTGGGTCCCGATTCGGGACGACCTGCGATGCGAATGCCCTCGTTCTCTGGAGTACGCCGCCCGGTTGACGATGGAGTGAAGCTCTTCATGGACTTCACGCGCGGGAGCAAGTATCGGTTGCCCGCCGGATGCCCGGCGCAAAATCTCTCTACCTGGAGCGTCCCGAACACCCGGTGAGCATCTCTTAGTACTTAGGGGCTCGAAATAGGCGAGCCCGCGAATTCCTGCTCAGAGGTGAAATCGTGCTCAATCTAATGACGGAGGAACAAGTTTCCGAGCTGCTGAACGTCAGCGTTGCCTCGCTGCGCCGTTGGCGTTTGGAGAGGCGCGGACCGGCATTCATCAAGGTTGGGTCACTGGTCCGTTACAAGCCCGAGGATCTGGAACTCTGGCTGAGGGCTCAGCCAACTGGAGGGACGGCACGGCCGGTTCCAAGCGCGAGAGCCGCCGCCAATGCATAGGCTACAGCCTGGGGGCTTGACGGGGTATGATCGAAAGTTCATACTTGAAAATATGAGAATCGGCGAACGCGGCCAAGTGACTATTCCGAAAGACATCCGCGATCAGTTCGGCCTCGGGCCCGAAACGGAGGTGGAATTTCGTGTGGTGGGCGGCAACATCGTTCTGAAAAAGGCGCCCAAGAAACTGAATCTGGCGAAATGGAAAGGCCGTTGCGCCGACACGTTCGCCAAGCTTGGCTATTCCTCCGTGGACAAGTTCATCGATGACGTGCGTGGTCGATGATCACTGCTGTCGATACCAATATTCTGCTCGATATTCTGGTTCCCAATGAGCAGTTCTATGAGGCCTCGGGCGATGCTCTTGAACAGGCCGCAGGCGAAGGCTCCATTGTGATTAGCGATATCGTCTATGCGGAGCTTTGCATTCACTTCGAGAACCAGCGGGACTGCGATGCATTCCTTGAAAGCAATGAAATTCGCGTGCAGGCTCTGACACGCGAAGCGCACTTTCTCGCAAGCAGGGCATGGCGGACGTATCGGCAACAAGGAGGGAAGCGGACCCGAATTCTTGCGGATTTTTTGATTGGTGCTCACGCTCAGAAGCAGGCTACGCGCCTACTCTCCAGAGATCGCGGCTTTTATCGGAAGCTCTTTCCGTCGCTGGATCTGGTTGATCCAAGCGGCGCGACAAAAGGAGGTTGATTTTATGCCGCTGTTCCGGCGCGGCAAGGTGTGGTGGGTATGAGTTCTGGTTTGCGAACCGGCGCGTGCGGGAGTCCGCGAAGACCGGTTCGAAAACTTTGGCCAAATCCGCCGAGCAGACACGCCGCCGCGCACTCGAAACCGGCTTCAACAATCTCGAAGATGCGCGCGAAGAGCGCGTGCGCACGATCCGCGAGATTGCGAATGACTACTTGGAAAGTTATCGTCTGCGCAATCCGCGATCTGCAATATTCGCCGAATACGCGGTGGGTCACGTGACCCGCATACTCGGCGACAAGATGCTCGTAGACGTCACCGAGCAAACGGTCAAGCACTATCAGGATGCTCGGCTCCGCGAAAACACCGCACCCAAATCAATCATCGTTTCAAAGCAAACCGCCACGCCGAGCCGTGAAAAAGAGCAGAATGAATCACCGCTACCCACATTGGTCCAGCAGGTGGAAACGAGGTTCCCACAAAAGTCTCTACATGTGTTAAAAACTGAGGGTCAGAAGCGGGTCAGCAGGGGATCTAAATCCTTGAAAAGATTTGGCTCCTCAGGTAGGATTCGAACCTACAACCCTTCGGTTAACAGCCGAATGCTCTACCGTTGAGCTACTGAGGAGCAACTCCCCTGGCACATGTTCCTCGCCGGGGGCTTGTGCGTTTCGGGGACACACCCATTAAACCATATCCCTCTGCTACGCTGAAAATTCCCCATGAATTTTGAGAAAGTGTACGAGCCTCAGCGCTTTGAGCCGCATTGGGCTCAATGGTGGATCGATTCGCGCCTGTACCAAGTAGATGTCGCAAAGGCCGTACCCGGCCACATTTTCTCGCTCGTCATTCCTCCACCAAACGTCACCGGCTCGCTGCACATCGGCCACATGCTGGACCACACGGTAATGGATGTGGCTGTGCGCTGGCATCGCATGCTCGGCGAAACCACGCTCTGGCTTCCTGGGATGGATCACGCCGGCATCGCCACGCAGATGGTGGTCGAGCGCGAACTCGCCAAAGAAGGAATCACGCGCCGGCAACTCGGCCGCGAGGAGTTTGAGCGCCGGGTCTGGCAGTGGAAAGAAGAATACGGCGGCCGCATTCAAACACAGATACGCCGCGAAGGCGCCAGCGTCGATTGGTCGCGCGAACGCTTCACTATGGACCACGGCCTGTCCCGTGCCGTCCGCGAAACCTTCGTGCGCCTCTGGGAAAAAGGTCTCATTTATCGTGGCGAATACATGGTGAACTGGTGCCCGCGTTGCCAGACCGCCATCTCCGATGTCGAAACCGCCCACGAAGCTGTCGAAGGATTTCTCTGGCACATTCGTTATCCCTTAACCGGGAGCCATGACGCCCTTACGGTCGCTACTACGCGTCCGGAAACCATGCTGGGCGATACCGCACTGGCAGTCCATCCCGAAGACGAGCGCTACCGGCATCTGGTCGGCAAGACCGCGACATTGCCGATTCTGCACCGCGAAATTCCGATCATCACCGACCCGATCGTGGATCCTAAATTCGGGACCGGCGTGGTGAAAGTAACTCCGGCGCACGATCCGAACGATTTTGAAATCGGCAAGCGCCACAGCCTTCCGTTTATTAAGATCATCGGTGAAGACGCGCGCATGACAGCGGCGGCCGGTCCGTATGCCGGACTGGACCGCTTCGAGGCGCGCAAGCGTATTGTCGCGGCCCTGGAACAATCTGGCGAACTAATCAAAACGGAGCCGTACACCGTGAACGTCAGCAAATGCGACCGCTGCAAGACTGTGGTCGAGCCGCTTGTGTCGACCCAATGGTTCGTGCGCATGAAGCCGCTTGCGGAGCGGGCGATGGAAGCCGTGCGCAGCGGCCAAATTCGGTTTGTGCCCGATGACCGCGAGCCGGTCTTCTTTCAGTGGATGGAAAACATCCGCGACTGGTGCATTTCGCGCCAGCTCTGGTGGGGACATCGCATTCCCGCCTGGCACTGCGCCAGTTGCCGCAAGATCACCGTTGCAAGAGAGACGCCTGCGACCTGTCCGCATTGCCATTCGACCGAGCTCCAACAGGATCCCGACGTGCTCGATACCTGGTTCAGCTCCGGTTTATGGCCGTTTTCGACGCTCGGCTGGCCGGATAAAACACCGGATTTTGAGACGTTCTATCCGACATCGCTGCTCATCACCGGCTTCGACATTCTCTTCTTCTGGGTTTCACGCATGATCATGCTGGGGCTGGAATGCACCGGTTGCGTGCCGTTTCGCCAGGTGCACATGCACGGCCTGGTACGCGATGCCGAGCGGCAGAAGATGTCGAAGACTAAAGGCAATGTGGTCGATCCGCTGGAGCTGATCGATCGCTTCGGCACGGATGCGTGCCGCGTCGCGCTGCTCGTTTCCGCCTCCCCGGGCACCGATATTGCGCTGAAGGAAGACCGCATCGAAGCATCGCGCGGGTTTACCAATAAGCTCTGGAACGCTTCCCGCTTGCTGTTTCTCAATTTGGGGCGCTCCGGAATTCGGAATTGGGCGCCATCCGGCGGGGCGCTGACGACAGACTCTCGAGCAACGGAAGATGTCTGGATTTTTCAACGCCTGAATGTAGCGGCCGACACGGTGAATCACGCTCTCGAACGGCATCGTTATCACGAAGCCGCCCAGACGCTCTGGGATTTCGTGTGGCACGAGTTCTGCGATTGGTATCTGGAAGTGAAAAAGCTGCGGTTTCGTGAAGGGTCCGGCCTGGATCCACATTGGCGGGCGGCGCTTACCGCGTACGAAGCCACGCTCCGGCTGCTGCATCCGTTCATGCCATTCATCACGGAAGAGCTCTGGCAACGGCTGATTCACGGTAATGCCACAAACGAGCAGCAGCCGCGATCGATTTCGTTTGCGCGCTATCCGGCAGCTTCGGCAACGGCGCTGAAGACCACACACGAGATTCAAATTTTCGAATTGATGAAAGAAGTCGTGGAAGCGGCGCGGAAACTTCGGGCCGATCATAAACTCGATCCGAAAGCCACGCTTGCGGCGACTCTGTATCTGCACTCCGCCACATTCGCACCGGAAGATTTGGCGGCCGTCGCGGCGCTTAGCAAGTTGACCGTAGAACAGCGTTCCGGAGCTATGGGAGAACAGAGCGGCCTGCTCCGTTCGACGCCGGAGTTCGACCTGCAAATTCACGCCGCCGCATCCGCCCAAAATGGCGCTGTTACCGGAGAGGCGCGAGCCCGCATTCTGAAAGAGATCGCGAATCTGGAGCGCGCCATCGAAAACTCCGATCGCCAGCTTTCCGATCCTGTCTTTCTCAGCCGGGCTCCGGAAAAGGTCGTGGCCAACTTAAGAGCAAAGCGCGAAGAATACCGGATTCAGCTCGATAAAAACAGAAAGCTGCTTGAAGGGCTCGAATAGTTTATGTTCGAGGTTTCGCACCCGGAAGTGCGGGCGGCGGTGGAACGTGCGCTTGCAGAAGACATCGGACCGGGCGATGTCACCTCCGAACTGACCGTTGGCAAAGACCTCCAGGGCCGCGGGAGTTTTCTGGCGAAACAGGATTTGGTTCTCGCGGGAGTTGAACTTCTTCCGCTCATTTACGACGTCCGCGGCGGGGCCGGCGTGAAGCTACACGCAGCAAGCGGTGAAAGAATTCGCAGCGGCCAGACGATCGCAACAGTTTCGGGAAGCGCGCGCACGCTGTTGGGATGCGAACGCGTTGCCCTGAATTTCTTGCAGCGCCTGAGCGGAATCGCGACCCTGGCGGCAAAGCACGTGGAAGCGGTTTCCGGCACAAAGGCTCGCGTTCTGGATACGCGCAAGACAACCCCGGGTTTGCGCCGCCTGGAAAAAATGGCCGCGGCGGCTGGAGGCGTTACGAATCACCGCTATGGATTGTTCGATGCTGTCCTGATCAAAAACAATCACATCACGGCGGCGGGCGGCATTCGCCGGGCGCTCGAGCGAACGAGGAATTATAACGGAACCGTTGAGATCGAAGTGCGCACCAGAGCGGAACTCGATGAAGCGCTGGCGGCCGGAGCCAAGCGCTTGCTGCTCGATAATCTTTCTCCTGCCGAAGCCGCACAATGGATTCAGCACATTGCCGGGCGAGCCACGGTCGAACTGTCGGGCGGAATCAACCTGGAGAATATTCGCGCTTACGCGGAAGCAGGCCCGGAGTTCATCTCTTCCGGCGCCATTACACATTCGGCAATCGCGGTCGATATCAGCTTTCGATTAGGCCTGGATGAGCGCTGATGCCTCTGGATATCGAGACAATCGCGAACTGCCGCCCGGAAAACCAGTTTCACTATTTCCAATCAATCGACTCCACGATGCGGGAGGCTTCGCGCCTGGCCACCGCAGGAGCACCGCACGGAACGGTGGTGATTGCGGATAAGCAGACCGCAGGTATTGGACGCTTGGGCCGCTCCTGGATTTCCGAGTCCGACCTCGGCATTTATTGCTCCGTTCTGCTCCGGTTGAAGCTCGCGCCCGCCAGCCTTCCCGTAGCCAGTCTCGTGGTTGGATTGGCAACAGCGGAAGCGATTCAAAAGGCCACGCAGCTTGCCTGCGATCTTCGCTGGCCGAATGATGTTCTCATTCACGAGAAGAAGGTCGCCGGTATCCTGACGCATTTGGTGGACGGCTGCATTGTGGGAGGGATTGGGATAAACGTGAATCACCGCGCGTTCCCCGACGGACTGCGTACGCCGGCCACTTCGCTTCTCGTTGAGAGCGAGGGAACGCGGCAATCCCGCGAACAGATCGTCATCAAATTGCTCGAATCGCTCGATAGTTTCTGTGAAATGCTACAGACGCAGGGCCCCAGCGTGATTATCCGCGCCTTCACTTCGGCATCTTCTTACGTCGCAAACAGGCGCGTCGTGATCGAGGACACCGGCCGGAGGGGCGTGACCGCGGGACTCGACGAGAACGGATTTCTGCTGGTGCGTTATGAGCCGGGGCGAGTGGAGAAAATCGCGTCTGGCGGCGTGCGTCCCGATTTGTCAGCATGAGCGACTCCGATTGGCCGAGCAACTACTTCAATTACTTCACCGAGATTGAAGAACATTTCCAGCGCGCCCGCGGCACCGGACTGTTCCTGCTTTCGCCGCTCGATTGGGCACTGATTGAGAGCTGGAAAAATTCCGGTATTCCACTCGAAGCCGTCCTTAAAGGAATCGACGATGCTTTCGAAAAATGGCGCAGCCGCAAGGCGAAACGCCGTCTGATTAACTCCGTGGCCTATTGCGCGCAGGCAGTGCTGGAGGCCGCGCAGCGCGTTCCTGCCGGAGCTGACCGCCGGACTGCGGCCGAGCTGCCGTTTGCGGTGGAAGAGCTGCGCGGTTATCTCGAAAACGCCGCGGCGGCGCTGCACAAACGCGAAGAACCGCCGTTCCGGGAAGTCTCCGCTTCGCTGGACACCTTGCTGGCTTCTCTCGAAGAGCATGTGAAAGATCTCGAAGACCTGGAGCGCCGCCTCACAGCAATGGAAGATAAAATCGTCGCGGCCTTGCGTACGATGGAAAGCGACGAAACGCTGCTCGCGATCCGGCGTAAGCTCGATCAGGAGCTCCGGCCCTATCGCGGGAAAATGACGGCAGATCAGCTTTGCATGCTGGAGCGGCGGTATCTCGACACGGCTTTGTTGGAGGACGCAAAACTGCCGCGTCTCAGCCTGTTTTATTTGTACTGAGTTTGCTACAGTTGGCAAAGCGCAAGGTGCGCGCGATGAATGGCGACCGCAACGGCCACGCTCAAGCCTAAACTGCTTCACTGGTTCGCGCTGGCGCTGCTGGTCATCTCAGTCGCCATCAACTACGCCGATCGCGGAAATCTCGGCGTCGCGGCGGCCAGCATTCAACACGACCTGCATCTGACTGCCTCCCATCTCGGGTTGATGCAGTCGGCTTTCTTCATCACATACGCTTTCTTTCAAATAGCGGCCGGCAAAGCCGTCGATCACTGGAATGTGAACTGGGCCTATGCGGGCGCATTCCTGTTGTGGTCCGCCGCCACCGGCCTCACCGGATTGGCAAACGGATTCTTGACCATTTTCTTACTGCGCCTGGTGCTCGGGGCTGGGGAATCAATCGCGTATCCCGCCTATTCCAAGATGATCTGCGTCAGTTTTCCGGAGCAGCTCCGCGGAACTGCAAACGGCCTGATCGATGCGGGATCCAAAATAGGTCCGGCAATCGGTGTATTACTGGGCGTCAAAATGATCGGCTGGTTCACCTGGCGCGGCATGTTTTTTGTGATGGGCCTCGCTAGCATAGCCTGGCTTTTACCCTGGTGTCTGATTGCCCACCGCCTACCGGGCAAGCGCATTAAGAACGTCCCGATCGCCGCCCCCAGCTATCGCGAGCTTCTCTCGAAACGCGTGTTGTGGGGAACGGCTCTGGGTCTGTTCGGCGGGAACTACGCATGGTTCTTCTTTCTAACCTGGATTCCCTACTATTTCGAAAAGGAGCGGCACTACACGCACGACCGTCTGGCCATCATGGGCTCGCTGCCGTTTTGGGCGGTAGCGGCCTCTTCCACGGCATTCGGACTGTTCGCGGATGTACTAGTACGCCGGGGGTGGAGTGCCGGCCGTGTGCGCCAAACTTTTGTGTGCGCCGGCCAACTTGGCTGCTGTGGCTTCATGCTTGGCGCTGTGCTTGCCACCGGCCCGCTGCTCTCGAACACGCTGCTCATTTTGGCGAGCATCTGCCTGGGTGTTTGGTCCTCAAATAACTGGGCTTTAACGCAATTTCTCTCCGGCGCGGCCGCGGCGGGCAAATGGACAGGACTCCAGAATTGCCTAGGAAACTTTGCAGGTATCCTGGGGCCCTGGATCAGCGGCGTGGCCCTGCAACTCACCGGTTCGTTCTTTGCTGCGTTCGCGATTGCCTGTGGCGTTTTGTTGTTCGGAGTTTTAGGGTACTGGGCCATTATCGGCAAGCCTCGGGAAGTTTCCTGGCGCACAACGGTCCAGAATCAGCTAACGTATAGGGAAGAACAACACAATCAGTCTACTCACGGATTGCTGTCTCCGCGGTCTAACTTTACAGGAGGCAAGTAATCTGGCAGGTTAACGTCTGCCTCTGCGAAGCTTTGCTCTTGCGACTCTGCCTACTCTGAATGAGAGGCTCGGTCGCTTTCGAGTTGGCGCGTCGCGCTTCCAAGCGCATGCGCCCGGCCGGTGGGTATCTTCCTCCGAGTGCCCACCGGTTCTTCTGTTCCTCAGGATTGCCTGTGTTCGCAGCCGGGAAAGGCCGGCCACGCCATTTGCCCGTTCCACCCGAGATCGTGCAAGCCTTGGCGAGAGGTCCAATACGCATCCGCCATCCACTCTTTAATCACCAAAAATTCCGGATTAAGCGGCGCACGTTCCGCGGAAGCTTCTTCGAGCAGTTTGTCCTGCTGTTGCGGCTGAAGCCGGCTAAACGGACTGCCGTATTGTTGCTGTGCAGCCGCGTCAAACGCAGCGAGCGAGTGCAATAACTGATCTCTGATGATCTTCGTTTCGATGGTCATCATCAGATCGATAAACCGGTCGCATTGCGCTGCCGTGCTCCCGGGAATGATGCGCTCGCCGAGCGCGATCAGAGTAGCATCTTGCGGAGCTGTCAGGAATTGAGGGCTCCAGGCAGCTTCGAGCGAACCCGCCACCGCCAGAACTCCGGATGCCTGTACTGCGCGAAGCATCCACTCGCGCCGGCTGCTTCCGGCAGACGAAAAGTTTGAAAACACGTCTAACCAACAAAATATCATCGAATTATGCCCGCCAAGAAATATGACGCGATCATTGTTGGATCGGGAGCATCCGGCGGTTGGGCCGCCAAAGTCCTTACCGAAAGCGGAATGCAAGTGCTAGTCCTCGATTGCGGGCGGCTGCAGTCGGATCGCAATTTCAATGAGCATTTGCCGGTTTACGATCTCAAGTACCGCAACATCAAATATCGCCAGCCGGTTTCTCCGATCGTGGCCCAAACACGCCCCATTCAGGGCCAATGTTACGCCTGCACCGAGTACAACTACCGATGGTTCGCCAACGATCACGAAGAGCCCTATACAACCGCGCCCGACATGCCGTATAGCTGGTTCGGACGGTTGCGCGTCACCGGCGGGCGCACGAACGTGTGGGGCCGCCAATCTTACCGGTTGAGCGATCTCGATTTCAAAGCAGCTTCGCACGATGGATTCGGCGAAGACTGGCCGATCTCTTACAAAGACGTTGCTCCGTATTATGGCGTCGTGGAGCGCTACGTCGGCATAACGGGAATGCGCGAAGGGAACAACGTTCTGCCGGACGGCAATTTCCTTCCGCCGATGGGAATGACCTGCACGGAATGGCGCATGCGCGATGTGGTCAAGCAGAAGTTCGGCCGCACCCTGACGCTCGGACGCTCCGCGAATCTGACGAAGCCGCTCAATGGCCGCCAGCAATGCCATTATTGCGGGCCGTGCGAGCGCGGCTGCATCACACACTCGTATTTCAATTCCTCTTTCACGACTGTTAAGGACGCACTCGCCACCGGCAAATGCGAGCTGATCCCGAACGCGTCGGCTTACAAAGTCTTGATGGACTCCGCTGCCAATCGGGCGAAGGGCATTCTGTATGTGGACCGCCAAACACGCCAGCACAAAGAGGTCTATGCGCCGGTGGTGATTCTCGCGGCATCCGCGATGGAATCGACGCGCATCCTGCTGAATTCGGCAACACGCGAGTATCCGAAGGGACTCGCGAATTCGAGCGGCGTGTTGGGCCACTACTATACGGACAGTGTGAAAGGTGGCGGCGCGGAAGGAACCGTTCCGAATCCTACGGCGAAGCTTTCCATTAACGGCCCGCACCGGCCCGATGGAATTTACATCATCCGGTTCCGCAATTTGCCGGGCCAGCCGAAGATGAAATCGTTTCTGCGCGGCTACGGGTTTCAGGGCGGCAGCGGCACGGGTTTTAACGCCAAAGCTCCCGGATTCGGCGAAGCCTATAAAAAAGCGGCAACCGAGCCAACGGAAACGTTCACTCTGCTCGGTTACGGCGAAGCGCTTCCGCGCTTTGAAAATTACGTCGAAATCGATCCGCACGTGGTAGATGCTTGGGGCATTCCCGTCCTTCGCTTTCACATCGCGTGGGGAGAGAACGAACGCAACTTAGTGAAAGATGCGGGTGAGCAGGCAGCGGAAATGCTCGAAGCCGCAGGCCTGAAGAATATCAAGGTTCATCAGGAGATCCACTTGCCGGGCGATGCCAACCACGATGTAGGAACCGCGCGCATGGGCAGCGATCCGAAAAAATCGGTGCTGAACCCATATCTGCAGACGCACGACATCAAGAACCTGTTCGTGATGGATGGCTCCTGCTTCAACTCACCCGGCTGCCAGAACCCGACCTTGACGATCATGGCCCTGGCCGTGCGTTCGTGCGAGTATTTGAAGGAACAATTGAGAAAGAAGAATATTTAATCGGTAGCCGTTCTTTCTGAGCCGCGACCGCCAGGGAGCGGTGTTTACGTGCTCAGCGCTCCCGCCTCAATCAAACATTTCTTCATTCCGGCGAAGCTGATGCGTGTGGATTCTTCCGGCGTTCCGCCGCCGCGCCAGTGCGTTTCCAGACTGACCGCATAATGGTACCCGTCTTTTTTGAACGCGCGGAACTGGCCAACCCAATCCACAATTCCCTGCCCGACGGGCGCCCACGCGTACTTGCCATCCGGTTTCCGGACCGCGCTCTTGACGTGGCAATGGCCGATCCGATTTTTCGGCAGCATGTCATATCCAGTGGGATACGGAGATGGCGCTCCGGCATACGCAGCATTTCCCGGATCCCAGTTCAGCATGAGATGTGGCGACGGAATAGCAGCCAACACTTTTGCCGCTTCCGGAGCGGTAGCGGTGTTGCAAGACGGCTCATTCTCCAGCACGAGCAGCAGGTTTTGCTTGCCGACTTTTTCCGCTGCGCGCCGCAGCACCGAGTTGATTTCGGCGCGATACGGTTCGGGATTGTCGAGACGCCAGAAATCGAAACAGCGGATGCGGTCGGTGCCGAATCCCTTGGCGAGACGAATCGAGCGGCCTAACACCTCGTCCTGCTGATCGAAGCCGAAATGGGCCTGGAACTCGTCGCGCTTCGGACTGTATTTCGAGCGCGGCGCTCCCTTCCAATCAACCTTATACAACGGACTCGCAATATCGGTAACGCGGAGGTTGTATTTATCGACCACGCGCTTCGCCTCGGCGAGCTCGTTATCGTCCAGCGTCAGAATGTTTTTCTTCCAGAAGCTGCGCAGTTCGATCCAGCCGAGTCCGAACTCGTTCGCGACAATGTGGCAGGCGTGATCCAGGTCCTGGGATATTTCGTCGTTGATCACTGCGATACGGAATGGTGATTTGCCGATCACGGCGGCGGACAACAACGATGATGCGGCGGCGCCTCCGGCGGCCTTCAGAAAGTGGCGGCGTGTGAAATGATTCATCGGATTATCGCTGCTCCTATTGTTACGCCGCTCAAAAGCTCAACTTCAGGCCGAGGTCAATCGCCCGGCTTCCGCCCGCTCCTGTGATCTTTCCGAATGTCGAGTCTCCCAGCTTGACGTCTGGATTGTTGAAGTGAGGCGTATTCGTGGCGCTGTACCAATCGGTCCGCAATTGCAGATTAAATCTTTCCGTCAGCCGGATATTCCGGAAAAGGGCAGCATCCAAGTTGAAAAAGCCCGGGCCGGACAGAATGTACCTGCCTATGTTGCCAAACGTCGGTTTGCCAAACAAAAGCGAGGGATCTGTGAATGAAGAGGTATCGAACCAGTAGTTCGTATTTACTCCATACAGTTTCCGGAACGGGCTCACCAACTCCGGCGTTTGGTGGTTTCCTGGGGTATTTGTCGTACAAGAACAGTCGAAGTTGAATGGCGTGCCGCTCATCAGCGTCCACACTCCAGTGATTTGCCATCCGCCCAAAATAATGTTCGCCGGGCCGCTTTGGAAAAACTTTTGTCCCTTACCAAAGGGCAGGTCGTACACAAAGCTCTGATTGAAGATATGCGTGCGGTCGAAATCGGTCCGCGCGTAATTTCTAGGGAAATTCACATAATAGTCGACACCGCTCGAATTTTCACCGCTTTCCTCGGCATATCCCAGGGCCTTGCCATATGTGTAAGAAGTGGTCAATGTAACTCCCGACGTAAAGTGCCGGTTCAGACTTACCTGAAGCGAGTTGTAATTGGACGACACCTGTGCGAAGTACTGCGTAATGCTGGAAGTAATACCGTACGCGCGATTGTAAGGCTGACCCGCCGCGCCTTTGCCAATAAAGGCAGGGTCGTTCACCGCGTTCTGATTATATTGCACTGGCATATGCACACCGTGGTTTCCGACATACCCGATGTCCAACGCGAGTTGCCCCGGCAGCGCGCGTTCGTACGTGAAGTTCCACGATTCAATATACGGGTCGAGATAGTTCTTGGGAATGACAATGTAATTCTGGCTCTTCAGCAAGGGTGTGTTGACCGGGATAATACCGTTCGAGGGAACGGCTGCTACAAGTGGAGGCGGGAAGCCTTTTGCAAAAGTGGCCGGAGTGCCATCAGGCAGAATGGCCGGTCCATAATTGCTCAATGAGTTGAAAGCGTTATTCTGTTTTACTGGGAAATTGTAGGCGTATGTATTGTCTTCAAAAGGCTGATAGCTGATTCCAAAGCCTGCTCGAATCACGTCATGGTCTGAAATGCGATATGCGATGCCAACGCGCGGCGCGAAGTCGTGCCACTTCTTCATCATTCCCAGATTCATGGGATTGCCGGCAACCCCTGCCACTACCAGGCTATTCCGGGCACCGTCATAATTGGAAAAGCCACCGGGAAATTGCGGTGTCCCCGGCGGATAGAATTCCCATCGCAGCCCCAGTGTCAGCGTCAGTTTCGGAGTTACCTGCCACTTATCGCCACCATAGAGGAATAGCTCCCAAGCGCGATACGCCGGAAAATACACATTCAGATCGCGACCGACTTGATTCGGGACGCCCAACAGCAGGTTGGCGAAATTGTTCGCGAAAGTGGCGCCCGAGCCGCCGTTCAGCGCCGTCTGGTTCCCATTGAAGTCCCATAAGCCGCGCGGGCTGAAGGTTTGCTCTTGTAATAGATCGTCGCGAATGCGGATCAGGTTGCCTCCGAACTCGAAAGTGTGATTCCCGACGATCTTGGTCCAGTTGCTCACTGCGTCGATATCGGTTTCGGCGCGGATCCACGGCAAGCTGGCCGAATAGCCAACCATCGGATCCGAAAAACCCGTATGGTTCAGGCCCGTGATGCCGCTGGTGAACGCGCTCACGTTCACACCCGGAATGCCGATCTGTGTCGAACTGTTGTCGCCGTAATCCGAGTTCTGCGCTTCGTTACGATAACGGTTCAAACCAAGGCGAGTCTGTGTAATGAACGTCGGCGTGAAGATATGGTTCCAGTTAATTCCTGCCGAATAGGTGGCATCCGTGCCGCTTCCCTGGAAACCTCCACCGATGGGCCCGCCCGCTATCGCGCCGTACGCCGGAGATTGGTTGGTATACGGATTCATATAGCTGAGCCGGACAGAAATGTGATCCTTGTCGCCCGCATTCTCGTCGACTTTTCCGTCGAAGTTCTTGTTGTCCTGAATGAACTTCGTGGTCTCCTGAAAGTTGTTCGAGTATTTTTGGGTGCCGGGAGCGTTGAAATTGGCATTGGGAGTAGGCACCAAACTAATAAGCTTGGCAGCGATCGGGTCGATGCGGCTTGTCGGAATCCGGTTCCCCGGGAATTGTGTTCGCCCCTTCCCGCAGTTACTGGCAGTCCCGCCCGGAAGGCAATCCGCTGTATCTCCGGTCGACGGATCGTAGATTTTTGCCAGCGCGGGATCGGAGAAGTCGCCGCCCCTCATCGCGGCCGGCGGTACGCCCAGCCGCTGAAACTGGGACTCATGATCGGTGGTGCGCAAAACATCGAAGAAGAAGAACGTCTTGTTCTTGACAATCGGACCGCCAATTGTGCCGCCAAAGTAATTCGATACATAGCGCGGTTTGACGAATGGTTGCCCCGCGGTGCCGAAATCGAAGAAATTTCGCGCCCGCAGTTTGTCTCCCGACCAGATCTCGTAAGCCGACCCGTGCCACTGATTACTGCCCGATTTAAAGACGACATTGGTCACTGCGCCTACGGCTGCGCCTTGCTCCGGGTCGTAATTGCTGGTGGTTACATTCACTTCCTGAATCGCTTCGGCTGGTGGAATGTAGACCTGCAGCAGCCCGGTGCGCTCGTTGTCGTTCACTCCCTCGAATTGGAAATTGTTCCCGAGGCTGGAGGTGCCGTTCACTTGGTTGTTCAGACTGTTTTGCGGATTGAAAAAGCGTGAGTGGTTGAACTCGGCGCGTGTGGCGCCGGGTACCAGATTCAGCAGGTTTTGGAAATTGCGGTTATTTCCCAAGGGCAACTGCTCCGCTTGTACCGACGTCAGAGTTCCGCCTGTTTTCGCTGTATCGGTTTGTAGCAACGGCAACGTGCTTGCGACGTTTACCGTCTCAGTCACCTGGCCCGGCCGCAACTGCAAATCCACGCGGACTGTGCTGTTCACATTCAAGGGCACCGCTGTTTGCTGCGCCGAGGCGAAGCCCTGTTTGGCGACTTTCACGTCGTAATTGCCGGGAGGCAGATTGGGAAACGAGTAATAGCCGTTCGCGTCCGTGTTCACCGAACGACTGACATTTGTACTGGTCTCGGTAATCGTAACCTGGGCGTCCGGAACCACGGCCCCCGATTCGTCTTTGATTGTGCCCACCACGGTTCCGTTTACCGCCTGAGCATAAACGTAAATCTGGAAAAGAAGCACGAGCGCCGCAGCGGCGCACGCGAAACGCAGCCTGTTCATTTCTATACCCCTATCGTGAAGCGGGCACTGGCCGGTAAGTTCAAAACGGTAACCCCACCTTGCCGGTTCGCACCAGTTTGGAGTCGACTATATCACAATGTGAACGAAGCTACGCGCAATGCTCTCCCCTCGCTCTCTCACAATTTTCATCGGACTCGCGATCGGATTTGGAGTCCCGGCCCATGCGGCTTCGAGCGCGCCTCCGGTCCTCTCTTTTGACGATCTGATCGCGCTCGCCACGAACGATCCGCCTCCACCCAAACTTGCAGCAAAGCTTGCGGAAGTGCTGACGACACCGGTCGTAGTAAATCAGGTCGACGGACCTCACCATAAAAGTGGCCCTTTGCATCTTGCCGAGTGGAATATTAATCGCGGAGAGAACGAAGAAGAAGTGGAACTGGCGCTCTCGAATGCCGATCGTTTTCTGGATTTGGCGCGCAGGAATCCGCAGGCGAAACATGTGGCAGAACTGCGCGCCGAACTCGAAGACCTGCAAGCCGCCGACGTCATCGTGCTGGACGAAGTAGACGATGGCGTCGATAGGACCAAGTATCACGATGTGGCGCGGGACCTGGCTAATGCTCTGCACATGAACTATGTCTATGGCGTCGAGTTCATCGAATTGGACCGCATCTATCTGGGCGCGGAGAAGATGGATCAGCCGGAGCAAGCGACTGCCAACACGAACGGCAAACGCTTCGGGCTCGATCCAACGCGATATCGCGGGCTGGAAGGCTCCGCAGTTCTCTCACGCTACCCGATTCGAAGCGCCAGAATCGTGCGCCTGCCGCAAGCGTACGATTGGTACCACTCCGAGGTCAAGGCAATCTCCGATCTCGAAAAGGCGAGGCGGTGGTCGGCGGAACAACTATTCGAAGAGCGCATCGCACGGCAAGTCCGCCGGGGAGGCCGGATGGCTCTCATCGTGGATCTGGCCTCGCCCGCCTCGCCGACCGGAACGATCACTGTGATCTGCCCGCATCTGGAGGACTACACAAGCCCGCGCCGGCGCAGGGAGCAGATGCAGTATCTTCTTCAACAGTGCACAACAATCGCGAACCCGGCGATTCTGGCCGGCGACTTAAACACTACTGGAAAAAACGGCCATCCCCTCACAGTAGAGCGCGCCCTTTTTCGTTACGTGCTGAATTATCACGTTCTGATACGCGAGGTGGTTTTCTTTATAACTCCCATTCCCGGCGCCGGCATTCTGTTACGCGCTGCGAATTACATCAAGAACTATCACGACCCGACTGCCTTCAACGTTCCTATTTTTCTCAGTAATCCGTCCAAGCCTCTGTTCAACCAGGTCCGCCACTTCCGGTTTGCAGATGGCGGGCGCTTCGATTTTTCCGGCTCGCCGGAACGGAGTTTTCACCAGCACGCGAGAACACTCGCCGATAGCAATCAGCGCGGCTGGAAAGGCTTCACCCCAACTTTCCGGTTCAAACGTACTTTCCACAACCTGGTAGGCGAATTCAAACTGGACTGGATCTTCGTCAAGCCCGGGCCGGGCACTACACGGCTAATCCCTAACTCGGGCAGAACTCTTCACAATCTTAACTATGCGCTGGGCCAGCGTGTCTCGGACCACTCCCCCATCACGGTGGTCTTGTCCACCTCAGTTGCGGCCCGCGCGCTTACGGCGCAGCAGCCATAGTCCGGCCAGCGCCGTCATGGCCAGCGCCGCGGTACCCGGCTCCGGAACCGGTTCGAGAAAAGCGCGAATCGCCCCATTGGGAAATGTCGTCGTGTGGATGTTCAAGTAAGCCATCCCACCTTCGAGCCCTGTTGCTAGGGCAGCCTCGGCATCGGCAACAGTTCCTCCGCTCGCAGTAACAAATGCAGGATTAAAACTCGATGCCAGGCTCAAATCCAATGTATGGACGTAGGTTCCGGAGGTGACGCCCAAAGGAAAGTCGGGGAAGGTGGGTACCGTAGTGGCAACTCCAGCATTTCCATTTGGCAGCACGCAGCAATGAATATGCGCGGCGGTTGTACCTGTTTCGAGTCCGGAAAAGACAAGGTCTACCGATAGCATGTGACTCGCCGGATCGTAAGTGACAACCGTACTGCCCGTTCCCGGAGAGGTGGTCGCCGGGTTCTCATTAGCACCGGAAAGCATACCCGTAAATGTAATCGGGGCGCCATAACTCGCGGCGGCAAAAGCCAAAGCGAAAGTTGAAATACAAAGCGTTTTGTTCATGCGCATCTCCACTGTTCTGCTAACGTAAGTAGCCGCTTGATGGATGCGACTTGCAACAATTCGTTACGCGGATGCGGAAGTTTTCGCCCGCTGGAGATGAAAGGAAGCCCGCGGGTCGCTGGCCGACACGCTTCCCGCGCGTTCCATGCCAAATCGCATGAGAAGAGATCCAACCGTCCCGAGAATGCCAGAGGCGAGTTGGCGATTTCGGGTTTGCTTCGGAGCGGTGCCGGCCAGCAGACTGATTGCTGTACAACCGAGCGCGGCCTTCCAAAGAAAGCCGCTCCAGCCGCGGCGCAGCGGCCGGGCCACACGCGGCACTGCGGAGACCTGCTGCTCGACGAGAACGGAAGCACTCAAGTCGGCCACCTCACCGGCAAGGCCAAACGCCTTTGTAATGCGATGCGCTTTGGGATTTTCCGGCCAGAGTTCAAAGAGCGAACCCACACTAGTCACGGCAGACGCTCCGAAGAGCAGAGGCATCACGCGCCTCGATTCCTGCCACAGCGGAATCGCCGTATTGCTGATCAGAACACCCGTGTACGTTGCGAGTGCGGCGCCGAAGACGCCTGCGGCATAGCCACACGCATATCCGACTCTGCCCAGCCAGCCGCGCCTTCGCCGCAACAGAAATGCGCCGGTCGCCGCTGCGCCAGTGCCCGTGAGAATCCACGCGCCAATATTCATCGGCGACGTGGGCCGGAACACCCGGAGCATGTTCAGGAACCGCTCGGGGCGGCCCAGATCGTAGGTGAGCAGAGCGCCGCTAAGAGCCGCTCCGGCAAAGCCGATTCGATGGCAATGGGCAATTAACTCTTCGTTTGCTGTTGCGTCAATTGCTTGGGCTGCGGCGCCCAAGACCAACGAAGCACCCGTAAGTCCGCCGACATAGTAATAAGTCGGAATCGCCCATTCCCAAATGGGCTTGTTCAGCATGGGCCGGTCGTAGTAAGTGGGATCGGTCCGCTTGGGCTCCGGGAGCTGCCGCCACGGTTGCGCCATGCTCTGGATATGTTCGCCTGCCTCGCCGGATGCCTCTTGTCCCGCTGCTTCGCCAACCAATTCGCCGACATCGACATCGATGTCGCGGCCGTCCGTGTGGATGGGATCGACGGTTTTGGCGTAACGAACAGCGGCGCTCATGCTTTCCCATCTCTTCCGGCGAACAACGCCGTCCCCAAGGCGACAAGGGCCATCGCTGCCGACGTGGCGGCCATCGAAATCCAGGCGGCTCTTACTTTCTTGGTGGGAACGACCGGATCGGGCGGCAGGTTGTAGACCTCGGGCTTATCCACCAGCAAAAAGAACGCGTGCAAACCCTCTGTGCCGGGCTGGCTTTCCTCGCTCGCGCCGTAAAGATAAGCATCCTTCAAGCCCTGCTCATGCAGTTTCTCGACGCGCTGCTCCGCGCGCTCGCGCAATTCATCGAGATCGCCAAACTGAATGGATTCCGTAGGACACGATTTGGCGCAGGCTGGAATCATGTCTTCCCGGAGCCGGTCGTAGCAGAGGGTACATTTCCATGCGCGCCCGTCTTCTTCGCGCCGGTCGATCACGCCAAACGGGCAATTGACAATGCAATAGCCGCAGCCGTTGCACACGTCCGGTTGCACATAGACCGCCCCGAACTCGTTCCGGATGATTGCGCCCGTAGGACAACTCTCCAGGCATCCGGCGCGCGCGCAATGTTTGCAAACGTCAGAGGAAAATAGCCAGGAAAAGGCGGTATCATCGTCCGCCCGGAGCGGCACCGGGCGCTCGATGAAGGCCACGTGCCGCCAGGTCGAAGCGCCCAAATGCACCGTGTTGTCGTAGGACATGCCTGTGAAGAGCAGTCCATCATCCGGCAATTGATTCCACTGCTTGCAGGCGACCTCGCAGGCCTTGCAGCCGATGCAGAGAGTCGTGTCGGTGAAGAATCCTTTCGTGGCGGGCACGTTATGGAGTTCCTTCCTTTTCTTGCTGCGCCTTGAAGCCGTGTTTGCTTTCGGGCTTGTGGCGTGCAACGGGCAGATCGCGCTGTTCGCGCTTATCCCGAACGTTCTTCACGAAGCGGCCGCTCGTGGCGTGCCGCCGGCCTTTGCTCTTGCGCCCCGGTTCGATCATTCCGGTAAGCGCCTTCGATTCCTGGATGGAGACATTCGGATCGGCCACAAACGAGATCAACTCATTCGCTGCGTCGCCGCGCACGAGGCCCTTGCTCGACCAGTGGTACGGTAATCCGATTTGATGAATGATGCGGCCGTTGATTCTGAGCGGCCGCATCCGTTCGGTCACCAGCACCCGGGCTTCGATTTCGGCTCGCATAGTGCGAATGGTGGCCCATCCTCCGTTTTTCAGGCCGCGTTCTTGGGCCAACTCGGGAGATACTTCGCAGAACATTTCCGGCTGCAGTTCGGAGAGCCACGAGAGCCAGCGCGTCATCCCACCGGCGGTATGGTGTTCCGTCAGCCGGTAGGTCGTGATCACATACGGAAAACGCGGGTCCTCGAAAGGCCGGTGGTATGGATTGTCGTCGCGGAACCACTCCATGCGCTCGGGATTGCATTGCTGTCCATAGAGCGGATTTTTTATGACGGATTCTTCGGGCTCGTAGTGGGTCGGAAGCGGTCCATCCTGCAATCCGGTCGGCACATAGATCCAGCCGCGTCCGTCCGACTGCATCACAAACGGCTCGATTCCGGAAATCGTGTCTTTGCCGCGCGCTTCCTCCGATGGCCGGTAAGACGGGGGCCGCTCCACAATGAAATCGGGCGTGTCGTAGCCCGTCCATTTGCCCTCCTTTTCATCCCACCAGACGAGCTTCTTACGTTCCGACCACGGCTTGCCGTCGGGATCGGCGGACGCGCGGTTGTAAAGGACCCGGCGGTTGTGCGGCCACGCCCAGGCCCACTCCGGCGCAACCCAATTCTGATCCCAATACGGCTTGCGGCGCGCTGTCATATTGATGCCATCCCGGTAACAACCGGAATAGATCCAGCACCCGCAAGCCGTCGACCCGTCTTCTTTCAAGGAGGTGAACCCCTCCACCGCCTTTCCGTCTGCTACGGTGTAGCCGTTGATTTCGTGCAAAACTGCTTCGGCACTGGGTTCATTCAACGGACCATGCGTCGGATACTCCCACGTCAAATCTCGAATGGGCCAATTCTTCCGGTCGAGATATTCGTTCCGGTAGAGCGCTTTGAGGCGCAGACCCAATTTAAAAATGAAATCCAGTTCGCTGCGCGCGTCGCCTTTGGGGTCGACGGCCTTGTGGTGCCATTGCAGCAGGCGCTGCGTATTGGTGAAGCTGCCGTCCTTTTCGGTATGGGCCGCGGCCGGGAAGAAGAACACTTCGGTCGCGATGTCTTCCGGTTTCACTTCTCCGCGCGCGATCTCGGGAGCTTCCCGCCAGAAATCGGCCGTCTCAGTGATTTGGAAATCGCGCACTACAAGCCAGCCGAGTTTACGCAGACCCTTTCGCTGCAGCGGCCCGTTCATGGACCCGACTACCGGGTTTTCGCCCATAACGAAATAGCCCTGCACATTGCCATCCGCCATGTCGGCGACCGTGTTCATGTGTGAATAGTCGCCGGTGAGCCGCGGCAGGTAGTCGTAGCACCAGCCGTTCTCCTTCGTGGCCGCATCGCCGTACCAGGCCTTCATGAGCGATACATAATATTTCGGGAACTCGCCCCACCAGCCTGAAGGCGACGTATTTAGTTTCAGATAAGTATCGGCGTCTCTATCGTGCTTGGCCTTGGGCATCGGCAGATAGCCCGGCAGCAAGTTATAAAGGGTCGGAATATCGGTCGAGCCCTGGATGGAGGCGTGGCCGCGCAGCGCGACAATTCCGCCGCCCGGACGGCCCATGTTGCCCAGCAGCAACTGAATAATCGCCGCGGAGCGGATATTCTGCACGCCAACGGTGTGCTGCGTCCACCCGACCGCATAGATGAAAGCGCCGGTCCGGTCGCGGCCCGAGTTCCGGCATAAGCTCTCGGCGACTTTCAGGAAAAGCGCTTCCGGGACGCCGCAGACCTGTTCCACCATTTCCGGCGTGTAGCGGGAATAGTGTTTCTTCAGAATCTGGAAAACGCAACGCGGATGCTGGAGCGTGGGGTCCATGTGCTCCGCCTGAATCGGTTTCCGCTGGATGGGCTTTCCTTTTTTGCCTGCTTCACTCTCGCGGACGCCGCCGGCAGGTTCGGGGTCCACGCCTTTGTACATCCATTTTTTGAGATCGTATTTTCCTTTTTTCTTGTCCCAGCCGGAAAAGAGCCCGTCGAGATCCTCGGTGTCCTTGAAATCCTCGCTGATGATGACGGGCGCATTCGTGTAATGGACGACGTATTCCTTGAAATAGCGCTCGTTCTCCAGGATGTAGCGAATAATGCCGCCCAGAAACGCGATGTCCGTGCCAGCCCGCAGCGGCACGTGAATATCGGCCACGGCGCTGGTGCGCGTGAATCGCGGGTCCACGTGAATGACCGTTGCGCCGCGCTCGCGGGCCTTCATTACCCAGCGGAATGCAACCGGGTGACACTCCGCCATATTCGAGCCTTCAATGACGATGCAATCCGAGTTCACCAGATCGCCTGGATAATCGGTTGCGCCGCCCCGGCCGAACGAGGTCCCCAAACTGGGGACCGTGGAGGAGTGTCAAATACGGGCCTGGTTCTCTATCTGGACAATGCCAAGCGAAGTGAACAGCTTCTTGATGAGGTAATTTTCTTCGTTATCGAGCGTCGCGCCGCCTAAGTGGGCGATGGCCGTCGTGCGGTGAACAGGTTCACCCTCCGCATCGGTTTCTTCCCAGTGCGTGTCGCGCGTTTTCTTGACTCGCGCGGCTACCATGTCCATCGCTTGGTCGAGCGGAATTCGCTCCCATTGGGTACCGTACGGACGGCGATACAGCACGTCGCTCACGCGATGCGAACTGGTGACGAGTTGGAACGTCGCTGCACCCTTTGGACACAAGCATCCGTTCGAGATGGGTGACCGCGGATCGCCTTCGACATCGATGATTTTTTCATCTTTTACGTAAATGAGTTGTCCGCAGCCCACCGCACAGTAGGGGCAGACCGAGGCAGCCACGCGGTCGGCCTGTTTGGTGCGAGCGGCGAGCGCGACCGTCCGCTCCGAGGCGGCAGTGGACTCCAAGCCCAATAAATCGCCTTCTTTGACCTGCTTGAAAACCGGCCAACGCGTCGGAGAGAAACCGTTATTCGGGGGCACCAACGAAATTGACGCAAATGCGGGCGCGAACCAACACTGGTCAAAATGCGAGTACTTTCGCCAGCGCTTCACTTACCGGAAACCTGTCGTTTTGTGCAGTGTCGTGTCTAATAGGTGTGGGGGATTCGTTGAACGGCTTACCATTCCGGAGTTCGTGCCCGTTACTCTGCCTCGCGCTGCTTGCCGGAAGTACGCCGGTAATTGGTCAAGCCGCGGAGGCACCCGATGTCGAAACGATCATTCAGAAATCGGTTGCCGCCAACCAGCGCGACTTCAACGCCGACCCCGAATTCGACTACAAAGAGCGCGACCGGACTCCGAACGGGTCTAAAACCTATCAGGTGACCATGATCGAAGGCTCGCCTTACCAGCGCCTGATCGCGGTGAACGGAAGACCTTTATCGAAATCGCAAGCCGCACAGGAAGAACAAAAACAAAAACAAGCGATCGCGCAGCGCCGGGCCGAATCGCCAAGCCAGCGGCAGCAGCGAATCGCCAAGTACCAGAAGGACCGGGAGCGGGACCACGCCATGATGGAACAACTCACGAAGGCTTTCGATTTCACCCTGGTGGGCCAACATAAGCTGCGAGGCTTCAATACCTACGTTCTCAAGGCAACCCCGCGGCCCGGCTACAACCCGCCCAACATGGAGACGCAAGTCCTTACGGGCATGGAGGGCACGCTCTGGATCGATCAGAAAACGTATCAGTGGGTGAAGGTGACGGCTCGCGTGATTCACCCGGTTTCCATCGAGGGGTTTCTTGCCCGGGTGGAACCCGGAACCGCGTTCGAACTGGAGAAGTCCCCGGTGGAGGACGACATCTGGCTGGCGACGCATTTCTCGATGAAATCGAAAGCAAAGGTGTTGTTTCTGATTAACAGGTCTTCACAGGAAGACGAGACGTATTTTGATTACAAGAGAAGTTCTACTGCCCGTGCAGGGCATTGACCAGAGCCGGGGCAGAATTGGCGCCGTTGGCTTGCGTAATCTGCACATTGAGCGGCGGCATGCCAACCACTTCGTAAGTGCCCGATGCAATGCCGATCTTGGCGCGATCGAATTCATCGAGAATATCGCGGCTCATCTGGCTTTTGATGGAGCGGATGCCGAAATCGGGCACGATAAAACGAACCGTCATCTCCAGCCAGTTATCCGTTAGACGCCAGTAGACCTGCGGCTCCAATTCAGAACGTTTCAGGACGTAACGCTGCTCCAGTGCGTGGAGCGCTTCTTCGCTCAGGTCGGCGATTTTCACTGTATGCTTTTTGGCTACATTCAACAGAATCTCTTCTGCACGCCGGCGATCGGCGGTGTAGGGGACGGGCACCCGCATCTCTTCCCAGATGTACGGGAATTCGCGGGTGTAGTTATAGATCGGCTCGTCGAAGATCACCGCATTACTCAGCCTCACGATGCGGCCGGTGTACTGGCGCGCCTGCACCCACATCGGGTCTCCCGAATCGCCTTCGGCCGGCTGGCCCATCTCCATGATGACGGTTTGGAGGAAGGTGAGGGCGATGACATCGCCGCGAATTCCGCCCATCGTGATGCGGTCGCCAACAGTAAACGTTCTTCCGCGCAGAATAACCAGATACCCCGCGAACGCAGTGACCACGCGCTGCAAGGCGAACGCGAGCCCGGCGGTTACCATGCCGGCGGCCGTGGTCAGCGTGGTGGGATTATCGAACCAGATAGAAATCAGGCCGATCAGCAGCAAAACAGCAATCGCAATCGAGATGCCTTGCCGGGCCCAGAACGCGAAGCGCTTGCCCGGGCGGTCCCAGGCGTTGCGGCGAGCCAGCCAATGGAGGGCGCGGCCGACGATCAGGGCCAGAACCACAAAACACAACGAAAAGAGGAGTTTCTTACCGTTCTCTGCGTTGACTCCAACGAGCCTTACACCAAGGAATTGAACGGACTGGTGCGGACCTACGAGTTGAATTAGATTTCCCACAACAGCATTCGCCAACTACAGTGAATAGACGCGTGTGCATACAATACTTTTTCAGCCGCAGTTGGGGAAGGAGACCAGAATAGAGAATGCTTGGTCTGAAGGATCTCGAAATTGGGGTAATGTTTTGGGCGGGCACAGACGCCCGCAAGACGCTTCAGGATGTAAAAAGCTTCGGAGTACGCGCGGGCCAACTCGGCTTTCCGGGCGAATTACCGCTCGACAGGGCCATCGAACAATGGGACGCTGCTTTGACGGATGAGCATTTTACGGCTGTTACCGCGGTTTGCAGCTACGTAGGCGAAGATTATGCGGACATTCCCACCGTAAAACGAACCGTGGGGCTGGTTCCCGCGAATACACGCCTTGAACGGATCGCGAGAACCAAAGCGGTTTCGGATGTAGCGAAGGGATTGGGCATCGATAGCATAGCCTGTCACATCGGCTTTGTGCCGCATCATCGCGAGGATTCGTTGTATGCGGAAATTCGCGATGTAGCGCGCGACATTTGTGATCACTGCGGCCAAAACGGGCAATCGTTCACTCTCGAAACCGGGCAAGAGCCGGCGAAAGTTCTTTTGCGGTTTATCGAAGATGTGGACCGGCCCAACCTGCGTATCAATTTCGACCCCGCCAACATGATTTTGTATGGGACGGGCGATCCGATTGAAGCGCTTGATGTTTTGGGCAAGCTGGTGATTTCGGTTCACTGCAAAGACGGGGACTGGCCGGACCGCGGCCGGCCGGAGGCGCTCGGAGTGGAACGTCCGCTGGGCGAAGGGAACGTCGATATTCCGCGTTTTATTTCAAAATTGAAAGAGATCGGGTATCGAGGGATTCTGAGTGTCGAGCGCGAAGAGCAGGATGCGAACAAGCGTGCTGCCGACATCCGCAAAGCCATTAAGTTGCTGAAGAGTTTGACGGAGCCGGGCAAGTGAACGAACGGCGTACTTTCCTGAAGATGACGCTCGCCGCAGCAGCAACAGCGAAAGCGGCGTCGCGTGCGCCACGGCTGGGAGTGGTAACCAGCGTGGTTGGGAAGAGCACTCCAGAGGTGGGCGTCAAGGCGGTTCACGATTTGGGGTTGCCGACGTGCCAGGTGCATGTCGGTGAGGCTCCGCCGAGTCTCGCAGCTCCATTGAAAGAGGCACTCGCGAAATACAACGTGGAAGCGACGGCGGTGATGACGCTCGGGCCGGGACGCATGGTTTGGGACTTCTATCAAGGTCCCCAGACCATCGGGCTTGTGCCGCCGGAGACGCGAGCCGCGCGACTTGACGCGCTGAAGCGCGCGTCCGATTTGGCGAAACAATGTGGAATCGGGGCGGTACATACGCACTGTGGATTCATTCCGGAGAATCCGAATGATCCGCTCTATCCGCAAGTGGTTGAGGCGATCCGGGACGTCACCAGCCACTGCCGCGCGAACGGACAACTGTTTCTGATGGAGACCGGCCAGGAGACGCCGATTACCATGCTGCGCGCCATCGAAGATGTAGCGCTCGACAACCTGGCGGTGAATCTCGACATGGCGAATTTGATTCTCTATGGCAAAGGCGATCCTGTCGCGGCGCTCGATGTGATCGGGAAGCATGTGCGCGGAACGCATGCGAAAGATGGGCTATATCCAACCGATCCGAAAAAGCTGGGCAAAGAAGTGGCCATTGGGCAGGGGCGCGTCAATTTTCCTGAGGTGTTTCGCCGGTTGCGCGAGCTGAATTATATGGGCCCGATCACGATTGAGCGCGAAATTTCAGGGCCGCAACAGCAGGCCGATATTCGAGCGTCCATCCGATTTCTCCAACACCTGATCGATACGAATTACGGCCGGTGATGCCGTATCCAAGCTTCTGTTTCGGAGCGAAAGAGAACACCGGTAACTGCGCCTACTTGCTGCACGCTCAAGGCGGCGACTGCATTTGCGAACTCGCCCGCTTCGGCGAGCGACGCGCCGTCCAGGTACGCTGCTAAAAAGCCCGCAACGAAGCAATCGCCTGCGCCGGTGGAGTCTTTCGCTTCCACGTCGAAGGCTGGTGAAAAAACTTCCTGGTCTTGGGTATAGATGGCGCATCCGCGTTTCCCCAGCATCATTACAGCCGTTCGGAGACCTTCATTCAACACAACCTTCGCTCCGGCTGCGGGATCGGTGGAGCCGGTGATCATCTCGGCCTCGACTTCATTCATGAACAGAATGTCAATGTGAGGAAGGCAGGGCCGTAAACTCCCCATCCATTCGCCGGCGGGGTCCCAATTGGTGTCGAACGAGGTTGTCAATCCGGCCTTTCGCGCGTTGATCAAAGTTTCCGGTCCGCGAGCGCGTAAACGGCGCAAGACGAAGAGACTCGCCTGATGATAATGCGTCATGCCGGCGCAGAGCTCGGGCGTGAACTCGATGGGCTTGGCGAAAGCGGCGTTGCTTGCGCCTAAGCAATGGAAGAATTTGCGCTCGCCGCTCGATTTCACCATCGCGACGGTTGATGCGGACGGTCCCGGTACGCGCTCGACGCGGGAAATATCGACGCTGTCCTGCGCAAGAGTTTCGAGAAGGAATTTCGCGGCGTTGTCGGCTCCCACGGCAGTGAGCAGCCGGACAGGCACGCCGAGCCGGCTCAACGCCCGCGAGGTGCTTGCGCCGTTTCCTCCGGCGTGAGCCTCGATGGAATCAACAAATGTTGTCGGGCCCCAATAGAGCTCGTCGACAGGCCGCACCAACGTGTCGTAAACAATGTTGCCCGAACAGAGAACGCCTTGCATTCCGTTTTCATTCTATGGGCGTCCTCGATTCGGGCGGGTAAAGTGAGAAATAACCGGGAGGGCGCATGCCGAGTCATCGTAGAGAGTTCCTTCAAGCCGCCGTAGCGGGCGCAGTGTTTGCGCATTCCCGCAGCAAAGCTGCAAACACGGCCACAGGCATGCCGGGGCCGTATCCGGGACGCGTCATCGCGGTGGAACACTCGGGCTGCATTGCTTCGGGCGCTTATCAGCCGGAAGCGATTCAGCAGATGATGCAGCGCGGCATGGCGGAGTTGACGGGAGCGCCGAGCTGGCAGGATGCCTGGCGAACGCTGTTTGAGAAAGGCGATGTGGTGGGAATCAAAGTCAGCCCGGTGGGAGGGCCCGGCCTGTGTTCCGATAGTTCCGTGCTGCACTCGATTCTCGATGGCTTGAATGCCGCCGGTGTTTCCAACCAGAACGTGATCGTGTTCAGCCGGTATCGCGAAGAAGTGCTGGATTGCGGCATCGATAAATGGCTGCGGCCGGGCGTTCACTGGGATGCGCCTTCGCTGCGGTATGACGATGTGCAGCTCGATATGGGCGGCTACGACGAAAACCATTACATGCAGATAGCGTTGATCAAGCCCGGCGAGAACTGGAGCGATCCGCATTTTCAACGGTCGTATGTGTCTAAGATCGTCACCAACCGCGTCAACAAGATCATCAATCTTCCGGTGCTGAAACACCATCAATCGGCAGGCGTAACGATTTGTCTGAAGAACATGTCGCACGGCTTTGTGAACAACGTGAACCGGAGCCATCTCACGCCGACGCTTAATGCGTGCGGCATGTTTATTCCTTCGGTGGTGAGTCTGCCAATTATTCGTCAGAAAGTGGCGTTGCAAATTGTGGATGCGGTGAAGGCGTCCTATCACGGCGGCCCGGGTGGGAAGCCGCAGTACATCTGGGAACCAAAAACGCTCTATTTCGGAACGGATCCCGTCGCGCTGGATAAGACCGGCTGGAAGGCGATTGACGCCAAACGGCAACAGATGGGCATGGCGCCGATTGCGCTCTCAAGACCCGATAAGGACAGCCATTTTCTGAATTGCCAGGTGGAGCACATCGAGATCGCGGGCATGTTGCAGCTCGGCGAATTCAGCAACGATAAGATTCACGTGAAGCAGGTACGCCTTGCCTAATCGCCTTAAACTCGCCGGTGTCGTCACCCGCTATTTCAAGTATTCGCACGCGCAGCACATCATAGATCGTTTTCTGGATGGGTACGGCTGGAGCGGCAGTTATCACCACCCGCCGATGGATCTGGTCGCGCTCTATGTCGATCAGGTGGGACCGGACGATTTGAGCCATGAGCGCGCCGCACGGCATCCGGAGATGAAGACTTATCCGACGATCGCGGAAGCTCTCGCGTGCGGAGGCAGCCAGCTCGCGGTGGACGGCGTCGTTGTTGTCGGCGAGCACGGGCATTATCCGCGCAACGAAAAAGGCCAGACGGAGTATCCGCGTTATCGGTTCTTCCAGGAAGTGGTGAAAGTGTTCCGGTCGAGCAAACGGGTGGTTCCCGTGTTCAGCGACAAACATCTTTCGTGGAACTGGGAGTGGGCGAAAGAGATGTATGACACCTCGCGCAGCATGCAGTTTCCGTTCATGGCCGGTTCCAGTCTTCCGGTTACATGGCGGATTCCGTCTGTGGAAATGCCGCTGGGCTCGGATGTGCGCGAAGCGCTGTGCGTTTGTTACGGCGGTGTGGACAGCTACGATTTCCACGGCCTGGAAACGGTGCAGTGCATGGTGGAGCGCCGCAAAGGCGGAGAAGTGGGCGTGAAGTGGCTGCAAGCCTATCGCGGCGACCGTTTCTGGGATGCCCTAAAGGAAGGCGTTTGGCCGTTCGATCTGATGAAGGCGGCGCTCTGCCGGAGCCACACGCTGACGCCCGCGCGTCCTGGTTTCAACGACATTTTTCCCACGCGCGAGCAGATGCGCCAGCTCACAAAGAATCCGGTTGCCTATACCTACGAACACGAGGACGGCGTGCGCTGCACGATGCTGCTGATGAACGGGCTGATACGCGACTTCAATTTTGCGGCGCGGCTCGGAAATTCGCCGAAGATATTTTCGACGCAGATGTATCTGCCGATGCCGGATGGGCGGACGACGCTGGCGGATTTCTTCAGCCCGCTGGTGAATCACATGGAAGACATGTTCCTTACGGGCAAGCCGCCCTATCCGATAGAGCGTACGCTGCTGACCACCGGCTTGACCGCGAGCGGGGTCGAGAGTTTGTATCGCAATCAGACGCGGGTTGAGACGCCGCATCTCGCGATTCGCTACAGTCCCAATCCGCAATCCACGTTTGAGAGGAGCTAATGCAAAGCCGCCGCGAATTTCTTGCTTCCGCCGCACTGCTTCCGCTCGCGGCTGCTCAACAGCCCGGGAAGCCGGTGCGTGTCGCGATCGTTACGACGATTTACCGGTATCTGTCGCACGGGCAGCACATCGGGGACCGTTTTCTGGTGGGCTATCCGCATAACGGCGAATGGCACATGCCAAACGTGAAGGTGGTTTCGTTGTATGTCGATCAGAAGCCAGACGGCGATCTGAGCGGCGAGCGAGCAAACGAGTTCGGCTTTCGCGTCTATCCGACGATTGCTGAAGCCGTCTGCTGCGGCACGAGCAAGCTGGCCTGCGATGCCGTGCTGATTGTCGGCGAACACGGCGATTATCCGACCAACGAAAAAGGCCAGAAGCTGTATCCACGCTACGAATTTTTCGAGCAGTGCGTGAAAGTGTTCCGGGACAGCGGACGAGCGGTGCCGGTCTATAACGACAAGCATCTTTCGTACAGCTTCGAGAAGGCGAGCAAAATGGTGGCGGCCTCGAAAGAACTTGGATTTCCGATGCTGGGCGGCTCTTCGCTCCCGGTTACGTGGCGACTGCCGGACATCGAAATGCCGCTGGGCGCGCACATCGAGGATGCAGTGATGGTGGGGGTGGGCGGTTCGGATGCGATGGACTTTCATGCGCTCGAAGGGCTGCAATGCATGATGGAGCGGCGCAAGGGCGGCGAGAGCGGCGTGAAATCCGTGCAATTGCTCGACGGCGATAACGTCTGGAAAGCAGGCGACCAGGGCATCTGGTCGAAAGAATTGCTGAGTTCAGCGCTCTCGCGCAGCGACACGCCTCTGGGGCTCACGCTGAAGGATGGGCGCACGCAGGATCTGGTTGGCTCGGGCGTTTTGCCTGAACTGGTGAAGCACCCGGCGGCGTATCTGATCGAATATCGCGATGGTTTGCGCGCGGCGATGCTGATGCTCGACGGCGCGGTGCAGGATTTCAACTTCGCGGCGCGCGTGAGAGGGCACGGAAATATATCGAACCAATTTTTGCTGACACCGAACCCAAATGTGACGTATTCGGCGTGTTTAGTGTCGAAAATCGAGCAGATGTTCATGACCGGGAAAGCACCGTATCCGATCCAACGAACGCTACTCACGAGCGGCATCCTCGAAAGCTGCCTCACGTCCAGACTCCAGCAAAATCAGCGTCTCGAGACGCCTCAGCTTGCGGTGGCGTATCATCCGGCCGCGGAATCTCAGTACTGCCGGGCTTGAGCAAAGAGGGGTTTTTACCGTCTATAAAAAAAGGGCCAAATGCTGCTACTTAATGCACTGGTTTTCGACGGGTCCGGAGCGGAACCGTATCGAGCGTCGATTCTGGTGAAAGGCGATCGCATTGAGCGCATCGCGCCCGATTTGCAGGTTGCGAATTGCCCGGTGCTGGACTGCTCCGGTTTCGCGGTTTGCCCCGGATTCATTGACCTGCACAGCCATTCCGATGTGCAGGTTCTGGAGCACCGGACGGAAAAGCTGAACCAGGGAATTACTACAGAAGTAGTAGGAAACTGCGGGTTCTCGCCGTTTCCCTTATCGGAGAACTTACGGGAGTTTGCGGGCGGCATTCTGGGCCGCGAGGGGGACTGGGGCTGGCCTTCCGCGCGAGCTTACTTAGAAGCGTTGGGAGAGGCCGAGGCGGATACGCGCAGTCTGGCGCTGGCGGGTCATGGGAGCCTGCGTGTCGCGGTTTGCGGGCTGCGGCAAGACCCGCTTCCCGCGCGCGAATTAGACCGGCTGGCAGGGCTGCTCGAGGAATCGCTCGATGCCGGATGCGTGGGATTTTCGACGGGGCTCATGTACGCTCCGGGATCGGCTGCGGGAAGAGAGGAACTGGAGCCGCTCTGCCGGATTGTGGCAAAGAAGGGCAAGCTGTACGCCACGCACATGCGCAGCTATTCGGCGGGTTTGCTCGATGCGCTGCGCGAGCAGATCGATTTGGCGGAACGGACGGGGTGCCGGCTGCAAGTTTCGCATTTGCAGGCGGCGGGCCGGAAATACTGGCCGTTGCAGGAACCGGCTCTGGCCGAGATTGAACTCGCGCACGACCGTGGCATCGATATCGAATTCGACATTTACCCGTACCAGTGCGGAAGCACCGTGCTGACCCAACTTCTGCCGCAATGGACGCTCGACGGAGGAACCGATGCGCTGCTAGCGCGCTTGCGGGACCAGGCGACGCGCCGCGCCATTCTGGAAGAGATGGAATCTTCGGGAGCAAAGCTCTGGAGCGATGTGACGATTTCGTCCGTTGCGAGCAGCAAAAATGCGGACACCGTAGGCAAGACGGTTACTGAAGTGGCGGCGCTTTGCGGCGAAGATCCGGGGGAGTGCGCGCTCGATTTGCTGGTGGAAGAGCAAGGCGCGGTGAACATGATCACGTTCAACCAGAGCGAAGAGAACCTGCGGCAGTTGATCACGCATCCGCTCTGTTCTGTGATTACCGACGGCTTTTATGTGAAGGGGAAACCGCATCCGCGGCTGTATGGGACGTATCCCGAACTTCTGGGGCGACTGGTGCGCGAACGCAAATGGCTTTCACTTGCCGAGGCGATTTACAAAAGTACTGGCAAGCCGGCCATGCGCTTGAATCTTCGGGATCGCGGTTTGCTGCGGCCGGGCTATATCGCCGATCTGGTGATCTTCGATCCGGCGCACATCGCGAGCCACGCTACGTATGAAGCGCCCGAGGCGAGTCCAGAAGGCATAGCGCAGATCATCAAGAACGGGCACGTGGCGGTGATGTACGGAAACCCCTTGCTGACGCGCGGGGTTCTGTAGGTCCCTTGCTGACACGCACCCCTTGCTTACGCGCGGGGTTCTGTAGCGCCGCGGGGTTCTGTAACCTGGGTTAATGCACCTTGCGCAGGTACGCTGGCCCGATCTCTCCGGGCTTTCGCAACGGATTTTCGTAGTACCGCTGGGATCGCTTGAACAGCACGGGCCGCATCTGCCCCTGTTCACGGATTCGCTGATCGTTTCGCACGTTGCCGAGCGAGTGGAGCAACTAAGATCGGACCGCATTGTGCTACTACCTGTGCAGTGGCTGGGTCATTCGCCGCATCACCGGCGGTTTGGCTGCGTGAGTCTCGATCTTATGCCATACGTCGAAATGATTCGTGGCATCTGCCGGTCGCTCGTGAGGATCGGAGCGCGCAAGATATTTCTATTGAACGGGCACGGCGGCAACGATATTCCGTGCAAAGCCGCACAGCGCGAATTGAAATCGGAGTTGGAATCGCTGCCGGATTTGTATATCGCATACGCAACCTACTGGAATCTGGCGGCGCGGCAGTTTTCCGGGATTCGCTCCTCGCCGATTGGAGGAATGGGCCACGCGTGCGAAATGGAGACTTCCGTTCTGCTGGCGACCGACCCGAATCTGGTTGATATGGCAAAAGCCAAAGCAGGGGGGCCGGGCACGGTCGATATGCTAGCCCCTGCTCCCTACTCGATCATCAATGAGTTCGACGAGATCTCGGAAAACGGGGTGATCGGGATGCCGGAGTATGCGAGTTCGGAGAAGGGCGCCCGGTTTCTGGAAGCCGCGGCGCAAGCGGTAGTTGCCTTCCTGGATGAAATGGCGGGCTGGCGCTTTCAGACCAAATGAGCCGCCGCTGGGTCGTTGTTTCGCTCATCGTTCTGGGCATTCTGATCAGCTACATCGACCGCGGCAATCTGAGCATCGCGGCTCCGGCCATGATGCAGGATTTTGCTATTTCGCCGCAGTTCATGGGCGTGCTGCTTTCGGCGTTCTTTTGGACGTATGCGGCGTTTCAAATACCGGCGGGCGCGGTGGTGGACCGGTTTGGCGTGCGGTCGATCTACGCCGGAGCGTTTCTGATCTGGTCGCTGGCCTCGGCAGGAATCGCGCTCGCGCATGGACCAACCGGCGTTTTAACGCTGCGCATGGTGCTGGGGCTTGCCGAAGCGGTGGGACCGCTGGCGAGCCTCGCCTACATCCGGCGTAACTTCTCCGGGAGCGAGCATGGTTTGCCGATCGCGCTTTATATTTCCGGACAGAATCTGGGCCCGGCGTGCGGCACGCTGCTGGGAGCCGCGCTGCTGGCGAATTTCGGCTGGCGCGTGATGTTCGCGGTGACCGGACTGGGAGCTTTGCTGTGGATTCCTTTCTGGTTGGCGGCGGCGCCTCATCAGGAGAGGAAGAGCGCGGTTGAGTTACAACCTGTCACGCAATCACCGTGGGGCACGCTGGTTGGTTCCCGCGCCTTTTGGGCGATGTGCCCGTGCGTGCTGCTGTTCTCCTATTACTGGTATTTTCTGCTGACCTGGATGCCGACGTATCTCATCTCTTCGCGCGGGTTTTCGACGATGGGGATGGGTAGAATTCTATCTACTCCGCTCTTTATCATGGCTGGACTCAATGTGATGAGTGGCTGGGTAGCGGACAAATTAGTCGAAAGAGTTCAGAACGTGTTCAAGATCCGGATCTTGTTTGCCGCGTGCGGACTGCTGGGCGCGGGCGCGATTCTGATTCTGGACGTGCTGCCAGGACGCGGGCCAGTGCTGCCGGTGTTGATTGTTTCGATCTGTTCGTTTGGAATTGCCAGCTCGAATTATTGGTCGATTGTGCAGCACACGCCGCCCGCTGCGATGGTCGCGAGAACGGTGGGATTTTTGAACACGCTCTCGCAGATCGGAGGAGTGCTGGCGCCGCTGGTCACAGGCTGGACGCTGGGACCAAGGAAAAATTTTACGCTGGCGATTTTCCTCGCTGGCATTTGTCCGGTGATCTCGTGCGGGCTTCTCCTGCTGGCCGGGCCGAAGGGTCTCGAAGAGTTAAAACAACGATTATGAAAAGCAAATTGTTTATTGCGCTGGTTGGAACGGTGGCGCTGGTGTTGGGAATGCCGCTCCCTCACGGTCGCGGTTCTGTTCCGCGCGACAACACGACGCAAAGGAACTTGATGGAGGGGTTTCGTTTGGTGGAGGTGGCGTCGGTGGCTGACGCGATGGAGCAGTTGTATGGACAGAAGGCGTACATGTCTCACGACATGCGTCCGCTCGCCCAGACTAAGTTCGCGGGTCCGGCCGTCACGGTGCTTTTGAAGCGCGAGGAGAATCACGACGGAGCGGGTGCGCTGAAAGGCATGCTGGATGCCATCGATGAAGCGCCGGCAGGGTCCGTCTACGTGATGGTGGTGCAGGATGGATTGGATTACGCGGGCATTGGCGGCCTGATGAGTACCGCGATGAAGTACCGCGGGCTCGCCGGAGCCGTGGTGGATGGCGGAATTCGGGATACACCGCAGATCGCGAAGTTGCAGTTCCCGGTGTTCAGCCGCGGCATTGTGCCGTCTACTACGGTGAATCATTTCCGTTTCGCCGGGAAAAATGTTCCCGTGAACTGCGCGGGTGTTTCGGTGAAGCCTGACGACATTGTGGTGGCGGATATGGATGGCGTGGCGGTGGTTCCGCGCGAACATGCCGCGGCAGTGTTGCAGAAGGCGCAGCAGCTCGATCAAACGGAGCACAGCATGTATCCGTTCATTGAGAAATATAAATCTATCGGGCAGGCGGTGGCGCATTTTGGAAGGTTGTAAAGGCACTGCTGGTTCAAATGCACCACTGCGGTTCTCAAGAGCCGCTGCGATTTTCTGCGCGCACGAATTTTGAATCACTTAGGAACGGCAAGTTAGTTGCACCTTGGTAAAGCGTATGAAGACCAAGTTACTTGCACTCTTACTGCTGGCCGGCGGTTCGCTGTTTGCGGGGCCGCGGGTGTTTTTCGGTGTCGGATTTGGCGGAGGTGGGTATTATGCCGCGCCACCTCCTCCACCGCCTGTGGTTGCATATGTGCGTCCGTCCTATCCGGGGCCTGGTTACACGTGGATCGCCGGTTATTGGTATCCGGTCGGACCGCATTATTATTGGCATGCGGGTTACTGGGCGCGACGGCCGTATGTGGGGGCGTACTGGGTGGCTCCGCGGTATTACGGACACCGGTGGTACGGCGGATATTGGCGGCGGTAGGGCGGCCTGTGCGGCCGCCGCAGGCTCGCGCCTGCCCCACTCAAAAGAGCACCTTTTATCTTGAGGGTGATGAGACCTCCTAGGGTGATAGGGCAGCCGACACGTGTCCAAGCTGCCGGGAACAAGCTGAAGTTGATCGATGAATATATTGGACGTGTTAATTCCAAGACATCGGACGTCAGCGTTGCGCATATGCGAAGTCCGGGCGGATGGCAGGAGCCGGGGCAGACGCCCGAGTTCGATGAGTTTACGGTGGTGCTGAAAGGCAAGTTGTGCGTCGAACATCAAGGCGGCTCGGTGGATGTTCAGGCTGGGCAAGCGGTGATTGCGCACAAGGGCGAGTGGGTCCGGTATAGCACGCCCGATGCGGAAGGCGCTGAATATATTGCGGTGTGTTTACCGGCCTTTTCTATCGAGACGGTACACCGGGATCAGTAGCTTGCGGCCCAGCTATCGAAAATTGTCCACGAGCATGAGATTGCTGCCCGCGCTGTCGACCACCGAATATAACAACGACTTCTGATTGGGCGACAAGGCCATGCCCCACCAATATGGCTTCCCTAGATTGAGCAGTGTTGTTCTTTTCCCAGTGGCGTACTCGAAGAAGTCGATCGAAGTCTTGTTTGGCGCATCGCCAGCGGCCAAAAAATACAGACCTCGGTCTGCGACCACGAAATTCAAGGAGTAGCTCAATCCGTTAACGATCAATGTCTCCTCTCCACCACCAACCGGCACACGCCAGATCGAACTTGGCATACCCTCGTGCTTGGCGTAGTACAGGAAGCGGCCGTCAGGGGATTCGGTGGCCGTGAGTCCTCCTTGCCGGGTGATGCGGACTGCGGCGCCTCCGGTTGCGGGCATCTTCCAGACTTCGAATCGCCCGGTCCGATTCGAGCCGAAGTAAATCGTGTGTCCATCCCGCGACCATCGGGGTTCGACTTCCTCGGCGGGATCGTCAGTAATGCGCCGCAGTTCGCCGGTGTCCGGCTGAAGCAGATAAAGGTCGGCCGAACCCTCACGCCGCGAATTGAACAGGATTGTCCGCCCGTCCGGCGACCAGCGTGGATTCGCGCATTGCGGTCCTCCCATAGAGGTCATCTGCATCGGGTTCGATCCATCCGCATCGGAGATCCAGATTTCCTCCGCGCCCGATCGCGTGGACGCGAAGGCAAGCCGTTTACCGTCCGGTGAGTAATCTGGGGTATGCTCGTCGAACATAGAAGCGGCAAGCGGTCCGGTTCCGGGCAGATTCTGTCCAGCCAAGATGAGTTTCCAGAGGTTTGTATCTCTGAACTGCGCCGAGTACACCAGCCGGCCGCTCTTCGAAATGGTGACTCCCGTGGCGCGCTCGCCAAATGACAACGGTTGCGATTGATCCATCGGCTTGCCCCGTTTTGCCGGAATCGTGATCCTCTGCATTCGCGAGAGACCGAGATGACCTCCCGATGAGTACACGATCCCGCTGCCGTCCGGTGTCCAGGCAAGACCCTGCATCGCCGCGCTCTCGCGTGTCACCCTCTCCGGCGCGCCAGCGGGAGTAAACGCGGATGAGAGCGGAAGCACATAAACCGCGCTCGCCGATAGCGACCGTTCCCGGATAAATGCCAGCTTCCGTCCATCCCGCGAGAATGCCGGGCCCCAGTCGCCGAACTCATGGCCGGTAACCTGCGTGAGTCGCCGTTTCTCGATACCGTCCGCTGCGACCAACCAAATGCCGGGCATCTCGTCATCCGAGATGCGGCCGCCAAACGCAATCCATTTGCCATCGGGCGTCCAGGTAAGATTTGGCGGCAATTTCCAGTTATGGAACAATTGCGCAGCCCCTCGCACGCTCATCGTCGCGATTTTCCGTTCGGCTCCGCCGAGCGCCGGAATCACAAACACGTCTGCACTGATATCGCTATTAAATCGCTGGAACGCGATGAGGCGTCCATCCGGCGACCAGGCGGGGTTCTCGTCCCGGGCGGGGTTCTTTGTCAATCGCAGCGGCCGCCCGGGTCCGACTAGCTTCACGTAAATGTCGAAATTGTCCCCGGTTGGTCCGTTCCACGAAAACCCCACTTGGCTGCCATCGGGTGATAGGCTCGGGCTTACCTCATATCCGGGATAGGCGGTCAGCGGAACGGCCGGCGAAGACCCTTCCGGCTCCCGCGACGGCCGCAAGGCTGTTCTTTCCAGAAACACGCCGATCAGAGTGATTGCTAGCGCCAAGACTGCGGCCGGCAAATACCAGCGCTTCTTCCATAGGGCTACCCGGCTGTCCTCGCGCGAGGGTCCCACAACCTGCTTGAATTGTTCCTGGTTCACTGTGGCCGTGAATCGATACCCGTGCTTCGGAACTGTCTCGATCCATTCAACGCCGTCCTCGCCGAGCGCTTTCCGCAGGGCCGAGATCTGGAATGAGAGGTTCGCTTCTTCGACGAACGTGTCGGGCCAGAGCGAGCCCATCAATTCACTCTTGGACAACAGCCGTCCGTTGCTTTTCACGAGCGCCGCAAGCAGATCGAAGGTCTTGGGAGCCAGAGTGACCACCTCGCCGGAGCGAGTGAGGGTCCTTGATGACATGTCCAGCCTATATGAGCCGAAGTTGTACAACTCACTTGGCGTCATCAACATAGCGCGCGCTCACAATTTCCTCAAAAAATCCTTCGCGGCCGCTTGATTGGCGCAAAGGATTTGCCCGCCGGCCCGGCATCATGCTCGCGCCATGGCTATTCGAGATACATTTAACCGTCAGCTAGGCAGAACTAGTGTAGTACGTCACAACCCTCTCTGGTGTGCCGCTCTTTTCCTGACCTTTCCGTTTTCCTGGCATGCGGCTATTGCGAAGCAGCCATGCATAGATCTGCTGGCGGTCGCGCAACATACCACTGACCTGGACGCCTGCAGGCCAGCCTCCGTCAGTGCCGATGAGAAAAGAAATGTGCTGGAATCTCTTCCAACCGAGGGTGAAGTGGCGCAACTGACTGAGAGCGAACGGCGGAAATTGAAGGATCTCACCGCCATTCTCCGCATACACGAACGCGATCGTGTGTACGTACTCAAAGTGATCTCCGTCCCGCAGGCTTGGACTGGCTTATACGGCCGAGCCGTTCTGCTGATCTCACTTCCTGCTTTAGAGTTGCTTGGTTCCGAGGAACTGCAGGCACTGGTTGCCCACGAAATTGGACATGAATATATCTGGCAAGAATATGCGGATGCGCAGAAGGATAAGAATGTCACGCGTTTGCGCGAGCTTGAACTCACCTGCGATGCGATTGCGGTGCTCACTTTGCAGCGCGTCGGAATTAACGCTGACCGGCTGATCCAAGGGTTAGAAAAAGTGTCCTGGTATAACCGCGAGCGATTCGGCTGGGCCGGAAACGAGTGGAGCTACCCGCCTCTCAAGGCACGGCGGAACCTTGTGAAAGCAATGTCAGCCGGAAGCTAACCCAAGTTCGTCACTACCATTCCTTGCGGTCGTGGCTCAGAAAGCGCTCTTCTGCTTCCACAGCGGTTTTCAACGGTTAATGAAACGCTGGCGCTATTCAGTAGCGAGTTCGCGGTAGAGTTCAGCCCACTGTTGCTTGATCGGCTCGCGGCGGTAGCGCTTCACTTCTTCGAGTCCCCGGTCGGTGAGCCGCTCGACCAGCTTTTCGTCTTCGAGCAGCTCGATGGCGCGCGCCGCCATAGCTTCGTGATCGTTCAAATCGACCAGCAGCGCCGATTCGCGGTCCTTCGCGATGTATGGGATGCCTCCTGCTTTGGTGGCTACAATCGGCAGGCCGGAAGCAAAACACTCCAACAACGAGACGGGCATGCAATCGATGTTCGGGCTCGTGAGGTAAATGTCCGCCGTGTCGTAAAGGTCGGGAATCTTCTCTCGCGAAACTTTGCCGATGAATTCCGTATTGCGTAGTTGTAAGTCCTTCGCTAATTGCTCCAGGCTGGGACGGCAAACCCCATCGTGCGCGATGGTGAGACTCGCGTCCGGATAGCGCTTTTGAATGATCGCGAACGCCCGCAGGATACACCCGACGTTATAAAGCGGCTCGAGAATGCGGTTCGTCATGAAGACGGGCCGCAGCTTTCTGCGCTTACGGTACCGGAAGTGGCTCACATCGAGCACATTGAAAATCGATTGCGCCCGAATGCCATATCTGGCAAACACGTCCACCAGAAAGCCGGACGGCGCGATGACGCGGTCCGCCCAGGCGATGGTGGGTTTCGCGGTGCGCCATTCGGTCAGATGTTGCTCGCCCTGCCCATCGTGATAGTGCAAAATCGTTTTTTTTCGATACAAGCGCGCAATGGTCAGGGCCGGGATGGTCCAAAGAGTATAGGAGGAGAGACCGGCGCTGAAAATGTGAATCAGATCGTGCTTGCGGGCTTCCCAGACCAAGCGCGAGTTGTAGAGGACGCTATTCACAAAAGTCCGCAGATAGGGAACGCGCCGCGTCCAACGCAGCGCTTTGGGGAGATAGGGATCGAGCGGGAAAAATGTGACGCGAAGTCCGGGCACTTCCTCGAGCATGGAGCGAAGATAGCCGGCCTGCACGGACTGGCCGCCAACGATCTCCATGGAAGGCGCAATCAAAAGTAACCGGATAGGCGAATCGCCGCGCTCTCGCGATATCAAGTCATGGGAACCCGCGTGCTCTGCTACGACAGACATGGGTTACTCCTCTTCGCCAGCCGGCAGCGGACAATCGCGCTGGTGAATTCCCTGGTCAAGCGGTTGTGAAAGAGCCGGAGCTTTCGGATAGGCACAGCTTCGAATTCGACGAACCGGAAAGGACTCATCTCCACTATTTTCTCGAACCGCCGAATGGTCATTTGATTCAGGCCGCCTTCCACTTCGCGGAAGCGCGTGGCTCCATCGCTGCGGAACCCCGATCGCCAGCGCAGCAGCGCCCGTTCGCTGAACAGAAGATGCGCCCAGGGAAACACGGAAAAGAGATGGCCGCCGAGCGGATGATACCAGGTGGGGCCGAAGCTGATCATCACCTCTCCCTCCGGTTTTAGAAGAGAATCCATGATGCGCAGAATGCCGGCGGGATCGTCGAAGTGCTCGAAGGCATCGATCGAGATCACAAGATCGACGGGTTCATGGGTCTGTCGGGTAAAACAGCAGATATCGCCGACACCGGCAGCTTGCGCCCGCTCTCTGGCGGTATTCAATAGATCGTCGCGGATATCCAGACCGATGACCCGGCGCGCTCCGAAATGCGCCAGATCGATGGCTTCGGCTCCGGGGCCACAGCCAAAATCAAGAACGGTCTTGCCACGTACCTGTTTGAGGAACTCGTCTCCCAAGAGCGCCTGCAGCTTCGACTTTTCGGCATACGCGCTGGGTGAGAAGCACCAGGCCGGCTCGCCGGGCGAAATTCGATTCAGGATTTGGACCTGAAGTTCGGTGAGCATTTAGTGCACTGATTGAGCCGCGACCACCTGTGGAATAGGCGAAGCAGTCCTCCGGTAGAACAAGTAACTTGCGACGGCGACAAAGATATCCAACACGAGCAGAGTGATGGAAACCGCCTCGGCAGGCCAGATGATGTACATCAAGGGAATCAGAACCGCAAAATTCACGGCCGTGCCCTGCAGGATCAGCCGCGACCACTGCTTCTCATAACCGAATGCCAGCATGTAGAAAGTAGAGTAAACGTGCTGGATGGCAAGCAGGAACACGCCAAAGGCCATGATGCGTAGCAGCGGCACGGCGGGCAAATACTTCGCGCTAAAAACAATGCGGATGATGGGCGCGGCGCCTACAAACAGCACGACCGAGGCGACAAAAAAAGGAGCAGCCAACAGCAGCGCGTATTTCCGCAGAAAGGCAATGGCGCTCTCGCGCGAGCCGAACGCCATGTGGCTAATATGTGGATAGACCGCCTGCACGACCGGCTGGGTGAGCGTCCGGAAGGCCACGACCAGCCGATAGGCCACGGAGAACACCGCGACGTCTTCCGGCCCGGATCGCAGACCTAGGATGAACGTGTTGCTCGCCGACTGAATCGCAATGGCCGCCATGGACAGGAAGACCGGCCAGCCTTCTTTCAGGGCCGTGAATGCCTCTTCCACGCTCGGCGGAACGAAACGCGCCGGGGTCAGAAACGGCACGGTGATAATTCCGACAACGCCCGACAGCGCCATGGCGCCGGCCTGAAAGCCAGCCGCCCACAAATAATCGCCATCCTGATGCACGAAGGTAAAGACCAGAGCAAGCGAGGTCATCTTCGCCAGCAGGTCGCGCCACAGCAGGTTCTCCATCTTCTGGAGCCCCTGGAATAACCACAGCGGGAACAGTAACTCCCCGAGCACCGCGAGGTAGCAGATGCAAAACAGCGTCAGGTTGGGCCGCAGCTTCGGCGTCAAAAGGACGACCGACAGCATGATGACGAAACCTAAGACGGTGAGAAAGGTCTTCGCCGCCATAACGGAGCTAAAGATCTTCGAAATTTTTTCAGGCTCATCCTGATGGAGCGCGATGCGGCGCGTGGCCGTGAGATTGAAGCCGTACTCCACCAGAGTGATGAAATACCAGTTGAACGACATCGCAAAGGCGATGAGCCCGAAATGCTGCTTCGATAAGACGCGCGACAAATAGGGCAGTACCAGAAAAGGCGCGATATAGGCCGTGGCCTGCATGAACAGCAGCGCCATGGTGTTTTTTACGAGCCGGTGCCGGATCAGTTCCCGGCCCCGCTCTTTCCATATCGCGATCAGCAAGGCTTACTCCATAATGCAGCGGGGCTGGAGCCAAAGAATGCCGGGCGAGGCGCCCGGCGCAGCCCAAGGGGCCGCCCCATAAAGCAGCGGAGTCCGCGCCACGCGCAAATTAAGCTAGGCGGCAGTATGGGAAACCCTTCTTTCCAGGTAGGCGAGGATCTTCGCAAACGAAGTCAATTCGGCCGCATCTTCAAAATCCATCTGAATCTGAAATTCTTCCTCGATCACATTGATGAGCGTGATGGCGGCGACCGAATCCCAACTCTCTACCGAATTTTGCGCGGCAGCCGGGATCGCGGCCCGCGGCATTTTTGGGAAAACCGCCTCAAACACCTGAATCAGCCGGCCCTTTACGTCGTTCATTGGTTTTCGATCACTTTGTGGTAAAGCTTTGGGCGCCGCGCCTCAAACTGGTCGAAGGTCAGCCTGATATCTGGTGCGGGCGGCTGCTCCAAAACCTGGGTAAGAAAAGCCTGAATCGGTGCGTTCCTCCCCGTAGCCCGATATTCAAAGACGATCTCGCCGGGCGAAAACTTTCGGAATATTTGAAGCAAGGACTGATACTCGATGCGCCGGGAGAAGGCGCGGCAGCTCATCACCCAAGTGGCGATCGCCAGCCGTTTCCCCTCCTCTTTGCCCCGGATGACGGCGATTTTCCCGAGAGGACCAAACTTGTCCCGGTAGGATACGGCCGCGCAGAAGCTCCGCGGCTGCCGCAGGGCCTCCTGCCACTCCGCTTCGGTGTAGCGAATTCCGTTCAGGTTGAACTGGTTCGTCTTGTTGACCAATTCCACGACGCGGGTATCGGAGGCCGGAGGGTCATAGTGCATCGTAACCACGGCCTCGGCCCGCTCCAGAAAACCCTCCGCCGAAGCCGCGGTATCGAACTGCGGAGCCTGGCGGATACTGTCCAGGCGGAAGCTGTCTTCTTCGGATAAATGTGCTTTGCCGAACAAATCGCGCAACCGGCGCAAGAACGCGAGGCCCTGGGTGTAGTCTGCTTTCGGAAATAGCAAGCATTCGATTCCCGGATGCGCGGCACGGACCTCTGCCAATTCCATCGGACTGTCGTCTACGAACACGATGCTGTCAGCGCTCAGGTTCCAAGTGTTCAAAATGCGGGCCACGGATTCGGACTTCGGCTCCCAATGAATTTCGATCGGGAAGATCTTTTCCCGCGGGATCAGCAGGTCGGGCCGGGCCAGCGCCTTTTCCGCGATTTCCGGGCTGTTCTTGCTGGCGATCGCAACGAGCACGCCGTGAGCGGCGAGGGCGGAGAGCATCTGCTGAAAAAGCCCGTGCAGATGGCCTTTGGTTGTAGCTTCCCAGGTTACACTTTGGTGGCCGTCCTCACCTACCAGCCCGAGCCATAACGTATCGTCCAGATCGGTGATTAAGCCCTTCTTTGGCTGCGGCGATTGGAGCAACGACGCGAGCGCCGCCCCAAGCGCGTCCGCATGCGACAGCGTGTAGGGGAAGCCGGTGTGGATATCGGACCGCAAATCGTAACGCGCTTGGGGAGACGAAACGGCATCAAGCCGCTGGCGGTTCACAAGCCGTACGGCTGGATGTTCGGAGATTCGTTTTGCGAAATGCGCGACGGCCTCTTCGAGCGCTACTTCGGTTGAGCTGGCCTGCCATCCGGTGGTGTGAAAACCGGGTGGAAGCGGCAAGGACGGCAGCGATACGGCTACCGGGATGGTCGACGGCAGCGGTCGAATGGCGGCTTCGATGCGCTGGAGCATCGCCTGGGCAGATTCCAGAATACTTCCGGTGACGCACTGGCCCCAGCCGCCCAGCTTGCGGTAGCCGAGACGGCTGTCGAGATCCGCCCATTCGAGGACCACGGCGCAGGCCTGGGGCGCGGCTTCCGCAACGTTTTCGAGCGTGCCTGCGAGATCGCCGTAGAGTCCGGAGACGATTTGTACGCGACGGTTGTTAAGGTTTTGCTGGAGGTGCGCAGCGAGGTAGTTCTGCAAATGTAGGGGCGTGAAACCGCAGGCCAACAGCACCGGAAATTCCGGTGTATCTGCAGGTACACTGCCGACGATGGATAGAGCCTCCGAAAGCTTCACGTCTTTTTAGATTTTCGCGCACCGGCGTGTTTTTATTTTAGCGGGTGGGAGTCAGTTTCCGGAGCTTTGGCGGAAAAGAATGGGCCACGGATGGACACGGATACACACGGATGAAAAAAACAAAGAATGAAAAGAAGAATTTATCGGTGGGTATCCTGCGCTTCAGGCCGTCATCAAAGCAAGATGCGTTAACACCGCGGAGATCTGGTTCGCTCCGGCCCTAGCGGCTATGTATCCGTCGGGCCGCAGCAGGACGAGCGCGTCTTTCTGAACACCGTACGCGCGGTACGCATGTCCTTCGATATCAATTAAGGCTCGGGTGTTGCCGTTCACGCGAGCGGCGGCAGGCTGGATTTGCCAGATATCCAGGTCCTCCGGATGACGAGAGATTTCCAGGAAGCGGCCGCCGGTGAAATGAAGCAGTGTAAACCGGGTAGTATCGAGCAACTGGAAGAAACGGGCACACTGGTTTCGAGGTCCAATGAATACCGGAGCATCCGGCACCCGGTCGCCCGCAGAGACCGCCATCGCGGCTTCCAAGTTCAGCGACAGACTAGATCCGCGATAACCTACGCTCAACTGCGTTGGATCGTTGGCAGATCCCTGTCGCGTGATCGCGCGAGTGATGGTATTGGCCGCGGCGTTCTCACCGGAAGGAGCTGAATCCCTTTTGAGCGTGTTGTCTAGTATCTGCGCTGCGATCGGCCTGCGCTCCTCCTCATACGTATCCAGCAACCTCGCCGGGCGCGCCGCGCAACACCTCGGCCAGCTTCCACGTGAGATTCAAGCCGTCTTGAATTCCGATATTCATTCCGTGCCCGACGCCTATTACATCCGTCATTTCTTCACCTTCTTCTTTGCCTGAGGCACCCAAGGAATTAACATGCGGAGGAGGATCTCGGGTTCCGGAGAGGACTTACGGAAGAGTTCGGGCTCCTCGAAAGCGATGGCGGTCAGCCCTTCCAGAGCAATGCAAACCGCGACTACGAGGCGGTCGGGATCGTCCAAGGGAACTGCGCCGCGGGCCTGGCTTTCGATAATCAGACGCTTGAGCAGCGTAAGAAACGCCGCCTTTCGTTTGCGCATCTCGCTTGCGAACTTTCGTCCTACCGAGCCCGAGTGTCGAAGCTGATCCATGAGCAAGTAAAGTTCAGGTTGGCAGCGCCGGCTCTCGACGAGGCTGGTAACGAGGGCAATCAGGCGTTCCTCCGGGCTCCTGCCGGGTGTTTCGAAATCGCCGAAACCGGCAGGGCTGGCTTCAATCGCCTGCATCACCAGCGCTTGGATAATTGCGGCCTTATTGGGAAAGTAGCGGTAAGCGAGACCGTGGCTGACATTCGCGGCGGCAGCAATGTCATCCATGGTTGCGTCAACACCTTTCCGGATGAATGTGGAGCGTGCCGCGTCCAGGATTCTCGCGCGCTGTTCGCGCTTGAGCCGTTCGGTGGCAGCAGCCGTTCTTGGCATGTTGGATGACTGACTTAGTCAGTCATCATTGTAGCTGATGATTCTTTGATTGAACTTTTCCACCTCGATCGCGTCCTTCCAGCGAGATGGATGAAAAAACCCGGCGCTTTCAAATAGCCATTCTTCTTTACCAAGGCGTAACCGCGCTAGACGCGGTGGGGCCGTGGGAAGTCTTATCACGGATGCCCAATACGGAGGTGCGGTTCGTTGGCAAAGAAGTAGGACCAGTGACGACAGAGGGCGGCGCGCTTCTGCTGGGTGTCTCCCACACGCTAGCCGAAACGCCAGCTCCCGATCTGGTGCTTGTACCGGGAGGCACAACAACACCGAGCCAAATGGTAGACGATGAGGTGCTTGAATGGCTGCGTAAGGCACACGAGGCGACCACTTGGACTACTTCGGTCTGTACGGGCGCACTGATTTTGGGAGCGGCCGGTATCCTGAAGGGTCTGCCGGCGACGACGCACTGGTACAAGATGGGCGTGCTGAAGATTATGGGCGCCAAACCTCAGCCAGAGGAGCGTATTGTGCGGGCCGGCAAAGTTGTTACGGCTGCCGGGGTGTCCGCAGGGATCGACTTGGCGTTTTGGCTGGCAGGCGAAATTACCGGCCGCACGGAGGCCGAGGCAATCCAGTTGGTCATCGAATACGACCCACGTCCACCCTTTGCCGCAGGCCACATGAGTAAGGCGTCTAAAGAGACGCAAAAGCTTGCTAGAGAAATGATGGACGATAGCATGCCTGCGGACCAACGCCGTCTCGTGCCCAAAATTGCGTGGCGGCGCTTCATCGATTTGGTGCGCACAAGAAAATAGTCCAGCGATGTGAAGTTCTGGCGGCGAAGTGATCCCGACGCGGTGATGCCAAATGCTCTCCGCTGGCTGACGCTTAGGGTTCTGCGAGTTCTTTTTCGAAGAACCGGACAGCCATTTGGGCAACCTGCCGGTGCACGGCCACACGGCCGACACCCGGGTTGTCCACGAAGAATTGTGGAAGCTGCTTCTTTCCCGCCGCCGTGCCAGCGTCGAGAAACGTGTAATGGCCGACTTCGCCGGGAAGGATGACAAGTTTTGCGCCTCGGATATTGGCAGCGAAGAACCGCGCACTTTGGGCTAGCGGCGCGAAAGGCCGGCGCGACAGCGGGAGCAATTGCAAAAACCGCTCGAATGCGCGGATCGCGATAAGAATCGCCACAGCCCTGCACAGCTTGCTGCACGTCCAGCTCCTGCTGTATAGCATTGGACTTATAACATAGCTGTCCTGGTCGTTCTAGGCTGGAAATTGAGAAGAAATGACCGGAATTGACGTATTGAGCAAGGGATGGTGAATCGTTGCAGGGTATCGCTGACTCTTTGGCTCTTCCTTGTTGCACTGTTCGGTTATTGGGTCCGTTTTGATGCACCTATCGCAGCTACATTACGCGATGGCTTAGGTGGCGCGGCTTACGTGATTTTCTTTGTGGTAGCGATCGCGATTGTTACGCCGGCGAGCTCCGCGGCGCGGATCGCGCTCATTGTCCTGGGGACTACGTGCGCGCTGGAGTTTCTACAGCTTTGGCATCCGGTGTGGTTTGAAAAGACTCGTCGCACTTTCCCCGGCCGTGCTCTGCTAGGAACCACTTTCGATTGGACGGATTTTCCTCCGTATTTTGCCGGAGCTTTGATTGGCTGGATGCTAGTTCGCCTGAATCAGAGGATTTGGCTGTATTCTTCGATGCGCGCGCGCCGTGCAAGCCTACGACGGACTCTACGCTAAGTTTGAGCTATGCCCATTCCCGTCCTGCTCACTGTCCGGGAACTTGGAATCGGAGGCTGTGAGCGCGACTTGACGAAAGTGGCGATCGGTCTGGATCGCACCCGCTTTGAACCGCATGTTGGCTGCTTCCGGCCGGACGGACTCCGGACCGGAGAACTGCGCGCGCACGGCGTGCCCATTGTGCAATTTAAGGTGCGCTCGTTTCTGTCGCCGGATGTGTGGAAGGGAGCCCGCCAGCTCGGGGCTTATGCGAAAAAACACGGCATTCAGGTCATGCATGCCTTCGATGTTCCGATGGACCTTTTCGCTGTCCCCGCGTCGCGCCTCTATGGAATTCCCGCTGTGATTTCGAGCCGGTTGTCGTTTCGCGAGCTCGTGCCCAACGACACGCACCGGTTTCTTCTCCGCCTGGCCGATAAGATGGCGCACCGGATTGTTGTGAATTCGCGCGCGGTGCAAACCGAGCTGATCGAGCGCGAACATGTTGCGCCGCGACGGACCGTTCTGAGTTACAACGGAGTGGATCTGCGCGTCTTCCATCCCGAACCGCGCGCGCGCAAAGTTTTCCCTGAGGCGTCCGTCGTCCTTGGGGCGGTTTGCGCGTTGCGGCGGGAAAAGCGTCTCGATCTGCTGCTGGATGCGTTCGCTCGCATCCGGCAGGCTCACACGGCAGTAAGGTTGCTGATCGTGGGTAGCGGCCCCATGCTGGAATCTTTGCAGGCGCAGGCGCGCGAGCTCGAAATTGAACCGTTCTGCCATTTCGAGCCGAGCAAGACCGAGGTGGCCGAATGGATGCGCAGCATCGACATTTTTGTGATGGCTTCCGAATCCGAGAGCTTTCCCAACGCGCTGCTGGAGGCGATGGCCTGCGGCTGCTGCCCCATCGGTTCGCGCGTGGGAGGCGTTCCGGAGCTGATCTCCGACGGCCAAAGCGGCCTCATCTTCCACTCGGGCGACGCGCGCGATTTGGCCGATAAGGTTGAACTTGTCCTGAACGATCCGGAACTCCGCTGCCGTCTGGCTCACGAGGCCGCCCTCACCGCGGCGAAGGAGTTTTCGATGGAAGCCGCGGTCGAACGGCTTCAGAACCTTTACCTGGAGCTGCTCAACCCAATTTCTGCTTCACCAGCTCGCTGAGCGCCTTCCCATCCACGCGCTTGCCGGCCAGCTTCGTCTGCGCCGCCTTCATCACCGCGCCCATTTGCTTCGGCGAGTTGGCGCCGGTTTCCGAGATGGCTGCGGCTACAGCCAGCTCCATTTCTTCGGCGCTGGGAGCGGAAGGCAGGTAGCTCTCGATAATTCCGATTTCGGCCTCTTCTTTCTCGGCTAACTCGGCGCGCCCGCCTTTCCGGAACAGCTCCGCGGATTCCCGGCGTTGCTTCAGCAGCGTATTCATCACTTGCATTTCCGCGGCTTCGTTCAGCGGTTTCATGGAATCGATTTGCTGCTTTTGCAACGCCGATTTAATCATGCGCAGCGTCCCCAGCCGGTTCTCGTCTTTCGACTTCATGGCGCTAACCATGTCTTTTTGAATCGTGTCAAGCAGGGGCATTGACCACATTGTACGCGGCGAGGGTATTGACCTCCGTTGATAGTTCTGCGATTCTAGAAATATAGATTGATGTCCAAATCCAGAAAGCAACCCAACGTCGCCCGTTATGCGGACATGTTCTCTGCGATAGCAACCGAGCCGCGCCTCCGCATCATGCGGCTATTGCTATCCGCCCACCCGCAAGGTATGATTGCCGGCGATGTCGGCGCGGAGTTGGACATACCGCCATCAACGCTTTCGCACCACCTCGACAAACTTCGCAACGAAGACCTGGTCAAAGTTCGAAGGGAAAGCACTTTTCTTTGGTATTCGGCGAACGCGGAGGCTCTTCAGGAACTGCTCGGCTTCCTGTACGCCGAATGTTGTACGCGCAACAAGGCGGTTGAGCCGCAGGCAATTGTGCAGATCTGCAAATAGAAAGGGACATGATGGAGATCAAAGACGTTGTTCGAGAGAAGTATGGCGAAGCGGCACGGCGCGTTGGCAGCGGCGGAGGAAGCTGTTGCGACCCGATCACCTCCAATCTCTACGATCAAGACCAGGCCGGCCAAATACCGGATACCGCCCTGCGCGCCTCGCTCGGCTGCGGGAATCCGACCGCCCTGGCCAAGCTGAATCCGGGCGAAATCGTGCTCGACCTGGGCTCGGGAGGCGGCATGGATGTGCTGCTATCTGCTCGTCGCGTGGGACCCAGCGGAAAAGTGTACGGGCTCGACATGACGGACGAGATGCTGGCGCTCGCGCGGGAGAATCAACGCAAAGCAGGAATCGAGAATGTTGAATTTTTGAAGGGCGAGATGGAACACATTCCGCTGCCGGACAGCAGCGTTGACGTAATTATCTCCAATTGCGTGATCAACCTGTCCGGCGACAAAGACCAGGTCCTGCGCGAAGCCCGTCGCGTGCTGAAGCCGGGCGGGAGATTCGCGGTGTCCGACGTGGTCACGCGAGGCACGGTGCCCGATGCCGTGCGTCAAAGCATGCTGCTTTGGGTCGGGTGTATCGCAGGAGCTTTGGAGGAAGAGGAATATCGGGCCAAACTCAGCGCAGCGGGCTTCACTGATATTGACATCGAGCCGACTCGCATTTACAACCTCGAGGATGCACGCGCATTTTTGACCGGGCAAGGGGTCGATGTTGACGCGGTGGCGCCGGAGGTTGAGGGCAAGTTCATGAGCGCGTTCATCCGCGCGGCCAAGCCGAACGGCTCGTGATCCAGGCATCCACCGCTGTTAACGACTGTGATACCGTGTCCAAACAGATGAAGCCCACTCGCCGAGGTTTCCTGGCTGCAAGCGCAGCGATGCCGGCGTTGTTAACGTCCATTCAGCCGGCTGCTCAGGCGCTCACGCAGAGCATTCGAAGCACGTTGCAAACCGTGATGGATCTGATGATTCCCGGGTCTGACGGCATGCCGTCTGCGAGCGAGGCCGGCGGACTTACGTATTTGGAACGGCTGATGCAGCGCGACAAGGATGCGGCCCATGACATCGCGAAAGCATTGGCTGTCGCGGATGCTTTTAGCGAACGCGCGTTTGAAAAGCCATTTGGAGATCTCGAAAAGTCTGACCAGATCGCTGTGCTGAAGGAGATGGAGAACTCAGCCCTGGACGTGTTCGACCGGCTGCGAGCCTATATCTACGAGTCTTATTACGAGCAGCCCGCAGTCTGGAAGCTGGTCGGCTATGAACTTTACCCGACCGACCATCCGGGCCCGCATCTCGCTCCGTTTGACGATTCGCTGGTAGCCGATGTTCGAAAAATGCCGAAGCTCTACAGGGATGCGTAGTCGTGCCGGATAGCGACATTGACGTTCTGGTCATCGGCTCCGGCGCCGCGGGCGCGGTAGTCACAAAGCGCCTGACAGATCTGGGCGCAAAAGTGATGTGCCTGGAGCAAGGCGGCTGGATCAAGCCGGGCGATTACCCCTCCGGGCGTCCCGACTGGGAGATTCAACTCCGCCGCGGAGCGTTCCACTTCAGTCCCAACATTCGCAGGCGCTGGGAAGACTATCCGATTGTCGAGACAGGCGCGAATCCGCCGCAGGTTCTGATGTTCAACGCCGTCGGCGGCAGCACCCATCACTGGGCGGGACATTTCCCGCGCTTCCATCCATCCGACTTCAGAGTTCACTCTCTCGATGGCGTTGCAGATGATTGGCCCATCGACTACGAAGAGCTCACGCCCTACTACGAACAGAACGATCTCGATTGGGGCGTTTCCGGCTTGAACGGAGATCCTGCGAATCCGCCGCGCTCTCCGCGGCCCACGCCGGTTTTGCCGATCGGCGTTCTGGGCGCAACGATCGGGAACGGCTTCAACAGATTGGGCTGGCACTGGTGGCCGTCGGACAACGCCATCATCTCGCGCGACTACAACCATCGCCCTGCATGCGGGTTGCACGGCAAATGTATGTTTGGATGCCCCATTGGATCAAAGGCGTCAACGGACGTCACACACTGGCATAAGGCTATTCGGAAAGGGGCAGTGCTTCAACCGTGGTCGCGGGTGCGCGAGATCACTGTGGATGCGCGCGGCAGAGCTAAATCGGCGATTTACTACGATCGCGGAGGCAATCTACATGAGCAAGCCGCAAAAGTTATCGTTGTCTGCTGCAACGGAGTGGGAACGCCACGCCTGTTGTTGAATTCGAAGTCGAACCTGTTTCCGGAAGGATTGGCCAACTCCACGGGGCTGGTCGGCAAGAATTTCATGACTCACCCGTTCCGAACGTTAGAGGGCGTCTTCGAAGCGCCGATGGACGGGCACCTGGGTCCTTTCGGCATTCCTGCTATGAGCCAGCAGTTCTATGAGACCGACAAGAATCGCGGCTTCGTTCGCGGATATACGCTGCTTCTCGAGCGTTCCTTCGGGCCTCTTCATCAAGCGTGGGGCAGTTTTTCCAATCATCCTGTCGAGTGGGGTGAGAATCACCACAAGGCCATGCGCCGGCGGTTTCCGCACTTGATCCGCGTGACTGTTATGGGCGAGGACTTGCCGGAAGAACGCAACCGGGTCGAGATTGATCCGACTGTGAAAGACACCAGCGGGATCGCAGCGCCGCGCGTCGTCTACAGTTACAACGAGAACAGCTTAAGAATGCTCGAGTACGGGGGTAAGATGGCGCGCCAGGCTTTAGAAGCGGCCGGCGCAATCGAAATCCTGGACAGCGGTCCGGTTACTCCGGCATATCATTTGATGGGAACGGCGCGGATGGGAACAAACCCGCGCAGATCGGTCGTCAACGCGTCGCATCGAGCGCATGACGTGCCGAATCTGTATATCGTCGACGGAAGTTCCTTCACGACTTCGGCGGCGGTGAATCCGACATCCACCATCGGCGCGCTTGCGTTGCGAGCTGCGGAGAAAATCTGGCAAGAACAGAAAGCTTGAGCAACCGCGCTAATCAAAAACGCTCACCGGCATTGCTCCTACGGCAGAGATCAAAGGCCGGAAATCCATAAACGGCAAAATGTCCCTTTCGATCTCGATGCCTGGCGCGATCTCGATGAGTTCCAGCCCTTCAGACGCAAGCCGGAACACCGCTCTTTCGGTTACATATAAGACGTCCTGTCCGTGTTTTCTGGCGAAGCCGGCGGAAAAGGTTATTCGCTCCACCCGCTCGACAAACTTGTGAATCTTACCGGCTTCGACGACGCTCAGGCGCCCATGGGACCACGCCACCTTGGATCCTTGCGCGTCAAATGTGCCGCAGAACACCACCTTCTTCGCATTCTGAGCGATTTCCATGAAACCGCCGGGTCCGATCAGGTTTCCTGCGAGGTGCGAGACGTTCACGTTTCCACTACGGTCCGCCTCACCCATCCCGAGGAATGTGATGTCAATGCCGCCGCCGCTGTAATAGTCGAACTGTTCAATCGATGGAATGATGACCTCGGGATTGCGGGCAGCCCCGAAGAGCCGGTCATCAAGCATTCTCCCGTTGTGAACACCTTGCTCCACGCTCATCCAGAGTTCGTCTGAGGCGCCCTGCTCCGCAATCACGCCGAAAATGCCGCCTGGAATTCCGAACCCGAAATTCAGCGAGGCGCCATGACGCAACTCGAGCGCTGCACGCCGCGCGATGATTCTGCGTTCCAGTTTGTCAGGGAGGGGCGCAGTCATGCGGCCCAGATGAGCCCGGCGCGTGCCCGAGATAGCTGAGTCATATGCCAGGCTGTAGAACTGCTTCTGCTGTGGATCCTCGACGACGGCGTCCACCATGATGCCCGGAACACGCACGCTGCGTGGCTGCAGGCCCCCGGCTTCCACAACCTGGCGCACCTGCGCAAGAACCTGGCCGCCGCTATTGTGCGCGGCCAGCGCGACTGTGTGAATGTCCATGTCGATCGGCTCTTCCTCCGGACTGATATTGCCTCGCGTATCGGCATAGGTGCCCCGGATGATCGCGGCGTCTACTTTGAAAGGCTTGTAGCGGAGAATCTCCTGACCATCAACGTGCACCAGTTCAACCAGTTTTTCGCGGCTGCGCTCGTTACATCGGCCCCCGTCCTGTCTGGGGTCGACGAATGTTCCAAGCCCTGAATGTGTGAACAAGCCAGGCCGCCCCGCTCCGATTTCGCGTAATAGCTGCTGCACCACGCCGCCTGGGAAGCAGTATGCTTCGATCTTTTCCTCCCGGATGAGTTGCTGGATTCGCGGCGACCACGTAAAGTGTGCCGCGATCACTTTTTGGAGCATGCCTTCGTGAGCAAACCGGTTGGTGCCCAGTGCGTCGCGGTCGCCTAGACCAAGCGAGTGGACCAGGGTTAGATCCCGGGGGTGTCCGGTCTCGAGAAACCGCCGCTCCAGAGCCGCGAAGATAGCCTCCGCCGAAACCATGCCGGCTCCGTTACCGCTGATTGCGACGGTATCTCCATCGCGAACCAGTTCAGCCGCTGCCTGTGCGCTCAAGAATGTTGTGCTCATGGCCGGCCTACCGATTTCGAAACACGGGTTTGCGTTTCTCGCGAAATGCTTGCACGCCTTCATTGCAATCTTCCGTGGAGAGAGCCTGCCCGGCGGCGCTCGCGTGATGCTGGCGCAGATCGGCGTGCACGGTGGCCAGGATACCCTTGGTGAGCGCCATCGCCACCGGACCATTCGCGCACAGCCGTTCCAACCACACGTTTACCTGCCGCTCTAAATCGTCCGCATCGTCCGCTAATGCCGTGATCAAGCCCCAATTCAGTGCGGTATCTGCCGTAATCGGCGTGCCTAACAGAGTCAGATGGCGAGCCCGGCTCACTCCGATCGTCTCGGCTAAACGACGAATTCCCATCCAGCCCGCAATCATCCCGAGTGTTACTTCGGGCGATCCGAATTTTGCCGGCTTCACTGCGATTCGAAGATCTGCAGCCAGCGCCAGCTCCAGTCCGCCGCCCAGAGCGTGGCCCGAAATGGCAGCGATGACCGGTTGCGGCAGCGCCGCCAAGCATTCAAATACCCTGATGCCATACAAAATCCAATCCCGCTCCATCTCGAGCGGTGAAAGAGCGCTCCACGCTTCGATATCGCCGCCGGTGCAGAAGAACCGCCCCCGTGCGCGAAGGACCACGGCTCTGATGTCGCGATCCGCCTGGATGTCAGACAAGGCCGAGTCGAGTTGTTGGAGCATTTGCACCGTGATTGCATTACCTTTATCGGGACGATTCAGGGTGATCTCCGTGTATGCGGCGCCGAACTGTTCCTTGCGGGAAAAAACAATCTCAGATTCCATATGCATCCTTGGTTAGCGCTGGCCAAAATCGCGAAGCCGGAAGCGCGAGCGGCGTCAAATTTGGTTTCCGCGTCACAAGCCTTATCGACGTTCGCATAATACAGCGGCAGTGCGCTCGGCGTCCAACTCTTCCGAGCCGCGACCCGCAACGGAGCGGTTTGTCTATCTTCCGTGGCAGAATGGCGGAATGAAAGTCTTGATCGCCGGCGCCACTGGCGCGATTGGTAAACCTCTGCTGAATTGCCTATGGGAAGCGGGCCACGAGCTTTTCGCACTCATTCGCTCGCCCAGAGGCGCCGGCGACCTCAAGCCGAAACGCATCCATGAGGTAGTGGCGGATGCGCTCGATGCCGGATCTGTATTGGAGGCGGTCCGGCACATCAAGCCCGACGTAATCATCAACGAGCTCACATCGCTCCCGAAACACTACACGCCGGAGGAGATGAAGGCGGCCGCTCCGCGGGACAAAGAAGTACGCGTGAAAGGCAATGCAAACCTGCTGGCGGCAGCGCGCGCCGCGAACTGCCGCCGTTACCTCCTACAATCGTCCGGCTTCTGGTACGCGCCCGGACCGGGGCTGGCCGGCGAAACCGACTCCTTTGCCTTTGAGGCTACGCCCGGCATCGCTGCCGGATGCAGGACCTATGCCGAGTTGGAAGCGGCGGCGCAGGAATCCGGCCTTCAGGCCGTGTTGCTGCGGTACGGATTCTTCTACGGACCAGGGACCTGGTTTAGCCGGGAGGGGGACGTCGGCGAACAGGTTCGCCGGCGTGAGGTGCCGGTGATCGGCAAGGGCGAAGGCATCTGGAACTGGGTGCATATTGACGATGCCGCCGCTGCGACGTGCGCCGCGCTCAGCGCAGACCCGGGCGTGTATAACGTGGTTGACGATCAGCCGGTTGCACAATCCGTGTGGCTTCCCGCCTTTGCAAAATTTGTGGGAGCGGCGGAGCCGCCAACCGTCTCAGAAGAGCAGGCGCTGAGGAACGCCGGGCCGGATACCGTTTACTACGCCACCAAGCTGCGCGGAGCATCGAACCAGAAAGCAAAACGGCAGCTCGCGTTTCGCCCGCGGCCGCTCGAATGGCTCCGCGCACAGGCAAGCGCAGCGGTCTGAACCGCCGGCGTGTTCACATCAGCCGCGCCGCGCTGCCTCGATGGCGGCGATGTCGATCTTTTTCATCGTCATCATCGCTTCGAAGGCACGCCTGGCCTCACTGCCGCCAGCGGAAACCGCATCGGTTAGGGCGCGCGGGGTGATCTGCCAGGAGAGCCCCCAACGGTCCTTGCACCAACCGCACGCGCTTTCCGCTCCGCCATTTCCGACGATCGCGTTCCAGTAACGGTCCGTCTCTTCCTGATTGTCCGTCGCGACCTGGAAGGAAAAGGCCTCGCTATGCCGGAATGTCGGGCCGCCGTTGAGACCGAGACAGGGAATGCCCAGGACGGTGAACTCCACCGTCAGCACATCGTCCTTTTTGCCGCCCGGATAGTCGGCGGGGGCCCGGTGAACAGCGGTTACTTGACTGTCCGGAAAGGTGGCGGCGTAGAAGCGCGCCGCCGCCTCCGCATCTTTGTCGAACCACAGGCAAATCGTGTTCTTTGGCCGCATCTTCTTAGGCAACCTCCACCCGGGAAGTGTCCGCGCACATGGGTTCTCCGGATTCAGGCTCGTAAAGCCGGCGCAGCTCGCACTCACCCTGCCCGACGTGGCCGAGAAAAGCTTTAGTAAGCTCGATTGCCTCTGCTTTAGAGTTCGCCTTCAGAATTGCGAACCCACCTACCACCTCTTTGGTTTCTGTGAACGGCCCGTCAGTCACTGTCACCTTTCCGTCAGATTGCCGAACCCGCGCTCCCAAGGCTGTTGGGAGGCAGCCTTCGGTAGCAAGCAGCCAGCCAGCCCGCATGCCCTCTTCGACCAGCTTCCCCATGGCGGCCATTTCCTCCGGTGTTGGAGGAGTGTTGCGCTCAACTGTCTTGTAAATACTAAGAAATCGCATCGTTATCTCCTTTTATCTCTTTTGTCGATCAGAATTGGGAGCGCGGTCTACTAGCTTCGGCGGCCAATACCTGCCCTCTATGAACGCGTCGAACGAGCAGCCGCCGGATCGACATAACAACTCAAAAGTTTTCCAGACAATCTCGGCGTAGAAGAGTGGCGTGTGTCACTTTCGAGCCTCTTTAATCCAGTGTCGTAATCTTATAGCAAATACGAGAGGAAACTCGGCCCGCTTTCGCCCTTTTTGGATGCCGGAGTGGTCTATCGCCATCTGTCGACGGGAAAAACAATCTTGTTCGGTCCGGACAATCCGAAAACAACGGGTTTCGCAGCCGGGGGCGGAGTTGGTGTCAATTTGCTTCTGGTCCGGAGATCTGGCCGTGCTTAGCCTCAGCAACCAAGCCGACTTTCTACTTGGGATTTCGTTCTAACGGCCGGTAGCAAAGAGATCTTGAGCATGCATGCTGGCGTGGACGATCGCGAAGCGTCGTCTGCGATGCCGCGTGCTAAACAATTCACTGCGACTAGTTCTAAGTTGCGGAAGAAAGCGTATGAACTCCCCTCCCTCACGGTCGGGGTTCTGCTCGCATATTCGGCGTAGTTAGCAGTACGTGAATTTCCGCAATTAAGCACTAGGCCCTTGCACATGTGAGACATTAGGCATGGCATGAAGCCGGCACAGTGGCGCTTAAAGATCACGTTTGGGCTGGACGTGACGCTGCTGGTTTCAATCTGCGCGTTGCAGACCGTTCGCTTTACCGGACTTGTTCTCCATGAATGGCTGGGACTCGCGATGGTGGGTATGGTCCTCGCTCACCTGCTGCTTGCCTGGAGCTGGATCGCTTCGCAGAGCCGCTGGTTCTTCACCTCGCACTCCATCCGCGCGCGTATCAATTACCTGCTCAACCTAAGTCTTTTTGCCGCAGTTACCGCAGCGATCTTCTCGGGCATTCTGATATCGCAGAGGGCGATTCCAATGTTGACCGGCTCAAAAGCCGCACCGGAGATGGACTGGCGATGGGATGTTCTGCATAACCAGTTCTCGGATGCTGTACTCATGCTGGCGGGCTTTCACCTGGCGATCAATTGGGAATGGGCGCTTGCGGCCGGACAAAAGATCTTCCGCCGCTTCCTGGAAGGCGCACGATGAAATTCGTCCGGGTTTTATCACGGATTATCGTTCTCTTGGTGGCTGCCGCTGGCTTTGCCGGCTTGACGGCCATGTATGGAGGTTCAGCGCCTCCTCCGACAAATCCGCGATTGTGGGCCTGGCGAGAACACCGTCCGTCCGCACCGGATCTCGGCCGGTTCCCGGAACTGATTGGCGAAGGAATTGTAGTGGCCATCTACGCTGCCGCTGGACGCTTGATATTCCGATTGCGGCTTTCGCCTCGATCCCGCAGTAAAGGGGCCCCAATTTCGTTGGGCTTGCACGGCGATCAAACCGTATAGAGAGTCATTGCGATTTGGCTTTCTTGCGTAACTCGGCGATGCGCGCCCGGACGAGCCGGACGATCAGAGAGGTTGGCAGGTCCGCGTCCGATCGAAATCGGATGGTCCCCTTGCCCGACGTGTCGTATCCTTCCAATTCGTCCGCAAAAGCGCGCCGCGTCGCCTCACTGAGCGGATACAAGCTGATGTGATTCTTCCAGGCGCTGTACCAGAGGAAGTTCTTGCCGTCGAGTTCGAAGGCCGGCATGCCATAGCCGAAGCTTTCCACCGCTTCCGGCGCGGCTGAGCGAATTGCATCGCGCAGCTTCAGTAGTTGCGCGCGCAGGCCGGCGGGCAGCTTTGCAAGATACGTTTGCACCTGCACGGGTCCCGAAAATTTAGCCATTTGATTCCTCCCAAATAGGTCGTTGCCGCAGTCTTCCGAATCGACATAGGGCCGCTCACTTTTTTTGTACAGAAATTTGCCCGGAGCGTGTCGAGAACCGGGGGCCGGCTCCGACTACCCTGTGAACGCGGGAAAAGCGTGACAAAGGAGCAACAGAGATGAAATATATTTTGCTGATGTCCGGAAGCAAGGCCGGAGTGGATGGATACCGGGCGTGGTCCAAAAAAGACAGGGACGCCCACATGGCCGTTTTGACCAGCCTCAACCGGGAACTCGCAGAATCGGGTGAGTTCGTCGCAACACAGGGTTTGGCGGCCCCGCACGAGGCAAAGGTGGTGCGCGGCTTGAAGGAAGGGATGCCCATCACGGACGGCGTTTTCCCCGAATCCAAGGAGTTTCTGCTTGGCTACTGGATTGTGGATGTAGCGACGCCGGAGCGGGCCTATGAGATCGCCGGCCGGATTTCCGCCGCGCCGGGTCCCGGTGGAGTGCCGACCAACATGTCGATCGAAGTCCGGCAATTCGCGATCCACGCCCCGCAATCGTAGACAGTGTCTGCATGATTCAGAACCGGACGGAGAAGACCTATGAAATACATTTTGATGATGCATGGCAAGCAGGGCGCCTGGGACGAGTACACCCGGTGGTCGAAAGAGGATCTGCGGCGCAACGTCGAGTTTATGCAGCGCTTCAACAAGGAGCTTCACGAATCGGGTGTTTTGGTGGACACGAAAGGACTGGCCCTACCGCAAGAGGCGAAGATTGTTCGCGCGGGGAAGGACGGAGAGCCGGTTACGGACGGCGTGTTTCCGGAATCGAAGGAGTTCCTGGCCGGATACTGGGTGATCGACGTGGAGAGCCCCGAGCAGGCGTATCAGATTGCTGCGCGAGCATCGGCCGCGCCCGGACCGGGCGGGAAACCGGCGAATCTGCCGATTGAAGTACGGCAGGTGCTCAGTAGTCACAGCGACTTGGGATTGTGAGGTTGAGCATAGAGCCGGAACGTCGGACCGGTTCTGACCCAACTTATTCCTGCCGCAAGACCCGCATCGGATCGATTCGCGCCGCTCGAACGGAGGGCATCCAGCACGCAATGCCGGCGACCGCCAGTAGCAGCAGCACAGAGCCTCCCAATGCAATTGGATCCGTGGGAGCAACTTCATAAAGCAATTTGGATACGAATCGGGCCGCGAATAAAGCCACCGTTAGGCCTAACAGCGCTCCTACCAAAGCAAGCGCCAGACCCTGGCGAAGCACCAATGCCTGTACTGCGTTAGGTCTGGCGCCAAGCGCCATGCGGACTGCAATTTCGCTGGTTCGTTGTACAACCAGTTGGTGCAACAGTCCATAAATGCCGATTGCAGAAAGGAATAACGCAGCAAAGGCGAAGCTGCCAACAAGGAACGTGTTAAACCGGCGCTCGCTGGTTTCCTGCGCGAGTTCCTCGTCAACAGTGGAGACCTTGAATTTCGCCACGCTTTTGTCCAGCGCCTGAATCGCGCCGCGGACCAAGGCGGCCGCTTTAGCCGGGTCGCCGGTGGTGCGAACTATCACGTCCATCATGTTGTCCTCGCCCTGCCGGTGCGGAAGAAAAACTTGCGGTGCAATCGGCCTTTCCATTCCCTGGCGCCGCATATCGCCAGCGACGCCAACCACGGTCAGCCATGGATCCGATGCCTTAAAGCGGAATCGTTTTCCGATTGGATCTCCGTTGGGCCAATACGCTCGCGCCATCGCTTCGTTTACGATCGCGACCGGCAAGGAGCCGCGCCGGTCCCGACTGGAGAAGCTGCGGCCTCTCAGCAAGCGAACTCCCGCAGTTTGAAAGTAGCGTCCGGTAATCAGGTCTTCGCAGGGGCCGGGGTGTTGCAGCGGATGGCCTTCGATTTGAACGGAGTCTTCGGGATCGGTTCGCAGGAACCCGGAAATTGCTGCCGCCGAGCGCACGCCGGGAAGCGACTCAGCCCGCTCGATTGCCTGCTCAAAATAGCTCGCCTGTTGCTCGACCGTCTTTCCAACGTGCAAGTCAATGCGCATGACGAGCAGATGATCGGGACGAAAACCCAGTTCGGTCGCACGAACACGTAGAAAGCTGTGGATCAATAACCCGGCAGTGGTCATCAGCAGCAGCGCGAGTGCGAATTGCGCGATGACGAGAAAATTCCGTGTGCGATGGGTCGAAACCGAGGTGAAAGGACGGCTGCCCAGTTGCCTGTTTGTGCTATGAAGAACGGGCCAGAGGCTTGCAAACAGCGCAGTACAAATGGTAACTCCCGCGGTAAATAGAACCACCTGCCAATCGATCTGTGTCTCCGATAGCCGTGGAATGCCGGCAGGGCCATATGCGCTTATAAGTTGCGTAATTCCGCCCGCCAGAAGCAGTCCCACAAGACCGCCACAGCTCGCAAGCGTGAGCGTTTCCGTCACCAACTGCGCGGCAATCCTCGTTCGCTTTGCCCCGAGCGCCTGCCGCAGAGCAAATTCGCGTTCGCGCGCTATTCCGCGAGCGAGCAGCAGACCCGCTATGTTCACACAGCCGATCAGAAGCATCACAAGCACGGAACCAAAGAGCAGCCAGAGCGAAAGTTGATATTGGCGCGTCGAGACGAGCTTCAGCGGGACTACGAAAGCGCGTTCCGGCAATTCGCCGGCCGGATACTCGGCTCTCAACCGGCTTGTAATTGCATTGAGATCCTCCCGGGCTTGCGCCCAAGTCACGCCGGGTTTCAGCCTGCCCAGTACAAGCCAGCCCGCATTCGAGCGCGGCGCTTTCAGATCGCGTGTTGCCCAATAAGGATGGGCGGTGATTGGTTCCCAGACGCTGGTATCCGGGAAGGGAAAGCGGAACTCGGGCGGCATCACGCCGATAACTCGATAGTTTCGGCCGTCCATGACCAGGCTGGCGCCAATCGCCTCTTTTAATCCGCCGAACTGCCGCTGCCATAATCCATAGCTAAGAACGACTACTCGTTCGGCCCGCTTTTCTTCATCGGCAGTAAAGACGCGTCCGAGGATGGGCTGAACGCCGAGAACCGGCCAGAAATTGGCCGGCACGCGCGCCGCGCGCATTCGTTCCGGCGCTCCCTCGGTTCCGAGCAGAAAAGTCTGCGGGGTGAAGACTGTCATGTCTTCAAAACTGCGGTTTTCCTTTTTCCAGTCGGCAAAGTTGAGCAGTGATGTGCGGCCTTCGTGCAGTTCACGCGCCGGGTCGTCCGCAAATAGCATGGCGAGGCGGCCGGGATCTTTGTAGGGAAGCGGCCGCAGTAGAACCGCGCGAATCACGCTGAAGATGGCGGAATTGGCGCCGATACCCAGAGCCAATGTCAGGACCACCATGACGCTGAACCCCGGCCTCTTTTTTAGTTGGTGAACAGCCTGGCGAAGATCGAGCACCAGGTGGTCGAGCCACATCCAATGACGGCGCTCGTAGCTGGCCTCTTCGAACGCCGTGATGTTGCCGAAGGCGCGCCTGGCTGCCGCCTCGGGGTCGGCGCACCGGCCTCGATCGCGCAGCTCGTCGACCTGGTGCGCAAGATGCGAAGCGATTTCCTCTCTTAAATCTTCCGCGGACCGCCGCTTCTTCCAGAACATGTCACGCCTTTGATTCTTCCGGGCCGAGAATGCGCGCCATAGCGCGGGTGATCTTTCTCCACTGGCTTGTTTTCTCCGTCAGTTGCGCCCGGCCCTTGGCGGTCAACGTATAAAAACGCGCTTTCCGGTTGTTTTCCGAGATGCCCCACTTTGCGTTCACCCAACCCTTTTCTTCCAGCCGCTGCAAGGCCAGGTAAAGAGACCCGTGATCGACCAGGAAAACGTCTTCCGATTGCTGTTGGATGAGCCGGGCGATGCCCTGCCCGTGCTGAGATCCCAGCACAAGCGTTCGGAGAATCAGCAGGTCCAGAGTTCCTTGGAGCAGATTCGTCCGCTCATCGTCTTTTCGGGAAGGCATCCGACATGAGCATAGAGCAACTCGGGTCGGATGTCAACAGGAACGATTGGGCAGCGAGACAAGCATCCTGTGTTTTTTGCCAGAATTGAATGAATTCAGCAAACTTGGAGAAGGGCCCGGAAAGATGAAAGTTCCCTATGCGGAGAAGTGGCAGAAGGAAACAGATACGCTACGCCAGATCGCGCTCGATTGCGGCCTGACCGAAGAACGCAAGTGGGGCAAACCGTGCTTCACCTTCCGGAAGAAAAACGTGGCGATCGTGATCCCGCTCAAGGAGTCGTGCGCGTTCTCGTTGTTCAAGGGCGCACTGCTCAAAGATCCGAAGCACATTCTCGAAAGGATTGGGCAAGCGCAGGCCGGGCAATGGATTAAATTCACATCGCCTCGGGAGATTGAGGCCGTACGATCGACCCTGAAGGACTACCTGTACGAAGCCATTGAATTGGAGAAGTCCGGGGCGAAGGTGGAGCTCAAGGAACCTTCAGAGTACCCGCTTCCCGAGGAGTTGCAGAGGAGGCTGGAGGACAACGCGGTTCTCAGGTCGGCATTCGCAGCGCTCACACCAGGCCGGAGGAAGTCACACATTTTCCACGTCTCCTCTGCGAAGCAGGCAAAAACCAGAGCAGCGCGGGCGGACAAGTGCGTGCCGATGATCCTGAGTGGGCGTGGGTTCAATGAGTTGCCAAACTGAGGCTCAGCGCGTGCAGGAATAGTCCCACAACACCGCCGCAGCTCGCAAGCGCAAGAGGTTTCGTCACCTCGGGTTATCTATCTATAAAGTATGCGACGCGCGAAAAAGTTGCCGCGTTGGCGTTGCCTGTGAATGAGCGAGACTTTTGCGCGTGTTTGCGGTCGACCGCGTGTAGTCCTCGGCGCGTGCCACCAGCTTGATCCAAATACCGGTTCATCCACACGAAAGCCTGACCGGCTGAAATTTTGGCAGGAGTGGTCGTCGGAACAAGGATTTTTTGCTCCAATGCACAAGCGCCGAGACGATTCTCGGCGCGACAGACACGAGTGTCCGCGCCACAAGTACACGACTTGTCAAATTCGCCGGCGTATTCCGGTCACGTCGATAGAGTCCGAAATCTTGACACCGAGCCGGAAGCACCAGTATTTTCCCATGTGGACCGGACTCGGGCGCTCGGTAAGCATTCGATGACCCGCTAACCAAATCAATAACTTAGCCTGGCCGCACGTCTGGCCCGTTTTTCATTCACAACCTAAATCACGGTTAGATTCAGGAACTTACCGGAAAACGCTTGGAACGGCATGCGATACTGGTATCGAAATAAAAAACGCCGGACGAGACGCCGTTCTCTTCCGGCGTTTTCTTTTAGGAGCCCAACTTCATGTCTACTTCTGCTCAAATCGCTGCGAACCAAGCGAACTCTCAGCACTCCACCGGTCCCAAGACCGAAGAAGGCAAAGCCGCTTCCTGCCTGAACAACTTCCGCCACGGCCTCGCGGGCGTGCAATTCTCCGTGCTACCCGGCGAATGCGAACAAGAATACGACGCTCTCGTTGCCGGATTGAAAGCCGAGCACCAGCCGGCGACCATCACCGAATGCATTCTGGTTGAAAAACTCGCCCAGCACTTCTGGCTCAGCCAGCGCGCCCAACGCTACGCGGATTTATCCATGGACAACGAAAAACAGTTCTCCCTGTTCCTGCGCTATCAAACGACCAACGACCGCGCTTTCCACAAATGCCTGGATCAGCTTCTAAAGCTCAGAGCCGAAAAGCGAAAACAGCAAAATGGGTTCGAATCGCAAAAACGCCAAGAGGCCGAAGCGGCCGCCAAACAAGAACTGAATCAAGCCAAAGCGCGTCTCGTCAACGCCAAAGCCGCTGACCAGGAATTCGAAACCGAACTCCGCTCTTACATCGAAGCCCCGCTTCCCGGCAACGTGCAAATCCCATTCGACGAACTCAAAGGCGTTCTGAAATACGCTCTGACCGAAGTCGCCCGCAACCTTCAACAGAACCCCGCGCGTAAGCAAGGGGTCGCCGCCTGAGCTTCTGTTTAACTCGGATGCTTGCGCTCCCAGAGATACTCGGTCCACTCTTCCAGCCCGGTGTCCGCCTTTGCCGAAATGCGAAGCACCGGCATTCCCGGACGTACGGCTTGAATGTTACGAGCGGCGGCATCCCAGTCGAATTCGACCGCGCTGGCGAGATCCATTTTCGTGATGATGGCCATGTCGGCCGTATTGAAGATGGTTGGATATTTCAGGGGCTTATCTTCCCCTTCCGTAACCGACATCAGGACGGCTCGCATATTCTCGCCCAGATCGTAACTGGAGGGACACACAAGATTACCGACGTTTTCGATAAACAGAAAATCCAGATCGCTCAAGCTCCATCCATCGAGCGCCTTCTCCACCATTGCGGCATCCAGGTGACAGATCGTGCCAGTAGTGATTTGACGGACAGGCGCGTGGCTGCGAGCCAGCCGCGCGGCATCGTGATCGGTTGCGAGATCGCCGACCAGGGCGGCCACGCGCGCTCGATCTCGAAGCAGCGAAAGCGTCTTTTCCAGAAACGCGGTCTTACCGGAACCGGGGCTCGAAACCAGGCTGACGACGTAAACGCCGTTTGCTTGGAACCGCGCGCGCAACTCGCGCGCCAGCAGGTCATTCCGCTTGAGCACGTTTTGGCGAACGTCGACAAGCCTCGGTTGTGAGCTCATGTTTCCAGCTCCAATGCACACACCTGCAGCTCGCGGCCTTGCCGGATATCCGCGCTCGGCGTGTCGCACACTCCGCAGTGCAAGCGCTGAAGCGACGAGGCCGGTTGTTCTTTCTCGCATTGCGGGCAATACACCATCACCGGAGTCTCTTCAATTTCAAGCCGGGAACCCGCCAGCGCCGTTCCTTCGCATGCAACATCGTAGGCGAACAGCAGGGCATCCCGTACCACACCCGAGAGCGGGCCCAGCCTGAGATGCACTGCGGCCACGCGCGGCTTTCCGCGGCGCGCCATCTCTTCTTCGACGCCTTCGATAATGCTCAGCGCAATAGAGAGTTCGTGCAAGTTGTTTTCACATGCGCTCAATTTTGAGATAGCGCTTGAGGTCGGGGTAATTCATCAGAACCGCGGCAATTACTGCTGCCGTGAGGGCCACTCCGGCGAACTTAAGCAAACTCATTGGCATTTACCTCCTGGAGGGTCAACGTTTGTAACAATCTTTGAACGGTCTCGATAGCCGGGCGCACCGCTGCTTGCACAACATCGCTCAATCCGATGCGGCCCTCCTCGCTCTCCAAAACGAGCGGCTCACATCCGACGAGAAAGACCTTACCGAAGCGCGCGCCCATGTTTTTTGCGGCGGATAAGACAGATGCGGCATCGAGGCCGTGGGAGTTCGCAAGCGAAGCGCCATCCGGCAACTCATCCGGATCCAGTTCCATCGTATAAAGCGTGCCCGGCAGTCCGCCTTGAGAAGCGGCGTCAATCAGGATAATTGCGTCGTAGCCGTCGAGCATCGCAAAGGCCAGGTCGACGCCTCGTATGCCGGCATCCATCAGCCGGACGTTTCCGGGCAGGGAAGAGCGAGCCATTTGTTGAATGACCTCGACTCCGAAAGAGTCATCGCCGTGAAAGATGTTGCCGATACCGGCGACTAGGATGGAGGGAAGCATGGCTCGATCTCCGCGGGCGAAAAGAAAAAGCGATGTCCGATCTGGCGCATTTCGCCGAGATCGCGGCCGGGGTCGTCTTCCAGCACAACGGCGAAATGCAAATTGCCTTCAAAATCCTGCTCGATCGCTTCGATGATGGCAATCTTGCCGTCGAGCAGCGTATCGAAGATATCGGCGCGTTTGGAGGGCCGGAGTCGTACCCGATCTCCTTTCTTCCAACCAACTCCAGACATTCTTCCATGGAGTTGCATCAGGCGATCGTGGGGATTATCTTCCACCCGCTCCAGCAAGGCCCTTGCGCGCTGGTCGGATTTGCGCAACTCGTTTTTTTCGGCATCGGTCAGGGTGAGAATGCGAAGGCTGAGGATTTCATCGATCTCTGTGGAATCGAACAGATCCCCGCTGCTTTCGGGAGCGATTTGCGGATAGTCATACAGAATGATGGGCGAAGCGAGCACGGTGTCGCGCGCGCCCTTGTCTCCCACCAGGATCGGCCAGACGCCGGTGTTCTGGCATTGTGCGGCTGCGGCTTCGAAAGTAGACCCTGGATCGGTCTGCGAAATGAACGCGCCGTTTTCGATAGCGACAACGGCGTGGGCCGAAGCGAGCGAGAACAGGAGCGCTTCGTTTCGCGCCGTGCAGCGCGCGGGAGTTGCATTGTGTACACGCAGCCTGAGCCGGTAAAGACCGGCCTCAACTCTTCCGGCGGCCAATTCGATTTGTCCTTCGAGTGGCTGGAACGAAAAGGCTGATTTGTGATCTGCGAGCGGAAGGCGATCAAGTGCGACCTGCCGTTCTACCGCTTCGCCCTGTGCCTGAACCTGCAGGAAGCGAACCAAAATGCTCAGCGTAGCTGCCTCCGCCGCTTCGGCCAGGCACTCCATTTGGAAATAGGAACGGTCCGATCCAGTCCGGGCAGCCGCCCAGGCCGGCGGGAAAAGTACCCCAAAATTCCAGCGCTGCTGATTTTTCAGCGCGGATTCGCGATACGGATACAACAGATAACCTTCGTACAGGACGGCCCGCGCGATCTTATCGACTATTACTGTGTTCATGACACATCCGCAGAATCGCTTCTTCAAACGTCGGAATGCCTTCGCGCACTTTGAACCGGTACAGTTCGTTGACGACGTCACGGCGCAGGCAAAGGCAAGTCACGTCCGGGTAGTAAAGGTCCATCAAATCTTTCCAGACCTGAACCGGCAGCCGGTAGTGTGCCTCTTTGTTCCAGGAAATAGGAGCGGCTTGCAAGCGGTCCGCTTCATAAAAGACAGTTCCGCTGAATAAAAACGTGAGCGGAACGGTATCGCCGGCAAGAGCGTGAAAGTACTTAGTAACCGGGACGTTCAGATCGTAAGTACAAGGGACGGAAATGGGATACACGATGCCCTCCGTGAACGCCGGAACGTTCACAGAAGCGTTGATCCAGAGCAAAGGCCGCAAGGTTTGTCCCCAACGTTGCGGCTCATCGAAGAGATCCCGGAGCTGGTCCTGTTCGCCCGCGCTATAGCGGCGGCGGGCCGTTTCGATTTGTATCTGGCAGCGCAGCAGTACGGCCCGGACCGGCTCGCGACCGTTGTTCGAGACGCGCAGATCGAAAGCCAGTGCGGGAGTAGCCATGTCGCGGACGGGCGCGGCCCCAATGATTTCAAAGTGGAGATCCGGCATATCCAACGGCTCGTTCCTTCAGTCCGACGAAGAACTCAGTTACGTGTTCCCAAGCCTCGGCCCCGCCGGAGAATCCGCGCCAATGTTTGCGGATGAGTCCCGCCAGTTTGTAGCACTCGTCTATCGGTGCAATGAAATAGTCGCGTGCGCCATGCATGCGGTTCACAAGAAGCGCTTCAACATCCGGCTGCACGCGCGCAAGCACGGGGTTCTCCGCGATGATCTCTTTCCAGCATTCCGGGTCTAGTGGTACTTCGGTGCAACCCGCGGGGCTCGGGTATATTGCGGTCACACTCGCAGAAACTCGTGAGCTGAAGACAAAAGCCAAACCGATAGGAATCCCAAGGCTGTTCCAAAGCGGATCGCTCACGTTGAACCTCTCCAGATAGACCGCATCGCGCGGGATCGAGATATATTTCGTTTGACCCGTTCCCGGAAACAACAGAGCACAAGGGTCGCAGGCACAGACGATGCGGCGCGTTCGTGGATCGATCAGATGCCGGTGTTGCGCGGCAACAGGAACCGAACAGAGATCGCAGCGCTCCGGCTCCGGCGGCTTTTGCAGGAAGCTCTTCAATGCAGTCAGGCCGTTCATACAGCAAGATTCGTCAGCGGCACAAAATCGGCCGCTGGAGCTTCTTTGATTCCTTCAATAGTAACAACGGAGATTTCGGGGGCAGCCTGCAGGATTTCGTTCTCAATCCTCATCCTGACGGACGCCGCCGGCCAGGTACGCGACGATTCAAATTGCAGCCGAACGATGCCGCCTTCGACCCCGATCAACGAGAGCCTCGCGCCAAGAGGATGGAACGCTGTCTGCAATTTGTCCATGGCTCGCGCGATGCGGGTTTCCAGATCGTCCGGATGCAAGTCGTGTAACAGCAGTAAACTGCTGATCAGGTCATCGGCAACCAGGCGCTTTGCAAGCGTGGGCGAAGCGCTAGCGAGTTCCATGATGCGTTCCAACCCGGCAGCATGGAAATCGAGCACAGCCTGAATCAAGTCAATCGCGATGTTTCGTGCTTGCGGGTCCGCCAGCGCTTCCGCTTGATGGACCAGTTCTTCAATCCGGTCGATCCACTGCTGCGAGCGAACGTCGTCTTTGGCCATCGCAGGAATCAAGCGGGCGGCATGTGAGGCATTCGCGGATCGACCGGGTCGTGGTTCTTTGGATTGATGCTGGTGGAATCGCGCGCCGTACGCTTGCCGGTTTCACGGCCCGGCTCCGGGCCCTTGCGGGTCACCATCTCCTCGCCCCGGTTCGTGCCCTTTGTATGCGACGAAATCTTCGATTTCTCCGTATGTGGCATGTCTACCTCACGAATGCGCGCCGAAGAGAGAGGAATGCTCCGCGCGCAGCACTTTACCATTACCCAGGTACATGTGAACTCCGCAGGGGAGGCACGGATCGAAGCTGCGCACCGCGCGCATGATGTCGATCCCCTTGAAATTTTCGGGGCCGTTTTCTTCGAAAATGGGCGTGTTCTGAATCGCGTCCTCGTAGGGGCCCGGAGTTCCGTAGGAATCGCGCGGGCTGGCGTTCCAGGGTGTCGGCGGATACGGGTGATAATTGGCGATCTTGCGATCGCGGATCACCACATGATGTGACAACACGCCGCGAACCGCTTCATGGAAGCCGCAGCCGATCGATTCTTCGGGAACCTTGAACTCCGCCCAAGTCTTGGTGTCGCCGCGGCGGACGCAGTCGAGCGCTTTTTCGACGAAATAGAGCGCGGTCGCGGCGGCATACGCCTGGAAATAGGTTCGGGCTCGGTCACGCTCGATGGCATTGCTCCAGCGCGGGATCTTCCATTCGAACTCTGTTTCGGGAAGCAACATGCCTTTCGGCAAATTGATTTTGACGCTATTGCCGGTGGCTTTGATGTAGCCGATATCGACCAAGCCATTTAACGCCGTGGCCCAGAGGCGCGCAATGGGGCCTCCGCCGGTATCGAGAGCGAGATGTTCGCCAGTGCGTTTATCCAGCCAGCGCGGCGACATCACCCAGGTGTACTTGTTCTTGAAATCGCGTTTCTGCGGCTTCGGAGTAGTGGTCTGGTTCCAGGGGTGCCGCTTATCGACTGGATTGCCCAATGGATCAGAATGCACGAACATGTCGCCGTCCTGCTGCCAATCCTCGTAATACGAGCTTCCCAGCAGGATGCGCATATTGAGATTGATGTCGACCAGATCGTTCGTGACCACCTGGCCGTCTACGATGACGCTCGGCGTCACGTACATCGCGCGTCCCCAATTGGACATGTGCTCGTACTTGTAATCGCAGACATCCGGGTCGTTATACGAGCCCCAGCAGCCGAGGAGAACCCTACGGCGTCCCACTTCTTCATAGCCGGGCAGGGCCTCATAGAAGAAATCGAAAAGATCGTCGTGCAGCGGCACGGCTCTCTTGACAAACTCTACATACTTCATCAGCCGCACTAAGTAATCCGTGAAGACTTGGTGCGTGGGAACTGTACCGACACCGCCCGGATACAGCGTGGACGGATGAACGTGCCGGCCTTCCATCAGGCAGAACATCTCGCGTGTCAGGCGGCTCATTTGCAGCGCTTCCTGGTAATACACGCCAGTAAACGGATTCAGCGCGCGCATGATATCCGCAATCGTCCGGTAGCCGTGCTTCGACGAGTTGGGAGCGAGTGTCGATTCGGCCTTGGCGAGCACGCCGGGGTTAGTTTGCTTCACCATTTGCTCGCAGAAGTCGACCCCAACGAGATTGTCCTGATACAGATTGTGATCGAACATGTACTCGGCCGCTTCGCCGAGGTTCAGAATCCATTCGCCCATCGCAGGCGTTTTCATCCCGCACGCCATGTTCGCGGCGTAGATGGCGCACGTCGCATGATTATCGCCACAGATGCCGCAAATGCGCGATGTGATGAAAGGAGCATCGCGCGGATCTTTTCCCTGCATGAAGATGCTGTAGCCGCGAAAGATGGACGAAGTGCTGTAGCATTCAGCCACTTGCTTGTTATCAAAATCGATCTTCGTGAAAATGCCGAGGCTGCCCACGATCCGGGTAATCGGATCCCAGTTCATCTCGACAAGGTTTCTGCGCTTCTGCTCAATTCCAGTCGACGGTTCGGTGAGAGTTGCCATTCCGATCTCCTTCTCAGTACGTGGTGGGACGATAGCCGGTGGTTAACTGTGTACCCGGGTGCCGCCACTTCGGTTCTTTATTGGCCGTATGGTTCGTGATCGACCGGAGAGATCGCATCAGGCTGCCGTAACTCACTGCCATGGTGGACGAGACAGTCGCGCCCGGCGGCTGGTCCATGAAGGGCATGAATTTATCGGGGAAGCCGGGCATTGTGCAAGCAATGCAGATGCCGCCCACGTTTGGACATCCACCGATGCCGCGCATCCAGCCGCGCTTGGTGACATTGCAGTTGACCACCGGCCCCCAGCAGCCGATCTTGACGAGACACTTTGGCGAGCCGTACTCGTGCGCGAAATCGCCTTGCTCGTAATATCCGGCGCGGTCGCAACCTTCGTGGACCGTCTTTCCGAACAGCCATGTGGGGCGCAGTTGCTCATCGAGCGGAATGATGGGCGACAATCCGGCGGCGTGATACAGCAGATAAAGCACGGTCTCCATCATGTTGTCAGGCTGCACGGGACAGCCCGGAACGTTGACAACGGGCAATCCGCCCGCGGAGCGAAACGATTTGCCGAGATAGTCCACGAGCCCCATGCAGCCGGTAGGATTGCCCGCCATAGCATGAATTCCGCCATATGTCGCGCAAGTACCGCAGGCGATCACGCCCCAGGCCTTCGGGGCCAGCCGGTCGATCCATTCGCACGTTGTGATGGGTTGTCCGGTGTTGTGATCGGTCCCTTGCGCGGCCCAATAGCCTTCGCTTTTGATGCGCTCGTTGGGAATCGACCCTTCCACCACAAGAACGAACGGATCGAGTTGTCCCTTCTCGGCCTGGTAGAAGTACTTCATGAAATCGTCTCCGACTTCTACCGCCAGAACGGGATTGTGCAGATAAACTTTCGGCAGTCCCGGTATCGCACCCAACAGAACGTCTTCAATGCTGGGTTGCTCTGCGTTTGTGATGGAAATCGTATCGCCATCGCAACTCAGGCCGGCGGTGATCCAGATGATATGGATTTCGGAGACACCGGAGGAGCGTGGAGGGGCCATGTGGATGTACCTCCCTGTAGTGATTATTCCTGGAACGGCTTTTCGTTATCACTCGGAGTTTTTGCAGTACTGGCCGGACCAGTCTCCAGGCAGGCGATTGCAGCTTGTCCAAAGCTGATGCCGCCGTCGTTGGGCGGAACCGCTTGATTGGTCCAGATCTCGATAGAGCACCCGGCAGCCTGTTCTTGTATTTCATGAAGTAGAAGCTCGTTCTGAAAGACGCCGCCCGATAACACGACTAAGTCGATTGAGTTACTCTCGGATAGCATTCGTGCAGTGGCGAACAGGCCGCTGGCGACGGCGGCGTGAAACCCGCGCGCAATGGTACTTACATCCCGGCCACCCAGACGATCATCCAGAACGGCTTCGAGCAGGGGCCGGAAATCTAACGTGCCGTCGATGAGCGGGAACGGATACGGGCAAGCCGGAGCGGCCTGCGCGAGCTGTTCAAGCCAGATAGCCGCCTGCCCTTCGTAACTAATGTCACGCGCGAAGCCGAGGAGTGCTGCCACCGTATCGAACAGCCGGCCAACCGACGATGTCTGAAAGCAGCGCAATCCGCTTCGGGCCAAAGCGAGGGACCGCAAGAAGCGGGGCGGGAAGTGAAATGGCGCTTGTGTCATGTCCGGCAACTGTTCGAGCTGGCTCAGAAAGCCGGCGGCGCACTGAACCGGATGACGAGCCGCGCCATCGCCGCCGACCAGCAAAGCGTTCCTGAGGTGCGCTACCCGGCGCCAGCCTTCGGCCACGCTGCCAGTGAAGAACTCACCTCCCCAGATAGATCCGTCGTCCCCGAAGCCCGTGCCATCGAAGCTGATGCCGATCGCGCGTTTGTTCCATGCCTGACGCTCGGCCATCACGGACGCTATGTGCGCGCGGTGGTGCTGGACAGCCCGGCGGCACTGCGATGGTAGTTCGAGGGCATGAAGAGTGGAAACGTATTCCGGATGGAGATCGTGCGCGACGATCACGTCCTCGCAATCGATCTCGTACATGCAAAGGAAGTCCTGGATCGCCTCTCGGAAGGCACGCAGCGATTCATAGTGTTCGAGATCGCCAATGTGCTGGCTGACAAACGCCTGCCCTTCGGCGACTAACGTGATCGTGTTCTTCAGATCCGCGCCAACGGCGAGGATTGAGCGATTCGCGGGGAGCGTGGTAACCGCTGCTGGCGCGTATCCGCGCGAGCGCCGCAGAATGACCGGGCCGAATGTTCCGGCACGTGCGACGGAATCATCCACACGCCGGGCGATGGGGCGTTCACCGGTTAAGAATGCATCGGCAATCCCGCCGAGACGCTCACGTGCATCCGTGTCCGTATAGGCGATCGGCTCGCTGGATCGATTCGCGCTGGTCATCACCAGAAGATCGGGAGCGCCCGCGGCGAACAGGAGATGATGCAGCGGCGCATAAGGAAGCATGATTCCGAGTTCGTGAGTGTCGGTTGCGACTTCCGGAAATTCGACAAGCGCGGGAACCAGTACAATGGGCCGGGCGGGAGAGCAGAGCAGGGCGAGCGCTTCCGGCGAGAACGTCCCTATGGACTGGGCGGTTTGCACGTCGCGCGCCATTAGCGCAAAGGGCTTCTCTTTGCGGAACTTCCTCTCGCGGAGAGCACGGACTGCCTCAGCATTGTGGGGATCGCAGGCCAGATGATAGCCGCCGATCCCCTTGATGGCGAGGATCTGTCCGGCGGCAAGTAACCGAGCGGCTGATTCGATACTCGAATAGTGCGGTCCGCAAGCAGGACACGCGAGCGGCTGGGCATGAAAGCGGCGGTCGTAGTGGTCATGATACTGTCCGGCGCAAAATGCATCCATGGTCCAGTGCCGCATGGTCGTGTTAGCGCGGTCATAGGGAAGCTTTTCGATCACGCTGAAGCGCGGCCCGCAATTCGTGCAGTTGATGTAGGGATACCGATAGCGCCGATCCGTAGGATCGAATAGCTCGGCCAGACAGTCGTCGCAGACTGGGAGATCGGGAGAGATGCGAGCCGACGGTTGGCCGGACCGCTCACTCTCGCGGATCGCGAAGCCCGTCAGACCGACGGGCTCACAGATACGAACGTCCACGGAGCTGATACGAGCGGCGGGCGGCGCATCCGTTTCCAGCATTTGTAGAAATGCAGCGACGCCGGTTTCCGCGCCCTCGATCCAGATCTCAACGCCGGTTTCCCGGTTCAGGACCCAGCCACTCAACTTATGCTGACGGGCCAAGCGATACACGAACGGCCGGAAACCCACGCCCTGCACGATCCCGCGCACGAGGATGGAGCGCGCAACCGGCATTCACTTGCTTTTCGCCGCGACGACGCAGCCGCGCCCGTTCCAGCCGATCTGCACAACTTTTCCGTTTTCCACCAGAACGGGGACAGTCCGCTGGCCTCCGGTGAGCGCGAGCATCCGGTTCAAAGCTTCGGTGTCCGCTTCCACGTCGTATTCAACGAATTCGCGCCGCTTCCACTCGAGTGAATCTCGCAGCTCCTGCGTAAACGGGCATGTTGAGGTTCCAAATAGCTCAAGGGAGTTCATTCCATAAGCTCTCGCATGGTGTGATAAATCGAAGCCTGAACCTCCTGAATGCGCGGAATGTAATCGGAGCGAACGACAATCGCGTGTTCCGCAACGCCACGGCGGACGATCTCTCCTCCGTCACAGCCGAGCAGACCCACCGTGAGCAATCCACGCTTACGTGCCTCTTCGAGAGCCAATACAACGTTACGAGAGCCTCCGCTGGTCGAGATTCCAATTGCCACGTCGTCCGCACGGGCATGCGCAATCAACTGGCGTAGAAAGACGACTTCGGTTCCGACATCGTTCGCGATAGCGGTGATGTTCGCGGGCTCAAGCGAAAGCGAAATCGCGGGAATGGGGCGATATTCCAGCGGGGGACAGACACAATCGATAGCCCAGTCATTCGCGTCGGTGGCCGAGCCGCCGTTGCCGAACAAAATGAGCTTGCCCCCGCGAGCGAGGCGCTCCCGGATCGCTTGAACTGCGGCCGTAATACTTTTGATTTCCTGCTCCAGAACCCGGTTGCGTAGCGCGGCATCGTCTTCCACTTTCATCCGGATGGAGGCTGCGACCTGATCGAGAATGCTTTCGGTTTCCTGCTTTTCCTGTCCGAGAAATGGATAAAGGAATCCTGCTTCGCCCACGTCGAGCCCAAGTTCGCGATGCTCGAAGAAGACGTGTACGGTTTCCCAAAGGGTGTGATACAGGATCTCAATCAATTCCTGATGCATGAACGGATGCGAAGTCGGAGTAGCGAGCCGGTAACCGCCTTGTTCGCCGGGCAGGGCAAAGGTCATGGCACCACGTTTCGCGGCCTCGCTCAGCACTGCATTGACGTCCGGATCGCCGGCGGGTGGCCCAAAGCCCATCACGATGTCCTGCGGCAGCAAAATCGCATCCAGCCATGGCCGGTAGAGCATCGAGAGATCCAGGGCTGGAAGAGCACGTTTTCCGACGATGACCGGATGCACGAACTCGACAGATACATGCTGGGCATCGGTGGCGTAGGGGCCTTGTCCAATGGCGAGGAGACGCCCGCCCTGCAGAAAGCGTTCAGACATCTCCCGGCAGGCACCCGCCAGAGGAGAAGACTCAGCGGCAAAGAAGTCATGAAAGATTCTGTTCCGCTGCGCGAACGATTCCTGGAGGCGATGCATGATTCAACAGATCCGGGGAAGCGGATCGCCGACGAGCATATCTATGACGCGCGTGCCTCCATAGCCCGTGATCCCCAGCACCGTTGCGGACGGCTGTTTGCGAATTTCTCCGATGACTGCCGCACCTTCACCGCCTGGCGTGTTCCGCAGCGCGTCCAATGCTGTCTCTGCTTGATCGGCAGCGATGATGGCCAGAAATTGTCCTTCATTGGCGATGTGCAGAGGATCGAGCCCGAGGATTTCACATGCCCCGCGAACGGTATCACGCACCGGGACCCGATCTTCGGCCAGAACGACGCACAGACCGGAATCGCGCGCCAATTCATTGAGCGACGTAGCGGCGCCACCGCGTGTGGGATCGCGCATCCAGCGCACATCGGGTCCCACTGCGTTGGTGAGCGCTTCGACGAGCGGCCAGACCGAACGCGTATCGGAGCAGAGCTCAGCTTCTAAATCGAGTTCTCCGCGCGCGAGCAGGATTGTGATGCCATGGTCGCCCAGCGGGCCGCTGACTAGGACACGATCGCCAGGCCGGACATTCCGGGGGGAAAGATCGAACTGCGGGAGGGCGCGTCCGATCCCGGCCGTGGTGATATACATTTGGTCGGCTTTGCCGTGTTCGACAACTTTCGTATCCCCTGCGACTACACTGACGCCGGCGCGAGCCGCGGCCTGCGCCATGGCGTGCACTTCCGCTTCCAGCGCTTCGGTGCGAAGCCCGGCTTCGAGAATGAAGGTGACGGCCAAGGCTTCCGGGCGCGCACCCGAAACGGCGAGATCGTTTACCGTGCCGTTGATGGCCAGTTCTCCGATGGAACCTCCGGGGAAGCGAAGCGGCTTCACGACAAAGCTGTCGGTGGTGATGGCCAGGCGCGCTCCATCGCTACAGATCAGCGCGGCGTCGCCAAGCGTGTCGACGGACGGGCCGTACAGCACCGGAGCGAAGAGTCCTTCCACAAGCCGGCGGCTTGCCTTGCCGCCCGCGCCGTGCGCCATCTCGATTTGCGGATCACGGAAGCGGCTCATCTTTTGTGGTTCCGATCAGGCGGGGACGCCGATGGTCGTCAGGCCAGACGCTTTCCGGTGCTCGTAGTTGTAGTATGCGGCGCAAGAGCCTTCGGACGAGACCATGAGCGCGCCGATCGGGTGTTCGGGAGTGCATTCGTTTCCGAACAGTTTGCACTGCACCGGCTTTAACGCACCTTTTAAAACTTCGCCGCATTGCGCTGCTTTCGGATCCGTCACGCGAACGCCGGGCACGGAAAATATCTTTTCGGCGTCCCACGGCGCATAGCTCTCGCGTAACGCCAACGCCGATTGAGAAATGAAGCCCATGCCGCGCCATTCGAAATACGGCCGGAGCTGAAAGACTTCGCCCATCGCTTTCAAGGCGGCGCGATTGCCCTCCCAGGGAACCACGCGCGCGTACTGATTTTCTACTTTGGCCTCACCGGCGCGAAGCTGGTTGAGCAACATCACGATGGACTGCAGAATATCGGCGGGCTCGAAGCCGGAGACCACGATGGGCTTGCGCTCGTTCCGGGTAATCCACTCATATGGGCGGCAGCCGATTACAGTCGAGACATGGCCCGGTCCGATGAAGGCATCGATGCGCATATCGGGCGAATCGAGAATGGCCCGAATGGCAGGAATAATCGTGACGTGATTGCAGAAGACCGAGAAATTGCGGATGCCGAGCCGTTTCGCCTGCATCAGTGTGAGCGCGGTAGAAGGCGCCGTGGTCTCAAAACCGATCGCGAAGAACAGAATATGTCGCTCGGGATTCCTCTGCGCGAGTTTGAGCGCGTCGGACGGCGAATACACAATCCGTACGTCCATGCCGCGCGCCTTATGTTCCAGTGGGCTCCCATGCGTTCCGGGGACGCGCATCATATCGCCGAATGCGGTGAAGATCACGTTGGGATCGCGGGCGATGGACAAAGCGTCGTCGATTCGCCCCATGGGCAGCACGCAGACAGGGCAGCCCGGACCGTGGATCAGCTCGATATTCGGGGGAAGCAGATCCTTGATGCCGAACCGATAGATCGCATGAGTGTGGCCGCCGCAGACCTCCATCAGCCGGTAATGCCGGTGCGGGTCGGCGAGGCGCTGGATCTCGGCGGCGGCTTTGGTTATTACGCCGGCCGCGCGGAATTCATCGACGTACTTCATCCAGAACCTCCGGCATCCTCATAACCAGCGATCTCCTGGGCGACGGCCTTGTCCTCCCCAAGTAGAGCAAGCGTGCGAAGCTGATCCTGCGCCTGTTCTTCGCTGATCTTGCTTAAGGCAAAGCCGACATGCACGAGGACCCAATCGCCCGGCTGCGGTGGATCATCCTGCAAGAGCGCGGTATCGATGTGGCGGCGGACACCGGCAACATCAATGAGGGCCCGGCCCGGTTCTTCGCGGGAGAGTTCGACAATCTTCGCGGGTATCGCCAGGCACACGGAACAAGGCCCTCGAATCTGAGCGATATGTCGCCCTTTGAAATTGTACGCCTGTGTAAGCGACAAAGCGAAACAGCAAATACTCGGATATGCGTAAAGAGCACAGCGCGGCCGCAGATATACTGCCCAACACTAGTGAAAATGATGAAGACGAAACGGTTTTCTCTGAGAGATCTCTGGGATCCATGCCGTCGAGCGATCGTTTCTTTGATCCCGCCACGCTTCGAAAGCTCCCAGAAAGCCGCGCAATGGCACCTGGGGCATGCAATTTCCGCAGGAGCTGCCCTAAAATCCATAAGCTGACGGGAACAATTTCCCAATTTTCGCTTTTGTTCCATTTGGATCACTCCAATCCCCGAATTTTGGCAATGGTGATCGAATCGGCGCGATGTGCCGGTCGGAACGTATATCAATGACGGAGCTACGTGTCGTATAGGGTAAAACCTGAGATGACTGGTGAACAGTCCAATGGCATTGCCCGAAGACAGGTTTTCACGTATCTTGAAGGGCATGGAAGTACCCTTCGCCCCCGAAACGGAAAAAAAGCTCAAGGACCTCGCCGCGCAGAGCGGACGCGGAACCCCTGAGGAGCTTGTACAGGATGTTATAGAGGGATACTTCGATGAGCTTGCACAGGCGCGCGAAATGCTCAACAGCCGCTATGATGACCTGAAAAGTGGCAATGTGAAGCCCATCCCCGGGGACGAGGTTGAAGCCTACTTTCGTGGAAAGAGCGCCGCCGCCCGTCGTTCGCAGCATCCCGGTTCATGACCGGATACGACTTCCACCCGGGAGCCCGTGTTGACCTCGATGAGATTTGGGAATTTATCCGGGCGGATAATCTCGACGCCGCCGACCGGGTAATTGCGGAAATTCTGGCAGCCATTCGCGCCTTGGTCCCACTTCCCGGTCAGGGCCACAGACGCCCGGACCTCACCTCGCGGCCTCTCCGCTTCATTCTGGTACGTGAATATCTGATTGCCTATGCGCCGGATGAAAAGCCGTTGTGGGTTGTCGCCGTTATGCACGGACGGCGCAGCCCTCGCGTGATGGCCGCAGTTCTTAGAGGCAGAGAATAACCCTGCGTTTCAGAAAGCGTAGGTTTTGCAACGCCCCGCGAAGCCAATGAAATCAGCCCGTTCGGAGTCTCATAATCCAGTCTCAAAAATCGAATGCATGCCGAGTTGGGCCACGGGGTTTCCTCACCGGGTCTGAGCAGGCAACGAGTTCGCGATTCCGGCGAAAATCGCAGACCTCTGTCTCAAAAACAGGCTGCGAAACGAGCTTTTATATCCAGGCCGATCTCAGCGAAAAGTGGGTTGTCGGAAATTCCGTGTCACACGCGAGAGGTCTCGCTGGGTCGGTTGGCCAACCGACGCTCTAGCCGGTAAGTAAGGCTCTTGGGACCCGCCCATAAAGCGAACGCAAAGTGTCGCAGTATTTCGCGGGATTCCATAAGATCGCAAGAAAGTCTTCCTGAAGCGCATCCAGAGCCTCATTCGCGCCGCCAATGTAACCCGCCGTCCGTTGTGGTCCAATGCTCGCCTGATCTCATTGTTAACCGAAGAGTATACCGGTCGCGGGATTCGATTTGGGTGATCTCGAACTTTTCATTGGGTACCGGCAGTTTGTTCCAGTGCACGCCCCCGTCGGCCGAGTGAAGCAGCATCGCGTCGGCGCCGCCGACCCAAATGTCGGGCCCAGTGACAGAGAGCGCATCGAGAGGAATGTCGCTATTGAGGCGAACGGTCTGCCAGGTCAGGCCGCCATCGGTGGATTTTTGCAGCTTGCCCGGATCACCGTTTAGCCGCCACAGGTTTGCAGGTTGCTGTATATCGCGGGCGGCAATCATCACTCGTTCCGGAGCTATACGAGATTCGGCCTGGAACATGGCATTGCCGCTGGGAACGGGTAACGTTCGAATCGCCATGTCCGCTGGTTGCTGGGGCTGAGGCAGCGCCTCATTTTGTGGACGTGGAGATGGGCGTGAGAGCTTTTTGGCCGCCGCCGGTTTCGGGATACTCTGTTTCGCCGTCGCCGGTGGGGATACCAATTGCGGTGGTGGTGGAGCGGTTGCGCGTGCTACTAGCACTGGCTGTTGCGGGGCACGGCGAATGAGAGATGCGGGCCAGATAAGCGCGAGGACGAGGCAGGCGAGTGCAGCCGCGAGAGTACCGCCCCAGGCCCACAATGGAAACCCGCTCTCTTGGGGCCGCGGCTCGCTTGCAGCATCCGACACAAGAGCCAGCACTTCGCGGCAATCCGGACAGTGCGCCACATGCGCGAGGGCGTTCGCGCGTTCCTTCGCGGAGAGGCGCTGCTCGGCAAACGCCGCCAGTACTTCCGCATCGAGATGCTCAGCGGGTGCGGTTTGTCGCAGCGCGAGCCGCGATCGTAAGAACTTGGAAAATTTCGGCATCTTCGCGCTGTACCCGTTAGGGGAACGATTCATGCTTCCCTTTCTTGCGCGAGCCGGCTGCGCACGTCGACCCCTAAATCGCGAACATCTACATCCAGCATCTCCTGGGCGGCGTGTTTCGACATGCCCTCCTTGCGGAGTTGCGCAACGATTCGCCCCCGGAGCGTCCGTACGGTCTTCTCCAGCCGCCGTTGAACGGTGGATTCATGGACGTTCAGCATAAGCGCCACGGCAGCGAGCGTCTGTCCATCGAGATAGTAGGCCGCTAACAGAAAGCGCTGCTCCGGCGAGAGCTCCGCGAGCGCGGTATCGGTGGCCTGCGCCAGTCTGGCGCGCTCGGAAGCAGAGAACGGCGTTGGGGTTGCGTCGTCGCGGGCATCAATCGCCTCATCAAAGGTGACAAGTTTTCGCCGGGTGCGAAATCCATTGACATACTCCTGGGCCAGAACCGCTTTGAGCCATCCTTCAAGCGACCCACGGCCTGTGTAGGATTCCAATTTACAGATGCGCTGCCCGTCATTCCGCGTGCGAGTGCCGAACAGATCGGCGTAAAGAGAATCAGCGAGTTCGCGTCCCGTTGACTCATCTTTCGCGATCGCGATCGCCGCTGTGTACAACTTCTCTCGGTAGAGCACGAGAAATCGATCCCAGGCTTTTTCGTTTCCGCGCGCGCAAGCGCGGGCTAATACGAGATCGTCCAGCCGTAAGCTTTCCAGGAACCGTGTACGCTCCCGTTCGGAGTGCGGAGCGGGAAGACAGCGCTCCGTTACGCCCGAGAGGATGTTACAGAACTCGGCTAATGTGAAGTTGAAGCCCGCAGCGTCCGACTTTTCATAGAGCGACTGCCATTCCATCGCTACTGATCCAGATATGTAGCACTTCGAAAACTTGTTTGCAAGAAGTGCGACCCGGTACGTTCTTTTGACGGATAAAGCGCAACGAATGGTTGCGCAGCAAACGATTGGAGCGCACACGATGAACGTGAAAGTGCAGCGTACTGGTCTAGTTGTGTCCGCGCTGGTTGCGGTTATTTCTCTAATGGTTAGTGGGCTTGGCGCCGGCGAGACGAAAGATGTTTCGGTGCATTACAAGGTTCTGGCGCCGATCACCCAGCGTAATTTGACCATCTACCCGGTTGTGGCGGATCGGACATTTGACACAAGCAACTTCCTGACGCTGGATGAAGGAATCCGGTCCGGGCAGGTCATCATCACCGAGGCCGGCCAGACCACCGGCCTAGTGCGGCCGCGGCAACCCGTGAGGCATGGCGGGGTTTGGGAAGAGCATCCGTGGCCGGCGCCTCCGGAAATCCGGACCGGTGCGCGTGTGAACGAGCTGGCCTTGATCAACAACTCCGATCACCCGCTGCTCTTGCTGGCGGGGGAAATTGTTACGGGCGGCAAGCAGGATCGAATTGTCGGAAAAGACCGCATTGTGCCGGCGCACGGGGAGCCGATGGCGCTGGGAGTGTTCTGCGTAGAGCCGCACCGTTGGACGGGTGTTTCGATGCAGTTCGACAGCCTGGGGGCTTCGATGGCCCAGCCGAGCGTACGCTCCAAGGCGATGTCAGATCAAAATCAGCAGGAAGTTTGGAACGCCGTCTCGCAATCGCGGCAAGCGTTTGCGATGAGGGCGGCACCCCGGGATGCGCGAGAAATCGAGGCCACCTCCTCGTATGCCAAAGCAGTGCAAAACGACGGCGTGAAGCGGCAGCTCGACAGCGTGGCCGTTCCGCTGGAACGATCCTATGACCGGCTGATGCAGCAATTGCGGGCCAACAGAGCCGTGGGGGTTGTGGTTGCGGTGAATGGCGAGCTAATTTGGGCGGACGTGTTTGCCAGTCCAGGGCTGCTCGAAAAGTACTGGCCGAAACTGATTCGTTCGTATGCCGCGGAGGCGATCGCGCCGCGCATCGCGCCTACGGTTGGGATGACCCCTCCATCGGCGGAAGACGCCCTGCGTTTTATGGAACGCTTGAATGCCATGCACGAAAATATCGAGACCGAGCCCGGTGTTTACCGGAATACTGAGATGAGCGGCGACGATTTCGAGGCGTTTCTGTTGACATCGCTTCTTCCCAATACCGGGTTCGACGTGCATATCGCGAAGATGAAGCGGTAAGAAACAAAACAAGCCGGCGTAACTTCCTCGCCGGGGTTCGCGAAGTATCAGGCGAGTAAGAGATGCCGGCAGTTCAACAAAAGCACCGCTTCGTGACGCGCTGGACACACTGGGTGAACTTTCCGGTGTTGTTCGTGATGATCTGGAGCGGTTTGCTCATTTACTGGGCCAACGATATCTACCGGGTTGGAATCGGTTCGGTAACGGTGTTCCATTTCTTCCCGCATTGGGTGTACCGGCTCTTGAACGCCGATCACCAATTGGCGGATGGAATGGCGATTCACTTCCTGTTCATGTGGATCTTTGCCATCAACGGAGCGCTGTACGTCGCGTACACGGTGTTTTCGGGAGCATGGCGCGAAATGATTCCCAGGCGCTCTTCGCTCCGCGACGCCATTCAGGTGGTCCGCTACGATCTCGGCTTAAGCAAATTGCGTCCGCCGCAAGAGAAATACAATGCCGCTCAGAAGATCTCTTACACGGGGATCGTCGTGATGGGGTTTGGCAGCCTGGTGACCGGATTCGCCATCTACCGGCCGACACAGACTGCCTGGCTGACCATGTTGACCGGCGGCTACCAGATGGCCCGGTGGGAACACTTCCTATTGACATGCGGCTATGTCATTTTCTTCGTGGTGCACATCGCCCAAGTAGTCCGGGCCGGGTGGAATAATTTCCGATCAATGGTCGCGGGCTTTGAAGTTGTGAGCGGAGACGCGAATGGCAACTGAGCGGGAAATTGCTGCACGAACGCGCCGGAGTTTCCTGGCGCTCGGCGTGGCAGCGGCAGCCGGAGCTTCCGGATGGGAATGGCTCCGCTCACGCAGGGACGATGGAGGAATTCCTGTTTCGTTCCGGCGAGTACTCGAGTTCAACGAAGCGGTCACGGAAAAGGTATTGTTCAGTAACTCGCATCTGGCGCCTACTTATCCGAAATCGCGGAGCCAAAACATACGCCCGAACGGGTCGATCGGGTTGGATGGCGAGGTGAATGTTCGTGAGTGGCGCCTGGGGCTGACAAAGCTCGATGGCAAGAAGCCGGAGCGGTTGATCACGCTCGATGAGATCAAACGGCTGCCAAAGGCGGAGCATGTTACGGAGTTCAAGTGCGTGGAGGGATGGAGCCAGGTGGTCCACTGGGCGGGCGCGAGGCTGTCGGACTTCATCCGATGCTACGCCGCCGATTCCCTGCAGGCAAAGTACGTTTCGCTGGCTACTCCCGATAGCGCGTACTATGTCGGCATCGATATGCCGAGCGCGCTGCATCCGCAAACGCTGCTTTGTTACGAGATGAATGGCGAGCCGCTCACCGGGGAACACGGAGCGCCGCTACGGCTTGTGATTCCGGTGAAATACGGAATCAAGAGCATTAAACGGATTGGGTCGATCGAACTTAGAAACGATCGTCCACACGACTACTGGGCGGAGCAAGGCTACGACTTCTACGCCGCCCTGTAACTACGAACCACAAGGAGATAGAAAAAGATGTTGAAGAGAACGTTGGGTACGGCTGTGCTGTCCTTTGGCCTGGTCTGCGGGTCTGCATTTATTGTGAGCGCGCATCCGGCAGCCCAGGACAAAATGCAGGACAAGAAGAACGACAAGATGTCACACGACGACAAAATGGCGCATGGCGACAAGATGTCTTCGGACGACAACATGAGCCATCAGAAAAAGCACAAGAAAAGTAAGTCTGACGACAAGATGAGTCAGGACAAGATGTCCGACAGCAAACCGCAGTAGCGGCGAAGGGCCGAATACGCAGGATCGGCCCTCTGTCCTGCTTTACAATCGACTCAGGACAGAATGGTAACGGATGCAGCGCTGGAAATTCACCAGCTTTCAGATCTCGACGAATTTGCCGAAGTGGTGCGTCTGCAGCGCGAAATTTGGGGATTCAGCGATGTAGAGCTGCTTCCGCTGCGCTTGTTTGTCGTAGCGAGTAAGATTGGCGGCCAGGTTCTGGGCGCTTTCGATCAAGGAAGAATGATCGCATTCTGCCTCTGCATTCCCGGTTTGAAGCCCGGCGGCAAATTTTATCTGCATAGCCATATGCTGGGGGTGCTTCCGAAATACCGGAACGCGGGAGTTGGACGTCAGCTCAAGCTTAAGCAGCGCGAATATGCGATTGCGGCGGGCATCGATCTCATCGAGTGGACGTTCGATCCGCTGGAACTGAAGAACGCATTTTTGAACATCGAGCGGCTCGGCGCGATTGTCCGCCGCTATGTGGCGAACCAATACGGGACGACGACAAGCCATCTGCATGCCGGGTTGCCGACGGACCGGCTGGTTCCCGAATGGTGGATCAAATCCCGCCGCGTGGAAGCGATTGTTTCGGATGAGCCCTTCCCGCGTCCGCCGATTGAGGCGCGGATTCCGGTTCCGCTCGATATTGGTGTGTTACGCCAGCAGGATCCTCATCGCGCACGCGAAATACAGGCTGGGATCGGAGAGCAGTTCGAGGCGCATTTTCGTGCCGGGCTGGCCGTGATCGGTTTCGAAACGGGTTCGGATGCGGGCGTTTATCTGTTAGGTCCATGGCAATTCGAATAGACCGGATTGTGCTGCGGCATATCCGCATGCCGCTGGTCCATTTCTTCGAAACCAGCTTCGGACGCACGCATGAGCGCGACATCGTGCTGGTCGAAGCGATTGCGGATGGCATCTCCGGATGGGGCGAAGTTACGGCCGGCGAGAATCCTTTTTACAACGAGGAATGGACCGGCTCCATTTGGCCGCTGCTTATTGATTACATAGCGCCGCGTATTCTCGGCGAGACGTTCGCATCGCCGGAGGAGGTTGCCCCGCGAACTGCGCACATCCGAGGGCACAACATGTCGCGTGGCGGAGCGGAGACGGCGGTATGGGACTTGTTTGCCCGATTGAACAATGAACCCCTTTGGAAAAGGATCGGGGCGGGCGCGCGCAACGAGATTCCCTGTGGAGTTTCTATCGGCATTCAAAACACGGTCGAGCAACTGCTGGAAAAGATTCAGACGGAGCTTGACGCCGGCTATCAACGCATCAAGATGAAGATCAAGCCCGGCTGGGATGTTGACGTGATCCGGCGCGTTCGCGAGAGGTTCCCGGATGTCCGGTTAATGGCGGACGCAAACTCCGCCTACACTCTGGACGATATCGAACATCTCAAGAAACTCGACGAGTTTCATCTCATGATGGCGGAGCAGCCGCTCGCGCATGATGACATCATCGACCACGCCGTTCTGCAAGCCGCCATTAAGACTCCGATCTGTCTCGACGAATGCATTCGGTCTGCGCATCACGCCGAACAGGCCATCCGGCTGAATGCCTGCCGCATTATCAATATCAAATTGGGGCGCGTGGGCGGTTTTGCTGAAGCTAAGCGCGTGCACGACGTCTGTCAGGCGAACGGAATTCCGGTGTGGTGCGGCGGTATGCTCGAATCGGGGATCGGGCGCGCTCACAATATTGCGCTTTCCACGCTTCCGAATTTCATCCTGCCTGGCGATGTCTCGGCCAGTAAACGCTATTGGAAACGAGATATTATCCAGCCGCCAGTCGAAGTGAGTTCGAGCGGGACCATTCAGGTGAGCGACGCTCCCGGATTCGGCTATGATCTCGACCGGAACTATCTGGAATCGCTCGTAGTGCGGCGTCAGGTGATTCGGGCCGGAGACGCACACTAACCTCGGCACACTATTCTGAAGATATGCTCAAGCCGGGTATTTTCCGCGAATATGACATTCGAGGAATCGCCGATGAAGAATTGCTCGACGCCGACGTTGCAACGCTGGGCCGCGGTTTAGCCACGTACCTCATCCGCCATAGCGGGCGCATTATTGCGCTGGGCCGCGATTGCCGGCTCAGCGGAACGCGCATTCACGATGCGCTGGTCAAAGGATTGCTCGCCGCGGGTTGCCATGTGCTCGACATCGGAACGGTGCCGACGCCTGTGCTGTATTATTCGGCCATTCACTTCCAGGCCGACGGCGCCATCATGATCACCGGAAGCCATAACCCTCCCGAATACAACGGAATCAAAACGGTTTGCGGGTCGGGCACGCTGCACGGCGAGGCCATCCAGGATGTTTACAAGCTGATTGTGAATAACGATTTCGAATCCGGGGCAGGCGATGTGAAGGAAGTGGATGCCGTTACGCCGTATGTGGACGAGATCGCTTCGCAGTTTCATTTCGAGCGAAAAATCAGGATTGTGCTCGATGCGGGGAATGGCGCGGCCGGGCCGGTGGTGCATCGCGTCTTTGAAAAGTTAAACGTCGAAACCGTTGAGCTGTTCTTCGAAATGGATGGCCGTTTCCCGAATCACCATCCCGATCCCACCGTTCTTTCGAACTTGAATCATCTGAAGCGTGCGGTCCGCGAACACCAGGCCGATCTCGGCATCGCTTTCGATGGAGATGGAGACCGCATCGGCGCGGTCGACGAGAACGGAGAAGTGATCTTCGGCGATATGCTGATGCTCATTTTCGGCCGGGAAATTCTCTCGCGAAAGCCGGGTTCCACGTTTATCGGCGAAGTGAAGTGCTCCCAGGTGATGTACGAGAAATTGAAGGAACTCGGGGGCAAACCGATCATGTATAAGACCGGTCACTCGCTGATTAAGGCGAAGATGAAGGAGGAACATGCGGAGCTGGCGGGCGAGATGTCCGGCCACATGTTCTTTGCGGATCGCTATTACGGCTACGACGATGCTGTGTACGCCGCGTGCCGCCTGGCGGAGATCGTCGCCAAATCCGGCGCGCCTCTGTCGCGGCAGCTTGACGATATTCCGAAACTGGTCTCTACGCCGGAGCTGCGTGTGGATTGCCCGGACGAGATCAAGTTCCAGGTGGTGGCTAAAGTGGCGGATAGTATCCGGCGCCATCGCCAAGTGGTGGATGTCGATGGCGTGCGCGTCCCGTTCGAACACGGCTGGGGATTAGTGCGCGCTTCGAATACACAGCCGGTGCTTGTGATGCGCTTCGAAGCCACTGAAAAAGACCTGCTTGAAAAATATCAACGCGAAGTGGAGCAGGCGGTGGAACAGGCTAAAAAGGAAGTTACGGCGTAGGCATACCTGCCGCACGACGCTCGAGCGCCGCTCGATCCCAGTTGCCCGACATCGCGGCCGCTTCGTACGTGCTTTGCAGAAAATCGCGCAACGCCCCTTCGGGCGATGATGCGTTCCGAACGTCCTCATACATCAGGATGAATTCTTTCAGTTCGGGATGATAAAAGGCTCGAGCGGGACGGACCGGATGCTGGGAATAACCTTGCGGTTCCGGTGCAGCATAGGAATAGAAAGCGGCATCGCTCACTGGTCCTCCTCCGCTACCGGGCCAAAATCCGGCACTACTGCACTCGTGCGAATACGCCTCGCGGGTAATCGGGTCGGCGCCTTCGCGGTCCGGCGCCCGCCGCCCTGAAAAGCGGGTTACTGCGAGATCAAAGCTGCCCCAGAAAAAATGTACCGGGCTGACTTTTCCGAGGAAACCGCCGCGAAATTCTTTGAGCACACTATCAGCGCTCATCAGGATGCGATGGAACTTGCTGACCGCCTCGGGATCATACGACGCATGGACTGTGTCGTCAGGAAACGGGATCGGATCTGAGACTTCAACCGGCTTCGGCCAGATCTTGACATCGATAGAAATAGCGTGCAACACGGCGATGAGCTCGCGATAGAAATCGGCTACCGATCGAGCGTAGAGCGGTACATATTTCGTGGCCTGATCACTTTCCCGGATTACGAGATTATGATCGAGGAAATCGAATTCCATCTCAAACAGCCGGCCGCGGTAGGGGATTGCCGAGGTGGAAAGGCCTCGTGCGCTGACGTACAGCGGAACTTGCCACCAGTGATTCACATGCGGGCTCAGCGCCAGACGGATCTTTCCTACAATCTGGGTCCACATGTGGAGCGTGGAAGCTGTTGCAGCCCAGCTTGCGAAGGGCAAAGGCGGCCAGATCGAAACGTGTTCTGTTGCTGAACCGAAAGCCGCCATTTCAATTCACGTTTTAACCCCGGCCGGCCGAACAGGATTTCCCGGGACAGGACGGTGTGAATTTATGTTACACCTTGACTGACGCCGCAAATCGTATGGATGAATGTCTAACCGCCGTTACACCAGAAGGTATGCTAATCATTCATAGTTCACCGGTCACGTTAAGCTGGGTTCCCCACGACGTCATCAATGATGCTTACAATCTCGGCGGAATTGTCACAGTGGGTACGTTCGATTCCAGAGATGATGCGAAGCGCGCGGCGAAAGAACAGTATTCCGTGACGTCCGAAGAATGGCAGGCCGGCGATGTCCTGGCGTCCGAAGTGGATCGTACCCGCATTGAAATTCATAGCCCGGAGATCGACGGGCATAAAATCGTACGCCACAGTATCCACTGGAAGTAGCTCCTGGAGTCCGGCCCTCATCGGCGCGAAGTGGAGCAGGCGGTGGACTTTGTCACCGGCGGGTTCATGTAATGCCGTAGCCGAACCGCTATTCAGCGCAGCTTGGCGTATTCTTTCCGGGCCTGTTTGAGCACGGGGATGTCCGCGTCGGCATCCTTCCACAGCGTGAGGAAATCCTGATAGGCGCTTTTGGCCTTGGTGATGTCACCCGAGACCACATACGCTCTGCCCAGTTGCAAGTGCGCCAGGGCGCCGATCGGATCGGCGTAGACGATGCCGCGATGATTGAGAATCTTTTGGAATTCCGCAGCCGCCTCTTGATCCCTCCCTGCCGCGAGATACGCTTGGCCGCGTACATACGCAGGATACAGGCCTCCGAATTTGGCAAAGAATGCCGTGCCCGGCAGCGCGAAATCATAAGGAAGCGCCTTCTGCAATTGCTCGATCGCATCCAAAGGCGCGCGATGCGCGAGCGCAAACAGTGCATGCAGGGTGGGAAGATACTCGAATTGCACCGGCGTGTCCTCCGGGAAACGTTTTGCCAGGTCTGCGGCGAGCCGTTCCGGCCCGGAACTGTCGCCTGAGAGCGCCAGCGCATAAGCCGCGGCATATTCCACATCTCGGTCTTTCGCGAGTTGGAGCGCTGCGCGAGCGCGCTCTTTGGCGGCCGCCGCATTCCCGAAATGCGCTTCGCACACGGCCTCCGCAGCCTCGTAACGCGCGGCGCCTTCGCGGCTGCCGTCCTGCTGCGCCATGGCCACCGCACGCCTCCACATGGTCCGCGCCTGCCGTATTCGTCCCGAACGCGCAAGCACCATCGCCTGGTTGTGCGACATCCAGTCCTCGATGTGCTCTCCGCGAGCGCGCGCGATTTCGCGCTCCATTCCCGGCTGGTCTCCCTTAAAAAACGCCAGGTAATAACGAGTGATCAGCATTTCGGGGATTTCCAGTTTATGCGCCGCCGCCCGCTGCAACATATCTGCGGCCTCCGCGAACCGATCCAGGAAAATGTAATGCAGGGCAACAGTGTACGGGAACGGATTGTCCGGATTCAGCCGAAGGGCCTCTTGTCCTGCTTGGATTCCCTTTTCGTATTGGCCTGTGCCCTGCGCGCCCCAGCCCCCAAAACAGCCACCGGCGTCCAATCGCGCGGATACATCTGCACCCACGATTCGAGATTCTGCAGCTCGCTTGGCAAGTTTCCCGTCACCTGACGGTCGTACAGAAAAAGGATCCAGCGCCTTTCCCGGTCACTGACGCGATCGCGCAGCGCATAAGCTTTGCGTGTGTACTCGGCGGCGACATCCGTTTGGCCCATGTTCCAGTACACGATCGACAAATCACCGTACGCCATAGCGAATTGCGGGTCGATGGCGATCGCGCGCTGAAGATGCGGAATCGCGGCAGGTCCGCCATGCGCGAAAAGAGCGGCACGCCCTGCACTATATGCCTTGAGAGCTTCGAGAGACGGCGTAGTTGCTTGTTCCAGGGACGTCGAGTGCTCCTGGATACTGGCTAGCGACTCGCCCAGCCGGGTCCTGATTTGAATCGCAATTCGGCTCAGCGCCTTCAGGACCTCTTCTTTCCCTCCCACCTGCGCCTGCTCCTGAGCGAGGACGTCTCCGGTGTCACAGTTCCGAGCGCGCACCCACAACACGTACTGCCTCCCCAGGCCTGCAATCGAGCCTTCCAGAACCGCAGTACCGACCGTGCGCTGACAGATCTCTCGTGCGATATCCGATGTGAGCCGCGTCTCGACCGGCCGGTTCATGAGATGCAGTGCCTGTTTAATGCTGTCGTCCGATAAGAGCCTAAGGAACGGGGACTGTTCCAATTGCACCGCCAATCCCTGGCGAAGGGTTTGATCGAAGATCGCGTCGCGGGTCTTGTTCTCGAATTCCCCTAGAACAATCGTGTCCTTCGCCGTGAGTTTCGGGGCGTGGTGGAAATAGAAATACGCGGCGGCCAAAAGAGCCAGAGCAACAGCGGCTGCCGAAACGGTCATCCGGGAGCTTCTTGACGTGCTCGTTCGTTTCAGCTCCCGCTCAAGCTCGGCAGCCGATTGCCACCTTCGTCTAGGGTCTTCCTCGAGGCACCGGGTCACGATTCTTTCGAGCTTTCGTGACGGAATGCGCCTCCGCTGAGCCCCGACTCGTGCGCCGGTCAGCATCTCATAAAGGACGCAGCCAAACGAGTAGATATCGGTGCGTGCGTCCGCCGGCTTGCCCGCCCGCTGCTCGGGCGCCATGTAGCCGGGCGTGCCCATCACCATGTGGCTGGCCGTAGCCGTTTCGTCCGTGCCCGATTTCGCCAGTCCGAAATCCAGAACCTTCACTCCGGATTTCGCGATCATGATGTTACCGGGCTTCAGGTCGCGGTGAATGATGCCCTTGCTATGTGCCTCCGCCAGCGCAGCCACAATCTGCGAAGCATACAGGTGCGCGGTTTTCACGGGAAGAGGTCCGCTCCTGAGCCGGGCCGCTATTGTCTCGCCCTCCACCAGCTCCATGACAAGGTAGTTCGGCCCAACATCGTAGACCGTGCAGATGTGAGAGTGATTGAGCGACGAAATCGCGCGCCCTTCGCGCTCGAAAAGCGAGCTAAACCGCTCATGAGCGATTTTGATGGCGACAGCGCGGCATAATCGCGTGTCCATCGCGCGAAACACTTCGCCCATTCCTCCTTCGCCGAGCTTGCTTTCGATACGATAGGGCCCGAGGCACGCGCCCGCCGCCAATCCGTCGAAAGCCGCATCGTCGAGCAGTTCCGGGGCGTTCTGGATGGCCGGCCGATCCAGAAATTCGCCGCTGGTGCGTTGTAAAAGCAATGATTCCACCTCACGACGCAATTCGGGATCTGTCCGGGCCAGCAGCGCCGCGCGCTCTTGCGTGGTCCCTTCACAGGCCGCATGATAGAGCTCTTCGATTTGCTGGAAAAGCTCTGGAGTCATGGCTGTACTACCGACGGGTACCTTATTGTAGTGCTTTTGAGAAATATGCGCAAAACGGGCGGCATTGGAGTGGCGGCATTGGAGAAATCCGCGCGCAGCGGCTCGGTTCCGGCGTTGGCTCGCTCTCTACGCGCGCTTTGCGCTCAATTCCCGCAGAAGCCAGGCCTTGGCGAGATTCCAATCCCGCCGGACCGTGCGCGGCGAGATTTCGAGAGCGGCGACGATCTCCTCCTCCGTCAATCCGCCGAAATAACGCAACTCGACCACCTTGGCCTGCCGCGGAGCCAGCTTCGAGAACGCCGTCAAAGCCTCGTCCAGAGCAACGATGGACCGGTCCGCCGACGGCGACAGCACGGCTGTTTCCTCGATGTTCACTTTAGCCGCCATTCCGCCGCGCTTTCCACACCCCCGAGCGCGAGCCGCGTCCACCAGGATGCGGCGCATCATCTGGGCCGCCACGGCAAAAAACTGCGCGCGCGCCTGCCATTCGACGTTCGTCACGTCAACCAGGCGGAGATAAACCTCGTGGACTAACCCAGTGGGCTGGAGCGTGTTACCTCGTGCCTCATTTCTCATGTACCGCAGAGCCATGCGACGCAGCTCGGGATAGACGTGTTCCGTGAGTCGGGCCAGCGCCGCGTCGTCACCCTGGCCCCACGCTTTCAACAGACCGGTAATTTCTGCCGAGCGTTGTTCGATAGCTAACCCGCTCTCACCCGGGCACACGAAATATACCAGAAAAATGGCCGCTTCTGCAGACCGCTTCCGCCTGTACGGCCGGAAGGAAAACACCAATGAAACACATAGCAACCATGGCGCTGATATTCAATCTCGGCGCCGCAGGCCTCTACGCACAGGAAACGTCCGTGAAGATGACGTTTTCGGGAACCGAAGGGCAAAGCGCAATCGATCTACATTACCCGGATCCAAATTCAGGCGCCATAAACACCGGCGAATTCGATTTCGGCGGCGACGGTACCCTGGGCTCGTTTACCTTTCGTAATGTTGAGGCGGATTCTGATCTTCGTTTCCCGCAGCAGTCCAGTGCTTGTCCCGCAAATCAGGCTTATTTTCCAACCCTCGCGGGCGCAGGCGTATTTCGCTTCCGGGACGGAAGTCTCTTGAAGGTCAACCTCACAAAGGGACATGACTGCATAGATTTCGTGGCTCCGGAGGCGCACTGTACCAGGATTTTTGAAGTCACTGGCGGAACCGGTCGTTTCAAAGATGCGTCCGGCACACTAACGTTGACCGAGACGGTGCACCCGGTGATGACCAATGCCGCTGGATTTCCCGCGTTCTTTATGGCTGCGGGCAAATTTACGGGAACGATTTCCGGAGTGGTCAGCAAGGAGCAAGACCCCGACGAGCAGCAATAGGTACAAACGGGTGTGGTGAGCGGCGCCTCAATTCCTGGGCCCGATATTCTCGGTGCGTCCGGCCAGCGGCTTTACGGCCGGACCGCCGCACACGCCCACGCCGGTGTTTAATAGCGCATTCAAGAAATTGAACAGAATCGCGTAAACCACTTGTTCGTTGACTGGCTGGCGGCCGGGCATGCGGAACGATCCTGGTAGCTCCTTCGAAATCTGCACCCGGACCGAATGCGGAAGCGCACGTCCCGACCGGTCTCTCTGATTCGCCAGCCAAAGCGGCGTCTGCAAAACCGCGCCGGTCTGTCCGTCCACATAGAACTGGCACCGCGAGAACCAGCCGAGGTTGCCCGGGTCGGCCGCGTCGAAGAGCAAGAGCGGAGGCTGGCGGTCGGTAACGTGGAGATCGAGCGAGAGGACGCGCCGCTGATCGTCGAGCTTGTACTCGAAACCGGCCTGCCGCGCGATGTTTCCTATGAACTCGGGGTCGAGTTCGAGCAGTAGATATTTGTTCGGTCCAGCCTCAAGAACTTGCATCGAATTCTACATTTTAGCTGTCGGCAGAAGCCGTCAGTCCGGTCCGGAGTTTTTGCGCATAACGCTTATAAACTTCGTGGTCTCTCTCGCTGAACTGCACCAGTTTCACGGTGTGTATTGGCTCGGTGTGATCGCGCAGCCATCCGGCGATGGTCCTGACTGCGATTTCGGCGGCTTCTTCGATGGGATATCCATAGACGCCGGTGCTGATGGAAGGGAAACTGATGGTCTTCACATCGCGCTCAGCGGCAAGCTGCATACAGGTGAGATAACACGATTCGAGCACTTGCGGCTCGCCGTGCTTGCCATCCTGATACACCGGACCGACCGCGTGGAAAATGTATTTCGCCGGCAGCTTTCCAGCCCCGGTCACGACGGCGCTTCCCGGCGCGCAGCGGCCGATACGCGGGCGGATCTCGTTCAACTCCTGCATGATTTCGGGGCCACCCGCCCGGTGGATTGCGCCGTCCACTCCACCGCCACCGATCAATCCGGAATTCGCCGCATTGACGATCGCATCCACCCGAATCGTGGTGATGTCGCCTTTCAACAACTGTAGTTCGCAGAGGCCCAGTCGAACAACGAAATCGGATGGCATACGGGTGCTAGAGAGAAGCGCTCATCGCTTCGAGCAGAAAGTCTACACTCTCGTCTGTCGCGAGTGGGCCCATCGTTCCGATGCGCAGAATTTTTCCGGCGAGTTGTCCGAGGCCGCCTGCGACCTCGATGTTGTACTTGTCGAAGAGCCGCTGCCGGAGCTGCGCTTCGTCCACTCCTTTCGGCGGAGTTACAGTGGTCAGATGCCAGATGCGATCCTCGGGCTTCGTGACCAGCGGTTCGAAGCCGAGCCTTGTCAGCCCAGCGATCAGGCGTTCATTGGCGCGCTGATGGCGATCCCAGCGGTTACGTAATCCCTCTTCCTCAATGGTTGCGAGTGCGGCGTGCATGGCGTACCACAGCGGGGGAGAGGGTGTGTGTTGATAGACGTGCGGCGGGTCGAAATATTTGGCCATTAAGCGGAGATCGAGATACCAGGTGGACATCTCCCCGGGGCGTTTTTCGAGCCAGGCCCAGGCGCGCGGCGAAATCGAGATGGGCGACAGGCCGGACGGGCAGCTCAGGCCTTTTTGCGAGCAACTGAAGCCGATGTCGATCCCTACAGCGTCCAGTTCCACTGGCATTGCGCCCAGCGAAGTAACGCAATCGGCAATCACCAACGCACCGGCTTTGCGGGCGAAGGGCGCAATAGCCCGGCCGGATTGATAGGCTCCGGTAGAGGTTTCAGCTTGCACGAAGGCGACCACGTCCGGCCGCTCGCGTTCGATGAACTGCTGCGCTTCTTCGGTGTTGAAGACTTGTCCCCACGGCTTTTCCATCCGGATCACATTGGCGCGGTGGCGCTGTCCCATAATCGTCATCCGGTCGGCGAAGTGGCCGGCGGCGAAGATAGCGAACTTCGATCCGGGCAGCACGAAATTGGCGACCGCCGCTTCCATCGCGCCGCTGCCGCCAGCCGGAACCGTAAAGGTCATGTGATTTGTCGTGCCGAATACCTCGCGCAACCCGGCGCGAACGTCGTCCATGATCTCCAGCAGATAGGGGTCGCGGATTCCCAGCACCGGTTTGCTCATCGCCTCATAGGCCCGCTCTTCCACCATGGACGGGCCGGGCCCGTATAGCAGGCGAGTGGGCGGAGCGACGCGCTTGGTGACTGTCTTCAGCATGTTTTCAAAGTAGCAGGAACCGGGTTTTTACCGCCCATTAAAAAAAGAGCAGGGAATTTGCGGTAATAACGGGTTGCTCCGGTTGGCTCGGGAAACACAACGAGGCCGCGGTTTGTCCATCTTTGTAGAGGATGTGTCAAATGGCTAAGGAAGAGTATCGGCCGATTCTGGTGACCGGAGCCACCGGCAAGCAAGGGGGAGCCGTCTACCGGAACCTCCGGCAGCGTGGCTATCCCGTTCGCGCTTTAACACGCAACCCGCAACAACCGAAAGCGCGGGCAATCTCGGGGGACGGCGCGGAGGTTATCACGGGAGATTTGGAGGATCCCGATTCGCTAAGAGCTGCCATGAGTGGCGTTTATGGCGTCTATTCGGTTCAGGACTCTACGGGCGGCGCGGAAAAGGAAATACGTCAGGGCGTCCATCTGGCGAAGGCCGCCAAAGGCGCCGGGGTCAGCCATTTCGTGTACAGTTCTGTGGGCTCAGCAGACCGCAAGACGGGTATTCCCCATTTCGACAGTAAGTTTCAGATCGAAGAGCACCTCCGAGGGAGCGGGCTCCCGTATACAATTTTGCGGCCGGTCTTTTTTATGGAAAACTGGCTGGGAGCAAGACCGCACATCGAGCAAGGTACTCTGGCGCTGCCGCTCGCTCCAGAAACGCGCTTGCAGATGATCGCGGTGGACGACATCGGCGCGTTCGCCGCCATGGCTTTTGACAACCCCCGTAAGTGGCAGGGCCAGGCTATCGACCTGGCGGGCGACGAGCTTTCGATGAACGAGATTGCAGAGGCGCTCGGCCGGTCGTGCGGGCGGGAAGTCCGCTACGTGACGATGCCTTGGGAGGAGTTCGAGCAGCGCGCTGGACGCGAGATGACCATTATGTATCGCTGGTTCCAGGACACGGGTTATCACGTCGATATTGCTTCGCTGCGGACGCAATATCCGGAGCTGAAGACGTTCGAGCATTGGTTGCGCGAGAACTGGCAAGCGGCGCGATCGGCAGTAGCGCAATAATTCCCCCGGCGTCTAACCCACATGAAACAGTTACTAGCGGTGTTCCTGGCGGCTGGCGTTGCAACCACTCTTTGGGCGGCCGACCAGAACCAGGAAGAAACACAGCGTCTGAAAGCGTCTGCCGATGTTCTGCAAGAGATCATGGGCACGCCGGACAAGGGGATTCCCACCGATCTCTTTCACAAGGCGCAATGCGTGATCGTGATTCCGAGCATGAAGAAGGCCGGTTTTGTTTTCTCCGGGAAATACGGGCGCGGCTATGCATCCTGCCGTACGGAGGGCGGTGGTTGGAGCGCGCCTGCCGCGATGCGCATTGAAGGCGGCGGGTTCGGATTTCAGGCCGGCGGCTCGGCGACGGATGTCGTGATGCTCGTAATGAGCAAAAAGGGCATGAACGGGATTCTTTCGAGCAAATTCACATTGGGCGGCGAGGCGTCCGTGGCAGCAGGTCCGGTGGGCCGCGAGGCGACCGCACAGACGGATGCCAGTATGCGGGCGGACATTCTTTCGTGGTCTCGCTCCCGCGGCGTCTTTGGCGGTATCTCGCTACAAGGCGCGACTCTGCGGCCGGACGAAGATGCCGATAAGGCCCTCTATGGCCAGAAGGTCAACAGCAAAGATATATTGACCGGCCAGGAGAAGAATCCTGTTTCGCCCGATCCGTTCACGAAGGAATTGGCCGAATACGGCGGATAGTATAATTATTCTTATTAGTGAATAATTATCCAAAGCGGCACACCGTTGGTGTCGCCGGGTTCCGGGGGTACAGCGGCGCGGAATTGCTCCGGATTCTGGCGCGGCATGCCCAGGTAGAAGCCATACTTCTCGAACACCGGTCGGATGCCGAGCATGGCACGCATCCGCTGGGCTACAGACCGCCAAAGAGCATTCCCGCAACCGCCGATGCGGTTCGCCAGGAAAAGATCGAGCTGGTGTTTCTGGCGACGCCAGCCGAGGTTTCGATCGAGCTTACGCGACAATTTCTAGAGGCGGGGGCTCGCGTCATCGACCTGAGCGGGGCCTTCCGGCTCGGAGACGGAGAGACGTATTCGCAGTGGTATCACGAACGGCATACCGCGCCGGAACTGTTCGCTGAAGCGGTGTACGGGCTTCCGGAGTTTTACCGCGAGCGAATCCCTCGTGCGCGGCTGGTGGCGAATCCGGGGTGCTATCCGACGGCAGCGAATCTGGCGATCCGGCCGCTAATTGTTTCCGATGTGGTCGATCGCGGGCGGGGGATTGTCTGCGACGCGAAATCGGGCATCAGCGGCGCGGGCCGGAAGGCGTCGCTTCGTACCAGCTTCTGCGAGGTGGCGGAAAATTTTAGCGCGTACGGCCTGCTGAACCACCGGCACGTGCCGGAGATTTTACAGAATTCCGGGCTGGGGGAACGCGAGCTGACCTTCACGGCTCACCTGCTGCCGCTCGACCGCGGAATTCTCGAAACGATCTACATTCGGACGCAGCACGTCGAAAAGCCCGTCGATCTGCTGGGGATTTACGAAGAGTTCTACCAGGACGACCCTTTCGTGCGGCTGTATGCTCCGGGCAAGCTACCCGATTTGCGCGCCGTCCAACACACGAATTTCTGTGATATCGGGTTTGTTTTTCAGCCGGAGAGCCAGCGCGCGGTGATCGTGGCGGTGGAGGATAACCTGGGGAAGGGCGCGGCCGGGCAGGCGGTTCAGAACATGAACCTCATGTTGGGTTTTCCCGAAACAGAGGCGCTGCTGTGAAGCTCCTCGTAAAGGTGGGCGGGACGCTGCTGGACGAGCCGAGTAGCCGCGCAGCGATTGCGAGGCAACTGGCGGAGGTTGCGCGGGAGCACCAGACGGTAGTTGTGCATGGCGGCGGTAAGCAAGTGACGCGCTTTCTGGAGGAGCGCGGGATTCAGAGCCGCTTCGCCGGCGGGCTGCGCGTATCGGATGAGGCGGTGGTCGGCGCCGTGACTCAGGTGATCGCCGGTTCTGTAAACAAGCAGTTTGTTGCGGCTTTGTTGGCGGCAGGCGGCCGGGCGCTGGGCATTTCGGGCGTCGACGGATTGCTGACGAGCGCCGTGCAACTGAATCCTGAACTGGGAGCCGTGGGGCGGCCAATGCGGAGCGATGGCAGTCTTCTCGATCTATTGGTCAGCGCTGGCTATCTGCCGGTGGTGGCGTGTATCGCAGGCGACAGCCAAGGCAACATCTATAACGTGAATGCGGATCAGATGGCAGTGTCGTGCGCGGTTGGCTGGCGCGCTACGAAACTTCTCTTTCTGACGGACGTTCCGGGTGTCAGGGGCCGCGACGGCACGGTGCTCCGGCAACTTGACCGGGCCGGCAGCCAAAACCTGATTGAATCGGGAGTTGCACACGGGGGCATGCAGGCCAAACTCGAAGCGGCGCATTCGGCACTGGACCAAGCCGTGGAGGAAATTCTGATTGCTCCGGGTCACGAACCGGACGTTTGCAAAAGCCTGCTGGCTGGAGAAGCGCTGGGCACGCGGGTTACTAAAGTACTAGTACCAAGCGCGGGTGCACGCGCGTGACCGGAACAGCCGTTGCGGTTCGGAAAGCCTCAATGCGCGACATTCCGCGTCTGCTCGAATTAATTAATTCGTACGCGGGACGCGGCATTATGCTACCCCGAACCGAATTTGAAATATCGGAAAATATCCGCGATTTCTCGGTGGCATACGAGGGCGCGGAACTCGCGGGATGCGGGGCGCTGCATTTCTATACGCCCGTATCCGCGGAAGTCAGGTCGCTCGCTGTGCGGCCCGAAGCGAAAGGGCATGGGATCGGGCGCGCCATCGTTGAAGCGCTCGAGCAGGAAGCGCGCGAGAATGAGCTGGAAACGATTTTCGCGTTTACCTATGTACCGCAGTTCTTCGCGAAAGTCGGATTCCACGAAACGGAACGCGGTGAACTTCCGCTGAAGGCGTGGAAGGATTGTCTGCGCTGTCCGAAGTTTCACAGTTGCGATGAGATTGCCGTATTGAAGCGGCTGCGCCCGGCATCTCATCCGGCGACCGCCTTCGCGGAAGTAGCGGATAAATTAATTCAGCTTCCTCATCTGAAATCCAGCCGTTCGTAAATAAAAGAAAAAGCGCGGGCGAAAACGCCTACTCCAGGGCAAATATCGGGTTTATCCTAGGCGATTCTAGGAAAAATTACTTGAAACGAGAAAATTCTACTGGAAATTGTAGCTTGGTACTAGTATACTCGGAACTGGTCCTACTAGTACTGGACCGGGGTTTACCCAGGGTTGCATCCCAGGAGGATTATTTTGAAAGCGCTTACGGTCGATGTTCAACAGTCCGCTGGCCGGGTCCTTTGCTGCACTATTTTCCGGCAAGGGGGCAGGAAGTTGCTGGCCAAGGGCCACACACTGAGCGATGAAGACATCCGTCTGCTGGAGATGGAAGGTATGCGCCAGGTTTGGGTCACGGAGCTGGAGGAAGGAGAAGTCGGAGAGGACGACGCGGTGATGACGGTCGCGCAGGCGATCTGCTGCGGGTCGGTGGAAATCCGGCTGGCCGCAGGCGGCCGCGCCAACCTGGTAGCCACGTCGAACTCGTGCATACTGATCGACGACGAACTGCTGAAGCAGATCAACTGCGCGAGCAGCGTCGCGATTGCCACGGTTCCGAATTACCGGTATGCGCAGGCAGGCGAACGGGTTGCGACGATCAAGAGCGCGCCGTTTGCAGTTGCGCAATCGCAGCTCGAGGCCGTGCTTTCCATTTTGAACGAGCGCGGGCCGATTCTGCAGGCGAGGCCGATTAAAGACCCGGCGATAGCGGTTCTCTACACGGACCCGGTACAGGGCGACCGCGCGCGGACGCTGTTTGAAAATGTGGTTCGCACCCGTATCGAGAGATATGGCGGCAATTTGCGTTTTGCGCTCTCGGCAGTGGAGGATCAGGAACACGTAACGCGCTCTCTTCAGCACCTGCTGCGCACGAAACCCAGCGCCATCCTGGTGGCTTCTACCACCGCTCCGGCCGGGCCGGAGGACGTCATCGGCAGATCCATGGCAGCGCTCGGCGCGCACCTGGAGCGATTTCTCGCTCCGGTGGAACCCGGCAATCTGATGCTGCTGAGCTACAAAGACGATATTCCGATTGTTTCGGCACCGTGCTGCTTCCGCTCGGCCAAGCCGAACGTGCTCGATTTGATCTTGCCGCCGATGCTTGCGAAGTATCGGATCTCCGGCTGGGAAATCGCCTGTATGGGGCACGGCGGTCTTCTCGCATAACTATAAGCTCCTCCGCAACACCTGAGGAAAGCTCCTAAGCTCCCTTTAGGTTTTTTGTAAGGCCGGGCGTGGCGCGCCGGGTCGATGCTCTTCGAGAGCGAACGATCCCGCGCTGCGCCCGGCGTTTTTGTTTTTGACGGAGGAGGGCCGGTTCACTCATGTTTTGCTGGACGTCAGAACGTGATGCCAACCAGGAACTCGCCCTGGTTTCGTTCGGACGCCAGGTAATTTAAGACCGCTCCTCCGGCGTCGTTGGCCCAATGTGTAAGGCGCACCTGCGGCGCGATGGAAACATGCCAAACCTTCCCCTCGATACCTGCACCGGCCGACGCACCGACCTTTGAAACGGAAGAACTGAGAAAGTTAACGACAGCTCGAAAATTTGGGCCAGCCTGCACAAACGGCCGTATCAGCCCGGACGAGGCACGGTATTTAACCAGCACAGGAAACTCCCACGAGCTGTAGATTGTTGTCTTCGGCGGTTCCGGCCCTGGACCGATGACGTAATACTGCCGGTTCAGATTCAGAGGACGAAAAAGGGCGTCTGCTTCAATAGAAAAATTCAATGGCAAATGCACTTCAACGGTCGGACCAATGGCATATCGATTCGAACCATTGTAGGAATTGACGCCGTAAACGGAGCCTATAAACGGATTGATCACAACGGCGTGAATGTCTTGCCGGTGAAGAAAGCAGTGAATGGAACACCGCCGGTGACGCCGAATGATATGACTCGTTGGGCGCTTGCTCCTAAGCAGCAAACGAGCAGGATGGACGTGAGAGCAAAAAAGCGCATCTGAGGTCGCGAAACTCTTGGTCAGAACAGCAGGCCCGCTAGAAATTCGGCTCGATTGTGATGCGACGCCAAACTGGCGACAGCGGCAATGGCCGGAGCGGCGGTCCAGTAGGTATACCGAATCTCCGGCTCGAAACGCATATGGAGGAGGCGAAAGTCGACGCCTGCTCCTGCCGCAACGCCATCATCGGAGAGAAAGCGATTCCGCGGATGCTCAATCCAACGAAAACTCGGGCCGGCTTCGATAAACGGCTTTAACTTCCGAAATGGAACGCCATACTTGGCGACAGCCGAGAACTCCCAAGCATCTGAATTTTCCGTGATCCTGTTCGATGCCGCGAATTCATCATACTGGTACGTCACCGTGAGGGGACGATAGAGTCCATCTATTTCTAACGAGAGGTGTAATGGAAGCCCAAATTCCACCTCGGGGCCAATGGCGTAGTTCTTCGAGGCGTTGAACGTGCGTGTTGGAGCTATGAAAAATGGCGATACTTTAGGCGAATACTTCGTATCGGCAAAAGAGTCCGTGAGGGGCATGCCGCCCTTTACTCCTACAGAAATCAATTGCTGGGCGGACATTAGGCTGCACCACAGACACACGAGTAAGCCTGGTTCGAATATAGTTTTCAAAAAACTTCCTCTGCAGCCTTCCCAAATCGATCTGGATCCGGCGTTACGTCGCCGCGAATCGCGAAATGATGAGACTATTCTGCCTTCAAAGTTATCAATGGCGCAGCAAGTCACACAATAACTTCCCCGGCATAGAGAGAAGTATCCCAATCAGAGACTTACGGCAGCCCTCAACAGACGAAAACGCCTATTCCACACCTAAGACACGGGCGGCTTGCTGCGCCAGCTCTGCTTGTTGCCGGTTTAACTTCTCGCTCAAGAAGCAACTACGGCGCGCGTGAGGACCCGAGCCGCTTTGGGTTGAGGGCGCATTAACAGATAGAACGCAGCGAAATGCGAGATCATCAGCAGCGGCACGTAAAGGACCGGGATGGCGTATGCAGCACCCAGTTGCCCTGCCAGCGCTGGAAGGCCGACCTGGACAGCATGATAGTAATCGAACATCAGATCGATGGTTCCCACAACATTGAAGGCCACAATGAAAAACCAAAATAGCGGACGTATCCTCGTTGTGAGAAGCGCCAGCATAGCCAGCACCGCGGTTGCCAAATCCCAGTGCGCGGCGAACACGGCGAATCGTGTGGGCAGATGGGGGTCCACCATGCCTGGAAGGATGAAGACAAGCCCGAAGAAGCGGAAGCTGTGTAGGGTAGCGATGAGTCGTTGCGCTTCGAACCGCTCCATCGACTTGAGCCTCGGAAGTACGTATACACCGAAGCAAAGCAGCCAGGCGATATAGCCTAAAACGAGCTGAATTTGGAAAAGGGTTTGCGGGGACATTTGGCCTCCTTTGGACTGACCGACTATAGGATTATGAATATCATCCTGTAGGTGCAAATATTCTTCGATGTCGATCAATCTTCGGCCGAGCGCTTCTAAGATCACGCTGAAGCGCGGCCGCCCAAGAAACGGCTGGGATTCGAGGGCGGGGGCATATTCCTTCAGTTGAGTGGCAATTCCGATCATCAACGGCTTTCTGGACGAAACGCTAGGGCCGGTGAGGCGGTAAACGAGTGAGACGGGGCGAAGCGCCCAGCGCAGACCAAGGGTCTGCCTCACCTAAGGGCTGATGTACTACTCGGGAGTTATCATTGAAATTTCGACACATGGCCGAAAACTTGGAATCGGACGATTTGAGCACTCAGGTAATACGGGTAATCGCTCAGGCCCAGCGCATTCCGGCGGATTCCATCAGTCTGGACAGCACGTTCGAAGAGCTGAAGATCGACTCTTTGGACGGCATCAATATTGTGTTTGCCATCGAGAACGAATTCGGCATTAGCATTCCGGATGAGGGTGTGCAGAATCTGCGCTCGGTCCGGGAGACCGTGGACGGCGTGCGGAAGCTTGTGGAGGAAAAGAACCAGACCGTTCCGCCGGGGGCGGCGTGAACCGGGTTGCGGTTACTGGACTTGGGATCGTTTGCGCGCTCGGAAACAACGTAGCAGAGTGCTGGAATCGTCTGGCTGCGGGGGAGAGCTGCATTTTGCCGCTGCGCGACCCCGGGTCGCCCCCTTATAAGTTCCAGAATGGCGCACAGGCGCTCGGTTTCGATCCGCTGCAGCACTTCAGCGAAAAAGAATTGATAGCGTTGGAGCGCTTCGCGCAACTGGCCACCGTCGCAGCGCGCGAAGCCATCGCACAGAGCAGGCTCAGGTTTCAAGGGGAACTCGGGGATCTATCGGCAGTTGTTACCGGCAGTAGCGTGGGCGGGCAATTCGCCGAAGAGGAAGGTTATTACCGGCTTTATAAAGAGAACAATCCACGTGTCGCGCCGCTCACCATTCCGCGGACGATGGCGAATGCGGGCGCGAGCCGGATTTCGCTCGAATTTGGCATTCACGGGCCCGCGTACACGGTCGCAACGGCCTGTTCTTCCTCGAATCATGCGATCGGGCAGGCCTTTGCGATGGTTCGCTCGGGGCAGGTGAGAGCCGCGGTTACTGGAGGGAGCGAGGCCGTATTCGCAGAAGGATTGTTGCGCGCGTGGGAGGCCATGCGCGTGGTTTCGCCGGAGGTGTGCCGTCCTTTTTCCGCCGATCGAAAAGGACTTTCGCTGGGCGAGGGAGCGGGGATGTTGGTGCTCGAAGATTGGGAACACGCGCGAGCGCGGGGTGCTGACATTCTTGGAGAGATTGTGGGCTTCGGGATGAGTTCGGATGCGCATCATCTTACGCAGCCGTGTGTCGAGGGTCCGGCGAAGGCCATGGCCTGGGCGCTACGCGACGCGAGCATCCCGGCTGAGCGCATCGATTACGTGAATGCCCACGGAACCGGCACGCAGGCCAACGATATCACCGAGACGCAGGCGATTCGCTCAGTATTTGGAGAGCATGCGGATAACCTGCTGGTGAGTTCGACCAAATCGATGCACGGACATACGTTGGGAGCGGCGGGAGCGATTGAGGCCATCGCGACGATCCTGGCGTTGAAGCATGGGGTTGTGCCACCGACGGCAAATTTCACGAAAGCCGATCCAGCGTGCGCGCTGGATGTGGTGCCAAATCAGGCGCGCGAGGCGGGGATCGAGTTTGCCATTTCGAATACATTTGCGTTCGGCGGGCTGAATGCGACGTTGGTGTTGAGGCGGGCGGATTAACTGTTCATTTTCGAACGGCCGTGTGCCGCGAGCGGCCATTTACAGCAGTTCTCGGATCGCAATTTCAGAAAGTTATCAGGGGGACCTGCGTGCTGAATCATGTGGAGACTTTTGCTCACGACGTTCGATTCGCGATCCGGCAATTAACCAGGCATCCGGGATTCACGCTTGCGGCGGTTCTGGTGCTGGCGTTGGGACTCGGCGCCAACACGGCGATTTTCAGCATTGTGAATGCATTCCTGCTGCGCCCGCTGCCTTTTAAGGACCCAGCGCGGCTCACGGCGTTGTTTGAGCGGGATCCGGTCGGAACGCCCGGCAGCGATCCGTATAACGAAGTAGCCCCCGGCAATTTTCTCGATTGGCAAAAGCAGTCGATCAGTTTCGATCAGATGGCCGCAACGACGGGCGGAGCATTCAATCTGGCGAGCCCAACGCATAGCTTCGAGCCGCAACGCATTGACGGAGCGCTCTGCTCGAGTACTTTTTTCTCGACGCTCGGCGTGAAGCCTGTTTTGGGCCGTGCGTTTCGCCAGGATGAGGATCGCTGGGGCGCTCCGCGCGTCGCAGTGATCGGTTATGGCCTGTGGCAGCAACGGTTCGGCGGCTCGCGCGATGTGATCGGAAAACAGATTCGCCTGGACGGCGACAGCTACGAGATCGCCGGCGTGATGCCGCGCGGTTTTGCATTTCCGTACCGCACCGACCAGATTTGGGTTCCGCTTTTGCAAAATATCATGCCCGAACAGCAAAAGAGCCATGACATTCATTTCCTGCTGGTCATCGGGCGCCTGCGCACGAATATTTCTGTCGAAGCAGCGCGGGCCGAAATTGACGGGTTCGCCAGGCGCTACAAACGCGCTCATCCGGAAGAGGTCACGGGCCGCGGAGGCAACGTTGTTCTCTTACACACATATTTGGTCCGGGGTTCGCGAACCTCTCTGCTCGTGCTGCTGGGAGCTGTAGGCTGTGTCTTGCTCATCGCGTGCGTGAACGTGGCGAATCTGCTGCTGAGCCGCGCGGCGGGGCGCAAACGCGAAATCGCCATTCGGGAGGCAGTAGGCGCGAGCCACACCCGCATTGTTCGCCAGCTTTTGACGGAAAGCATTCTTCTCGCGCTCGTCGGAGCGGCAGCCGGGATTGTCCTGGCCGCTTTTGTGAGCCAAGCGCTGGTAACGCACGCCCCGGGCGCCGACGCCGTCCTTCCTCCCGGCTCGCTTTCGGCCGATCCACTGGTCTTTTTGTTTGCGTTCGCGGTCGCGCTGATATCCGGCGCCGGGACCGGGCTTTTCCCTGCCGTTCAATCCTCACGGACGGATGTTGCGAACAGTTTAAAAGACAGCACGCGGTCCGCTACGGCAACCCGCTCGCAAAGCCATTTCCGGAATGTGCTGGTCGCGGCGGAAGTCGCACTCTCCCTGGTCCTTCTGATCTCCGCAGGTCTTCTTCTTCGGAGCTTTTCGAAACTCTATCAAGTGAAGGCCGGGGTTCGTATCGATCACACACTGATTGCCGGAATATCGCTGCCCGATCCCGCGGACAATCAGCACGCCAAGACATCAGCCACGCTGAGCCAGCTTGCGGACCGGCTGAAGATGGTGCCCGGGGTTCGTTCCGCAGGGATGGTTTCGTGTCCTCCGGTGGGCGGGCACTGCAGCGATTTGGTGTTTTCCATCGAAGGACATCCTTTACCTCCAGGCCAGTTCGATGACGCGTTGTACCGTGCCGCTGATCCCGGCTATTTTGGTGCCGCAGGGATTCCGTTGCTGAAGGGGCGCACGTTTACCAGGCGCGATGGAATTGGATTCGACAAGAACCATCCACGGCCGGGCGCCATCGTGATCAGCGAATCGCTCGCGCGGCAATTCTTCCCTCATGAAGATTCTCTAGGGAAATATATCTCGTTCGAGATTGACGCCGAGAAAGCCAAATCGACCGGAATACCCGTGCCGCGGTATCAGATCATCGGTATCGTGGGTGATGTGGTTGCGAATCTGGACGCCCGCATTGAGCCAACCATGTACGTGCCGCTTTTGGATGGGCAATCCGACACCGTTTACATCGTGCTGCATACGTTGGTAGAGCCGCATTCGATGGTATCGGCCTTGCGCACGGAGGTTCATCGCATCAATCCCGACCTTCCACTATTTCAGGTCCAAACGATGGAAGATATGCTGGGCCGCTCGGCATCGGATCGACGGTTCAGTGTATTACTGTTCGGCTGTTTTGCGGGTCTCGCGGCACTGCTGGCCGCGATTGGTTTATACGGCGTACTCTCGTATTCGGTCACGCAACGGCGGGCGGAAATTGGAATTCGCCTGGCGCTCGGCGCCGGGCTGGGGCATGTCAGAATGCAGATCCTGAAGCAAGGAATGATGCCGGCTATCATCGGCGTCGGCGTGGGGACGATCGGCGCTTTGTTTGCGGTTCAAGCGATGAAGAGTCTGCTGTTCCAGGTGGCGGCTACGGACCCGTTGACCTTCTGCCTGGTTCCGGTGCTGTTGCTCTCTATATCGGCGTTGGCGTGTTACGTGCCCGCAGTACGCGCTACGCGGATTGATCCGACGGAAGCGTTGCGGAGTGAGTGAAAGGCGCCATGCCGGCGCGGCGCAACACCGTCGGAGAATGGACAGGCGCGAGGCGGCGCGCTAGGCGCAGAACGCCGCTGTCCGGTCCGCCAGCGCCGTTTCCACTGCTTTCACCGCACAAACAATCTCATCCGACGAGAACGGCCGCACCACAGTCTCTATTTCCGCATATCGAACCGGAGCATCCCGATCCTCTGCAAGGATGACAGCGCCGAGCGAGGGCGTAATCGCGCGCAAGCGTGCGATAAACTCGCTCGTTCCGTCCTCCTGCTGCGAAGCGACTACCAGGCTGATATGTTTCTTCCAACATTGGAACAGTTCGAACGCCGCTACCTGATTCGCTGCCTCCAATACCCGGTAATTGAGCTGCTCCACAGTCTTCGCCACCAGCTTGCGAACCGCCGCGTCTTCTTCCACAATCAGGGCTGCCGGTAACTGGTTCGCCGCGGTTGGCTTCGCGCTCTCGCGCTCTTCCAGGCTCTTCAGCTTGGCCAGCAGCGTCGTACGCTTGATGCGAAGTAAATCGGCGGCTTTCGCCTTGTTTCCGCCGGAAACAGCCAGCGCCTGATTCAGTAGCGATCGCTCGAAGCTCGATACCACTTCGTCAAAGTCCAATCCGTGCTCCGGCACCACGACGAGAGGCTGCCTGGCGTTGGATACGGGCTCGGAGCGGCCGCTTCGCCGCACCGAAAAATCGTGCGGATAGAGCACCGTACGATCGCCGCTCAAAGCAAACGCCATCTGAACCGTGTGCTCGAGCTGCCGCACATTTCCCGGCCAATCGAGTTGCGATAAGAACTCGACCGCTTCGGGACTGATTTCCTTAAAAGGCCCGTTCTCCGCTGCCCGGATTCGTTCCATGAAGTGATCCAGCAGCAGCGGAATATCTTCGCGTCTCTCCCGTAGCGGCGGCATGTGAATCGGCACCACGTTCAAGCGGTAATACAAATCTTCGCGAAAGCGGCGCTCGCGGGCGGCCTGCTCCAGATCCACGTTCGATGCGGCAATCACGCGCACATCCACCTTAACGGTCTCCGAACTGCCTACGCGCTGAAACTCCTGCTCTTGCAAGACGCGCAGCAGCTTGGCCTGCGCTTCGAGCGGAAGATCGCCAATCTCGTCCAGAAAAATGGAGCTTCGGTTTGCCTGCTCGAACCGGCCGATGCGGTTCATGTGCGCGCCCGTGAATGCGCCTTTCGCATGGCCGAACAGTTCGCTTTCAATCAGATTCGCCGGCAGCGCCGTGCAGTTCACCGCCACCATCGGAAGGTTGGCGCGATTACTGGCCGCATGAAGGGCGCGGGCTACGACTTCCTTTCCCGTGCCGGTCTCGCCGGTAATGAGGACCGTGACGCGCCGCGCTGCGACAAGCCGAATGATATCGCAGATCTCGAGGATGGCGCTGCTCTGTCCTACCAGCAGTCGTCGCCACTGAGGCGTGTCAGGGTTGGCGCCAGCATCGCCGGTTCTCATCCAAATCTGTAGTGCCCCAAAAGAAATGGCGAACGCATCGGGCAATTCCTTCGGTTTCCTCCGATAAGTCCGAGGGAGGAATATCTCCCAGGAATACTCGGCTTGTACCGTGGAGTAAACCCTTGCCCTGCGCTCTACAGGCTCGCGCGCACAAATATCTTCGTCGGAAATGCAATACTCGCGTCCTTATTCGGAATCGCTACCCGCAAGGGCTGGAGACCCGCCTTCTTCTCCGCTCCCGCGACAAACGTAAGCAGATATTGGTGTGACTGTAGCTCCAAAATCTGCTGTAAGTACGGTTGAAAGCTGACCGGCGAGCCATACCCCAGGGTGTAGAATTCTCCACCGGTCGCATCGGTAAGCTCGGATAAGAAGTTCTGGCCCCACCACGACTGCCAGTAGTCGTGGCCGAAGTGGCCCACGCTCGGGCTGTAGATTGCGTACACGACCACACCGGCTTTTTGAGCCGCCTGAATGCCCGCCATCACATAAGGATTGTCGGAAATGAATCCGCCGCCCAAGCCCTCAATGCCGCCGCTGATCATGATCACTTCCCTACGTTCCGCTTCGGGCTTCGGCCACTTCTTAACGGCATCCGCGAGCGAGCCGTATGGACTCACATCCGCGCCGCCCGGCCCCATGGCCACACGAATTCCGTTCGCCGCGGCATTGTGATCCTTGGTAAAGTTCGCCGTCATTTGCGTCATGCCGTTCCGCATGTAACCTACGCCCAGTTCAAAGTTCGCAGGCAGCGAAGTGATGAATTTTTTCAGCGTGGGAATTTCCGTATTGAACGTGCCCCGCGCCGAATCGTCGATCATGAGTAGCAATTGCGTCCGGCTGTCCGCAAGCGATTTGAAATCCGTTACATCTCTCTTTTGACCGGCTTCTGTAACCTGAATATCCTGCTTCTCAACGGTTGGAATTTCTTTGCCTCGCCGCGGCTCCAGCGTCACGACTGTATTTACCGGAACGCCGGGCGCGGAACTCTGCTGCGCAATTGCGGGGACCGCAATTCCGGCAGCGCACAAAAACACCAGGGTCGCCCCTAGTTCAACTTTTTTCATGATTTGTAGTTCTCTTGCTAAATCGCCGCAGCGGTACGGGATCGGGTAAGCAGGGCCCGGCTCCGCGAGCGCGCCAGACTGGTTCGTTCCAGGCAGCCTCTCACGTGCATTTCAAATTCCTTCGCGCGCACCGCAGCAGTGTGATCGCGCAAAGTACGGCGTCTGGCTCGCTCCCCGATTTCGAGGCGCTGCTCCTCTTCCATCTGCAGGTAAGACGTAACATCCTTGGCCGAGCGTACTGGGAGTATTTCGGAAGAGGCTTCGAAGAACGAATCCAGGCCCGCCCACATATCAGTAAGAATGGGCACACCGCACGCAGCCGCTTCAAAGAGCCGGACACTGGGGGAATACCCGGCGCGAATCATGTCCTGACGCGTGAGGTTCAGAGCAAACTTTTGTGAGTTGTAAAACCGCCGATGATCTTTGGCCGGCAGATGCTCGATCCGTTCCACATTGGCTGGCCACTGAATATCGCTTGGATATTGCGGACCTGCCACAGCGAAGCGCGCGCCCGGCTGTCCCCTGGCCACTTTGAGCAGGAGCGCTTCGAGCGCCGGCTGCCGGTCGGCGGCATACGTTCCGAGATAAGCCAGATCCCACAAAGCAGAGCGCTTTTCGGGATAGTACAGGCTTGGATCCACCGAACAATACAGCGGCTCGGCACATCGGGCGCCAAGCTGCTGCTCGATGTAGTCGAGGGTCGGGCCGCCAGTAAAAGAAAAATAGATTTCGTACTTACGAATTAATTCACGCGACAGATACTCGCACTGATTCTTTTTGAGATTTGCGAGTGTAACAGGGGTATCTATGTCGTAAAAAGCGGCCGCGTTTCTGGCAATGGAAGTTACCCAGCGGCCCACGGCAATGCCTTCGGGAACATACGAACCGACTACCACAATGTCCGCATCCCGTATGAGCGCGGCGAAACGCTCGTTCAGTTCTTCCAGACTGTCGTATAACCCGATCTCGCAATAAGAGGCTGTGTCGAACTCCCGGTTATTGGCGTACCAGGGAACATCCCGCTCCAGAAAGGTAATCTTGTGGCCCCGCTTGGCGAGTTCTTTCAGCAGGCCTCGATAGGTTGTCGCGTGCCCGTTTCCCCAAGTCGAGGTAATCGACAGCCCCAAAAAAACGCAGTCGAGTGGACTGTGACTCACGCCGATATCTCCGCTGCCCGTTCACTCGACGCGAGGCTGTCTTCGAGAATCGAGTGCACCAGCACGCCGCGCTGTGCGTAAGTGTGCTCCGCCAAAACTCGCTTCCGTGCGGCTTGGCCGATCGATCGTGCGCGTTCCGGCGTAAGTTCACTGAGAATTCGCGCGACTTCGGCGCCATCGCGCGCCACCAGCACTTCCTCGCCCGGCCGCAAAAAGAAATCCAGCCCCTCCCAGGCATCGGTGATGAGGCAGGCCGCGGCGCCCGCCGCTTCGAACACGCGAGTCGCTGGGGAAAAACCGTAGCGGGCCATGCTGTCACGGCTGATATTTAGAACGGCGCGCGCGGAGCAGTTGAACGCGTTGTGATCCGCGGTATAAACGTGCCCGACATAAGTCACATTGGACGGTACGGATTTATCCGCCCACCCGCTGCCGCCCAAAAGGAATCGCTGTGAGGAAGCAATTCGAGCAGCACTGAAAAAAAATTCTTCCACTCTCGCTTCACGGTCGGGCAAGCGGTTCCCCAAAAAAGACAGATCGCAGGCAAACCGCGGATCGGGAGCAACTGGAAAGTGCACATCGGGATCGAACGCGTTGTAAATTGCTACGCAGTCGCGCGCGCCCATGCTGCGATACTCGTCCGTGACCCGCTGGCCGCCGCCATAGGTGAGCACAAAGTCGTACCGCGGGAGCGCCGCGTGAAACGCGTCGGCAGGATTGTGCGCCAGCCGTTCGAGAGTCGCGGGCGCGTCCACATCCCAAAAGACCTTGCATACAGAGCCGCGCATTTGAGAAACGCGCGATTCGAGAAACGTGTCCAGCACCCCAACGCCGCTCGCTTTTACGACTACATCGCACTGCTCGGAATTTCTTAAATACTGATTGACTTCCTGCGGATTTTGCGCATCGTAGACAACAATGCGGGCCCATTCCGGATCTTGTATATCGCGGTGCTTCTGCCGGTCGTAGGCGTCCGGCTCATAAAAAGTAATCTGGTTACCGGACCGCGCGAGCGCCCTCAAAATTCCACGATAGTAAGTGGCTGCACCGTTCCAATAAGCCGATACCAGACTCGAACCCCAGAAAGCAATCTTCATCAGTGAACCTCAAGAGCGAGCGGCTCGATCGTAGCCGGGCGCATTGCCTCGTAAATAGCGAGTAACTCATCCACCCGGTGCGCACATGTATGACGGCTTCGAATCGTTTCCAGGCCGCAGGCCGCAAGCGAGCGTGCCAGCGATTCGTCCATTAACACGTCAAGCAGCGCACGCTCCATTTCCATCCCGTCATGCGCCATGAGAAAATCCGTTCCAACCCGGAACAAGCCTTCCGTATTCTGCCACGGCGCAGATATCAGCGGTATGCCGCAAGCCAACGCCTCGAAAGGACGAATGGTCGGAATACCCGCTAACTCGCGCGCGTAGGGGCGCCGCGGAACGTGAACCGTGGCGCGGAACTGCGCGAATTTAGCCGGCACGTCGAAATTGGCCAGCCATCCTCCGTAGTCGATATTCGCTTCACCTAGTTCGCGAATCGCATGCTCCGGGTAGCGAACGCCATAGACTTGCGCCTTCAGCTTCAGCCGCTTAATCGGATGAATGAAATACTCGCGAAGCTCCTCCGTACGTTCGTTATCTCCCCAGTTGCCGATCCAGATGACGTCGCCGGCCTTCTCTTCGCTCGCGCGCGGATAAAACGTGCGTGTATCCGCCGCTTCGTGCCAGACGAAAACCTGCTTACCCCAGCCCTGAGCCGCATATGTTTCCTTCAACGACGCCCCGTAAGCCAGCACGCCGTCATAATGGCTCAGATCGAAGCGCGCCAGTTCGTCCCGCGCAGTAAGCGCGCGATGGTGCGTGTCGTGAAACAGAATCCGTAGATCCGGAGTCCTCCGGCGGTACTGGCCGATTGCGGAGATTACCTCCGGATGATTCCACTCATGCACCAGAACCAGATCCACGCCGTCCAACCAGCGGTCGAGCTCGAGCGCATCGGTACGGTATTGTTGCTCCGCCAGATTCGGAAATGCGCGGCGAAATGCGCGAACTGCTTCGTCTCCGTACTGCTGAACCAGATTTACGCGGCTCCAGGCATCTTCCGGCTCGAATACCGTAACTTTGTGTCCCCTCGCCTGCAGCTCCGAAACAACGCCGCGCAGGAAATGCGCATTGCCGTGGTTCCAATCGGAAACCAGCGAGTGATAGAACATCGCAACGCGCATCACTGATACCTACTCCTGACCGTGCGCGCCTGACACAGAGCCGGAAGCGTCAGCGCCCTGGATCGGAACCCCGCGCGTAAGCAAGGAGACGTAGGCTGTTGTTCGCGTTTCTGCCGGATCAACTCCGCATAAAGCGCGCAATATGCGGAAACAGCTCTCTGGGCTTCATATCGCGCCGCATGCGAAAACGCAGCACCAGCCAGCCGCTCACGCTTTTCTCTGTCCCGGCTGAGCTGATCCAGTTCAAAGGTCCATGCATCGGGATCGCGCGGATTCACGAACACCGCGGCTCCATCCCAGAGCTCACGCAAACTGGGAATATCCGCGAGCACGAGCGCACAGCGCGCCCGCGCCGCCTCCAGCACAGATAACCCAAAAGGCTCATACAGCGCCGGATGGACAAAGACCGCCGCGGACTTCATCAGATCCAGCAAGCGCGCATGATCGAGCGCCCCGAGCAGCTTCAAATGTCTAGCATTGCGCTCAGATCCGTCCGGGTCTTGATTGCCCCCGGCAACGCGAATCTCCCATGCCAGCTTCGCTGCAATGTGGTCCAGCAATGCAAAATTTTTTGCTTTATCCCAGACGCGCCCCGCACCGAGAAAGAACGGCTGCTTCTCACCATGCGCAGGATTCGCCGCATCCGGGAGGAAGTTGTGAATAACCCGGATTTTCTCCGAAGCGGTCCCGTACTCCCCCTGAATCGCACGCGCCATGAACTCCGAAGGACAGACAACCGCGTCCGCCGCCGACAACCCATCGCTCACGCGCCGCCAGTATTCGTCCCATTCGCCTCCCGGAGGGGTGCCATGCACGGCGCGCCACCAGGAATAGACACACGAGTGCGCTGCGACAACAACCGGAGCATGCCAAGGCAAGCTCGCGTGGCAGTAACCGTTCAAATGAATCAGGTTGGCTCGATATTGCTCTTGCAGGTCCAGTAGCCATCTTCCGGAAGCATCCACATCTTCCCAGGAATCAAGCATCCATTCGAGAGCGAAGCCGCCCGTCCGCAGCGTCACTCCGCTCAGAGCGGCAGCTTGTTTGATTTGTTGTTCTGACGGCGCAGGTCCCAGCGTGGCCAGCAATACTTCCGCGCCGTGCTGAGTGAGGCCAGCCGCCAGTTCCAGAGAATAACCCCAGACGCCCCCCACCGCGTCAGTAGTCATTAAGATTTTCAATGGTCGCTCTCAGCGCGGCGCTAATTCCAGTTCTACCAGCCGCTGCGGCCGCTGTTCCTGAATGTCGCTGAACGAGTCGAACCCTTTCAGATAGAACTCGTGCGCGCGCTCCCAGGCAAAATCGTCCGGCGGTCCCCAGATTCTGGTGTACTCGGGAGATCCCGGATATGGGAACAGCGGTACGGGCTTGTTTGCCCAGACTCCGTGACTCTCTAAGTGATGACGCCACGCTTCGATGGCATCCGCGTCATCTTCCGTCATGGCCAATAAATTGGCTTGTACGAACGGCACTAATTGTTTGGCGAATACCAGGCGACCTGTAAGTTCCTCAGTCGATAGCTTGCATTTCTTATCGAGATACGCGCGGCCCGCTTCCGTGATACTCTCGACTCCTGCCTCGATCGAAACGCAACCGGCACGCGCCAGCGCACGAATCGCTTGCTCGTTCCAAAGGTCGATCCGCGTCTGAACGCCTATCTTGATCTTGCGTTCGGCCAGAGCGGCTAAAAGCGCCTGGTCCGGCAGGAAAATCTCGTCGATGAAATAGATGTACTCGACACCTTGTGCTACGAATCGGTCTAACTCTTCCAAAATCACATTTAGCGGACGCTTCCGGTAATTATTTCGGAAATTGTCTTTGGCGCAAAACGTACAGTGGTACGGGCATCCGCGAGAAGCTTCCATCTCCGCGCCCGGCCCCTGCGGCTCCGCATCGAAGCGGTGATGGTGATGGTGGTGCTTCGCAATCGCCTCATCCGGCCAGCGCAAAGCGGGCAGTTGCTTCATATCGGCCGCCCGGTTCGGTCCGCGAACAATGATGCGCTCACCCGCGCGGTACGCAATCGACGGAATCTCCGCAAGCGGACGATCTAACAGCGGCAGAATCTCCTCGCATTCGCCCAAAATCGCGATATCTGCGTTCAGCTTTTGGAGGGTGGGACGCGGTGTTGTCGAGGCATGCGGCCCCACGACCACCAGCTTTGCTGGAATCTCCCTCAACGGCCGGCAAAGCTCCTGCGGAACGCGCAGCTCCGGCGGAGCGCATCGCCAGAAAAGATATGTCGGGGCAGTCGTCACCACGATCACATCAGGCGCGGCCGCCCGAACGCGCTCTACAATTTCGGAGTCGCTTAACTCATCGAGATGACCGTCGATGATGGTGGCCTCGTGGCCGCTCTGTTCCAAAAGAGCCTTCGAATACCCAAGCTCCAGAGGTAGATGGCGCTCGCGGCAGCCGAAATAAATGCTGCCTTCAAATCGCCAGGAAGGGTTCACTAAAGTAAATCGCATTATGCTACCTGTACCGCTGCCCGCCCAACCAGGGATGGACGGTTCAAATACCAGGAGTAAAGGGACCGTAGTCCTTCCTGAATGCTCATACGCGCAGTCCAGCCAAGGAGCTTGCGTATCTTGGACGTATCCGCCACATACCAGCGCTGATCCCCCAGCCGTTCAGAGCCCCACTCGACATCGATCGTGTTACCGGTCAGCTCGCGCAGCTCATCGAGCAGTTCCAGTAAGCTGGTGCTGTTTTCCGCTCCTCCGCCCATGTTAAACATCTCTCCGGCGGCCACTCTCATATTCTCCTGCACGAGTCTCATGGCGCGGACTAAGTCTTCTACAAACAATAAGTCGCGCACCTGTTTACCATCGCCGTAGATGGTCACCGGTTCGCCCTTTATTGCTTGCCGGACGAAATGCGCCACCCAGCCTTGGTCCTCGGATCCAAGCTGATACGGCCCGTAAATACAGCTCATGCGGAACACTGCCGCCGGAATGCCAAAAGATCTCGCGTAATCGAGAACATACTGGTCCGCGCTGCCCTTCGAACATCCGTAAGGAGACAAAAAGTCCAGGGGCTGATCTTCGCCAGCGCCCCTCGCCGCGACCAATTCATCTTCCGGCTCGTAGCGCCGCGCGAGTTCCTTCAACTTCACGCGCCCCAGGCATCCGTAGACTTTGTTCGTCGACGTGAACAACAGACTGGGCCGTGCTGCGCGATGACGTACGGCTTCGAGGAGACGTATTGTCCCGATCAGGTTCGTTTCCAGATCCGACAACGGGTCGTCCAGGCTGGTCGTAACCGCCACTTGAGCCGCTAGATGATAAATTTCACTGGCGCCCTGCACGGCTTTTTCGAGTTTCCGGCTGTCCCGAACATCCGCTTCGGTAAATTGCACCCTCCCCGGGAAACGTTCCCGGAGTTCTGCGATGTTCCGCTCTACTCCCGCGCGGCTCAAATTGTCGTAGATATGGACTGGCCGGTCTTCGAGCAAATAACTCAACGCGACATTTGTGCCGATGAAACCGGCGCCGCCGGTGATCAAAGCGTATCTTTGCTGCACGTGGCCTCCCTAAACCACCAAGCCGCGGGAGGCAAGCTCTTTCTGCATCTCGCCGAAACGGTCGTGCGCTGTCTGTTGCTCCAGCCACTCGGCCAGATCGCGCATGCCGGCTTCTAACGTGATCTTCGGTTTATAACCCAGAACTTTTTGCGCCAGGCTGATATCGGGAAAACAGTGCCGGATGTCGCCGACCCGGTAATTTCCCGTAATTTCCGGCTCGAGATCGACGCCCAGAACTTGCGCCAATTTGCGGGCTACTTCCTTCACCGTAATTTTGCGACCGCTACCGACATTGAACGTCAAATTTCGCGCCTCTTTCACTTCGAGAGCGAGACGGCAGGCACGGGCCACGTCATAAACGCTAACAAAATCCCGTAATTGCTCTCCGTCTTCGAAAATAATCGGCCGTTTCCGGTTCATCAGCCGCGAGGCAAAAATTGCCAGCACCCCCGTGTACGGATTCGATAATGATTGAAACGGTCCGTAAACGTTGAAAAAGCGCAGCGCGACCGTCGGTATTCCGTACGCCCGGCCAATAATCAGGCACATCTGCTCCTGATCGTACTTCGAAAGGGCATAAACTGAAGCGAGCGAAGGCTGCTTTGTTTCCGGTGTGGCAACCGGGCGCAGCGGCAGGCCCTGCGGCGTGGCCATTTCCCAATCGTGCGCCTTGAGCTGTTCAGTCGTGCGGTGCGCCTGCATGTAAGGCTCCCCGTCCGGAGTCAGATACAATCCCTCGCCGTAAACGCTCATGCTGGAGGCCACGATCAGTTTGTGAACTGGGTGTTTTACGAGCCGCTCCAACAGAACGGAGGTCCCCAGGTTGTTCACACTGGTATATTCCGAAATTTGATACATGCTCTGGCCGACTCCGACCAAAGCAACGAAATGGTAGACTGCATCGACGCCTGACAGCGCCTCATCTACCGTTTCCGGATTACGAACATCTCCGAGCATGAACTCGGCGTCTTTGTGCAGATACGCCGGACGCCCGGGTTGTTCCCCGTGCACCTGAGTAATCAGGCTGTCCAAAACCCGTACGTTATATCCGGCTTTTAATAATTCTGAAGCTACATGTGAGCCAATAAATCCGGCACCGCCTGTGATTAGAACGGTTCCCTTCATCTTCCTTTATTCCTTTTTTGGGTGGATTTTGTGCTGCAAACGGGCACGGCCGCCGGGAGAGGTTAAGATGAATCTCTTGCATGCAATTATCAGCGCGACGCGTTTCTTGTGCCCTCATAAATAGCCGCGTATATGCCTTGTTACAGATAAGAAGCTTTGTACCTCCAGGTTGTTTCTACTTACATTTGAGATAAGGCTCAAGGCCAAGTAGTAGTACTAGAGTGGGGCAGCCAATCACCGCTTCAGCGGCGCCAGACGCTAGGACGCGTACCTTCTCGTCATCTCCGCGCAGAACTCCGCATACTCTTCGGGATTCTTCGGCGGACTCGTATAATGCGGACGCACGCCGCATCTCTCCGGCGTGAAGCAAAACGTCACGGTCAAGTCGAACGGTTCGAGCAACGACATCTGCCGGTCAAACCATTCTTTGGCTCTCGGACGGTCGAAATCGGCCCAGCTCAGTCCTGTGCGTAGCTTCTTCACACCCAAATCGCGGAGCTCGCGCACCGCTGTTTCCAGGCGAGGATCCTCGAAATGAAACCACTGGCAAATCCCCAGCGCGGGCGCATATTCGCGAAACCGGCGATGCGCCAGCTTCGAGCTCCCATCTTCCCGAAACAGTCCCATGTAGAAATGCCGGTAATAGGCGGAACCTTCGCTTTCACGGTGCCGTGTCGTGGCAGGCCAGGCGCGCGGCAAATCGAACAAGCTGTACCAATACACGTGATCGAGCCTCGGAATCAGAAGCTCGGCCGTTTTTTTTAATCCAAACTCCTGCACTTCTTCGGCGCCGAACGAAGAGGCGCCCACCTCGGACACCCAGATCGGCTTACTGGTGACAGCCCGGACTTCCGCAAGTTTGTCCGGCCACTCGTGAATAGTCCAGTGATTCCAGTCCAAAGGAAATCCATGCACTGCGACGATATCTATCTGGTCGAGCGCATGCAAGTCCTCCATCCGCTTCACGAACGCCGGATCGATAGGAGAAATTCCCCCGAGCACTCGGGTAATCCCGGGCTTCTCGGCCTTCACCGCGCTCGATGCCATGTGCACCATGCGCGCAAACGAGGACCAATCCGGATCCATTTCGAAGTCCCAGTGCGAAAGATTATTCGGCTCATTCCAGAACATCACGGCTTCAATCATAGTGAGAAATCCGGTCTAGTACTCAAAAGGCAATTCATGTAACTGCGCTTTCTCGTCGCACCGGCAGATGAATACCTCAGGCTCGGGCATGCTCTCGATTTTGAAACCGGCGCTGCGCAACACGGCTTCCGCGCACGCCCGGTTCGGGATCCACCAGTTCGTCGGATCCTGTGAATAACTCTTCTCGATGAAGTGCATTTTCGGAAAACCAGGCAGATCGAAAATAGATTTTTCCCAGAACGGATAATCTTCTTCAACCCGCTGAGTCGTGCGGCTGCCGCGCAGCATCGATTGAAAAATGAACCAGTCCTTCGCTGTATACTGGCGCAGCAGATCCAGCGCCAGCAGCGGATGGCGCAGATGATAAAACACGCCCATGAACAGAACGACGTCGAACCGCTCGCGCAATTTCGGAACATCATAGACTGACATTTGCTCGAAACGGATATCCAGATCCAGAACTTCGGCGGCGAAACGCGCCTGCTGCAGATAGCCTTCATCGTGATCGATCCCCAGCACGCGCTTGGCGCCGCGCCGCTTCATCTCGATCGAATAGAAGCCTCCATTGCATCCAACATCCAGCACCGTCATTCCCGTCAAATCACTCGGAATGGCGTTTTCGAAGCTGCGCCATTTCGCCGATGGATAATCGCCCAGAAAATGGTTGGGCGCGGTTTGCACGCCGCGCAAACAGAGGTTGTGAAACCATGGACCTAGTTCACTTACTCGCCTCTCAATTTCTTCGATCGTGGCGCTGTTTCCCAAAGCTACCCCTTTCTTGCTTTTATGATTCGTATTCTACTCATCCGGCACGCTGAGACCGAGTTGCTCGGGCGTGTGCTATACGGGCGCATGCCCGGCGTTCACCTGAGCGCAGAAGGAATTCGCCAAGCCCACGCGCTCGCGCGTGGCCTGCATGAGCGCTTTTCCGTCGGTCACGTGATTTCGAGTCCGCTGGAGCGCGCGCGGAAAACCGCCGAACAGATCGCGGCGCCTCAGGGTTTACCGGTCGCCATCGACGAAGACCTGACCGAGATCGATTACGGCTCCTGGATGGGGAAACCGTTCTCCGAGCTGCGCGATTCGCCGCAATGGCGCCGCTTCAACCAGCTCCGGTCGATTACTTCCCCACCCGGCGGCGAATTTATGCTGCAAATTCAGGTCAGGGCCTGGCGAAGCCTGAATCGAATTCTCGAACAGAAGCGCGACGGGGAGGAGGCGACAGTAGCGGTTGTCACTCACGGCGACGTCATCCGCGCTTTGCTGCTCCTTTTGCTTGGTCTTCCCATAGATCACATTCACCGTTTGGAAATTTCCCCCGCATCGGTAACTGAAGTCTTGCTGGGAGGATATGTTCCGATTGTGGTCTGCATGAACCAGATCTTCCACTGAGCGCCCTTGACTGTTCTGCCCTAACTGGAACCAGCGAAAATAAAAAACATCTCCATGTCCGGATCGTTCAGCTTGCCGCCTAAGGAACTCTTCGAACTGTTCGTCTCCGAGCTAAACGAATTTGTTGTCGTCCTGCTCACGAACGAGGGGATTTTCTGCTCGTGGCACGCCGGTGTCGAGCGCCTTTTCGGATATACGGCAGAAGAGTTTGTGGGCCAAAGCCTGGATCTGCTTCTTCCTCAGCCTGACAGATTGAGAGGCGACGCCAAAGCGGAGTTGGACCACGCCGCGCGGTATGGCCGCGCTTCCGATACGAGGTGGCTCCAAAAAAAAGGTGGTCAGCCGGTGCTGGTCGACGGTCTGACCGTCGCTTTACGCAACAAAGATGGAGAACTGGCCGGCTTTGGAAAAATCATTCATGACGTGACGGAGCGGAAGACAACGGAAGACAATCTGCGAGCTCTGGCGGGTGCGCTCGAACAGTCGACTGTCCTTATCCGCGGCTGGAATGGTGTCATCGAGCACTGGACCAGCGGATGCGAGCGGCTTTACGGCTGGACGGCCCAGGAAGCGGTCGGAAAAATCGAGCACGAATTACTCTCGACCAAATTTCCAGCTCCGCTCGATCAAATCGAGCAACAACTTCTGGCAACGGGAACCTGGCAGGGCGAACTGGAGCAGGTCCGGCGCGATGGCAGCCTGGTGTTCGTCTCCGCGCACTGGGTTTTGCTGGCCGATCATTCGGATGAGCCGCTCAGCATAATCGCTACGCACACCGACATCTCGGCGCGTCTGCAAATGCAGCAGGAATTAGAACTCGCGAATGAGCGCCTGCGAGGAATGGCGCTTGAGCTGGAGCGGTCCAATCAGGAGCTGGAAGAATTTGCCCGTATCGCCTCCCATGATCTCAGCGCCCCCATCACCAGCACACGCTGGCTGGTCGATTTGCTCTCCTCACGGCATGCCCAGAGACTCGACGAGGAAGGACAGCGCTGCTTAAAGCAGGTTTCTTCCGGCCTGGAGCGGATGTCGGAGTTGGTCGAAGCTGTTTTGGCGCACGCCCGGGTGGGCAAGAGCGCGATCGGATCGCCGGAAAGCACGGAGGCGCGGGACGCGCTGTCCCGCGCGTTGGAGAATCTGCGGAAAGATATCGAAACATCCGGCGCCGTGATCAGGCACGATCCTCTACCGCGCGTCAATATTCAGCCCCAGCCGCTCACTCAGTTGTTTCAGAACTTGCTCTCGAATGCGATCAAGTATGCTCGCGCAGGCGTTCGCCCGGAAATTCGAATTTCCGCTCAGCGCGAGGGCTCCCATTGGCGCTTTGGCGTCCACGACAACGGCATGGGCATCGAGCCGGAATGGTTTGAACGCATCTTTCTTCCGATGCAGCGGCTGCATGGGGTCGAGATCAGCGGGAGCGGCATTGGCCTCGCCACTTGCCGCAAAATCGTCACCCGCGCCGGAGGCCGCATCTGGGTCGAGTCGAAGATCAAGGAGGGATCTTCCTTCTACTTCACCCTGCCCGGCCCGGCAGAACCCCGCCCATAAGCAAGGGTTGTTGCCCTCTCACCCCTGCACCGCCCCGCTAATCAAGCTATACAGCAGGATCGCCAGCACAATACTCGTGATCGCCACGTACTTCCGGTCTCCCTCCAGCGCGAATCCAACCAATGAAAAAGCGACTCGCGCAATCGGCGTCGCAATCAGAAGCAGAATTCCAAATTGAATGATCGATCGGGCTCGCAAGTGTATCGCGCCCCGAACAATTTCCCCGACAATTCGATCGACGCTGGGCTGCCCGTGAAACGTGCGATAGTCGGTCGCCTCGTTCCCGTGTCTCGCCAGATAATAAATTCCGCCCGCCAGCACCACTGAACCCGCCAACAGAACGCCCGTTCGCAGCAACACGCTGACCATGCGCTCAATGCTCCGGTCTGTCACTTTGGCCCAACTCATAGGCCGCCTTTGGCCCCGCTGAAGATCATCTCGATCGCCATCACCGCGACCACCAGCGCAAAGACCCGCCTCAGCAGAGTCACCGGCAAGCGCGCCAGAAAACGCGCTCCCATCATGGAACCGCTGAGCACGCCCAGCATCACGGGCATTGCAATTGCCGGGTTCACATAACCGCGGCTCAGATACACGCTCGCACTCGCCGCCGCCGTAACGCCAATCATGAAATTGCTCGTCGCGGTCGAAACTTTGAACGGAATCTGCATGGCTTGGTCCATGGCGATCACTTTCAAGGAACCAGACCCGATACCAAGCAGCCCTGAAAGCGTTCCTGCTCCGAACATCAATGCGAAACCAGCCTTGACCCGGTGCACGACGTAGGATTCGAGCCCTTGTGGGGTCATGTAAGCCTCATTCAAATGCAACGTTTCCCCCAGCGGATCGGGTGGGACCGGCTTCTTGCCTCTTTTTCGTTCCCGGCTGGTTTGCCAGGCCGCCTGCAACAGAATCAGCCCGAATATGATGCTCAAAACGGTTGTCGGAATATGCGTCCCGATGAATGCTCCAAAGATCGCGCCCAAAGTTGTCGCAATTTCCAGAAACATGCCAATGCGGATGTTGGAGTATCCATCGCGCACATAAGCAGCCGCGGCCCCCGATGAAGTGGCAATCACCGAAACCAAACTGGCGCCGATCGCGTACCGCAGATCCACGCCCAGGAAAAGCGTAAGCACAGGGGTAACAATCACGCCTCCGCCGAGCCCGGTGAGGGAGCCCAAAAATCCTGCCAGAAAAGACGCTCCCAGCACGATCGGCGTAAACTCAGCAGCCGTCATGTCTCCCCGGAATTCGCGATACGCTGTTCATAGCTTATATTTGGAGTCCCTGTGAAGACATTCTTTTCTCTTCTGGCAATGGCCTTCGTGAGTTTCGCACAGCAGCCGCGGCCGCAGCAGCCGCCGCCGGTTCAATCACCCGAACTGCAGAACGGCGGCCGTGTCACGTTTCGCCTTCGAGACCCGAACGCGCAGCACGTGTCGGTAAGTGTGGCGGGTACCACCCAGCCCTATGTCATGCAGAAAGATCAGGAGGGAGTATGGAGCGTGACCACCCCTCCACTCACGCCCGACCTTTACGGCTACTCCTTCAATGTCGACGGTGTCCGTCTGCTCGACCCGTCAAATCACATGATTATCCCGAATCTGCTGAATCCGAGCAGCGAAGTGCACGTTCCTGCGGCGTCGCCCGAGCCTTGGGAGATGACGGACATTCCTCACGGTTTGGTCCATCATCATTTCTACCGTTCGGGCGTCATCGGAGACAATCGCGATTTCTTCGTCTACACTCCGCCCGGCTACGATCCAAGCGCCGGCACACGCTATCCGGTCTTGTATCTGCTCCACGGCTACAGCGACGACGCGAGCGCCTGGACCGCCGTGGGCAGAGCGAATCTGATCCTCGATACGCTCATTTCGCAAAATAAAGCGAAGCCGATGATCATTGTCATGCCGCTCGGTTACGGCGCGCCCGAAATTGTTCAGCGGCCGCAAGGACAGCGCTCGCCCTTCAACAACACCGGTTTGCGTGAAAAGAATTTCAACAATTTCACAGCGGCTCTGATCGACGAGGTAATTCCACAAGTGGAGCACACGTATAAAGTGGAGAGCAACCGCGATGCTCGCGCCATTGCGGGCCTGTCTATGGGAGGAGCCGAATCGTTGCTGAGCGGTTTAAACCATCTCGACAAATTCTCCTGGGTCGGGGCCTTCAGCGCTGGCGGTCTCGGTGAGGATCTCGCAGCCGCTTTTCCGCAGTTAACTGCGAGCGCGAATCAGCAGTTGCATCTCCTATGGATTGCCTGCGGCACCGACGACCGCCTGATTACCGCCAATCGCAACCTGATCGCTTGGCTGAAGGGCAAGGACATCCATTTGACCCAGATCGAAACTCCGGGCATGCATACTTGGATGGTCTGGCGCCGCAACCTGGTAAACTTCGCGCCCCTGCTCTTCCAGTCCACCTCCACAAGCGCAGAGTAGCTATCTTCTCGTGGCTCGCGTACTCCTTACTTAGAATTGAATCGCCAGCTCTTCGCCCCCTACTTGGTTTCTTTTTGCGCGCGGGAGCGGCGGAACTGCGCGGGCGGACATCCAAACTCCCGCTTGAACACGCGGTTGAACGCCGCTTCCGATGCATAGCCGACTTCGGCCGCGATCTCGCCGACGTTCGCATTGGACGATACAAGTGTTTCTGCTGCCAGCTTGAGTCGCCACCGCGCGAGATACGCCATGGGAGGCTCGCCCAGAAAATGACGAAAGCGCTCTGCAAACCGTGTGCGCGACACCCCGACCTGGTGGGCGAGGTTTGCGATCGTCCACGGGTGCGACGGGTTTTTGTGCAGCAACGCGAGCGCTTCGCCGATCACCGGATCCCGTGCTCCGGCGAGCCATCCCTTTTGCTCATCCGCCAGGTCCTGAATGAAACGCCGCAATGTCTCGACGAAGAGAACTTCGGATAACTTGGCAACAACCACATCGCTGCCCGTTCCTGATCCTCCGGCTTCACGCACTGAAAACTGTATCGAATTCGCCAGCCATTGTCCCGCCGCATCATTCGCGATATTGACCACGAACATCGAGGGCAATCCCGCAAGTACGACTTCGCTCAAACTCGGATCGCAGGCCATATAACCGCACACGAATTTCGTAAGTTCTCCTCCGCCGCCATAGCGAGCGACTTTGAGTCCGTTATTCAAGTTCTTAGCGAAAGCCTTTAGCGAATCGACGGGCTTACCTGCGCCGTTTCCCAGTAGGTGCGCATCTCCGTGAGGGAAGATCACCACGTCGCCGGGCCGCAGATCGCGACGGCTCCCGTGGGGCATTTGCGCATAGGCGCGGCCTTCGGCCAGGTAGTGGTAGATGATCACGTGACCCGCTCCCGGGCAGAGCAGGGGAGCGACCTGGCTCGAACGAGCTGACGCCAGGCACCACGGAGCGGAAAACTCCGCGTTGAAAAACAAGGCTCCTCTGAGCTTGACGATTTTCAGCACCTCGGAGAGGGCATCCATGGCTCCAGCTTCGCTCGATTTGGACGTTTTCGGCAAGAATGCGGAATGATCGAGCAAGTTTTGGAATCCAATCCGCCGCATAGTAGAGCCATGAGGCAAGACCGATGACTCTTCTAGAGAAACAAACTGGAGTGGACGAATTAAAGACGCGTTTGCGCAATACCTGGATGACGGGCGACTATGGGCGGTTCAGCCGCTATATGGAACGCGATGCCGAGGCGTTCTACCGGCGCCTGCCGATCAAGCCGGGGGCGCAGTTGCTCGATGTGGGATGCGGGGCGGGGCAACTATCGCTGATTGCTGCGAGAGCAGGGGCGCGTGTGACGGGGTGCGACATCGCAACCAACTGGCTGGCCCAAGCCCGTCGAAGCGCGGCCGCCGAAGGACTAACCATCCTGTTTGAAGAAGGAGATGCGGAGGCGCTGCCTTACGAAGACGCCAGGTTCGATGCGGTGGTCAGCCTGATCGCTGCCATGTTCGCGCCTCATCCGGAACTGGTCGCGGCCGAGCTTACCCGCGTCTGCCGGCCCGGAGGGATCATCGCAATGGCCAACTGGACTGGCCCTGGGTTTGTTGGGCAGATGTTTAAGACCATCGCTAAACACATCGCTCCTTCGGGTATGCCCTCGCCTGTGTTGTGGGGCGATGAGCCGACCGTTCGCGAACGGCTGAGGAGCGGGATCGCGAGTCTCGAATGCTCACGCCACCTCTACGAACTCAGTTATCCGTTCTCGCCGGCGGAGGTAGTCGAGTTTTTCCGTGCGAACTATGGGCCGATGACGCGCGCGTTCGCATCCATCGGAGAACAGGCGCAACAGCAGCTTCGTGAGGAACTGACGGATCTATGGTCCCGTCACAATCGGGCTACTGATGGAACCACCAGGGTCGATGCGGAGTATCTTCAGGTGATTGCGCTACGAGGCTAGTCGTCAGGCGAAAAACCATCTGCGCCAGGACGAGTGAGGTCAATCACGGTTACTCTGCTGGCTCTGGCGTTTCAAAATCCGCACGACCGCCATGATTGTGTTCCAATTCCGTGTTGTCGCTGGCGCCCCGAACAGGTTGTCGATCTGACCCAGAAAGCCGATCGTTTTCATGTGGCGGCGGTACTCTCCAAAAACGAACCGGTTTTTCGACGCGATCACTCGCACAAACCACTCTCCGCATCGCGGAAGTGCGCATGGAACGGAAGCTGGACCCCGGTCCGCTTTCGACAGGATGCTTACGAATCGAACAATATCCGGGCGTGACGGGCGGGCTCCAAACGGATTTTCCAGCTCCAGGCGTAGAAGATCGCGGCCTTCGCAGAGTACAACTTCCGCTTCGAATGGCAGTTTCCGGAGCAGCACCGCGCAAAACTCCGCGCGAGTTCCGGGTTTTCTGACGATAAACGTGCCCGCCGCCCCCACATTCACGACACCATAGTCGTTCAACTCTCTTGCGAGGATGCTTGGGCGGAACGTCCTGTGTCCGCCAACGTTGACGCCCCGGAGAAAAACAACGAGAGCCATGACGGGATTATAGAGAATACCGCGAGCGCCAGCGCAAAATGTAAGCGACCTACTGTAAATTGTCGACGCGAATAGTTACCGTAATTGCGAATCAAAGTACGAAGCTAACCTGCAACCACCCATGCGCGCCCGAACAACTCCAAAAACGGGTACACTGCGCGTATGCGGTACCCACTACCTGCTACTCGTCTTGCGCTGGCCGCCGTAGTTGCGGCCGTAGCGTTGCATATGCAAACGGTTCAGGCGGATCCGCTGCCGGCTGTAGCCTGTGGTGTACCAGTCGAAGTGCCCGATACTCTGGCCAGTCCGCCCTTTGACATTCCACGCACGCTCTGCCTTCCACCCGGATTCTCTATTTCGGTGGTGGCGCGGATTCCGCAGGCGCGCTTTCTGGCCGCGACACCCGACGGCGGTCTGCTTGTTTCGCAGCCCTCTACCGGGAATGTGCTGCTCGTAGACCCTCAGGCCGACCCGGCCTCCAATGTATCTCTGTTTGTGGATGGCTTTTATCATCCACATGACATGTCGTTTCACGCCATCGGTGGCCAAATGTATCTTTATGTCGCCGGAGCGGACGCAATCGTGCGGTTTCCCTGGAATCCCGGCGACCGCGCGGCTCATGACGGCGAATTTATTGTGAGGCATCTGCCCACCGCGGACAGTATCGAACTAGGGACCTACCTGCATGAACTGAAAAACTTTGCGATCGATTCGCAAGACCGGATATACGTCTCCATAGGGTCGGCCACCAACGCCGATCCGGCGGACCGCAACGCGATACCCATGCGCGGCGCCATCTATCGATACGACCCGGACGGATCAAACGGACAGTTGTTCGCCGCCGGGCTGCGCAATGCCGAAGGCATCCGCTTTCTCCCCGGCACGGATCAACTCTGGGCCGCGGTAAACAATCGGGACAATCTGGCGTACCCGTTTGATGATGGAACCGGGCTGTTCGGGCAGGTGTTCCAAGAATACGTAAACGACCATCCTCCTGACGAGCTCACATCGGTTCGCGAGGGCGGCGATTACGGTTGGCCATTTGCCAATCCCAACCCGGACACAGACGCGGGTTGGGACTATATGCCGTTCGATGCCGATGTTCAAACCAATCCCCTCGGACTGTTCTATTCGCCCGATCAATTTGACCGTGTCAGCAAGGGCATTCCCGCGCATTCGGCTCCGTTAGGATTGACATTTCTACAAGGCACGAACTTCGTCCCGGAATATGCGAACGGCGCCATCGTGGCGCTCCACGGATCGTGGAATCGGATTCCCCCAACCGGATACAAACTGGTGTACTTCCCGTGGAATCCGGACACGCAAACGCCCGGTGCGCAGCAGGATTTTGTAACTGGCTGGTTGGATGATTTTACCGGCCAAGCATGGGGCCGTCCGGTAGCTACCGCGGTCGATGCATCAGGCAATCTGCTGGTCTCTGACGATGCCAGCGGCACGATCTATCGGATTGTGCACTGGTATCCATTCCTATAGCAAATGGCTTGCCAAGCTTGATTCGCGCCAACACTCAAACAAAAAGCCGAACGGAACTGGATCCGTTCGGCTCTCTCGTCTATCGGAGCGATGGAGTTACCACCGAGAGAAAACGTCTCTATTGATGGGGCGTGCCGGTTTCCGTGTTCGCCGCGGTGCTGGCCCCGCCGACCACTCCCTGATTCACAAGCACTTTCACTTCCACGCGCCGGTTCAGCTTGCGTCCCGCTGCGGTGTTGTTTGCAGCGGCTTCGTGGCTGGTGCCCAGTCCGGCCGGAGTCAGAATCCGGTGGATCGGGATGTTGCCTTGCTCCTCAAGATACTGAATCACGGCGTTGGCCCGCTCTTCGCTCAGCTTCTGGTTGAAAGCAGCCGGACCAGTCTTGTCGGCGAATCCCGCGACCTCAACCACGTAGCCTTTTTCATTTAGCGCTTTCTGCGCCAGATCGTCCAGGTCTTTCTTGGCATCCGGAGTTAGAGTTGCGCTGTTGATTTTGAAGTAGACCGTGGTGGAGTCTTTGGTCACGTAGTTGTCCAGGTTGGAAACGCGCGTATTCACTTCTCCCACGCCCTGGTTGGCCTGGTCGGCTGTCGCCTTCACCTGGCCCACTTGCGTCTGCACCTGTCCAACCTGCTGTTGCGTCTGCTTCTCGGTATTCTCCAGATCGTTAGCCCGGCTCTCCAACTGATGTTGACCGTTCTCCAGTTGATTGGCCTTGCTTTCCAGCGTTCCTGTCCGGGCTTCGATGGGACCTACCACCGTATCGATCTGTTTGCTGGCTCGCATCGAGTTGGGATCGAAAACAACTTTACTGGCTTCCAGATCGCCCTTGTCGTTTCCTTTCCCATCGGCTTCAATATGCAAGCCGGGTACGAGCGAAGCCACATCCATAGCGCTCTTGCGATGGAACAGGCCGCCTTTTTTCAACTCAATCTTGGTCGTATCCGTCAGATCGACAGTCCCGATCGAATCGTCATCCCCGCGGACCTTGAGTGTATTGCCTTGCTTGGAGATGATTACGCCTTGAACCTTGGCCTTCTCCCCCGCTGTGAAAGTACGGGTATTGGCCGTAACCATCCCCATGGCCAACATAGAGCTCAGAAGTGTGCCTGCCGAAAAAACAACACACGCCCTCAACGTTTTAAATCCTGTTAGCTGCCTCATATTCGGTCTCAATAACGCCTCCTCTGCGCTTGATAGCTGCCGGCGTGACGTAGCTCTCAGTTCCGGTTCTTGCCCAGTTAGACGTACGCCCTTCCGCCGTGTAACTGTAAATTTCACTAGATTGCTATGGTAACGCTATAGTACCGCAAATGCTCGTCAGAACCTCGCGCCTCAGCAAGGGGTATAGGTGATATAACCAAAGTTCCATGCTCGCAAAGCGCATTTTCTACGGCTGGTGGATTGTTGCAACCGCCTTCGTTACCTTCGGCATCGCGGTCGGCATTCCTTATTACAACATCCCGTTCTTCTATGATTATTTTCAAAAAAACTACCACTGGAGCCTCGATCAGATCACGCTTGGCTTCCCGCTCGCGGCGCTCCTCACCATCTGGGTCGGACCTCTTCTCATCCCCCGTTTCAGCCCGCGAAAATTAATCGTCGCCGGTACTGGGCTTACGGCCGTAGCGTTCTTCGGCTTCGGGGCCATGAAGGGCGCGCTCTCGGTTTACTTCCTCCTCTATTTCATCTATACCGTCGGCTATCTATTTTCCGGCCCGATTCCTCACCAGATTCTCGTTTCTTACTGGTTCCAAAAAAAGCGCGGAACCGCCATGGGCATCGTGTACGTCGGTGTCGGCCTGTTCGGCGGTCTTGGTTCGTTTTTCGTGCGTTCCATGACAGATCGCTACGGGTTCCAGACAGCCCTCATGGCGGTTGGCGCGCTCATGCTGATCAGTTGGCCGCTCGCTATTTTCATCCTGAAAGACAAGCCCGGTGAAGTGGGGCTACTTCCCGACGGCGCGGCCGAGCCGCCTCCCGACATCAAACTCTCTCCCCACAGCTATTGGGTTCTGCTGCGTAACGGGCCGTTTTGGCTGCTTCTGTTGGGCAGCATTTGCTCCATCGGCTCCATCGGGTCCATCAACATGCACATGAAATTCGTCTTCCGCGACGCCGGATTCACGAATCAGAAAGTGCTCAACGCCACTTGGACCACCGCTTCGGTCCTCATTCTTTGGTCCAGCATTATCGGCCGCATCAGCATCGGCTACTTCGCCGATGTCTTTTCGAAAAAGCGGGTCATGACTGCCACTTATTTCATCGTGGCGGCCACCATTCTGCTACTGCTGTCAGTCACACCCGCTCACTATTCATCTATATACATATTCGCCATTATGTTCGGGTTCTCCATGGGCGCGGATTACATGCTGATCCCTCTCATGGCCGCCGAACAATTCGGCGTGAACAGCCTGGCGCGCGCCATGGCCATCATTCTGCCTGCGAATACCATTGGCCAAACCTGGCTGCCCTACATGGTTTCTGGTTTACGCGAGCACTATGGCAATTATCTGGCGCCTATGGCAGTAATATTCGGCATTGCGATGATCGGCGCTCTGGCCATTGCCATCATGCCCGCCAGCAAGTTCCCCTTCGAATCTCCACAGGTCGCAAATCCCGCCGGAACTCGCACTGTGGAGTAGACGTTTTCGCGTGCGCTTTTCAATGCGACCCACCCGCCCCCGCGGTGGGAGTCGCCGGCTCCGGTTTTCCTTTGTTCGGCTCATTCGGCGCCGGACGCGGCGCGGGGTGCGGTTCCGGCAACGGCTTGCGCGGCAGCATCTCCGGCCGGTTCGCCGTCAAATAAACAAATGCAGCCACAATGGTCGCGGCCTGCTTCAAATCATTCGGCGAAACATGATCGTACAGATCCATGTTGGAATGATGCGTCACGGTTGAATACTCCAACTCATCCTGCACGAATTGGAACCCCGGCAAGCCCACCGCATCGAAACTCAAATGATCCGTCCCGCCCGTATCGCGAATCGTGATCGCGCCCGCATCCATATCGTTGAACGCTTCAAACCACTCTTCGAAAATCGGCCGGCACATGTCGTTCCCTTGCAGATAAATGCCGCGAATTTTACCGCTGCCGTTATCCACATTGAAATAGCCGTCCAGCTTCGCATGTTCGGCCGTTAGCTTCATCGTCTCCGGGTCGCCGAAGTGCTCTTTCACGTACGCCTTCGATCCGAGCAAGCCCTCTTCTTCACCGCTCCAGAGCGCCATCCGAACGGTGCGGTCCATTTTCAAATTGAGCGTTTTCAGTAGCCGCATCGCTTCCATCATCACCGCGCTGCCCGCGGCATTATCCGTCGCTCCGGTACCGCCGTGCCATGAATCGAGATGCGCACCCAACATCACAATCTCGTCCCGCTTTGCACCGCCCGGAATCTCCGCAATCACGTTCTCCGAATCCTGCGGCGGCAACACTTCGGCCTTCACGTCGACGTCGAGTTTCACAGGAATCTTGTGCGAGAGCAGCCGGTAGATGCGGTTGTAATGCTCCGGAGTCACCACAATGCTGGTCGGTGCAATCGGATCTTTCGTCTCGCGCGATCCGGCGGAGCTTCCGAACACTGTTCCGTCATCGCCTGCGTAGCCATAGCTCAGCACCGCCGCCACCTGCTCGGAAGCCAGAAACTGGTTGATCTTCTTGCGCATTGCTCGAATCTCGTCCATCGACATATTTCGCCACGCCGCCGGCATTCGTGAGCGATAAGCGGCCATCCGGTCGGGATTCGATTCCGTGAATTTTTCAAGTTCCGCCAGCTCGGGCGCGGTATAACGCGACGCCAGCGGGGACGTCGATAGCCCCAGATCGCGCGGCGTCGTCGCCAGCACTACTTTGCCCTTCAGCTTGCCCCGGAACTTGTCCATGTCCGCCTCGGTGTAGATCGGCGCTATCGTCGCCTCCGCGCTCACGAGCCCGTTCGTCGAAGCGCTCCAAGCCAGCGGAAACCCGATCAGCGGCATATACTGCGGCTCCGTCATGGCCGCGTAATATTTGTCTACCTTCCAGCTACGGCCAAACGGTCCCCATTTCTCGGTCTTCGCCGCGATCCCGAGCGATTGCATTTGATTGACCACCCAATCCGCAGCCTTGAAGAAATTCGGCGAATTCGTCAGGCGCGGGCCGTTCACATCCGTGAGATAGAACAGCGTGTCCATCACCTTTGAGTGGTCGCGCTCTTCGCTGCGCAGGCGTTGAATGGTGTAGAGATCTACCTTTTCCTCTGCTGCAGCAAGGACCGGCAGACAAGCTGCAAACACGGCCGCGCAAGCGGCCAATTTCCTGTAGCACATGTTCCTCTCTCCCTCCCGCGAGAAAATAGAATCGATGACCGAAAAAGCTACATTTGGCGCGGGATGTTTTTGGGGTGTGGAAGTGACCTTCCGTGAAATGGAGGGCGTCGTCGACGCCGCCGTTGGTTACGAAGGAGGTCATACCCAGAACCCGACGTATAAAGATGTTTGCACCGACCGCACGGGCCACGCCGAAGTGGTGGAGGTGGAATACGACCCCGCCAAGGTTAGCTACGAAAGGCTTCTGGATGTTTTCTGGAACGCGCATGACCCCACACAAGTGAATCGCCAGGGGCCCGACGTGGGCACGCAATACCGCTCTGTGATTTTCTATCATACGCCCGAGCAGGAACAGCTTGCCCGCGCCTCCAAAACGAAACTGGAAGCGTCCGGACGCTTTCGCCGTCCCATCGCCACTCAGATCGAGCCGGCCCAAACCTTCTACCGCGCCGAAGAATATCACCAGCAGTACTTAGCCAAACGCGGTCTCCGCCACTGCCACATTTAGGCAATGAAGTGGGGCAGCCCCTTGGGCTCCGCCGGGCGCCTCCCCCGCCCAAGCGAGACGAGTCTCGACGCGGCACGCGAGAGTGCGTGCGCCACGAGCTAAAAGATTAGCTTCAACGCGAATTGGATTTCGCGGTTATCGTGCTTGGTGGAAGAGATGGTTCCGAAGCTGGTCGTACCAAAGGTTGCGTTCGGGTTGCTGAAGGCCGGTGTGTTGAAGAAATTGAAAAACTCGGACCGGAATTGCAGGTGCAGGCGCTCGACAATGGTGAAATTCTTGAATACCGAGAAATCGATGTTGTAGAGGCCGGGGCCGTAGAGTAAGTTTCGTCCGGCATTGCCGTAAGTGTATAGCGGCTGCAGTTGGAATGCAGAAGGATTGATGCAGGCGGTCAGGTGAGAGTCGCCGCAGTTATCGGAGGGTTTCCCTACGAGGTTCGGACGCTCGTTGCTGCGACCGGTGTTGGCGCGGTCACCCGAAACAATCACGTTGAATGGAAACCCGGTCTGGAGGGTGACGATGCCGTTGGTCTGCCATTCGCCGAAGGCCCGGCGCACGAAACCGTTCGCGCCTGAGAAAAACGGAAGGGCATAGTTGAACTGGGCGACGAAACGGTGCCGCACATCCCAATTGGAATTGGAGTAATCGGCGTGCCAGTTGTAAGGATTCATGGGAGCGCCGCCGCCGTTCGAGTCGGTACTGGCGTCGAGGGCGTGCGACCAGGTATAGGACGCGAGCATGCTGAAGCCGTGACGCATCCGCTGGCGCAGGATGATACTCAAGCCGTTGTAATTGGCGTCTTCATCGTTTTGAATGGTGCGGATGTCGCCAAAGAGGGGATTCGGGCGCCGCGTCGAGACGGCAGCAGCGGACCCCGGCAGAGGCGTGTTGTTGTAATAGCTCCGATCGAGATGGGTGCTGTGCGATCCGAGATACTGCAAGTCCAGCGCCGCATTGTTCCAGAGGCTTCGCTCAACATCAAAGCTCCATTGGTTCATGTACGCGGTGGGGAGATATGGATTCGGCGTGTAAATGGTGGTGTTCGATAAGGATGCACGGCGCACCAGCGCCGCGGGAGTGGGGTCGGCGAGCGTGACATAAGTGCTGCCCGCCGAGTTATAGGTTGTGACGGAACCAAACGGAGGATTCACACTGAGAAATGTGAAGGTGTTCGTCTGGTTCGGATTGTAATAGATTCCATAGCCGGCGCGAATGACTGTCTTATCCGTCAAGCGGTAGGCAAATCCGATCCGCGGAGCGAAGTCTTTATGGTTCGGATCTATGAACTTAAAGCCGGGTTGCGGAGGATTGGACGGAATGAGAGCGGTCTGCTGCCGGTTCAAGATGGTGGCGAAACCGTTCACCGTATAGGGGACGGTGGGCAACTCATAGCGTAGCCCGAGATTCAGAGTTAGTTTCTTGCTGGCTTGCCAGTTGTCGACGATGAAGAAGCCGTCCCGCCACTCGGCGACCTTGTTGTTGATCTCGGGCCCTGGCGTTTGATCGCTCTGCGCATAGCCGAGCATGAAGTCGGCGGCGGCGTAGCCGGTGAACGCATTGGCGAAGGTGAATAGCCCGTCGGGCTGGTTCACGGCCGAGCGCCCCGTGATGAGCTTCATCATTTCCGCGCCGAAGATCAACGTGTGCGCGCCATGCGTCCAGGTGAATGAATCGGTACCTTGCCAGGTTGTGTCCAGTTGCAACCAGTTCGTTCCGGCGTTGCCCAAAGTCATGAAGCCATTGATGGAGAATACGGGAATGCCGGGGTCGTTATAGGCGGTATCGCCATTGAATCCGGGGATGCCCAAGTCGGTTCCGGCTGTCTTCAGGTTGTTTACGTACCAATAGTTGAAAGCGTCGGTGACAAGATGCTGCCGGCCCACTCGAAAATCGTTGACCATGGTGGGGCTGATGGTTTGCGTGTAGCCAAAGACCCAGTTACGCGTAGAGACCGGCAGAGTAGTGGCATTAGCCGGGCTGGTAGCACCCGTAAAGATGTTTTCGTTCTGCCACGCATAGCGATAAAACAGCCGGATCTTATCGCCGATGTTCTGATCGATGCGGTCGATGGTTTGGTTGTAGCTGTCGTTATTTGGATAATTGGCGGAAAGATTGTTGCTGACTCCCGGTAGATTCGGCAGGGGCATGTATTGGAGAACTTTCAGCGCCTGGGGAGAGAGCTGAGAAGCGGGAATGATATTGCCTGGAAACGAGAATCCGTTAAATGAGTTCAAGGGATTTTTCGCAGCGACTTCGGTAAAATTGCCCTGCCGCATCAGAGGTGTCAACACGGTATCGAGAGAGGTTACCTGTTTGACAAGCCGCAGCCCTTCGTAATCGACCATAAAAAACGTTTTGTTGCGGCCGTTGTAGAGTTTCGGAATGACCACGGGTCCGCCCAGTTCAAACCCAAATTGATTTTGTTTCAGAGGCGCTTTGGGCGTGTTCGGCTTTTGGAAATAATTCCGCGCGTCGAGGACATCGTTGCGGAAAAACTCGTAAAGAGCGCCGTGCAAATCGTTGGTGCCGGTTTTCGTGATCAGGTTGACATGCAGTCCCAAGTACGCGCCGTACTGAGCGGAATAGGTACCGCTCTGAATGGTCATGTCTTGAATGGCATCCACCGAGGGGTGAAATGGCGTGGTGGTGATCAGATTATTGACGATGGAAATGCCGTCGAGCGAAAGGCTGTTCTGGATCTCGCGTGTTCCCGCGCCGATGAAATCTTCGCCAGGTGGAACGCCGTTGGCGGCTTTCTGTCCGGGCAGGACGCCGGGAGCGGTGGCCGCGAGTTGCAGCGGATCGCGACCGTTCAACGGTAAATCCGCCACGGCCTGTCCACCTACGGTTTCACGGATGCTGGCGTCGTCGGTGGAGATCGGCGGATTGCTGGCGGTCACTTCGACATGCTGCGAGAGCTGGCCGATGGTGAGGGTGAAGTCCGTACGGACGGTCTGGTTGGGATCGATGTGGATTCCGCTCTTCGTAATGGTTTGAAATCCGGATTGCTGCGCGCTGACGCTGTAATTGCCGGTTTTGACGAACTCGATGGCGTAATCGCCTTGAGCGTTTGTGACGGCTTTGTAAGTATCGTTCGTATCGACATTGGTGGCAGTGATCGACACGCCGGCCATAACAGCACCCGCACTGTCGGAAACCGTGCCGACTAACGATGTGGTGTTGGCTAATTGCGCGAGCGCGCTGATACCGCATCCACAGAGAGCCACACACAGATAGAGAACTCTTCGCATTTACACCCCCCCGGAGCCTAGGAATTCATCATACACGGATTACGGTAGAGGGTGGATGAGGAGGTCGAAAGGTACTGGAGGTACGAAAAACCGCAGGCCAAAGGCCTACTCCGTATCAGGGGCGGGCGGATTGGCGCTGCGCTTCGCGATCGATTTGTTGGGCGCCTTTGCCGGTTAGATAGACCAGCGCCTTCGCCTCGGCTTCGGCAAAGGACATGCCCTGGAGGTCAGTCCGTTCCCCTTTTGGGGAGATCACGGCGAATCCGGCCTCGAGCCACTCCTGAACGGGAGCATCATGACTGGGTAGCATGGGGTTTCCTCATCCGCTATTGTCTCCTGCTAAGAGCAGTTCTGCTGCTAGGATGTGGTTAGCGAGTCAGGCCGCCTCCCTCAGGCGCTAAAGCGGACGTGCCGTGCACGCCAGGTCGCGGTTCTGTTACCCAAGCGGCATGTTCGAGCCCTACCATCGCATTGAGTTGTTGCTCATTGAAGATAATCCGGCAGATGTGTCTCTGACGCAGCGAGCGCTGAGCCACACGCGATCTGCGCCACACGTGTCGGTTGTGCGGGACGGCGATGAGGCAATGGCGTTTTTGCGGCACAAAGATCCATACGAAGCCGCGCCCCGGCCGGATCTTATTTTTCTGGATCTCAATGTTCCGAAAAGGGATGGACGGACTTTGCTGGCTGACTTAAAGAGCGATCCGGATTTGCGCAATATTCCGGTCATTGTGCTAACCACGTCCGAAGCGGACGAAGACATCTCGCAGGCGTACGATCTGTACGCAAATTGCTATGTGAAAAAGCCGGTGGAGATGCAGCGGTTTATTGAGATGATTCAATCGGTAGAGGAATTCTGGCTGAACGTGGTGAGATTGCCGACGGCGTGAGAGAGGAACGGCCGCTCCCTCACGGTCGCGGTTCCGTAATGGCGGGGACGTTCTGGTCACGGGCCAGACGGTTGAGGGCGGGAATGCCGGTGTCCACGACTTGTTTTAGTTTTGCGAGCTGTGCATTTACTTGGGAGGCGATGTCTTCGTAGACGGCGCGCTGCGCGGCGGTCGGCTGGGTGTCCGCTGCTCCGATATCCGAGAGCAAGGCCGCCAGTTTGTTGTTCAGCTTCACCGGATAGTTGAGCGGATCTTCGCTGGCCTTGTTCTTCGTTTGGTAGAGGGCTTCTTCGATATCGCTCAGTTCTTTCGAGAGAGACTTCGCGCGCTCCGATACGGCTTTGGATTTGCCATTGAGGCGGGCGGTCAATTCATCGATCTGTTTGCGAACATCACGAATCTCGATGACCGCCTGATTGGTCCGGCTCAATTTATCCCGAACCTGCAATTCGAGTTCAAGCTGCGCGTTGAAGTCGTCCGGCGTGGTTTTCAGGCGGGGGTCTCTTCTTACTTCGAAATTGCGAGTCTCCGACTTGCCGTTGACGGTTAGCTTGACCTGATAGGTTCCGGGTGTAACCACCGGGCCGCGCACATTGCCGGCCCACAGAATCATTCCTGGAAAGCTGGTGGCATCGGGGTAGCGCAGATCCCATACGAATTGATTCAATCCCTGCTTTGCCGGCGCGAGTTGCGGGCCGCGCTGGCGCAGGCCGCCTTCTTCCGGTTCTCCTTCGGCCGGGACGGCTTCGGCTCCGTGCGGGTGCTCGGGAGCTTTGCTTGAAAACTTTTTGATCGATTTTCCCTTTGCATCCAGAAATTCCAGGGTGAGTTCGCCTTGGGGCTTGTCCTTGAGCCAGTAGTAAATGACCGCGCCAGCGGGAGGATTTGCGCCTTCCGGCAAACCGGCTCCGCCTTCTTCGCCCCGGCCGCGGCGGAATGCGCCGCGATAGGTGTGCTTGGGTGCGAACAAATGGAAATCGCCTGTACCCGTTCCGTGCTTCAGCTCGGCCAGAAGCTCCGTGTCGTCCAAGATCCAGAATGACCGGCCTTCCGTGGCCGCGACGAGCTCGTGTTCGCGTTTCTGAATGGCGAGATCCGTGATGGGAGTGACGGGCAGATTCAATTGCAGCGGCTGCCAATGGGAGCCGCCATTGAAGGAGACGAAAATGCCGGTTTCGGTTCCCGCGTATAAAAGATCCTTCTCGTTTGGATCTTCGCGAACGCAGCGGGTAAAGGAATTCGCGGGCAGTCCGTTATTGATCTGCGTCCAACTCTGGCCGTAATTGGTCGTCTTGTACAGATAGGGGCGGTTGTCGTCGAACTTATACATCGTTCCGGCGAAATACGCGGTGCCGGGATCAAATGGCGACGCCTCAATGGAATTGAACTGAATCCATTCCGGCATGTTCTTGGGCGTGACGTTTGTCCAGTGCCGGCCGCCATCGCGCGTCAGATGGACCAGCCCGTCATCCGAGCCGGCCCAGATTAAGCCTTTCTCGATGGGCGATTCGATGACGGTGAAGATGGTGTCGTAGTACTCGATGCTGGTGTTGTCTTTAGTGATGGGGCCGCCGGAGGAGATCTGCTTCGATTTGTCGTTACGCGTCAGATCGGGGCTGATGGGCTTCCAGCTTTGCCCCTGATCGGTGGAAGCAAAGAGCACGTTGCCCGCGGCCATCAGCAGATCCGGATTGTGAGGCGAAAAGAGCAGCGGGAAGTTCCATTGAAAGCGGTATTTCAGGGCATCGGGCGCCGAGCCCATTTCGTTGTCCGGCCATATGGTGACGTTGCGTGTTTCGCCGGTGTGGTGATCGTAGCGGGTGATGAGGCCATCGTAGGAACCTGCGAATACGATTTGTGTATCGGGCAAGTACGGAGCGATCCAGCCGCTCTCGCCGCCTCCGACCGGATACCAGTCGCGTTCGCCGATGCCGCCGCTTTCGCTGCGTGTAGCAATCCTGACCGTGGTATTGTCCTGCTGCGCGCCATAGGCGTGATACGGAAAATCGTTGTCGAGAGCGACGCGGTAGAACTGCGCGGTCGGCTGATTGTCTTCGGTGGTCCAGGTCTTTCCGCCGTCGGTGGATATAGTGGCGCCGCCGTCGTTGGCTTCGATCATGCGGTTTGGATTGCCGGGGGCGATCCAGAGGCAGTGATTGTCTCCGTGGGGCGTGGGAATCGCGTTCCAGCTTTTTCCGCCATCATCGGAGCGGAAGAATTCGACGTTCGTGGCGTAGACGCGCTGCGGATCTTTTGGATCGGCGAAGATCCGGTTGTAATACCAGGCGCGCTGCCGCAGCTTTCGCTCGTCGTTGACCTTGGTCCAGGTTTCGCCGGCATTATCGGAGCGAAACACGCCGCCATCTTCGGCTTCGATAATGGCCCAAATGCGTTCGGGATTGGCGGGCGATACTGTGATTCCTATATTGCCGAGAGTGCCTTTTGGGAGGCCTGCGTTGTGCGTGAGCTCGGTCCAGGTATCGCCGCCATCGGTGGATTTGAAAATTCCGCTGCCTGGCCCGCCGCTTTCGAGATCCCAGGGTTTGCGGTACACCTCCCAGAACGCAGCATAGAGGATGTTGGCGTTGGTGGGGTCGAAGGTCAGATCAATGGCGCCGGCTTTCGGACCGCGCCAGAAAATGCGCTGCCAGGTTTTGCCGCCGTCTTTGGTGCGGAAGATTCCGCGCTCGTCATTGGGGCCCCAAACGTGGCCGAGAGCGGCGACATACACGATATCGGGGTTGCGCGGGTTAATGCGGACGCGGCTGATTTGGCGCGTGTTCTCCAGGCCGACGTGTTTCCAGGTGCGGCCCGCATCGGTGGATTTATAGACACCATCGCCATACGACAGGTTTCCACGGATATCGTACTCGCCAGTACCGGCGTAGACGATGTTGGGGTCGGATTCGGAAACGGCAATATCGCCAATGAAGGATGTGCCGAAGGGCTGGTTGTTGGAAACGGGTTTCCAGTTCACGCCTCCATCGGTGGTCTTCCAGACACCGCCTGCGACCGCTCCGAAGTAGTAAACGCCGGGTAGGGAATCGACGCCGGTGACGGTGGCGGACCGGCCGCCACGGAAAGGGCCGATCTCGCGCCATTTCAGGCCTTTCAGCATGTTCATGTCCTGCGCAAGCAGGAGCGGTGCGAGAGAGAGGAGGAAAAGCAGTTTCGGCATTTCGGCGCGTAAGTTTTTAACTTAAGTATCAAAAGATACCAGGCGAGCGTCGAACTGGTGAGACCGGAGGAACGGATGGCGCAGAAGAATATTGCTGTATTTGGCATTTACCCCAGCCGCGAGATGGCGGAAAACGCGGTGGACCGGATGGTGGCCAACGGATTTCGTCACGAGGACATTTCCGTGCTGCTGCAAGATAATGTGGGCACCAAGGACTTTGCTCACGAGAAGCACACGAAAGTTCCGGAAGGGACGGCGGCCGGAGCGGTGGCGGGCGGCGCCATCGGCGGCGCGATTGGCGGACTGATCGGCGTTGGCCTGATCGCAATTCCCGGTCTCGGCCCCTTGATTGCCGCGGGCCCGATTATCGGTGCGCTGACGGGCATCGGATCGGGCGGCGTGGTCGGCGGGATCATCGGAGCACTGGTTGGTATGGGCATTCCGGAATACGAGGCCAAGCGTTACGAAGGGCGGATTAAGGAAGGCGGGATTCTGATGTCTGTGCACTGCGATAACGCTGACTGGGTGACCAAAGCCAAACAACTGCTGCGAGAGACCGGGGCCGAGGAGGTTGCAGCAGCGGGCGAGGAACGCGCCGACTTTGCGGCAGCGGATAAGCCGGTGAGCCGGGGTGGACGGACGATTTAGGAAGCGACGATTGAAAGGCCCGAGCGTCGAGATGAGTCTCGACGCGGCACGCAAGAGTGCGTGCGCCACGTGCAGTAGCTTTGGGCTGATGGCGGGTCTGGGCTTGGTGCTGATGAGCGCCGGGTGTGGCGGGTCTTCCACGACAACTCAGACGGGGTCGTCCTCTGTGGCTCCGGCTCCCTCTGCACCTCAGACCCCTACGAATGTATTGACCTTCCACAATGACGTCGCGCGGACAGGTCAGAATCTGACCGAAACGGTGTTGACGCACGCGACGGTCAACTCTTCTTCTTTCGGAAAGCTGTTTTCCGTTCCGGTGGACGGGAAAGTCGACGCGCAGCCGTTATACGTCTCGCAGTTGACGATGTCCGATCAATCAGTGCACTCCGTGGTGTTCGCGGCCACGGAGCACGATTCTGTTTATGCGTTCGATGCGAAAAACGGCACGATGTACTGGCGCGCCAGTTTGCTGGGCGCCGCAGAGACTCCTTCCGACGATCTGGGTTGCGGACAGGTGACTCCTGAAATTGGAATTACCGCAACGCCGGTCATCGACCTTACGGCCGGCTCGCACGGAACGATTTATTTGCTCGCGATGAGCAAGGATAATGCCGGCAATTATCACCACCGTTTGCATGCGCTGGACATCACGACGGGACAGGAGGAATTCGGCGGTCCGATCGAAATCACGGCAACGTATCCGGGTACGGGCGATAACAGCAGCAACGGGCAAGTGGTTTTCGACGCGAGGCAATACAATTCGCGTCCCGGCTTGCTTCTGCTCAATGGGCTTGTGTACACCGGGTGGGGCTCGCATTGCGATTTCCGGCCGTATACGGGCTGGCTGATCGGTTACGACCGGCTCACGCTCAAGCAGACGAGCGTGTTCAATTTCGCGCCCAATGGGAGTGAAGGGGCGCTGTGGAATTCGGGTGCTGGAATGTCCGCGGATGCCGCCACGGGCGAGATCTTTGTCGCGGTTGGCAATGGCACATTCGATACCACGCTGAATGCGAGTGGTTTTCCGAACCGAGGGGATTTCGGAAATGCGTTTATGAGGCTCAGCACCGCGAACAATCAACTGGCAGCGGAAGACTATTGGACTATGAGCAACACGCTGGCCGAGTCGGCGCAAGATGAGGATCTGGGGTCGGGCGGCGTGCTGTTGCTTCCGGATTTGACGAATGCGAGCGGGCAAACGGTGAAGCTGGGAACCGGCGCAGGCAAAGACGGAAAGCTTTATGTGTTCAACCGGATGAATATGGGCAAATTCAATCCGGCAAATGACAGCGGCATCTATCAGGAGCTTTCCGGAGCGCTGGGCGGGGATGTGTTCTCCACGCCCGCGTGGTTCAACGGGACTGTGTACTACGGCGCGGTCGGAGATCGCATTCGCGCTTTTGGTGTGAATGCCGCGATGCTTTCGAATCAGCCGTCGTCGACGACAGACAACTTTTTCGAGTATCCGGGTGCCACCCCATCGATTTCAGCGAACGGGACGAGCGATGGGATTCTGTGGGCGGTTGAAAACGCCAATCCTGCTGTGCTGCATGCCTATGACGCTACAAATCTCGCCAATGAGCTTTACAACAGTAACCAGGCGAGTTCCGGGCGCGATCAGTTCGGGCCGGGGAACAAATACATCGTGCCGACGATTGCGGATGGGCGAGTGTTTGTCGGAACGACGAACAGCGTTGTGGTGTTCGGGCTGATTTCGTAACGGTGGATTACGGGAGCATGCGGCCGCCGGTGAGGTCGAAGATTCCGCCGGTGATGTAGCGCGATTCATCCGAGCAGAGAAAAACGTAAATGGGCGCTAGTTCAGCGGGTTGCGCGGGGCGCTCCATGGGGCTGTTCTTGCCAAATTCTTTGACTTTCTCTTCGGGCATGGTGGAAGGAATCAGCGGCGTCCAAACCGGACCTGGCGCTACGGCATTGACGCGGATTCCCTGCTTGATCGCCAGAGAGGACAGGGCTTTCGTGAATGTTACGATGGCGCCTTTTGTGGTCGCGTAAGCCAGTAGAGTCTTATTGGGTTGATACGCCTGCACGGAGGTCGTATTCACAATCGTACTGCCTTGCTTCATGCGAGGCAGAGCGAAGCGCGACAGATAGAACATTGCGTAGATGTTCGTCTTGAAGGTGTAATCCCATTCCTCCGGCGTGAGTTCGTCAATGGATTCGAGGGTTTTCTGATGCGCTGCGTTGTTGATCAGGATGTCGAGCCCGCCGAGTTCGCTAAATGCCCGCTCCACAATCTGCTCGCAATGCTTCACATCTTCGATGTTGCCGGGGACGGCGACCGCCTTCCGGCCGGCATCCCGAACCAGGCGCGCGGTTTCGTTGGCGTCTTCGTGCTCGTTGAGATACGAAATTAAGACGTCGGCGCCTTCTCTCGCAAATGCGAGCGCGACGGCCCGGCCAATTCCGCTGTCGCCGCCGGTGACGATTGCCTTGCGTCCTTTCAGCCTGCCGAGACCTTTGTAGGATTGCTCGCCGTAATCCGGCTGGGGCCGCATCTCTTTCGACGATCCGGGAGGTGTTTGCTTGTCCTGTTCAAAAGGCGGTTTCGGGCCTTGCTTCTTGGGATCAGTGGTGGTAACGCTCATATCGAGTGGGATGGCGGCACACTCAGAACGTTACCTGACAGAAACACGCGTTATCGCGTGGGATCGTTCTGCAATTTAGATCCGTAGCTCCATTCGGTGAACGGGCGCAAGGTTTTTACTACGTTGTCGCGTTCGTGCCAGCTTGCGCGCAGGTAATCGTGATTCATGCCGGCGATGACTTCCAGCGGAATCTCTTTCGGGCAGACTGCGGTGCATTCGCCGATGTTGGTGCAGCCGCCGAATCCTTCGGCGTTCATTTGCGCGACCATGGCGAGAGCGCGGCGGTCGCGTTCGGGTTGACCTTGCGGCAGAACACCGAGATGCGTAATTTTCGCTCCGGTGAACAGGGCCGCCGAGGCGTTCGGACAGGCCGCGACGCAAGCGCCGCAGCCGATACACGCGGCGGCGTCCATGGCGCGGTCGGCGGTTTCTTTCGAAACCAGAATGGCGTTGCCATCAGGCGCGCTGCCGGTGGAAACCGAGACATATCCGCCCGCGGCGATAATGCGGTCGAAAGCACGGCGGTCGACGACCAGATCCTTGATGAGCGGAAACGCGCGGGCGCGCCAGGGTTCCAAGACCAGGGTCTCGCCGTCTTTGAAGTGACGCATGGTGAGCTGACAAACGGTCGTTGCGGGCTGCGGTCCGTGCGCGATGCCGTTGATCATGAATCCGCAGGAACCGCAGATGCCTTCGCGGCAATCATGCTCGAAGGCGACCGGCTCCTGCCCTTCTTGAATCAAGCGCTCATTCAGCACATCGAGGCATTCGAGCATCGACATATCCGGATTGACATCGTCCATTGGATAAGTGACGAACTGGCCGGACCGGCTGCCTTGCTTCTGGCGCCAAATCTTCAGCTTCAATCGCATTACTTGTAGCTCCTCTGGCTGGGGTGAACGTATTCGAATTGAAGCGGCTCTTTCGAGAGCTCCGGATAATTTCCGTAGCCCCGATATCCCCAAGCCGCGACATACGAGTAATTGTCGTCGTCGCGTAACGCTTCGCCATCGGCGGTCTGGTATTCCTCGCGGAAATGGCCGCCGCAGGACTCGTTGCGTTCGCGGGCGTCAATGCACATCAACTCCGCCAGCTCGAAGAAATCGGCCACGCGTCCGGCGTGTTCCAGTTCCTGATTCAGCTCGCTGCCGGTTCCCACGACTTTCACGTTTTCCCAATATTCGTCGCGCAGCTCGCGGATTTGCTCGATGGCCTGGTCGAGACCTTGAGCGGTTCGCGACATGCCGCAGTATTCCCAAACGATTTTGCCGAGCTGGCGATGGAAGGAATCGACCGTGCGCTTGCCATTGATGGATAGCAGCTTTTGGATGGTCTGCTGGACGCAAGCAACCGCGTTACGCACTTCGGGATGGGATTCGCTCACAGGCTGCGGCTTGTTACTCGCGAGGTAGTCGCCGATGGAATAAGGAGCGATGAAGTAACCGTCGGAGAGCCCTTGCATCAGGGCGCTGGCGCCCAGGCGGTTGGCGCCGTGATCGGAAAAGTTCGCTTCGCCGAGAACGAACAGGCCGGGAATGGTGCTCATTAAGTAGTAATCTACCCAGAGGCCACCCATAGTGTAGTGGATGGCGGGATAAATGCGCATCGGGACTTTGTAAGGATCTTCGTCGGTGATGCGCTGGTACATCTCGAAAAGGTTGCCGTAGCGGTCTTCGATGGTTTTGCGGCCCAGGCGGCGGATGGCATCCGAGAAATCGAGATAGACGCCGAGTCCGCCCGGTCCGACGCCGCGGCCTTCGTCGCAGACGTATTTGGCGTTGCGGGAGGCGACGTCGCGCGGAACGAGATTGCCGAAGCTCGGATAGCGCCGTTCGAGATAGTAGTCGCGCTCGTTTTCCGGAATCTGATCGGGCGGGCGATTATCGCCTTTCTTGAGCGGTACCCAGATGCGGCCGTCGTTGCGCAGGGATTCGCTCATCAGGGTGAGCTTGGATTGATATTCGCCCGAAACGGGAATGCAGGTGGGGTGGATCTGGGTGAAGCAGGGGTTCGCAAACAGCGCGCCGCGTTTGTGAGCGCGCCAGATGGCGGTTACGTTGGAGCCTTTGGCGTTGGTCGAGAGATAGAAGACGTTGCCATAACCACCGGAAGCGAGGATGACAGCATCGCCGAGATGGACATCGACTTCGCCGGTTACCAGGTTGCGGGTGACGATGCCGCGTGCGTGGCCATCGATGACGATCAGATCGAGCATTTCGGTGCGCGGGAACATGCGGACGGTCCCGGCCTGCACCTGACGTTCCAATGCCTGGTAAGCGCCGAGCAGAAGCTGCTGGCCGGTCTGGCCGCGCGCGTAAAAGGTACGCGACACCTGCGCGCCACCGAAGGAGCGATTTGCCAGCGTGCCGCCGTATTCGCGGGCGAAGGGGACGCCTTGGGCCGCACATTGGTCGATGATTTCGACGCTGATCTGCGCCAAGCGGTAAACATTGGCCTCGCGCGAGCGGAAGTCGCCGCCCTTCACGGTGTCGTAGAAGAGGCGGTAAATGCTGTCGCCGTCGTTCTGATAATTTTTCGCTGCGTTGATGCCGCCTTGCGCGGCGATGGAGTGCGCGCGCCGGGGGGAATCCTGGAAGCAAAAGCAACGGACTTGATAACCGAGCTCGCCGAGTGTGGCCGTGGCGGAAGCTCCCGCCAAACCGGAACCGACCACGATGATAGTGTTGCGGCGCTTGTTGGCGGGATTCACCAGTTTCATGTCGAAGCGGGCTTTATCCCACTTTTTCTCGATAGGACCGGAAGGAATTCTTGCGTTCAGTTCCATTTACTTCACCAGGCCTGTCAGCACGCTGACCGGGATCGAAATGTAGCCGGCGGTGATGGCGACAGCGAGAATCGCGGCGGCTTTTCTCAGCACGGGAGTATGCCGCGGATGATTGATGCCGACGGATTGAAACATGCTCCAGGCGCCGTGCCAGATGTGGAAGCCGAGCAGGATCATGGAGAAGATGTACCAGGCGGAGACCCACCAGACTTGAAAGCCGGCAACGACGTTGTGATAGACGTCGCCTTCAATGAACTTTCCGCCGGGCTGGACAACGCCGGCCGTGAGATGCAGCAGATGATAAATGACAAAGGCCAGGATGATGGGGCCGCTCCAGTACATGGTTCGCGAGGCGTAGCTGGAAGCGATGTTGTCTTTCTGGGCGTAGCCGACGGGACGCGCCTCCTTTTTCCGCAGCGCGAGCTGGACGGAGGCGATAATGTGCAGGACTACGCAGAGGATGAGGACGCCGCGCACGGCCCAGAGGATTTCCGGAGCGGCATGCAGGAAGCGGCCATAGCCATTGAGTTGTTCGGGACCGGCGAATACCTGCAAATTTCCGAGGACATGGGCAATGATGAACAGATACAAGATCGCGCCCGTAATGGCCATAACGACTTTTTTGCCGTTGGTGGAAGCCCAGAACCGGGCAGGGCGGATCTCATGAGCACCGATGACGGTGGTAGCCATATGTGATGTTCCTGGTTTTTAGATGCGAGTACGGATGCGCAGGAAGGAAATTTGTGGAGTGCGATGCTCCCCGTCCGCAGCGAACTCGTTGCAAGTTTTAGGGTAACGCAGGAGAAAAGCGCAGCGTGGGATACCGAACTGAAGTTGGGCACGCTGTCGAGCCATTTTCCATCAGCCGTTCGCACGTCGCTACACCCTCCTGCGCCCGTGCTAACAATCCGTCATATTCGGTGCTCTGCGGGGTTCGCTTCTTCAACTCTTTCCAGAGCTTAACGCTCGCTGCAAAGTTTTCTTTGGCGCACGCAAAGACTTTGTCTTTTGCTGATGGAGAGTGAGTCTTCCCGGCGATAGCAATTCTTGTCTTCGCCAGATCCAGGTATCCGGACGCCGCCTCGCGTTTATAAGTCGTGTTCCTGTCGTCGCGTTTGATCAGATCGGAAAGATGCGTGATTCCCTGTTCGAAGTTCGGAACCGCTTCTTTGTGCCGTCCCAATTCGGTTAGAGCCCGCCCGACGTCCAGCAAACTCGCGGCAAAGAATCGCTTGGCTCTGGCATCCGCAAAATCGTGCGTGAAGATATCCAATCTACGCTTTGCAGAGTCCTCGAACTGGCTCAGCGCGAGCTCGGGTTTCCCTTCCATGGCGTAGACAGTCCCGAGATCCGAAGCATCTGAAGCGAGATCCTCGCTCGCGCGTAGAAACTGTTCGGGTTTCTGCCGCAACGCCTGATCGATCGCCCTGGCCTGATCGAGTAAGCCATGTGCCTGATGAAACCGGCGAATTTGCGCCAGCGTGACCGCGATCTGTTTCCAGACTAAGCTCAGATTGCGCTGCGCTTCGACATCCTGGGGCTTCTCCTTTACTTGCTGCTCATAGATCTTTCTCTCTTGGACGAAATAGTTCAGGGCGGTCTCCCGCTGTTCCTTCCGCAGATAAAATCTCCCAAGATCATGCAGTGATTGGCATCTGCCGGTTTGGGACTGGCGGTCGTTTGGGTTTTGTTTCAGAATCTTTGAATAAGCGCTATCGGACTCTTGAAAAAGCTGAACCGCCGCCGTTAAATTGCCGCGTACCTGCTCGATTGTGCCAAGTTGTTCCAGAGCGCCGGCAAGGTCGCGGCGTACCTGCATGTCGCCGGGACGCCACGCGGCGGCTTCCCGCAACAACTTCACAGCGTGGCGGTAGCTGGCAAGGGACGAACCCGTATCTCCCACGTTCCGAAACGCCGGATTTCCGGCCAAATCGCCTAGCCGGGCATAAGCTCCGGCAAGAAGCAGTTTCAGATCAATGCTTTGGGATTTAGCGGCCAAGCCGTCGAGCAGCCTGGTTGCCTGTTCAACTGACATGGCACGAGTTGCCGTGGTTCCCGGCATTGTCTGCAGCGCATTCGGGATGTCGGAAAGTAACGACTCGGATGCTTTGAGCAGGTCTGCTTTGGCGGACTCCACCTCATGCCGCCGCTCATTTGCAATCGCAGTCTGACGCACAGCCCATACGGTAGTCGCCAGAAGACCGACCATAAAAACGGTCAGGGCGGCGATCGGCACACGGTGCCTCAGCATAAACTTCTTGACCAAGTATCCGGTGGTGTGCGCGCTTGCATTGACCGGCTTACCTTCCAGGTAGCGGCCCAGATCCGAAGACAGCGCCGCTGCCGACCCATACCTCTCGGCAGGGTCCGATTTCAGGGCTTTGCGAATTATCTTGACGAGGTCCGGCGGAACCGGCCGAGATGTACTCGGCCGGCCGGGCACGCCGGCTTCGGGCCGCTTACCGAATACAAGCTCATGCAGCACCACACCCAGTGAATAGATATCGGAGGCTGTTGTCACAACCCCGCCGGCGCGCTGCTCCGGACTTGCATACTCGGGCGTGAATCCCGCGGCCGGGCCTCCGGCGGTCAGGGCCGGTTCGTCATCAGCGAGCAGTTTGGCTATCCCGAAATCGAGCAGCTTGGGCGATCCGTTCTCCTCAACCAGTATGTTGCTGGGCTTGATGTCCCGATGGATAACGAGTCTCTGGTGCGAGTAATGAACAGCTTCGCAGATCTTCTGAAAGAGAACGAGAATCGCGCCTATCGAAAGCGAATTCGCTTCGCAGTATTTGCGAATGGGCGTGCCGCGGACTCTCTCCATCACCAGGTAGGGCATCCCGTTCTCAAGCGATCCGCCATCGAGTAAGCGGGCGATGTAGGGGTGCTCTAAAAGCGCCAGGATGTTCCTTTCGCGCCGGAAACGATCTACTACAAGCCGCGAATCGACTCCATTCCTGATCAGCTTAATCGCGACTTCCTGAACGAACCCGTCCCCGGCGCGCTTGGCCAGATACACCGTCCCCATGCCACCCCTGCCGAGTTCTCCGACGATCTCGTAAGACGCGATCCTCAATGGCGCTCGGCCGGCATCCAGTTCATGCGCCGCCGCTCTCAGGCCGGACAAGGCTTGAGAAATGAGCGGCGCTCCGTGATTCTGCGCGGCGAGCATCGCCCAAACGTTTTTAACGATTTCCGGCGACGTCAACGTCTGTGCCCGCAGAAACGCCTCACGTTCACTCGCGGGCATATCGAGACACTCAAAGAAGAGACTCGAAACCTTCTCCCAGTCTCCGGGGCTCATGGTCTACTCCGCCTTGCCTCGGAGCCGCGCCGCCAGCCAGCACTCGGAAGCCAGTTGCTCGCGCTTCACGCTCGCCACAGAGATGTCCAGCGCGGCCGCTGTTTCTTCCAGCGTCAGCCCGACAAAGAAACGAAGTTCGAGTAACTCGGCGCCTTTCGGATTCACTTCGCTCAGCTCATTCAGGGCCCGATCGAGGTCGACAACATCGAGTTCCCGCATATCCTCTGCCGCGATCGAATCGTCGAGCGTAACCGCAATGCCCTCACCACCGCGCTTTCCGGCCTTTTTCGCGCGATAAAAATCGATCAGGATTTGCCGCATCATCCGGCCTGCCGCGGCGAAAAAGTGGGCGCGATTCTGAAAAGAAAGTGCGTTACCGTTCGCCAGCCGGAGATAGAGTTCGTGAACCAGAGTTCTCGGTTCAACCAGTCCCGGCGAGGATTGCAGATGCCAAGCCGCAAGACGCCGCAGTTCCTCATAAACGAGCGGCATTAACCGATTGAGGGCGTCTGTATCTCCCCTTGCCCAGTCGTGCAGCAGAGCAGTATAAGGCGAGGTCTGCGTCATCACTGTAACTCCCGGACCCTCATCTTACGCTATTTCGGCTCCGTATCAAACAAACAATTTTCATGGCCGAATATTTTTTCTGAGCCAAAACCGCGACCGTTTCCGATATCTAAGTTGCGGGCGCGTTATGCGCCCAGGAAAGTTAGGGATTTATGAAGAGAGCTATATTTGCGGTTTTTGTGCTTCTTGCCTTGAGCAGCATGGGATTCGAAGCGCGCGCTCAGTCTCGCTTCGATAACGGCAAGGTAAGCTTCGAAGTTCCACAGGGCTGGACAGCAGAAGCGAACGAGGCAGATGGATCCGTGCGAGTGCAAATCAATGGCCGGAGCGCTGACACGATCGTTCTTATATTCGACAAACAGTTGCCTTCCGATCTGAAAGATCTCGGAGCCGCGATAGAGCCGCGAGGACTGGACATCGTTCACACCGTATTGAAGCCCAAAGTGGACATTCGCGTCGAGAAAGCCTGTCCAGGCGCCCGCCAGGAGTTGTTCTCGCGTTGGCAGGCAGTCGATTGCGTCACGCTTCTGAAGGATGCGGAGGGCTATCGAGCCATGGCTGCCTACATAGGTGTCCCCCTGAAAGGCACAACGTGCTTGATCGTCGAATTCTCGTCGAACTATCAGGGCGATATAGATGCGTTGCAGAAAGCGCACGACGTTATCGAGAAGACAGTCGACTTCCGGGTCGACAGAGCCAGCACCGATACTGCGCCCAGCGTGCAGGCTGCCCCCGCTCCCCCCGCTGGACTAGACGGCCAGGATAGCGGCTGGCGGACGTACGATACGGCAGACTTTTCGTTTCGGTATCCCTTGAGTGCCAAGCTGCAGATAAACCCCGAAAAACATTCTGCCTTGGCTCAGGATGCCAATCTCCGCGCGTATGGTGTTCGCTTCCTGCCGGGCGTGAGAAACGGGGCGACTCCCCTTGTTCAATGTGCTTCGGCCGACAAGGTTCTTCAGAAAATCTATGAAGAAGAATTTGAGCCCCTCGCCACTTCGCGGAACCAGTATCCTTACACCTCAGTTACTCATGACGATTTCAAACCCGGGTGGATGGGAGGGCGGTCCACGTGGGTGACTATTACGCACGTAGAGAAATGGAAACCGCCGGTCACGCAGGAGGTTTGGCTCAATGCGGTTCCGCGCGCGGGCGGCATGTACGTCGTCATGTACGGACATCCCAGCGAACCCATGAACGTTTCTGAGTCCTGGCGGCAAGCGTTCATCGGCTCCATCGTTTTCAAATCGGGCCCCCTCGACAAGAACGCCTATTGCAACGCCTTCGGCCGGTAGTCACCGGCGGCTGGTTTATGCGGTTCATGACTGGCGCGGCTTTCGTTCTTTGCGCATTCCTTGCTCTTGCCGCAGCCACCAAACCTCCGGGGCAAGAGACAAAAGCGGAACAAGCGAACCTGAGCGGCACTTGGGAAAAGCAGGGAGGAGATGTCCACACGCACTTTTACATTCGCCTCGTCCTGCGCAGTGACGGCACGTACAGGAAAACTCTGAATGCTGTCGTTGACGGTATCCGCTATGGGGGCACACACGAGGGCCGATGGACGGCCAAGGGAACTGTCGTTTATCTGTCCGGGGATGCGAAGTGGCCGGCATATTCCCACGACCTGTCCGAATTTGAGAAACAACGAAATCCTCACGAAGGCGAAAAGCGACGCCCATGAACTCGGAATAATGCAACAATGGCGGTTTTGCGCGGCTGGATATCTGCACTGGCTCGAAGAATTCGAAGCTGGCCGGGGGGCGCCTGGCAGATGCCTATCGCAGAGATTGTTCAGTCAATCGAGGATGCCAATCGATGAGAGTTGTCACAAGCGAGTAGCGGCAAGGTCGAAAAACCGGACCCGTGGGCTGAAGCCCACCGCGGCACGCGGAAGTGCGCGCCACGGGAATTCGTCGCAGCGCGCGACTCAGTGGCGTTGGACCAGCCACGCGTTGGTGGCGGCAATATGATCCCAGACTGCGACGCGCTGCCCATCCGGAGAAGGCACTGCCCACCCCTGGATATCGCCTAACGGACGGAAGTGTCCGTCCAGATAAACGTAAAGCATCCTGTATCCGGTAGTCGTCTTCACCGATACGAACCATCCATGCCCGCCGGCGGCCCACACCAAACCTCGCAATTCGTTCGGAATGGGTAAGACTACTTCGTGCTCCGGCGGTTCGTTTGGATGGGATGCCAAATCGATTACGCGGATTCGCGCGTCATTCGAATCGTGATCCGGAAGCGCGATGCGGGTTCCGTCGGGGGAAATGTCCCAGTTTCCGAGCCACCCAGGAGTCCATTTGGTGCGCGCCAACTCGCGGCCCTTGCCCCGGATTGGATCGAGATCGTAGTAAACGTAGTACTGCCCTTGCAGGGTGGTCCGCAGCACGCAACGTGTGCCCGGATCCAGCGCACAGCGAAATTCCTCCAGCGGACCACCGATCGGGACCTCCTCGGGCGTGCCTCCCTCCACCGGTACTCGCATCAACTTAAAATCTCTCAACCCCCCTTGGTCGTCGCGAGTCGCGTACAACAGCCAGCGGCGATCCGGGCTCATTTGCGCCAGCATCTCTGTAAGCGGCGGCATCGAGACGATCGTTTCGGGCGTTTTTTGATCCACGTTCTGTTTGTAAAGATCAAAGCGGCCGTTGCGGTTCGATTCGAAGATCACCGCGCGTCCGTCGGGCATCCAGGCGTGCGGAAAATTAGTCGTCTGGTCCAGGGTCAGGCGTCTGAGGTGGCTCAGAAGCGGCGGAAATTCTTTGAAATCTCCAACGTACACGGCGCCGTCATGAGAACCTCGGAGAACCAATATTCGTTTTCCATCCGGGGTGGCGGTCATACCGGTCATCCGCTTTTCGCCCTGGTCCGGCAGAGCACCGATTCTGCGCGGCGCGCCCAAAAACCTGCCCGTGGCGCGATCCGTCTTCACGTCCCATAGTTGATCCGGCGAACTCGACCCGAGCGGCCCCGATTGGAGAAAGAGTATGTGGCCGTCCGGCAGTGCGGAGGCGGAACTCATTCGGATATTCAGCACTGAGCTAACGATTTTTGCGGACGGGAACAAAACGGAATCGGCCGCTTGGATCGCCGGCGTGCCGCTGTCTGCGGGATGATTACGCTGAAAATTTATCCGTTGCCCGTCGGGCGACCAGAAAACCAACGGAAATGTGTCACCGGCCGGGCCCGCCACCATTCGCCGCGGCTGTTCACCGTTTGTTCCGATAGCCCAAACTTCCGACCAGTCTTGCGTGACGAATGCAATCCATTTCCCGTTCGGGGAGGGCGCCGCGGCCCTCGCGTTGGCGCGCAAAAGACGCGGGGGCGCCCCATTAGCGAGGATCAACCAGATGCTCGGAACCAGCGTGGTTGCCGAATAGCCGCTGGCGACCAGCTTGGCTCCGCCCGCGAACCAAGCCAGTTGGTCGACAACATAGTCGCTGGGCGCCGATAGGGTCTTCGTCTCGCCATTCTGAAGGTTGCGCACGAAGATTCCACTCGCGTTCGCATAGGCGGCGTGCTTTCCATCCGGAGAGATGGCCGCGGCGGTGGCCCGATCTCTGAGCGGCAGTCTCGTGATCTGGCGGAACGGAGCGGGCTCCACTACATCTCGCATTTGCTCCCAACGCCAGATAACGAAAATTCCGGCAGCCAGTAAAAGCGCTACCGCTGCCCACGTCCAAATCGCGGAAGGTGAACGGAAAGACGCTTTTCCGCCGTTCTGGAGCGCGTAGAGTATTCTTCCGACTTCCAGGGCGCTGGGACGTGCCGCAGGGTCCTTGGCCAACATGGCTCGAATCAGCGAATTGAGGCGCGAGGGTAAGGAAGGATTTACAGAACAGGGCGCCGGCGCTTCTTCGCTGAGAATCGCTCGCGCGGTATCGGCCGGTGAGGTTCTCTGAAAAGCGTGCCGGCCGGTTGTTAGCTCATATAGCACCAGACCGAACGAGAAAACGTCGCTTGCCGGGGTCAGAGGATCGCCGCGGGCCTGCTCCGGAGACATATAGCGCAACGTGCCGAGCGCTGAAATCCCGCCGAAGGCGATTGCTTGTGTCGTGACTTTCCGGGCCAGGCCGAAATCCAGCACTTTGACGTAGCGGTCCGGGCGCAAAAGAATGTTCTCCGGTTTGATATCGCCGTGAATTGTGCCCTGGGCGTGCGCCGCAGCGAGTGCCTCAGCGATCTGATGCCCGATCGCCGCCACCTCTGGAATTGGAACCGGCTTTCCGCAGAGTTCCCGAAGCGGCTTGCCTTGCACCAGTTCCATGGCAATGGCAAGTGTCGATTCGGATTGCACCACCTCATGAATCGTGACGATGCCGGGGTGGTTCAACGCAGAAGCCGCTTTTGCCTCGCGCGTGATCTGGTTGGCATCCAACGCCAATAGCGCTTCGGATGACAGGAATTTAAGCGCTACCGTCCGGTCCAGGTCCGCATCGTACGCTGACCAGACTTCACCCATTCCGCCACGTCCGATGACGGCGACTGTGGTATACCGGCCGAATTTTTGCCCCGCGTTGATGCGCGTCGAGCAGCGTTCCCGTGCAAACGAGGCAAACAGCGGCTCGCTCAGAAATCCGCTTGCCGCTTCATCTTCTTTGAGCAGTTCTTCGACTGCTTTGCGGAGATCCGGCTTGCCGCCGCAGGCTTCCTGAAGCAGCAGAACTCGTTCCCCGCCTGATTTCTCGCGGGCAGCATGGAACAACTCCAAGACCTGATCCCATTCTGCCGGCGCCATTGCGGTTCTTCAGGCGAGCGCTTCCGGCCGCACCTGCCCTTTTAACCAGGCGCGCGCCGCAACCCAATCGCGTTTCACAGTTACCGGAGAGATGTTCAACACTTCCGCCGTTTCTTCAACGGAAAGGCCGCCAAAATATCGCAACTCCACTACTTGACGCTGGCGCGGATTCATCTCTTCCAGCCGGTCGAGTGCCGTGTTCAAGGCAATCAGCTCGTCTGCCTGCTCATACGAAAAGCCGGGGTAGTCTTGCGTGTCCACAAGCATCACATCCGGTCCACCGCGCTTGAGCGCATGCTTGCGGCGCGCGTGATCGATCAGAATCCGCCTCATTACCGAGACAGCCACCCCGATAAAGTGAGCGCGGCAGCGCCAATCTCTGGCTTGGTCGCTCACTAGCCGCAAGTACGCTTCGTTCACAAGCGCAGTAGGCTGCAAAGTATGTCCGGGGCTCTCGTTGCGCAGTTGCAATCGCGCCAGGCTCCGCAATTCCTCGACGACCAGGGGGATTAATTGGCCGGCCGCTTCCGAATCGCCGCTCCTGACTCGCTGTAGAAGGACCGTGACGTCGCCGCCCCTAGCTGCTTGCATGCTCGCCCGTTCGCTATCCAGAGAGGATACACCAAAAATCTGCACAGTTTTGATCTATTCTTCTTCTGGCTTGCGCTTTATATGAGAGAGTCCGTGCCAAGGGCCGGTTCGCAACCGCGCCCAAGCTGCCCCACAGGGCAGCGGAGCCGGAACCAAAACGCCGGATGGCAACTCATGCATCGTGGTGCACAACAGCGCGTGAAAACCAAGCGTCCCGATGATTCGGGACGCGGCAGCCTGAGAGGCCGCGCCACAAAATCTTCCCAGACAGCGGAGCCGCAATCAAAGAGTGCCGGACGAGGGCGTCCGGCGCAGGCCAGGGGGCCTGCCCCACAAGAAATCGTCGCGGCTTGTAGTACAGAGCAGGGGAAGTTCCAAGCGCCGTGGATTTTCCATGATCCCCGACACGGCATTTCTGCGCTGTACCAATTGAAAACACCTCCAGGAGAAGCGAGCACGTTTATGCCGCACCAATCCAGTTTGTTGCTCTTCACTGCCTTTGCTTCGGCCCTCGCATTGATACCCGAAGCGGCCCAAGCCAGCAGTTTTACGCTCCAGGGATCCTTCACTCACGATGATGATGTACAGTTGTTCGATTTAACCGTGGCGGCTGCCGCAACCGTAGACATCCGCAGCTACGGTTACTCGGGCGGTACCACCTCCACCGGAACTGTTGTCCCAAGCGGCGGCTTCGATAGCATTCTCACGCTTTTTGACGGCACGGGTACCTTTATCGCCGACAACGATGAGGGCGCGGGTGTCGCGACGGATCCCAGTACCGGGCTTGCGGCAGATGCGCGGATCACGACAAGCCTGACGCCGGGAAGCTACATTGTCGCGCTGACCGAATTCGACAACTTCTCGCTAGGTAATCTGAGCGACGGATTTGCCGAGGCAGGGAATCCCAATTTCACGGCCGCTTCGAACTTTACCACCGGCGGCCCGTGCCCGGCCGGCATGTTTCGCGACATCTCCGGCACAGCGGGAAGATGCCGGGACGGTAATTGGTCCGTGGATTTTGTGAATGTGGCAAGCGTCGCGCCCGTAACCGCCACGCCTGAGCCTGGGACCGTCGCCTTGCTGGGTGCGGGCCTGCTCGGGTTGGCGTTGTTTCGTAAGAAAAGGGTGCGAATCGCGTTTGCGGCGCTCCGGAAACCGCGCAAGGACATGCTGCTCATAGCACTGGCGGTCCTGCTTGTCCCTGCGTCCAAAGCCCAGACCATTACAAGCGATCCCGATTACAGCAACGTGAACGATATTCTTGACGGGCAGCGAACCTTGCTGCGGGATGACGACCTGATTGTTACGGCCTTCACTTCAAAAGGCACTACGCCGTCTTCCGGCGCTCTCACGGCTACTGTCATGACCACGGCCAACGGCCAGGTTTCGACGGTTCATCCCATTTCAAATCCTCTCAACATTGGCGATGACCGAATCAACAAACTGTTTGCGGGCCGGTTTTACGAATCGGATCACGATCTTTCGATGCGAGCGGTGCCGGTCGCGGGCGGCACGCCCTTTTTGTTGCTGACTGACGGGCCCAACCCGGTCGCTCAACTCAACTTGCCCGGGGGGCAGAACGGAGATGTCACATTCAGCGCTGCCGCAGGCGACTTCACGGGCAACGGCTATACGGATTTCGCCGTCAACTACGGGCCCGGCGACGAGACCGGAAAGATGGCGATTTTTTCGGGAACGAATCCGGACGGCTCCAAAAACCTGCGCTTCGGACCGGTGAATACGCAGGAAACGCTGGTAGCCATGACAGCAGGCGACTTCAATGGCGACGGGCGGATGGAAATTGCCGGGCTGGCTTATAAGAGAAGCGGGAAATATACCGTTGTGATTTACACGGTCGACCCCAACACTCTGGCCATCACGAAGGCAGCCGAGCTTGTGCCCAGTTACACAGGGGAAGACACAAGCCAAGCGATTCCTTATCTTTCGATGGCGAGCGGCCACTTCACAACCACGGCCCACGCCCAAGTCGTACTGGCGTATGCGCGGACTAACACCCTCGTCAAAATAGAAGTGCTTGACTTCGCCCCCGGATCCTTACAACCGGTCGAGAAAAGCATCTATCAGACGGCCAGCGGCTTTCTTGCCCAGGGCGGTTTTATTCAGGTAGAAGCGGGCCGATTTAGTCTCACGAGCCCCTATGATCAGGTTTTCTTCGGGTTCGCCTGGGGCGGGCCTCCGGGCAGAATTGGCGAGGGCCTCAGGTACTTTCAAGTTTTCCAGGCGGATACGACGAATGCGACCTTAAACTTGAAGTCATTCGCCGATCTCAGCGATCTTGGCTGTCCTTCCACCTTCTCTGTCGGCAATTACGACAAGAAAACTACCGATAGCAGCGGTAAGACACAGCCTGCCTTCGGCCTGCAAGTCGCGTATGCCGGAGGAACGTGCAATGCAAATTCGCCCGGTAACACTCTTCGCATTTACGGGGTGAGTCCAACGGACTACAGCACCAAGCTCGATTACACCGCTGCCTTACCCTCCAATCTGAACACCGCGACGGAGTTCTATATCGATCCGGCGGACCTGCAGGGCCGTTCTTATGTCCTTGGCGAGCCTTCCAGGATCGCCATATCCGATGCCGCTCAACCTTCGGTGATTCAGTCGATGCCGCCCATGCACGTCGATTTTATCCCTCTAGCGGGAAGCAGCCAGCCCGAGGTGCTGAATGTGAGCGGTATCCCGCACGGGTTCTATACCAAGTACACCAAGACATCCTCTCAAGAAAACGAATCGTCCACCACAAACACCACCAGTTGGGGGTTCGGCGCCATGCAGAAGGTGGAGGCGAGTGTGGAAATCGGCAGCGTCGAGGACGGATTTGGCGCAAAGGCCGGAGCGGCCTACACTGCCGCGCAGAATGTCAATCAAACCGTCGAATCGGAACACGGGAGTTATCAGGCGAAAAACTTCACGGCGGCCGTACAAACTACGAACTCTGATCACATCTGGTACTCCGCAAACAGGTTCAACATCTATATCTATCCGGTCATTGGAAAAACCGTTTGCCCCAAAGACAAGCAGCCCTGCGGCGCCGGCGATATGCAGCCTTTGACCCTTCAATTTTCGGCTCCTGACAACACCGTCTACTACGATCAGGATGCCGCTATTGTCCCCTGGTATCAGCCGCCCTGGGAACCGTTCAATGTATTTTCTTATCCGGCCACCTATGCTCAATTGCTGCAGGAGTTTCCAGTCACGTTACAGAAGCTCTCGGACGACAGCACCTGGAGTACGGATTCCAGCGTCCGTACGCAAGAAACTACCTGGACACAACAGTCCACGAACGGCTCAAGCGTCTCCTCCGATCAGAACTATTCCACTGAGACGGAGGTTTCCGTCGCGGGAGCGTGTTGTGGCGGAATCGTCAAAGGGTCGATCTCCGCGCAATTGAACCTGAGCGCCAGCACAGGATTCAGCGATCTGAACAAAGCCCTCGCCACTGTTGGGAGCTCGACCGGTATCGGAATCAATAAACCCGGAACGTTCCTGTCGCCGCTAGTTTACAACTATGCCGTGACGCCTTACATTTTCGGGGAGGTGCCGCCGCCCAGCAAGGGAGACAATCCACCTTCGGAAGGCGATATCCAGACCACAGGCATGCTCCGAACCGCGTTCGTCGCCGATCCTCTCGCCGGAACTTCAGGCGCGTGGTGGAGGCAGGCTTACTCCAGCGCGCCGGACGTCGCCTTGAACCACCCCGCCCGTTGGCACTTTCCAGACGAGCTCGCCGAGAACGCTGTGGCAACCCCGAACTGCCGGCCGGCCTCGGAATCCAGTTCGGGAATGGATTGCGCCGTCTTCGAACCCCCTGTGCCGAATAACCCGTTCATCAGTTTGTTCCACATTATGCGGGGATTCTTTATCACGAGCGCGCTGAATCCTGGAGGGGGTCCGCAGCTTCAGCAGGCCGTCGCGGGCGACCAGTTATCGCTCCAGACTCGCGTGTATAACTACAGCCTGGCTCGCATGCCTGTCGGCAGCCGTGTGCACGTACGCTTCTATGCGCAGCGTTTCAACAAAGATACGAAAGCGCTCATCGGCCCGAGCGTGCTCATCAACAATAGCGATGTGGTCATTGACCCGATTCCGCCGTTCAGCGATGCCCCGGGGGCGCCGCTCAACTGGGTGTTCGCCAGAACTAACTTCGATACAACGCCTTATTCAGGCCAAAACTTGGTGTTCTGGGTAGTCGTCTGGATAGAGGATAGCAGCGGAAATCTTGTACCCGAGATCGGAGGTCATGGCCTGACGAGTATCCCGGGTACTCTGCAATCCCTGGCCGATGTCCCCACAGAGACTTACAGCAACAATGTCGGTTTTTATAACGGCGGCTTCTATGTCTTGCCGCCTCAGTCCGATCTGAATGCGAGTTCGGCCGGCAGTGAACCCGCCGCCATTGATATTGGAAAGGTCCAGCTCTCCACGTCTCGCACCCTCGCTGGGCAGACGATTGCCGTATCCGCCTTGCTCTCCGCCAGCGGGAACAGCGCCTCGGGCGTAACTGCGGTGTTCTACGATGGAGATCCTCACAATGGCGGTAGGGCCTTCGGGCTGGAACGTTCTCCGTATATAGCGCAAGACGATACATACGAGGTCCTGGCTCCGTACATCGCGGACAGATGCGGCGTCCATGAGCTATTCGTGGCGGTCGATCTAAACACTACCCATGAAGTGCTGCGCCGCGCGCACCCGGTGAAAATCGATTGCAGCGGGTTCGGTTCGCCTCAGCAGTAACGGGCCCCGGTGAACTTATGGCTACCGTTGCTCAACACGTACCGGTCTATGTCGATCTTTACGATTGGTCTTACGCCGCGCATTCGGCGCGGATCTATCGGGAAATCCGCCGGGAGACTTATGGTGTTGACCTGGGTCAGACCAGTTGGATGACCGAGCAGGAGTTCCGTAGTTTTTTTGAACTTCTGCGCTTGAGCGCTTCCTCCCGCGTGCTGGAAATCGGATGTGGGGCGGGAGGTTGCGCGGTCTACCTGGCTCGGGCTCTCGGAGCCCGAGTTACAGGAATCGATATCAACGCGAGCGGTGTGGATAACGCCCGAGAGTCGGCGCGGACGGCGGGGCTGTCCTCTAAGGCTGACTTTCTGTGCATGGATGCCAGTAATAAGCTTCCATTCGAAGATCAGACATTCGACGCGGTTTTCTCGAATGACGCGATGTGCCATGTCCCGCAGCGCTTTGAAACGCTCCGGGAGTGGTATCGCGTATTGCGCCCGAACGGAAGAATGCTTTTTACCGACGCCATGATTGTCACGGGGATGTTATCGGATGAGGAGATTGCGACACGCAGCTCGATCGGCTCCTATTCTTTTCTTCCGGCAGGTGAAAACGAACGGCTGATCAAGAGCGCCGGTTTCGAGTTGCTCTCGGCCGCGAATCTTACGGCTTCGGCGGCCAGCATCTCGCTGCGCTGGTTTAACGCCCGCGCTCGCAGAAGGCGCGAACTGTTGCCGATCGAGGGCGAAACGAGCTATTCCGGTCTACAACGGTTTCTGTCGTGCGTGCATACGCTTGCGCGCGAGGAACGGCTCTCGCGTTTTGTTTACCTGGCGCGTAAACCTTGAGTGCGTGGCGCACGGCGGCGTTCATGATCCGCCGCGCACTCTCTCTGCGCTTTATCAATTGAAACCTCTTTCTCAGGAGAAACCGGTCACGTTTATGCCACGCAGTGCCACTTTGCTGCTCTTCGCTGTTCTTGCTTCAGTTCCGGAACCGGCTTCATTCGCTCTGCTCGGCGCGGGCCTCCTCGGCTTTGCCTTGCTGCGCAACAGGCGCCGGACCGGCGTGGTGCTTGCGGCAGTAGTTGCAGGGATGTTCTCTATCGGAGCGAAAGCGCAGGGCCCGGACTATAGCAATGTCAATGATTTCCTGAATGGCCGGCGAACGCTGCTGCAAATTGACGACCTGGTAGTTACAGGTAGCTTCGCTTCCCCGCCATTTCAGTGTTGCAACACTCCACTGCTCTCGAATATCCAGTCGTATACCCTGGGGACAAAAGGTAGCGCTGCGTCACCCATCTCCACGAACACCTGGGGATCGAATTCTTTACCGTACAACCAAAATAAGACGTATACGGCGAGGATGTGGGCTACGCTGAATGCACAGCCGATCGTGCTCGGGGTGAGTGGCGCTCCGTCCTCCCTGAGCTTACCTGACGCGCCCTACTATGTTGGACCATCAAACTGGGCCTCCTATGGCGCGTATTTTTTCGATCCCATCTTCGGAAACCATAATTACCCAGACGTCGCGCAACTCGCCGTGGCCGACTTCAACCAGGACGGCTATGACGACTTGCTGCTGGATTTCGCCTCCAGCGGGACTATGGTTATCGCCACCGCCGGCGATGTGAATAATTTCAACGCCGGAAGTGCGCCGCCGTTTAACTATGGGCCTGCGGCCAACCTGGATTGGCTAAGCGGTATGACAACCGGCGACTTCAACGGAGACGGGCGGCCGGAGATCGCCGGCCTCGTGTACCTGGGCAACGGCGGAGTCGACCTCGCTATCTACACGGTCGATCCGCACACGCTAGCTATTTCCAGAGCCGCCAGAGTCAACCTCCTAAAGCCAGGGCAGAATAATCTACAAAGCCTATCGATCACAACTGGTCGATTCACTTCGACCACGCACGACCAGATTGTGGTCGCGTACATGCGGAGCGGCATCGGCACGACTCTTCAGTTGATCGACTTCCCTTCGTCCTCACTAACGCCAAACGCAGAAACGACTTACACGTTTCTAAGCTCATTCGGGCCGATTGCCGGTCTGATGAAAGTTACACATGGGAAATTCGCCCTCCCCGGCAATCCATACGATCAAGTTGTGTTCGCGTACGCCCTGGCGGGCAATCCACAACCGAATGGGGTTGGCAACAACACAAAATATATTAATGTGCTAAGGATAGATCCCAACACACTTGTCTGGACGCCCAGCAGCTTCTATGAATTCAGTAGCACGTTCTTTGGATGGGACATCGCGGTGGGCAACTTCGATAATAACCAGATTACCGGCGGCACTTTCCCCGACCTTACGATCGGGCATGATCCAAACGATCAGATTGCGGTGCTGTTGGGAGCATGCGCATCACCCGACCAGAACAACATCAGGTGCGATTGGGCTAATTCGCAGGATCAGGCGGTGAACATAGTCGGTGTCGACCCGGCCACTTGGGTTCTTAACACGCTCACGTCAAATCCTCTCCCCGGCGGAACAACTTTCTACGCGACAAATCTGAATAAGCCATACTTCCCGCAACCCTCGCTGTCTCTCACGCAATCCGACACGCAGGGCCGGTCGTTACTTCTCGGCGAGCCGACGAAAATCACCATCGACAGCACCGTACAGCCATCGGTCGTGGTTGGAGTGCCGCCCATGCACGTGGATTTTGTCAGCCCTGATCCGTTTAATCACGTGCCGCCGGAAGTGTTGAATCTCAGCGCCGTTCCGGATGGATTCAAAATGACTTACCAACTGGAGAACTCGACCGGTAAATCATCCGGCACTACGAATACAACGAGCTGGTCTTTTGGCGCGAAGGAGAGTATCGCACTGAAAGAATCCATTGGGGATGTCTCGGCAGGCGAGGGCGAAGAAGCTTCCGACACGGTGAAGGCAGCGCAGGACTTGAAAGGATCTGCCGATCATGACTACAGCTCATACCAGCGCCAGGCTTACAATCTTTCGGCAACGACCGGCTTCGGCGATGAAGTCAATTACACCGACTCCGGGTTCAACATTTGGGTCTATCCGGTGCTTGGCCAGACGGTATGTCCGGCTTCGAAGCCCAATTGCCAGCCAAGCGAGAAAGTGCCGCTGACAATTCAGTTTTCGGCTCCCAATGGCGATGCTCTCCCAAACGCATCGCAGGGCCAGGCGCATCAATGGTATCAGCCGCCCTGGGAACCGGGCAACATTTTTTCCTATCCGGCAAATTTGCAACAGCTAAAGAGTATTTATCCCAACTTGCAGCTTCTCACAACTGACAATGTTCAGATCTTTACCGACACGAGCACTATAACGCAAGGGACTACCTGGTCTGTCGGAGGTTCGGATACCAAGACCACCAGCTTTGACCAGAACTACTCCTTCGAGAATGATGCTTCTATTACAGGAGCGTGGACTGCTGTCGTCGCGAGCGCCAGTGTTACGGCAGACATCGACATCAGTGGGAGCTTCGGGTTTAGCAATCTGAGTAAGCACACAACCGACTTGGGAACTTCGACGGGAGTTCAAATTACCAAGCCTGGAAGCTTTCCGCTGTTTCAAACGTACGGCTACTCGGTATCCCCTTACATTATGGGAACGACAAAGCCCGGCGGCTTTGTGGACTCAGAGCCGCTGAGCGGTGATGTACAAACGTTCGGCCTGCTCCGCGCCATGTTTACCGTAGATCCACTCGACAACGGCGCAGGACCGTGGTGGCAGCAGGCTTATACCCAAGCGCCGGACGTGGCGCTGAATCATCCGTCGCGGTGGCAAATCGTGCCGCCTTCCGGCACTCCCGGAAGCAATTGCCTCGCGGCCGGCGCTGGGACCTATGACTGCGCCGAACTCACTCCGCGGGAGCCCGCGAATCCTATGCTGAGCGTGTTCCATCAGATGCGCGGGTTCTTCATCTCCAGCGCCAACTTTCCGGGACAAGGTCCACAGTTGGAACAGGCCACTGCCGGCGACGTGCTTACGCTGCAGGCGCGCGTTTACAACTACAGTCTCAAGGCAATGGACCCTGGCACCCAGGTGCATGCCCGGTTCTATTTTCAGCCGATGAATGGTACGGTTCCCGCTGGTGATAGCGTGCTGATTGGCGAGGATGTGCTCGATCCGATTTTCCCGTTCAGTAACGTACCCAATGCGCCGCTGAACTGGGTCCTCGCAAGTACCACCTTTGACACGAGTAAATACGATCAGACGAAAAACGGCAATGCGAACGTCCTGTTCTGGGTTGTCGTCTGGATGGCGAACAACAGAGCCCTCGCCTCGGAGATGCCGGGTCACGGCCTGACTGCTATCCCAGGGACGCTCAAGTCCCTTGCGGACGCAGCGCGGTTGGAGGAATGTCAGAAAGACGGGAATTGCTACAGCAATAATGTCGGCTATTACAAGCAGATCTTCTATATCGCCCAGCCTGCCGGCTCGGGGCTTCAGGGCGCTCCCCCGCCGTCCGGCCCGGCTTCACTTGACATCAGCAAGGTGGAGCTTTCCGCCAGGCGCATTACGCCTCACGACACCGTCGCTGTATCCGCGACCATCTCGGCAGACGGCGCGGACGCTTCCGGAATCAGTGCGAATTTCTATGATGGAAATCCGCGGGAAGGCGGCAGGCTATTCGACGTCGAGAGGATTCCGCACATCGCACAAGACGCCTCATTCCCGGTACTGGCTTCCTATCAAACCGGCAGTTGCGGTACCCATGAGCTGTTCCTTGTAGTAAACGGCGGCAAGTCAAACGAAGTTGTGCGGCGCGCCCCTCCTGTGAGAGTAGAGTGCCTCGCCGCGAGGAGGCGCTGACGTACTCAGCGCCCCTACTCACCGGTTCTTGCAACTCGGTCACAAATCTTTCAAAAAATTTTTCTCGCCGCTTCACCCTGCGCCTTCAACAACTTCGCCGAAATCGCCGCTCTCGCCTGCGGTTCGTCGCGCCGGCCCGCCCCTTACTCTCAAAGCCGAGGAGAGTACCCAAAATGACTGCCCGTCAACAGCGCCGTCTCGAACAGAAATTAGCCCGCAAAGCCGCTCAGCGCGCCCTCAAAGCCGAAAGTAGCTCCGTCAACCAGCCGACCACCAGCCAGGCAAAGCTGGAGGCCAACCGCGCCAACGCCCAGCTCAGCACCGGCCCTGTCAGCCAAGAAGGCAAAGCAACCGTGTCGCAGAACGCTACCAAGCACGGCCTTACCGGGAAATTCAAAGTTCTGCCTGGCGAATCGCAATCCGAGTTCGATCAGCTTCTCGCCGGCTTGCTGCGCTCCGAATCTCCCGCTGGGGATGATGAAATCGAGATGGTCCACCAAATGGCCGAAGCTCTCTGGCTCTCGCGCCGTTGCCTACGTCTACAAAACGACTGCTTCGCCGCTTTCGAATCCGGCACGGCCGAACAACAGCGCTCCGCGCATAAATCGCTGGCGCTCTACCTGCGTTACCAGACCACGCACGATCGCACCTTCTCGCGCTATGCCACCGAGCTGCGCAAACGGCGCAATGAACGTGTTCGTACCGAGCGTGGCTTTGTTTCGCAAAAACACAAAGAAGCGGCCGAGCGCCGCCGCCAGGAACTGCACGCTGCGCGGCAGTCGCTGCAAAAAGCGAAGCAGGAAGCGCAGGAAATCCGAAATCGCCTCGCCGCGGCCAAAGCCGAAGCCCTCGAATTCGAGAACTCGATCAGGAAATCGAATCTCCCGGCCCAAACTCCGGAACCTGTGTTCGCGGCCACAGCTTAGACTGTCGCAACGCATGCACGCGTGCACGCCGCATGACCGTTCCCGGGTGAGGAAAACATCTGGAACTTAATAGCTTCGGTAACGAATGAGTGTCGTAGGCGAGTCCGATCCCACGATCCTGAGCCTCCGGCGTAAGTGGCGCGCATCTCGTGGCTTCCAACGGTGGAACCAAAGAATGCCGGGCGAGGCGCCCGGCGCCGCGGCGAGACTTGTCTCGACGCTTGGCTCCAACCAGAGTATCCTGTGACGGAGGACACCAATGGCCAACTACAACCGCCGGCAACTATTACGGCGCGGAGGTCTCTTTGCCGCGGCCAGCGCGCTGCCGTTACCAGCCGCAACCACAAAGACACAGGAATCCGCTGAGTCAGCCAATGATCTCTATCACTCCATCGGCGTGAAGCCCGTCATCAACGCGCGCGGCACCTTCACCATCATCACTGGCTCCCAAACCCTGCCGCAGGTGAAAGCCGCCATGGATGAAGCCTCCCGCGCCTATGTCCAGATGGACGAATTAATGGACGGCGTCGGAAAACGTCTCGCCGAGCTAACCGAAGCGCCTTGGGGTATCGTCACCGCGGGCTGCTGCGCCGCCCTCACCCACACCACCGCCGCCTGCATCGCGGGCACCAACCCGGAGCGCATGGAGCGCCTTCCCGACCTCACTGGTCTGAAAAACGAAGTCATCATCCCGGAATATTCGCGCAACGTCTACGATCACGCCATCCGTATGGTGGGCGTCAAAATTGTCGAGGTAAATGGCCCAACCGAGTTGGAGAACGCCTTCAACGAGCGCACCGCAATGGTCTACATCCTGGCCGGACCCGGCGACACCGGCCCGCTCGGAACGCAAGCCGTTTCCGAAGTAGCGCGCCGCCACAGCGTGCCCGTCATCGTGGACGCCGCGGCCGAGATCCTCACCATTCCCAATGTGCACCTGCAGCGCGGCGCAACGGCGGTAGCCTACAGCGGCGGCAAATGTATTCGCGGACCCCAGGCCGCGGGCCTGTTACTCGGAGACAAGAACCTGCTGCAAGCGGCTTGGGCCAACAGCGCTCCTCATCACGCTTTTGGCCGATCTCTCAAGGTCGGCAAAGAAGAGATCATGGGCATGCTCGCGGCAGTCGAAGCCTGGAAGACGCGGGATCACGATGCCGAATGGCGCGACTGGCAAAAACGGCTGGACACAATTTCAGCATCTGTGAAGCGCGTAAACGGAATCAACACGCGCGTGGTCCAACCCGAAGGATTGTCGAACCGGACTCCCGTCCTGCACATCGAATGGGACGCCGCGCAGCTCGGCATTACCGGAACGGAAGTGAGCAAGGTACTGCTCGAAACCGAGCCGCGTATCGTGTTCGGCGGCGCAACGGGAAACCGGCCGGATCGCATGGCTAGTTCCATTTCCGTGACGCCGTACATGATGATGCCCGGCGACGAACACGTTATATCTGAACGGCTCTACGCCGTACTCTCCAAACCACCCCATTTCGATAATCCGCAGGTACCCCAAGGCGAGCCGGTGCAGGTCGCGGGGCAATGGGAATTGACGATGCAGTTCGATCGCGGCTCGGCCATCCACACCCTCATCCTGGAGCAGCACGGAGGCGACCTGGTCGGCACGCATCAAGGCGAGTTCGTGTCGGGCGATCTGAGCGGGCGAGTCATGAGCAATCAGGTGGAATTTCGCAGCTCACAACGCATACAAGGCCAGCGCCTCAATTACGCGTTCACCGGCACAGTAGACGGAGACAAAATGAGCGGCGACGCGAATCTTGGCGAATACGGCGCAGCCCGCTGGACCGCCGAACGGCACCACTATAAAACTCCCGGCGGCATCGTCCGTCCCGTAAAGAAAGCCTGACAGAGCCGCGACCGCAAGGGAGCGGCCATCCACCTACAGGAGACCAATGTCCAACACAAACCGAAGAAAATTCCTCACCAAATCCGCCATCGCAACCGCTGCCGCGGCCGGCACCGCCGAGGCACAAGAACAAACATCTCCAACCAAAAAGGTCTGGTGGGCCAACGGAAAAAAACCTGAAAAAACGCCGCTCTTTAGTCCCGCCGTTTCTTACGGCAATCTGTTGTTTCTATCCGGCATCGGCGCGCATTTCGAGGGCGATATCAAAGCGCACACCAAACACGTCCTCGACGAAATCCAAAAGAAGCTCGAAGAGTGCGGCTCCTCGATGGACAAGGTGCTCAAAGCACAGGTCTACCTGGCCGATTTGAAAGACTATCAGGCCATGAACGAAGTTTTCCAAGGCCGCTTCGGTTCGGAACCTCCCGTCCGAACCACCGTTTCGGTTGCTGGCGTACCCGGCAAGTCTCTGGTCGAAATCGACGTCATCGCGTATATCTGAGCCGTGATTAAAGAACAGAACCCCGACCGTAAGGGAGGGGGCGCTAAAACCACCCGTATCCGCTGGCTGCTCATTTTCTGGATCTTCCTGATCAGCGCGGTCGCCTACATCGACCGCGTCAACATCTCCATCGCCGGTCCGGACATCCAGAAAGAATTCCATCTGGATAACGTGCAGCTCGGCTGGGTCTTCAGCGCCTTTGTTCTGGGTTACGCCATCTTTCAGGCTCCCGGCGGAGCGCTTGCAGACAAACTCGGCCCGCGCAAAATCCTCGGATTGGGCGTGCTGTGGTGGGGCATCTTCACCGCGTTGATTACCGCGCTCTCGCCCGCCATGGGCGGCCTCATCGTTTGCCTCATCGCAGTGCGCTTTCTGCTCGGCATGGGAGAGTCGGTGGTCTACCCTGCCTCGAACTGCGTCGTGGCCTCCTGGATTCCCTCCACCGAACGCGGCGTTGCGAACGGCCTGATCTTCACCGGGGTCGGCTTCGGTGCCGGAGTTACCCCGCCGCTCATTACGTTCCTGATTGCTAACTATGGCTGGCGATCCTCATTTTGGGCCAGCGCCTGCCTCGGCGTACTCGCGGGTGCCATCTGGTATGGGATCGCGCGCGATAAGCCGGCCCAGCATCCCTGGATTTCCCCGCGCGAACTCTCGCAAATCACGCAGGACATTTCCACCTCGCAAACCAAGCGCGGATCGAAGCTTCCCTGGTCCGCGATTCTTTCGGACGGCAACATCTGGGCCGTCACATTTAGCTATTTCACCTACGGCTACGCCGCTTACATCTTCTTCAGTTGGTTCTACATCTACCTGAGCAAGGTGCGCCATCTGGATATTCGCCAGAGCGCTTACTTCAGCATGCTTCCCTTCCTCGCCATGGCCGGAGGATCGCTGCTCGGCGGCTGGATCAGCGACCGCCTCACCAACCGGTACGGCAAACGCACCGGCCGTTGCTTACTCGCCGCCGCAGCAATCGCTCTCTGTGCGATCTTCATCGGCCTCAGCACGCAAGTGGCGAGCGCGCAATTAGCCAGCGTGGTCCTCGCCGGAGGCGCGGGCGCGCTTTATTTATCGCAGAGTTCGTTCTGGTCCATCTCCGCGGATATCGGAAAGGAATCGGCGGGGTCGGTTTCCGGTTTCATGAACATGGGCGGGCAAATCGGCGGTGCGCTCACCGCTTCTCTCACCCCCGCCATCGCCAACCACTTCGGCTGGACCGCTTCGTTTCTGACAGCCGCCTGCCTATGCGTCGCGGGCGCGCTTGCCTGGCTCCCGGTGCAGCCCGAACCCGTGCCAAATCAGCTTGCATTAACCACAGAAAGGAATGTTGTATGAAGCTATTCTTGCTCCTCACCGCCGTGGCCGCGCTCGTTCTGGCCGCTGCCAATATCAACGGCACCTGGAAAGGCAGCGCCGATACACCTATGGGAACCGTTGAGAGGACATTTGTCTTCAAAGCCGACGGCAAGAAACTAACCGGGGAAACAACTTCCTCGATGTTCGGAAAATCGACCATCGAAGACGGCGTGATCGATGGCGACAACATCTCCTTCTCCATCAAAGCGAGCTATCAGGGCCAGGAGATGAAAATCAACTACAAGGGCCAAGTGAACGGCGATCAGATGAAACTGGACGCCGAAGTTCCCGACGCCGGACAATCGGTCACATACACCGTAAAACGCGTTTCTAACTGATAGACATAGCTAGCTAGGCATCGCCTCGCATTTCATTAGTACCGCCGCCCGGGATTCAAAGCATCCCAGCGCGGATCGCCCGTCTGCGTGTAGTTCTTCGGCAGCGTCTTCCAATCGGGCTTGCTGATGCCGTTGAGATCGTAGATAACTTTACCGCCCTTGACAGTCAGCTCGCACACGAACTCCTGGTTGCCATCCATGCGTGCACCGTACATATCCGTGAACCCGAAGTTGCCGTGTTCCACGCGCAGAACGCTGACGTCCGCAATTGCACCAACCGACAGATTACCCAGCTCGTCATGATGGATCTCGCGCGCCGGATTCCAAGTGGACTTAGCTACGACGTCATCTACCGAAAGCCCGAGCGCCAGAAACTTGCTCATCAGATTTAGCATGTCCTTCATGCCGGAATTCATGCTGCCGATGTGGAGATCGGTTGAGATCGAATCCGGCAGGAAGCCCTGCTGAATGGCTGGCACCACGACTCGCCAAGCGAAACTGCCGCCGCCGTGACCGACATCGAAAATAACGCCGCGCTTGCGCCCTGCCCACATACCGGGATTGACTTTTCCATCGGGCAGAAGCTCATCACGCAGTCCGGAATAGCAATGCGTATAGATATCGCCGGGACGGAGTTTCTCGGTGAGCAATACGGCAAGCGGTCGCTCTTTATGATTCGTGCCGAAGTCCACCATGACCGGAATGTTCGCGAGGGTGCCGGCTTGCACCGCATGCTCCACCGGCGTCCATTCCGGCCCGGCATAGTGAGCAGTCTTAATCCCGACAATCAGGCCCGGATGACGCTTGGCCATATCCGCCGCGGGCTGCGGGTCCATGTCGGCGAGGTTGTTTTCGTATTTCGGGCCGCGCATCCCCGCACCAACAATATTCAGGAACGCCAGCACCCGCGTCTTCGAGCGATCGATAATGTGCTCTTTGAAATCTTCGAAGTTCTTGTAGCCCGACGACCCGGCATCGGCAACCGTCGTCACGCCGTTGCGCAATGTGAAGCCATCCGGGAATACACTGTTATCGCCAGCATAGGAGTGAGCCTCGCCGGTGCTCGCGTAAACATGGACATGAATATCGACGAGGCCCGGCGTCACATACAGGCCCTTGACATTCACTGTCTTCAGCGCGCTCGACGGGTCGATATGCTCCTCGACGGCTGCAATGTTGCCGTCTTTGATAGCTACATCGCGAATCGCGCTGATATGGTTCTTGGCATCGATGACGTGTCCACCTTCGAGCAGGAGATCGTATTGCGTTTGAGCGTTCATAGAGAGCGCGGCGAGGCTTGCAACCAGGAGAAAGTTTATCTTCATGAAAGTGTCAGCTTATCGTGAAAGCGTGATGATCGCGAATGTTTTTAATCCCGGCAGAGTGAATTCGGTCCCTGTGGCATCGGCGCGTACATCGAGCAGTTGCGCATTGGGCGTGTCGCACTGCGCGGCCCGGATATCGTTATAGATCCCTTTCACGCGAATTCTCAACCCCTGAATGGGCGCGCGCGCCTCGGCGTAGTTCAACAGATACAAGCGCGTGGAATCCGCATCGCCCACCAATCTCCCAACCACCACCTCGCTGCCGTAAATCCGCAGCAGCCGCTTCTGATCCGTCAAATAGGCGCGCGCCTTTTCGGCTAGCAGGCTTGGATTCGCGGCTTCCGATCGCGGATACTGCGGCATCCCGAGCTGAACGGTGATATCGAGCTTGGGGTCCGGCTGCTTCACGATTCGAAACAGCAGATTGCGTCGAACCAGCAGGTTCATAAATTCCGCGGACGCGGGCGACCCGTCGTCGATGTACCCGATATTCGCCAGCGCCGGAAGCTTGTTCTGCGGCTGCTGCGCGAGGAATTGCAGCATTCCGCCGAGCGGCGCCAGCCCTGCCTCGTCCGTGTGAATCGCGGCATCCACCTCATAGGCAAACGCTTCGGCAGCGGCCAGCGCGGCAGCGCGTCCGGGCGCGTCGTAGTAGAAACGGCCGTCCGGCTGGCGTAGAAACCTCCAACCGTTCGAATCCAACCAAGGCGCGCGCGTCGCGGACGCCACATTGCGCCGGAACGTGACGCCCGGCGTGGACACTTTCACAAACTGCGCGGGACCGGCTGCTTCCACGGAAATGCCGGAAACGGATGTCCAGGACGCCGCCATCGCGGGAGGCACCAAAACGTGAGTGATCTTGGCCTGACGTAACAGGTTCGCTGTATCCGGCCCTTTGTCCCAAAACAGAGATGGGAGCAGCAAAGCGGCAAGAAACAGATTCAAAGCGTGATCACCTTTTCTTGAATTTGACTCTTATCGTAGATACCCAGGCCGAGATGTCCCGCGTATTCGACATGGCCCGGCTCACGAATGAAGCTGTTGAAGTTCGGGTCGAGTTCCGGACCGAACTTGATATGCGCTCTCGACCGATCGAAAAGAGAAGGCGCTCCTTCTTCTTTGCGCTTCTGCTCGATCATGTCGATCAGCAAATGATCCAGCGCAACCGGGTCTGTTCCCACGACGATCTGTTTCGGGAAAAAGCGGAATCGCGGGCTCTGAAGAAACGGTCCGCCCTGCCACAGACTTTGCAGCCCGTCCATGATGTTCAAAACCGTTCTCGACCGCAAGGGTTCGACGGACGCGAGCGTTCCAATAAATGAGTAAGTGTTCGAGACCTCTCGCTGGTGCGACCGCGCCACGTTCGAGAAGCTGCCATAGGCGATATTCTTCAAGCATCCCGTCACGCCCGCAGCGCGATGTTCCTTCATGGTAGGAACATTGATGATTTTCGTGAACGCCTGCGCTGCGGGACGGAACAGATTCGAGCGCGTATCTTCTTCTCCGAAGAAATCCGCCTCGACATACGTAAATGGATCGTAGCCGAGAATCGAGCCGCGCCGCTCTTCCGCCCCAACGATATGCACGCCCTTTGGCACATGCGGACCAAAGTCGACGATGCGCATTTGATTCGAGAACCGGTCGTAGATATAGATCTGTTCGGCAGCGACGCCCGCCGTCGACAAACCGTCGATGATGGCCGCTACCAGTTCCGGATGCGAGTTGATCTCCGGCGCTCCCGAGCAATTCACTTTGATTCCAACCACATCGCGCGGCGAAACGAACTTCGACCAGGCATCGCGGTCGCTTTGAGCGCCCGTCAACTGACATAGACCGGCCGATACCATGGCCTTGAGGGCCGCAGCATCCACACGGCCGTTGGAAGTGTCTATGGCGTGTTCGGAATGGACGCGAATCGCGTGCCCCGGATACAGTCCCGGCATTCCTCCGTTCGGTATCCGTTGATAGTTGGTGACAATCCGGTATATGGGAAGCTGCGGGTGGTCAGCATCTCTGGCGAGCAGCGGCGTGGCTGCTGTCATTTGAATAAACTGTCGACGATTCACTTAAGCTATCAGTATCTCCCCAGTCACGCGAGCATCGCCTTGTTGACGTTGCCGGCAACATCGGTCAGACGGAAATGACGCCCCTGAAATTTGTAGGTGAGCCGCGTGTGGTCCACGCCCAGGCAGTATAGAACGGTCGCTTGCACGTCGTGAATGGGAACCGGATCGGACACCACGTTGTACGAGAAATCGTCCGTCTCTCCGATCACCTGTCCGCGCTTAATGCCGCCGCCCGCAAACCACATGGCGAAGCATCGCGGATGATGATCGCGGCCGTAATTCGTCTTTGTGAGGTGGCCCTGGCAGTATACGGTTCGGCCGAATTCGCCGCCCCAGATCACCAGCGTGTCGTCGAGCAAACCGCGCTGCTTCAAATCTGTGATCAGCGCTGCCGATGCCTGATCCGTCCCTTTGCATTGCAGCCCCAGATCGCGCGGCAGATCGTTATGCTGGTCCCAGCCGCGATGATAGAGCTGGATGAAACGCACCCCACGCTCGGCCAGACGCCGCGCCATTAGACAGTTTGCGGCGTAGGTGCCCGGCTTCCGCGAATCCGGACCATACAGCTCAAAAGTGCTGGCGGGCTCTTTCGATAAGTCGGTCAGCTCGGGTACAGACGACTGCATCCGATAGGCCATCTCGTACTGCGAGATGCGCGCCGAAATTTCCGGATCGCCGTACTCCTTTTCGGTGATGTGATTCAGCTCGTCCAGACCATCAAGCATGGCGCGCCGCGTTTCCGCGTCGATGCCGTCGGGATTTGCGAGAAAGAGCACAGGATCGCCAGACGCCCGGAAGCGCACGCCCTGATATTTCGACGGAAGAAAGCCGCTCGACCACAGGCGCGTGAACAACGGCTGATCGCGATTCAGTGCATTCGCCTGGGAAATGAGCACCACAAAGGCCGGCAGGTTGTGATTCTCGCTTCCCAGGCCATACGTGACCCAGGAGCCCATGCTCGGCCGCCCCGGCTGCTGAAAGCCCGTCTGAATGAACGTGATGGCGGGGTCGTGATTGATGGCGTCGGTATTGACCGTTTTGACGATGGTGATGTCGTCGATGATTTTGGCGGTATGCGGCAACAACTCGCTGATCCAGGTCCCGTTCTCGCCGGCGCGATTGAATTTGAAAATCGAGGGCGCGACCGGAAGTGAATTCTGGCCGGAGGTCATGCCCGTAATGCGCTGCCCTTTCCGAATGGAATCGGGTAGTTCCGTTCCGGCAATATCCATCAGCTTCGGCTTATAGTCATAGAGATCGATCTGGGACGGTGCGCCCGATTGGTGCAGAAAAATGACGCGCTTCGCTTTCGGCGCAAAATGCGGCAATCCGGGAAGCCCGCCAAAAGCCGGGGCCGAGCCTGGCCCATTGGCAACCTCAGCAAACAATCTGGGATTCAGCAACGAGGCCAGCGCCATTACTCCGATGCCCTTGCTCGTACGGCCGAACAACTGCCGCCGCGTCAGGTGCTGCTCGTGTTCACAAAACGGATCCATATCAATGCCTCAGTTACGCGTAATCGTTTCATCCATGTTGAGGATCGTGCTGGTTACCAGAGTCCAGGCCGCCAGCTCGGGCGGCGGAATTTTCGCGTTCGGTTTCGATTCGCCAACGGTGATCACTTTCGCAGCCGCCTTCTGGTCAGCCTCATAGCGAGCCAGTTGCTTTTTGTAAAGATTGTCCAGAATCGTGAATTCCTGTTGTGACGGATCGCGATCCATAGCGAGACGGAAAGCATGCCGGATGCGATCGGTTTCCGTCGGGCCGGCCTCCGCCAGATCGCGTTCGGCAAAGGCGCGCGCAGCTTCGATATACGTGGGATCGTTCATGAGAACCAGGGCCTGCAGAGGCGTGTTCGTAACGGTGCGCCGCGCTGTGCATTTTTCGCGATCCGGCGCATCGAACGTATTTAAAGACGGGAACGGAACCGAGCGTTTCCAGAATGTGTACATGCTACGGCGGTAGAGATCGGCGCCGTGGCTCTGCACGTACTTCTGTGCCGAGAAATCGCCGCCGAATGCCATTTCCTCCCACAGCCCCGGAGGCTGATACGGGAAAACGCTCGGGCCGCCGATCTTGTCATTTAACAGCCCCGCCAGAGTAAGCGCGTTATCGCGGATCATCTCGGCCGGAAGCCGAAAACGCGGTCCGCGGGCCAATAAGCGGTTCTCCGGATCTTTTTCAAGAAGCTCCGGCGAAACTTCTGAGGATTGCCGGTACACGGCCGACATCACGATTAGCCGCTGCATTGCCTTCACATCCCAGTGCGTGCGGATGAATTCAGTAGCAAGCCAATCCAGCAGCTCCTGATTACTCGGCGGATCGCCCTGCGAACCGAAATCTTCGGCGGTTTTCACCAGGCCGATTCCGAAATACATCTGCCAGAAATGATTTACGGCCACGCGCGCGGTCAAAGGGTTTCCTGGATCGACAATCCATTTGGCAAGTGTCAGGCGATTGCGCGGCGCGTCGCGCGGAAGCGGCGGCAGAACGGCAGGAGTATTGGGGAAGACCTGCTCGCCCCGATTGCGGTAGTCGCCGCGCGCAAGGATAAACGTGTCCCGCGGCTTCGCCATCTCCGACATGATCATCGTGGACGGAATCTCTTTATTGAGTTCGTCCAAGCCCTTGCTCAGAGACTTGTAGTCGGTTTCAAGCTGCTTTTCGCTCGCATTGGCGGTTTCGTCCAGAAAATACTTGCGCAGCCATTTCTGCTGATCCGGAGTGCGCCGCTCGGCCGCCACCTCGACCACCCTGTGCAGCGGGTTCAGCAGCCCCAGTTCCAGCGCTTCGTTCGCATACAGGCGGCGATCATAAAAGCGCAGATCTCCGAGCTCGCCTTTGAACGCCGTGCCCCACTCTTTGTTGCCGATCTGCAATTCGCCGGCCGCGAACGATACGGCTGGAATCTTATCGCCGGCGATCGTGGCGGGCACGCTGCGGCCATTGATATAAATCTGAACGCCTTTCGCGAAGCCCGAGCCGTCATACGAGACGGCGACGTGGCTCCATTCGTGAAGCGTTACGCCGCGTTGGGATTTCATTTCGGTGCCCGACTCGGCTCCATTGCTCCGCATCCGGACAATGATGTTGCACCCTTCCTTACTGCAGTAATCCAGCGCGACTTCATAGCCCGGCCCGCTCTTGGGCGACTTGGCGTAGCGCTGCAGAACCGCCATGCCCGACGGACCTTCCGGCTTCAGCCACAGCGCGATCGTGAACGGCTTCCTCGAATCGAATGCGCCCACCTCTCCGAGCGAAAGTTGCGGCTCTTCCTCCAGATTGGCTGCACGGCCGACGCGGCCATCCGTGTACGTGAGCTTGCCGGTGACGATTCGGGCCGGACCGAGCGAATCTTCAAACCGATACTCGGCTAACAAGCCGGACGTGATATCGGCAACCGGCATTTCGCGCTGCTGCTGTTCCCATTTTGCCTGCGCCGCGCCGATCTCCGCATCCTTGTCTTTTATGGCCTTCAGAAGGAGGTCCTTCATTTCGGTCTGCTGTTTGCTCGGCAATTGCAGGAACGGCTTCGCATTTCCTTTCTGGCCATCCAGGCCCTGTTCCGGAATGCCGTTGAAGAACGCGCCAAAGCTGTAGAAATCCTTCTGCGTGAAGGGATCGTATTTATGATCGTGGCACCGCGCGCAGCCCAGTGTCACGCCCAGCCAGGTGGTCGAGGTGGCCTCGATGCGATCCACAATGTACTCGTTCTGGTACTCCTCCGGAATCGCGCCGCCCTCAAAATTGATCATGTGATTCCGATTGAAGCCGGTCGCGATGATCTGCGATTGCGTGGCGTTCGGCAACAGATCGCCCGCGATTTGATTGACTGTGAACTCGTCGTAAGGCATGTTGTTGTTGAATGCCTTAATGACCCAGTCACGCCACGGCCACATTTCCCGCGCGCTATCGATGTGATAGCCATGCGTATCGGCATAGCGGGCTAAATCCAGCCAGGGCACAGCCATGCGCTCGCCGTAGTGCGGGGAAGCGAGCAAACGGTCCACCACTTTTTCATAGGCTTGCGGGGACTTGTCAGCCAGAAAAGCGTCCAGTTCGGCGGGCGTGGGTGGCAGACCGATGAGATCGAACGTTACCCGACGCAAGAGCGTGGCCTTATCGGCTTCCGGAGATGGGTGCAGACCTTCTTTTTCTAGCTTCGCGAGAACAAAACGATCAATGGGCGTCCGCACCCAGGATTCGTTCTGGACCCCCGGAAGATCCGGTCGCTTGGGAGGCAGGAAGGACCAATGCGTTTCCCACTTTGCGCCGGAATCGATCCAGTTCTTAATGGTTTCGATCTGGGCCTGCGTCAGCTTGCGGTTCGAATACGGCGGCGGCATGCGCAACGCCACATTCGGGTTACTGATCTTCAGGTACATCTTGCTGTGAGCCGAATCACCCGGGACGATTACGCCCGGCTTGCCGAATGCGCCTTCTTTCGTATCGAAATGAAGGCCAGCCATGCGGTGCTTCTCATCCGGTCCGTGGCAAGTGAAGCAATTATCCGAGAGAATCGGCCTAACCTGGCGGTCGAAATCGATCTGAGGCGACGTGGCCCCGGAAGTATACAGCGCTCCCCCTAGCAGAAGCGCCGGCAAAAAGCGGCTGGCAATCATGGCCCTGGCACACGGCGAGCGAAAAGGCCCGGACCGTGCGTGGGGCAATTATATCGAAGTCGTATGAGGCGGAAGGCTTTCACCCCAGAAACAAGGGCCTCCCTTTGCGTTCCGTAAAATGTGAGATGAACTTCGGCGTCTCGCAAGTCTTGGCAATCATCAGAAACAGTGGAATGTATTCGGATGTCGCAGCTTAAATTCCTGCTTTGTGCCGGTATAGCGGCATTCCTGACCGGGTGCGCCGGCAATTCAGCACCGCGCCAGAAGCAACAGGCGCCCCCGCCTCCCGACGTAGAGGTTGTAACCGTCACCCAGAAGAGCGTTCCGATCTACGGCGACTGGGTAGCCACGCTCGACGGTTACGTCAACGCGAACATCCAGCCGCAAGTGAGCGGGTACCTGATCAAGCAAAACTACCGGGAAGGTTCATTCGTCCACAAAGGCGACGTCCTGTTTGAAATCGACCCGCGGCCCTTTCAGGCGATTCTCGATCAGGCCAAAGGACAACTGGCGCAAGCCAATGGCCAGCTCGCCCAGTCCCACGCCGAACTCGAGCTGGCGAAGATCAATGTCAAGCGCGACACGCCGCTTGCGCAGGCCCATGCGGTTGCCCAAAGTCAACTGGACAACGACATTCAAACCCAGGCCCGCGACGAGGCACAAATCCAATCGAACGAGGCCGCGATCAAAGCCGCCGAGGCGAACGTCGAGCAGGCAACTCTGAATTTAGGATTCACGAAGGTACGCTCGCTTGTCGACGGGATCGCCGGCATTGCGACCACGCAGATCGGGAACCTGGTTAGCCCGTCCACCGTACTCACCACGGTTTCCCAAGTGGACCCGATCAAAGTGTATTTTTCGATTAGCGAACAAGAGTATCTGACGCTCGCGGACAAGATCAAAGCGCCACGCAGCGGCGGGTCCGTCGATCTGCTGTATAGCAAAAACCCTGTACCGCTGCAATTGACGCTCGCCAATGCGAAAGTGTATCCGCACCAAGGCCGCATTCTGTTTGCCGACCGCCAGGTGAATGCCCAAACCGGCACCATCCGCATCGTCAGCGCCTTCCCGAATCCTGGCAATATTTTGAGACCGGGGCAATTCGGCCGCATTCGCGCCTTGACGGCATTCCAGGAGAATGCACTGCTGGTTCCCCAGCGATCCATTACTGAGTTGCAGGGCCGGTACCAGCTTGCCGTGGTCGGGCCGGACAACCGTGTCAGCGTACGGGATGTTCAGGTGGGCGAACGCTATCAGGATATGTGGATTGTCCAAACCGGCGTGAAAGCCGGTGATCGCGTTGTCTCCGAAGGTGTCTCGAAGGTTCGCGATGGCGCGGTTGTGAATCCGCGTCCGGATACCACTCGCGTCGAATCTCCCTACGGCTCACAGGGCGAGGGTCAATAAGAGATGTCCAAGTTTTTTATTCGACGCCCCATCGTCGCGATTGTCATCGCTATTTTCATGGTGCTCGTGGGCGTGATCTCCGCGTTGCGTTTGCCTGTTTCGCAGTTCCCGAGCATTGTGCCGCCGGAAATCCTGGTGACCGGAATCTATCCCGGCGCGGATGCTCAGACTCTGGAGCAATCGGTCGCTACGCCGCTCGAAGCACAGATCAGCGGCGTCGACAACATGAACTATATGTATTCGATCAGCGCCAATAACGGCCAGGCGCAGATCACGGTGGATTTCGATGTGAACACCGATCCGAACATCGACCAGGTGCTCACGCAACTACGCACGGCACAAGCGCAATCGCAGTTGCCGCCGCAAGTGAACGCCGCCGGACTGACGGTGCTGAAATCGCTCTCTACGCCGCTGATGCTGATTGCGCTCTATTCTCCGCATGGGACATACAACAGCATCTTTTTGGCGAATTACGGATACATCAACCTGGTGGACCAGCTCACTCGTGTGCCTGGAGTGGCGCGTGTTCAGGTGTTCGGCGCCGGTCAATATGCGATGCGCTGCTGGGTGAATCCCGACCGGCTCGCGAGCATGGGCGTGACGGTTCCGCAGGTTATTGCAGCCCTACAATCCCAAAATACGGTAAATCCGGCCGGCCAACTCGGGGCTGAGCCGGCGCCGAACGGGCAGCAATTCACCTATACGGTGCGGGCCCAAGGCCGCCTGGAGTCTCCAGAAGAGTTCGGAAATATCATTTTGCGCACGAACCCGGACGGATCGACACTTCGCCTCAAAGATGTTGCGCGCTTGGAGTTGGGTTCGCAGACATACAACCTAACCGGCCGTTACAACGGCAAGCCCTCCGCGATTCTCGCTCTCTATCAGCTTCCAGGTACAAACGCCGTCGATGCCGCCAACAATGTCCGGAAAGCAATGGCTCAACTCGCGCAGCGGTTCCCGCAGGATCTTGCATATCACGTAAGCCTCGACACGACGCGCGCGGTCACCGCCGGCATGAAGGAGATCCTGTTCACACTGCTCGAAGCGCTCGGCCTGGTGGTGCTGGTGGTCTACATCTTCCTGCAAGGCTGGCGCGCCACGTTGATCCCGCTAGCCGCCGTGCCGGTGTCGCTGGTGGGCACCTTTGTGGTGTTCCCGATGCTGGGATTTTCTATCAACACGCTATCGCTGTTCGGGCTGGTGCTGGCCATCGGACTCGTGGTGGACGACGCCATTGTTGTCGTCGAAGCCGTCGAGCGCCATATCGATGAAGGCATGACTCCGCGGGATGCCTCGGTGCGGGCCATGGAAGAAGTGTCGGGGCCGGTGATCGCAACAGCTTTGATTTTGACGGCGGTATTCGTGCCAACCGTGTTCATTCCGGGTATCACTGGACGTTTGTACCAGCAATTCGCGGTAACGATTGCAATCTCGGTCATCTTTTCTGCGTTCAATGCGCTGTCGCTCAGCCCGGCGCTCTCTGCGATGCTGTTGCGGCCTAGAAAACATGGACATGGTCCGCTGGCCTGGTTCTTTTCGAAATTCAATCGTGTTTTCGGCCGCGTTACGGAAGGCTACGTTCACATCTCGGGCCGGCTGCTCCGCAAGGCCGCATTCGCGCTGCTGTTCCTCGCGGGCGTTGCCGCTATCGCAGTATTCATTGGATCCAAGCTGCCGGGCTCTTTTCTTCCGGAAGAAGATCAAGGCTATGTGTTCGTGGCTATGCAGTTGCCCGAAGCGGCTTCGCTGCAGCGCACGTCGGAAGCGGCGCGGAAGGTAGAGAACATCGTCCTGCATACGCCGGGGGTCGAGGGCTGCACTTCGGTCATTGGTTTCAGCCTGCTCAGCAGAGTGCAGAACACGTACAGCGCTTTCTTCTTCGTGACGGAGAAGCCCTGGGACGAACGCCACGGCGCGAACGAAACGTACCAGGCGATTCGCGGCCACATCTCGCAGGAGCTAGCGAAAATTCCGGACGGGATTGCGTTCTCCTTCACGCCGCCGGCAATACCGGGCGTGGGAACCTCGGGCGGCGTCACGTTTGTTTTAGAAGACCGTTCGGGCGGCTCCTTGCAATTTCTGACGGACAACGTAAACAAGTTCATGGCGGCCGCGCGGAAGCGGAAAGAGCTGGTCGGGCTAAGCACAACCTATCTGCCCGCGGTGCCGCAGCAATTCGCCAATGTGGATCGCTCGAAAGTGCAGCGGCAGGGCGTGAACATTTCGGACGTGCACGAGACACTGCAGACCTTTCTCGGCGGATACCTGGTGAACTATTTCAACCGCTTCGGCAGGCAGTGGCAGGTGTACGTAGAGGCGGAAGGCAATTACCGGACGCGCCCGGACGAATTGCGGCAATTCTATGTCTCGAACAACCGCGGCGAGATGGTGCCGCTGAACGCCGTCACAGCGATGCAGCCGATCACCGGCCCCGAGTTTGTGATGCGCTACAACGAATACCACGCAACGCAAATCATCGCCGCAGCCGCTCCCGGCTATAGCTCAGGCCAAGCCATGAAAGCCCTGGAAGAGGTGTTTGCGCAGACGATGCCGCGCGAGATGGGCTACGACTACATGGGCATGTCATTCCAGGAGCAAAAGGCCGCGCAAGGAGTGCCGGCCGTTGCCATCTTTGGCTTGTCTCTTATCTTTGTGTTCCTCATTTTGGCGGCTCAATACGAGAGCTGGTCGTTACCGTTCAGTGTCCTGCTGGGCACGCCGATCGCTCTCTTCGGCGCTTATCTGTTTCTCTTTTTCCGGCATTTCGATAACGACGTTTACGCGCAGATCGGAGTGGTCATGTTGATCGGGCTGGCGGCCAAAAACGCCATTCTGATTGTGGAGTTCGCCAAACGTGAATACGAAGAGCGCGGGAAGAGCATTGAAGACGCCGCGCTCACCGGAGCTCGCATCCGTTTGCGGCCGATCCTGATGACTGCGTTCGCCTTCATTTTCGGTTGCGTGCCGCTATGGACAGCGACAGGTTCGGGCGCGGTTTCGCGCCAGATTCTGGGCACTGCCGTGATCGGCGGAATGCTGGCGGCCTCGATTATCGCGATTTTCCTGATTCCTGTTTCGTTCGATGTGGTGGAAAAAGTTTCGCACCGTATTAGGGGCAAGAAAGCGCGTGCGAAGTCTCGCGAGGAGCAGCCTGTTTAATGCGCTACGGCAAAAACCGCTTCCTGGCGGTCGCGGCTCTGTTCTGCTCAGTGACTGGCTGCACCGTCGGACCGAATTACAAGCGTCCGGTTGTGGATGTTCCACCTACGTATCGCGGCGCGACTGCCCAGCCGGCCGTATCGCTGGGAGACGAGAAGTGGTGGAATGTATTTCGCGATCCCGAGCTTCAACAGCTCGTCCGAACGGCGCTCAAGCAGAACTATAACGTTCAGATCGCGGCAACCCGCGTGCTGCAGGCGCAGTCGCAGCTCGTAATTACACATGCGAACCAGTTGCCGGTGGCGAGCGTGGGTCCTGGTGTCACCGGTACCCGCTCGCCTGGAATCCCGGGCGTTTTCCCTGGGTACTCCTACGTTGCTGATTCGCTGATGGCCTCCGGTTCCTGGAACATCGATTTCTGGGGCCGCTACCGCCGTGCGACGGAAGCCGCCCGCGCCAATCTGCGGGCGAGCGAATGGGGTCAACGCGCGGTAACCAGTACGCTGGTGGAGGATCTCGCGGCCGCGTATTTTCAGCTTCGGGAATACGATCTGGAACTGCAAATAGCAAAACGCACGCTCGAATCGCGGCAGCAATCCTTGAAGCTGACACAAACGCTGGAAGAAGGCGGGGCGACGACGATGGTGGACGTCCGGCAAGCCCAGCAGCTTGTGGAAGAAGCTGCCGAAGCGATCCCGCAGGCCGAGCTTGCCATCCAACAACAGGAAAACCAGATCAGCACTTTGTTAGGTGAGAACCCGAAGAGCATCCCGCGCGGTCAGGCATTGACCGAGCAGTCCCTTCCCGAGGCGGTTCCGGCTGGGATTCCCTCCCGTTTGTTGGAACGCCGCCCGGATATTCAGGAATCCGAGCAGAATTTGATTGCCGCCAATGCGCAGATCGGGGTGGCCCGTGCACAACTCTTTCCGCAGATTTCGCTGACGGGCAATGGGGGCGTAGAGAGCATCGGGCTGGGCAATCTCTTCGCCTGGGGCGCCCGGGCGTGGAACTACACCGGATCTCTGAGCCAACCTATCTTTAACGGCGGCAGTCTGCGCGCGAATGTCCGGCTGGCCAAGGCACAGCAGGAACAGGCACTGCTGAGTTATAAGCAGACCATCCAGACCGCTTTCCAGGAAGTTTCTAATTCGCTGATTGCTAATCAGAAATACCGCCAGTACATGGATCATCAGGCTTCCCTTACGAAGGCCGCGCAAGATGCCGCGCATCTTTCGGAAATTCGCTACAAAGGCGGGGTGGCGAGTTACCTAGAAGTGCTCACCAATGAGACTACTTACTTTTCGGCTGAACTCAATCTAGCGCGGGCACGACTGAATGAGCAACTTTCGCTGGTGCAGCTTTACAATGCGCTGGGCGGGGGTTGGGAACGGTAGCTGACCACTCCTGTGCGTGAATATCCCCAATCAATAGAACCTGAGCACCCGGAAGATTGCTATCGTGATCCTCTGCGCGCCGACGAACCGGTTACGCGATTTGGAGCGGCTTGTACCCGCTGCGCAGTCCGTCATTAGCGCAATCGGGCCAGGTGAGGTGGTGAGAGTCAGATAAGGGCTTAGCTACGCCGATTCGGAGCGTTCGCGCCGCCACGCCTCAGCGCTTGTGGCGAGCGGCCTCAAAAGCCCTGTTCCGCTTCGGTGTGCGATTCTGCTCTTTCCTGATTTGCCGGTGGACTGGTTTCGCTTGAATCGCTGGTTCGGAGCTCATTTGTTTGGAGTCTGCCAATCGATTGGCTTCGGTCACGATTTCAGGAGATACTTCGCGTTGCACTAAACGCACCTTGCATTCGCGTTCGATACGGCGGATCTCGCTCCGCTCGGATTTCAAACTGAACGTGGAGGCCGCCCCTCGTTGGCCTGCGCGGCCCGTCCGCCCGACACGGTGGATGAAATCCAGCGGCGCTTGCGGGAGGTCGTAATTCACGACATGAGCTACGCTGTCCACGTGAATACCGCGCGCTGCGACATCGGTTGCCACCAGCACGCGGTAACTTCCGTCGCGAAATCCCGCGAGTGCCTGGTTGCGCTGGTTCTGTGTGCGATCGCCATGCATCGCGACGGCCCGCAGGCCGAGCCGGGACAGGCTCTTGGCGAGCCGGTCTGTACCATGCTTTGTGCGAGCAAAGACCAAAAAGGACCCAGTCTCCTGATCGAGCATGTGACGGAGCAAGCCGATTTTAACGTGATTTTCGACTTCATAGACGTGTAGATCGATCTGATCCGGCGTGCTCACAGTGGATGAGCCGGCGGCGATACGGATCGGGGTCCTTGAGTGCCGTCCGATGAGGCGCTCCACATCCTTCTCCATCGTTGCCGAGAAGAACAGACTCTGCCGCGAGGCGGGCAACACAGACAAAATGTGTTCGATGGCTGGAAGAAAACCCATGTCCAACATACGGTCCGCCTCGTCCAAAACGAGCACTTCTACGGAGCTCAAATCAATGAGCTTGCGATTCAAGAAATCCTCGAGCCGGCCGGGCGTTGCGACCGCAAGCTGCACGCCTCTTCGGATGGTATTTAGTTGTTTCTGTTCACTCAAGCCTCCCACCACAATTGCCTCGCGGAGACCGCTTTGGACGGCGAGCTTCGTGAAGGTATCAGCTATCTGGATCGCAAGTTCCCGGGTTGGGCTCAGGACAAGCGCCTGAATTCGGCTTGCGCCGCCGCGATTTGCCGCCTGCGACTGAAGCAGCCTCTCCATAATCGGGACCAGGAACGCAAGTGTTTTTCCTGTACCGGTTTGCGCTGTGGCGACCACATCGGCGCCGGTGAGTCCCGCGGGGATCGCCTGCGCCTGTACCGGGGTGGGTTGAATGAAGGAGTTCCTCGCGAGATTTTGAGGGATTGGGTGCGATAAAGAGAATTCAGAGAATTGGTTCATATTTCAAAAAGGAGTCAATGCGCCGAGTACCGGAACGACGTCCTTGAGGAAACGAACCCAAGATAGCTGACCAAGCCTGGTGAACTAGAAGGAAGTGAGATGAACCCACTAACTTAAGGACGAATACGGACGGAAGGCTTCTTTACTATAGCAGACATTTGAGCGGTCTGATGATGCAGCCAGTTGTATCCTCAAAAATCCACCAGATCGCGATAACCTCTGTTTGAGGCGAGGCGTCCCTTCGGACCACCCAATGCTGCTTAATTTGGACCCGGAGGTTGCGCCTCTTCGATGACGTAAAAGCGTTCGTGTACCTTGCCTGCGCGAATCCTCAGACCTACGATTGTGGGAGCATCTCGTGAGATAGCGGGATCGGTGATCTGCTCTGAGTTTAAGGGTGTCCATTTCAATACGAAGTCGTACGTCCCGCTGAGTCCCGTTCGATCCTCGACAGTTCGACCAGCTCCCGCCGGCCATTTAAGCCATTGCGCTAACTCCTCCATGGCTACATTTCGAGCCAATAAAGACGGACCCGGCTTCACTTCGAAGGCGTGCTGCGCCCCTGCATTTGAATGAAGCGCAGGTCCGAGCTTGCCGTTGTGCGCTACCGTCAACACCAATCCCTTCGCCTGTCGTGTCTCAGCCCGAAGCTTCACGTGAAAACGTTCCATCGCGACGGCTCGGAGCATTTCTCGATACACGTTCTCGTCAGGCTTGCTGGGAGCGCCCATTTGACTTCGCCACGATGTCCCAGCGATCCTGCTTTACCCACTTGGGACCACCAGTAAGTTGGCCAGGGAGGATATTCAGTGCCTCGCGAAGGATCAAGTCGAGTGTGTAACAACTGACCTCAAGCCTGGCGCCCGGAAGAACCCGAGTTTCGAAGCAGGCATCCTGAGCTGCATGAGGCTTAATCGAGGCAACTTCCAGCCGCTGCGCCCTTATACAGGTGGCGAACCCGGCCACCACGATTATTCTCCAAGCGTGCGCGCGCTGTTTCAGGACGGCCAACTGGAGCCTCAGAAGTCCACCAGATCGCGATAACCTCTGTCGCCCCACTCAATGAGGCGAGGCGCCCCTTCGGACCACCAGACCAGGACACGCCCGGCCAATGATTTATCTTCAGCGAGCCGTACAACCACTTCCGAGATCTGATCGGTAGTGAGTAGCCGCGATGGCACGCTGCGTGCGAGCCGTTCCTCAGCCGTGAGAGATTCCCAATACTTGCGCACTTCCTCCGTCGCAATCCAACCAGGCGCAAGGCAATTAACGCGGATGCCATCTGTTTCCGCCAACAATGCCAGCCTGGTGGTCATTCGGATCATTCCAGCCTTGGCAACATCATATCCAGGAATGCCACCAGGCACCGTTCGACCGTGCCACAGAGCCGAAATCGATGCGATATTCACAATAGCTCCGCCGTGGCCGCGCTTCATGGCTTCAACTGCCCAGCGCGTGGCGTACATTGCGCCAAGCAGATCCGTCCCGACAGCATCCATCCAGCTATCGATTTTCATGTCTCCGTGCGGCGCCGAAGCGTTGTTGATCAACACATTCAAGCCGCCAAAAGTGGTCTCGGCAAACGACACTAACGCCTTTACCTCAAGCTCATTACGTACGTCGGCTCGAAAAAATGCCGCACGGCCACTGTTGCGCTCGATCATGCGAACCGTGTCCTGGCCGCCCGCTTCATTGATGTCGGAAACAACCACTGCAGCCCCGGCCATGGCAAAACGCGCCGAAATGGAACGCCCGCAACCGCTTCCGCCTGACCCGGTAACAATGACAACTTGATTGTCGTGCAGCATGAATTGCCGAGTACGCCTCTCCCCTCATCAAATGACTTAGGAGCGGCTTGACTCCGATTAGAGTACTCTATAATCCGAAACTGTATGCTTGGCTCTCTGCCAACGCCGATATTGCTGGAGCTGGCCATCCTCTGCACGGCACTGTGCTGGGCTTTCGGCTTCTACATTGCCGAGAAAAGAGTGTACATCTTTGCGCCGCTTGCGATCGGATGCTTCGTGTGCCTGCTGGGATATAGCATCGAAAGCGTCGGCGCGCCAGCCTGGATGGTTGTAGCTGGTCCGATTCCTCTGGACTTACTCCTTCTCTGGTACGTGTTGCGAAGCCCGCGCCGGATGCTATTAGCATATTTTGCAACTTGGGCGCTGTATGTCCCTCTCCATGTGGCGCTCAGCGCCACCCTCCGTTATGATTCCTTGATTCCTGCCTGGAGACTGCATTCCTGAGGGGAGCGGGATTCCGCTCCCTCTGGTCGCGGCTCTGCTAGGGTTGGCCGTTAAGCCTACTGGCTCGGTGTCGGCAGTCCCCGGCTCGTAATTGTTCTCCCGAAACACAGCGTAACGGCTCAGCGTCACCACCTCGGAAAAGTGTGAGGTGTCACCTATGACTGCATCCGACGTGCTCGTCGAGAGCTTGCTCGATTGGGGTGTGGAAGTTGTGTTTGGCCTGCCCGGAGACGGCATCAACGGATTCATGGAGGCGCTGCGAACGCACCGGAATCGTATCCGGTACGTTCACGTCCGGCATGAAGAGACGGCGGCTATGGCAGCCACCGGGTACGCCAAATTCACCGGGAAGTTGGGGGTTTGCTTTTCGACCGCGGCGCCCGGCGCAGTCCACATGCTCAACGGACTTTACGATGCCAAGATCGATCAGGCTCCGGTGCTCGCGATCACCGGGATGACGTACCACGACCTGATCGGCACGCATTATTTGCAGGACATGAATCAGGATTATCTCTATCAGGACGTCGCTATTTACAATCAGCGCCTGATGGGGCCGGCGCACGCCAAGAACATTGTGGATTACGCCTGCCGCGCCGCGCTCAGCCATCGGGCAGTGTCGCACATTGCGCTGCCGATCGATTACCAATCGGCAAACATGTCGGACCAGAAGCGCTCGAAGCGAAATCTGAAGGGACACACGTCCGAGGCATACACGGTTCCGAGACTCGTTCCCGAGCGCACGCAGTTGGAAAAGGCGGCACGCGCATTGCAGGACAAAAAGAAGATCGCGATTCTGGTGGGCGCAGGAGCACGCGGCGCGCGCGAAGAAGTGACGCAAGTGGCCGAGCGGCTCGCAGCCCCGGTGGTGAAGGCGCTGCTCGGCAAAGATGTGCTGCCGGATGACAGTCCTTACACAACGGGCGGTACCGGAGTGGTGGGGACGCGTCCATCTTCGGATGTTTTCGAGAACTGCGATGCGCTGCTGATTATCGGCAGTTCCTTTCCTTATATCGAGTTTTTGCCCAAACCAGGCCAAGCGCTGGGAGTTCAGATCGATGACAAACCGGAGCGGATTGGGCTTCGCTATCCCGTCGACATCGGGCTGGTGGGCGATGCGAAAGCCACGCTGCGGGAACTGCTGATGTACCTTCCGCGCAATGAAGACCGCACGTTTCTCAAACAGGCGCAAAAGGGCATGGAGGAGTGGTGGGACCTGATGCGCGAACGCGGGACCCGCACCGATAAGCCCATGAAACCGCAAGTGGTCGCCTGGAATTTAGGAGAACTGCTGGCCGACGACGCCATCATTACCGGGGATTCGGGCACCGTCACCACGTGGGTAGCGCGTATGAAATTGCGGGCGCAGCAGGAATTCTCCTTTAGCGGCACGCTGTGCAGCATGGCGGCCGGGCTTCCGTATGCGATCGGCGCGCAGGTGGCGTATCCAGGCCGCCAGGTGGTCACGTTTACCGGCGATGGATCGCTCAGCATGATGATGGGCGATCTTGTCACGCTGGCGCAATACAAGCTTCCGGTGAAGATCGTTGTTCTCAAGAACAACACGCTGGGGCTCATCAAATGGGAGCAGATGATCTATCTTGGCAACCCCGAGTACGGCGTCGATCTGTACCCTATCGATTTTGTGAAAGTGGCGGAGGCGTGCGGTCTGCAAGGCGTGCGCATTGAGAATCCGAAACGCTGCCGGGACCAGATGAAGGAAGCGCTCGCCTTGGATGGCCCGGCAGTGATTGAATGCATCACCGATCCGAACGAACCGCCCATGCCGCCGAAGGCGACGAAGGCGGAGATGAAGCATTTAGCGCAAGCGCTGGTTCGAGGAGAAAGGGATCGCGCACGCATCTCGCTGACAATCGGCCGCCAGGCCATGGATGAAGCGCTGTTCCCGGCCAGCGACTACGGTGTATTGGGGCGCGCCAAAGACAAAGTGACAGTTGGTAGCAAGAACGGCGACGAGGATTAAATGCTGCCTCCGAAACAGATTCTCACCACAAGCGACGCGGAAGAACTATCGAACGCAATACGCCGCCGCACGAAAGCCGAAGTTAGATTCGATGCGGGTTCGCGCGCGCTCTATGCTTCGGATCTCTCGATGTACCGGCAGGTGCCGATCGGTGTAGTGGTGCCCCGCACCTACGATGACGTGATCAAAACCGTTGCTCTGTGCCACGAGCGCAAGGTGCCGATCTTAGCTCGCGGCTGCGGGACCAGTCTCGCGGGGCAGTGCTGCAACGTGGCGGTGGTCATCGACTTTTCGAAGTATCTGCATCGCATTCTGGAAGTCAACGCGAAACAGAAATATGCGTGGGTGGAACCGGGCGTCATCTGCGACAAGCTGAAGGAAGAGACCGAAAAATACCATCTGGCGCTTGCTCCCGATCCCGCTACTCACGAATACTGCACGTTAGGCGGAATGATCGGCAACAATTCGTGCGGCGTTCATTCCGTAATGGGCGGGCGGACGTCCGATAACGTCGAAGAACTCGACATTCTCACGTACGACGGGGTGCGGATGACGGTGGGCCCGACGAGCGAATCGGAACTGGAAAAAATCATCCGCGGCGGCGGGCGGCGCGGCGAGATTTATGCCAAATTGAAATCCATTCGCGATCGCTACGCCCAGCAGATTCGCGAACGGTTTCCCAAAATTCCGCGGCGCGTGTCCGGTTATAACCTGGACGATCTGCTTCCTGAAAGCGGATTCAACGTAGCGAAGGCGCTATCCGGAACCGAGAGCACCTGCGTCATCATGCTGCGGGCCAAGGTGCGGCTGATGCACAGCCCGCCCTATCGCGCATTGATTGTCATCGGATATCCGGACGTGTTCACCGCTGGGGACCACGCGTGTCCGATTCGCGAGCTAGGGCCGATTGGGCTGGAAGGATTCCATCACAAGGTTATCGATAACGAGCGTCGCAAAGGGGCCAAGGTCAAAGGGGTCGATCTTCTTCCAGCGGGGGACACGTGGCTGCTGGTCGAATATGGCGGCGATAGTCAGAAAGAAGCCAACCAGCGCGCCCGCGCGGCGATGGAGAAGATCCGCGCCACCGATCACGACCACATCTCCATCCGGCTGCTCGAAGATGCTTCCGATCAAAAGAAGATTTGGAAGATTCGAGAGTCGGGCGTGGGGGCGAGCCGCATTCCGGGTGTCGAAGACGCGTGGCCCAGTTGGGAAGATGCCGCCGTCGCGCCGGAGAATGTCGGCAAGTATCTGCGCGACTTCTACAAGCTGCTCGACAAACATAACTACACGTGCACGCTTTTCGGGCATTTCGGCGACGGCTGCATCCATACGAGGATCACGTTTAATCCAAAGACGGCGGAGGGCGTGAAGAACTATCGCGAGTTCATGACGGAAGTTGCCCACACGGTCGTGCGACATGGCGGATCGCTCTCGGGCGAACATGGCGACGGGCAGTGCCGGGCCGAATTTCTGCCGGTGATGTTCGGGTCCGATATCGTGCAAGCGTTCCGCGAGTTCAAGTCTGCCTGGGACCCGGAGTGGCGCATGAATCCGGGCAAAGTGGTGGACCCGTACCCGCTAGATACCAATCTGCGAACCGGCCCCGATTACAAACCGAAGCCGGTCCTGACCTGGTTTCAGTTCCCGGACGACCACGGCAGCTTCGCCCAGGCGACGGAACGCTGCTTCGGCGTTGGAAAGTGCCGCGGTCTGGATGGCGGCACCATGTGTCCGAGTTTTCACGCCACGCGCGAAGAGATGCATACGACCCGCGGGCGCACCAGGCTGCTGTTCGAAATGTTGCGCGGCGAAGTCATCCAGGACGGCTGGCACGACGAACATATTAAGGATGCGCTGGACCTTTGCCTGTCCTGTAAAGGTTGCAAAGGCGACTGTCCGGTCAACGTAGACGTCGCGACCTACAAGGCGGAGTTTCTTTCACACTACTATGAAGGCCGGACACGGCCCGCTGCGGCGTATTCGATGGGGCAGGTTTTTCGCTGGGCGGAGTTGGGATCGCGCTTTCCGGATATCGCCAATTTTGTCAGCCAGACGCCCGGTCTAGCCCAGATGACGAAGAGCATGGCAGGAGTGACGCAGCGGCGTAGACTCCCGATGTTCGCGAAACAGAGCTTTAAAAAATGGTTCGCCGAACATAACGCCCAGCAGCATCGCACGAACGAAGAACGTCCGCGCGTGGTGCTGTGGCCGGATACGTTCAACAACCACTTTTTCCCGCACACCGCGCAGGCGGCAGTCGAGGTTCTCGAATCGGCCGGGTATCAGGTCGAGATTCCTATGCAGACGCTCTGCTGCGGACGGCCGCTGTTCGACTACGGCTTTCTGGAGCAGGCGAAAAAACACCTTCAGGAGATCATCGAAGCGCTGCGGCCGCAAATCACGGCAGGGCTAAAGGTGGTTTGCCTGGAGCCGAGCTGCGCATCCGTATTCACAGATGAAATGACCAATCTGCTTCCGGCAGATGAGGACGCGCAACGTTTGCGAACCCAGACGATGCTGCTCAGCGAATTCCTGGAACATATCGGCTACCGTCCGCCCACGCTGAAGCGCAAAGCGCTGATACACGGCCACTGCCATCATAAGTCCTTGTTCGGCTTGTCGGCGGAAGAAGAGCTCATTTCGCGCATGGGCCTCAATGCCGAAACGCTCGATTCGGGTTGCTGCGGGCTCGCTGGATCCTTCGGCTACGAGGAGCATCACTACGACGTATCGATGAAGATTGGCGAACGCGTTCTGCTGCCGCGTGTCCGGGCGGCGGATCCAGACACCCTGATCGTTTCCGACGGATTCAGTTGCCGGGAACAGATCATGCACGGAACGCGCCGCCACGGAATGCATTTAGCCGAGGTAATTCAGATGGCGCTACATCAGCCGCTGCCGCCTCGAAAGCGTAAATTCATCGAGACCGGTTGGGTACAGGAAGAGCCGGCTTATCCGCTTGCGCCGATCGCTACGGGAGCCAGTCTCTTGCTGGCCGGCAGCTATCTGCTTTTGCAGAGCCGGGACCGCAAGGCAGCGGAGTCCAGCACATCCGCAACACTGATGCCAAAATAGCATCAGCGGATGAGAGTAGCAGCGGCGCTAACACGAATTGCCGTATTGGGCGTTCTAACGCTCCGGTTTGCCTTTGCGCAACTGAATAGCGGGGAAATCCGCGTCTCGGTCACAGATCCGGCCGGGTTGGCGCTTCCCTCTTCCCTGAGTCTCGTTAGCGAGGCGTCGCGTACCCATCGCGACGTGAAGACCAACGATTCCGGGCAGTTTACGTTCCAGCATCTGCCATTCGGCAATTACCACCTGACCGTCAGCCATTCCGGTTTCACGCCTTATTCGGCCATGGTCGATATCGATTCGGCTGTGCCGCACGATGTCAAAGTTCAACTCAATGTCCGAACTGCGTCCACGGAAGTAGTTGTTAGCGATCAGGCCACGCTGCTCGATCCGCATCGCACCGGCGTTACGTATTCCATCGGTTCGCGGCAGATTGAGGAGGAGCAATCGCCGGTTCCCAGCCGCGGCGTTCTCGATCTTGTCGATATGCAGCCTGGCTGGCTCATGGAGGCCAACGGAGTTCTGCATCCAAGGGGCTCCGAATACCAAACGCTGCTGGTCGTCGATGGAATTCCCATGGATGAGAATCGCTCGCCGGCCTATGCTCCTGGCCTACAGACCAGCGAAGTCGCCGAGATGAGCGTGAAGACTGGCGATTTCCCGGCGGAATACGGCAGGAAGCTGGGCGGCGTGGTGGAAATTACAACCACGCAGGACATCCGCCAAGGCTTCCACGGAACAGCCGAAGTGGGCGGCGGCAGTTTTGGAACGGAAAGCGGTTTTCTGTCGGGCTCCTATGGCTGGCAGCGGAGTTCGTTGACGATCACCGCGTACGGCGATCATACGGGCCGGTATCTGGATCCGCCTGTGCTCGGGAACTACACCAATACCGGCACGTCCGACGGCCTTGAGGCAGCGTGGGATCAGGACGTCACGGATTCGGACCGCATCTCCGTTCTGTTTCACCGGCGGCAGACCTCATTCGAAGTACCGAATGAGAATTTGCAGGAGGCCGCCGGCCAACTTGAAAACCGCAATGCGCCGGAGGAGCTTGGGCAGGTCTCCTGGGCGCACGTATTTTCGGCGCGATTGCTGATGAACACACGAGCTTCCGTGGAGGATTTGTCGGCCAATCTGTGGTCGAATCCATTTTCGACGCCGATCATTGCAGCGCAGCAGCGTGGCTTCCGGCGCTCGTATCTGAACAGCAGCATTTCGTTACAGAAAGGCCGGCACGATCTGAAGTTCGGCGGGGATGCGATCTACGCTCCGGTTACCGAAGCGCTGCAATATCAGATCACGGATCCATCTTTCTTCGATCCGGGCACGCCGCTCCATTTCAACTTCTTTGATCACCGGCTCGACCGCGAGCAAGCGCTGTGGGCGCAGGATCATATTCGTTTGGGCAATCTGACGGTGAGCGCTGGGTTGCGTTGGGACCATTACTCGGTGGTCGTTCACGACCACGCATTCAGCCCGCGGCTGGGCTTTGCCTACTATATTCCCCGCGCTAATTTGGTGCTGCACTTCTCCTATGATCGTGTGTTCCAAACGCCTGCGTTAGAAAATCTGCTCCTGGCGAGTTCTCCGGAAGTCGACCAGCTCAATCCGAACGTGTTGCGAATTCCGATTGAGCCTTCGCACGGAAATTACTTGGAGGCCGGCTTCACGCAAGGCATTGCCAAGCGGGCAAAGCTGGATGTGAGCTTTTACCGGCGGAGTTTTACCAATTTTGCCGACGATGACGTATTCTTGAACACCGGCATCAGCTTCCCGATCGCCTTCGACAGCGCTCAGATTCGCGGTGTCGACGTGAAACTCGATCTGCCGCATTTCGGCAATCTATCGGGCTTTGTCAGCTATTCGAACATGACCGGTACCGCGCAACTGCCGGTTGTCGGTGGATTGTTTCTGGGCGCGGATGCGGCGGGTGTGCTCGGTACAAACAGCAGTTTCCCCATCACCCAGGATCAGCGGAACACCGCGCGCGCAATGGCTCGGTATCAGATCCGCCCACGTCTTTGGGTGGCTGCTTCCGCAGCCTACGGAAGCGGTCTGCCGGTCGAACTGGGCGAGGACAGCGATATAGACGCGCTGAAGTCGCAGTATGGACCGCAGATCATCAGCCGGGTGAATTTCAGCGCGGGTCGGGTTCGTCCGAATTTCTCACTCGATTTGAGCGCGGGAATGGATCTTTGGAAGCATGAAAAATCGGTCTTGCGGCTCGAAGGCGAAATCGAAAACCTGATTGACAGGCTGAATGTGGTTAACTTTGCCGGTCTGTTTTCTGGAACGGCTATAACGCCGCCGCGCAGCGGAAGCGTTCGTCTGCAATACCAATTCTAATCGTGACGGCAGAGCACACACCACTCGACTCCGCCGAGAATGGCGCGCCCCGGCATCACCACGCCATAAACCGGTTCGTAATCCGCATTCGTTAAATTAGTCAGCCGCAAATAGGGGTGGACCGGCGATCGGGTCCACGCCCCGTACGCATCCAGCAACACATAGGCATTCCGGTCAATCTGGTTGGTGACACCAAGCCGAAGCCGTGCAATCCAGCCACGCGATGAAGTCCCCTGCCACGCTACAACGCCTTGCTGCGTGGGATAATTGAAAGCGTACTTCGATTGATAGCCATCGAGCACGGCCTGCGCTCCATGCAGGCCCGTGTACTCCACCGAAAGAGTTTGCGATTGAGGAAGCGACCAGAATAAAGACGCTTCCCAGCCCGTGAAATGAATCCGGTCGAAATTCATGGCCTGCCAGATAGCCGAAGAGTTCGCGCGGATGTAATCAATATCGTTTGTTTCGCGTCGCGTGAATGCGGTGAATGTGCCACGCCAATGATCGGCCGGGTGCCAGTCGAGACCGGCTTCGTAGTTCATCGCCGTTTCCGGTTTCAAGTTGGCATTTCCTACATTGGCCGGATCGTGATAGTAAAGATCAGTAAAGTTAGGAAGCCGGAAGGCGCGATTCACCGAGCCGTGCAACTTTACTTTTGAAGAAAGCCAGTAACCGGCGCTGAAACCCGGAACGGCAATGTTCTGGCCGTGGCCGTAGAATTCCTCCCGCTCCCCGAGATTCAAGGAAAACCGGCGCCAGGCACGAATATCGATGTCGCCATAGACCGCGGGTTCCTGACGCGAGTGAGTGCCCAAGTTGTTGCTATTGACGTGATCCGCGACGTCCTCGCCGCCATAGAAAATATTGACGGTGTGGTGAATGGTGTTCTGGCGGCGCAACGCAATGTCCCAGGTTTCGTCTTCATGCCGGTTGGTGTAGTAAAGCGGATCGTCGCGCAACAGTTCGTAGAGATCTGTATGGCGTCGATATCCCAACGAGAAGAGTGTGTGTTTGCCGAGATCCTGGGTGAGCGTGGCGAGCCAGGTTTTGGTGCGCTCCCAGGAATTGAAGTTGCCGTAAAACTGGTCGGCGCCGAAGGGACGATCGAGCAGCGAGAGAAAAACGCGGGTCAAACCGACCTTCGTGCGCACCCAGGATTGCGAAGCGAGCGCCAGGTTCCGGTACTCGCGGTCATCGATAAAGCCATCCGAGAGCTCTCGCTCAAAAGAAAATCGCTGCGAGAATGGACCTTCGGGAAACGAGAGAAAGCCGCTTTCTTCATTGGTGCCGAAGCTCCCGTATCCGGCGCGCAAGCGCATCTCCAGGTTGTTTGCTTCGGCAGGTGGGCGGGTAACAATATTGGCGACGCCAGCAACGGCATCGGACCCGTAAAGAGTTGATCCGGATCCTCGCAACACTTCAATGCGATCCACCGCATCGAGCGGCACTGGTATGTCGAGATCGTAGTGCGCCGACTGCGCATCGCTGATGCGGATGCCGTCTAAGAGCACGAGCGTTTGCTCGAACGTGCCGCCGCGAACCGAGATGTCTCCTTGAATACCGCCCGGCGCGCGGCTCTGCACCTGAACGGAGGAATCGAGATCGAGACCATCCGCCAAGCTGCCAAACAGCAGAAAAGAGTCTTTCAGTGAGTAGCTGTTTACGGAGCGGTCCGATTCTTCTAACGGAATCGGTTCCCAATTGCCGGTGACGACTACCGTCTGCCGCAAGGGCGGAGGTGTAGTTTGCTTCTGGGCAACGGCCAACTGGCATGCACACACAACTAGCAACAGAGAGTAGAACAAGCGTTTCCGCAAGTAAGTATTAGCTCCGGATTGGTTGTGCAAGAGGACGGGGCCCGAATACTCGTTTCATACCACGCCAGATCCATCGGACCAGCAATATGGAAACGACCACTGCGCAAAGAACGATGCCTACAAGAACAATGGGATGGAGCGACATGAGCACGGTTCCGCCGAATGCGAGGACATCGCCCAGCAGACTCAGGCCGACATTCGAGAACGGCTCGGGAGAGACGTTGGCGGCCAGTCGCGTGGCAGTCTTGGCGCCGTGCGAGCTCAGCGCAATTCCACCGCCCACGAGCAAAGCGATAATCCTCACGTCCGGATCGAAATGCGCGAAGGCGCTGGCAGCGAGGATTGCTCCGGCGGGTACGCGTATGAAAGTGTGGACCATGTCCCAAGCCGAATCCACCGCAGGAATTTTATCCGCGATGAATTGAACGATATAGAGCGCGGCGGCAAGGGCAATCACCCACGTATGGCCCAGATATTGCAAATCCCCAGGAAGCTGCGCGACGTGAAAGCGCTGCAGCAAACCCAAGGCGAGAACAGTCGCGTAAAGATTGATGCCGGAAAGCCAAGCCGAGCCCATTGCGAATCCGAGCGTCGTCAAGTCCATACAAACTCTATCGTCCTCTATTGTCCCAATGTGCGGAGAACAACACGCGCCGGCGAGCCATCCGAACCTTCAATGCGAAGCGGCAAGCAGACCAGTTCGTAGTGCCCCTCCGGCACATTTTGAAGATTCAGGCCCTCTACGATCCAGATACCGGATTTCAGCAGGATGTGATGCGTTTCGATTCCGTCCCCTTCGTACAAGCCAACAGAAAGATAATCGATGCCGATCAGTTGGACACCGCGCTCGGCAAGGAAGCGTGCGCCCGAGGCGTCGAGCGCGACGAAATCCGGCTGGAAGTCCCGATTGTCCCACCGGCTACGGGAGTTTCGGGTCTTCAGGAGGATGCGCTCGCCGCGCTGGATGTTCTTATCGCCGAGCTCCGCATCGCCCACTTTCGTGGAGCTGGTGGAAATCTGAATGACACGTGCCGGGCCGATCCCAACCTCGATGGGAAATCGATCGATTCCAGGTTGCCCCGGCAGAAAATGGCATGGCGCGTCCATGTGCGTTCCGCTGTGCGCGGTCATGCGGCAGAAGGTCACGTTGGCTTCGGCGCCCAGACCGATGTCGGAGATGCGCTCGAAGTTCGGCTCCGGATCGGTCGGCCAATGAACCATCCCGGTGTTCAGCGGCACGGAAATGTCAATCCATTCTTTGTTCTGGCTTGGCATGAGCTTTGCGTCTCTGTTGAGTGTAAACCGGATGTGCCGCGTCGCTACACTAAACACGATGAAGCTTGGTGTCGATTTTGGGACGAACCGGACGGTTGTCGCGGCAGCGGATCGCGGAAATTATCCGCTCGTCGCGTTTGAAGCTTCCGACGGAGCCACTCCCGATTGGTTTCCCTCGCTGGTCGCGCTGCGAGGCGATGAGCGGCGCTACGGCTGGGATGCCTGGGAAATGCAGGCGGACGAATCCTGGACGGTGATCCGTTCAATCAAGCGTTTGCTGGAGGACGCCGGACCGCGGACAGCAATCGATTTAGGCAATCAACAGGTGAGCGTTCTGAATCTGTTGAACGGGTTCACGGCGACTTTGTTTGCAACGCTGCGCGAAGCATCCAACTTGCGCGCACCAGCGAGTGAACCTTTAGAAATCGTGCTTGGCGTGCCCGCCCACGCCAACAGCAATCAACGCTTTCTCACCGTGGAAGCATTCCGGAGCGCGGGATTTCAGGTTATGGGCGTACTAAACGAACCGAGCGCCGCGAGCATCGAGTTCGGCCACAAACAAAAACAGAGTAAGTCCAGCCGGGAGACGATCCTGGTCTACGATTTGGGCGGCGGGACATTCGACGCCTCCCTCGTAGCACTCGATGAAAACGTGCACCACGTCATCGCATCCGAAGGAATTCCCACGATTGGCGGAGATGATTTCGATCAGGCGCTGGCGGAGCTGGCGCTCGATGCCGCTGGAGTTTCGGCTGAGGCACGTAATGAACTGCCAGCCGCCACTTGGTTCCGGCTCCTCGAAGAATGCCGGACAAAGAAGGAGGCACTGAATCCGAACTCGCGCCGGATTCCGATTGATCTGGACCATCTGAACCCATCCTGGCCTTCCGTCCAGATTCCAATTGCGGAGTTCTATGACGCCGTGCGGCCGCTGATCACCGAAACGATGAGCGTAGCCGAAGATCTAATGACGCGGCATGCAGAGGGCCAGTTCGAGGCACTATATATCACGGGCGGCGGCAGCGAGCTTCCGCTGGTTGCGCGTGTGTTGAAAGAACGATTCGGACGGCGCGTGCGGCGCTCGGCATACACGCGCTCCGCTACAGCAATCGGACTGGCGATTCAAGCGGACCAACCGGAAGCGTATCGTCTCAGCGAAAAACTGCAACGGTACTTCGGCGTGTGGCGGGAGGCGGAAGCCGGTTCGCGGGTAGTGTTCGATCCGCTGTTCCTGAAAGGAACTCCGCTACCGCCTCCCGGCGAACCACCACTGAGCATCCGCCGCCAGTATTCGCCGGTGCACAACATCGGACACTTCCGGTTTCTGGAGTGCAGCCACCGGGCAGCGGACGGATCTCCGAGCGGCGAAATCGCGATTTGGGATGAGATCTGGTTTCCGTTCGATCCCGAGTTGCAATCGGTTCAGAATCTCAAGCGGCTTCCGGTCAGCTATTCTGCCGAGCTTTCGCATCAGCAGATCGAAGAACTATATCAATGCGATTCCGGCGGATCGATTCGCGTCTCAATCTCTAACCGGACGGCGGGATATTCGAAAGATTTTCCGCTAGGGCGCTGGTCGCAAGAACCGCAGCAGGTGAAGCCCGTGAAGGGACGTAAGAAAGAATCGAAACCGTCCGTGAAGGGTGCGACACCGTAGCCCTGTGGTGGCTAGACTCTTTCTGCGTTAAGTACTTGGCCTGTCTAATTTTCCTGTCCAATGTAATAGGTAGCTGGAGCCTCTTTTATTTGGTGATCAGAAGTTACATTGTAAGACTCGGGCTAAGTAAGCTTCTGGGACAAGCTTACCTTTTGCAAGCTTCCTAATGTGTAGTAGTCTCAACTTGATCTGACATTTTCTGATGGACTGCGCAGAAGCGCAAGAAGGAGAATGTCAGTGAACACCGATCAAAAGATCATCAAGAACAAAGTGGGTCTACTGAACCTGGCCGACATGCTCGGCAGCGTTTCAGAGGCTTGCAAAGTGATGGGCTATTCGCGCGATAGCTTTTACCGTTTCAAGGAGCTGTACGAAACAGGCGGCGAGTTGGCGCTCAAAGAGATCAGCCGGCGCAAGCCGTGCCCGAAGAACCGGGTAGAGTCGCACATTGAGCAGGCGGTGGTGGGCATAGCCATCGAGCAACCGGCTTACGGCCAGGTCCGAGTAGCGAACGAGCTCACCAAGCGCGGACTGTTCGTTTCGCCCACCGGAGTGCGCAGTGTGTGGCTGCGACATGATCTGCAGACTTTCGCCCAACGGCTGAAGGCGCTGGAGACGAAGCTGGCGCAAGAACCCGGCCAGGTGTTGACGGAAGCGCAGGTCCGCGCGATGGAGAAAGCCAAGCAAGAAAAAGAAGCGCACGGCGAGATCGAAACCGCACATCCGGGCTATCTGGGTGCCCAGGATACCTATTACGTGGGTACGATTAAGAGCATTGGCCGGATCTATCAGCAGACCTTCATCGACACCTATTCGAAGGTCGCCTTTGCCAAGCTGTACGACCGCAAGAATGCGCTGGTGGCGGCCGATATGCTGAACGACCGCGTTTTACCTTTCTTTGAAGAGAATGACGTTCCGTTGCTGCGCATCCTCACCGATCGCGGCACGGAGTATTGCGGTCAGCGCGAGCATCACGAATATCAACTGTATCTGGCCGTGGAGAATATCGACCACAGCAAGACACGGGCCAAATCCCCGCAGACCAATGGCATCTGCGAGCGGTTTCATCGCACCATGCAGGATGAGTTCTACAGCATCACCTTCCGTAAAAAGCTGTACTCATCGCTCGATCAGTTACAGGCCGACCTGGATGTTTGGCTGGAGGAGTACAATCAACTTCGACCCCATTCCGGCAAATATTGCTTCGGCAAAACACCTGTGCAAACTTTTATGGACTCCCGGCATTTGGCGCACGAAAAGCAACTCGACCGCCTGCCGTTTGTGACTTCACCGGACGCTGTTTCTCCGCGCGCCACCCGCGCGGCGGTTACCGTGTCCTAAACCCTTTGTCAGATCAAGTCTGAACTATTACACCTAATGCATGGCTGGGTAGGCTTGGGACGGCTTCACGAATAGAACAATGCTCTCCCGCGAGGGCTTCCGCCCGAACATCCCCATCTGCTGGGCACTGTTGCCACGCTCGCGTACAATGACAAGCCGCTGACATCGTAGGCCAACCTGCTCTCCAATTTCCGCCACTAGCTCGTCCACTGGAATCGGCTGACCGCCGTATTGCACATTTCCAATGACAAATGCCAACCGAGCGCCTCGCTGACAAACTCGTGCCGTCTCCCTAAGGCAAAGGTAAGTATCTAGGAAATAACCATTCAGCATCCGGATTACCCGGGAATCCACCTCCTTCCCTTCGAGTATTCTCATCAACTTTAGAAGTGTCTTGGGCGTAGTATATTTCGTGAAGTCCGGTCTCCTGGGATGTGCCTCCGGATGCGATTCGAAGCACTGATAACGCAGCGAACGTGTCTGCGACCAATTTACGAATCCGAACATCAACTCCACGCCGAATACCCTAGTATAATCGTGACGATTAGGATAAGGCGGTGAACTGATTACCGCGCTATACATCTCGTCGGGATCTGGCAGCTCTCGCGCGTCAGCGACAGTCGCGTTATAACCGCCCTTTCGTGGGTGAGGACAATTCGCCACATCCTCGATCATTTCCTGAATGTTCGCCGCGAGAATACTCATGATTGAGCGACTGTTTGCGCGGTTCTCTGACCAACTCAACCATCCTCCCGTGGGAATCAATCGACTGAATGCGCGGATGGTTTTTAAGATTGCTAGCTGGAAAAACTTCTTCTCGGTCTTGCTACAAGGGAGATATTCGACTGAGCGCCACAGCGCATCGAAAGTTCTGAGTAATTTGCCCGGTAGTGCTTTATGCACGAGTTGGGGATACGTGTGGAAAGCATCATCCTGACAGTTTGGAACAATATTTCGGCGGAGCATCTTCCATGCGTGTTTGATCCTCTCGGCCGTAAGGTTTGCCGTTTTGACATTGGTAACCAGCACGGCAAGGGGAGAGAGATCGTAACCAACAGCAGGCACTCCCTTCTGTTTTGCCGCCACGAGAGTAGTTCCCGCACCACAGAATGGATCAAGAGTGCGGTCATCAGCACTCAGGCCCCATTCGTCGATAAGGGCATGTACCAGTTCCCCAGTGAAACTGTGTGGAAAATAGTACCAGCGATGGACGGGGCTGTCCTTCAGCGGCACAGGAGTGACCCACCGCTGCCATTCCTTTTTGATTTTGACGTCGTATGCCAAACTCTAGCGGCCATGTCCGATTGCCTGGTAAGCGGGTCGCGGGAACTCGATCTTAACAGGTTGGCGGTAAATCGGGTGCGATAGTAACAACTCGCCTTTATCGAGGCGTGTTAGGTGTGCTTTGAGCTCATTAGAGACGAATCGGTACGCGCTGTCCGACAATTCTGATGAATCACTGCGCCCAATAACTTTGGTGCTGCTGTTGCCGACAACTTGAGCGTGAACCTCGCTCATGAACTGCTCTGCTGAGATCAATACAACACCTAGAGAACGACCGCGCGCGGCAATGTCGAGCACGTATTCCAAAATGGATGACTCCCCCTCGCCACGGCGGGCTGGCGCATATTTGTTCAATTCGTCTACGAAGATTACGACCTTTTTCGGCAGATCTGCTCGCTCGTCCAGGCTTGCCTCCGCATACATGCCATATACCTCCTGGATGATATGCCCAAACACCAGAGCGCGTTCTTCGTCCGTTAGTTTCGCAATATCCACCACGGTTGTCTGACCACCTTGGATTTTCCGGATCTCTTCGCCCAAGTTGACCGCGTTCTGAGGATTTCTCTGCTCAACAAAAATACCCGATTGACGATTTTTGGTAACTCGCCGCAGCACTCGGACGAATCGGCCCACCGAGGAGGCAGCGACTTCACCGAATTTTAGTGGAATGCCTTGATCCATGAGAGGTTTTCTATTGAGCAAGTCATGCCATGTGCTCACGCCCTGCCACTTCGGCTCATTGTTGCCAATGCCCTGCTGTATCTCGCCAATCAATGCACCTAGCGTATCCCACGGATCCGGAACTCGAACAATGAGACTTAATCCCGGACCTGGGTTTCCGCCACTGCCGATCACATCACGCAAAGAATACGCATAGATTTTGAACTCATCCGGGGGCTCACCAAAGCAGTTTGGGAGCTTTGTCGTCTGCGTTTCTTTACCCCAAGGAAGCAGATAACGCACGTTTGTGAAAGGCCCTGGCTTAAGTCCGAGATACCGCCACAATTCTTGCTCCTCGGGTTTTATGCCTTTGCGCGGCTTATCAATCACTAAAAGATCGTTCTGTTTGACATTCAGGAGAATCACTGCCACATCCTTCTCTCCGACTGTCTGCATAATAGATTGGATCAGGAACATGGCATAAGACGTTTTCGTAGCCAGTCCTGAAATTCCTGCGATATTCACGTGAGCGCCTTCGGGGCCGAGAACATACCGCCTATCGAGAAACACACGTACCCTTGTTCCATTCGACATGCGAATCATGCCTGCTGGGATAGTGATTTTCTCCTTGTATTCCGCTTCATATTCGAACATCTTGTCTATGCCGAGGGCGACATGAATGCCTGCCTCGCTGGCGAACTTTACAGGCGACTCGCTTTGAACGGGCATGTAAATGCCCATGGGAAACTTCTTGGGAGTGTTGGGATCATAGTTTGCGAGAACGTTGACCTCGGCGACGTTCGCACCTTGACGCGGCGTCTGCGGATTAGCCTCGGTGCTTCCGAAATCGCTGGAGATGTAATTGGAAAGATGTGATGGAGCGTCGGTGATCTGCTTAATATTTGTAACCAATCCGAATGTACTTGTCCCTTGCATTTGGTCGGCTTCTACAATGTCGAATGGATTTACGATCTCGTCCGGGCCGAGCCAAAAGGAAAATTTTTCAGAGGAGTTCGGCTCGCGTTCTGTTGCTGATGCTTTACCGACTGGTCTGTCTGGCTCTAGTTTTTGGACCTGCTGTTGAGGTTCGGTACCCATCTTTGGTTCTCCGCTAGGCAAGTCGGCCATTCGGGGGCAAAGGCCACTTCAGCCCCGACTTCAGTATTTCGGTTGACGCAAAGTCGTTCTTCACAGCTTGCTCAGCAAGGTAAATTGGATACAAGTGAGAGTGCCAACGCACATCCCTGCCGTGTGGTGAAACGCATCGCTCGGCCACAAGAGCGCCCGAGATTTCCGTAATCGCGTCTGACGAAACCGGTTGCATTGTTGGATTGGGCAGTTCCACTCTCAGTACGCCCATGAGTGGAAAATCTAAGTACTCGGGCCCACGGATTCGAATGAACCAAGTGGCAATCAAACCGTCGCGCAGTCCAAACGCCAACGTGCGCTGCCCGGTCTTTAGGTTTGAGAGCAGTTCGTAGGTGTTGATTGTGTGCTTCGCGCCTCTACCTCCGCTGACGGAAAACTTGAGTTCCTTCCAGGACGACTTGACCACTCCCAGATAATCTTTGCCTTCCTTCCAATCCTTTGCGTACTCGCTACCGAGGCCCCCATCGAGCATCAACCATTCGCCATCCACGCGCACGAGACCTTCCGCAATCTCCTTCTCCACGGTACGCATAATCCAGTTGGCTTTATGAGCAGCGCGGGACCGAGGCTCTTTGCCCGCCTTAATGCCGTCTGTCTGCAAATCCTCCTCCTTGAGGTCGACGAAGATGTAGCGGTCACCTGCCGATCTGACGCTTCGCTCAATTTCATTCCCGAATGAGACCTCCTCCTTATTCATGAGCAGGACAAGTTTGTTTTCCGCTTTGGCAATCCTTACACGCCCGCCAGTATCTCGATAAACCACCGCGGCACCGACCTGCGAGACGTGGATTGGAGTCTGACGATCGCCCTCCACAATATTACCGAGATAGAACGTTCGCGCAGAACCGTCGAGGAAATATCGGAATAAATGCTTGTCGCAGCGATGGATCGTTGGGCAATCTACATACAGGGTCCGGTTTGGTGCCTCTATTACGATGTTAAGCAAACCGTGCTCCGTTCCAAGGCGCACACGGTCGTAGGCTTCTTCCTGGTCAGGACGCATCATATCTTCAATCGCCTGTCCAGTCGCGGGTAAAACTCTACCCTCTCTCACCATAATCTCGAGGGCCGGACGTAAACCTAGAAAAGGATTCCTCATTCTGCTTCTTGGGTTATTGGAGTCTTCATTTCTCGCAATTTGCCCATTAATGGTACCAAGTTTTCGGCAATGCGTACCCACTTGCCATCGATTTCGCAGCAGTTCCGGCATAGCGCTTCGGGAGCCGTGGCCTTGCGGACGAGGTTGAATACCTGGAGACGCGCGGTCCCCTGTAGAATTTTGACGCTTATTTCTTGGGCTAACGGCACATGGCGTGCAAAGTAGTTTCGTAGACGACCAGCCAAACGGGTTTTGATTGGTCCCACGGATAGGGAGTGAATGAAATGAGCAGGTTTTGCGGCAATTGTGGAACCCAAGTTAATGAAGCGGCGCGGTTTTGCGCGAACTGTGGAGCGCAAACCGGGCCATCGCAGCAGACTGCAGCACAGGCATTACCGGCGGCAAACAAGGGGTTGAGCACGGCAGGCAAATTCGCCATTGCATCTGTCCTGATTATCTTTTTGGTGGGCGGCGCCATGGTGGCCGGGGTGTTTTATGCGGCTCACCGGATCAGTCAGAAACTTCATGAAGTAAAAGCCGAGATCATCAACGCGCATGACAGTGGACCGATGGGCGATCCCTGCCGCTATTTGAACAAGGAAGACGTAGGGGCAGCCATTGGGGTCGAGATCGTGAAGACACAAGCAGATGCGGACTCATGCAGCTATCTGGCTATGGGAAATGCCGGCGACATGGCCGCGAAGCACGCCTCCTCGATGCTCGGCGCGAAGGGCGCCGATGCGCACACTCAAAAAATATTCGAACAATTCGGCAAGACCATTTTCGACTCCATGCCAAGGGAACGGCAAAATGCGACCAGCGACGGCGCAGGCAGGGTCGCCGTGTTGGCCGTTTCGGTTTCCGATTCGCCGAGCGCGATCGCAGAAATGAAGCTGAATGCAAAGGTCTTGAAGAATCTGGGTGGGCCGCCCGGCGAAGACCTCGACATCGGCGATCAGGCCTTTGTTTCAGGTGAGAGCGTGATGATGATCCGAAAGGGCAGCAAGGTCATCCGAATTTTATATATGACATGTCCCTGCGGCACAAGGCAAGTGATCCCGCTGGCTAAAAAGATAGCTGGTTCGTTGTAAGGCGAGTTGGGAGGCGGGGATGGTCGGATACGTTCGAGCAATAAATGGCCGAACAACCCAGTTTCTCACTCAATTCGGCAATTTCAAATTTGCTGATCAGTCCATGATTCAAGCAGAGTTCCGCATCTACGCGGATTCGGGGTCAGGGTGGAGCCAGGGTTCCCGGTATTCGCGGCGCAGGAGACGGTTCGCTTCCTCGTCACCTGTGACTTCCTGACGTTCCGAATTCCAGGCGAGCGTGCGCCCAAGTTTGAGCGAGTTATTCGCCAGAATGCAAGACGCGGTTGAAATGTATCCTTGTTCGATATCGGAGATGGGTTTCGAGCGCTGGTCGATAGCTTGAAGGAAATTCAGCATGTGGTAGCGCTCGGCAGGCGCTACATGCGTCTCCAAATCCTTCTCGGTGCGGTCCAGCGGATACTTGTCGAATTCATAGGTCACGTCGCGGTGCACGCTCTCTTTTCCATCAACTGAGGTGAAGTCGTAGCTATACACGCTGACCTTCAACGTGCCCTTGTCGCCGTAGAACGTCGCTCCCCACTGATATTTCGGGTCGGGCGATTCTCCCCAACTGCGATGCTGCCACACGATTCGCAAATCGGGATATTCGAACGTGGCGGTTTGCGTATCGGTAATGTTGGCTTTGCTCGCTTTGTCTACAAAGATTCCGCCAGTCGAGGCGATGCGCGAGGGCCAACCTAAATTCAGCATCCAGCGCGTCATATCGAACATGTGGACGCACATATCGCCGACAATGCCGTTTCCGTATTCCATGAACGCGCGCCAGGTGCGTGGGTGCACCAGTTTGTTGTAGGGCCGCATCGGGGCCGGGCCGGTCCACATCTCGTAGTCGAAATAGTCGGGCGGTGTTGTGTCCGGCGGGTTTTCAGTGGCGCGCATGTGGTAGTAGCAATAGATTTCGACCAGCGCAATTTTGCCAAGCCTCCCTTCATCGAGAAAGCGATTCTTCGCTTCGACGATATGCGGCGTGCTGCGTCTCTGCAAGCCGACCTGGACCACACGGCCATGCCGCCTGGCGGCCGCCAGCATGGCTTTGCCTTCGATCACGTCCACGCTGATCGGTTTCTGGACGTAGACGTCCGCTCCTGACCGAACCGCTTCAATCATGGCGAGCGCGTGCCAGTGGTCCGGCGTGGCCACCAGCACGATATCGAGATCGTGCTGCCGGAGCATCTCGCGATAGTCGCCGTAGGTACGCGGTTTCTTGCCGGAAGATTGCCGGGTAGCGACCATGTCCGCCGCAGTCGCAAGCATGTGTTTGTCGACGTCGCAGAGCGACACCACTTCCACGGGCGCGACCTGAATGAGGCGGAAGAGGTCGATTTTTCCGTACCATCCGCACCCGATCAAACCGACCCGGCGTGTTTTTTCTTGGGCAAGTAAAGGCGTATAGTGCGCCAGCGCGCTCATACCTAAACCGGAAGCGCTGGCCTTCAGGAATTGGCGTCGGTCCATCGCTTCAGTTTAAGTTAACTGCTGGCGTGATCGAGAATCTGTTCCGAGGACGGGTCCCAATAGAGGCGTTTGCCGGACCAATACGACTCCGCGGCCATGATGCAGACGATCGCATGAGAAAACCCGTTGTCGACGGTTGCATTAGGTTGTTTGCGGTCGCGCATCGCGTTCAGCCAGTTCATCAGATGGTCCAGGTCGTCATCACTCGGGCCGCGCGAGTCGGGTTCGCGGGTGTTGGGCAGGCGGAGAATCTCGGCTTGGTCAGGGGCGGGTCCCATTCCCGGGGGTGCTGTGTAGCGCGGGCCGTCCGCTGCTTCCTGCCGGCCGCCTTCTTTCGTGACTAAGAACAGGGCTGCGCCTTCGCCGCCGTAATTTTCAACCGTTCCGTCGCGGCCCTGAATGCGGCTGAAGCTGCGATAACTGTTTCCGAATGTCGTCGAGTAAGTGTAGAGAAAACCTTTCGGATAAATCACCGAGACTGTGGCCGTGTCCGGATTTTCGCGTCCATCCTGCCAGGCGAAGGTGCCGCCGGTTGCGACGACGCTGACGGGGTGCGTTTCATCAGTCCAAAGATGAACCAGGTCGGAACCGTGACTGAGCCATTGGTCAAAAATGCCCGAGGAGAATTCACGGTAGAGCCGGAATTCCAGGTAGACGTGAGGATCGAACGGGCGATACGGCTTGCCGAGCAGCCAGCGGTTCCAGTCGGTATCGTCCTCTTTGAGCAGGCAAGGGCTCTTGCCATCGTCGATGCCGCGAATGTAGCGCCAGCGCGGCTGATTGACGTTCCACTCCTGCGTGATACGAACCAGCGGCCCCAGGCGGCCGGAGCGCACAATATCGCGAACGGCCAAGGGATAGGGCTGGCTTCGATGCTGCGTTCCGACCTGCACCACCTGACGGGAGTTTTTCACGGCAGCGCGTGCGGCCTTGGCTTCTTCCAGCACGTTGGCGAACGGCTTTTCGACGTAACAATCCTTGCCGGCCTGTACGACTTCGATACAAAGCTTGGCGTGCTGGTGATCTCCGGTTGCAATCATCACGCCGTCGATATCGGGGTTCGCCAGGATCTGCTCGGAGTACTTATACTGTTTCGGCTCCGCTCCAAACAGATCGTAGACCTGCTTGGCGCGCTTCTCGCGAGCGAGACTCCAGATATCGCAGACGGCCACGACTTCCACCGGCGTGCGGTCCACTGCCATGTGAACCATGTGGACATGGCCCTGGCTTCTTCCGCCACAGCCAAGCTGAGCGATTCGAATCCGGTCATTCGCGCCCAAAACACGTGCGTACGAACGCGCTGAAAGTGCTGTGGTGGAACCGGCCAGCAGAGCGCGGCTGGTTTGCGCAAGAAATTTGCGGCGTCCGGTCTTCGACTCGTTATCAGACTGAGAGTTCATCGAAGTCTCCTATTTATTCATTTTTTCACTGAACGAACCTGCGGTCTCCAGGATTTTCACGCGTTCGAACTGCTCACGCGCCATGCCGGCCTTGCCGAGTTTCTGGTATAGCTTCGCCAGTTGATAGTAAGGGCCTGGCTCCATCGGCCGTAGTTCAATGGACCGGCGCAGGGCGGAAATAGCTTCCTGCTGCCGGCCCAAGGCCGCGAGAACCTTGCCCCGGAGGAAGAAAACATCGGGGTCAGCCGGCGTGCTTCTTTCGGCGAGTGCGAGCTCGCGTAGAATCGCCGGATAACTCGGGTGTTCTTTGTTGAGCATGGCGCGGGCGATCAAGACGTGGAGCATCGGGTAGCGCGGATTGCAACGCGCCAGGCCCTCGAGTGCCTCGACTTCCTGGTCCGGATTCCCCATCCTGCGGGCCGCATCGGCCAAACTGATGTAGGCTTGCTCCACCTTCGGGTCGCGCTGGAGCAGCGTATGAAGAATCTGAATTCCGTCCGAATACTTTTCCGCGCGAATCAGATCGGCGCCGAGCGATAACAGCATCGCTGGAGAATCGCCGGCATGCAGGCGTGCTTGTTGCAGCACGTCCACGGCATCCGCATACTTTTGCAATCGTTCACAGAGATCGGCAAGAGCCAGATAAGAATTGTCGCGCGAAGGGTCCAGTTGGATGGCTGTTTTCAAGTGTTCGAGCGCGGGTTCCGGTTCCCCGAGGCTCTCGTAACTGAGGCCTGCCACGCCGGCAGCGGAGGCGCGAAGCTCGCTTGGCAACTGGCTGTTCTTTTCGGCGGGAAGTGCGTTGCCGAGAGCGTCACTGTATGCGCCGACCGCGTTTTCGAGCGCGGCAAGCTGCACGGTGGCGGCAGGACCGGCTCGGAGCGCCTCGGCAAGCGCGAGCATGAACAGGTTCTTTTCGGCGAGGATGCGCGCCAGCGTGGCGTGCGTTTCCAGGTCGTTGGGAAAGCGGGCGGCCAGCTCCCGGAGATTTGACTTCAGCGCATCGAGATCATTCCGCGATAGATCCACACGGACCTGTGTGAGCAAACACGCGGGATCGGGACAAGCGGCGATCAAGACGCAGTGCGCGCTAACGCACAAGGCAGTGAACCGGAGCACACCAGTTAAGCTCATACGTGTCCTTCCTCCGCGGGTCTCGCTGCAGCGGCTGCTGCGCGCCGCTCTGGTCGATGGCACGGCTCATCAGCATATATTCGCCGGGCTTGGCATCCCATGCGCAGCTCCAGCGCGTCCAAGCGTATTGCCCGGGCCGGGAACTTAGGTCCGCGGGCATCCACTGCTTCCCTCCGTCTGTAGTCACTTCTACCTGGCGGATGGGCGCGCTCCCGGACCAGGCGAATCCCCAAAGCAGGTGACGTGCCGCTGGAAGATGTGCTTCGTTGGCGGGCCATGCAATGGCTGACTTGACCCGCACGGCAGCTACGCGCGTGATCTCATTCTGCACTACCCGGTTATACACACGGTTCATTCCGCTTTGTTCGAATGCGGTTTGGCCGACATCCCGGCCGAGAACGACGATGCGCTGTAGCCATTTGACCCAATCCATGCCATACCAACCCGCAAATAAGGCACGCGCGGGGAAGCCGTTCTTCTTCGGAAGAGCCAGGCCGTTCAATTTATAAACGACCAGGCTGGATGGATCCAAGCATTTTTCAATCGGCACAATTTGCGTATACGGGAGCGTGGGCCGGTCCGGAAATAACGCACCACGGTCGGCGCCTTCGAGCAAAACGAAGGCGGCGGCGGGGGTCGGGCGGGCTGTTTCGAGGAGGACAGAGATAGGAGCGCCTTCCCACACGCCGTTGCTGATTGCCGATCCGTTCGCTGCATTGCCGGCGCACTCGAGAAACGCTTCCATTTTCCTGCTGGGCAGTTCCACCAGGTCGCTGAAATTCAGTTCGTAGGGATGTTGCACGCGTCCCTCGACGCGCAGCTTCCAGGTTCCGAGCGAGAGTTCCGGGGGCTGGAAATGGTCGCGGACGAAAAACATCTCCGAGGGAGTTACGGCGCCCTGCAGAGACCGCAGCGGATACGACAGATTTTGCGGATCCGCTCCGGACAGGAGGCCAGCGCCGGTAAGCCATAGTAATTCCCGCCGCGTCACTAAAAGACCAATTTGAGGGCCATTTGCATGATACGCGGATCGCGAGCGCTCGTAATCTGGCCGAATGTACTGTCTGAGACCGTGGTATCCGGATTGTTTAATAACGGGTGATTGAAGAAGTTGAAGAACTCGGCGCGGTATTGCAGCCGGAACCGTTCGGTCAGAGTAAAGACTTTATGGGCGGAAAAATCGACGTTGAAAGTTCCGGGTCCGATCAGGATATTGCGGCCGGCGTTGCCGAAGGAATTGGACGCGGGTGCAGTGAAGGAAGCGGTCGTAAACCACTGCGCCAGCCTTTGATTTAACGATCCGTGCGTGTATTGCGGTGTAGATATGACCTGAGCCTGATCGTTGCCGACCTCGGGAAGACTGTACGAGTAATCGCCGCCGGAAGTGATATTCAGTGGGAAACCGCTCTGCCAGGTCCAGATGGCGGAAGTCTCCCAACCTCCGAGAATTGCCTTTTGAACCCCCTGTTTGGGCGACGGCAATTGCCAGAGATAATTCAGGACAAACCGGTGCGGGACGTTGAAATCGGATACTCCGCGATAGGCGCCTACGTCGTAGGGATTGATTATATTGATCCCGCATAGATCGGTCTGATAGGAGACCTCGTCGATGCTCCTGGCCCAGGTGTAGTTGGCGCTGAGGGTGACGCCATGTGAGAAGCGCTTATCGACTTCTACTTGAAGCGAGTTGTAGCTGGAGTTTCCATTGGAAGCGTCTTGCGTGATCTGCTCGTATTGCTGATACGGCCTTCGGTCTTGTTCGTTATCGGCTGTTGCGTCCGGGCTGGGCAATGGTGCGTTCACATCCGTGTTGTAGGACAGATGCGTGCCCTTGGATGCCACATAACCAACCCGGAGCAAAATGTCGTTCGCTAACTGACGCTCGATGGTGAGGTTCCAATTCATCACCTCGCTGGGGCTCCAGTTCGGCTGATAGGACACCGCAAGCGAGAGGGGGCTCGCGAAGCTGACGGTCGGCGGCGGAACGAACGGTGCGAATTGCGCAGGAAACGGATTGGGCGTTCCCTGGTATGGATTCATGAACGGCACGCGCAGGAGTTGGTATTGCGGACTCCAGGGTGCGCTATCCACCATGTTGTTGAAAGCTTCAATGAACGGCGGCTGATTGAAAATGCCCCAGCCACCGCGGATCGTGGTCTTCCCGTTGCCTCCGATGTTGTACGCGAATCCAAACCTGGGTGCGATCTGCGACCAGCTCGAGGCAAATCCACCGGCTGGACATCCTGGGTCGCCGGCGAACAGATACCCTCCGGGAGCATTTGGAAACTTCTTAGATTGCGATCCCGGGCGGAAGCATTCCGTTCGGCCCAGCGAATCAGAAAACGGAATGAACGGATCCCATCGTACTCCGAGATTTAGGACAAGCTCCCGGTTGACGCGGTAGTTGTCCTGGGCAAACAGGCTGCCGAGATTCGCTTGCCGATTGGCGAATTCTCCTCCTCCTTGAATGAATCTCTGGGCATATCCAACCAGGAAATCGGAAAGCGGATTGCCGCTGAAATTTGTGCTGCCAAACGTAAACTGGCCATTTTGCCGGAATGTGTTGATGAGAACGACGTTCTCACGCAAAAAATCGCCGCCGAATGCAAGCTCATGCGGGCCTCGCACCCAGTGGATGCTATCGGCGTAGTGAAAATCGTGTCGATTTACGTGCGTGGGGTGCCCGGAACTGATGGTGAAATATCCGCTCACGCTTAACTGCAGTTCGGGAGGATTCGTGCTGGCGATGGGAATCCCCAGACTGGAGAAACCGAAAGGAGCGCCACTTACTACAGTTCCGAAATTCCGCCCGTAAGAAAAGATAAAGCTGTTGAGGAGATTCGGACTGATGCTGTATGTATCTCCTACAGCAGCTCCTTGATCCCAAAGATCAAGCCCGCGGTTGGAAGTCAATATGTCCTGGCTACCCGAGACGCGATCTCTGATGTAGCGAGAATAAAAATAGCGCCCGTATATGCGGTTTTTTGCCGAATCGTAATCCACCCGGCCCAGAAATTGATTTTCATGCTCGCGATCAGGCAGGCTGTAATAAGTAATTCCGCCCGCAGCAACGGGCTCCGGTATCAACGATAAGATTTTTACGCTCGCCGGGGCAAACAGACTGGTTGGGATCTGATTGTTCGGAAATCGGGCGCGCGTAAACGGGTTTACGAGCTGGCGACTGACTGCCGAGAAATCTCCGTTCCGTTGTGCAGGCGTGGGAACGACTGCGGCATTTCCTTCGCTGACATTCCTGAGTTGCGTGCCTTGATAAGACCCAAAAAAGAATAGCTTGTTCCGCAGAATCGGACCACCCACGCTACCGCCGAACTGGTTCCGTTTCAGTTGGTCGGCAGAGGCGGCAAAGAAGTTTCTCGCGTTCAGATCGCCATTGCGGAGGAAGTCGAAGGCGGTTCCGTGAAAGTCGTTGGTTCCCGATTTGGTAACGATGTTGACGATGGCCCCCGAACCGCGGCCATACTCGGCGGAGTAGCTGTTCGTCTGGATGCTGAATTCTTCCACGGCGTCGGGATTTGGAAACGGATTATTTACGTTGGTGTAGGGATCCTGGTTGCTGCCGCCATCCATGTTGTAGTTGACCATGTCCGACCGCGCGCCGTTTGCGCTAATGGCCTGAGCTCCGGGATAACTGGTGCTCTGGAGGGCATCGCCGCTGCCATTTGCATTTCCGGCGCCCAGGTCTTCGGTGCCGGGCGACAGCAACACTAAGGCAGCGGCATTTCGGCCATTGAGCGGCAGTTCGACGATCCTCTGCTGGCCTACCACCTCCCGGAGCGTGCCGGACTGGGTTTCGACGATTCCGGCGTTCGCCTCGACTGTGATGGACTGTCTCGCGCTGCCTACTTCGAGTCGCACGGGGACGGCAGAAGACTCGTCCGTTCGGACTTCGATACCGCGCTGTTCAAACGTGCGAAATCCGCTGGCGTGCACGGTAATGCTGTAAAACCCAACCGGTAGCAATGGAAACGTGTAGCCGCCGTCATTGGCGGTTGCGCTTTCGCGCGAGAGTCCGGTGTTGAGGTTGGTTGCCACGACTTTGGCCCCAACGACAGCGGAGCCGCTGGGATCGAGGACGGTGCCGGTGATGGTCCCGGTTGGATCGGCAGCCCAAAGAATGGAAGAAAGGAACAACAGGGAAGCAAACAGCCTGCAAGACATACAGATGGGCTCCTGGAGCTTCGGATTTTAGACTAGTTTCAGCGCGAACCAGGAAATTGTCAAGAGGCTGTTGGGAAACTTGCTGCCGGTGCAGAGAAATTTTTCTTTGCCGGCTTTTGCGGCCTGTGTATAATTCCAACCATGCCACCAGTACATCCGCTCAACGAGTTTCAGGTTGAGGGCGCCCATGTGCAGATTTACGCTTCTCCCGCAGAATTGGGATTGGCCGCGGCGCAGCGCGCGGCGACACTGATCTCCCGGGCTATCGAGGCGCACGGCAGGGCGCGCGTGATCGCCGCGACCGGAAATTCACAGATTCCGCTGGCTGAGGCGCTTGTCAAGCAACCAGTTGACTGGAAGGCGGTTGAGTTCTTTCATATGGATGAATACAGCGGCATCAGCGCGAATCATCCTTCGAGCTTTCGGTATTGGATCCGCACGCGGCTGGAAGAAAAAATCCATCCGGGAAAGATGTTTTACCTGGAGGGGGACGCGGCCGACCTGAACGCTGAGATCGAGCGCTATTCCAAGCTTCTGCTGGAAGCTCCGATTGACGTGGCTTTTGTCGGGTTTGGTGAAAACGGGCATATCGCGTTTAACGATCCGCCGGTGGCGGATTTTAACGATCCGGTCCAGGTGAAGCAGGTTGTTCTGGAGGAGGCGTGCCGGAGACAGCAGGCGGGGGAGGGGCATTTCCGGGACATGGCTTCGGTTCCGGAGAAAGCGGTGACCATTACGTGCCCGGGGCTGTTTCGCGCGAAATCCTGGGTTTCTTGTGTCCCGGAGCGGCGCAAGGCGGAAGCGGTGAGGAATGCGCTCGAAGGTCCGATTTCGGAGAAATGTCCAGCATCGATCGTCCGGCGGCATCCCGATGTGTATGTGTATCTCGACCGTGAATCGGCATCGCTGTTGAAGAGTGTGGCGGAGATGGCGAGTACGCGGAATCCCGGTTGAGTAGGGGAGTTGAAGGTGCCTTTTCGAAACGGCCGGAGACGCTGGTGGATCGTGTGGACACTGTTCTGCTCGACGGCTATCAATTACATCAACCGGCAGACTCTCTCGGTGCTCGCTCCGGTCATCGCGAAAGATTTTCATTTGAACCACACGGGGCTCTCCAATATTTTTGGAGCGTTCCAGTTTGCATACGCTGCAACATGGTTGATTGGCGGCGTTCTCCTCGACATCATGGGAACGCGGCTAGGGCTCTCGCTGGCTGTGGTGTGGTGGTCGACCGTCAGCGTGCTCACCAGCTTCGTGCATTCCGCATCGTCGCTGACGGTTTTGCGCTTTTTGCTCGGCATTGGCGAGGGCTTTAACTGGCCGGGCGCAAGCAAGGCTGTGGCCGAGTTCTTTCCGGCAAAAGAACGCAGCGTGGCGGTGGCGATCTTCGATAGCGGTTCCAGTGTGGGTGGCGCGATTGCGGCGCTTTGCATTCCGTGGATTGCTCTGCAATTCGGGTGGAGAGCGGCGTTCGTCTTTTCGGGATTGCTTGGCTTCGTCTGGCTTGCTTTGTGGCTGTTCGTCTATCCGAAACGCGGTGAACGGCAGCAGCAGCGGCAACCGCAGAACTGGAAAAACTGGCTCCCGGTGCTCGCGCGCCGCGAGACGTGGGCCATTGTGATTGGCCGGTCATTGACGGACCCGATCTGGTGGTTTTATGTATTCTGGCTGCCGCAGTATCTGAGCGATACGCGCGGTTTTAGCCTGAAGCAGATTGCGGCCTTTGCCTGGATACCGTTTGTTGCGGCGGATGCAGGCAATTTCGCGGGCGGGTTAATTTCGGGGCGGCTTGTGAAACGAGGCATGCCCGTTTTGCTCGCGCGCAAATCGGTGTGCGTTGTAAGCTGCATTCCGATGCTGGCGGGAATTCCGGCGGTGCTGACCGCGCATCCGTTTTATTGCTTATCGCTTATTTGCATTGCGCTGTTCGGCTACGCCAGTTGGTCGACTATGGGGCTGACGTTTCCTTCTGACCTGTTTCCCGCAGAAGTTGTGGCGACTGTGACTGGATTGAGTGGATTCGCAGCCGGTTTAGCGGGGACCGGGTTCACGTTGCTGGTGGGTGTGCTGGTGGATCGCTTCTCGTATTTTCCGGCGTTCCTGTTGGCCGCAACGGCGCCTATTCTGGCGACCGTGGTGGTCGTCTTTCTCCTTCCGCGAGATGAACAGCGTCAGAATGTTTTAGCGCGCGCACATTTTGAGGCGCAGGTTTGAAAATGAAAAGCTTCGATATGAATCAATGGTCCCGGCGCGAGTGGCTGGGGCTGGCGGCTGGGTGCGCGGCCGCGCCCAGGCTGGCAGCGGCCGAACTTTCCGGTTTTTATTATCGCGATTACTCGAAATGTCTTTCCGACTATTTATCGGGGCTGGCGCGGGAAGCCTATCAAAAGCGCAATCGAGCGTTGGAGTTGCTTACGGATGCCGCAGCGAGTCACAAGCGCCAGAACTGGGTTCGGGAGACCTTCTGGAAGCTGGTGGGCGGCCAGCCGCAGCGGACTCCGCTCAACGCTCGTGTGACCGGCGAGTTCGAGCGGGCTCGATACCGGGTGCAGAAGGTTGTTTACGAGAGCCGTCCGGGTATTGTCATCAGCGCAAATCTATACATTCCGAAAACGGGCCCGCCGCCGTATCCGGGCGTGCTGTTCCAAATGGGGCACAGCCCGCTCGGGAAGGCATACGAGCCGTATCAGAAGTGTTGTCAGGGGCTGGTTCAGCTCGGTTATCTGGTGCTCGCGTTTGATCCGATGGGACAGGGCGAGCGCATTGCGTATCCGAATGCGTCGGGAACCGACACGCGATTGAGTTCGGTGGATGAAGAGCACACGCATCCAGGCAAGCAGTTGTTGCTGCTGGGAGACTCTGCTTCGCGTTACCAGGTTTGGGATGCGATTCGCAGCCTCGACTATTTGGCTGCGCATCCGATGGTGGATCCCAAGCGGCTGGCCTCAACGGGGCAATCGGGCGGGGGGACGCTCACCATGCTGCTGGCCTGCGTCGATTCGCGTTTGAGCGCGGCCGCCGTTTCCTCCGGCAATACGGAAGATGTGGCGTGCGCCCATTTCAATCCGCCCGGTTCGACGGATGACGCCGAGCAGGACCTGATTGGCTCCGGAACTGTCGGGTTCGACCGGTGGGATCTCTTGTATCCGATCGCGCCCAAGCCGCTGCTGGTTCAGGTGAGCTCGCACGATTTCTTTGGGACGTATTCGCCGCGCTATCTCGATGACGGGCGCGAAGAATATCGAAAGCTTGCCCGGGTGTATGAAATTCTCGGTAAGAGCGATCAACTTGGCTGGCGCAGCACGCCGCTGCCCCACGCGCTTGGTTACGATCTGCGCCTCGATATCTATAACTGGTTCGAACGCTGGCTGAAGAATACCGCGCATGAAATCACAGAGGAGCCGCCCGTTGCGCCGGAACCCATGCAGACATTGTGGACAGGACCAACCGGAAGCGTTACGCGAGATTTTGGGAGCTTGCGGCCGTTCGATTTGATTCAGCGAGGCGCGAAAACTCCGCGCGCTGTTTCTTCCTCTAAGCCGTGGCAGGAACAGTTGCAGTTTGTGCTGCCAACCGGGTGCAAGCTCGCAGTGCTTACGACGGCAAAAATGGCCGGGGCGCGGGTCGCTGCGGCTGAAGTGAATTCGGCGGCGGAGGTGTGGGTGCCGGTCTGGCTGTTCACTCCCGACAAACCGGATCCGAACGTGCCCGCGCTGATCGTTTTAGATGACCGCGGCCGCAACGTGGGTGTTCATGAGGACGGCGTCTATCACAAGCTGGCGCGATCGGGGCGTGTGGTCTGCGCGGCAGATATTCGCGGGGTTGGAGATATGCAGCCGGAAGTGGGCCGCGGAAATCCGCGCTACACGATTCCGCATGATCGGGAGGAAGAATTCGCGTGGGCTTCCCTGATTCTGGGGAGTCCGCTATTGGCGCAACGAATTGTTGATATTGTGGCGGTCGCGCAGGCTTTGAAGAGCGACCCGGTCGCGGCGAATCGACGGATTGCGCTCGCCGCGCGGGGCCGGCTCACAGTACCCGCGCTGTTTGCTTTCAATGTTGATAAGGGCATTGATTCGTTGTATCTGGCGGGCGGGCTGGTGTCATATCAGAATCTCTTGGAAACAGAGATGTACCGCCAATCGCTCGCCAACTTTGGCTGGGATCTGTTTCATTCAACCGACCTGCCGCTGCTCGCTTCGCAATCCGCGCCGCGTAAGGTCCGAATTGCGGGTGCAATGAGCGCCGCGAGTGATGCCCTTCCGGTGGAGGGAGTGCGCCGCGTGTACGGGTCAGAAAACGTGACCGTCTGGCCGGCAGCGGATTGGAACGAAGCGGCGTTGCGGTCGGTTTGATCGGAGTGTACTTGCCCGAGTCAGGAGTTCGGCATCCTCCGATTGCGCCACCAGCCAAGGCGAAGCTATTCCATCGTGATCCGAATCTGCTTCTCGAAAAAGGGCTCCGATTCTAACTCTGAATAGGGTTTTTCGTACGTTCCGCAATCACCATCGCATTCGATCCTGATTACGACCACGGGCATCTCTTGGATACAGGTCCAAAACGATTTCTTTCCGCAGCCCGGACACGCGTGAGGACCATTGTACTTGGGGCTCGCAGTAAGGGAAATAGGCATGGCGTCCTCCTCTGTGTAGACGCGCCATGGCGGAGGAAGTCGCCACTATTCCAGAGCAGGTTACGTTGGCCAACCTGCCCCACAATCGGGTCAGACTATCTCTGGAATCACGAATGGCGCGCGGTAGCCGCGATCGCCGTCCCGCAGAAGCCTGGCTGCTTCTTCATCGCCGATTACTTCCTGAGTCTCCGGGTTGAAGTGTAGAGTTCTCCGCAGGCGATATGACGCGTTCGCGAGGTGGACGAGTGCGCAGGAGGTGTGTCCTTCCTCAATCGGTGCATGCAGGTCCGCCTGGTTGCGGCTCACCACGCAATCGATGAAGTTTTTGAAGTGCGCGAGTTCGCTGCCGCCATGGACGGGAGCTTGTTGGTCCTGGTCACGGCCTAACCAGACCGCGTATGTGTCGGCATCCTCATCACCGGTTGCAAGATATCCTTTCGAGCCGTAGAAGATGTTTCCGACGGTGTTGTGGCTGCCGGCGAGCGGCCCCAATTTTGCGCCGCTGGATGATTTCTTACGTTCCGGCGTACCGAGGAAGGCCGTGCCGATCTCTGCTTCGTGATTCGTGATCCAATGCCGGACTTCGAAGGTGATCATGCGTTTCTTGCCGTCCGGCAGATCGTACTCGAACGTGCAGCTCAGGTCATTCGGGGTTTGCTGGTCGTCCTGAAACATGAAGTGCCCGCCCATCGCGCTGATGCGGTTGGGAAAACCGAGTCCCATTCCCCAGCGGGCGGCATCCACCTGGTGTACGCCTTGGTTGCCGAGGTCCCCATTGCCGTAATCCCAGAACCAATGCCAGTTGTAGTGAAATCGGTTTTTCGTAAAAGGATGTTTCGGCGCCGGCCCGGTCCACAGGTCGTAATTCACCCCGGCCGGAACAGGCTCGACAGGCGCAACTCCGATCGTGTCCCGCCACTTAAAGCAGAGCCCTCGCGCCATGTACTGGTCGCCAATGATCCCGTTGCGCATCTTCTGCACTGCCTCCCGAATGGCCGTTGCGGAACGTATCTGGGTCCCGTGCTGCACGATCCGGTTATAGCGCCTGGCGGCTTTCACCAGTTGCTGGCCTTCCCATATATTGTGCGAACAGGGCTTTTCGACGTAGACATCCTTGCCGGCCTGGCAGGCCCAGATGGCCATCAAGGAATGCCAGTGATTCGGCGTGGCGATGGAGACGGCGTCAATCGATTTGTCTTCCAGCAGCTTTCGGACATCTCCGTATGTGACCGGCTTGGGAAGACCCATCTTCTCCATCTGAGCCAGCCGCTCGCCGAGCACGTTTTCATCGACATCGCAGAGCGCGGCGATTTGGACATTCTGGATCTGCGAGTAGTTGTGTAGATGGTCCTTTCCGCGCCCGTGCAGACCGCAGATTGCAAGGCGCACGCGGTCGTTAGCTCCGAGTAATGTGGCGGCAGTACCAATCGCCGTCAGGCCAGAGGCGGTCGCGTTCAGGAAATCGCGGCGGTTCATATTCCACCTCAGTCAAGCACAGGCGGCTGGGCCTGTCAAGAAATCGATTAGCGGAATTGAGTAATATTTCTCATTCTGCGGCACAGTATTTAGAGCAGCATGTAGACTGGTTGTGATCCGTGGTGTGAAACCAAAACCCTCGTTTAAACAACTTGCCAAGGCGGCCAAGGTCAGTCCCGCGACAGTGACGCGCGTTGCGAAAGGCCAACTGAACGTGGACCCGGAAATCCGGGCCCGGGTTCGAAAAGCAGCGGAAGCCCTCGGGATCGACCTGGAGCGCAAGCGCAACGAGAAGACGAACATTGTCGGTTTTATGTTGTCGAACCGGGATTTGCTGCACAACTTTCAGGCGCGAATCCTGTTCGGCTCCGAAGCGTACTGCGCCTCTCAGGACCGGGAATTGCTTTTTATGTCGTTCCGGTATTCGGCGGCGGTGCCTGCCAAGGACTTGCCGCTTCCGAGAATTCTGAACCAGGCAGGCATTGTGCGGGCGATGATTCTGAGCGGTACGAATTCAGCCAACATGCTGGCGGCGTTGCGGAGCAGGGAAATCCCGTTTGCCGTTCTGGGGAACAATGTTCTGGGAGAGTGGAACCCGAGCGAGTACGATGCCGTGTACTCGGACGACATTACGGGAGCGCAGGATCTGACTGCGCAGCTTATTCTGCAAGGGCATCGCGATATCTGGTTTATCGGGGACATTGACCTGCCGTGGTATGCGCGCTGTTGCCAGGGATACCGGCAGAGCATGGTCCAGGCCGGGTTGCAGCCGAGAATCAGTGAAATTCATTCGGACGACCATCAGCTCGGCTACCTGGCGATGCGGTCAATTTTGTCGCGAGGCGAGCCGGTGACGGCCGTGTTTGCCGGCTCAGACCAGATCGCGCGGGGCGTTTATGAAGCGGTGCGGCAGTCGGGATTGAGCATACCGGGAGACATCAGCGTGGCCGGGTTCAACGACTCCGAAGGCGCGTTGATGGACCCGCCGCTGACGAGTGTGCGCGAGTTTCCGGAAGAGCTAGGGAAGCACCTTGCTGAATTCGCGTTGCGGCGTATTCAGCAGCCCGATCGGGAACCGCAGCAGCTTGTCATTCCGACCAAGGTCATTGTTCGGGAATCGACGCGGGCGCTGCTCGATACCAGGCAAACGGTAGCACGGATATCGGAGGCCGTACATCGGTGAGGGCGCAGCATCAGTTCACAAATTGCAAAACAAATCTCGTCCCAATCTCCTCAACAATTTAGGCCCGATTTTGGAGCCCGGCTGCATGGCGCGCGTGCGACGCTCCGAGCGTATGAGGCTCAATCTTTCTCAATACACTCTGCCTTCCGAAAAACTCGCGCTTTCCTATGAAAGCCCGGAGGCCTTGGACACGCTCAAAGCCAAACTCCGCACGGAACAGCAACCCGCCAACGAGACCGAGGAAATCCTGGTCAACGAAATGGCCGAACAGTTCTGGCGCCTGCGCCGCGCCCGCGCCTTGGAAACTTCGCTCCTCGATTCCGACCAGGCCCTGATCCCGCATCTCGCCGCCATCCAGCGCATGATGTCCTCCGCCGAGCGCGGTTTCCACAAAGCGCTCAACGTTTTACGCCAATTACAAAAGGACCGTGGCTTCGTTCCGCAAAAACAGAACCGCGACTGTGAAGGAGCGGCTGGCTTCGTTCCGCAATCCGATCAGAACCCCGACTGTCAAGGAGGGGTCAAGCTGACCGCTGAACGCTGTGAGCTGCCCGCTGGTTCTGGCTTCGTTCCCCCACCTTGCCCAAAAGACGAAGACATCGATCCTGCCGACTGGGCCCGTGCCTTCGAAGCCCGTCACCGTGTCCATGCCAAAGTAAGCTCTCAGAGAGTGAAGTAGGCGTTTTCGCCTGCGCTTGTGGGGCCCTGCGCCGCATAGTTGTTTGCCAACCGAATAAGATCCGCCGCCCGTTGCGCCCGTCGTGTATACAGACCGCCCCTGGAAAGGGCGGCGGCAACCGGAATGGCTGGCCCCACAAAAACCGACTACTGACCTGAATTCTCGTCTTTTTCGTATTGACGGTACAAGTCCGCCAGTTGCGCGGGCGAGAGTTCGCCGTCGTAGATGACGACGCGATAACGAAACGTGATGGACTTCCCTTCCGGTACCGTCCAGCTCCCGTCTTTGTTTTCGTCCTTCGTAAATTCGCGAAGACCAAAGGGATTTGCAGCGAGCAGGCCGTAGGCGCGCGCATGCCAGGTTGTGGGATGACGAAAGCTCTTCGGGCTGTCGAATGCCGCAACAGTGACCGGTTTGCCGGAAACGGTACCGGTGTAAGCGACCCAATCGGCGGGCTTGCCCCAAATCGCCGGTTCGCCTTTTGCCCCACTTGAATTGATCATGTGATCGTGGGGCGCGCTGAGCTCCGGCCCTAAGCGCACTGCGAAGGTCCCTTCTTTGGTATCGCCGAACACCACCGGGCCGTCCTTGGCGTACACAACGAAATCGCAATCGATGGTGCGCGCGCGGTCGTCGCCGCGAAATTCGTAGCTTTGGGTTTGTTCCGCAATCGGTCGCCCACTCGGGGCGAGGAGATTGAACCGGGCCTGCAGCGAACCAGATGTGAGGTGCTCCATTTTTACGAACGCCATCCGGCCGTAGGGATGCGGAGTGTGCTCGTGATAATACTTGCTGAACGCCTGCTCAGCCCAGAAATCCAACCCATCGATATCGCCATGCGCAAAATAGAGCGGCCGCTGATGAGGCTCGAAAGAGGGACTCTTCACGTCCGCGGGCGAAATGCCGTTTCCGACGGGAAAGCTCCGGCTGATGACAATGCCCGATGCCGTTCGCAGCGGCATGAGGTAAGGCTTCGCCGTCTGATCGCCAAAATAATACGTCGTGAACGGCTGCCCGCCGATGATGACGTCGATCTGTTTATCGCCCTTTTTCAGTTGAACGGACGCGGCACTTAAAAGAGCTGAGCATAGCAATCCAACGAGCACACTTCGACTAACAGCGCGATGTCGATACGCCATAAGAGGAATATAGGGCGTTTTCCAGTGCAGTGCAAGAAAGATTTCCGAAATGGGATAAAAATGTCTTGACTCGTTTCCGAACGCCCACTATATTTGCTCCTAAGGCAGCAGAGCTATAGGCGTCTCCACTCCGGCAGGACAACCGTCTTCGGGTCCATGCGCCGAGGCGGCGCTGCCTTCGCTTCAGCGCCTAAGGTGAAGCCTGACTGGAGGTGCATCTTGTCGTTGTTCGGTGCAAAACGATCTGTTTACCTCTTGGCGAGTGTGTTTCTGATGGCCATTGCCGTTCCCATACTTCGCGCACAATTCACGAATGCAAATTTGGCGGGAATCATATCAGATCCCTCCGGTGCTCCGGTTCCTGCCGCCACGGTGACACTCTTGAACACTGATACCGGGTTTGCAAGAGCCACCACCAGCGATGGCGACGGCGCATACTCGTTCACTGCTCTCCCGGTGGGCCACTACAGCATCACGGTGGAGAAGACCGGTTTCGCGAAATACGTACAGAGTGGAATCACGCTTGTGGTGGCGCAATCTGCGACCGTTCCCGTGACTCTCCAACTGGGCAGTGTTTCGGAACAAATCAACGTATCGGCGAACGCCCAGATGGTGACCACGGAAACCAGCATGGTCGGGCAGCTTGTGGACCAAAGGCAGATTGTGGAGCTGCCGCTAAACGGACGGCAACCGCAAACGCTGCTGTTTCTAGCTCCCGGGACCGTGAATGAAACGGGCAAGTATTGCCTGGTGAACTGTCAAGGCGGCGTGTATCCGGGTGAACAGGATGCGAATGTGGGCGGCGGCGGACCTCGTTCGGTGAACTTCGAAATGGACGGCGCGGATCACAACGATACTTACGTGAACACGAATCTTCCATTTCCGAACCCGGATGCCGTGCAGGAATTCAATCTGCAATCGGATAACTTGTCCGCGCAATATGGCATGGGCGCCAGCGCGGTGGTCAATATCATTACGAAATCCGGCACGAATACTCTGCATGGAGACCTTTTCGAATTTGTGCGCAACGGAGATCTGAACGCGCGGAATTTCTTTGCACCGACGCAGGACACGCTCAAACGCAACCAGTACGGCGGCAGTGTTGGCGGGCCGATCCTCAAAGACAAACTGTTTTTCTTTGGGACTTATCAAGGGACGAAGATCCGAAGCGCCGCGACTGGGAGCGTCGCGTTTGTGCCGACGGCGGCCGAGCGTACGGGCAATTTTGCAGGATCGGGGATTACGGTTCGTGATCCCGTTACCGGCGTTGCCTACGGAGGCGATCAAATTCCCGCCAATCTCTTAAGCGCACCGGCGCAGTATTTTCTCAACCGGATTCCGTTACCGAACGGACCGAATAATCAGCTCACGTACACCGGCCCCAGCATCGTCCAGAACGATGACCAATACATGATCAAGCTGAACTGGGTGGAGCATAAAAACCTGGTGACGGGGAGTTATTTCTGGACGCGGTTCAACGAGCCTCCCGATATCTCCACAGGAAGCAAGAACCTGATCGCGTCCGATAGCAACGGGAATTATGTGAAGATTCAGAATCTGGCTGTGAACGATACGTATTCGTTCTCGCCGACACTGGTTTCGAACACCTGGTTCGGTTGGACGTCGCAGACTGGCGGGTCCAGATCGGGCGCTCCCTTCGGCTTTCCGGCCGCGGGCGTTCAGATCGCGGCGCCTACCCCGCCGGAGTTGGTGGTGAGCGTTCCGGGATTCTTTTCTGTTTCGACCAATCACTTGGGCAATTTCGATCGCGGCGATTATACGATTCGCGAAGATATCGCCGAGCAGCGCGGCGCGCACGAGATCCATGTGGGCGGCGAAGTCGTGCGCGTTACCAACGATCTGACCAACACATATACGATGTCGGGCCAGTTTACGTTCGGCAATGCGCTGAGTGGCAGCAACGTTTCGGATTTTTTGATGGGCCAGGCATCGCGTTTTCTGCAAGGCGGCGGTGAGTTTAAGAACATCGCCGGCAACTTGTGGAGTCTGTATGCGCAAGACAACATACGCGTCAGCCCGAAACTGCATGTCGAAGTAGGACTGCGCTGGGACCCGTATTTCCCATTCACCGAAGAGAAGGGTCGAGTCGTTTGCTATCAGCCAGGACGGCAGTCCGCGCGTTTTCCCAATGCGCCGCTCGGCATGTTATTCGGGGGATCCAACGCCGATCCGGGTTGTCCGTGGCAAACGGGATCTGTGGCCGATTGGGCCAACTTTGCGCCACGAGTTGGTTTTGCGTATCAGCTTGGATCGCACAACACCACTGTTCTGCGCGGCGGAGCGGGAATCTACTACACTCCGATGGGAACTCACGATACGAACGGTCTGGCCGATACGGCGCCGTTTGGGCCGCGATTCGATTTTTCGGGCCGCATACCATTTACAAACCCATACTCCGCGATTGGAATCCCGAACCCGTTTCCGGCTGAATACGGACCCAGCCTGCCGGGACGGAACGCCACATTTACTCTTCCGGTCTCTATCTATGGCTTCCTGCAGCACGACTGGCACATGCCGCAGCTTTTTGCTTGGAACCTCAGTCTCGAACATCAGTTTGGGTCCTCTCTTCTGGGGCGTGTGGTTTATTCCGGCAACAAGGGAACGTATCTGGCCAGTGGCGCGCTTGGTTTCCGAGAAGATAATCCGGCGGTTTACATCCCCGGCGCTTCCACTACGGCAAACACGCAATCGAGACGCTTGAATCCGAATTTCGGGAGCATCGGCTTGTTCTCTTCGGATAACGACTCGCACTACAACTCGCTTCGGGTCGCGCTCGAGAAACGTTTTGATCACGGCTTTTCGGTGCAAGGGAATTACACGTGGTCGAAGATGATCGATGATTTCGGAAGTTCGGGCACCACCGATCCATTTTTCCGTGGATTCGATTACGGCATTTCGAACGACGATGTGCCGCATGTTTTCAATTTTTCCGCTGTCTGGCAGATTCCTAACTCGCCGTTGCACGGCGTGGCTGGCCTGGTGGTGAACGGATGGCAGCTTAGCTCGCTCGCCAACTGGCGCAGCGGATTTCCGTTTTCCGTGGTGAGCGGTGTGGATAATTCACGCAGTGGAGTCGGCTACGACCGGGCGGACTACATCGGAGGGGCGGCGAGCCTCGATCCGAATCGTTCTCACGGACAATTGATTGCGGAGTATTTCAACGTGGCGGCGTTTCATGCCAATGCGCTGGGGACATTCGGGAGTTCAGGCAAGAATATCCTGCGTGGACCTGGGTTCTTTGACACGGACCTGAGCCTGATGAAAAACTTCCGAGTGACGGAGCGTACTTCGGTTCAGTTCCGGTCTGAATTTTTCAATCTGTTCAACAACGTGAACTTCAATCAGCCGCAGAGTTCGCTGAACTCGGCCAGCGTGGGACGAATCACCTCGGCCGGCGATCCGCGGATTCTACAATTTGCGTTAAAGTTGATGTTCTGATTTCATGAGTACCCGGCGCACATTTCTTGAAGCGGCATCCTTTGCTGTCGCAACTCGGTTTTCCAAACTCTCTGGCGCGCAACCGGCGGCCACAAAAGAAGCGCCGTTTGTGCGCGACTACTGGAACGATTTTCCGAACTACTTAACGCGCGTTGTCAATGCCGCGCGTGTTCAGCGTAAGGCTGAGCTAGACAAGATAAAGACGCGGGACGATGCGGCGAAGCGTGCCGGATTTGTTCGGGACACGGTCTGGGGCTTGATCGGTGGCCGGCTGGAAAAGACTCCCCTGAACGTGAAGCCGGTTGGGACGGTGGACCGCGGCGCTTACCGGATCGAGAAGCTCATCTTCGAGAGCCAGCCTCAGTTTTACGTACCTGCGAACCTCTACATTCCGAACTCCGGAAGCAGGCCGTTTCCGGCCGTTATTTCTCCTCTTGGGCACACGCCCAATGGCAAGGCGTATCGAAGCTATCAGATTGTCTTTCAAAATCTCGCGCGCGACGGGTTCGTTGTTCTGACCTGGGACCCGCCGGGACAGGGCGAGCGTCTTCAATATCCTATTCCCGGCACCAATCGGTCCCGATTTGGACCCACGGGCGAGCATGATCAATTCGGCTGGCCCGCTTTATTGGTTGGATCGAGCACCACGCAGTTTGAAACCTGGGATGCTGTCCGCGCTCTCGACTATCTGTTGAGCCGGCCCGAGGTCGATGCAAATCGAATGGGATGCTGCGGCCATTCGGGCGGAGGGACGCAGACCATGTGGCTGTGCGCTCTCGAACCGAGGATTCAGGCGGCGGTTGTGGTGGAAGGACATACGGAGAATGTCGCCGGAGCCAACTACGAGCCGCCCGGAGCATATGCCGATGCCGAGCAAAACATTATTGGCGGCTTGAAGTTGGGGATCGACCGCGGCGATCTGCTACTCGCGTTTGCTCCGAAGCCGCTGCTGATCTGCTACACGCATATGGATGTCGGTTCGACGTATTCTCCGCACTACGAGCAGGGCACGCGGGAGATTTTCGACGAGCTGAAGTCTTTATATTCCATTTACGATGCCGCCGAGAAGGCGGGCTTATCGGCCTCCAATCTTCCGCACGATTACGACTTCTTTCACCGGCGCGCCACCTACGACTGGTTTAATCGCTGGCTCCAGAACGGGAAGGGGAACATCGCGGAAGCAGCGTTCGACGAAGGTCCGGCCTCCGATTTGAATTGCACGTCGACGGGCCAGATTCTGACCTCGATCGGCGGCCGCACCGCGTATCAAGTGAATGCGGACCGGCTTCATGGAACAGAACCGCGACCGCGAGGGAGCGGCCTTTCCAAGGAACGGCTTCACAGCACTCTCCGAACTCTTCTCAGTATTTCCCCATCGCCGCGCGCGAGCCAGGCAAGAACGCTGACCACGACTAACCGTCCGGATCTGGCAATCGAGGAGTTTGAGTTTCATTCCGAACCCGAAGTTCGAGTGCCGGGATATCTTCTCAAACCGCCAGGCGCGGCTTCCAAGTTGCCGGTTGTGCTGGTTCTCTCAACCTCCAAAAATCGCATCGTCGACGATCTCGGACTCTTGCGGAGTGTAATCGATCAAAAGATTGCATTGTGCGCGATCGATTCCCGCGCCTCGGGTTCAGCAACTCCGCGCATGCCGTCGGAAGGGCCGCTGTTTTATGGGCACGGCGTCGAACTGGGCTATTGGACCAACTGCCTGACAGCCGGTCAGCCGCTGGCCGGGCAGCGAGTGTGGGACGCGCTGTGTTGTATCGATTATTTGCAAAGCCGATCCGATATAGATTCTTCCCGCATCGGGGTACTGGGAGTGGGTCCGAATGGTTTGGATGCGCTGTTTGCGGCCGCGCTGGAAGACCGCCTCCGAAGCGTGTTGCTTGACCGTACATTGAGTGATTTCGCATCGCTTGTGGCGTCGGAAGATTACAACCTCAAGCTTGCGTTCTTTGTGCCTCGCTTGCTTGAGCATTTCGACTTGCCGGAAGTTTCGGCCGCGATTGCGCCGCGTCCACTCTGGCTGCTCAACCCGGTTGACCCAAAAGGGACCGACCTCTCGTTGAGTCAGATCACAGAACGGTATGGGAAACCTGCGGCCAATCTATCTTTTCGGATCGAACCGGATTCAAACAAAGTATTTGGAGAATGGGTGCGAACCATTGCGTAGCATATTTTCCTTGCTAATTCTGTTCTGCCTGCCAGGCTGGTCTCAGACGACTCCGCCGAAGCTGATCGATTGTCACGTTCACCACAACGGCAGCGTCGAGTTTCTGGAAAAGCTGGTGGCAAGGCTCTCGTCCGTTTCAGGCGAGGCCATGCTGATTACTGCACCCAAAGACATTCCCCAGGTCACAACCTTTATCCAGCAGCATCCCGGCCGGCTGATCGGTCTGGGAGATATCGACGTCGATGCTCCGGATGTTTTGAAGACCATCGACGAGTTTCATGCCGCGGGATTCCGGGGTCTCGGCGAGATCAGCCGGCCACAGTATCCTTACGACGATCGCCGCTACTGGCCGATTTATCAGCGAGCAGAACAGTATGGCATGCTGCTTCTGTTCCATACCGGAATCGTTAATCGCACCCATCCGGAAATCCCTTCGGATGTGGATTCCGATCGCATGCGGGTTTCGCGATTGGATCTGGTGGCGCGTCGTTTTCCGAAGCTGACGGTTATCGGCGCGCATCTTGGGAATCCTGATTACGCCTGGGCGGCGGAGATCGGCAGATGGAATCCGAACCTGTACTTTGATGTCTCGGGATCAACCCTGATCAAGAAACAGGAAGACTATTCGTTCTTCAAGTCGATTTTCTGGTGGAGCAGCGTGGTCAGTCCGCATACTCCAAAGTCGTCCACGAGCGCCTTCGAAAAACTCGTCTTCGGGTCGGACGTTTTTGAAGGGGATCTCGACGAGTTCGATCGCGCGCTGGATCGCTATCACCGCATGCTCGATGCCTGCGGCGTTTCGGCCGCGGCGCAAGCTAATATTTTCAGCGGGACACTCTGGCGAATCTTGAACCAACAAAGGTAAGAAAGGCAGTTACTATGAACCGGCGTCATTTTTTCTTCAGCTCCGCGGGCGCGCTGGCCGCGGCGAGCACTGTTAACTCGAATCCAAACGATACTGTGCGGGTGGCCTGTGTCGGGGTTCGCGGGCAGGGGCAAAGTCATATTCGCGCGTATTCGCGAATGCCGAACGTGCAGATTGCCGCATTGTGCGATGTGGATGAGTCGGTACTTCAAAAAAGATTAGGCGACGCGGAACGGTTGACCGGCAAACGTCCGGCGGCCTTTACGGATCTTCGCAAGCTGCTGGAAGACAAAAATATTGACGCGATCTCGATTGCAACGCCTAACCACTCGCACGCGCTGCAAGCCATTTGGGGATGCCAGGCGGGCAAGGATGTGTATGTGGAGAAGCCGTGCGCGTATAACATCTTCGAAGCGAAACAACTCTTAGCCGCCTCCAAGAAATACAACCGCATGGTGCAGCACGGCACAAACGCGCGCTCGTCGCCCACGATGCAGGAAGCCGTAGAAAAGGTCAGAGGCGGTTTGCTCGGTGACATTTATATGTCGCGTGGGCTTTGTTACAAGTGGCGCGATACGATCGGCCGTGCGCCCGTCGAACCCGTCCCGGCGGGTGTTCACTATGATCTCTGGCTTGGGCCGGCTCCGGAGCATGCCTTTACTCGAAATCGGTTCCACTACAACTTTCACTGGTTCTGGGATTACGGCAACGGAGACATCGGAAATCAGGGCGTTCACCAGATGGATGCGGCTCGATGGCTGCTCGGAGTCAAGTATCCGACCAAGATTACGGCGACAGGCGGGCACTTCATGTTCGACGACGATCAGGAGACGCCGAACACCATGGTGGCCACCTTCGAATTCAATGAGAACGGTCGCAAACAGATGCTAGTGTTTGAAGTCCGCCACTGGATAACGAATAGCGAAGCGGATATTTTGTCCATTGCCGACCAGATGTCGGGTCCGGCGGCGGGTACGCATGCGACTGTAGGCAATATTGTTTACGGCTCGAAAGGATACCTGAGCACGGCGAACGGGTATGAGACGTTTCTTGGAAAGAAGCAAGAACCCGGGCCGAAGAGTAACGGCGAACAACGCGGCGATAACTGGGCGAATTTTATCCAGGCCGTTCGCAGCCGCAAGCACACGGATCTGAACGCACCGCTCGAAGAGGCCGTTCCCTCAGTCATTCTGATCCATCTTGCAAATATTTCCTACCGGCTCGGCCGCACGCTGTATTTCGATGCGGAAACACTGAGTTGCAAGAACGATGCGGAAGCGAACGCGATGTTCTCACGGCAATACCGGGCTCCGTTCGTCGTTCCGGAGATTGCCTCGTAGTTCCGAACGCCGGCCTCCCGGCCGGCTCGCGTAGGAGATCGCAAGCGCAATAAACGTCGCGAGCGGGTCCAAAGCGAGGAGGCCATCTCCTGAGGAAAGGTGAGAATAGCTGGCGCTCAGCACGGTAATCGCAAATCCCGCGTAGGCCCACTCGTTGAGCTTGCCGAGCTTGGGCGCGAGTAGAACAGCAACTCCGGCCAGTTTGCCCACTGCCAGGAGATTCGCGAAATAGGGAGGGTATCCGAGATGCTTGAGAGCCTGCAGATACCGTGGAGTGTGCGCCGCTGCGAGCATGCCCGAAATCGTCATGATCAATGCCACAAAGCCCGTAGACGTCCAATAAATTGCTTTGCTTTTTTTCATTTCGATATTTCCCACAACGACCGAGACCGGACTAGCGCCACGGATGTGACAACCTGATAAAGACGGGTCGATGACGTTGTCACAAAGCGCGTCCGTACCCGGTCTTTTGAGTTAAGCCTATGGATCTGTTTTCAGCAGTTTTGTACATACATGTAATTACGACGCTTGTATTGGTTGCGGCAATGTCCGTGGAAGGTTTTGCGCTGAGGCAATTGCGGCGCGCTTCGGAAAAATCAAACACGCTCTATTGGCTCGATCCACTCCCGGGCATGCGGCCTCTAGCCTCTATTTGTCTGCTTATTCTTTTGCTCTCCGGAGGGTTTTTGGCAGATCGTGCGTCCTTGTGGAAGCTGGCTTGGCCAAAGATTGCTGTTGTGATTGTGATTGCCTTCGGAGCGCTCGCGGGCATCTCGAGCCGCCGGATGCGCCGGATGCGGCAGGACCCCGCCCTTACAGAGAAGGTACGATCTCCGTTTCTCAGCATCTCGCTTGGCGTGAGAACCGGCCTAGTTCTGGCCGCAGTCTTGCTGATGACGGCGCAACCGGGGCTCGTAGGCTCATCGGTGGCCCTAGTCGTGTTCGTTATTGTCTTCTGGGCTGTGGCGGCATTCAAATCAAGTGCAGAGCGGCAGCGATCACCCGCTCAAACTCCGGAATTGGACCGCCCGGCCAGGTAAGCGAATGCAGACGGCAACAGCAGACTCGATCCGTTTGGCGACGTTCGATCAATACCGGGGGCTACTCTTCTCGGTTGCGTACCGGATGCTCGGCACTGTGGCTGATGCCGAAGATATGCTGCAGGAAGCATTTATTCGCTGGCAGCAGGCATCCGAAGAAGAGATACGGTCCCCCAGAGCCTTTCTGGTAACCATTATCAGCCGGCTTTGTATCAATTATTTTCAATCGGCTCGCGCGCAACGCGAAGAGTACGTCGGCCAGTGGCTTCCGGAACCGCTGGCGACAGGGCAGGGGAGCGATCCACTGGGATTGGTGCGCGTGGATGAAACGCTGTCGATGGCATTTCTCGTATTGCTCGAACGGCTCACTCCAGTCGAGCGTGCGGTATTTTTACTGCGTGAAGTGTTTGAGTACGAGTACTCCGAAATTTCCGCAGTCCTCAGTTTGAGTAAGGCCAATTGTCGGCAGGTTTTCAGCCGGGCCCGGCAGCGCATTAGCGCGATGGGTCCTAGATTCGAGGCATCCCGGGAGAAGCGAGGGCGCCTGTTGGAACGATTTCTAGAAGCGGTCACGACCGGGAACATGGAGGGTCTGTTATCCCTGCTCTCAGCAGACGTTGTCTTGTATGCTGACGGCGGCGGCAAGGCGCCAGCGGTTCCCAATGCCGTGCACGGTGCGGCGAACGTGGCGCGCGGCATCTTGGGCGGATCTAGAAAATTCGCACCAGGCAATTTGGTACAGAGAATCGTGCAAATGAACGGAGAGCCTGGTATTATCAGCTATCTCGACGGTGAGCCGTTCTTTGCCGTCACGCTATATGCGGCTCACGACCGCATTGAAAGCATCTACTTCATCACAAATCCCGAAAAGCTCGCCCATATCCCGGAGCTGGTTGCGAGCGCCGATTAGGGCGTTGCTGCCGGGCGCTTCTGCACGTCCTTTTCAGACGGCAGTTGCGCTGCATTCCAGCCGCCGCCTAAGGCAGCGATCAACTGGACGCTTGACGTCATCTGATTCGTGCGCAGGTTGATCTGCGACAATTGACTCGTCAGAAACGCATTCTGGGCGGTCAGGACGTTCAGGTACGTATCGACGCCGGTTTGATAGCGCGCATTTGCGATATCGAGATACTGCTTGGAGGACGCGACTGCTTCGGCTTGTTCTTCCGCCTGCGTAGCAAGAATGCGCACGGCAGCAACATAGTCCTCGACCTCGCGGAAGGCGGTCAACACGGTTTGCCGGTAGGCCGCGACGTCTGCTTCGTATTGAGCCTGATACTGCTGAACCGTTGCGCGGCGCGCGCCAAAATCGAGGAGCGTTTCTGAGACGGAGCCGCCGAGAGACCAGAATCTCGCGGGCCAGGTGAGCAGATTTGCGATAGCGCTGGTCTGCGTGCCTCCACTCGCCGAGAGCGAAACGGTTGGATAGTACGCGGCTTTTCCGACCCCAATGAGCGCATTAGCCTCCGCCATGGTTCTTTCCGCCGCGGCGACATCCGGACGGCGCTCGAGCAATTGAGAAGGCAATCCGATCGGGATGACCGGCGGTTTCGAATCGAGCGGCTTGACTGGAATGGAGAAGGTGCTGGCAGGCTGTCCCACTAACAACGCGATGGCATGCTCGTACTGTGCGCGTGCAATACCGATGCTCGTAGCGTTGGCTTGCGCCGTGCGCAGGTTCGTCTCCGCCTGGGCGACATCCTGCGGAGAGTTGATGCCGGTTTGCACCAGAGTCTGTGTAAGCTCCAGGCTTTGTTGGTAGCTTTTGACCGTTTGCTGATAGAGCTGCTCGAGAGCGTCCTCTCCACGCAGTTGGAACAGATATTGGGCCAGACTCGCCTGTTCGCTGAGCCGTTCGTTCGCCAGGTTTGCGGCGCTCACCTGGGCTGCATTGGAATACTCGCGGATCGTGTTTCGAATGCGGCCAAACAGGTCCGGCTGCCAGGACACATCGAGCGGCAATTCGTAGCTGTTCTGAGAAATCGAATTGCTCGATCGTGCCGTGCTGACCGGACCGGTCGCATAATGCGAAACGGAGGCGCCCACGGTCAACGAAGGGAACAAGTTGGCGTGGGCGTAACGGACCAATGCGCGCGCCGCCATATAGTTTTGAAACGACTGCGCAATGGTCTGGTTGTTCTTGTTCAATTGCTCTTCGAGATTGTTCAGCTCGGCGTCGCCGAAGATCTGCCACCAGTCGCCGCGAATGGCGCCCTCGTTTGGCTGCGCCTCTTTCCAGCCCTCGCGCGTTCGTAAATCAGCAATCTCCTTGTAGGAGGCCGGCGTTGTGACCGGCGGCTGTGAATACTTGGGGCCGACTGTGCAGGCCGTTGTCAGGATGCACAGGGCGGCCGCGGTACTTGTGATAACGAGTTGTTTCATCAGAAAGCCTCCAGCAGTTCGGGTCCTTCCGACGATTTGGCGACGCGCTTAAAACGCAATCGCAGGCGATCGAGGAAGAGATACACGACTGGAGTTGTATACAGTGTTAACACCTGGCTCACGACCAAGCCGCCCATGATGGTGAGGCCGAGGGGTCGCCGGAGCTCGGAGCCGATACCCGTTCCAAACGCGAGCGGAACAGCGCCAAAAAAGGCGGCAGCGGTCGTCATCAAAATGGGGCGGAAGCGCATCAGGCAGGCGCGATAGATGGCCTGCTGCGTATCCATTTCCTGTTCGCGTTCCAGTTGGAGCGCGAAATCGATCATCATGATGGCGTTCTTCTTCACGATTCCGATCAGCAGCAGAATGCCGATGAGCGCGATGATGTTCAGATCCGAATGGAACAGTATCAATGTAATTACGGCCCCCAGGCTGGCGGAGGGCAGGGAAGTGAGAATAGTGATCGGGTGGATCAGGTTCTCATACAGGATCCCCAGAACGATGTAGACCGCGAGAAGCGCCGTGCCGATCAGCAGCGGTTCGCTTTGGAGCGATTTTGTGAATTGCTGAGCGGTTCCGGAGAACGCTCCATGTACGGTATTCGGCATTCCCAGCGTCGCTTCGGCGTTATGGACAAGCGTGGTGGCCTGCTCCAGCGAAACGCCCGGCGCGAGATTAAACGAAATCGTAGACGACGGGTACAGCCCGGTGTGACTGAGTGACAGAGGCCCGGTAACGCGCTTGAGCGTGGCGACGGCCGGCAGGGGAACGACGCCGCTGGACGTTTGCACGTAACTCCGTTTTAATACCTCCGGCGATGTGCCGAATTGAGGAGCCGCCTCCAGCACCACGTGATATTGATTGAGCGGCTTATAGATGGTGGACGCCTGGGCTTGCGAAAACATGTAGTTCAGGGCATTGTTGATGGATTGCGGAGTCAGACCCAGCCGCGCCGCGGTGATGCGATCGTAAAACAGATATGCCTGCAGCCCGCCGCTCTGCAGATCGGAGTTGACGTCGACGATCTGCGGAATCTTTTTCATTTCGCGCGCGAGTTGGGGCGCCCACTTCTTCAGATCGTCCGTAGTGTCGGCCATCAGAGTGTACTGGTATTGCGAGTTCGATTGGCGGCCTCCGACGCGTATGTCCTGCGCGGCCATCAGGAAGACCTGGGCGTGTTGAACGGTCATCAGCTTCGGACGCAGCCGGTTCACGATGTCGGTGGCGCTCGCGCGCCGCTGGTCCAAAGGCTTCAAAGCGATAAACATGAAGGCGCTGTTCGAAGACCCTTGTCCGCCCGTGAAGCCGACGACATTGTTCACTCCGGGATCCGATTTGACGATCGCGACTGCCCGCCGGAGTGCCGTGTTCATCATCTGAAAGGAGGCGTCCTGCGGTCCCATCATCCCGCCCATCACGACGCCCGTATCCTGCTGGGGGAAGAATCCCTTAGGAATCCGAATAATATAGGCAACGTTGAGGATCATAGTGACGATCAGCAATGCGAGAATCGCGCCTGCATGATGGCCCAGCACCCAGTCGAGACTCTTCTGATACAGCTTGAGAATTCCGTTGAAGGCTTTCTCACTGACGCGATAAAGAAAACCATGTGTGCCCTGATACACCGGCTTCAGAACGCGCGAGCAGAGCATGGGAGTGGTTGTCAGCGAGAGAACCATCGAGATCAGAATGGCGGTGGAAAGAGTCATGGCGAACTCCCGAAACAGCCGGCCGAGAAAGCCCTGCATGAGCAGAATGGGGATGAAGACGGCAATCAGAGAAACCGTGATGGAGAGAATGGTGAAGCCGATTTCCTTCGAGCCGCGCAGAGCCGCTTGGATGGGACTGAAGCCGCTTTCAAGATAGCGCGCAATGTTCTCCATCACGACGATGGCGTCGTCAATGACGAAGCCGGTCGAAATGGTAAGCGCCATCAGCGATAGATTGTCGAGCGAATACCCCAATAGGTACATGGCCGCGAACGTTCCGATCAGTGAAACGGGAACGGCTACGCCGGGGATCAGGGTGGCGCGCCAGTCGCGCAGGAAGAAGAAGACGACCAGAATGACCAAGCAGACGGAAATTCCGAGTGTGCGCTCCACCTCGTGCAAGGATGCGCGAATGGTTGTGGTCTGATCGAGGATCAGCGTGAGCTTTTGCCCGCGCGGGATGGCAGCCCGCAGCGCCGGGAACTCTGCTTTAATCCGGTCAACGGTTTGAATGATGTTGGAGCCGGGCTGCTTGAAGATGATGAGAAGGACCGAAGTCTGACCGTTTACATATCCGGCGGAGCGGCGGCTTTCGGTTGCATCTACAACGCTCGCGACATCCTGCAGGCGAACAGCCGCGCCGTTGTGATAGCCAATGATGAGCGGACGGTAATCTGCGGCCTTATTGATTTGGTCGTTCGCGTAAAGGTATGTGACGGTCTGATCGTTGCTGAGATTGCCTTTCGGGCTGTGAGCATTCTGATTTCGCAGAAAGGTTGCGACGCTGGCAAGGCTGATGCCGTAATGATTCAGTTGGAACGGATTGGCCTCGACACGAACCGCCGGCAGCGTCGCGCCGCCGATGGTCACTTGTCCCACGCCCTCAATCTGTGACAACTTTTGCAAAAGAATATTGGAAGCTGTGTCATACAGGTGCCCCGGATCGTAAATACTCGATTCGAGACCAATGATCGCGATCGGAGTATCCGCCGAGTTCACCTTCCGGTACATCGGATTCATCGGCAGGTTCGACGGCAGATAGGTTCTGGCTGCGCTGATAGCGGCTTGCACGTCGCGGGCGGCGGCGTTGATGTTGCGATCGAGGTCGAACTGCATCGAGATATTCGCCGAGCCGGTGGAGCTTTGAGAGGTCATTTCGGAGATACCCGAAATGTGTCCAAGCTGCCGTTCGAGCGGGGTTGCCACAGCCGAGGCCATGACGTCGGGACTCGCCCCGGGAAGCGACGCGTTGACAAAGATGGTTGGTGAATCGATACGGGGAAGGGGCGCTACGGGCAAAACGCTGAACGCGATTCCGCCTGCGATGGCGACGGCCGCGGTGAGCAGAATCGTCGCAACGGGTCGTTGAATGAAGGGAGCAGAAATGTTCATGGCTGCTCCGGCAGCGGAAGCTGAAAGGGCTGCGCGGACGTGCCGGCGCGGAATTTCTTGCTCAATTTGTCAAACCAGATATAGATCACCGGCGTCGTGTAGAGCGTCAGAAGCTGGCTCAGCAAGAGACCGCCGACCATCGCGATACCCAAGGGTCGGCGCAGCTCGGAGCCGATACCGGTCCCGAGCGCGAGCGGCAAGCCGGCGAGCAGAGCCGCCATCGTCGTCATCAGGATAGGCCGGAAGCGCAGCAGACTCGCTTGGTAGATCGCGTCCTGCGGGGTCTTACCCTCGTTCCGTTCCGCTTCCAAGGCGAAATCGACCATCATGATTCCGTTCTTCTTCACGATGCCGATCAGAAGAACGATTCCGATGATGCCGACGATGCCCAGGTCCTGGCCGAACAGCATCAAGGCAAGCAGAGCCCCAACCCCCGCCGAGGGCAGCGTGGACAAGATGGTGAGCGGATGAATGAAGCTTTCGTACAGAACACCGAGAACGATATATACAGTGACGAGCGCCGCAAGAACCAGAAAGCCTTCGTTCGTGAGGGAGTTTTTGAATGAAGCCGCTGTCCCCTGCCAGCGCGCCTGCATTCCTAATGGAAGATTCAGGTCCGCAGTTGCTTGGTCAACGGCTGCAACCGCCTGGCTCAGTGCCGCGCCGGGCGCCAGGTTGAACGAGATGGTGACGACCGGAAACTGCGATTGATGATTGATCGTCAACGGGGCAGACATCTTGTGATAGCTGGCGAAAGCGGATAACGGGATCGGGTTCGGGCGATTGTTGCTGGTGGCCGCTCCGCCACCGCCGCCACCGCCGGCCGCGCCAGAACCGGCGCCACCCGCGCCCGTCTGCCCGCCGCCCCCTCCGGCCGCGCTGTTTGTGGAATTCAGAGCAGTGCTCGATGACGTGGTCGAGGTGGAAATCGATTGCAGCACGGTGGCATTCACAGATGTGCCGGAGACCGCTGATGTCAGCCTGCTTGTGCTGAGCTGGCTGGCCGCGGTTTGCCCGGACGAGAGCGTTGCACTGGACGTGGCGACACTACCCACGCCGGAGGTCGACCCGGGATTCAATTGCCCTCCTCCTCCACCGCCGGCTCCTCCCGCTCCTGCTCCGGACGATGATCCCATCGTGCGGCTGCCGGTGGAGGCGGATGTTGCGGACGCCGGAAGATAGATGTTATTCAAATCCGTTGGGCGCGTTTGCAATTTCGGATCGGCCTCCAGGATTACGTGATATTGGTTCGTCTGGGTGTAAAGCGTGGTGATCTGGCGCTGCCCGAAAGCATCGTAGAGAGTGTCATCGACGGTTTGCGGGTTGAGACCCAGCCGCGACGCAGTCACCCGGTCGATCTCGATCTGCACGGCGTTTCCGGACGGCATCTGGTCGGTTGCCACGTCTTCGATCTGCGGGAGCTTTCGGAGCTGGGCAACCAGTTTGTTCGTCCAAGTGTCCAGTTCCTGTTCGTTCGGATCTTCGAGGGTGTACTGAAATTGCGTACGGCTGACACGGTCTTCCACGGTCAGGTCCTGAACCGGCTGCATGAAGAGCTCGATTCCCGGTACGTGCTGCACCTTCGGCTTCAGACGCCGGATCACCTCACTCGCGGAGATGCCGCGCTCGGCCAGCGGTTTGAGATTGATCTGCATGCGGCCGCTATTCAGGGTGGTGTTCGTGCCATCGACACCGATAAACGAGGACAGCGATTCTACGGCAGGATCCTGCAGGATCACGTGCGCGAGAGCCTGCTGCCGGACCGACATGGCGGCGAATGATGTTGCGTCCGGAGCCTGCGAAATGGCCTGAATGACGCCGGTATCCTGAATCGGGAAAAAACCTTTGGGAATGACGAAATACAGGTAGACGGAAAGGACGAGCGTGGCCGCTGCTATGACCAGAACGACCGCTTGGAACCGGAAAACGAATTGGAGCGTGCGGCCATAGAAGCCGATGATGCGATTGAAAACGTGCTCCGACCAGTAATAGAAACGGCCTTGCTCGTTTTCCGGCGTGTGGCGCAGCAGGCGCGAGGCCATCATCGGCGTCAATGTCAACGAAACAACAGCCGAAACGACGATGGTGACAGCCAGCGTGACGGCGAACTCGCGGAACAACCGGCCAGTGATGTCGGTCATGAAGAGCAGCGGAATCAGGACCGCGATGAGCGAAATAGTCAACGAAACAATCGTGAACCCGATCTCCGCGGCCCCTGTGAGCGCGGCCTGCAACGGACGCATGCCTTGTTCGAGATAACGCGAGATGTTTTCGAGCATCACGATGGCGTCATCGACCACGAATCCGGTGGCGATCGTGAGCGCCATCAGCGTAAGATTGTTGAGGCTGTACCCGAGAAGATACATCACCGCGAACGTACCGACCAGCGACAGAGGTACGGCCACGCTGGGAATGATGGTGGCGCGCAGATTCCGCAGGAATAGGAAGATAACCATCACGACCAGCCCGATGGTCAGCATCATTTCGAATTCAACGTCTTCGATGGAAGCTCGGATGGTGGTCGTGCGGTCGGTCAGCACTTCAACTTTGACGGAAGCCGGAAGAGTCGCCTCAATCTGCTTCAGTTGCGCCTTGACGGAATTGACGACTTCGATGGTATTGGCATTCGACTGCCGGCGCACGTTCATGATCACGGCAGGTGTTTCGTTCATCCAGGCTGCGAGCCGTGCGTTTTCGACGCCATTGAAGACATTGGCCACATCCGTCAACATGACGGGCGCGCCGTTGCGGTACGCGACAACCACCTTGTTGTATTGGCCGCCGGAGATGATCTGATCGTTGGCGTTAATGGTATACGCCTGCTGCGGGCCGTCGAGATTCCCTTTGGCCCCGTTTACGCTCGTGCTGGTGATTGCAGTTCGGATATCTTCGAGGCTGAGTCCATAAGAGGACAGCGCCAGCGGGTTCGCTTGAATCCGCACGGCCGGCTTCTGCCCGCCAGAAATGGAGACAAGTCCGACGCCTTTCACCTGCGAGATTTTGGGAGCGAGCCGGGTGTCCGCCAGATCCTCCACTCGGTCTAGGGACATGCTGTTGGATGTGAGCGCCAGCGTCAGAACAGGCGCATCGGCGGGGTTCGTCTTGCTGTAAACCGGGGGAACGGGCAGATCGTTGGGAAGAAAACTTTGAGCCGAATTAATAGCCGCCTGGACTTCCTGCTCGGCGACATCGATATCGATGTTCAGCGCAAATTGCAGAACCACAATTGACGCTCCGCCGGAACTGGTAGAGGTCATCTGCGACAGACCTTGAATCTGTCCGAATTGCTTTTCCAGCGGGCCGGTCACAGTGGATGACATCACGTCTGCGCTGGCGCCCGGATAGAGTGTCTGGATCTGAATGGTCGGGTAGTTCACCTCGGGCAGCGCCGACACCGGCAACTGCAAATAAGCAACGAATCCCACCAGCAGGATGGCCACCATGAGAAGAGCGGTGGCGACCGGCCGCAGAATGAATAGGCGCGAAGGACTCAACGTCTAGCTCCCGTCAGACGACCCGGTTGTTGTCCGCGGGCAGGCGGCGCATTGTGACCCGCCATCATGACCTTCGCGCCGTCCTGAAGGCGGTCGAAGTTACTGGCCGCGACCACCGTGCCGGCAGCCAGGCCCTGCACGGCCGATTTGTCATTGGCTTCGTTCGTCACTGTGATGTTCTGCAAACGAACCGTGCCGCTCGGCTGATTCACCACATAGACAAACGCTTGCTGGCCGTTGTACTGAATCACGGAAGTCGGAAGCACCTGGGCCGCGGGCAACGTGCTCACCAGCAGCCGGGCATTCACGAACTGGTTCGGGAACAGTGAGTTCGAAGGGTTGCGGAATCTGGCGCGAAACTTGACCGTTCCGGTGGTTGTATCGATCTGATTATCGAAGGCCAGCAGCGAACCGGTCGCAAGTTTCTGGTTTTGCGTGCGATCGTATAGATCGACCCGCATGGTGTGCGTCCGGCGAAGCTGGTCCTGCACGCGTTGCACATCGTCTTCGGCGATCGAGAACACGACGGTAATCGGATCAAGCTGCGTAATGACAGCCAGGGTGTTCGAAGCTCCCGCAAAGATGGTGTTTCCCGGGTCCACTAACCGTAAGCCGATGCGGCCCGTAAACGGCGCAACGATGTGGCAGTAGCTGAGCTGCACTTCGTCGTATTTGACCGAGCCTTCGTCGTTCTGAATGCTGCCCTGATATTGCTGCACAGCCGCTTGCTGATCGAATAGCGTTTGTTGCGAGATGGCGTTGCGTTTCAAGGCTTCCGCGTAGCGTTGCGCATTCACTTGCGCCTGGTGCAGCAGCGAACGGTCGCGCGCGAGCGCGCCTTTCGCCTGATCCAGCAGCGCTTGATAAGGCCGCGGATCCACTTCGACCAGCGATTGGCCCTGGTGCACAAGCTGCCCTTCCGTGTAGTTCACCGCGAGCAATTGACCGCTGACCTGGCTGTAAATGCTCGCCGTGCGTTCCGGAGTGACCGTGCCGATCGCGTCGATATACACGCTCATCGGCTCGGTGGCAACCGTCGCAGTTTCGATCAGCGTCGGCGCATTGGGCCCTCCCATGCCGGGGGGAGCGCCAGGGCCGCCGCGCCCGGGGAATCCCGCAGGGCCGCTGGGCACGATGTGCTGACGCATCAGCAACGGCGCCGTCAGGGCGGCGACAACGATCAGAAACAGGAGTCCCGCAAGCCAGGCGCGCCGCTTCGGACGCGTTGCGTGCTTCGGCTTCTCTTCGACAATGGTTCGGTTCTGTTCGCTCATAGGGCGATCCGGCCGGCAACGGAAAGGTTCACAGTTTTATTGCACGATGAATCGCTGTCACGTGCCGTCACGATTTGTAACGGTTTGTCACAAAGCCGCGCAACCGTTGTAAAGCTGCCTACAATGAAGCAGAAATGGGGACCAGTATCGGGGAGGAACATGTCCTTCTCATCGACGACGACACCGAGCTGTGCTCGATGTTACAGGAGTATCTCGGCCATCATGGCTGGGCTGTTATGGCAAAGCACAGCGGCGAAGCCGGGCTGAAGGCTGCTCTGGAAGGGCAGTACAGGATCGTTCTCCTGGATGTGATGCTGCCCGATCTGGACGGCTTTGAAGTCCTGCGGCGGCTCCGCCAGCGATCTGCAATCAATGTACTGCTGCTGACCGCGCGGGGCGATGACGTCGACCGCATTGTCGGACTGGAGTTGGGCGCCGACGATTATCTCCCGAAGCCTTTCAATCCCCGCGAATTAGTGGCGCGCATGCGAGCCATTGCCAGGCGCGGGTCACACGTGGAGGCGAAAACGCCGGTGAAGCGGACAGTGGTGGCCGGATTCACGATTGACGCGAGCCGCCGGAGCATCTCGTTCGGAGATCAATCGCTGGAGTTGACCGACATCGAATTCCTGCTGCTCGGAAAGCTGCTCGAAAAACCGTACGAGATTGTATCCCGCGAGGAACTCGTCGAGCAGGTGCTGGAACGCCCGTTCCGGCCGTTAGACCGCAGCATCGATATGCACGTGAGCCGCCTCCGCCGAAAGCTGGAAAGCCTGCAGGACTTTCATGGCGGCATTCGGGCCATCCGCAATTCGGGTTACATGTTTTCAGCCATGCCCGAAGAAGGCACATAACGCGTGCGAAGCTTTTTTGTTCAAATTTTTCTAGCCTTTTGGGTCAGCACGCTGGCCACTTTCGTGGTGACGGCGGTGATTTTTCCTCAGTCCGGCCACCCTTCTCCCGATAATCTGAGGACGGCGCTCGATATCTCGATACGCCGGCTCGCAAGTTTCGAGATGAGTGGAAGACCAGCGGCCTGCGACCAGCAGGGCGGGGATTCCTTCTTTGTTCTCGACGAGCACGGAACCGATGTCTGCGGGCGTACTGCGCCCGACGCCGTCCTGCAATTTGCGGCGCGCGCACGCGGCCGCGCGCAGCGGGAGTACGGGAGAGTCCATTCGCTATGGGCGGTTGCTCAGCCATTACCTGCTCAAAACGGCAAAACGTGTGTTGCGGTGTTGTTGACGCCGTTTCACGGGCCGCCCTGGTTTCCGCATCTGCCGCCGCTGGCCATACCTATTTCCGCGCTGGTCACGTTCGCGTTCGCTTACCTGCTGACGAACCCCGTCCGTGCGCTGCGCCGGGCATTCCGCCGTTTTGCGGCGGGCGACATGACGGTGCGGTTGCCGGTTTCGCGGAGCCCGCTGCGCGATTGGGGCGGGGCCGACGTTCGAACACTGATGATCGATTTCAACGAGATGGCCGATCGAATTCAGGCTCTGGTGCAAGCGCATAAAACATTGCTGCGCGACGTATCGCATGAACTTCGCTCGCCGCTAGCCCGTCTGAATGTGGCCTTAGAACTGGCGCGGGAAGATGCCGGAGAAGCCTCGAAGGCGCTGGACCGCGCGGAGCTGGAATCCAGCCGGTTGAACGCTCTGATTGGAGAGCTGCTTTCGCTGTCGCTTATGGAGACCATCCAGGATGTGCCCAACCGGAAAGCAATTTCCGTCGGCGGCGTTGTCGAGAGCCTAATGTCTGATTTGATATTCGAAGCCGAGGCGCGCCAGTGCCGGGTCGTTCACCGGAAACAGAATGGCTGTGCAGTTCTGGGAAATGAAGAATTACTCCGCCGCGCTGTAGAGAATATCATCCGGAACGCCATCCGTTACTCGCCTCCGGACGCGGACGTCACGGTGGAAACGTTGACGGACAACGGAAAAGCCATTGTCCGTGTCTGCGACTCCGGGCCGGGCGTACCGGAAGAAAGCCTGCAGGCCATCTTCCGGCCGTTTTACCGGGTTGACTCCGCACGCCAGACGACGACCGGCGGTTTCGGTGTCGGGCTGGCGATCGCCGAGCGGACAGTTCATCTCCACGGCGGCGCCATTCACGCGTTTAATCAACAAACGGGCGGACTTTGTGTTGAGTTGTCGTTGCCGTGCGCCCGCCCTGTTTGACTGGGAATCCGCCTAGTTCTATTCAAGGCCCCGGAAAACCGGCATCCTACGGCGCCTACCGTAACTTCGCGCGGCCCTCGGTAGTCACTCGAATAGAGAACCCGCACAGCCGGAGCGAATTCCTGGTCCAGCGGCCGCCGCGCTCTGCGCTGGGAGCGCGGCTGCTCGAAAGAGGGTACAGCAGTATGTGTGATTACTCGCTCTATACAATTCCGAATCGCCTGGCGAACGAAGGAGAAGAGCTTGTTCTTCATCGATTCGCAACCGGCACGCTAGGCTTTGCTTCGGTATCCGATCTCGCCCAGCAAGAAATTCAAACCAAGAACCAGCCGGCCGGCTTCTGGCCCGCCGTTAAGGCGTTTTTTGCGCCCCGGCGCTGTGCTTCATTGCCAGCCGTTTGCATCGCACCCGGCACGCGTTTGTTGCTGACCGAAGTGCCCAAGTCGGTGCAGAACACGCTGTGCATGGGATGTCCGGAACTGGTCGTATTCACGGAACTCTCCAACCGGACTTATTCCTATCGCGATGCGCTGGAATTCCCGAATGGGACGCGCGTTCTCTTGCAGGATCTGCCGGAGGGCATTCACGCCACCGTGCTCTCGGCCGTGCCCGAGTTTTCGGTGGAGCAGGTCCCCGCGGAGGTGTACGTCCGGTAGCCGGAATCCGGCGCTCCAACTCAAGGGCGGGAGCGGCTGCGTCGTGCAGCGAAACAGGTTGAGTGTGTCCGGAAATGATCAACAGGTGAAGTTTAGGAGAAGTATTTATGGCAGAAGTAACTACGGGGTACATCGCTCCGGCTGAAACAGCCATGTGGAAGCGTGTCTCGTGGCCGGCGGTTTTCGGCGGAGCCTTTGTGGCGCTCGCCACCGAGGTGCTGTTCACCGCATTCGGCCTGTTTATCGGGTTTACCTTGTCGAGTCCAGGCGGCGTGGCCACCTGGTCGAAGATCTGGTATTTCGTCACGGCCTTTGTGTCCTTGTTTCTCGGCGCATGGGTGGCGGCGCAACTGTCCACCAACACGTCCGGCGGCGGACGGTTACACGGGGCCGTGACCTGGGGGCTGACCACCATGGCCACCTTCGCCGTGATCGCATGGATGTTCTGGGGCGCTGTCAGCGCTTCGATCATGGCGATCCGAACGGCGGCAGTGACCACGAGCACTGCGGCCGTGAATCAGGCTGCGCAGCAGGCGCCCCACGTGGCCAGCACCTTCGTCGGCGACGCGTCGACGCTGTTTCTGGTGATTTTCGGCGGCGTTTTGTGTGGCTGCGTGGCTTCGCTGCTCGGAGGCAGTCTCGGCGGCGCTGGGCGGTTCCCCACCCGTTTCACCGCCGTCAGCCAAGCGGCGGCTTCCGCGAAGCCGAGAGTGGCGTCGGCATGACCAAGTAAAACTCCGGGTGCTCGAATCGCGCTTCTCCGCTGACATCAAACCGGGCGTGAGGACGTCCAATCGAAGAGTGCCCGGCAAATGATTTCATTGCGGGCCCATTCAAACAAGGACAAACAATGGAAGAATTAAACACTGCGATCAGAAAGTACACCGAGATGGGCGATGTGGAGCAGAAGGTTCGCTTTGGCATCGGCTCTGCCGCGGCCGCTGCGGCCATTTTTGCGCCGCTCAGTTATAAGTGGAAAGGCGTGCTCACGGCCGTAGCCGCGGAAGCGATTCTAACTGCCATCTTTCGCGTCTCTCCGGCCCGGCGCTACCTTCCCGTATAGTTTCCTTTGACGCGCTCAGACCGGTGGTCTGTGCTTTACCAGCGCAGCCGCCGGTCTTGTTGTCTGTAGAGAACACGTGTTTTCCCAGAAACACAGACCGGGAATGTGCATCGACAGAGTAGAACATTCCATAAGCCGTGGCTTCGCTGGGTGATCGATTAAACGCATTTCTACAATGGATCGGAGACCTTGGCCTATTCGCCGCGCGGACGTTTCGTGAAAGCATTCGTCCTCCCTTTGAGCTAGCCGAAATTACAAAGCAAATCTTTGAAGTCGGGTGGCGCTCCGGTCCTCTAATGATTGTCTCCGGTTTCGCTTTTGGCGTCGTGCTCGCGCTGCAAACACGCGCGTCCATGCAGAAGTTTGGCGCGGCGGCCATGATCCCGCAGGCGGTCTCGTTAGGACTCTTTCGCGATGTTGGACCGTTGATCGCCGCTCTGCTCTTGTCGGGCCGCGTTGGCGCGGGAATCGGGGCTGAACTGGCGGGCATGCGCGTAACCGAACAGATCGACGCGCTCGAGTCTCTCGCAGTCGATTCGTTTAAGTATCTGGTCGTCACTCGCGTTGTCGCGTGTGTTCTTGCTCTGCCAATCTTAACCACGCTCTTAAACTTCTCAGGTCTTGCGGGCGGCATGATGTCCGAAATGTTTGCATCGCACATGTCGATGCAACTCTTTATGAACGATGCCTTCGGCCCGATGGACTGGTCGGATTACATCCCGTCAACCGCGAAGACAGTAGTGTTTGGATTCATTATCGGGACGGTCTCCTGCTATCTCGGCTACACCGCGAGTGGCGGGGCAACCGGAGTAGGGCGCGCCTCCACCCGAAGCGTGGTGTTTTCATCGCTGCTGGTGATACTTTCCGAAGTCCTTCTAGTCAAGATGATTCTGTTCTGGTTTCCGTAATAAACGAATGGAGAATGGCCAACCTGCAATCCGTCTCGACCATGTATCGAAGTCATTCGAAGGTCGAAAGGTCCTGGATGACGTTTCCTTTCAAATTAATCACGGACAAGCATTTTGTCTGCTTGGCCGCAGCGGAACCGGAAAGAGTGTCACCTTAAAGCTCATGATCGGGCTTCTGACACCTGATCGCGGAGAGATATTTATCGACGGAATTAAAATCCAAACGGCCGACGCAAAGAAGCTGTCAGAGGCGCGGAAGAAAGTCGGATTTTTATTTCAGGGAGCCGCGCTTTTCGATTCTATTTCGGTCGCGGAGAATGTTGCGTTTCCGCTGCGCCGCCATACGAACAAGTCCGACAAGGAGATTCGGGATATCGTGCACGAAAAGCTCGAAGAGGTCGAACTGGGGCAGGAAGGAAAGAAAATGCCCAGCGAGCTTTCGGGCGGTATGCGAAAACGTGTCGGGCTCGCGCGCGCCATGGCTCTCGATCCCGGCATTCTGCTGATCGATGAGCCGAGTAGCGGGCTTGACCGGATCACCGCTTCCGAAATCTATCAATTATTGCTCAAGCTGAAAAAGAAACAAAAAGTGACGCTGGTCGTCGTCACACATGATGTGACGGGGGCCAGAAAGTTTGGGGACGAGTTCGCGGTATTGGACAAAGGTAAGATCGCCGGCTGCGGCAGCGTCGATGAACTTGCTCACAGTGAGAATTCACTCGTACGCGAATTGGCTTTGGGATCGGAGACCTGAACGAAATGTCTCTTAAGAAGAAGGCGTTGGTTGGCGTTTTCCTCGTTGGGGGAGTGGTTCTGTTTGGCATTGGCCTATTCATGATCGGAAGCCGTAAGCAGATATTCGGAAGTCATTTTCACGTCTACGCCGATTTCGATAACATCGACACGATCACCAGCGGGGCCAAGGTGCGAGTGTCCGGAATGAATGCCGGCCAGGTTACCGCCATTGACGTTCCCAACAAACCTTCCGGCCGGTTCCGGCTCACTCTCGAAGTGGACGAGAAGTTTCATCCGATCGTTCGCAAAGATTCCGTGGCGACCATCGAGACAGAAGGGATGGTGGGGAACAAATTTGTCAATATCAAAAAGGGCAGTGCGAATTCGCCGGAGTGCCCGCCGCATGGCACTCTTCCCAGCGAGGAGCCGTTTAATATGGGCGCGCTGATGAAGCAGGGCGGCGGTCTTGTAAAGCAGGTTCAATCGACCATCAGCGACATACAGAAACGCGCGGATAAGGCTATTGATAACATCGCCAGTCTTTCGGGACACGTGGATGGCGTCGTCATTTCCGTTCGGGGCGATATCAAACAAATGACCTCCAACGGAGCGCACATCACGAGAGACGTCAGCGAAATTGCATCCAATACACGGAAGGGCAACGGCGCGGCAGGGAAGATTCTGGTGGATAAAACGGTCGCGTCCGACGTGGAAGACACTGTAGCTAAAGCGAAGCAGAGCAGCGCCAATGTGGAGCAAGCGACGCAGAAAGTGAACACCATCATCTCCGATGTTCAGCAAAAGGACATGCCGGATGTGCGGGAGACGCTGGCTAACACGCGCAACATGACGGGTCAAATGAACCAGGCGGTAGGCACTTTTCTTTCGCCCGGCAGCGGAGGGGAAAACACGGCGCTGGCTCTCCGCGATACCGTGCATGGCGCGAAACAGACCGTCTCGAACTTAGCGGACGATACGGAAGCCATCAAGCATAACTTCTTCTTCCGTGGATTTTTCAACCGGCGCGGTTTCTATAACCTGGATCAGATCACGCCGAGTAAGTACAATTCCAGCGAGTTCGTCAAGAAACCGAAGGCGCGCGTCTGGCTGGCTTCTGCCGGGCTGTTCACCACGAAGCCGGATGGCACGCAAGAACTAACGGATACCGGCAAATCCATTTTGAATCAGTCGATGTCCGACTTGGTTCCGTACCTGCCCAACAACCCCCTGGTGGTGGAAGGCTACGCAGATGCCGGCATGCCAGACCAACGTTATCTTGCTTCGCGCCAGCGCGCCGTGGAGGTCCGCCAGTATTTGGAATCCCATTTCCACTTGAATCCGAAGCTGGTGGGGGTGATGCCTATGGCCGATCAGCCGCCGCGCGGCGCAGGCAAGAAAATGTGGGACGGCATCTGTCTGGTGCTGGTCGTTTCAAAATAGGTGGAGCGGACTTCCCGGCCGGCTATGTTCGCTTTCGATGGGCATTTGAGTCATCCTAAGAATGTATGCCGCTCTCCGGCTTTGATCCAATTGTCCAGCGCTGGTTCGAGCAGCGCTTCGGCTCGCCCACGCAACCACAAGTCCTCGGCTGGCGCGAAATCTCTGCCGGGCACGACACGCTTATCTCTGCGCCCACCGGTTCCGGCAAGACGCTCGCTGCCTTCCTGATCTGCCTGGATAAGCTTGTTCGCGCTGCCCGTGAGCAAACGCTTCCAGACGCAACCCAGGTTGTCTACGTCTCGCCGCTGAAGGCTCTCAGCAACGATATCCACCGCAATCTGGAAGTGCCGCTCGCCGAAATTGCGGAACTCGCGAAGGAGATGGGCATCCCGTTACAGTCGATCCGTACCGCGCTGCGCACGGGCGATACGCCCATGACCGAACGCGCGCAGATGACCCGTAAGCCGCCGCATATATTAATCACGACGCCCGAGTCGCTGTTTATCATCCTCACGGCGGACAAACCGCGCCAGGTGCTCCGAACCACTACCACGGTGATCGTTGACGAAATCCACGCGATGGCCGACGACAAACGCGGATCGCACCTCGCGCTCTCGTTGGCGCGTCTGGAAGCTCTCGCCGACCGCCGTCCGTTGCGCATCGGCCTTTCGGCTACCGTGAGGCCGGTGGAGGAGGTCGGGCGGTTTCTCGGCCCAAATACGCGCATTGTCGATGTAGGACACCGCCGCGACATGGAGCTGGCCATCGAAGTTCCGCGTGACGAGCTCAGTTGCGTCGCCAGCACCGAAATGTGGAACGAGGTTTATGACCGTCTCGCCGAGTTGATTCTGGCGAATCGTTCCACGCTGGTCTTTGTGAACACGCGCCGCTTGTCGGAGCGCGTCGCGCATGCCCTCGGCGAACGTTTGGGGCCCAATGCCGTTCTTCCGCACCATGGTAGCCTCTCCCGTCATATGCGTCTGGACGCTGAATCGCGCCTGAAGGCCGGCGAACTGCGCGCCGTCGTCGCGACCGCCTCTCTGGAGCTTGGCATCGACATTGGAAGTGTGGATCTGGTCTGCCAGATCGGCTCGCCGCGCTCCATTGCCATCGCCTTGCAGCGCATCGGGCGTTCCGGCCACTGGGTCGGGGCCAAGCCGCACGGTCGTCTGTTTGTTACCACGCGTGACGAACTGATTGAATGCGGCGCGGTGATCTCAGCCATTCATAAAGGCGACCTGGAGCATATCGAGATCCCGCAGAATGCGCTTGATATTCTGGCGCAGCAGATTGTCGCTGCGGCTGCCGCCGAGCCGTGGAACGAAGACGATCTGTTCCACTGCTTCCGTTCGGCTTATCCGTACCGGAACCTGCCGCGCGACGATTTCGACTCCATCGTCGAGATGCTCTCCGAGGGGATCGCGACCTCGCGCGGGCGCAGTGGTGCTTTGCTGCATCGCGATCGCGTGAACGGACGCGTGCGCGGTCGGCGCGGAGCGCGTCTTGCGGCCATTACTTCGGGCGGAGCGATTCCCGAGAACGCCAACTATTCCGTCATCGCCGAGCCGGATGCCAAAGTGATCGGCACTCTCGATGAAGACTTTGCCGTGGAGAGCCTCGTGGGCGATGTCTTCCTCTTGGGAACGCATTCCTGGCGGATTAAGCGCGTCGAGCCCGGACGCGTGCGCGTCACCGATGCGCATGGCGCCGCTCCCTCCATTCCGTTCTGGCTGGGCGAAGCGCCGGGCCGCTCGCGCGAATTATCTGCCGAAGTCTCGCGCCTTCGCGAGCGTATCCTGGCCGATCCGGACCCCACTCCCGCGTTTTTGTTGAATGAATGCGGCATGGACGAAGCGGGAGCGAAACAGGCTGCGCTTTACGTTCGTGCCGGGACTGCGGAGCTCGGGGCGCTGCCGACTCAAACGACCGTTGTCGCCGAACGCTTTTTTGACCAGGGCGGCGGCATGCAGTTGGTCTTGCACGCGCCGTTTGGGTCCCGTATTATGCGTGCGTGGGGTCTCGCGCTCCGCAAGCGTTTCTGCCGCAGCTTCAATTTCGAACTCCAGGCCGCCGCTACGGACAACGGATTGGTGATTTCGCTGCGGGAACAACATTCGTTCCCGCTGGATCTTGTCTTTGCATTTCTCAAGTCCGGCACTGTCGAAGACGTGTTGCGTCAGGCCCTGCTCACGGCTCCGATGTTTGGCGCGCGCTGGCGCTGGAATACGACCCGCGCGCTCGCCATCCTGCGCTTTCGGGGTGGGACTCGCATACCGGCTCCCATTCAACGCATGCGAGCCGACGATCTGCTGGCTTGTGTTTTTCCCGATCAGGTCGCCTGCGCCGAAAATCTCACCGGCCCGATGCGCATTCCGGATCATCCGCTTGTTAAAGAGACCATTGACAATTGTATGTACGAAGCGATGGATCTCCACGGCTTGCAGGACGTTCTGCGGGCCATCGAAGCCGGCCGCATCCGTACCCGAGCAATCGACACGGCTCAGGCCTCGCAGTTCTCTCACGAAATCATCAACGCGAATCCGTACGCCTATCTGGATGATGCGCCGCTCGAAGAGCGCCGTACGCGCGCCGTTCAGATCCGGCAAACGCTGGGAACCGATGTAACCGGCGAGGGCGTTCTCGATCCGGCAGTCATCGACGAGATCTCGGCCGAAGCCTGGCCCGAAGCACGCGACGCCGATGAACTGCATGACGCGATGCTGACACTCATTCGAGTGCCCCCGGCGCCCGAGTGGCAGGCGTTCTTCGAGGAACTCGTCGCCTCACACCGCGCCAGCGTGATCACCTGCGAGGACAAACCGTTCTGGGTCGCTACAGAGCGCATGTCCGTTTCCGGCGATCCAAATGCGGTTGTGACCGGCTGGATGGAATCGCTTGGGCCCGTAACCGCGAATGCTCTTGCCGAGAGAATCGCATTTCCATACGATGCTGTAGAGAACGCCCTAATGCAGCTTGAGGCGAGAGGTCAGGTACTGCGCGGCCATTTCCGTAACAAAGACGCGGAGATTGAATGGTGCAACCGCCGCATTCTGGCGCGCATCCATCGCGCGACGCTGGGCCGCTTGCGGCGCGAAATTGAGCCGGTGACGTCGCTCGATTTCGAGCGGTTCCTGCAGGTCTGGCAACACGTCTCGCCCGGCACGCAGTTGCATGGCGCGGATGGAACGCTGCAAGTGATCCGTCAATTGCAGGGCTACGAGCTTCCCGCTTCTGCCTGGGAATCGGAAATTCTGGCGCGCAGAATCGCCAAATACGATCCCGATTTTCTCGATGAGCTATGCCTTTCCGGCGAAGTGATGTGGGCGCGCGTGTCACCGCATCCTGCCATTGCGGAAAACCGCCGTGTGCGGCCCACGCGCATCGCGCCTATTACTTTGTTCTTGCGCGAGGATGTCGGCTGGCTGATGACCCCGGAAGCGAAAGTGGATTGTGGAGGGCTATCGCATCCGGCGCAGGATGTGCTGCGCGCGCTGGAGCGCAAGGGCGCCAGCTTCTTTATCGACCTGGCGCGTGAGACGCATCGCCTGCCGAGCGAAGTGGAAGACGGGCTCTGGGAACTTCTGGCGGGCGGATTCGTTACCGCGGACGGATTCGACAATTTACGTGCGCTTATCGACCCGAAGCGGCGCCGCGGAGAGGGGCGGGGAAGCACGAAGCGTCCGCGCCACGCAGCGGGCCGCTGGGCGCTGCTGGCGCACCAACCCGTTGGTCTCACGCCAGACGAGCGCGCCGAGCGTTACGCGCGTCAACTGCTCGACCGCTGGGGTGTTCTGCTTCGCGATTTGCTTGCCCGCGAGACGCTGGCCCCACCCTGGCGCGATCTGCTCGGTGTCCTCCGCCGAATGGAGGCGCGCGGCGAAATACGGGGCGGCCGGTTCGTTTCCGGCTTCACTGGAGAACAGTTCGCCCGCCCCGAAGCTTTGTCGCTATTGCGGATGATTCGACGCGAGCCCGACCGTCACCCCACAGTGGCGGTTGCAAATGCCGACCCATTGAATCTGGCCGGCATCATCCTCCCCGGCCCGCGTGTGAGCCGGCTGGCTATCGTGGGGCTGACGCCGGCTTGATTCAGGAGGCGAAGTCTGCCGCCTCAAATAATGGCCGGATCTCCAGTTCCGATTCCGCCACGCCGGGGTGAGGATTCGGGCAGCGCTTCGCCCATTGGATCGCCTCGTCCATGGACTTGACCTGCCAGATCCAGAAGCCGGCAACGAGCTCCTTTGTCTCGGGAAAAGGCCCGTCGGTTACGGTCCGCTTGTCTCCCGAGAACTTGACGCGCACGCCGTGCGAACTGGCTTTGAGGCCGTCGCCTGCGAGCATCACGCCCGCTTTAGTGAGTTCCTCGTTAAACTTACCCATCGCGCCCAGTAACTCCTGGCTGGGCATTTTGCCGGCCTCGGAATCCTTGGAAGCCTTTACGATTACCATGACTCTCATTGTTGTTTCTCCTTCTACTAAGGTGTCGAGCGAACTTTAGCAAATCGACACGTTCGCTAAACTGATCGCAGCTAAAGATGGATCAATCGATGCGCGAGGCAGCGCGATTCGTTCAGTCCAACGTGGGAGTGACGCCAAAAATCGGGGTTGTTCTGGGGAGCGGACTGGGTGCATTTGCGGATTCGCTGCTTCATTCCGTTCGGATCCCGTATCAGGACATCCCGGGCTTGCCCGTGGCTACAGCCGTTGGCCATCGAGGCGAATTGCTCGTGGGAACACTGGGCGCCAATGGAAGTCATTCTGTCGATCTAGTCGTCATGGCAGGACGCTTTCACTTGTACGAAGGCTATTCGCCCCAGCAAGTCACCAGCGGAATTCGTCTGTTCCGGCAGCTTGGCGTGGAGCGCGTCGTTTTAACGAACGCAGCGGGCGGCATTCATCCGGTGTTTGCGCAAGGTGCGCTCGTCCTGATCTCCGATCATATAAATTTGCAAGGCGCCAATCCTCTGGTCGGGCCGCATAATGCGGAATTGGGCCCGCGTTTCCCGGATATGACCGAAGCCTATTCCGTGGAGCTGCGGCGCATTGCGCGAGAGGCAGCTAGCGAGCTGGGCATTCCGTTGCACGAAGGAGTGTACGCGGCGGTTCTGGGGCCGAGCTACGAAACGCCCGCCGAAATACGGTTTCTGAAGACGATTGGTGCGGATCTGGTGGGCATGTCGACGGTCGCGGAGACCATCGCGGCAAATCATATGGGTATGGAGGTATTGGGCATCTCCTGCGTGACCAATCTGGCAGCAGGTCTGAGCGGGTACCGGCTCAATCATCAGGAAGTTTTGGAAGTGGCGCATCGGGTTTCGAGCAGCTTTCTGAAGTTGCTCACCGGCGTTTTGCCCAGACTGGTTCGATGAGCAAAGCGACAAGCCTGGTGCTGTTCGATATCGACGGCACGCTGCTACGGCGTGCCGGCCCGCACCATAAGCAGGCGCTGATCGAAGGAGTCCGCCGTGCAACGGGACTCGCTACGCACCTGGATGGTGTGGGCACCTCGGGGATGCTCGACCGCGATCTGATTGCTGTGATGCTGCGTGCAGCCGGGCAAAGCGAGCGCCGTGTCCGGGCTGTGCTTCGGCAGGTGGTGAACGAATGCCAGGAGGCATACCTGAGCAATTGTGCTACTGACCTGCGGCCATTTCTTTGTCCAGGCATGCCGGAATTTCTGGAAGCATTGAACTCGCGTGGAGCGGTGCTTGGCCTTGTGACCGGCAATCTGAGCCGTATCGGATGGAAAAAGATGGAGCTGGCCGGACTGCGCGGGTATTTCTCTGTTGGCGCATTTGCCGAAGATGGAAGAACGCGGGCGCGCCTGGCGCAAGTAGCGGCGCAGCGTGCGAAGCGTCAAGGTCTCGTCGCGCGGGATTGCCGCATTGCGTTCATCGGTGATCATCCGAACGATGTGGCCGCAGCGAAGGCAAACGGTTTTCTGGCTGTTGCGGTCGCCACCGGAGTCGGGCCACGCCAAGAGTTGGAGGCGGCCGGACCGGACATTCTGGTTGAGACCGTCTCGGATCTGCCGCTTGAAGCCGTATCATGAGCAATTAACAATCGATCTACTATGGAAGCCACACGTGTTGACCGCGAGACCGGATTCGTCCGCGAATTAGGGCTGTTCGATTCGGCCATGATCGTGATGGGCGCCATGATCGGATCGGGCATCTTCATCGTTCCGGCCGACATGGCGCGGAACATCGGCAGTGGCGGGTGGCTACTGGTGGCGTGGCTGTTTACCGCCGTTATTACTGTGGCGGCGGCGGTTTCCTATGGGGAGCTCGCTGCGATGATGCCGAAAGCCGGCGGCATGTATGTGTATCTTCGGGAAGCATTCTCACCCATGCTCGGATTTCTCTACGGATGGACCCTGTTCACAGTCATTCAGACCGGAACCGTCGCGGCTGTCGGCGTCGGCTTCGCGCGGTTCACCGGAGTATTGTGGCCGGCGATTTCCGAGCAGCATTATTGGGTTGCTCCCATCCATATCTCGTCCGGATACGCGATTTCGCTCTCCACGGGACAGGCAGTCGCCATCGTTGTGATTGCGTTGCTCACGTGGACCAACAGCCGCGGCATCCGCTACGGCAAGATTGTGCAGAATCTGTTCACATCTGCCAAAGTCATCGCGCTTGCCGCGTTGATTTTGCTCGGATTCATCTTCTGGAAACCGGCGGCGATCTCGGCGAACTTTGGAAATTTCTGGACGCCGCACGATGTGACACCTTTAACCGCGACCCTGAGTGCGCTGAGCGCCTTCGGTTTGTTCGCGGCGATTTGTGTCTCCCAATCGGGTTCGCTATTTTCCGCCGATTCCTGGCACGATATTACGTTCGCCGCGGGCGAGGTGAAACATCCCCACCGGACCATGCCGCGCGCGCTGGCCCTCGGCACAGTTTGCGTAACCGGTCTTTATCTTTTGGCGAACCTGGCTTATCTGCTGGTGCTGCCGCTCGCGGCCATTCAGCACGCTCCGGCGGACCGCGTCGCCACTGCGATGCTGCAGGCGATTTTTCCGGGATGGGGTACGGTCCTGATGGCAATTGCAATCATGATCTCCACTTTCGGCTGTATGAACGCGCTGATCCTGGCGGGCCCGCGTGTGTACTATTCGATGGCGCAGGACGGACTTTTCCCGCGCGCCGCCGGAACTCTGAATCGCGCGCGTGTCCCCGGATGGTCGCTGCTGATTCAAGGCATTTGGTCGGCGGCGCTGGTCCTGCCGCGCACGTACAACCCGGAAACGCACGCCTATGGAAGCTTGTACAGCAACCTGCTCGACTACGTTATCTCAGCGGCGCTGATCTTTTACATTCTCACGATAGCGGGTGTCATCCGGCTGCGCATGAAGCGGCCCGAGGCGCCGCGTCCCTATCGTGCACTAGGTTATCCGGTTGTGCCGTTGATCTATATTTTGGGAGCGGCGGCGATCTTGTACTGCTTGTTTGCGTATCGCCCGGCTACTACTTGGCCCGGTTTGTTGATCGTGCTTTGCGGTGTGCCGGTCTACTGGTTGACGAAGGCGGGCAAGAGGTAATTAGTAGCGCAGCAACTATGGCTGAGCACGGAGGAATGGATCGCGACAAACCCATTTGAATCGCGACCGGTAGCCTGTCACAAACGTAACTCGCGGCTTTGGATGCTTTCGTATATTAAGCCTGCGCGGCGGTCTCCGCCGGCTGCTGAAAGAATGCGTCAATCTCCGAGACTTCGTCCGGCGTGAGACGGAACTCCAATGCACCGGCGACTCCCGATACCTGATCCGCGCGGCGGACTCCCACAATAGCGGCGGTAACGGCGGGATTGTTCAATGTCCAGCCGAGCGCGATCTCTCCGGGAGTGCGGCCATGACGAGCGCCGATCCTGCGCAGAATTTCCACTAACTCCAGATTGCGGCTGAGGTTCGGCTCCTGAAAATCTTTGTCGCGCCGCCGCCAGTCGTCTTCCGGCAGGTTTTGCACGCGCTCCTTTGTCATCTTGCCCGCAAGCAGCCCGGCGCGCATCGGCGAGTAGACAATCACGCCAATGCCGTTTTGTCTGGCAAATGGCAGGATCTCCGGTTCCGCTTTGCGGACCAGCAGAGAATAGGGCGGCTGCAGAGACGTGATGGGAGCAATCTTCATTGCCCGCTTCATCTGGTCCACATTGAAATTCGATACTCCGATCCAGCGCACTTTCCCTTCCTGTTGCAGACGCGCCAGCTCCGTCCAGCCTTCTTCAATTTCGGCATCCGGCTCAGGCCAGTGAACCTGATACAGGTCAATGACATCGACATTCAGCCGCCGCAGGCTGGCCTCGCACTCTTTGCGGATCGAATCCGCCTTGAGTGAGGGGAAGATCTCGCCGTTTTCGTTCCAGCGCCGCTCGCATTTGGTGAAGACATACGGCTTCTTTGATACTTGTTTCAACGCGCGGCCTACCACTTCTTCCGAGTGACCGAGCCCATACACCGCGGCTGTGTCGATCCAATTCATCCCGGCATCGAGCGCCGCCCGGATGGCGGAAATGGAATCGGCGTCTTCCTGAGGCCCCCAGGCGAACTTCCAACCGCCGCCGCCCATCGCCCAGGCACCCACACCGAGAGGAGTAATTTCGAGATCGCTATTGCCAAGTTTGCGTCGCTCAATCATGTTCCTAGTGTCGTATAGCCCCGATTCAATCAGACCATTGTGCGCTCCATAGGAAGTGAGCGAATACTTCTAGGCTGGAACCAATTTTCGCTTTAAGGCCGGTACTCTGTTTACCACGCGCATGGCCGTTTTCGCAATCCGGAACCCCGGGTTCCTTTTGTCCGCAATGGCTTGATCCATGGACTTGCGCGATGCCTCGACCGCGGCAAACGCATATTCGCGCATGGCCGTTTCGTATTCGGCGATGGCTTCCAGAACGGGTTTTTCACCGCGATGAGCGGCGGCCAGTTTGGAACAGAGCAAGGCCGCATCCCGCAGCGCGATATTCGCGCCAATTCCGCGATACGGGGTCATGCTGTGGATCGCGTCTCCCACCAACGTGATTCGCGTTGTCTTCCAGGGAGCCACAGGCCGGGACGTCCGTATGTGGCTGGCCGACATTTCCCGTTCATCGCCCATCGCTGCCAGCTTGCGCAGATTCGGATGCCAGTCCTTCACGGTGCGCTGTAAGACATCTTTCAGCGTGCGTTGCGGAATGCCGTGCGGGTCATCGCCATTCAGGCCGAAATACTCTGCGCGCCCACCAAGTCCCAGAACCAGGTAATTTTCGTCCCCCGCCAATGGTTCTTCGACTCCCAGGCGCCGCAGGGCCTCATTTGCCTCCGGCGAACGCTTCCAAATAGCCAGGAACAGGCTGCACGGTTCGGGTGGCACCACGATCGCAGGCCCGTCGAGCAACCGGCCGGGCGCGAGCGCCATCACGCCATCGCTTAACGGAAGCTTGCCTCCCAAAGCGAGTACGCCGGTCTGGATAGGGCTGGCATCCGGCAAATATTGATTGCGGACCGCCGAATGGACACCGTCCGCCGCCACGACGATATCGGCGCTCGCTGTACTGCCATCAGCGAAGTGTAGAGCAAAGCGGCCATCCGGCAGTTCTTCATAATGCAAGAAGCGCTTGCCGAAATGCGCCGCATCGGAAAGGCCTACTAGCAGAACACGCCGCAGCGTAATGCGGCTGATGGAGCGGTGCCGTGCAACCGGATCCGCGGGACCACTTGCTCCGCGGACACTGAGCAGTTCGGTCAGGTGCTCGGTCAACACCGTGAACCCCTGAGAAAAATCTCCGCCGGTTCGGTCGAAAATCTCCCAGAGATCTTCGGGCAGGCACTGATGAAGCGCCCGGCTGCCCTCCGGATCGATATGTATTCGAAAGCCCTGCAGACGCGAGGACGGCGTTTCGTCACGCTCGTAAACTGCCGCCCGGATGCCATTCTTCTTCAGCCCCTGTGCCAGGCAAAGCCCACCGATACCGCCTCCGATGATCGCAATCTGAAAATCATGCCCGCTCACGTTTGGCTCCTTTCTGTTTCTTGAGGCGCTTTTTCACTTTCTCCGTGAGAATCCACGCTTCCGTATTTCGTTCGATACTGCCAAGCTGATCGTGCGGCACGACTGCCGTCCCGCCCAGAATGGACATCAACATATTGAGCATCTCTGGCGGCGCTATATCGTCGCGGAAGGTACCTTCGCGCACGCCCTGGGCCACCATCTTCCCGATACTTTGGCGCCAATAGTAATTCATCTGGTTCACAACTTTCTGGACCTCCGGATCGCGCTTGCCTCGTAATGTGAACTCCTGGATCACCAGCAACATCTTCGGTTGCCGCTGGAGGTAGTAGCGGACGTCCGAAAATTCCTGCCGGAGCCGGTCCAGCGCAGGGAAGCCGGACGGCTTTGGGGCAGGCCCGTGCAGCGTCACGAATTTGGCCCCGATAAACAGCGCCAGTCCTTCAATAAGGTCCTGCTTAGAAGCGAAATAGTAGTGCAGCGTGGCAATATTGATTCCCGCGCGCTGGGCGACTGAGCGCGTGCGGAGACCCTCGAACCCGCTCTCTGCAATCACGTCAAAGGCAGCCTGAAGCAGGGCGGTGCGCCGCTTGCCCTGATCGTCCTGCGGGTGCAGCAGGTGCAAGTACCATTCGTCCATCGAAGGAACGGCCACGTCCCCATTCAATCAAATGATTGAAGCCTTGTCAATCATTTGATTGAACAATAATAGTGGCATGGATCGCCTTCGGGTCGATAAATGGCTTTGGGCCGCCCGCTTTTTCAAGACCCGTTCGCTTGCGGCACGCGCCTGCGAACTGGGCCGGATTCAATGCAACGGGCATCCGGTCAAGCCCGCGCGTGAAGTCCGCCCCGGCGATTCACTTCATGTGAAGAATGCAAGCGGCGAGTTCGACCTCGAAGTGCTGCTTCTCAGCGAAATCCGCGGTCCGGCGAAAGTAGCCCAGACGCTCTACCGCGAGACAGAAGCGAGCAAGGAGCGGCGGCTCCAGGCGGCCGCGGAACGCAAAGCGCTATCTTATTTCGAGACCTCGCGCGAAGGCAGGCCGTCCAAGCGGGACCGGCGCGAGCTCGACCGGCTTCGCGGAAGAGGCTGAATCCATCCTTGGGGAGGACTTCTGAGCAATTTATCGCGGCGGCATCTTTTGATGGGTGGTATCGCGAGCGCGAGCATTGCTGCCGGCTTGCAAGCGGCGCAAAGCGGCGGTCCGGTTCTGCTGTATGTCGGTACATACAGTTCGCCGCAGGGGCCGGAGGGCAGTAAAGGGCGCGGCCAGGGCATCTACCTGTTCGAAATGAATCCGGTTGACGGGACGCTAACGCAGCGTGAACTGTTCGCCGATGCCTCAAACCCGTCCTGGCTGGCGCTCGATCCGGCGCGCCGGTATTTATATGCAGCAAACGAGGCGGGCACCTACAAAGGAACAGCATCGGGATCGGTGAGCGCATTTTCCGTCGATCGCGCGGCCGGCCTCCTGAAGCCGCTGAACACCGTTAGTTCCGAGGGCGCAGGACCTGCGCATTTAAGCGTCCATCCTTCGGGCAAATATGTGCTCGTGGCCAATTATGCAGGGGGCACGATTGCAGTGCTGCCGGTCCGGGAGAACGGTGAACTCGGTGCCGCGAGCGACGTGATCGCAGACAATGGGACGCCTGGACCGGCGCATGCTGCCAGCGCGCCTCCCGGCAGTTTCGCCATTAGCGGTCACGACAAGCCGCACGCGCACATGATTCATTCGGACCCCTCGGGCCGTTTCGTGCTGTCGACGGATCTGGCGCTCGACCGGATTTATGTTTGGCGGTTCGATGCCGCGAATGGAAAGCTTTCTCCGAACGATCCGCCCTGGGTCGCGCTACCGCCTGGCGATGGACCGCGCCATTTCGCGTTTCATCCGAACGGCCGCTGGCTGTATTCGCTGCAGGAGGAAGCCTCGACGCTGGTGCTCTTCGACTACAATGCGGCGAACGGACGTTTGACTGCCAAGCAAACGCTTTCCACTCTGCCCAAAGGATTCGCTGGAACAAATTTCACTTCTGAGGTGATAGCTTCGGTGGACGGACGGTTCGTGTACGCCGCCAACCGGCTGCACGATACGATTGCGCAGTTTGCAGTGGGCGACGGAGGACGGCTGGCTTATGTCGGAGAGACGTGGACGCGCGGCGATTATCCGCGCAGCTTCAGCATCGATCCGAGCGGCCGGTTTTTGTACACGTGCAATCAGAGAAGCGATGCAATTTGCAGTTTTCGTAGAAACCCGAAGACGGGTGAGCTGTCGTTTACAGGGCAGTACACGCCAGTGGGCACGCCGGCCATTGTGGTGTTCCTGGCGTGAGGATAGAGCTACGGTTTTGGGTTCGGGCTTGCACCGCCTCTTGATTTCCGCCGTTTCGGCGCTCGGACGTTCTTTTTCGCATCGATCTTCGGCGGCCAGCCGAGTCGTTGACTCATTTTGAGGAAGTCATTATCGGTGGTCAGGATGGTGTAACCGTTTGTAGCCGCCCAGTCCCGGATCGCGTGATCGTTCGCTCGTTGCAATCCAACATCCCGGACATGGATCATCCATGGAAAAAGTTCAGTCAGACGGGACGCCAAGCGCCGCGAGAGATTTTCGTCGAGAAGCAGCTTCACCCGAGCTTTGCGTTGCGGCCTGCCTCAGCAGCGTACTGATACACCGCTGGGAAGTCGGCTTTTTCCAAGTCCGGATGCTCATCGAGAACCTCATCCTCGGTCATCCCCGCGCCCAGCCATCCGAGCACATCCCAGACTGTGATGCGCAGCCCTCGAATGCAAGGCTTTCCACCCCGCTTGTCTGGCTCGATGGTGATTCTGCTGGTTACTGCTGACATGAGCGCCTTTGCATTCAGTATGGCACTGCAGTCTGGATGCTTACCTTTTCAGAATCTCGTATATCCTAGTTAGCGCGTTCACCCCAACAGGAGAACAACGATGCGGCGGGTTCGGTATTCTGTGGCGATGAGTTTGGACGGCTATATCGCGGGGCCTCAGGGCGAATGCGATTGGATTCCGAGCGACCCGGAACTCAATTTTGCCGAGATATTCAGCCAGTTCGACACTCTCTTGATCGGCCGCCGGACGTTCGACACCATGGTGAGCGCGGGGCAGACCTCCATGCCCGGCATGAAGATGATCGTGTTTTCGAAGACGCTCCGGCAAGCCGATCATCCGAACATCGAGATCGTAACCGAAAATCATCGCGAAACCGTGTCCACTCTGAAGGCCCAATCGGGCAAAGATATCTGGTTATTCGGCGGCGGATCGCTGTTCCGCAGCCTCGCGGTAGAGGGACTCGTCGATACCGTAGAAATCGCCCTTGTTCCGGTCCTTCTGGGTGAAGGAGTTCCACTGTTACCCGGTCCGGCGCATCGCATAAAGCTATCGCTGACGGCGCAGAAGACTTACAAGACGGGAATGGTCTTTTTGGAATACGTCATCACGCAATAGATCTGCGGTGCCGTGCAATCGGGCGCTGATCGAGCCCTAACACGGCCAGCACGGCTCCCGCAAAAGGCTGTGGAACGCTCAGCGGTCCGTCGTAGCTGAGGTATTGGTGCCCGTGCGCATCTTGAAACTCGCCAAGCTGTGTTCCGAAAGCCGCATCCATCTCCCGAACCGTGCCGCGAAGATGCACCGTCCGCGCTGCCGGCTTTTCATCGACAACCGTCAGCCCGTACTGTTGAGCAAATCGGCGAATCGCTTCGAGATCTTGCGGCTTTGCGCAGGTCTGCTCCGGTGCCTGTCTCGGAAGCATCACCGTCACGGTGATTTCGCGATTCGGATCAGCGGCAGTCCAGGAGCGGGCCTCTGTCGGATGCGGAGGCTCACTGCCCGGAATTTCAACACGCTGCTCGCTCATGTGGAACTGCCTGTGGATGCCCCCGCGAGCGCATTCAGAAGCGCGGTGCCATTCGGGCTGCCAAGACCGGTACACGGGTCCCACCCCGCTTTCGCGCTGTAATATCCAAGATTGCTGTCGTCGTTATTTCCGCTTGTGATATCGCGGAACGGCTTTTCCCCAAGCGGGTACAGCTTGGGATTCAGGAAACCGGCGGGACTTCCGAGCTTCTGGTTGAGGATCGCCACCAACGCGGCCCACAGCGGCGCCACCGCGCTCGTTCCTCCTACCACTTCCATTTGCCCGTCAACCAGCACGTTATAGCCCGTCGTAGGATCTGCATTCCCGGCGACATCCGGCAAACCGCGGCCCGTAAACCCGGTCTCCGGCTGTTTCGGAACGCCGGCGGAGCTTTGATAGCTGGGAAGCGCAAACACTGTACTGACGCCTCCGCCGGTTGCCCCTTCCTGGCTGGCGGTCTCGTTCCAGACAACCTCGGAAGAGATTTGATTTCCGGATGCGGTTAAGGTCGTCCCTCCGCAGGCGAGCGCGTACGGACTCGAAGCCGGAAAGTCGGCGTGCAGCTTGTTGTCTCCTACGCCGTCAGTCGACCCGCCATCGCCGGCCGCTACCGTCACCGTCACTCCGAGCGTCGCCGCATCCTGCAAAGCCGAATTGAGCGCTGCCTGTGCCTGCTGCGTCCACGAGTCCTCCGGCCCGCCCCAACTGATGGAGATCACCGAGGGCTTGTTGGTGGTGTCATGCACTGCGTCGGTGATGGCGTCGACGAAACCCTGCTCGGTGTTTGGAGCAAAATAGACCGCGATATTAGCTCCGTTCGCGATTGAGCCAACAACTTCGATATCGAGCAGAACTTCACCGTCCGCGTCCGAGCCAGGCGAGTTCTGTCCCCCATCGACGGAGACGCTGGTCACCTTGGGCTGCTTCAGGCCAAGCTGCTGAAAATACGTTTGTATGTCGGTCGTCTGATAGCCGCCTCCCAACTCAACAATGCCGACGGTTTGACCCGTTCCATCCGCGCCCGCGGGGAAGTTGTAGAGAGTCGCTATCTGCGGCGGATTGTATGATACGCCGGGCGCGGCGTGCGGCCGTACAATGCGTCTGCGAAAATGTGGCCGGGCAATCGGCCGCTCATCGAACCCCAGCGCCGCAATCACCGAATCGGCCAGATCCTCCGGTATACTCAGCGAACCGGTTCGCCCGCGGAAAGTGTGACCGGTGGCGCGCAATTTGCAACGGACAAAGTCTGCGCCAAAAGCTTTGGCCATCCGAGTGGCCGTTCCGCTCAAAACCACTCTGCGCTTTTGTGCGCTGCTCTCGACGACGCCTAGCTGATATTCCCGCGCGAACTGTTCTACCAGCGCGACATCTTCCGGATTTGCGGCGCATCGCGCTCTCCGTTCCTCCAGAGTGAGCGTGCTCTCACCGTTCGGCTCAGTTTCCTTTCGCCTGAGGAAAACAGATACAGTTACTTGAGTATCGGGTTGAACCTCGCCGATTTTTTCGGAATACGGATGAGCCTTGATGTCACTGCCGCGCAGTGTAACTCTCTGGCCAAAAGCCATTCTTTGCTTCTCCTCTTTTTTCGGAATCTCAAACCCTCTCCGGCGTAGATGCAGAGGCAACCAGCACCTGTCCGTCTCGCACCATCACCTTCAGAGTTGGCTGCGGATACACCGCCGGTCCGTCGATCACCGAACCGTCCCGCAAACAGAAGCGAGACCCGTGCCATGGACAACGCACGCTATCGCCTTCGATTTCTCCTTCCGAGAGCGGGCCACCCATGTGCGAGCATTTATCTGCCACAGCGAATATCCGACTGCCCCGTTTCAGCAGCAGAATGCTGGTTCCGTTCACGCTCGCTTTCTTCGGCTTGCCTTCTTCGAGCTCGCTCTCGTTCAGGACGGGCGTAAATTCTTTCGGCAGCTCTTCATCGGCATCCGGGCTATGGTCGACTCCAATACGCTGGTGATACGCGAGCGCTCCGCCCAGCCACGCGCTCGCAAGCACAATTCCATAGCCTGTGAATGCAAGAGCGCGGCCCAGCGAACGTTTATCCAGCTTGCGGGCGCAATAAGAAATTCCATAGAGCGCCGCGGCGGTCACGTTCAACAAGCCGTGCATTGCGCCTACGCGCTGCGGTTTCCCCTGTGTATCGCTCCAATCTGTAAGCCCTGTGACCGCCGAGAGAGTTGCTCCCGCCAAGCCCACCGCGATCGCGGCGTCTGCTCCGGCGCTGTATTCATCGTGGCCTCCCGCTTCCAACCAGTCGAGGACGGCCGCTGCTGTCCAGCTTCCAACGGGAACATCGGTAATCGCCGAATGCACCGGGTGCCCAAGCCATACACCATGCAGAGCGTTCTTTACGGTTTGCCCGGATGGTCCCATCGAGGCGAATGCATCTTTGACCAGCGCCTCACCCGTCTGCTGGATGGGAGCAAGCCAGTCCTGCTGTTCTACAAAGGACAGAATCGGATCTTCGCTCATACCGTATAGATGCGTTTCTCCTTCCGCGCTACCGGCGAGCCTCCTCCGTAATTCTTCCGGTATCACTCCGACGGGTGAAACTCTTCCACTTCAAACGACTGCCGGACCACGGCCCGCAGTTCTTCAATCGAACTGAGATCGCCGGCCCCCATCGCCTGCGTCAACGCATTCCCTGCGGCAGTCGCTTCCGCCGGACCTGCAATCACTTTGCGCCTGGTGATATCGGCTGCGAGCTGGTTCAACAATCTGTTCTTCGAACCGCCGCCCACGATGTGAATCACGTCGATCTGTTTGCCGGCCAACTTTTCTAGCGTTTCCAGCACACGCTTGTACATCGTGGCCAGACTCTGCAAAATCACGCGCGACATCGAACCTGGATCGGCAGGAACCTCTTGCTCCGTTTCGCGGCAGTAATCGCAGATGCGCTGCGGATGATTGCCCGGCGACAGGAATTGATCCAAATCGAGGATAGTGGCGATCGGTTTGGCGCTCGCCGCCAGGTCCATCAACTCCGCGTACGAATACTCCGTACCCTCTTTCGCCCAGGCTCTCCTGCATTCCTGCAAGACCCACAACCCGGGAATATTTTTTAAAAGGCGGATCTTGTCCGCCACTCCCACTTCATTCGTGAAATTGGCCTCTAGCGATGCCTCATTGATCACCGGCTTGTCGAGTTCGACTCCCATGAGCGACCACGTTCCCGAACTGATATAGCACCAGTTCGAACTGGCCGAAGCCGGCACTGCCGCAACTGCCGACGCCGTATCGTGCGAGCCCGTTGCATACACCGGCGCATCCTGTTTCAAGGCGCAAACGTCCGAAACATACGGCAGCAGCGGCCCCAGTTCCGTCCCAGGATCGATCAGTTCCGGCAGAAAGCTCGGTTGAATGTCGAGCTTGCGCAACATGTCGGTCGCGAAACGCTTCCGGACCGGATCATAGAATTGCGATGTGCTTGCGATGGTCCGCTCGGCAGCCAGGGTGCCCGTGAGAAAGTAATTGAACAGATCGGGCATGAACAGCAGTTTCGATGCGATGTTCAAAACGTCCGGCGAGTCCCTGTTCAGCGCATACAACTGATACAGCGAGTTGATATCCATGAACTGGATTCCGGTCTGCTGGAAAACTTCGTTCCGCGGAACGTTTTTGAATACCTGCTGCTGCGTTCCGGCGGTGCGCTTGTCGCGATAGTGGCGAGGATTATCCAGCAGCGCGCCGTCCACCCCAAGCAGCCCGAAATCCACGCCCCACGTATCCACCGCAATTCCATCCAGAACGTCGGTGTTCTTGCCGGCCGCGCGAATGCCCTGGCAAATCTCGTGAAACAGCCGCAGCGTGTCCCAATACAACCCGGTCGGAAGCTCCACCGGAGTGTTGGCGAAGCGGTGTAACTCAGATAATTCGATCCTATGATCCGAAAGGCGCGCGAGCATCGCCCGCCCGCTCTCTGCTCCGAGATCGAGTGCAAGATAGGTTCGATTCATTGTCCGCGAGTATATCGTCCGTGTGGCGCGCGCACTCCTGCGTGCCGCGTCGACACTCGTGTCGACGCCCAACCATTCATCTTAAAAACAATCCACACAGCCGGTCGATAAACTCCAGCACGTCCGCGCTATGACCAACCGTCGCATTCACCATCACCGAAAACGCCAGCCATTTCTGTGGCTCGGTCTCGATATATCCGCTGAGCGTGTGAACGTGAGACAGCGATCCGGTCTTGGCATGAATGTGATCTGCGCCGGAAATTCCCTGAAACCGGTGCTCTAATGTTCCATCCACCCCGCCTATGGGCAGGGATTGCAGCCAGGTCTCGCGATCCGGACGCTGCCACATATAACGAAGCAGAGCGACCGTTGACTCCGGTGTGGTCAAATCCTGCCGCGCCAGTCCCGAGCCGTCATCGAGAGCGACTCCGGTGCTATCAGGCGTAATTCCAATCTCTCCGAGAAACGCCTGCCGTTCCTCGCGCGCCGCTTGTATCGTCCCCATGCCGCGCGTCACCACCGCCACTTCGCGGAATAATATCTCCGCATGCAGGTTCTGGCTTACCTTGTCGATGACCTGAATCGCTTCCCGGAGCGGTGCCGATGCGTGAACGGCCAAAAGCGTTCCATCGAGTGCAGATGCGCTCGTTTGTACCTCACTCAGGGCGCGGTACTCCGAACGCGCTTCGCCGCGTACAACTATTCCGCGATCGCGCAAAGCATCGCATAGCGCTTCCGCCGCAAACAACGCCGGATCGTCCATCGCCAGGTCTTCTCGCCACAGCACGCCCGGCATATCCGTTACGCGATGTTCGTCCGGAGGCGGCGTGTTCTGCCCAAGCGTTCCCCACAGCACCACTTCATTCGAACCCGGAGTCCGCGCGATGTGAATATCGGCCGCGTTCGATGAATCGGTGAGGACTTCATTCAGGATCAGAAAGTGATGGAGCGCCGGCCGAAGCTCTATTTCCGCCAGATCGCCCGGACTGGTGGGCCGCAAGCCAATGGAAATCGTATTGTCGTTGATGGTGAGCGCCGAGACGGGGGCCCCGTAGCTGTAGAGACTATCGTCGATCGTCCAGCCATCGGGATAGAGCTCGCCCGGATAACGCGTCGATACCCCCACGACATCTCCATCCACCTCATGAATCCCAGCCGCGGCGACTTTGTCCGCTAACTCCTCAATTGCCCGCAGCGGATTGCCGCTTCTGGAATCGGGTTGGTAGGGAATTACGCGGCCCGACAAATTGGGATCGCCGCCGCCCACTAATTGCAGATCCGAAATCGCGGTTTGGCCCGGCTGCCAGGCGCCGCGCGTTCGTAGCTCGGTTTGAAATTTGTAATTCGGCCCAAGGCGGACCAGCGCCATCGCGGTTGTATACAGCTTGGTATTCGAAGCCGGAGTATAGAACCTCTCCGGATTGCATTCGGCAACCGTTTCTCCGGTTTGGAGATCGGCAAATTTGTAGCCAATCTCTCCGCGCTGAACGGCCGGCGAGTTGTCAATGAGCGATGCAATCTGTTTCGCGAGTTCGCCGTGTGCTTCAGACCAAGGTATCCAAACCGCCAGTACGCACGTCCAAAATAGCCGAACCAGAATCTACCCTTTCCCCGAAGCCGCCGCCATGCCCTTCGGCTTCTGCTCGGTGGGAAGAGGAGTTTGTTCGCGGTCGCCCATCAGATGCCCTTCGAGTAGTATCAGCAATCCTGCGATTAACACAATCACCGATCCAAACGCCGGCAGCAGCATCACAAACTCGATACCCAAAAATTGATCTACGTATCCAAGCAGCCACGGAGCGCACATCGCGCCTGTGATCGCAATGGAAAAAATTCCATTGTAAAAGCCGGGCCGGTAAGAAAACCGGTCATCGAGATTCTCCGCTAACAGCGGATAGACAGGAGCAAATCCGGCGCCGATCATGCCAACAGCAACCCATGCGCCGGGTATCGATGTATTCAAGCTGAGCAGCAAACAGCCGGACATCGCGAGCCCGCTGGCTCCAAGCAGCAGCCTTCGATGACTCATGAATCGTAGCAGCGGCTGCGCGATCAGGCGTCCGGTCATCAGGGCCAGGCAATACAGTCCTAATGCGAAAATCGCCCGAACCGGATTCATGCCCAGCCTGTGAATCAGGAAGAGAGGCAGCCATCCGGCGATAGCCCACTCGTTTCCAAACTGAAAAAACAACAGAATGGAGAAGAGCATTGAGGCCACTTTCCGCAGCTCATGCAAGTTCGCCGTGGGTTCTTGTGCGCGCGCTGGTACGGGATTCAATACTGCCGGACATCGGTTGTCTACATAGAGGATGAGATATATCAATGGAACTAGCGCAAGTAGAGCGGTCTCGATTTGCACCGAGCCGGCGAAGTAAGTCACCCCGACCACGGCGGCGGAAAGAAAGCACCCTGCTCCGAAAAATGCTCCCGCGCGATTGGCTATGGTGGCAGGCGCTTTAGCAAAATAGGGCTCCAGAGCGTAAAGCAGAGCTGTGGTCAAACTGCCGCCGGCAAAACCGGCGAAAATCAGCGCCACAATCCGCCAAACCGGAAGGACGGGCGGTACCAGGAACGATAACCCGAGTAGGCTCCCAAAGGCAATACCGCACGCCACAATGGCCACGCTTCGCATGGAGACGCGCCGTAGTAAGCGCTGCGTCATCGCGGTCGCGATGACATACCCAGCGTTCAACGCCAGAAAATGCAGCCCGATCAACTGCGGGTTTGTGTGAATGTGGTACTGCCAGGCGATGAGCAGAGGACCTGGCAGGCCTAGTAATAGGCCAACTAGCACAAAACCGCTAATCCATTCGCGTATCCCTGAATCTGCCGCGAATTTCTGCATGACCTCAGCCTGACTCGTTGACAGATTCGGAATGTGATTTATACAATGGAGGCATCACTGAGGAAGGAGGTGGTCCAGTCCGAATGAATTCTGGTAGTGACTGTAGCATACAATCCACGCGCGAGGTGGCCGACTCTTAAAGTCGCCGTTCGTACGTTCAGGTTTCGTTCAGTGGCGAGGCCGAAGTTCCTGTGGACCGGCTGCCACCGCGCGTAACGTTGATACAGTTAGCCGTAAGGCTCCAAATGTGAAGCCCCGCAGAGCGTGTCTGTTTGATGCGCCCTCGGGGCTTTACATGTTAACTTAGTAGTAAACCCACCCGTTTTTCGAAAGGATTCCTAAAAGTACATGAAAGCAGGGATTCACCCCGCCTACGAGGAAGTCAAGGTCATCTGCGCCTGCGGATCCACATTCAAGACGCGCTCGACTCATAAAGGCGACTTACGCGTAGAAATCTGCTCGAGTTGCCATCCGTTCTTCACTGGCCGCCAAAAACTCGTCGATACCGAAGGGCGCGTTGACCGCTTCCAGAAGAAATACGCCAAGGCGCGCGAACTGCAGGCCCAGAAAAAAGCCGCCAGCGACGCCAAAGCGGCCAAAAAAGTCCAGTAGCTAAGAGCTGTCAGCACTCAGCTTTCAGCTTGCGTTGAGCCAACGAACACGCTATTTCTCAAAAGCTGAGAGCTGACCGCTAGTAGCTGAAAGCTTCTTTTTTACTGCGGCGCCACCAGTCCCTTCCGGATCGCAAACAACACCAATTCCGCGGTCCGGTGGATATTCATCTTCTCCATCAAATTCGCGCGGTGCACCGAGACCGTGTTGACGCTCAAATCGAGCAAGCTGGCAATCTCCTTGTTGGACTTGCCTTGCGCAATGAGCTGAAGCACTTGTTTCTCGCGCCCCGTCAGCTTCTTCAGCTCATCGTCCTGCTCCTGCGCCACGTATTTCAAGCCGGAGCCCATGAAGCGCTTGCCTTCGGCTACTGCGCGAATCGCGCCCACCAGATCGACGTCGATGGCGCTTTTCAGAAGATATCCCTTTGCGCCCGCGTCCAAGGCATTCCGGACATAATTGTCGTCCGAATGCATGCTGAGGACCAGCACTTCGGTCTCGGGCTGGTGTTTCACAATCTCCTTGGTGGCTTGCACGCCATCCAATTCGGGCATGGAAAGATCCATCACGACGACTTTCGGCTTTAACTCGTTGGTCATCCGAATCGCTTCTACGCCGTTACTTGCTTCGCCGACAACTTTCATGCCTTCTTCGTCTTCCAGAATGCGCCGGAACCCGCGGCGCACCAGGCTATGATCGTCTGCCAGCAGCACTGTTATTTCATCATTCATGATTCCGTGTAAGCACCTCTGTTGTCGTTTCGTCTTCGTCCGCTTCGGACAAGTGACCGTCCTGCTTCATCGGTATTACAAGTGAGACGGTTGTTCCGGCTCCAGGTACCGAAGAGAATTCCAATCTGCCGGACAGGAGTTCGGCCCGTTCCTGCATCGCGATCAATCCCAGGCCCGGCTTTCCGATCTTTTTGTTCACCGCCATGCCCCGTCCAAAATCTTTGACGTTTACAGTGAGCGTTTTCGGAGAAAAGATCATTTCCACTTCCGCCCGCTTCGTTCCGGAGTGTTTCGCGGCATTGTTCAAAGCCTCTTGCACAATGCGGAAGCAATGAATCGCCGGTTGGCCGACGATGCGGACGGGCGTGCCGCGGACGATCGCGGTGGTTTCAATTCCAGTCTGCCGCTGAAACACCTCCGCATACCATTCGATTCCCTTGGCCAGTCCATAATCGTCGATCACCGCCGGATGCAGCATCTGCGAAAGGCTTCGCATTTTTTCGAGCGTACTGTGCGTAATCTCGCGTACTTCGCTCAGCTCCGTACGAAGCGGCGAATCCGCTGGCACTCCTTTGCGTTCCGCCCGGGCAAGCATCGCGCCCACAGCCGTCAGAATCTGGCCGAACTCATCATGTAACTCGCGAGACACCGAGCGCAGCACTTCTTCCTGAACGGTAATCAGCTTCCCGGCGAGCACGCGCCGCTGCCGCGACAGCGATTGAAGCTGATCGAAGAGCTGGCGGTTCGAATAGATCACGTATAGACTCGTCACCAGGATCGCCAGAATGGTAGCAGCCAGAAAGGCGTAGATATCCCGCTCCACACCCGCATAGATCGAAGCAACTTTCTGATCGGCTTGCGCTTCCGCTTCGTTGTTGCGCTCGAGCAGATGGGAAACGCGGCTCGCGAGTGCCGATTGCTCCGGAAACAATTGCGTTAAGACCAGCACCCGCGCCGCCGTTTCATGGCCCCCACTGGCTGCCCCGAAGACCTCGTCGGACGTTTCCCAGAATTGCTGTAGAGCCTTGGCCAGCGCAGTGCGCTGATCCGGCTGTTGCATCACCGGTTGCAGCTTCGCTTCTTCCTGAATCGCCTCCTCCAGATCGGAGCGCAAACGCGAAAATTCCGCGCGATAGGTGCCAATTCCCCCCGCCGCCCTGGTCTGCGTCATGTCCCGTAATTTCAGGCCGAACGTATTCAGGTCATTTTGCACCCGCAACAGCAGCAGAGAGTCGTGCCGGTTGAGATCGATCGTATCGGTCTGCAGTTTTCGCAATCCGTTTAACTGATATAGCGTGTACCACGAGAACACCGTGACCGCCGCAAGGGTGATCAACAACCCCAACAGGAGGCGAACAGTGGGCGATTTCGTCACTAATATAGAATGACGACGGAGACTCGGGATTTGTTGCCCTGTTCGAATCGCCACTCCCTTAGCCGAGCCGCGTGGCCCTGCGAGCCACCAAACGTGACGAAAACCGGATAACCGAACAGGGCCGCGACCGCGAGGGAGTATCCCATGGCCCTTCGGGCCGCAGAATTGCATGAAAGTGCAGCCCTGCTCCACGACACGCCGAAACCGAGCCATCGCGGGGGCTAACCCCGCATCCACCGGTGGCCCGGAAACCGGAAGCGTAAGCGACCCCAGATCGAAACCCGGAGCGTAAGCGAGGGGCCGTGACTTTCAACGGAGCGGTTTTCATCCCCCACCCGCTACCCTGACGTATAGATGTACAAATACCTCGTGCGGGCGCTTTGCATAGCGCTTGCCTCCGTCCTCACTCTCTTAGCCGGCCAGTCCTGGATCAAGAAAGACCCCGGGCAATGGTCCGCAGACGATATAAACCGCTTGCTCAATGATTCGCCTTGGGCGCAGCAGGCGAATGCCGAATTTTCGAAAGATCTACAGGACGACGCGACCGCGCCTGTGCCGGTGCCCACTCCCGCGCAAGTCGGGATGCCCGGGCCGAATGGGGTTTCCGATGGGCGCTGGGACGGGGGAGTCGGCCGAAATAAACGCGGAGCCCTTCCCACACTCCCGGTCTTAGTGCGATGGGACAGCGCGCTCCCCGTGAGACTGGCGCTCGCACAGGAAGACCATGCAGCCGCATCGGAGCCCCCGGGGGAATACATCATTGCGGTTCTCGGGTTGGTTCCTGCCCGGCGCAAAACGGCCAACGGCCTTTCGCAAGAAACGATACAGGGCCTCATACGAACCTCAGCGCTGCTCCCACACGGGCATGCGGCGATTCACCCGGACAACGCCAAGCTGGATACCGCGACCGGCGCGCTGCATTTGTTCTTTCCCAAAAGTGATCCCATTACGCTGAGCGATAAAGAGGTCACGTTTGTCACGCGCTTCGGCTCGCTAACCGTGCAAAAGCGTTTTCGGCTAAAGGACATGACCTATGGCGGTAAATTAGAGCTTTGAAGGTTCACATGCAAAGACGCCGGTTTCTGACTTCCTCGCTTGCCGCTTCGGCATTGGCCTTGAATGCGCGCGCCCAACAGAATTCTACGGGACGCGAATACTACGAGCTGCGAAAATATCACCTGGTATCCGGTCCGCAGACCAAACTCACCAACACGTATATCGCCGAAGCGCTCATCCCCGGACTGAACCGGCTGGGAATTAAACCGGTTGGCGCGTTTGAGCTGTATCTCGGACCCGAAACGCCAACGTTGTACGTCCTCATACCCAGCACCTCGCTCGAAACGTTGGTTAACGTCGAGTCACGTCTCTTGCAGGACGAGGAATATACGAAAGCCGGTCACGATTTTCTGAACGCGCCCGCCGCGCAGCCGGCGTACGAACGCGTGCAGAGCTCGCTGATGATCGCCTTCGAAGGGAAGCCGAAGCTGACAGTTCCACCAGTCACTGCGCAGAACGGCTCACGCGTTTTTCAGCTTCGTACTTATGAAAGCCCGAGCATGCATGACCACGTGCGCAAGGTGGAGATGTTCCACAGCGGCGAATTCGGCATCTTCGAGAAGGCTGGCTTCTGGCCTGTGTTTTATGCGGATTCGTTGATTGGCGATCGCCTGCCGAATTTGACTTACATGCTGAGCTTCCCCGATCTCTCCGAGCTAACTGCCAAGTGGAAAGCGTTCATGTCCGATCCGGACTGGAAAAAACTCAGCGGCTCATCCAAATTCAACTACGAAGCGATCGTGTCGAACGTCACGAACCTGGTCCTGAACCCTACAAAGTATTCCCAGATCTAACTCATATAGTTCAGGCTCGCGAATCTGAACTGCCAACCCTGCGCCGCTTTGGGAGGTGAGGAATTTCAACGAATTCGAAAGATCCAGGAACAGCTCTTTCCAACTCCGCTGTAATCTCTTCGATTCTCAACTCCACGCCGGGCCAAATGTTAGATCCGAGGACGACCAATGAAATTCGCCGGTGTGTCAGATTCTGCTGATAGCTGAGGTTCTGATCGCATGTCAGCAAAATATGATACCCAGCTTCTTCGGCGCAGGCAATCAGTTCGCCGTTCGAAATCCGGTCCCACCCCTCGTCTTCAGCCATCTTCACCTGGCAATTCGCCAAGTACCGCTTCAGTGGATATGGAACGTTCTTATCGAACAGAATGCGGAGCATCTTGGCGATTTGCCGCGTAGGAGAGAATCGCCTTCACTTGCTCAACCGGCAAACGGAAATTGGCTGCGATTTCGAACTCGTCGATCCCGGCTTCCCAATTCTCCACAATATCGTCCGCCGGCATGCGCGTCCCTTTCAGCACAGGGCGGCCGTGCTGCACTTCCGGCCTTACTTCAACGAGAGGGCAGCCTGACCAATCCAGCATAGCGATGTTCGAGTTTCCTAATTCCGATTGTATCGGCTAGCGCCTTTTCGTGCACAACTCGTCTGCGCTGCGTTATCTCACGCCCTTCCTTCCAAAATCGCCGCATTCTTCGTACACACTTCGCAATCGCACCCGCCGCGCTCTTTCGGCCTGGGCAGATTCCCGCCGCACGGCCCAATGTGCCCGTCTCCACGCTCTTTCTCCCGCTCAATCACATCCAGCCACGTATCCACCAGCATGCGCTGCACGCCGGCCCCGCCGCGCTCCCGAATCTCCGCTGTGCCGCCGGCCCAGGCGTACTCCTCCGGCACGCCATTCTGAAAATGAAAGCGCCGGTACACATACTCGGGCGGCGGGTCCATCGTCTTACCCAGCTCAATCAGCTCTTCGTTTGAAGGCAGTAGCGTGGTCTTCGTCACGCCATCTTCCACCTCGATCTCCACCCACTGCTCCAGCGCTTGAATCTTGCGTTGCTTCTTCGGCGCATTCTGGCCTTGAAACAACTGCTGCGCTTTTGTTCCGTGCGGCACCGCCGGTGTGTTCTTCTTCTTCTTCTCCGGGCGCCCCTTCGCCTGCGGCTCCAGGCTCTCTCGCTCTTTCCGAAGCGCCTCGTTCTCCGCCTGCAGTTTAGCCATTTGCCGCTCCTGTTTAGCGAGAATCCATTGCTGTCGCATCAGTTCCTTTCGTAGTCCTTGCAAAGCATTCCAAGCCCGGTAAAACGACCGCTCGGCCGCGGCCTTCCGACGCTGCTTATTCTCGATGTTCTCTTCATCGCCCGTTCCGTTGCACAGCGCCGCTTCGGCTTCGAGCAGCCGCTGGTCACTTTGTTGCAATAGCCAGTCGTTCTGAATCAGAATGTCGACGAGCCGAGTTTCCTGATACCCCTCGGGCTCAAACTCCGCGCGCCATCCGGCCGCAATCGCGTCATAACGTTGCCTGGCTTCTTCCGGCAATTTGGAAACAAATGACATTCCGATCCTTCCGCCTCAGCATGTGCCTAAGAACGTGCAGGAAGGGCCCGTTCGCGCAAGCTAAGTCTCTGATTCCAGGCTAGATAAAGATTTTCCGACTTTTGTCACCGCCGGTTTTGGAGGCCCCTCAAATTTCGTTTCGCAAAATTGTGGGGCAGTCACTCCACCTCAAACTTCACACCCTGGGCCAGCGGAAGCTCTCTACCGTAGTTGATCGTATTCGTCGCGCGCCGCATATACGACTTCCACACATCCGATCCGGACTCCCGGCCGCCCCCAGTTTCTTTTTCCCCGCCAAACGCGCCGCCGATCTCCGCGCCCGACGGACCGATATTCACATTCGCAATGCCGCAATCGGACCCCGCCGCGGAGAGGAACATCTCGGCTTCGCGCAAATCCGTCGTGAAGATGGAAGACGCCAAACCTTGCGGTACGTCGTTATGCAGCCGGATTGCCTCTTCGAAATTGGCGTACTTGAGCACATACAAAATCGGCGCAAACGTTTCGCGCTTCACTGTCTGAGTCTGGGCCGGCATTTCCACTAGCGCCGGATGAACGTAAAACGCCTCGGTCTTCGAATCCACGCGGGCGCGCTCGCCTCCGGTGATCTTGCCGCCGGATTGCCCGGCCTCGGCAAGTGCTTTCTGCATCGCCTCGAACGCGTGGCCATCGATCAGCGGTCCAACCAAGGTCGCCGCCTCGCGCGGATCGCCAATCGTTACAGATGCAAATACGCCTTTCAGCCGCGGAATCAGCGTCTCGTAGATGCTCTGGTGGACAATGAGCCGTCGCAGCGTCGTGCAGCGCTGTCCCGCGGTGCCCATCGCCGCGAACGCAATCGCTCGCACGGCGAGATCTAGATCGGCGGAGGGACACACAATCGCAGCATTGTTCCCTCCCAACTCCAGAATCGAGCGCGCGAAACGGGCCGCCAGACGCGGCGCAATCTGTATCCCCATCGCGGTAGAGCCCGTGGCCGACACCAGCGGTACCAGCCGGTGCTCCACAAGCACTTCTCCGGCCTCGCGGCCGCCAATCAGCACGGAAGACAGACCCTCGGGGACACCGCCAAAGCGTTCGCAAGCCCGCTCGAACAGCGCCTGCGTCGCGAGAGCGCACAGCGGCGTCTTCTCCGATGGCTTCCAGACAATTGAATTGCCGCACACGAGCGCGAGCGCGGCATTCCACGCCCAAACCGCAACCGGAAAATTGAACGCTGTGATGATGCCCGTCACGCCCAGCGGATGCCAGCTCTCCATCATGCGGTGGTTCGGGCGCTCGGTGGCGATGGTCAAACCACAGAGCTGCCGGGAAAGACCCGCCGCGTAGGTGCAGATATCGATCATCTCCTGCACTTCTCCGAGACCTTCCGAGAGAATCTTGCCAGCCTCATTGGTGACCAGCCGTCCGAGCGCATTCTTCGATTGCCGCAGTTCTTCTCCGAGCAGCCGGACTAACTCGCCCCGCTGTGGCGCCGGCACTGACCGCCACTTCAGAAAAGCCCCGTGTGCGCCCTCGATGCGGCCGCGGGCAGACTCGGCCGTAGCCTGGTCAATACAGCCAATGACCTCGCCGGTAATGGGAGTGCGGGACTGAAGCGGCCCGCGTTCGAACGATCCCCGGGCAACGCCGAGCTCGTCCAGTAATTCAGCGGTCTCCGCCGCAACGCTCGTCAAATGACACCTGCAACAAAATCGTGATCGTCCCAGGCACCCTTCTCCAGCCACAAGAACGTAAAGCGCGCTTGTGCGCCGGCGGGTAGCGCGGAAGTTGTCAAAACAGCATAATGCACGCCCAGCCCGGAATCCGTGGTTTCAATCTCAGCCATACTTTCCCAGTTATCGCTGCTCCAACGGATTTTGGCCGGGGTAGGAAGATCAATGCGCAGATCTTTCCCTCGGCTAATTCTCGCTCTCCTCTGCTTTAGCGTCCAGATCTGGAATGACGCCGCCCGCTTTTCTTTCTGATAACGCTGCACGGTTTGTGGGGGCATGTTCCAGACCTGTTTATCGCGCAGAGAACGCAGCAGGCTGATATATTCGGCGTGCGCCCAAACCAGAGGCATTCCGGAGCCTGTGGGACTGCCGTTGAAGAGATCGTGTTCCGGTACATCGTTCAGATCCCAGACCTGTTCTGGAATCATGCCGCCCGCGCTGCTCTGCCGTTCCATGGTCTTTCGAAGCCGGTCCGCTTCTTCAAAGTCGCCGCGCGCAATCTCATAATGCGCTCGCTCGCCTGCCAGCAGCGGCCATCCGTGGCCTGTTCCCGTTCCATCGAACGGCCTCCCGTCAGGGTGCTCGCCGTAGCCGTCATCCGTGTAGCGGAACCAAACCGGCCCGTTCGAGATGTCCTTTTTCAACGTGCCATCAATCACCCGTACTGTGTTCGTGATCCGCGGGTCATTCGCAGCCCGCAGGCCGAAGCGCACCAGCCCTAATGCGTCCGGGCTGACAATCTCTACTGCGCAGCGTTCTGCCTGCTCCTCCGGTTTATTCTTCAAGCGAATCGCTGTGTCTCGCTGCAACCCTGTTTCCATCGCTTCCGGCGGGCTGACTCGGAGGTAATATCCATCCACTCCGAACTGCTCTGCCAACTCTGTTCCGCTGGCATAGGTCAGTTCATCGATGGAATCGTTCCACGTGTCCGCCGTGAGCCGGAGAAATTCCGCCATTTCCGGATGCCCCTCTTCGGTGGCGAAATCGGCCGCCGCCAGCAGAGCGGCTACCTCCACCGCCATCGTGTCACAGGCATATCCGGGGTTTTCTTCCCAGCGGTCCTGTTCGGTCACCGGCCCAAAGCGCAACAGATAACTGGCCGCCTTTCGAACCATGGGCCACGGCCGGTGATCTTCCAGTTCGTTCAATCTCCGCAGTGCGTCCGCAAGCAGGATTGCAAAGCTTGTGCCGTCCATCTGCGTGGAAGTCCAATGCGGCGTCCCATCAAGCCACATGTTCTGGCTCCAATTCCCGTCGCTCTCCTGCGTGCACCGCAGATAAAAGAGCGTCCGGCGGGCAGTGCCGGCATCCCCGCACGCGATCCGGCTAATCGCCGCATGCACCATATCGCGCGGCCAGATCACGTGGTAACCGCCAACGGCGTCATCCCCACGAGCAAATCCCCACGGCACGGACAGCCCGGCCACAGTTGCGCCGGCAAATCGTTTGGATTCGTGTATCGCGAGAACGGCCGTGCTAACCCGGTAATGGTCCAGATCGGCATCGTGAGCGGGCGTCAGATCGATAAAATTCTGCTGCGCCAGTTCCCAGCCGTGAACGTACCGGTTGCGCAGATGGTCGAAATCCTCGATGAGTGCGGCACGCGCCTGTTGACCCGCTTCGGCCGGATGGCCGCCCATCCCGAGCGCGAGCGTAAACTTGCCCCCGCCGGCAGAATACGGAATCTCTGCCGCGAGCATCACGTTGCCGCAGTTTGCTTCGGTGTAAGTCCAGGTCATCCGCCCATGCTGCTGGAGGTCGGTCCAGGCATCGCTTACTCCAACAAACCCGGCGCTCATCCGGCCAAATCCCACACTGCATGCGAGCGCCAGAGAAGTTTGCTGCCTGCGCGCAAACAGCATGGGGATGCCTTTGTACTGTCCCACCCAGCCTGTGTTGTCCCCGCCGCAATCCGCCAGGTGTGGGTCCACCAACACGTACAACGAGAGGTCGCCGGAGTTGCTCGCATCGAACCGCACGTTGACGAGCAGGGCATCCCGGTCCGGATCGGTCACGATCTCTTTATGGATTTCGTAGCGTCCCTGCTTGCACCGGTTCACGATTCGAAAAGCGGGAATGCCGGACCCAAGGGGCTTCACATCCTGGTCTGTATCCTGCTCTTCCTTGGACAAGAAACCGTTCGCGCCGGCCGCCACGAACTGCAGAGATCGCGTATTCGCCTGATCGATGCTCGGGAAATAGATCTCGTTCAGAATGCCATGCGAGATGGTGAACCAGATCCGGCTCTGCTGCGACATCGCCGTGCCCACGCCGGTTTTCGCGCCGGTCGACCAGCGCGCCGGGTCGCCGGGAGCTCCAGGCGCTTCCACTGGATCCGCTAGTTTCGTGCTGGCATGGCGCTCCAGGTCGGATGTCATTCCTACCCGTTAGGATGGCATTCCATTTGCCTGTGTTTCTTTTGCTATGCCAGCGACGGTGTGGAAGGGATATCTTACCTTCGGACTGGTTTCATTCCCGATCCGGCTCTTCTCGGCGGCCCGGCCCGAGCCCGTACACTTTCATTTGCTCCATAAAAAGGACCTTTCCCGCGTGCACGAGGTGATGTACTGCGCCAAGGAAGACAAGCCCCTCGATCGCTCGGAAATCGTGAAAGGCTACGAATACGAGAAGAACAAATATGTCGTGGTCGACCCCGAGGACCTGGAAAAAATCGCCCCTCCCACCGCCACAGTCATGGAAATTCTTCAGTTCGTCCGGATGCAGGAGATCGACCCGATCTTTCTCGAAACCTCGTATTACGTTGCGCCGGAAGAGGCCGTGAGCCGCCCGTATACCTTATTGTTCGAAGCGATGAAGGAGACCGAATACGATGCTTTGGCGAAGGTGACCATGCACGGGCGGGAGCACATCGTCATCTTGCGGCCCAGTGAGCATGGAATTGTTCTCCACACGATGTATTTTGTTGACGAGCTGCACAAGGCGAACGAAGTCGGCGTGCGCAAAGGCGCGAAGTTTGACCGGAAAGAGATCGACCTGGCGAAGAAGCTGATTGAGACGCTCGCGTCACCTTTCCGCCCGGAAGAGTACCACGACGAATACAAGCAGAACGTGGAAGAGTTGATCGAAAAGAAGCGCAAAGGCCAGAAAGTTACCCCGATCCGGCAGCCGAAAACAGCGCCGGTCATCGATCTCATGCAGGCGTTGCAGCAAAGTCTCGCAAAAACGGGACGCACCAGCAAAACCAAAAAACCCGCCCGCAAACGCGCTACGAAAGTCGCGTGATCCGATTCACGTTTTCGTCTCCCACACCGGATACGGCAACCCCGCCAGGCGGTTAATCGCGAACGCCTGCGCTGTCAACACGAACACGGCGATTTCCACTACAATCAGGTGCCATGGCCGGGAAAGCAGCCCAAGTGAGACGATCAGCGTGGTTGCTCCGGCCGGCGGATGGCTCACTCGCAATAGCACCATGATGGCTCCCGTCGCGCTCAACGACAGCGCAGCCGCGGCAACTTCCGGCCAGCTAATTCCGTTCTTGATGGAGTGCGGCGAACTGACCAGCCCCATCAAGACCAGTGCGCCGTAGCCGCAGAGTAGCCCGATCCCGTGCCCGAGGATCGCATGCCGCGGACGGGAAGCGGGCGCGAGCGGCGAAAAGAAGAACAGATAGGCGGTGGGGCCCAGGGAAGGGAACACGAAGGGCGTTCCCGTGAACACCGCGAGTAGCGAGAGCAACGCAATGGTGACGAATCCGTTGAAGAAAACATAGGCCGACCAAACCCAGAGCGGCGGAAACAGGCGCAGCAGCCGGCCCAATCGCAAGCGATTCAGGATGCCGCCGACATGCTCGGCGCCATGGCGGGCATAGGACGAACGGATTTCATCGGGTGTGGCGGGCATCTCGATACGCTACTTCAGTCTTACCGCGGCATCCCGTCAGCACGGCCGCGCTGGCGAGCAAAGGCAGAGTAATGATCCAGGCAACTTCGCTGTACAAATGACGGTCCCCGAGATATCCGATGACCGGCGATAGAACAGTTTGCAGGATGCCGAACGCGCACGTCAAAGCGGCGATGGCCAGTCCCGAGCGCGCCGCTCCGTAAATGTCGATAGGCAGCGCATAAATGTTCACACTGCCTGCCAGCGCAAAGAAGAAGCTGATGGAGATAATGACGGTCGCCCAGCGCGCATCCGGCGCGATTGGAAGCAAAAGCGTGAGCAGCGAACCGAAAGCGCTCACCCACACCGCGCGCTGCCGTGCCGCGACTGGCTCCGCGCCGCGCTGAATCCAGCGCAGCGAGAGCCAGCCGCCGAAAAAACCGCCGGCATTCGAAACCAGTGGCGGAATCCAGACATACCGCGCCGATTCCTGCAAAGTCAAATGATGGACATGGATCAAATAGAGTGAGGTCCAATTCGACCACACGGAGTAACCTGTCATCCATAAGACGTTCGCCAACACCAGAAGCAGTAGATTGCGTTCGCCCAAGATCGAGAGCGGCGGCCGCGTTTTGCGCTCGGATTCCGAAAGGAACTCCGCATCGCCGTAATGCGGTCGAATCACGCGGCTTAAACTGAGCCAAATGGGTATCCAGACCAGCCCCAAAATTCCCGTAGCGACAAACGGTGTGCGCCAACCGTGTTTGATAGCGACTCCGATCCAAAGCGGAGCAAGAACCGCTCCCAGGCTGAGGCCGATCTGGTTCACCGCGGCGCCGAGCGCCCGCTCTCCCGGCTTCAAGTACATTCCGTTCAACTTGCCGACAGCGGGAACTCCTGCGGACTCGCCGATGCCGAGCCCGACCCGGCACGCCACCAGACTCTGAAACCCGCGCGTCAGGCCAGTGCCAATGGCCGCGGCCGACCACCACGCGACCGCTGCCGATATGCCGCGATTGATGCCCACGCGATCCAGGAACCAGCCCGTCATGAGCGAACTGGCCGCATAGGCAATCGAGAACGCCGAAATAAGAAAGCCGAAACTCACCTGATTGAAATGCAGCTCAGCCATGAGCAGCGGCGCAAGCACGTTCAGCAGACTGCGGTCCAGATAATTGAGCGTCGACGAGAGAATGAAGACACTCACGGCAACCCATCGCCAGGAGAACATAAATTCGGAACTGCGCACGTGAGTAAGCGGAAATAGCCCTTCCTTAACGTCTATGATCGGTTAAGTGAGTCATTCGTACCTGAATCGGCGCGTGTTTCTGGGAGCAAGCACGCTCGCGATAGCTGGTTTGAGCGCCGCTGAAGCAGGAGAGGATCACAGCAGCATCACCGATGTAGGCGATATTCGAGTGGGTCACTTTACTGACCGGCGCAGACCCACCGGCTGCACGGTGATTCTTTTCGACCCGAGTGCAGTCGCTGGCGTGGATGTGCGAGGCTCGGCGCCCGGTACACGCGAGACGGATCTGCTGAATCCTATCAATACCGTACAACGCGTAAATGCTATCTTGCTAACGGGCGGCAGCGCTTTTGGCTTGGATGCCGCGACTGGCGTGATGCGCCACCTGGATGAACATCACATTGGATTTCAAGCCGGAGCGGTACATGTCCCGATTGTTCCTGCCGCTGTCCTGTTCGATCTGGAATTAGGAAATACGCGAATTCATCCCGATGCAGAAGCCGGTTACGCAGCGTGCGTCGCGGCTTCGAATGCGCTCGTGCCGGAAGGCAACGTGGGAGCGGGCGCAGGCGCCACCGTAGGAAAATTGTTCGGAGCGCGTTCCGCGATGAAGTCGGGCCTGGGCACCGCGAGCGTTACCCTCGGCCAAACGGGCGTTGTGGTCGGCGCCATCGTGGCCGTGAATGCCGTTGGCGATGTGATCAGTCATGAGACGGGTAAAATTCTGGCGGGCGCGCGCACACCGGACGGGACCGGATTCCGAAACACGATGCAGCAGATTCTGGAGGGCGTTACAATTGCTCGCGAATTCGGAGGCGCGAAAGGCGGCACGAACACCACCATCGGGGTGATCGCAACCAATGCCGAGCTGAACAAGACAGAAGCTACCAAGGTGGCGCAAATGGCGCACGATGGCTTGGCGAGAACGATCAATCCGGTGCACACGGCCTTTGACGGAGATACGATCTTTGCTGCCGCGACCGGCCGCTCTCGCGTGAAAGTGGATGTAACCACGATCGGCAGCGTGGGCGCGGAAGTGATGGCGCGTGCAGTGAACCGGGCGGTGCTTGCGGCGGCGGGAATTCCGGGTTACCCGGCCCACCGCGACTTGCCGAAGCCCTGATTACTTCCAGCGAATACCCCGCGCCACAAAACTGTCGGGCTCGATCTCGACGGTTTCTTCGTGCTCCTGCGGGCCGCGTTGCAGTACCAGTTTATGTGGACCAGGCGAAAGGTGCAGCGTCTGCGGTGCGGGGCCGTAGTTCCTCCCATCCACAATGACCGTGGCGCCTGGCGGCTCGGAAGTCACTAGCAGAACTCCCACTTCCTTGGTGAGGGAAATGAATACGCTCGTGTCCTCGGGAATCGTGAAGATCCTGCGCGACAAGCTGTATCCATTCAGGCTGGCTGTGAGCGTGTGGCGTCCATTGGGCAGAGAGAGCGTGCACGGCGTCGAACAGACGAAACGCGGATTGTCGTCGACCACAACCTTAGCGCCCGGGGGCTCGGTCAGAAAATCGATGTCCGCGAAGCCGGACGCGGGAGGCACACTCTTTTGCGACGGTGCTGGGGCTGGTATAGCAGGAGCCGTGGGCGCCTGTTCAGTCTGCTGCGGTTTTTCTGTTGGGGGCGGCGGCGTCTGTTCTTTGGTGCTGGAGGGAACCGGCTGATTCGCGGGTGGTGTAGCGCTGGTTGGTGCGGGTTGTTCGGTTTGTTGCTGAGGAGGCGGTGTGGCCTGCGCTCCCGTCGTATCGAGAACCTGCACGGGCACAGCCGGTCCCGAGTTCCAGCGCACGATGAAGACGATCAATGCAGCAATCGCAAAACAAAGCGCCAGCAGCAGCGCCAATTTTCTCCAGGCGGAGCCGCGCTCCGGCCGCTCGTCCGAATCGAAATAACCGTCGCGCGATCTTCGCGGCAGGCTCGGCAATTCATAGTTGGGTGGGCTCGGAGGCACGTTCCATTCACCGCTTGGCGGGCTCAGCGCCGGCGTCGATCGCGTGAGAACCGCAACCGGGGAAGCCGCCACTTCCGCTGCGGCCTGTCTCTCCCGCCGGCGGGTCGCCGGCTGCGCGGCAGTGGCTTCCAGAGCGCGTTTTTCAGGAATTGCAGCGGAACCCGCCAGCGAGACCCATCCCGGGCAATCGCCCAGCGCGATGCTCAGAGCGCCGACGAAATCTCCACAGGAGGCGAAGCGCTCCGCCGGGTCTTTGGCGAGCGCGCGGCTCAACACCTTGCCTACTGTTTCGCTCAGCGTCGGATTGAGTTGCTGAACTGGTTGCGGATCCTGTTTGCAAATCAGATAAAACAGCGGCGGCAAGCTGTCGGCCTGAAAGGGCTTATCTCCGGTCAACAGCTCATAAACGACAACCGCAAGCGAAAATTGATCGGACCGCCCGTCCACCATCAAGCCCTGAATCTGTTCTGGTGACATATAGTTCGGCGTTCCGATCATGGTTTCGCCATGAGTCATCTCCTGCGAGATGAACTTGGCGACGCCGAAATCCGCAATCTTCGCGAACCCCTCGGGATGCGGAGAGTCTTCGGAGATGATGATGTTCGCGGGTTTGATATCGCGATGAACAATTCCCTTGCGATGCGCGTAATCGAGCGCATCGGAAACCTGGCGAAGCAGATGCGGCAGAACCATGCTCGAGGGCACGGCTTTCTTGTGTAGCATCTGATCGAGCGAGGCTCCGTGCACATACTCCATGAAGATGTACGCGAAGTCTTCCGCTTCGAGGACATCGTAGATGGTGATGATGTTGGGATGCGAGAGTACGCCGGCCGACTGTGCTTCGCGCAGCAGCCGCTCGCGGACGCGCTGCCGTTCGGCTGTATCCGCGAAGTCGCTGAGCCGGATCGCTTTAATCGCTACGGTGCGGCCGATCGCGGGGTCGAGGGCTTTGTACACGACGCCCATGGCGCCCCGCCCGAGCTCCTCGACGATCTGATACCGCCCAACCTGCTTCACGTCCCCTCCAGTATAGACGCGGCTGGGCGAAGCTAAATCTCTGTAAAAACACGTCCTGCCGGGGGTTCCGAGTACCCTGTTACGATGGGTTTAACCGCCGATGATTCCCGAGGTGATCCCAGAAGGTCTGACTTTCGACGATGTTCTTCTACAACCTGCGCACAGCCAGGTGATTCCGTCCGAAGCCGACACGACGACCTGCCTGACCCCGAAAATTGAGCTGAAAATCCCGATCGTCAGCGCCGCCATGGACACCGTGACCGAATCGCATATGGCGATTGCTCTCGCGCAACAGGGCGGAATCGGGATTGTTCACCGCAACATGTCGATCGAGCGGCAGGCCGAGGAAGTCGACCGCGTAAAGCGCAGCGAAAGCGGCATGATCGTAGATCCGGTCACCATCGAACCAGAGCGCCGCATCTCGGAAGCGCTTGAAGTGATGCGGCATTATCGCATCTCCGGCGTCCCGGTCACAAAAGACGGCAAGCTGGTGGGAATTCTCACCAATCGCGATCTGCGATTTGAAACCCGGTACGATCTTCCGATCTCGGACGTGATGACGAAAGACAATCTCATCACGGTGCCGGTCGGCACCACCCTCGAAGAGGCGCAGAAGATCCTGCATCACCATCGCGTGGAGAAGTTGCTGGTGGTGGACGAAGATTACAACCTCAAAGGCTTAATCACCGTCAAGGACATCCAGAAGAAACTCAAATATCCCAATGCCGCAAAGGATCCGCAAGGGCGGCTGCGGGTGGCGGCCGCGGTCGGTGCGACGGGAGATTTCCTGGAGCGCGCCCAGGAGCTGGTTCGTAAAAAGGTGGACGTCATCGCGATCGACTCCGCACATGGCCACAGTGAGCGGGTGATGGAGGCGCTACGAACGGTAAAGCACGCTTTCCCCGAGGTCGAGGTGCTGGCAGGCAACGTTGCATCGTATGAAGGCGCGCGAGATCTGATCCGGCTCGGCGCGAGCGGCATCAAAGTGGGTATCGGACCAGGTTCGATCTGCACGACACGTGTCGTCAGCGGAGCCGGCGTCCCACAAATCACCGCGATTGCCGAATGTTCCCGAGCCACTCGCGAAGCGGGCGTCCCGCTGATTTCCGACGGCGGCATCAAGTATTCGGGCGATATCACCAAGGCGATTGCGGCGGGCGCCGATTCCGTGATGATCGGCAGCCTCCTGGCGGGAACCGACGAGAGTCCCGGCGAAACCATCCTGTATCAGGGACGAACGTTCAAGAGTTACCGCGGCATGGGCTCGCTGGGAGCGATGCCGCAAGGCAGTTCGGACCGGTATTCCCAGGCCGCAAACGGAAAACTCGTGCCGGAAGGCATCGAAGGCCGTGTGCCTTATAAAGGTCTGCTCGCGGAATTGGTTTATCAACTTGTGGGTGGTCTGCGCGCCGGCATGGGCTATTGCGGCTGCCGCACAATTCGAGAGCTGCAGGAGAAGGCGAAGTTCCTACGGGTGACTGTCGCCGGGTTGCGCGAGAGCCACGTACACGACGTGATCATTACGAAGGAAGCGCCGAATTACCGTCTCGAATAGCCGACCCAATTGAGTGGCTTATGTAATGCCCATGCGCTGCGAACGCTCTCCAGAATGCATCCACCACTTGCTTCTGGAAATCGCCCAGCCGGGACGGCGGCACGCGCAGAACATGCGTATACATCAACGGACCGATTAAGAGGGACAGACTGAGATCGTAATTCAGCCCGACGGGGAACTCTCGCTTTTCGATGGCGCGCGCGAGAATGCGTTTGATTTCCCGGCGAGGCGCCTCCATTACCATGCCTTTCCAGACCTGCGCGAATTTCGAGTTTCGCGCCGAATAGGCCAGTAGATGCGGCCAGAGGCGTTCCTGCAGGTGCGCGCGCGCATGGGGCGGCTTGTGGCTGAGGACGGCAATCAGATCGGCTCGGGTGTTTCCCGAATCGAATTTCGGCCGCTCATTCAAGCCGTGCAGAAATGCGATAACTTCGAGCAGCAAGGCTTCCTTGTCGGGCCAGTGATTGTAAATGGTCGCCTTGCTCACTTGCGATGCTTCGGCGATCGCGTCCATGCTGGTCCCGTCAATGCCGCGCTCAGAAAATAGCTTGAGCGCGGCGTTGAGGACTTGTTCGTGCGCGCGTGCGCTGCGCTGGCGTGCCATCGTCAGAGTTGAATTTTCGAGAACAAATAACTGCCGATTCCCAGGAATACAGTAGCGATGCAGCACAGGATTACGACATCGAGCGCCACTCCGAAATGCGACATCCCGATCAGGGCCGTGCGCAGGCCATCGACACCGTAGGAAAGCGGATCGACAGCGGTCACAGCGGAGAGCACCTTCGGCAGGTTATCGAGCGGGAACAGCGCGCCTGAGAGGAAGAAGATCGGCATCACCAGAAAATTCATAATAAGCTGAAAGCCCTGCATATCCTGGAGCACCGAACCGATTGCTGTCCCAAGCGCCGCAAAGAGAATGGCGATCAAAGCCATGAAGCCGATGGCCACGGGAATGACCGCTGCGTTAACCGGACGAAATCCTGCGATGAGGCACACGATGACGACCAGCAGTCCCTGGATCATGGCGACGGTGGCTCCTCCCAGAGTGCGCCCAATCACAATCTGCATGCGAGAAACAGGAGCGACCAGCGTTTCTTTCAGGAATCCGAACTGGCGGTCCCAGAGCAAAGCGATGCCGGAGAAGACGGACGTGAACAGCACGGTCATGGCGATGACACCGGGCGCGACGAACTGCAGGTAACTTCCGCGGCCGGCGCTCTGGAACACCGGACCGAGTCCGAATCCGAGCGCGATCAGATAGAGGAGCGGCTGGCCTAAAGAGGCCACGATCTGGGCGCGCGAACGCGTGTACCGGCGCAATTCACGCAACCAAAGAATGTATATGGCACTCATCGTCTGCCACTCCACAGTCTCGCCACCTGGCGAAGTTGATCTGTCGAATTCGCGGTCTCGTCGCGAATGGTGGTGCCGGTGAGGCTGAGGAATGCTTCTTCCAGAGAATCGGAACCTGTGCTCTCTTTCAACTCTCGCGACGATCCGATGGTCACAATCGTGCCGTGATCGATCACCGCGATGCGATGCGCGACCCGGTCGGCCTCATCCATATAATGTGTGGTCAAAAATACGGTCGTCCCCTCCGTTTCGTTGAGATGTTTTACGTGTGTCCAAAGCTGATTGCGCGTCTGCGGATCAAGGCCGAGAGTCGGCTCATCCAGAAATAAAATCTTCGGAGTGTGCAGCAGCCCGCGCGCAATTTCCAAGCGGCGTTTCATTCCGCCTGAAAACATCTTTACCCGGTCGTTCCGCCGTTCCCAAAGCTCGAACAGGCGCAACAGAGACTCGGTTCGCTCGATGCGCAGCGCGCGCGGGACATGATACAGAACTCCGTGCAGCTCCATGTTTTCATAGGCCGTCAACTCCTGATCGAGGCTCGGGTCCTGAAAAACGATGCCGAAGCGCTTTCGCACTTCGTGCATGTGCGTACGCGGGTCCAGGCCGTCCAACTCCAGACGGCCGCTGGTCGGCGCCAAAAGCGTCGTCAGCATTTTGATTGTGGTGGTTTTCCCGGCCCCATTGGGCCCGAGGAATGCAAAGATCTCGCCCTTGCCGACTTCGAACGAAACGTCCTTCACAGCCGCGAGATCGCCGAACTTCTTGGTTAGATTTTCGACTCGAATGATGGCCGCCACAGCCCTCCTCCCAGGGAACCTATACTAAACTGTTCAGTTCAGTTTTGTCAAATCCCCTCCTTTATGTCCCCTCCCTGACGGTCGGGGTTCTGTTGTGATAACCCTACAAAGATGCGTCTTGTTGCCACTCTCTTTTTAGTGAGCCTTTCTTTGTCTACAGCAATAGCTCAGAATCCACGCGCGATCGTTACGCCGCAACTGCCTCATCGAGTTCCGTTGTGGCCCAATGGGGCTCCTGGCGCGCAAGGGAATACGGATGCCGATCAGCCGAGCTTGACCATTTACCCGATCAGCGGTCCGCAGAAGGTGCCCACGGGTGTGGTCGTGTTTCCGGGCGGCGGCTATGTTTGGCTCGCGATGGAGCACGAAGGTTCGCAAATCGCCGCCTGGCTGAACAGCTACGGCATTTCGGCTTTCGTGCTGCGTTACCGGCTGGGGCCGAAATATCGCAATCCCATCGAACTTGGAGATGCACAGCGCGCCATCCGCTACGTTCGCGCGCATGCCGCCGAATACGGGATCGATCCGCATCACATCGGGATCTGGGGATTCTCGGCCGGCGGGCATCTGGCCTCTTCGGCGGAAACGCATTTCGACACGGGCAAGGCCGACAGCAGCGATCCGGTCGATCGCGAAAGCTGCCGTCCGGATTTTGCGATTCTCTCGTACCCGGTGATTACGATGAAAGATCCATACGTACATAAAGGTTCCCGGGAAGCTCTGCTCGGCCCCAATCCCGATCAAGCGGCAATTGAATCGATGTCGAACGAGACGCAAGTGAGCAAGGACACGCCGCCCACTTTTCTCTTCCACACTTCGGACGATCCGGTGGTTCCGGTGCAGAACAGCGTGAACTTCTATTTGGCTCTGCGCGCGGCAAACGTTCCCGCCGAAATGCACATCTTCGAACATGGCCCGCACGGCGTGGGTCTGGCGCGAAACGACCCGGCGCTTTCGATTTGGCCGGATCTGCTTGCGAAGTGGCTGAAAGACCGAAAACTGCGCTAGCAGCTACCGCGAGCGCAGATATTGGTCGGTTTTGTTGATCCAGTCCTCGCGAGGAGGCGTGAAGATATCGACGGCGACGGTATCTTCGAGCGCGACGGCGCTGTGCGGCAGATCGGGCGGGATGCACAGGATCTCGCCAGCCCGAACGACAATGTCTTTTCCATCCAGTGTGAACCGGAGGGCTCCCGACTGGATCATGCTCACCTGTTCGTTTGTGTGGCTGTGAAGCGGGACTACGCAATCCTGCTTCAGCCGAAGATGGGCGACCATGATGTGCTTTCCGACTGCAAGCTGGCGGTCGAGTAGCGGATTCAGCGTTTCGCACGGGACGTCCTCCCACCGGATGTGTTTCAGTTCGCCCGGTTTCAGATGGCGGTCTGGTTCTGTTTCGTTCATGTTTACTGAGTGTAGTTTAGAAAGCGATTAGGCGGCTTTCTTGGCTGCAAGATTGCGGGCGACTTCGGTCAGAGCGTATTTCAGAACGCCTTTGAGTTCGTCGAAGGGGATCTGGACGTTGCCGGGAAGCGGCGCTTCGATGTAAGAACGGAGCTCGGTTTCGAATTCCTGGTCGGCGGCTTTGGCGTTTATGAGGCGCGCTTTGGCCTGATTCAGTTCTTGTTTGGCGGCTTCCTCGGCTTGCTTCTGCTTTTGCGATTCGGACCCAATTTCGGCCTTGCGCTTTTCGGCTCTGAGTTTTAGGAGCTGATCGAGGCATTTGTGGAAAGCGCGGTCGTTGGTCGTTTGGTAGCGCAGGAAAAGCGAGAACTGTTTTTCGTTTTCCATCGAGAGATCCGCGAATTTTTGCGCGCGCTGGCTGAGCCAGAAGTGCTGGGCGAGTTTTTCGACCAGGATGCGTTCGGTGATGGTCGCCGGCTGGTGTTCGGCCTTGAGTCCGGCGACGAGCGTGGCGTATTCTTCTTCGCATTCTCCGGGTAACACCGAGAATTGCACGCCCGCCAGGCCGTGGCGGAAGTTGTTCAGGCAGGAAACGGCGCGGCCTTCCTCGGTCTTGGGACCGGTTGAATGTTGCGCATTCGCTTGATTTGCGGTGATTTGGGCAGGTGTGGACATGACTTTGAGTTCGCTCCTAAAAGAAAACGCCGGAAGAGAACTGCGTCTCGTCCGGCGTTTTAATTAGTTTCTACAACCAGTATCGCATGCCGTTCCAAGCGATTTCCGGTAACTTCATGAATCGAAAGGTGATTTAGGTTGTGAATGGCTTTTCGCGGAGCGCACGGCACTACGGCACGTTCGGCGTTTACACGGGGTATGTGATTGATTTCATGGAGTTTTTGGAGGGGCTGGTATTTGGCGCGCTGGTGTCGCGGAAGGCGCCCGTAATGCAACGTGTTACGATGGGTTGCATGGCAACTCGGCAAGTTACATTTCGCGTTGACCCGGCCAAAGTGGAGCAACTGGAGCAGATCGCCAAGTCCTTGGACCGCGACCGCAGCTATGTGCTGAACGAGGCCATTGACAACTACATCGAACTGCATCGCTGGCAACTGGCCGAGATTGAAGCCGGCATCGCGGATGAAGAAGCTGGACGGACCTATTCCACGGACCAGGTGCGCGAACACATTCACCGTTATATCGACGAGTACAACACCCTGCAGGAGCGCGTGAAGATTGACGACCCGGTTCCGGCTCAATGAGGGTCGCGTGGACCCAAAGAGCAAATGGCCATCTCCAAAAAATTGTGGGGTATATTGCCCGCGACAAGCCGGACGTGGCGCACGCAGTAGCAGAGGATCTTATCAGAACGACGGAGATTTTGGCGCAACATGCACAGGCCGGCCGCCGCGGGCGCAGAGCGGGCACGCGCGAGCTGATCAAGCCGCCGCACCTCATCGTGTATCGGGTCAAGCACGATGTGGTGAACATCCATGCCATCGTTCACGGAGCCCGCAAGTACGAGTGAGACAAGGATTCAAATGAGGCCGTAATCAACTTGATCACGGAAATGGGTCGTGTTCCCGATACACCTCGCCCCGCATGGCTTAGCTTCAATGAGGCCGCGATCAATTGATCGCGGAAATGCGGCTCCGTCACTCTTCACTAGTTTATCTAGTACGTGCCTTCAATGAGGCCGCGATCAATTGATCGCGGAAATGGACGACGCCGTTTTCGTTTACTTCGGTCAATCTGCACCTTCAATGAGGCCGCGATCAATTGATCGCGGAAATGCAAAGCTAGAGCCTGATTATCTGGCTGCTGACAACGACCTTCAATGAGGCCGCGATCAATTGATCGCGGAAATGGTGCCGTTCGCCGCCGTCGCCCGTAAGACGTTCTCCCTTCAATGAGGCCGCGATCAATTGATCGCGGAAATCCGATACTCGAAAAGCACGTCTCGCGCGTTGAAATGATGCCTTCAATGAGGCCGCGATCAATTGATCGCGGAAATGTCACGATCCGAAGGGATACATCCGGCGCGATGCTCCTTCAATGAGGCCGCGATCAATTGATCGCGGAAATACCGCATTGCGCTACTCGATGCCGAGACGTTGCTTTCCTTCAATGAGGCCGCGATCAATTGATCGCGGAAATGCGAACCCGATAACCAGATCGTCCGCATTTCCAGGGGCCTTCAATGAGGCCGCGATCAATTGATCGCGGAAATGCCAGCATGGACCGATGCTCCAGACCGGGATAGCTATACCTTCAATGAGGCCGCGATCAATTGATCGCGGAAATTGCGGGAACAGTACGGCAAGTCCGACGAGGAGATCCTCCTTCAATGAGGCCGCGATCAATTGATCGCGGAAATAGGACTCGTATCTTAGCAGCATACCGACTCCCACTGTCCTTCAATGAGGCCGCGATCAATTGATCGCGGAAATGAGATGCGGGGAGCGGGCGCGATGATCGCAGAACACCTTCAATGAGGCCGCGATCAATTGATCGCGGAAATATGCTCGTTATTCACTCACACTGACCGGGGCTCGTGCTCCTTCAATGAGGCCGCGATCAATTGATCGCGGAAATTCATCTTCTCTTCCGTACTCAGTGGCGGGCGCTTGATCCTTCAATGAGGCCGCGATCAATTGATCGCGGAAATGGCTGTCATTCTATCTATTCTGTTTTCAAGGATCTGTGATGCGCTTTTCGAGCGCCTCCGAAGGGTGGCACTCCACAACCTGTCACAACACGGGAGCCCGGCGCCAAATATCTTCATTGTCAATGCTTTTTCCTCCCGCGAGGGCCTCCCGGCTTTTTCGTTTCACCCTACCTCTCGCGCACTATCTCGTCACAAAGACTGGATACTCGTCAATCTCCCCTTCTAATAACTTTGCCAGTAAGCGGGCCTGAATTTCGAGCAATCTCCGGTACGTTACACGATATCCGAATAGGGGATGTGTTATCAACATATCCATACGCAATTCGTATGCCCGGTAGAACGCTTTACGTCCTTCCGGAGTGAGCGCCACCGACGATCCGGCGGAAATGAAGTTGCGCGGCGTGACCATGCGATTGTTGATGGCGCTCACCACGGCCGAATCGACCACCAGCGCGCGGAACGGCTCCATTAAGTCCAGCGCCAGAGCCGGACGGCCAAAGCGCGGTTGGTGATAGAAGCCCATCATCGGGTCGAAGCCAATGGCATAGCAGGCAATGGTCAAATCCTTTGCCAGCATGCTATAGCCCAACGACAACAAGGCATTCACGGCGTCGCGCGGCGGCCGGCGGTTGCGTCCGGCGAAATCCATCCGGAACACGCGCGGTATTTCTTCATCCGCCTCCACCTTGATGAGTCCTGGGAATGCTCCGAAATAGAGGCGCGCGGCGTTGCCTTCGATGCCTAACAACTCTTCCAGCGTGTCGCACTCTTCGGCCTGATCGGCCATGTTTTTCATCTCCCGGAGTGTCGCGGCGTCGGGCTCGACGTGATTGCGCAAAAGAAGCGTGCGCTGATTCCGAATCTTGCCCGCGACCAGCAGCCGCGCGAAGCGTTTGCAAAACCAGGGCTGCTCGCACAGGGCAAACTGGCGCTGGCGCAGAAAGACGTTCTTGGTGCAGAGCCCGGTGGTGATGCCATAAAACCAGCCGCTCCTGGAGAAATAGCACACCGGGATGGCTTGCTCGCAAAGCTCCTGTACGGCTTGCGTCGAGATCTGGATGTTGCCCATCAGGTTCAGCTGGCAAATTTCGCCGATGCGAATTTCCTGAACCACCGAATCCTTTTCCTTGACCTGCAGCACGCCACCCGATTTGCCGATACGCAATCCTTGGGTATCCAGATAGACGGGCCGCAATTCGTCGCGCGGGGCGATGAGCCGCCGTATTTCGCGCCCGGCGCCTTTTTTCGGCGCTCCGGCTTCCTCGGCGGCGAACAAGCTGAGCTGTTCCTGATCGGGTTCGCCGGCTTCGCGATCCAGCCGGTTCACCTCGTCGGGCAAACAGATGGGAGCGAGCGAACATCCGGCGCATTTGGGCGAGTCGACGAGCGGCTCCGGTATAAGTCGCTGGCGCGCGGTGCGCCAAGCTGCTTCGATGGCCGTAACCGTCTCGGAAATTACAGCCTCGTTGAATTCGACTCGCACGCGCTGCTTCGTTCCGGCATAGTAGACGACGCCCTCGTCACAGCGATAGCCGTTTTCGCGCAGCACCAGACCTTGCACGCACAACTGCACCCGGTCCGTCGGCCACAGTTCGAGCGCTCCGTCCTTTTCGCGCGGCTTGCCATGCTTGTAATCGACCGGAGTGACCGCGCCGTCCTCGATTTCGATCAGATCCATTTTGGCGATGACGCGATGCTGCTCGCTCGATAGCGTCACCGAGCGGCTGTGGATCTTCTGCTCGTCGAGTTCGGCGGGATCGGGGAGTCCTTTGCCCTCGCGGTCCACGCGTTTGTGCTGTGCGGAGCCCTCAACGGTATCGGCGCTCTCTTTGAAAACGCCTTCCACCCATTCGTAATAGAACAGGCGCGGGCAATAGACGAACTCATTCACCATGCGGGCAGGTAAGTAGTCCGGCAGCGGCGACGCGCTATCGAGGGGCAGGGGTGCGGTTGCCATCATCAGTCTCCCCGCACTACACCACGATGCAAGGCGAATCGAGCGCGGTGTACGGCCGTCCGAGTGCCGTAATCACACGGTCGCCGCGACCCTCGGTGGGCCCTAAATCAACGAAGAGCACCTGGTCGTGATCGTGATGAATCACCGATCCGAGTTCGACAGTGAGTTGCGCCAAATCGATTTGGCGCAACTGGCACTCGAATACCGAATACTGCAGATGATCTCCATACCCTCGCATGATCTTGAAGACTTTTCGTAAGCGCTTGTCGTCGGAGATGTCATAACAGACGAGATAGGATTTGCGCATGGGCTACGCTTTCTCGAACTGTCCTAGCCCGAAGTGGCATCCATAACCAAGCGAAAACGGAGCCGGGACGGGTGCGTCGAATTGAAGCCGGAAGGCGTAACCGGGGCGCGCGGGATCGCCTTCTCTGTTCCGCCGGTACTCGGGCGCGTAAAACTGACCGATCTTTTCAACAGGTTCAATGGCTACTGGTTGGGCGATTCCATGATTCAGACACTCCCGCCGGATCTCCGCCTTTAAGAAGTCCAGTACCGTGCCGCGCCCTTTTCGCCAATGACGCACCGTAACGAAAGGCGTGGAACTCTGCACGCTGTGTGTCAAAGGACGGATACGATGGTCGCTTAGTTTGCCCATCCAGGCTGTGATTACGCGGAGTCCGCCTGCCCAACGCAGACCTGGTATATTTACGATTGCTTCCGCGAGCTTGCGAGGAAATCCATCAGGATGTCTGGTGAAAATCAGAACATGATCGATCCTGCTCAGACGGTTCGCGCGCGGAAGAATAAACAAATGACTATGGCTCCGTAGGGGAATGCCGTTTTCATCTTTGCCATGAACCATGGGCGGGATGGCTTCGGGTGCGAACCTCAACTCGCATTGCCGCATGAGCGCCCCGCGTATACGTTCGGCGATCCGGATGGTCTCGGTTGCCACTGGCAAAACGCGGCCATGCAGTTCCAAAATTGCGGCGGAGAAGTGCTCTTTAGCCGGTCTCGACTTGGGGGGTAGCCAAGTGGTGAGTGCGTTTTCTGGCAACCCGTATGGTACGTAGTGCATGGCTGGCGGTCCGCTCAGGCGTTCCTTTAACAAATCATTGCTCGAATAGCCAAGTGCCTCGAACCAAGGCCGTTTCCCAAGATATTCGGAGGGCGGTACCGGGCACGCCACATAGACCACATCTTCCTTGCGCTCAGCCATTTCATCGCCCACTACCGGGCGGCATTCGAATGCGCCGCAATCGCCGCGTCCCAGCCTCGCTTCGACCCAGGATTCCGACCGTCCGAGATAGTTCAATCCATAAAGCAACTGCTCAAGTATCATTCGCTGGGAACCGGTGAGATCAACGTTCCACTGCATGGCGCAGTACGCGCCCGGCGGGGTCGCGACAAATGCATCGAAGATCAGGCTCTTGTCGGTATGATCTTCCGTGTTACTGCTCAGGTAGGAGCGCGTGTGGGCGCTGACAGCTTTCGGCAATCGGAATACTGGCTGACTGCTCGCCAGCGCGGAAAATAAATCTACTACTTCCTCGTCCTGAACATGCGTGCAGTTGCGCTTCCAGACATCGTAGAGTGCCCGCAAAAGGCGATATGGCGAGGGCGGCCATTCGGGCACGCCCTCGTTTACGTGCCTGCCCCAGCCCGTGCCGTGGTATCGATTCGCCAGAAAGCGAAGCTCGATCGCTGTCATTGCACGCTTGCCTCATCCAGTTGCTCGATCTGTTCTGTGGTTGACTGCTTTTGCGTTTTGGTTGTGCGCTTCACGGCAACGGTTTTCTCGGTGACGGCGGGATCGGCAAATTGCTTCTTACAGACCGGTATTAACCGCTTCACTTCAGCAAGTAACTCGGCCTCCGGAGGTAACTGGACACCCTCCGGACGAGTTATTCTTACCTCTCCGGCCAAGTCAAAGATGCAGGCTGTCCGGAGGCGCAGGTTGCTTGCAAGAAAACGCCTCACCTTTAGCAACGAGAGGGCGATCAGCAACTGTGTGGCCGCTTCGCCCAATCCATACGAACCGATCTGCAGAGTGTCCAAATTGAAATACGCGGTGATGTTGGATGCTACAAATTCGATCCGTGAGTACGGCACGTTGCTATAAACGCCGCTCTCCTGTTTTCCGTTGTCTACCTGAATTTCGCCTTTGGGATCGACCGGGCTATTCTTGACGCCGCCCGATACCGCTTCTTTTGCGTTCTCCGCTTCTATAAAACCGGTCAGAGCACGAGCTACACGTATGCGGCCATCCCCCAATAAAGAGAGGAAAACCCCGTGTATCAGGCAGTTTGGGTCATATTTGAAGAGCGTCGAGTAGATCTTTTTCCAGTCAAGCTGACCCTTCTGGGAATAATCCATTTCTTTGGAAAGCGTGTCGGCGAAATCCGTTCGCAGGAAATAAGGCGAACCCAGCCGGTGCGGCTCGACGAGGGAGGACGTGACAATCTCATCCGCCTTTGGCTCCTTCAGACGTGCGACGACGTAGGGAATGCCTTTCAGTTCGGGATCGATATGCGGTCCATCTCCGTCGAGGCAGGTCTTCTCTAAACGGTTGGCGATAGATTGTGCACTTTCGACCAGCAGCATCTGCGTGCCCGCCTCGCCGTTCTCGCCGGGACGCTTGTAGACGGCGGGCCCGATGTCGGCAAAACCGGTTGGCTGGAATCTGTCGCTCTGAACAGGGCGAACGGGCGCCTCAAGCAAAAGCCTGCTGCTCTTCATGAGTTGTGTGTAGTCGATCATTTCTTTCCCCTCAAACTTCTATTACTCTTCTTGGCTTCGTAATGAATTCACGAAGCCGCTTTGTATCTGAGCCAAAAATGGGAATGAGCAATGCTGCTCCCAGGCGCGCGCCATCTTCCAGGTCCCAACCGGAATCAAGCAGCGGCTCCAGGCCTGAAATCCTCAAACGACGGATAGCTGCTTCAACTGCGTCCTTAACTCGATTAGCGGCAATTAGCGCGGTGATTGACAGGGCTGGTCTGAGCTGTATTTTCCCGGCTCCGGTATCGATGCCTCGATGTGTTTCCGGCGCAAATAGTTGTTTCAGCATGCAGTAAGCCGGCCAACGGCGATAGGCGGTATCGCCTTGCTCATAACTGCCGCCGAGTTTGGCCGTTTTAGCGAAAACGAAAGCGAATGTCAGGTTTTCGATTAGCTCATCATTCGTACGGTATTCGAGAAACGCAACGACATCGTTTACAGAAGCAGGCGTTTTGCTCCAAAAAGGGCCTCGATCCGACTGTTGATGATCCAGGGTTCTGCGTCGAAGGGTTGCAAGCATGCGTGCCGGAAGATCCCGTCCGATCCAACAGAAACCGGTATGTTCGGGGGTAATGTTATCGAGCAACCCTTTCGAGTTCTCGCTTCCGATTCCAGCCAGCGCTGCCGCGATGCGCGCTTCGCTACATATTTTTGTGCACTGTTCGATCCAGCCCGTGCTTAATCTTTCGTGCCAGCTCACGTTTTTGCTGCGGAGGATCAGCCAGCGGCACATAGCTCCAAACGCGCCTGCCACTTGAATTAAGAGTTGCTCGTTTCCGTGGAGAAGCGCTTGGAACATTGCCTCTTCTAAGGCACGCACCAGCGGCGGCCACGAATTCGGCACTTTATTCTGCGAACCTTTTGCCAGTGACTGCATGTGATCGAGAAGAGGCACTATTTCTCGAACGCGATCAGCCGTACTGCGATATTGGACCGGAAATTTTCCGTTTGGAAGGGCAATATACGAGTCCCCGCGGCGCTCGACAAGGCTGTATCGGACAAAAGCCGAAATGGCGCGGTCTACTCCCAGTAATGCGGCTGCCTCCGCGAATTCGAGTCCGGTTTGTGCCGGGCTGCCGTTGACAGCGGCCCTGCCCTCCCGTAACAACGCGCGAATCTCTTCATAACGCGCTGCATTTTCCCATATCGGCGTCCAGATTTCCGCCGCTCTGGTAGCTGCCTGGTCCTTTTCAGCCGCGGAGCTATATCCGACGACCGAGGCTTTCACCGTGAACGGGCTACATAAGAGCGAGCGATAGGACACGCCCTGCTTGCGGTAGATGCCACCAGCCCACGCAATTGCTCCTTCGACAGTGAGCACTGCGTTCCAGGGATTTGCTACAGATTTTGCTTCAATCCCGTTGCCTTGATTTGCGCCGCCGCAACGACCGGGATCGTATTGACCCACCGCAATCTTTTGTAAGCCGCCTGTCAGCGTATTAAATAAGGCATTTTCGAGAAGCGCCCTTACCGGAGCCTTCTTTGGCCTGAGCAGGAGCATGGCCAGATTCTGCATGAAATTATTGGTGTAGTCGAGATGTGCTTCGTTGCCGCCGGTTCCAAGAATTGGCGCGATAGCTCGAGATTCATCGCTGGCGATAGCCGCAGCCGCATCGAGCCAATCAACGCTCGCGTCGGACATCCAATTTCGGCATTCGCGGAGAATGGTCGCGCGGTTCTCTTTGTTTTGCGCGCTGGTCGCTTCAGGTTCGACTGGGTTTCTCTTGAGTATCTGTTTGGCTATAGCGATGGCTTTTCGGAAGCCCTCAAATCTCAGATCGTCCGAAGCGGCTATTTCTTTAACAATCTCGGTACCTTCCTTATAGAAGCCGCTACCGCCGTTCCACGGAGCCAGAACCGGCGTAGGCCGATACCGAGTCAGGAAAAACTGGACCAGACCTTCGCGATCGAAGTTCGATTCCAGTACGAAGTGTCTGCTATTCCAGAACCCGCGCGCGTTTTCGTCTTCTTGTGTAGCCAGGCGCAATACCGCAAGCGCCTTCAAATAAGCTGCGAGGGGTTGGAACGGACAGCCGGTCAACTCTAACGTCATCGATTGCGGCTCCTTCCCGCATTTGCGCTGGCCGTCTCGTCCGCTGCCCGCAGCAGCATTTCCAGATACGCAAGCCGGAATGGCCCATACTCTTTCAGCAGGTCCAAGGCCCGATCTGACCATGCTCGCGTCCCGTCAACAATTCCGAGTTTGGCCGCGCCCAGGTCCATCACAGTCTCTTTCACATGAATGCCGCCGCCTAAATCCGCTGCGAATAAGCGGTCGCCCTCCTCGATGCCCCGCGCGATCCTTCTGCCCGGATCGGATGCATCCACTTCGCCAGGCATGGAGCGAATGTTGATGCGCACTTTGCCGTGGTGCGCCATAACGATATATGCTGCCAGCCATTCTTCCCGCTGGAGCAAAGCCAATGCGGACGCAAGCTCGTGACGGAACCATTTCCGGCTGTGGCGTGCTCGCGATAGCTCTCGTTTCTGTTTCGCCAAGAGCGGTTGCGGAGCAATGCCGGGGGTATCCGGCAGGTTGTACATTGTCTGCTGGAATACCGGATGTGCTTTGCCCCAATCGTGGTAACGCGCCGCGGTCTCCAGCGGTTTGCGCATACCGTCGAGGTTGACCGGAAGCGCGTCCAATATGGTCTGCAGTTCACGTACAACTTCGTCGGTGTGCTCTTCCAATGTCTGGGTGGCCGTCTGCGACCAAGGGTCGGAATCCGTAGCGTCTTCTTTTTCGTCCGGGCTGTTAATCGCGTTTACTTCGGACTTCGATTCGGGCGCCCAGCCGCGCCTGGAATCGTAGCCGCCTGCCTCTGAACGAAGCAGAATACGCATTCCAGCGTAGATCCGTGCCTCGGCTGCTTGTAATCGCTCCCAATTGCCCCCGGCGTAATTCCAGGTCCACGCTACATTCTTTATCTTGATCAGCTTTTTGAGGTTTGAGTTGCCGCCGGGAAAATGCGGGACGGGACACAACTCGTGCTGGAATAGCCTTTGATCCGGCGGGTTCTCCTTTTCAGGCCACTTACGCCAGGCTACATACACGTTGCTCTCCTCGCCGCTTCGCACAAAACGGGATACGTCGATGTGGTTTCCAGCGAGATCGGGAGTCGTATCGAAGAGATCCAGCAGATCGCTTTTGCGCAGAACGAACCGGTAAGGAGGCGGCTGTTTCACTTTTCCGCGCAGGTCATCCGGAGAAGCAGAGTGCATCTCCTTCAAAGCGTGTATGGCGGTACGGACCTCATCAGCGGCATACGGCGCAAATTCGGAGCCATCGGTTTTGAGCTTGCCCTTTTGCCGCTGCGGGCTCGCCACCCAAAATATCCGGCAGTCTGAATAATCGCCGCGGCGGTTTACCCGCCCGAAACGCTGAACCAGGGATGCCCACGGCGCTACATCCGTGATCATCAAATGCGCATCGAGGTCGATGCCCGCCTCAATGACCTGCGTCGAAACGATTACTCCGTTAGGGCTTTCAACGGCACGTTGCACGATTCGCTCCCGATCCGCCGGACGAAAACGCGAGTGCAACAAATGCGCATCCGCCATCCCGGCTTTGCCCAATTCATCCCAAATTTCCTGCGCGCGTCCAACTGTGTTCGCGATCACCAGGGTCAGCGTGCCTTCGCGATGTTGCTGTACCACGAATCGAGCGCATTCCCGCGGAGTCGTGCATTCGGCGGTCTCTTGAACGCTCTTGGGCGCCTGCAGACGCTTTCTTACTGTCGGGTCTTCTCGGTCATCCTCATTGAGCGCGATGTGAACCGGTTCGCCGTGAAAATCGACCGTATCCAGCCAGGAGCGCTCAAGCGTTGCCGACATCCATACACTCGGGACCCTTCCAAAGATGCCGAACTCGTTGCGGAATGCAGCCATCTGCGTGCTTGTCGCCAGCGCTTCTCCGAGGAGTTGTACTTCATCGAAGACCCAGGCGGCGTCGTTATTCAGGAGCGCGAAGTCAATCGGCCAGCGGAACAGCGATTGCGCATAACCTCGATTCAAAGCTCGCGAAACAAGGATGTCTTGAGTTCCAACAAGAATAGCCGGCTCGTGAGGCCGCAGATGCAGGTCAAGATCTTCACTGCCACCCATCAATTCAACCACTCGTACACTGTTTTCGAGCCTCGCCGCCGCCACGCGCTTACGAGCGACACTGGCTATTTGCTTTGTCAGCGCCCGTCCAGGCAGGCAATAGACCAGACGGGTTGTTGGCCGTCGATAAAGCCAATCGATTAAGACGGTGTCGGTTTTTCCGAGCCCGGTGGGAACTTCCAATAATTTCAGGTCTGTATCGGCTTCGTGGAATCTGATTTGGTAAGGAAAAGGGGCGTAATCTCGGCAAACTTGGAGAAAAAATGCGGAATAAGACACTGTTGTCCTTTGTAGCATGCAAATCGTATGCCACAATGTGTGCGCGCGTATAATTCCGGGTGTGCGCCTCGCGCGTGACTATAGCAGCGTCCTGCTAATTGCGTCAGCTAAACAGGCTTAAGCGTTAACAATATGGTTAATTAGCAGGTATTAATTAGCAGCATGATGAGCGGCGCACAAATGTGCCTCTCATTTATTTCCCCGTCTTCTTTACATCCCGCAAAGTCAATTCCGAATCGCCGTGATCGAAATATCCCTCCGCGCCGCGCTCGCCTTGTCCCCAGGACATCTCCCCTTGTAGCGGCGCATTCGGGCTCGCCCCTTCTGGTCGGGACATCGGGTACACGCCGGAGCCGGAGACCTCGTCCATGCGGGCTGAGCCCGTGCTCTGATAGCAGCGCAGCGTGATGTGCCCCCCGCCTCTCCGCTCGATGTCGATCGTTTCCTCTTTCCCTTCCAGGTGGTCCTCGATGCGCACGTGAGCGGGCCTGTGGATAACGTGTGTGACGTGGCGCTCCGGCCGGTCGCCGAGCATAATGACGATGTCGTTCTCGCCGTCATGACTGTCGGCGCTAATGCCGAGAAGAGGAAGATCTCTGGCTTCTGTTTGCTTCACCACCTCGTCCGAATCCTGTAGAGCGGCCATCCATCCCTGGTGTGTTTTGCTGAATTGGTCGAGAGCCGGCCGCAATTCGTTCAGTTGAATTTCTCGCATAATGGTGCCTCATTATTTCGACGCGCGTGCGAGCAGGGTGATGACCTGAAGAATTGACCAGTTGTGCCGACCGCTCCCTTGCGGCCGCGGCTCTGTTGGTTGGCGGTTACAGTGCCATGTTCAGTTTCTATTCTGCGTCCCGGACGCAGCGGAACCCGAGCGTGCCGGCGCGGTCATAGCTGGGCGCCATTAATAAAAGTTTGCCGTGCTGATCGTTGCGGTAGGCTTGCGGAAAGTACCAGATAGAGCCTTGCGGCTGATAGTAGCTTCCGCCCCGCAATATACCTGCGCGGGTATGTTCATCCAGGTATTCGTCGGTCCATTGCCAGACGTTGCCGACCATGTCCAGCACTCCGAACGGGCTGGCGCCGGCCGGATGCGCATCCACATCGTCCGGACCGCGCAGGGTTCGTCCCTGATCCGGCTCCGGAATCGCGGAACTTCGCCATTCGTTGCCCCACGGGTACAAGCGCCCGTCCGTGCCTTGCGCCGCAAACTGCCATTCCCACTCGTGCGGAAGCCGTTTGCCGGCCCACTTGGCGTATGCCCGCGCATCTTCTATTGACACCCAGGTCACCGGCTTTTTGTCCCAGCCCTGCGGATAGGTGCCGTTCTGCCAATCGCGAAGGAAGTTCAAATCGTCCGCCGGGTGGTAATGCGTGGCGTCCAGAAATTTCTTGAATTCCTGATTCGTCACGGGATATTTATCCAAGTAGAACGGCTTAATGGTCATGCGATGTTCGTGAAAACGCCGCGGCATGTCTTCCCACGGATACTGCACATCCACGCCGATCCAGTCGACACCCTCGATTTCGATCCCTTCCACTTTGAAGACGTAATCGCCACCCGGAATTCGCACCATCTCCGGCGCGGGCGGAGCTGGTTTGACTGGCTCTATGGCGGCCACGGTTTGCGGCAGCGTTTTCCATTCGGCTGAATAGCTGATGAGCGGCCGCGCGGTCATCGCCTTCATCGTGGAGATGAGTTTTCGCATGCCCGCATCGGGTTCGACCGGCGTGGCCAGCACGGCGCCGTAGCCATGCGCTTCGAGCGGGAACGAAAGCACCACGGTGTTGCCTTCGCGTTCGGGCGTGATCTCGATACCGTGATAGAGATCGAAAAAGCGCATGCCCTCCTTCCACGGGACAGACATCTGGCGGCCATCGACGTCGTATTCGTTGCGATTGACAATGGTCCACACCGTTTGATCGCCGAAGGGCCAGAGGCTCGCGAAGACGCCGTAGCGAAGCATCGGATACAGCGGTTCCCAATCCGGGCTCGTCAGAAAGCGCGCGACGCCTCGTTCGAGCGTAGCCACGCGGCGTGTTGCTTCGCCATCGCGCGGTGTAATGCCGTTCCAGATGCCCCAGATGTTCTCCCAGCTCTCCCAGCCCTCACCGTTGAAGAAGGCGAACTGCAGGTCGTCGGTTTTGCTCCGGTTCCAGCGGTCAGAGATGTTCACCATGTGGCGCGGTTCGAGCCAGCGGAAGCGATCGAGAGCGGGAGCAAAGGTGAATTGGCCGCTGTACTGGCCCCACGTCATCACGTTCCACGCGAGCGCTTCGTCCGAAGGACTGCCTTCCGGCTCGAATGCCAAGGGGTGGCCCACCTTCTCCGCGGCCTCGGAAAATGCGAGCGGGACGCCGTCCTGGGTATCGCCATTGATGCCGTCAGCGCCAATCTCTTTCATGAACTTGGCGATCTCCTGCGGCCATGGCTTGCCGGGATCGCGCGTACCCTGATCCCACATCATCATCGGAAAGAGCACGCGAACGCCGCGGCGGTGAAAATCCGCAATCATGCTCTTCACGCCGGCCACGCCGCCCGGCATGGCGCGAATCATGTCATGTTGATTGCGGTTGTCGATGCCCATGTTCGGATAGGTGGGCCAGATCAGAACCGCGTCGATTCCGCCGTATCGTTCTTGGAGATCATCCAGATATCGATCCACGGTGTACCGGCGCGCGACCGGATCGTAGAAATAGCGATCCTGCACCATCATCTGCGGCTGGATGAAGCTGCTCTGTGTCCATTGCAGCGCGGGCTCGCTATATCGCCAGCCGTCATAGCCGATCCGGATTTTGCGCTCGAAGCGCCAGTGCCTGACATCTTTCAACCAGCTCTGATAAATGGCCGGAGCGCACGGCGGAGTGCCGCCTTGCCAAGCGCCTTTGATGATGAAGCAGTCCGGAGGAGGAATTAGCTGGCCTTTGGGCGGATAGTGCGTGTCCTGGGCGCCAACTTCCGGCGAAATGGCCAAGGCGAAAAGGAGAAACCTCAAGCTTTTCTGGAAGAGCATTCTCGCTAGTACATTACTAAGAACTTTTCCACGCCGCCGCTACAATTAAGTTTCATGGACAAGAAATACCAGCGCGTCAGGCCCGTAATGTGCCTCGCAGCGCTGGTCTGCGTTTGGGTTCCGGTACGCGGGCAGCAGCCAGTTCAGCCCCAGGCGGGCTTGGAGAGCCCTTGGGACGTACGCCAGATTCTGGCAAACCTTTTAAAAGATAACCAGGAATTGCAACCGTTGCTGGCGCGAATCAATCCGCAGCAGTGGTACGACCAGAAGGGAGCGCCAAGCGCGTACATAAGCCAGTGGCAACTGGCGCAGCGGCAACTCGCCGACGTGGTGACCACTTCCAAGTCGCTGGCGCAGGATACAGAAAACTTGCCCTTAGCGCTGGACGATTATTTCCGGTTGGAGGCGCTGGAGGTAACGGCGCGTTCGCTCGAAGAGGGCGCGCAGAAATACGCCGACCGGACCACCTCGGATCGCCTGAGCGAACTGATTGCTCATAATTTTACGAACCGGCAGCGTTTTCGCGACTATATTCGGGACCTCGCGGCGAGCACGGCGCAAAATTTCAAAATTGCCGATGAAGAAGCGCAGCGCTGCCGCGGTATGATCAGCAAGGAACCCCCGCCGGTATCAAAGCGGGCGAGGAAGTAACTGATGGAACCAGGCACATTCACTTGTTCAATCTGCGCGGAGGCCTCCCGCGATATTTGCGTCTACTGCACGAAAGACGCGTGCGCGAATCATCTCTGCGAGAAATGCAAGCGTTGCAGCGATTGCTGCGAGTGCGAGATGCGCGTTAGCAGTCCGGACCAGAACGGGCACACTCACTTCTTCGGGGCTGCGCATCACGTGCATTTGGAATCCTGAGGCGGGAGACGCCTCCCTGACGGTCGGGTTCTGTGCATTAAGGCTTCTCACCCGCCACGTTCATCTTTACCCGATAAATACTGCTGCTCGCCGCAATATATAGGCTCTTGTAATCCGCATCGCCCCAGGCCAAATTGCCGGTGCGCTCCGGCATTCGGATGGTGCCCAAATGCGTTCCGTCCGGCGAGAAGATCCACACGCCGCCGGGCCCTGCGCTATAGACGTTTCCTTTCACGTCCACCTTCATTCCGTCCGGCGCGCCTGTCGAGTTATCGGATGTCGCATCGGCGAACACAGTGCCGGATCCCACGGATCCGTCGGAATTCACCGGATAGCGCATCCAGAGTTTCTTCGGCTCCGAGTTATTTACATACAAGTACTTTTCATCGGGAGAAAACGCAATGCCGTTTGGGCGCGGCAAGTCTTTAATCAGCAGCTTCAGTTTGGTGTGGTCCGGCGGCGCTCCCGGCGTGTGGCTCGCTGCGCCCAAGATTCGATACACGCCATTGAAGCTGAGCTGCTTCTCCGGATCGTGATCGCTTTGCGTTGGCAGGCCATAAGGGGGATCTGTGAAATACAGCGACCCGTCGGATTTGTAAACCAGATCGTTCGGGCTATTCAGCCGTTTACCTTCATATGTGTCCGCCAGAATCGTAATTTGCCCATGCGGATTCATGCTTTCCAAGCGCCATACATCACGCTGCGCGTGACCGGCAACCGTGAGCCGGCCGCGCTCGTCGAGTGTCATCCCATTCGAGCCAGATTCAGGCCCGGTGAACGGAGCAGATCCCTTGTACCCGCTGGGCTGCATAAACGTGCTCACGCCCTGGCCCGGCGCCCATTTGCGAATGCTGTTGCTTGGAATCTCGGCAAACAGCAAATACCCGGCAGAAATCCAGACCGGGCCTTCGGTCCACTTGAATCCCGGCACAGTGGCCACCCGCTCGATTTTGGCGTTTGGAGAAACGAGCGCGTCGAGCGCGGGATTCAGCTTCTGAATACTGCCGCTGCCTGCCTCCTGAGAAAACACCAGCAGCGCGCCAGGCGCGACAATCACGGATAGAACGGCGAAACAGATCTTGGAAGCGTGCACGGGTGGATTGTATATCATCCGAACCGGGAGCACGTTGCAAATTCGCTAGATTTGAATTGAGCCTTCCTGGAGAAGTAATGCCAAAATCACACATTGACGCCACCGCGCTTGCCGCGGTGGTGATTGCGAGCGCACTGGCCCTGGTTCCTGCTTCTTTCGCGTGGCTGAGCAGCATTGCCGGTCTGACACTCCTATTTGTTCTCCTGTCGTTCGACCGCGAGGGATACCGGTCGGTATTTCAGAGTCTCGCCTTTGCAGCCGTGTTCGGCATTTGCCTCGCTGTTGCAGCTCGGGCACCGCTTCAGGTGCTGGCGAGCGGGAACCAACTGCACTCCACTACCGATCCACGCGTTGACGGTGAATGGCTGCCGCTGCTCTGGCTGTGCGGCACCGTGATCTTCTGGGGAATCGATCGCGGCCGGATGAGCGGCCGCGAAGGTGCCGGCGCCGAGAGCGCGAGGCCGCATGCGGCGGGACACCGGACCTTTATTCCCGAACCAACCGCGCCGCCGCCCGCGCGCGAAGCGCATTCGGAGCCTGCTCCGGTAGCGCCGCCTGCTGCTGCTCCACCGCCGCCTGCATTCACCGCGGCGGCAGCTTCCTCCACCGCGACCATGTGGGGTCTTTCTTCCGGTTCCAGCGCTTCGCCGCAGTTGGTGCGGCGACCGGAACCTGCTTCCGCTCCCGTTCCTGCTGAAACGCCGCCGGCTTCTGCGCCGCCTGCAGAGGCAATTCCACTGCCCCGGTCGGGTAAGGAAACGATGATTTACGTTACTCTCCTTGGGGAAGGACTCAACGTGTTGCGTTCGGTCCGCGCCGAGCACCTGGGACGCGACTTCTATCAGATTGTGGACGTGATGCCGGAAGGGGAAACCTGGGAATATCGGCCGGGGCAAATCGTCCGCTGCAAGAAGAAGAATCTTTCGAGCGGCAAGGCCTGGGTGGCCGTAGAAGAAGCTCCGCGAGCGAGTTAGCCTGAGTTCTTCGCGTCGAATCTCAAAACCGCTCTCCCGTGGTCGCGCCTCGGTAAGGTGTTGAAAAGTTCCAACCGAGTCCCGCATTCTCTGTGCGAAAAAATCGCCCAAACCGGCACGTATCTGCTGAGCACTGCCAGTTCAGGAAAGGAGAATCGGAATGAACAACGTGACGATCCAGGCGTTGCTTTGGCTTGCGGCTGGAGTAGTTCTGCTGATGTACATCAAGCGGCGCCGTAAGCGGAAGCTGATGCCGTAGCTCTTGAACGAGCTTGGCATGGGTGGCATGCAGCAAAATCAACACGATGACGGCTCGGAGGTGGTGGAGTTCGGCCTCGTTCTCCTTCCGCTTCTGGCCGTCGTGTTTTTCATTTTCGATATTTGCTGGCTGGTGTTCGCGCAAGGCACATTGCAACATGCGGCGCAAGAGGGTGTGCGCTACGCGGTAGTAGGGAATTCTGCCGATTCCGTCAAATTGGTGGTTCAGCAGAATGCGATGGGCTTTTTGGGGAATACCCCGGATGGGCTGAGCAAGATTGATGTCAGCTACTATGCGCCATCCGATCTGAAGAAGTCAATAACGGGACCAGCCAGCATGGTGGGCGGAAACGTCGTGGAGGTCTCGATCAGCGGAGTGCAGGTGAGCCTGCTCGGGCCGATCTGGGGAGTCGGCGCCCCCTCACTCAAGATGAGCGCCAGCTCTTCGGATGTTCTGGAGTCCACGCCGCCATCGAGTTAGTGGCGTTTATGCAACTGCTATCAAGAGACAGATCACGGCAAAAAGGCGCCGTGGTGATCGAATTTGCCCTGTGCTCGCTGGTCTGGATGCCGCTGCTGCTCGGAGCCATCGTGTTCGGCATTAACCTGGTTCGCGCCATTCAAGTGAGTTCGCTCTCGCGCGATACGGGACACATGTACGCCTACGGGGTCGACCTCTCTCAGCAGAGCAGCATCATTCCAAATCTCGGAGCCGGCGTTGGCATCACCGCCACAGGCGGAAACGGGGCGATCCTGCTATCCGCCATTACGGTCGTAACTCCGGCCGATTGCGCTGCTCTCCCTGCCGTCTCCTGCGACAATTTGGATCATCCGGTTTGGACGAAGATGCTGGTGTTCGGAAACATGGCCGATGTTCGAACCACGCTGGGCACTCCGGATTTCAGTGGCGTGCAAGCTGACAAGGAGATGACCTTTCCGCCGGCTCAGTACGTCAGCAATACAAAGCTGCTGGTGAGTGATTCTCTGCTATCGCTCTTTGCGAAGGACGACAATAATACGGGGCATTACGCTCCCGGGCAATATGCGTATGTATCAGAAGTGAATTTGATTTCTCAGGCAATTAGCTGGACAGACTTCAGCGGGACTGGATCGTATGCGCGAACTATATTCTAGGAACCGCTCTCGCGCGTCCGAACGCGGCGCCGCGCTTGTCCTGTTCACCCTGCTACTGCTGTTTGTCTTATTGCCTGTTATGGGGCTTGCTTTCGACGCGGGCATGGCGTATTTCATCCGAAGCAGGCTGATTGCGGCGACGGATGCAGCGGCGCTGGCGGGTGGCCGATCTCTAAATGTCGGCCTGGATCCATCCACTCAATACGCAAACGCGAAGGCCATCGCGATGCAGTACTTCAACGCCAATTTCCCGACTGGCTATCTGGGCGTCAAAAACCTATCCGTTCAGCCCGACGCTCATGATGGCCCGAACGGCACGCGGGTTGTGAGCGTACAGGTCTCGGCGACGGTATCGCTGTATTTCAGCGGGCTCTTCGGAGCCTCTACGACGACCTTAAACGCCTACGCCAAAACATCCCGGCGCGATGTGAATGTCATGCTGCTGCTGGACCGCTCCGGCTCGATGGGGCCGGTTTGCGGAACTCTCAAGGCTTCGGCCGAGAGCTTTGTGGACAAGTTCACTAACCAACGGGATCGGGTCGGACTGATCACATTTATGGGCAACGCCAATGTGGACTATCCGTCGACCCTGAATTTCAAAGATACGCCGAGTCTCAACTCCGTGCTGGATCAATTGGTCTGCGGAGGCAATACGGGATCGGCGGCCGCGTTCGGCCTTGCGCAAACGCAGTTCACTCTTCCGAGTAACCCCAACGCACTGTTGGAACCCGGCGCGATGAACGTGGTAGTCTTCTTCACGGATGGATTACCGAACGGGTACACGGCAGATTATCCGGTCGCGAAGTCTAGCGTCTGCAACGGAGGGCCACCGAACACTGTCAGGGGCTTTATGTCAGAGGGCCCGAGTGGCCTGTTCGATCCCAGTGTGTCCCCTATGGGAGGCCAGCCCTGGATTGCGACTACCAGGCAACAATATCTGATTCTGCCGGGATGCTCATTCCCGTGGAACTTAAGGAACGATATCGCCTATATTCCGGATCAAGACCTTTACGGCAATCTGGCTTGGTGCAGTAGCTGTTATGTAGGAGCAACCCCTAGCGTGACCGGTTCGGATGGCAACCTCCATCTCGCGATTACGGAGACAAACATTGATGCCGCTTCGAAAAACGCTGCGGACTACGCAGCGGCCATGCTCCGCAAGTTAGGAATCTACGTTTATACGATCGGATTGGGCAGCAATGGCGGTGTGGATAAGACCCTGCTTAAGCGGATGGCAAACGATCCGTCCAGCCCGATTTACGATTCCGCGCAGCCTACCGGGCTGTTTGTCTATTCACCGAACGCCACGCAGCTTTCGAGCGCGTTCAACACCATTGCTTCCGAAGTGCTGCGGATTTCTCAGTGAGCCTGTGGGCGGAACTCGAAAACGATCGTGTGGTCCGTAGGGACGGGCCTGCCGTGCATCCTGCCGGGAGTGAATTTCCACTGCCGGGCAGCGCTGACCGCCGCGCTTGCGAGTAGCCGGTTGGGACTTTTGGCGCTAGCGATCGGGGTAGCATCGGAAACTGTGCCTGTCTCGTCGATCCTCACGCTCACTGCGATTTCCGTGGGGGCGCTAATCACCCAGGCTCCAAGCTGCCGGAGATCCGGCATTACTTCCCTTACGGGATGAGGTGGTACGAATGCCGAAACTGGCGCGCTTTGCACGGCCGTGGAGGAACGCTCCGGCACCGGAACGGGAGCGGCTGACGACTCTGGCGGCTTGGGGAGTACGCCTAACCCCGCAGGCGGGAGAGGATCGTTTTGTGCCGTGAGCCGTATCTCCGGACGCGGAATCACATGCCCGTTCTGTGGAACTGGAAACTGCGTTCGGCCGGCGACAAGCTCGGGGGAGCGGAAGCGGCGCTGCGGAGCGGAGTTGCCGGGACGCTGCACCGGCCGATCGCTGGCCGGTACACCACTATTGGGGGTTGAGACCGATCCCGGCAGTCTAATTCCTGGAGCAATGACCCGGACGGATTCTGTGACCGAACGCTGGCCGTCGAGAAGCACCACGAGCCGGAACTGCACGTCCGATCCTTGAGGAAAATAGATCAGCCGTCCCAAGTGTAACTGCGCTGAATCGATATCGAGTTCCTGGCGAAGCACGCCGTCGCTAATGTCGAGCTTTGCGGCGTGGGCCTTCGTCAGCTCGGGCGCTTCGCGGTTCCAGCTCAAATCGAGTTGGCCGCTATCCAAACGGGAGACGCGTAAGCCAATTCCGGCCTTGGGCGATGTCAAAGAGCGAGACCGCAGCAGGGAGACGCCGGCCGAGATACCCGAAACAATCAAAAGCGCCAAGGCAGCGATTCCAATTACGGCTAGGGGGCTAACCCTCCTGCCCTGCGGTTCTTGCGGCGGAGTGGCCACGGGCTCCGGTTTCGCGATTTCGTCATGAGGTGCGGGCGCGGGCTGAGATCGTGGCGGTGGCGCCGGTATTATGGCTGCTGGAACGGGCGGCTCCATCCGCGGCTCAATGTGGGCAACGGGGACGGGCCTGCTGTGTACTTCTGCACGCGGTGGGTCCTCGCTACCGTCGTCATTTGTAGCCAGGAATGGAACCTCCAAGTCGCTGGTGTCCGTTTGCAGGCGGCCGTCCTGCCAAAAGAAGAATCCCCCCATGCAGATGCCGATCTCGAACGGCCGGATCAGGAGGAAAACGGCATTGGGGTCCCGCAAATTGTCGGCGATGAATCGCTGGTCTTCCGCGCTGAGCGCGAGGCCGTCCCGGATGTGGCTTCGGAAATACCCGACCGGCACCATGCCGGCCGGTTTGCGGGGCCCGGTCAGCGCGCGCGCCAGACGCACGGCATCTTGCGGAGTTGCATTGTAGAGACTGCCTTCGGCCGGTATAAGCTGGACTTCCGCGATCAGAGTGGCGGGTTCAGCCGCGTCAAGGGCCTGCCTACCCCACAGAATTCCGCCCATTTCGGACGGCGCTTTCGCTTTCAGATGGCGGAGCGCTTCGTTGGCCAGCATCCCCATGGCGCGGTGCGGCATGGAAATTTGCACATTCCTGAAAGGATGCTGCCACGTGACGGAATCGCGCACGGTTCCGGCTCGTTCTTCACAGGACCGGGGAGCCGCGTTCTCGTACCTCATTGTGGATAGTCAGGAGCAATTCTATGCCCAACAGGCCCCGTGTGGTAATCGAGTTTCAGTCTTGCGGGATTTCCAGCGGCTTCTCGCCAATTCCCAGCTTTTTCATCTTGTAGAGCAGGGCTTTATAGTCGATTTCGAGCAACCTGGCAGCTTGTTTGCGGTTCCATAGCGTTGCGTTGAGCGCCCCCAGGATCGCTTCCGTCTCCGCTTTCTTCTTGGCGTGATCGACTTCTTCGAGAATTCGTCCCGAAGCGGGGATAGAACTCGGGATCGAAGGAGCGGTGGTGAGCAACAATCGTTCTTGCGGCCAATGGTCCTCATCCGGCTGCACAACAGGCGCTGCTCCCGGCGCAGACGCCGGCACGGATGCTGCCTGCGCCAGCGGCGCGGGCTTGCCCGCGGTGATGGGAGTGAAGGCTCGGCGCTGCATCCGGCGCTGGAGCTCGCCAACGACAATCTCATCGCTCCGGAATACCAGGAATTTGCGAACGACATTCTCCAACTCCCGCACATTACCGGGCCAATCGTGGTCGAGCAGCACCTGCCGTAAGGCCGGCGAAATCTCGATGGATTCCTGCGGCGCGTACTTATCCAGGAAGAATCGCGTGAGCGTGAGGATCTCGTCTTTGCGCTCCCGAAGCGGGGGCACGTGCACTTCGACGATGTTAAGCCGGTAATACAGATCCTCGCGGAATCGCCCCTCCAGCATGGCTTTTTCAAGGTCGCAATGAGTGGCGGCCATGACGCGCACGTCCACAGACTGGGTGTCTTTCGCCCCAAGCCGCAGGAATTCTTTATCCTGCAAGACTTGCAAGAGCTTGGCTTGCAGCTTGAAGTCCATGTCCCCGATCTCGTCGAGGAGGATCGTACCTCCGTGGGCAAGCTCGAACTTGCCCGGCGTGTTCTTAAAGGCTCCCGTGAAGGCCCCGCGTTCGTAGCCAAACAGCTCGCTTTCCACGAGTTCCGACGGAAGCGCGGCACAATTCAGTTTGAGAAAGCACCGCCCGGCGCGCCTCGAATGCTCATGCAGCTTACGCGCGAGAACTTCCTTGCCGACCCCAGTTTCGCCGCGCAGCAAAACCGGAACATCGGAACCGGCCACGCGCTTCACCAGCAGATCGGCCTTTTCCGTCCAGGTGCCGACCGGCGAAACCGGTCCGGCAGAATGCGTTTCCCGAATGCAAACGCTGGGCCGCGCATCGCGCTTGTCGGTTACGAGCGCGCTTTCGATGGCGTTCAGCAGATCCTCATGGGCCACCGGTTTGGAGAGAAAATCGAGCGCTCCGGCCTTCATGACCGAAGCCACATTAGCCGGCGTGCATGATCCGGAGAGCGTAATCACCGGTAAGGCGGGCCAGCCGCGCCGCACTTCCCGCAGGGTTTCGAATCCATCTTTGTACGGCATGATGAGGTCCAACAGCAGAAGCGACACCTTGGCCGCATCTTTTTCAAGAAAGTTGAGGACCTCTTCGCCATTCTGCGCGAACTCTACCTCATATCCCTGACAATTGAGTGCCAGGCCCAAGTAACTCCGTACTTCTGGTTCGTCTTCGGCTACTAGAATCGTGTCCATTTGTGGTTTGTTTTTTCCTTAGCAGGCCACGTTCGCGTTTACGAACGCTCTGCCGGCGGCCTGCCCGCCGGGCTTCATCGCAGGAGCGCTCTCGAGCGGCAGAACCAAAGAGAAGCGGCCCCCCTCCTGGCTGGGCGTAGCCCAGATCTTTCCTTTGTGCGAGGAGACGATTGCCCGGCAGATGGCTAGGCCGAGTCCGCCTCCCGAGCGGTCACCCGACCCTGAATACGATGCGTACTGTTCGAAGATCTTCTCGGCCAATGTGGCGGGAACTCCCGAGCCGGAATCGAAGATATCGATCCGGTAGCCGTTCGCCTGCCCTTCGAGCGAAGGATCGTATATGGTTTCATTTGTGCCCGTGTCCCACAGCACCGGATAACCGCGCACCTCAATTGAGCCGTTTCGGGGAGTAAACTTGCAGGAGTTCTCGAGCAAATTGACCAGAACCTGCTGGATCTGTTCGGGCTCGTAGAGAAATTCCTCCTCGGGCGGTTCCACCTGAACTGTAATGTCTATTCCCTTGTCCTGAATGAAGGGATAGACATCATGGAGAGCTTGGCTTACGGTCTCTTCCATGTCCCCGGCGCTGCGGTCCGGAAGCTGTTCGAAGCGCCCTTCGAGCAGCAGTTCCAGCATGCCTCCGGCCAGGCGCGTCAAGCGCCGGCTGCTATAACGCATCCGCTCCAGCAATTCCTGCTGCGCCGGGGTAACCGTGCCCAACTTCCCTTCTGCCAATAGGCCGCAGTAGCCATGTAAGGCCGTTAGGGGAGCGCGGAAATCGTGTAAAGCGCGGGCGAGAAAATTGCTGCGTTCTCCGTCGTATTCCTGCAGTCGGAGGTTTACTTCAAGAACGTATTGCAACAAGGTATCTCTGTCCATGCGCAGCGCGTCCATTTGTTCGGCGCGCTGGCGCGCCTCCCAGCTCTTCAAGGCCAAATCGATAAAGGCCCTGGCCGTCACCGGGCTCACCGGGCGCAGGAGTACGCAGGCGGCGGACTGTACGGTTCCGAGGTGTTCCAAATCCTTGGGATTCGCCAATACGAGTTGCGGCGCACTTTGCCGCGCGGCCGATTCGACCTTCTCGTCAATACCCGGTTCGTATTCCCATATATAGAGGTCGGCTTGAGGAATAGAGCCATCCGGCATAGTCCGGCAGATTGCAATAGATTGCAATTCATCGAGACAACGAGAAAATTCAGGACAATTGGCAGATAAGAAAACCCGCATTTTGTTACAGCACCCTCCGCTTACTGTGATCGCGTCGAACGCACTTCCCCTGTATCTTGCAAGCCCTTGGTTCCTAGATTTTAGGTTTCAGTGCGAGGGAACGCGAATAAGTGCACTATACAGGTATCTATGACGCGTGACCAAGATGGCTGACTACTAGTACTCTCCTCCCAGAGTTGCGGGCTATTACCCGGCGTCTAAGTAAACCAAAGCGCTTCGGAGTCGCGTGTTTCCGTATTTAGCGTTCTCCAGTCCGGCATTGGTGCTGAAAGTGCTTTCCCCATCGGGAAACTATTTGGCTGCTGCTTAGATTCCGAATTGCTTAACAGATCTTACGTGTGGCGACCCAATTTGTAGGACATAATCCCGAATACACCAGAATGGATACAGATCGTCGAAGCCGCATTCGCGTCAATCTGCGCTTACAACTCTTCCTGGTTTCTTCCGAAGCGATCAGCGCTCTTCGAACGGAGACCGAAAACGTGAGCATGGACAGCTTTTTCTTCCGCTCCGAGCAATTGTTTCCTCCCGGTGAATCCCTCAAGTTCTTGCTCTTGCTACCGGGCGCCACCGGTCCAATGCAAGCTGGAACGGCGATGTGCCTGAAGGGCGCAGTCGAGGTGGTGCGTGTAACCGCCTCGGCTGCTGGCCCTGGATTTGGGATCGGATGCCGGATGAACAACTATAGTGTCTTGCTGAATCCGGATTTGTCCAGCGAGGAACAGATTCTTGCTGCTCTTAGAACCGAGGACGATTCCGGATCGCCGCGAGCAAACTCCTCACTGAAGTATTTGCTCCCGTTACACTGATGGATGGAGTTCCATCGGTGAAAATCCTCACGTCTACCGGCCTGCTGGCCATTTCAGTTCTGTGTTCTTTTGCGGCTGATTCGAGCACTCTTCGGAAAGCGCCGGAGTTGGCGTTCACCATACCGGGCCAGGGGCAGCGGCTTCTGAGCCAGTATCGCGGGAAAGTGGTCGCGCTGGAATTTATTCTCACTACTTGTCCCCATTGCCAGGCTGCTTCGAAAGAGATGACGAAATTCCAGCAGGAATACGGCGCGCGCGGATTTCAAGCAATTGACTTGGCGATCAACGCGAAGGACGAGGGCCGTACGGATGCGCAAGCAAACGAAGTTGTACAAGACTTCGCTCGAAATTTTCAAGTCGGCTTTCCGGTCGGCTGGATTCCACGCGACCAGATGATGAACTTCATGGGTTTCAGCATGGCGGACCGTATGGTGGTTCCGCAGTTGGTCTTGATCGATAGAAAAGGATACATTCACTATCAAACGCCCGCTTCCGACGCTGATGGCACCTGGGTCAAGCTGATGAATACCGATACCATCCGGCAGCACATAGAAGAGTTGTTGGCGCTGGGCAGCAGTGGCACCGGTACACATACGCACCGGACAGCCACCACCGCATCCGCCAGAAAACCCCAGTAGAAGCAGGGCGTGCGCTTCAGACGCTAGACTGAAAGCGCGATGCACACCAATGCGCTGGCCCAGGAGAAGAGCCCGTATCTTCGACAGCATGCCACGAATCCGGTAGCTTGGCTGCCGTGGGGCGAGGCGGCTTTCGAGAAGGCCCGCAAAGAAGACAAGCCGATCTTTCTTTCAATTGGGTATTCCACCTGCCATTGGTGCCACGTGATGGCGCACGAATCCTTCGAGAACGAAGCAGTCGCCGCAATTCTGAACCGCTACTTTGTCCCGGTGAAGGTCGATCGGGAAGAGCGGCCGGATGTCGATCGCATTTACATGCTGTTTGTGCAGGCCACCACCGGAAGCGGCGGCTGGCCCATGTCCGTTTGGCTTACGCCCGATTTGAAGCCGTTTTTTGGAGGAACCTATTTCCCGCCGGATTCGCGCTACGGCCGCCCTGGTTTTGCCGACTTACTTCAATATCTGGCACGCGCCTGGCAGCAGGAGCGGGAAAAAATAGAAGCGTCGGGCGCAAGCGTCCTCGATCAGCTTCGTGCCATCGTAGCTGCGGGACAAAAAGCGATAGCGCCGGATCGCGAGCTGTTCCAGTCTGCCTTCTGGCAGTTCCGGCGCACGTTCGATTCACGCTGGGGCGGTTTTGGATCTGCGCCGAAGTTTCCGCGACCCGTCGTCCTGAACTATTTGTTGCGCTACTACGCGGCCGAAAGAAATCCGGAAGCGCTGGAGATGGTGACCGGAACTCTGCGGCATATGGCCGCGGGCGGCATGCACGATCAGCTTGGCGGCGGCTTTCACCGCTACTCGGTGGATGAACGCTGGTTTGTGCCGCATTTTGAAAAAATGCTGTACGACCAGGCGCAGCTTGCCATTGCGGCGCTCGAAACGTATCAGGCCAGCGGCGACCTTCGTTTCGCGCGTGTCGCGGAGGACATATTTTCTTATGTGCTGCGCGACCTTGCCGATCCTGATGGCGGATTTTACTCCGCCGAAGATGCGGACAGCCCGGATCCGGACCGCCTCGGCCACACTCGCGAAGGTGCATTTTATGTCTGGACCAAAGCGGAAATCATCGAACTGCTCGGCCCCGAAACCGGCGATTTGTTCTGCCGCTGTTACGGAGTGGAAGAACACGGCAATGTGGAGCACGATCCGCAAGGCGAGTTTACCGGGCGGAACATTCTTTATGAAGCGAAGGCCGAAGAGGAACCGGCGCAATCACTGGCGGAAGCCCGGCAAATTCTGTTCGAAGCGAGAAGCAAACGTCCCCGCCCGCATTTGGACAACAAAATCCTGACATCCTGGAATGCGCTCATGATTTCGGCATTGGCAAAAGGATACGCCGTTACTGGAAATGCGCAATATAGGGATGCTGCTATTCGCGCGGTGAATTTCGTTCTTTCCAGGATGTATAACCGCGATTCAGGCCAGTTATTGCGGCGATATTGCGACGGCGAAGCAGGCGTACCGGCCTTTTTAGACGATTATGCGTTTCTTGCGCAGGCACTCCTCGATCTGTTCGAGTGTACGTTCGAATTCCCGTATCTGGAGATTGCCTTCAATCTTGCGACGCGCGGCTTTGCGCAATTTGAAGATTCCGACAATGGCGGTTTTTTCAGTACTGCCGGTAGGGTGGACGATCTGCTGCTGCGAATCAAAGACGATTATGACGGCGCGGAACCGTCGGGTAATTCCGTCGCGACCGATCTTCTGGAGCGATTGGCTCACCTCACAGGAGACCAGGAGCTGCAACGCCGCGCAGAACGGTCGCTCGAATCGTTTGCGCCGAAGCTCAAAGCACAGCCTACGATCGCGCCGCAGATGCTGGTGGCGGTCGCGCGTTCTTTCGCGGAGCCAGCTCAGGTGATTCTGCGCTGCGCCGAGCCTGATAACCAGGTGGAGGCGCTTGCCCGGCAATACTGGCGAGAATTTGCGCCGAATCTGGTGGTGCTGGCTGTCCCCGACAATCTGGCGAAGCAGTTATCGCGGTTAGCTCCATTTATTGCAGGCTTGGAGCGAAAGGGCCGGATCACGATTTATGAGTGCCGGAATTTTGCGTGCGAGTTGCCGAAAGTGATTGAGTGAGTCCGTGTTGGGTACGGCAGCGGGTCAGGTTCGAGCGGTCACAAACGCACTTCGAATCCACGCTGGCTCACGCGCACGCATCACCGACAAGCCACCCGCCTGCTACACTGTGGCCGATGGCCACTACAGAGACAACGCAACGCACAACAACTTTGAAAGGCAACCCACTCGCGCTGGCAGGGCCAGAGTTAAAAGTGGGAGAGCAAGCGCCCGATTTCGAGGTGGTCGATAGCGGGCTTCAGACCGTCAATCTTCAGAAGACCGGAACGGGCGTTCGCGTCTTCAGTGTCGTACCGTCATTGGATACTCCTGTATGCGATGCGCAAACAAAACGCTTCGAAGACGAAGCGGGAAAGTTGCCCGGAGTACAGATCTACACCATCAGCATGGATCTTCCGTTTGCGCAGAAGCGGTGGTGCGGGAGCTTCGGAATTAACCGCGTCACCATGCTCTCCGATCATCGCACCGGCTCGTTCGGGCAGCACTATGGGACGCTAATCCCGGATCTGCGTATCGAGTCCAGAGCCATCTTTGTGCTGGACGGCCAGAACAAGCTTCGGCATGTCGAATACGTCAAGGAAGTAGGCGAGCACCCGAATTACGAGGCGGCGTTAGCCGCTGCGAGAGCTGCTATCGCGCAAAGCAAGAGTTCAACAGCCTAGCCGCTAGTAGATCGAATGCCCGCGTGCTTCCGCGGCCATGATCTGCGAGCCGTGGAACGCATCGGGCAGAGTCGCGGTCAGGAACCAGAACTCTTCGATAGCGCGCACTACATTCACGTATTCCTGCAAGTCGCCTGGTTTCGTGATGTAGCAGTTGGCATTTAGCGAATACGCCTGGCGGATGTCCTCGTCCGCTCTCGAACTAGTCATCACCAGCACGGGGATCTGCTTCAACGTCGGCGAGGCTTTCACCTCGGCCAACACTTCGCGGCCGTTTTTCCGGGGAAGATTCAAATCGAGCAGGATCAGGTCGGGACGATTGGCCAAGCCGGCTTCCGACTGGCGAAGATACTCCATCGCTTCGACACCGTCGCGCGCCACCGTGATCTGCACCGGAACCGGAGTCTCCTTGAGGGCCTCCCGGATGAGCCGAACGTCGCTTGGGCTATCCTCGACTAATAAAATTCTCAGCGACCTCATACCTGCCACCATCTCTCTTCCACAACCTTGAGCAGCACGTTATCAACCAAATCGCGCGAATCGGCTAAGTTGTTTTATGTGAGCAGGATGAGGTATCGGGGCACCGGCAATTCCGAAAGCAGCATAGTATTTCTGGGAGGGTGCAGGCAAAAATTTGCTGGTTGCGCCGGTTCCTGTTCCGCATTTCCTGTTCCGGTATTTGACAGGTGTTAAACTCCTTCTTATCGTAGAGATGCGGGAGGATTCTTGATCAAGCTAGACATCATCAATGAGGTCGTGAATCGCACAGGCATTACGAAAACAAAAGCGGAAATGGCTGTCGAAACGGTCTTTGAGACGATGAAAAAAGCCTTGAGCGATGGCGACCGGATCGAGCTGCGCGGTTTCGGGATCTTTAATGTTCGGCCCCGAAAGACGGGGATCGGGCGGAACCCCAGAACCGGAGCCGAGGTGGCCATTCCGCCCGGCAAAGCTGTCCGGTTTAAGCCGGGCAAGGAACTGCAAACGCTGCAGTAAGATACGTGCTTGAGCGCACAGACCAGGGGTTCCGCCCCGAGCCGGAGACTTGGCTTCGATCATTCCAATCTGTTCCGGAGCGGGTATGGAAAATCCCGCTTCCCCGCCGCTGGTGGATCAATGTTCTTCTGTTCTGCCTGACGCTGCTCACCAGTACGGCTTTCGGCTTTGCTCTAACCCAAAGTTTTGCGGCTGGACGTCCGCTGGATGCGGATCTCGTTTTTACCGGATATCTTCTGATCGCGCATGGGGATCCGCGCGTCTGGTCCGGCCTACAATTTTCCGCCCCGCTCCTTCTCATCTTGCTGGCTCATGAGTTTGGGCACTATTTCGAATGCCTTCGCTGGAACGTGGACGGCAGCCTGCCCTATTTTCTGCCATCGCCGACTTTGTTTGGAACATTGGGCGCCTTTATTCGAATCCGTTCGCCCATTTACACCCGCAAGGGACTGTTCGATATTGGCATCTCGGGGCCCATCGCCGGGTTTGTTGCGCTCCTACCCGTTCTCATCGTTGGAATTGCCGAATCGCGAGTCATGCCTCGGATGGCCACACACGGGCCCTTTGTGTTCGGCACTCCGCTCCTGATGTCGCTTGTGGAGCGCTTGTTCTTTCACGGGGTTGCTTCTTCAAGCATTCTCCTTTCGCCCGTGGCCATGGCCGCCTGGGGCGGGCTGCTCGCGACGGCGTTCAACTTGTTCCCGCTGGGTCAGCTCGATGGCGGGCATATTCTGTATGCGGTCTGCGGTGAGCGTGTTCATCGGATTGCCTCTACCTGCTTCGTCGTGGTCTTGGGCGTGCTTGGCTTCTTCTATTGGGCCTGGTGGATCTGGGCGGTTCTGATGCTGTTCTTCGGGCGGCGGCATCCCCTGGTCTATGACCAGACTCCCCTCGCGTCCAAGCGTATCGCCCTCAGTCTCGCGGCATTGCTGATCTTCATCCTTTCCATCTCCGTCGTACCGGTGCGCACGCTCTAAGCCGCAATGCTGAAGATCTCCGCGACCATTATTACGTTCAACGAAGAACGCAACATTGCACGCGTCATTGAAAGCTTGCGCTGCTGCGATGAGATCCTGGTGCTCGATAGCGGGTCCCAGGATCGTACCGTGGAGATTGCTACAAAGCTGGGCGCGCATGTGGTGGAAGCGTCCTGGCACGGCTATGCAGCCCAAAAGAACATTGCCGCGGAGCTGGCCCAGCACGACTGGGTTCTTTCACTCGATGCGGACGAGAGCCTGAGCGAAGCGCTGGAAGCCGAGATCTGGCAAATCAAAAAAGCCGGGCCAAAATTCGACGGCTATACCGTGCCGCGTTTGGCGCAATACTTGGGCCGCTGGATTCTCCATAGCGGCTGGTATCCCGACCGCAAAGTGCGCCTGTTCGATCGAAGGAAAGCCAAGTGGGTAGGGGAGTTTGTGCACGAATCAGTGGAGGTGGAAGGTTCGGTCGGGCACCTGAAATCGAACCTGCTGCATTTCACCTGCAACTCGCTTTCGGAGCATCTGCGCTCGATGGATTCATACACGACCTTAGCGGCCCAGGAGATTGTCTCGCGCGGCAAAGCGGTCGGGCTGACGGACTTGCTGATCGACCCTCCGTGGACGTTCTTTCGCACCTACGTTTTGAAGCGCGGATTTCTGGACGGCACCGAGGGTCTGTCGATCGCGTATATGGCGGCGCTTTACAACTTCCTGAAGTACTCGAAGGCGCGCTACATGAGTCCCGGGCGTAAGTTGTAGCGTGCGCATTTTGCATGTCGATACGGGAAGGGAATTACGGGGCGGCCAACATCAGGTGCTGCTGCTGATGAACGGCCTGCGGAGCGCGGGGCATGAAAACGTCTTGTTAGCCCATCGCGAGAGTCCGTTATGGCAACGGGCGAAGGCCGACGGTTTTCCGGTTTATCCCGCTACATTTGCGAAACTGTGGCGCCGGTCCAGACATGTGGATCTGGTACATGCCCACGATGCCCGCGCCCACAGCATGGCGGCTGTGGCCTGCCGCAATCGGTTTGTGGTCTCGCGCCGGGTGGGTTTTCCGGTGGGCGGTTCCTTGCTTTCGCGCTGGAAATACCGGCGGCCAGCGAGGTTCCTGGCCGTCTCCCAGTTTGTGACCAAGCAACTCAAATCAGCAGGTGTTCCTTCGGAAAAGATCGACCTCGTCTACGACGCTGTGGAAATTCAGCAAGCGGCAGATGTCTGGAGTCCGGAGTATCCAGCCGTCGCCTTGGCATCTCTCGATCCGCAGAAGGGACGCGTTCTGGTCGAAGAGGCTGCGAAGCTGGCGAGTATCCCGGTCATCTATTCGGATAATCTGCCGGAGGCCCTTCGGCGAGCATCTATGCTCGTCTACATAACGCGCTCCGAAGGGCTTGGCTCGGCTGCTCTGCTCGCCATGGCCATGGGAGTGCCAGTCATCGGAAGCGCGGTGGACGGTTTGGCGGAACTCCTGTCGGATGGGGTAGGGCTATTGGTCCCGAACGATGCAGCCGAGATAGGGCGCGCCATGGTCAGCTTGCGCAACGATCCAGCGCTAGCTCACGTTCTGATCGAGCGCGGCCGCGCCCGAGTGGAGCAACAGTTCACCATGCGGCATCTGGTCCAGGCGGTTTTGAAGTCGTATGAACGGACCCTTGCCGGCTGATCTTTTAGTTTTTTGGATCATCGGTGCGGCGCTCGCCGGATTGCTTTTCGGCAGCTTCCTCAACGTTTGTATCTACCGGATGCCGCGTGATCTTTCGGTGGTGGCTCCGCGCTCCTTCTGCCCTGAATGCGGGAAACAGATTGCCTGGTACGACAATGTCCCGATTTTGAGCTATGCACTGCTGCGGGGCGTCTGCCGTCATTGCGGTAACCGGATCGGGCTCCGGTATCCACTTGTGGAGTTGATGACCGCCGCCCTCTTTGGGTGGGCTGCCGGTCGATATGGCTATAGTATCGACACCTTGAAATGGGTCGTATTCGAGGCATTGTTGGTTGCCCTCTTCTGGATCGATCTGGAAGAGCGGCTCCTTCCCGACGAACTGACTCTGGGCGGGACCATCGCCGGATTCTGTTTTTCCGTTTTTGTGGCGGCACCCGGATTGCTGGGAGATTTATTGGTGCCCGGACCTCATCCGGTTTCGCGATCTCTCCTGAACGCGGCCCTGGGAGGAGTCCTTCTCGCGCTTCCCCTCTGGCTGATCGGCGCGGCCTATCGCCGATTGCGCCACCGCGAAGGACTTGGGTTCGGCGACGTAAAACTAGTCCTCTTAATAGGGATCTATTTGGGTTTCGAAAAGGGAGTGATCGCGTTGATGATCGGAGCCGTGGCAGGTTCTGTGCTAGGGATTATCTATATTGTTCTCACTCGGAAGGACGCTTCTACTTACGAGCTTCCGTTGGGAACTTTCCTTTGCGCGGGAGCCATGCTAGTTCCGCTGGTTTTTCCGTGAGAAACTCTGGGTGTAAAACCGCACTCCTTGATGTACCATAGAGCTTTACGATATGAAGGAACTGCTTCAGGCGCTTTCTCCAGGTCAACGTGATTGGCATATTGCGACCCAACTGGACCCGGAGCGCCTCCCGGCGCATATCGCGATCATCATGGATGGGAACGGCCGTTGGGCGAAGCAGCGGAACTTCCCCAGAATCATGGGGCACAAGGCCGGCGTAGATCCGGTCCGAATGGCGGCCGAGACTTGCGCCCAACTAGGTCTCGAGGCCCTTACTCTCTATGCATTTTCGGTGGAAAACTGGAAACGCCCGCGCCATGAAGTAGAAGGATTGTGGCGTTTGCTGCGCTATTATCTGCGCCGGGAACTGCCGAACCTGATGCGCAACGGCATCCGGCTGGTGGCCATTGGCCGGATTGAGTCGCTTCCCGATCCCGTCCAGCGCGAGCTGGAAATCGTGATGCGAAAAACCGCGGAGAACCGGGGTATGCGGCTGAACCTGGCCATCAATTATGGCGGCCGCACGGAGCTGGTGGACGCTGTGAATGCCGCGCTCGATAATGCCCGTCTCGAAGGCACCCTGGATTCGTTGGAATTTACCGAGGAGACTATCGCCCGGCAGCTCTACACCGCGGGCTTGAAAGATCCCGACCTGTTGATTCGTACCTCCGGCGAGATGCGCGTCAGCAACTTTTTACTCTGGCAGATTGCGTACGCGGAACTGTACGTCACGGAGACGCTCTGGCCGGACTTCACGCGCGCCGAGCTTCTGCAGGCAATCTTCGAGTACCAAAACCGCGACCGGCGTTTTGGTGGACTCTCACGCAATTCGACTCCTTCTCTTGAGCCGTCTGTCATGCTTGAACTTGAACAAGATGCGCTCGAGTTGCCCGTCGTTCAATAAAACAAGCGCGAAGCCTTTTGTTCCATGAAGCGCCTGATCACCGCGATCGGGCTGCTGGCGCTCGCTGTGTATCTCATCTGGTGGGCGCCGATGCCCGTATTTCTTGCGGCCGCGCTGGCCATGGGGCTGCTCTGCTACCGCGAGTATTCCGATCTGGTCGCCGCACACTCCATCGTGCGCCCGGGACTCTGGGGCGTCCTTCTCGGGATTTTCATCCTGTTTTGGCCGCAGCGTGCCTTTTCAGGCGATTTGGTGATTGCGTGCCTGACGTGTCTGCTCATTTTCACGTTCATCAACGCGCTGCGTTTTCCGGTGATGCGCGATATTCTGCCGCACGCCGCCTGCGTGTTGCTGGGCGCGTTCTATACCTTTGTCCCGTGGCGGCTCGCTGTGGTGCTGCGCGAACAAAGCGTTCATCTTTTGTTTTTCGCTTTGGCATTGAATTGGGCCGGAGACACGGCAGCCTACTATGTAGGGCGGGCCATCGGCAAACACAAGTTAGCCCCGATCCTCAGCCCGAAGAAGAGCTGGGAAGGAGCCATTGCATCCGTAGCTGGTTCCTTAATCCTCGGCCTCTTATACCTCGGGCACTTCACGCCGGATATACCCCTCTGGGAGATCATCATTATGGCGGTTGTGGGTAACGTGGCCGGTCAACTGGGGGATCTCGCCGAATCGGCCATGAAACGCGGCGCCGGTGTCAAGGATAGCGGCAATATTTTACCTGGGCATGGTGGAATTCTCGACCGTGTAGATAGCTCCTTATTTGCAATACCGATTATTTATATTATTTTTATTGCAAGTAAGTTCCTCTAGCCAAAGAAGCGCGAAACCGTAGATACGCTTCGCTCATCAGTCTTAGAGAACATCGATTTGCAGATGTCAATTACTTCAAAAGATGGAAGTGTATTTACAAAAAATAGAATTCAAAGTACAGGTGGGAGGAAGAAAATACAATGCGTATTCTGGTTAGTGGATTAGTTTTACTTGCCGCGGGAGCTATGTCTCTCGCTGCGCAAAATTCGGAAGAACACATGCCCGTGACTCTCGGCTTCAAAGTCGGAATTCCCGTCACCGACATGTTCAGCGCGGGCAACACAACAATGTTTGGCGGCAGCAACGTACTTCCCGGTTCAAACTACGCTTCGGCTGTTCCACGATACGAGTTCGGCGTGAGCAGCGAGTTCCATTTGCCCTATCACTTGCGTTTCGAAGTGGACGGCTTGTTTAAGCGTGGCGGCTTTGGCAGCAACGATGGCTTCAGCTACGAGACAACCAAATTCAATGCCTGGGAGATTCCCGGCTTGTTTAAATACAACATCGCGATGGGACATTTCCGGCCGTTCATCGATTTTGGCGCATCGTTCCGTCACATCTCGACAATCGGACAAACGACCTGGGCTCCCGGCTACGCATTTCCGGTTATGGCGGACAACTCAACCGCGCTGCATAACCGGAACAGCTTCGGTGGCGTAGCGGGATTCGGGTTTACGTTTAAGAAGGGTCCCTTCGAACTTACTCCCGAAGCTCGCTACACGCGCTGGGCAAACGAATCGTTCCAGACGAACGGCCTGCGGACGAATCTGGACCAGGGGGATGTGCTGCTCGGGATCGCGTTCTGATGTGGCCACTTGCTCACGCGCGTGGTTCTGAAAATGCAACAGAACGGCGACCGTGAGGGAGCGGCCTTTGTTCTCAGTGAATCGTTCTTGTCTTGCGATTCATGTAGTCCATTAATAAATAGTTGCCCAGAGTGTACGGCGTGGTGAAATACGCCTTCCCGGAACACATCTGGGTAACTTTCTGAATGAATTGCACCAGACCATAGTCGCTGGCCAGCATGAACGTATTGATCAGAATCCCGCGCTTCTTGCAGCGAGCGACTTCTTCCAGCGTTTGGCTGATCACCAGCGGATCGAGCCCGAATGCATTTTTGTAGATGCGCCCGTCTTCGAGCGTTAACGCAGAAGGCTTGCCATCCGTGATCATCACGATCTGCTTCATGTCCTTCTTTTCCTGCGCCAGCAATCGTTGCGCCAGAATCAAGCCATCGCGCGTGTTAGTGTAGTACGGACCCACTTGCACGCGCGCCAGCTCTGAAAGCCGCATCTCCTCGGCCGAATCGTGAAACAGCACGCAGCGGAGCGAATCGCCTGGATATTGCGTACGGATCAGATGCGCTAGCGCTAGCGCGACCTTTTTCGCTGGCGTGAAGCGGTCTTCGCCATAGAGAATCATGCTGTGGCTGCAATCGAGCATCAGCACCGTCGCGCACGAACTCTGATATTCGGATTGATGCACGTACAAGTCCGAATACTCCAGGTTCAGCGGGAGCGATAATCCTTCTCGGCGCATTGCGGAAAAGAGCGTGGCGCTGACATCCAGGTTCAACACATCGCCGAATTCGTACTGCTTCGCTCCGCCGCTCGCGTCGATGCCTGTCGAGAGATCCCGCGTGTCGTGCGCCCCAAAGCTGGATTTCCCAAGCGATCCCAAAAGGTCTTTGAGCGTCTTGAATCCGAGGAAGTCGATGGCTTTGTCCGTCACCTCGAAATGCATAGCGGTTTCCGGTCCGCCCTGCGCGCCGGGAGCTGACGGCGATTCAGGCGGCGGCCCGTCCATGTTGATGTAGCCTGCCTGCTCCAGTTTGTTGATGAGCTGCTCGATCAGCTTCTCCCGCTGCTGGGCCGACATCTGCTCCAGCCGCTCCCTCATGTTCTGCGCCTGTTGCGGATCGAACAGCTCGCCGCTTTCGAGCGCCCGCTCAATGGCCCGTTTCAAATCTTCCAGCGTGTGCTGGTTCATTTCGGAGAACTGCAGATACGGATTATCGAATCCGCTTTGAAGGAAGTAATCCGAGAGCGCCCGCAGAAGATCTTCCATCTCGATGCCGAGGTCTTCTTCGGAAAATTTCGTGTACGATATCCGCCTCATGCGGGTGCTCCTAGGGTTAGTTCAGTTGGATCAGTTCAGATTGCGGCGCCCTCCGCCCGAGCCGCCTGGCCGTCTCGGATCGAAGCCGCGCCGGAGATCTTCGCGTTCCTCGCGGCCGCGATCTTCTCGCAGGGATCTCTCGCCCGCCACGAATTCAAGCTGCTCATTCCGGCTGATGCGTTTGTGCGCGTACAGGCCCTCCAGGATGAACTCGGCCGCCGAGGCGCGAAGCGCATCGCTCTCGTTTTCAGATAAGCCGAGCTTTTTCGTGAACGGCAGCAGATCCTGAATGCGGCTGAGTTGTTCGAGCATCTGCCGCGTCGGCATGTCTTCGTCGAGCCGCAAGGAGCCGCCCAGCTCAAACCACTGCACAATCTGGCGCAAGTTCACGTTCTCGAAGTACGTGTTGTAGACCTTGCCCACGGCATTGCGGATCAATTCGCGTCCGATCGCGTCGCCGCCTTTCAGCTCTCCTTCATACTCCAGCTCGAGCTTCCCGGTGATCGACGGCAACGCCGCGTAGAGATCGAGAATGCGAGGCACCGCGGCAAGCTCCTTCGTCCGTAGCGCCCGCCGCTCGGCATTCGAAACCACGTTTTCGAGCACCGTAATGGGCAGGCGCTGTGAAACGCCGGAGCGTTTATCGATGCGCTTGTCTTCACGCGCCAGAAACGCCACCTGCTCCACCACTTCGTGAATGTAGAGCGGGATCTCCATCTGCACGGGCGAGCGCCGATGCGTCCAGGCCTCCTGCTTCGTAATGGCCATGCCATGCGCGATCGTGAGCGGATAATGCGTGCGGATCTCGCTTCCAATCCGGTCTTTGAGCGGCGTAATGATTTTGCCGCGCGCAGTATAGTCTTCCGGGTTCGCGGTGAACACCAGCAGCACATCGAGCGGCAAGCGCACCGGAAATCCTTTAATCTGCACGTCGCCTTCCTGCATGATGTTGAACAATCCCACCTGGACTTTTCCTGCCAGGTCGGGAAGCTCATTGATGACGAAGATGCCGCGATTGGCGCGCGGAACCAGCCCGTAATGGATGGTTAGTTCGTTCGAGATGTCCTGCCCTGTCCGCGCGGCTTTGATCGGATCGATATCGCCAATCATGTCGGCGATGGTCACGTCCGGAGTCGCCAGCTTCTCGATATATCGTTCCTCGGCGGGAACCCAGTCGATTGGCGTCTCCTCGCCGAGTTCGGCAATACGCTCGCGGCATTGTTTGCAAATCGGCCGCAAGGGATGATCCCGAATTTCGCAGCCCCGGATATAGGGCATGTATGGATCGAGTAGATTGGTGAGCAATCTCGCAAGCCTGGTCTTCGCCTGGCCGCGCAGACCTAACAGGATGAAATTATGACGTGACAGAATGGCGTTCACCACCTGCGGAATCACCGTGTCCTCATAACCCATAACACCGGGAAAGAGCGGCTCTTCACGATCCAGTTTGCAGATGAGATTACAACGAAGCTCTTCTTTCAGCGTCCGGTCAGGCTTAAGCTGATCGAAGAATCGGCTGGCGCGCAACGCGCCGAGCGTCCTGGGCAAGTCAGAGTGAGGCATTAATAGACTCGCGGTTCAGTTGTCAGACTCAAGTCTAGCAGTGCGAGTTCGGGAGCGCGGTTTAGTCCAGTACCGGCGCCCGGTACCAGCCGATTGTGATATGTTCTCGGTTCGTGAAAAGCCGCGAAACTACATCGGCCGATTTTCAGCTCAACTGGCGCAAGCTGCAGCAGGTTGGGCTGAATGCGTACGAAGCCCGCTCGTATCTGGTGCTGATGGGACATCCGCGTTTCAAGGCGCTGGAGCTGGCAGCGCGCGCCCACGTGCCCCGGCAGAAGATCTACGAAGTGCTGGACAGCCTGGTGGAGAAAGGCTTCGCGCAAGTGGTGCAGGAGAAGACGAAGCTGTTTTCCGGCGTAGACCCCAGTCTCGCGATTCCCGGCTATCTCGCGCGCCGCACGCGCGCTATGCAGCACGAACTCAACGAACAGGCCCGGCTCGCCAGCGGCCTCATTGAAGATCTGCGAGCGGCGTACCTGGAGGGCCAGGATGGCCGCGGCACACTCGAGTTCCTGAGCCTGGTGAACGATCCCACCCAAACGGCCGTTCACTACCGCAGGATGCTCACAACGGCTTCTCATGAGTATGCAGAATTTTCACGCCCGCCGTTTGCAGTCGATCCGCTGGATGAGCAGCTTGTGAAAGAGGCCGTGGGCCGCGGGATTGTGTGCCGCTTGTTAATTGAGGAGGGGCCGATGGATCAGGAACACCGCGACCGCCTCAAAGAATACTGCAACTCCGGAATCGAGATTCGTTTTCTGGACCGTTTGCCGTTGAAACTCGCGTTGTTCGATCGGAAATGCGGTCTTGTCGCGTTGCTGGATCCGGTGCTGACCAAGCCCTCCTGGACGGCTGTTATTTTCGAGCACGATGGTTTCGCGGAAGCCATGGCAGGACTGTTCGAAAGCTATTGGTCGCGGGCTCGGGGCTGATGAATGTATCCTTGCGAACCGTTGTGGCGTGGTTCTTACTTCGTATCATTTCCGGTGCCGAATGCGTCGTTGTTTGTTTATGGGATACCAGACGCGCGGATCTATCCTTTTAACCTGCTATTTTGCTGCGAGCGCCAGTCTTTATGCTCAGCCGGCGAAGCCCGGACCGGATGTCCTTATCTTTGTGGATGGCGAAAAACTCATCGGGCATTTGGAAAGCGCTACTGGTTCTTCGGTCGTATTCAAGAGCGACATGGCCGGCGAAGTCACGGTCGATTGGAGCAAAATTCAGGAACTCCGGTCCAGTGAGAAATTCGCCGCAGTGGAGAAGGATATGAAGTTGCGCCGCCGGGAAGACATGTCTAAAGTTCCCCAAGGCATGGTGACTGCGGCTGGACAAAAGGTCGAGATAACTCCCGCTCCCGGTGCGGCGCCGCAGACCATCCCGGCCAGCAATCTCTCGAATCTGGTCCCCGCGCCCAGTTTTGAACGAGCCTTTCAGCACTACGGTCTCACGCAAGGCTGGAGTGGCGGCGCCACTGCCGGAGTGTCCCTGACCGAAGCGACGCAAAAGAACCAAACATTTACCGGGGCCGTGAATCTGGTGCGTACAGTACCGGGCGAGAATTGGTTGGACGTAAGAAATCGCACGACTCTCGATTACAACGAGGCATACGGCAAGTTGACGCAACCCGGAACGCCCATGATTAAGACATCGTTATTTCACATCGACCTCGAACAAGATTGGTATGTGTCGCCGCGAGCGTTCGTCTTCGCACAAGCGCTTTTTGATCACAGCTTTTCGCAAGGGCTCGATCTGCAACAGACGTATGGCGGTGGTCTGGGCTTCGTGGTGTTCAAGACCCCCGTACAGGAATTCGATGTCAGGGCCAGCGCGGACTATATCGACCAGCGATTTACCGATTCCGCTCTGAATAAGAGCTTGATTGGCTCGATTTTCGGCGAAACGTACGTCCGAAAATTTGTGCACGGGATCGTTCTAAATGAGCAAGGCGGATACACTCCGGCCTGGAATGATACAAGCGCCTATTCCGCATTTGCCAGTGCCGGCCTGACATTTCCTGTCTATCATCACCTGGGAGTTACCTTGGGAGCGCTCGATAACTTTCTCAACGATCCGCCTCCGGGATTCAAAAAGAACTCATTCCAATTCACCCTCGGCGCCACTTACTCTTTCCAGCAGGCGCGCTAACGGGTAACGTATAGAGAAAGGAGAGCCAAGGCTATATGAAGGGCTTCAAGCAATTCATGCTGCGGGGCAACGTTCTGGATCTCGCCGTCGCGGTTGTGATGGGAGCAGCATTCGGTGCTGTCGTGACGGCACTCGTCAAAGACCTGATCACGCCCATCATCGCGGCCATCGTGGGCAAGCCGGATTTCTCGGCTATAAAGTTCACGGCCAACGGCAGCGAGTTTCTGATCGGAGACTTTATTAACGCGCTGGTTTCGTTCATCCTGATCGGAGCCGCAGTTTACTTCTTCGTCGTCTTACCCGTGAACAAGCTGCTCGCGCGGTTGCGGCGCGGAGAAGCGCCTCCCGATCCGACTACGAAGAAATGTCCGGAATGCCTGAGCGAAGTGCCGATTGCCGCCCGGCGCTGCGCGTTTTGCACCTCTGCGCTCGTGGGGGATAACGCTCAGATTTCGGCGACGCGCTAGAACCTTAACCGCTCCCTCGCGGTCGCGGCTCTAGCGGCACTGCAGCAACACATCCTCCCGGTCCAGAAACTGAATCGCGCGCATGCCTAGAGATTCGGCTGCTTGCACGTTAGCGATGCGGTCGTCGAAAAACAGGGTCTGCTCCGGGCTGGTACCCAGGCCCTCCAAACAATGCTCGTAGGCAGCCGGATCGGGTTTCGCGGCATGGATCTCATACGAGAGCGTGACATGATCGAAGCCGTTAAGCCGCCCGGTCCGGCTCTTCAGCGCTTCGCCCAATTCGCGCGGCATGTTGGAAAGCATTGCTACGCGCTTTCCAGAGCTGCGGAGCTGCTCAATCCACTCCCACATCGGCGGATCGAACTGCATCCAGCTTGTGGTGTCAAGCTCGATGAGCTGCTCGATCACAGCAGGGCTGAAGGACTTGTTTCCGCCGCTGGCCACCTTCTGCCAGTACTCTACAGCCGACAATGCGCCTTTATCATATTCGAGGCGGTCTGCCCAATATAAGCTGCAGAACAGGTCCTTTGGAATCCCGGCGATTTCCGCTAACCGCACCTGATCTTCATCAGACTGGTGCCGGGCCAGCACGCCGCCGTAATCGAAGATAACGCCTTCGAAACGGCTAACGAGCGCCATCCGTCACTTGTTCCCGCCGGCAGCGCACCTCGCGGATGGCGTATATTCGCCGGCCTTGGCTTTCAAAATAGGTTCGCATCAGAACTTCTCCAATCAGTCCGGTGCTGAAAAGCATCAGACCGGCAAACCACAGCATGGCGCCGGCCACCAAAAGCGGGCCGTGTTCGTTGATGATATCGTGGCCCCTCATTTTTTCGGCAAACATCGAAAGTAGCACCAAACTGCCCATCGCAATTCCCGCCACTCCCCATTTCCCGAAAAAGTGCATGGGCCGCGTGAGATACCGCAATAGAAAGTTGATGGTCAGAATATCGAAGAACACTCGGAACGTGCGGCTCAACCCATAGTGGGAGGAACCGTTCGGACGCTCGATGTTCCGGATGGGCACCTCCGCGACTCGCGCGCCATAAAAGCTCGCCAGCGCCGGGATAAAACGGTGCAGCTCACCATAAAGATTGATGTCCTTCAGAACTTCCGCGCGGTATGCCTTGAACGTAGTGCCGAAATCGTGCAGATCGATACCCGAGGCACGTTTCATCATCCAATTCGCGATCCGGGAAGGAATCTTGCGGGTGACCGCGTTATCGACACGGTTCTTGCGCCAGCCGCTCGCGATATCGTAGCCTTCGTCGATCTTTTCCAGCAGCAACGGAATGTCCTCGGGATCGTGCTGCAGATCGCCGTCAAGCGAAATGATGATATCGCCCTGGGCTTCGTCGAAGCCCGCCGCAAGCGCCGCCGTCTGCCCGAAATTCCGGCGCAGCCGCAGAACCTTTAGGCGCGGATCCGTTTCCACCAGGTTGGCCAGTAAATCGAAGCTGCGGTCCGTGGACGCGTCGTCGACGAAAAGGATCTCGTAAGGCCGGCGGAGGTCCTCCAGAACAGTAGTGAGGCGATCGTAAAGCGGCAGAATGGCCGGTTCCTCATTATGAATGGGGATCACGATCGAGAGCATGTCAAACTACCTCCAACGACGTTCAGACACACAGACGCGCCTGGCGGCGCGAAAGATGCAGATATCCAGCAGAACCCTGAGCGTAAGCGAGGGGAATCCACCCAAAAAGCTCTGGAAACTGTTAGAATAACACTATAGGCATACATCAGTAAGCGGCCGTGTTTGCAATCAGTTGCGGCACGAACGCTCTCTTCATAGGAGTTCTTTTTGGCGGATAAAGATGGGCCCAGCGGCGGTGCGCCGTTTCAGCCCGGCGATAACAAGAATCTAATCCCAATCAACATCGAAGACGAGATGAAAAGCTCGTACCTGGATTACGCGATGAGCGTAATCGTAGGCCGAGCGTTGCCAGACGCTCGCGATGGTCTCAAACCCGTTCACCGGCGCATCCTGTACGGAATGCACGAAATGGGTCTGCACTATAACCGGCCCACCCGGAAGTGCGCCAAGATCGTGGGCGAAGTCCTCGGAAAATATCACCCTCACGGCGACACCCCCGTGTACGATTCGCTGGTGCGTATGGCCCAGACGTTTTCGATGCGCTATCCGTTGGTCGATGGCCAGGGCAATTTCGGCTCGGTGGACGGCGATCCGCCGGCGGCCATGCGGTACACAGAGGCGCGTTTAGCAAAGATTGCAGGAACGCTGCTCGAAGATATCGACAAGGAAACCGTCGATTTCCGCGCAAATTACGACGATAGCGAGGTGGAACCGGAAGTCCTTCCGACCCGCGTTCCGAATCTCCTGATCAACGGGTCATCGGGTATTGCGGTCGGCATGGCGACCAACATCCCGCCGCATAATCTCCGCGAAATCATCGACGCGACTATCGCGCTGGTCAAGGATCCAAAGACTCCGCTCGCCAAGATCCTTGAAATGGTCCCCGGCCCCGATTTCCCAACCGGCGGCTTCATCCTGGGCCGCCAAGGCATTCTCGATTACTACACCAAAGGCCGCGGCAGTCTGAAACTCCGCGCCAAAGCCGCGACCGAGAAGATTGGGAAAGACCGCGAGGCGATCGTGGTCACCGAAATTCCGTTCCAGGTCAATAAAGCCCGGCTCATTGAGCACGTGGCCGCTCTGGTTGCCGAGAAAAAGCTGGAAGGCATCTCGGACGCCCGCGACGAGAGCGACCGCGACGGCATGCGCATCGTCTTCGAGCTGAAGCGCGGCGAACAGGCCGAAGTGATCCTGAACAACCTGTACAAGCAGACTCAGATGCAGGTCAACTTCGGCGTCATCATGCTGTCCATCGTGAACGGGCAGCCGCGCGAACTGGGCCTGATCGATCTCATCAAGCGCTTTATCGATCACCGCGCCGATGTTGTCCGCCGCCGGACCGATTATCTGTTGCGCAAGGCCCGGGAGCGCGAGCACATCCTGCTGGGATTCCAGAAAGCGCTGGACAATCTCGATGCCGTCATCGCCCTGATTCGTGCTGCTAAGACTCCCAGGGAAGCGCGCGAAGGCTTGATCTCCCGCTTTGAGTTCAGCGAGCGCCAGGCGCAAGCGATCATCGAGCTGCAGTTGCAGCGCCTCACCGGTATGGAGCAGCAGAAGATCCTCGATGAACTCGTGGAAATTCAGCGCCTCATCGCCGAATACGTCGAAATCCTTGGATCGGAAAAGGTTCTGAAAGACCTCATCGTCAAGGAGCTCAAGGAAGTCCAGAAGGACTTTGGAGACGAGCGCCGCACGCAAATCGTCGAAGATACCGGCGAGATCCGCCTCGAAGACCTGGTTCAGATGGAGGACGTCGCGGTCACGGTTTCGCGCGGCGGCTATCTGAAGCGCACGTCCGTTGACACCTACCGGCGCCAGTCGCGCGGCGGCAAAGGCCGCATCGGGATGGGTACGCGTTCGGAAGATGCCGTAGAGCATCTCGTCATCGCCTCCACGCACGCCTATCTGCTGATCTTCACCAACAAGGGCCGGGTCTACTGGCTGAAGATCTACGAGATTCCCGATGCCGGAACCACGGGGAAGGGAAAACACATCTCCGGGCTCATCAACTTGCAGCCCGATGAGAGCGTGAAGGCATTCCTGCCGGTCAAGGAGTTTGTCCCGGGCAAGTTCATCGTAATGGTGACCCGTCAAGGCGTGATCAAAAAATGCGAGTTGACGGAATTCGATAATCCGCTATCGCGCGGCATCATCGCGTTGGCGCTGGACGACGGCGATGAACTCCTGGGAGCCGCTATTACGTGCGGTGACAACTTCATCTTCCTGGGTTCGCATCTGGGTATGGCGATCCGGTTCAGCGAGGACGAAGTTCGCGCCATGGGCCGGCAGGCTCGCGGCGTCCGTGCGATGGATCTAGAGGATAGCGATTATCTGATCGGCCTCGAAGTGGTCGAAAAGGAAGGCCTGATTCTTTCCATCTCGGAGAACGGTTACGGAAAGCGCACTCCGCTCGAAGATTACCGCCTCACCGCCCGCGGCCGCAAAGGCGTGATCAATATGAAGACCACGCCCAAGGTCGGCAAGGTGGTGGCGGTGCTCTCGGTGAAGGAAAACACCGATCTTATGATCATCACCAAGGAAGGGAAGATCATCCGGCTCGAATCCGGCGAAATCCGCCAGGCCGGGCGCTCCACGCAGGGCGTTCGCCTGGTTCGCATGGAAGACAGCGACCAGGTCGCAGCGGCGTCGGTCATTCCGGAAACCGAGGAGGAAAACGGCAAGAACGGCGAGCTGCCGGTGCAGTAAACTCCAGACCTGCAATCATTCGGTCCCCTGCTCTACTGGTGTGTGGGGCAGGTTGGCCGAAGGCAACCTGCGGGCCGATTGCCAAATCGGCCCGTGATTACAATGAGGTTGTTCCGAATCCGATAGTAATCGCATGAGCAGAGAACGAACTCCTGTCCATTTACGCAAAGGCATTAAGATTACAGACGAGACTCGTCAAGCGTACGAAAAACGCGACAAAAGTCTGGATAACGACCCGGATGCCCGGCCTCTGCGGCCGGATAAGTGGGCCAAAGCGATGCGCTGGGACGAGTTCTTCCAGCCTCGTAAAAAGCAAACTCCGGTCGAGACTCGGCATCAGCGATAAACTGCAAATATGGCCACCTTTGTCACACTCGCAGCCGAAACGGACCGGCTCGATCGAGGGGTGCTGGATGCCAAAGAACAAACTCTTTTCGGCATCTTACGAGATCTCAAGCGAGTCATTATTGCCTACTCAGGTGGCACAGATTCCGCTTATCTCGCCTGGGCTGCGCATCACGTGCTCGGAGACGACGCCATCGCCATTACCGCAGATTCTGCCTCCATGCCCACTTCCCATAAGCGCGATGCCGAGCAGTTTGCGCGCGAATGCGGGTTTCGCCACGAATACATTGAAACCCGCGAATTCGAAAATCCCGATTACGTCAAGAACGACAAAAACCGCTGCTTCCATTGCAAAGATGAGCTCTTTACCAGGCTCGAAGCTTACGCGAGCGCCCGCGGTTACTCCCATATCATTTACGGTGTGAACCAGGACGATTTGGGCGATTATCGTCCCGGCCAGCAAGCTGCCAAAATTCACCAGGTGAAAGCGCCATTGGTCGATGCGGAACTGACGAAAGCGGAAATTCGCGAGTTATCGCGCCGCGCCGGTCTTTCCACCTGGAACCGTCCCGCGGCCGCCTGCCTCAGCTCCCGTGTTCCCTACGGGACCCCGGTCACGGTGCAAACCATCCGGACTATTGAGCAAGGGGAAGAAGCCATTCGAGCGCTCGGCTTCCGGCAGTTCCGCGTGCGTTTTCACGGCGAACTCGTGCGCATCGAAGTCGCCAAAGACGAACTTGCCAAAGCGCTCACGCCCGAGTGCGCCGCCGCCTTCGCCGCAATCTTCAAGCAACTCGGGTTTCTCTACGTCACGCTTGACCTCGAAGGCTACCGTCAGGGTTCCTTGAACGCCACACTTCGCGCCGGAAGCGGACGATAACCGCGGCGGGGCCTTTTTCAACAGTCTCTTCAATGTGGTGACGTGGCTCCCGGCCGTTCACGCTCAGGCTGGCTCGGGAAGATGCGAACCTGCCGGCGCTTTGTAACAAAAGCAAGGGCCCACTGTGAAAGGACCAAAAAGCGGTTAGCGAAGCCAATCAGGAAGTAAATGTGCACGAGGACCCACAGAAGCCAGGCGACAAATCCGGCAAAGCGGGCAATGCGTAGGTCAGCCACCGCATAAGTTCGCCCGGCGATCGCGAGATCGCCCTTATCCCAATACCAGAAGGGCGCCGGAGGCTTGCGTCGAAGCACGCGGCGACGAATGACCCGAGCGACATATCTGCCCTCCTGAATTGCGGGCTGCGCAACGCCGGGCATCATCATTGGATCCTTTTCCTTAATGCCAAGCAGGTTCCGCGCCGGGGCGACAACGTGAGCTGTATCGCCGATAGCAAACACTTCCGGGTGATCAGGCATCGACAAATCGGAAGTAACGATGACGCGCCCGGATTTGTCCGTGGCCGCGCTTAACCAGCGTCCGGCAGGCGAGCCCAACACCCCCGCGCTCCAAAGCACGGTGCTCGCTAAGACCCTTTGGCCGCCGGCAACAATGCCTTGATCGTCGACCAGAGTGACACGGGTGCTGGTGTGGACTTTGACGCCAAGCCCCTCCAAGTGACGTTGCGCCTTGACCGAAAGCGCCTCCGGATAGGCGGGCAGCACGCGTGATTCCGCCTCGTACAGCAGAATTTGCGTCGAGCGCGGATCGATGTGGCGGAAGTCGTGCGCCAACGCCATGCGCGACATTTCCGCCAGGGTACTGGCCATCTCCACTCCGACGGTTCCAGCGCCAACCAGCACAAACGTCAACAACTGGTGAATCGCTTCCGGCGCGGTACTACCGAGCGCCGCGAGTCTCTCTGCGCGCTCAAAAGCCATCAGGATCTTGCCGCGGATCCCTTCAGCGTCCTCCAGCGACGTGAGTCCGGGAGCGATCCGCTGCCACTCGTCATGCCCAAAGTAGTTGTATTGAATGCCGGTGGCGAGGATGAGGAAGTCGTACGGCAGCTCACCCTGAGACAAGCGGACCCGCCGCGCCTTCGGATCGACACCGATGACCTCATCCAGCAACACCTCAATATTGCGCTGCCGGCTGAGGATCGAGCGCAATGCCCCCGAAATTTCGTCGGCAGAAAGTAAGCCCGTAGCCACCTGATACAACATCGGGCGAAAGAGATGATAGTTTCGTCTGTCAATGAGCGTGATACTTACCGGCGCGCCAGCTAGGGCGCGTGCGGCATGAAGTCCGCCGAAACCACCGCCAACAATCACCACACGAGGAGGATCTGCGTGCAAAACTGTCTCCCTAGCTCAAGTTTGTGGCAGGTATGTCTATCTGCTGGTTGTTGCCTTCCCCTTTACTGAATTCGCTTGGTCACCTCTTGACGACTAGCGCTCGGCAACGCAATCGGCCTCAACCTCAACCAGCCATTCGGGATTGATGAATCCCTTCACTTCAATAAAGGTGCTGGCGGGTCTAATCGTGGCGAAATACTCGCCGTGGGCGCGGGCTGCGGCCTCCCATTGGGAGATATCGGTCAACATAATACGGGTCCGAACGATGCTTTCGAGGGAAAGTCCGGAGTCTGCAACTGCCCTAGCAATGATGTCGAGGCAACGGCAGGTTTGACCATAGACATCTCCTGGGCAAGCTACGGTCCCGTCCGGTGCAATAGGAGCTGTGCCGGATACAGCCACGATTTGTCCTACTCTCACAGCTCTTGAAAAACCGATCCGTGACTCGAACGGCGATCCTGACGCCACCAGCTTGCGCATCATGAGTCCGGTCTTCATTGTAGACACTGCGCCCTCGTGCTTTCGGGTTGCGTGAGCGCGGATACTAGGGTGAACCAATCGCCTCATTGTCCAAACCAACGCAGGACTCTCAGCGCCCGGAGTGTGTTCCATCGACTCGGCGCGCCTGCTACGTCGCCAAACGATACTGCAAGCGCTTCATCGTATGCATGATCGAGGAGCCATCGACCGTCTGCTTGTTGCTTTTGTCGGATGATTTGGACGGCATCCAGCATACACCGGTTGGCCTCTGTACCGGTGTTTCGGAAGTAATCAAGAGCGCGAAGCACGTCGTAGTGGTACCTGGGCGGAAACGCGAACTGGAGGAAGTTGGGATGGACAATTTCGCCCGTTGAGAGCCGCCGAAACAGAGTTCGTTTCAGCAGGTACTCCTCCCCGCGGAGCCTGGCTGCCGCGACCTGCGGTGCTGATCCGACTGCGCGCTCGTATTCGAGCAATCCTTCCAGCACACAGATTGTTGTGTGAAACGAGGAACGCGTAGTTTTCGGCGCCTCACAGTTCCACCCGCCGTCCTCAAGCTGCTCGGCCACCAGGCGCTCTGCGAGCATTTCCACGGGGCGACCGAAATAGGATCCGACCGCGAGCACGCCACCGTTAATGCACGGTTCCACTTCACCCTGAAAGAACGTGTTCCCGCCAGTTTCCACCGGGCGTAACTCCCACGAACCGCCTTGATCATTCCACCGCAAACCCGCTTCGAGGCGGGCTGCGGCTGCCTCGACGATGGGGTCGGCGCTGTTGATCCCGGTCGCGCGTAACAACTGGAGTGTGAACAGAGTTGTAAGCCAGGCAGGAGCATTGTCCCGACGCCACGCGCCATCCGGCTGCTGGTGGGCGAGGATTTCGGCGCCGATTCCTTCGCCTGCGACGCGCTTGCGCTCCATTTGGAGGACTGCAGGAGACGCGTCCGTCAGATCGCGCATCGCCTGCCAGCGGATCGCCGGGTCCGAGTTAAGCAGCCAATCGAGGATTTCCATGCCGCATTCTACCTTTACTGTGCATACGACTCCTTCAAGTATCGGCAGACGCGATCGCGGCAATTACCTATGAAGGCGCAAGACCATGAGATCCTCATCAACGTATTCGGAACCCACTTTCAAGGCTCTTGGCTCCGTCCCGTAGACGTCAAAACCAAGCTGTCGGTACAAGCGGCGAGCCGCTTCCTGTCCTGTAGCCACGGAAAGAAGGATCTGTTCCACTGACGGATCGTTCTCGACCTTCTTCAAAACAGTGCTAATCAAGTCACGTCCCACCCCTCTGCTGCGGTGAGCTGCAGTTACGTAGACACCGTAGATGTGGCCCTTATGCTTGTCCTTTTGACCTGTTTCGCGCACGAATGTCGCTATTCCGATCAGCTCATCTCCGTCGAATGCACCCAAGGTGAAATTGCCTGCAGGCATGTGCCGAAAGCGCATTGCCGTTGCTTCCACGGAAACTGCCTGGTGTTCTTCGGCAGCCATCCCGAACGCGAGCGGCTCCGTTTGTAACGCCTCAAGCCGCAGCTTCCAATACAACTCAGCATCCTGTTCTCCGAGAATTCGGATTTCCATCGCGTATTTGCTGGACACCGGGAATCAATACCCCGAAACGTCCCGGGACTTCCAATTCTAGCGGCAGTTGACCGGCGCTTTGAGCGCATCACTGGACCGCCAACGAGACTATATGGCCTTGCATCCACGCAACTCTCAGTTGCAACTCCGCTGTGCCCGCCGGCGTATCTGCTGGAAGTTGGAAGTTGACCTGATACTTATCCTCGGCGCCCGGAGATCCGCTTGCGGAGAGCACATTCGCAATATGGCCGTTCACAAGCACTTCGACCGGCGCGTTCACTACCTGCACCGGGTCCGCCGTAAACGGACTCCCCGGATCGACTCCCGGCCGAGTGGGTCCCAGTCCGGAAGCAAATAGGATCAGAGTTTCGCCGGAGTGTGCGGGATGGGCCGGACTGGCCAGGCGGTAATCATCAGCATGCACAATCTCAGGACCGCGGCGCGTTGTCAGAACGTCAGGAGATTCGAGCGGTATGACGTGTAGCACGAAATGCGATGTCCCACCACCGTTGATGCGGCGATTGGAGGGATCTTCCGTCACGGACGCAGGCCGACCAAAGATGTTGGGCACCTTCGATTGCAGGAGCTCGCCTCTAACGCCCAGAAAGGAGCCTGTGCCTCCGCTTATCGGCCCATATGCAGAGGCTGCATTGGAAGGAGCGCCAGGCGGGGCGGGTGCGGTCCACAGGCCGGAAGCCGTGAGACCGCCGATCCGAGTTCCATCTGCCAGCAAAAGGTCCATGCTAATCGCCCCGGACAAGGCGAAAGCCGTAATATCTGCGATGGATTGGCCCGGCCAGGGATTCGGGTTCAGGTTCAGCACGGTGTATGAATTCACGACCGTGCCTTTGACGGGCACACCATTTACGGTCACGATGTCGCCAATCATGGTGACGTGGGCAAACGTGGGTGCTGTCCCGGGTCCGCTAACAGCCGGAACCGGGCCAGGATTCTTTGCATACTGAGTAAGATCGGGCGTGTCGGTGACGTAGTATGTGTTGTTCCCGGTATCTACAGTGATTATTGATGCAGGCGGAGATTGAGACCAGCCAGTTGCGCTGATCACGGCTCCGGCAATGAGAATACGGAATAGCCGCATTGACTTTTTCCTCCTTCTCAGGCAATGTATTTCTCCTGGGGAACCCGCGTCTTGAGAAAGTTCTCAAAAAGCGCTGAAGATAATCTGATACCTCGCCTGCAGAACTCCTCGGTTCGCTATGAGTTCGGGCCGTTTTGCGTCGACGCGGGAGATCGGATTTTGCTCCGGGAAGGCAAACCCGTTCCCCTGCCGCCGAAGGCTGTCGATGTCCTGCTGTTTCTGCTCGCTGCGCGCGGGAGAATCGTCGAGAAAGACTCACTGCTGGATGCGGTTTGGCCCGACACGTTTGTTGAAGAGGACAACCTTGCTCAAAATATTTCGGTTTTGCGCAAGGCGCTGGGCGAGTGCTCGAAAGAGCAGCACTATATTGAAACGCTTCCAAAGCGGGGCTATCGTTTTGCCGGCCAGGTCCGCGAAGCCGTCGAAAGTCGTACCAATACCACTGGAGCCGAGCTCAACTCCATCGCCGTATTGCCCTTTTTGGATCTCAGTCCGAAACGGGATCAGGAGTATTTTAGCGACGGCCTGACAGAAGAGATTATCAATGCGCTAACCCGGCTCGAAGGTCTGAGAGTGGTTGCGCGGACCTCGGCATTCCAGTTCAAAGGGAAGGCGCTGGATATTCGCTCAGTCGGCGAGCAACTTGGCGTGGGTACAGTGCTCGAAGGCAGTGTGCGGAAAGAGGGTATGCGGCTGCGCATTACCGCCCAACTGAACGACGCCAAAAATGGATGTCATTTGTGGTCGGAAGCCTACGACCGGCAAATGCAAGATGTGTTCGCAATCCAGGAGGAAATTTCGAAAGCCATTGCGGCCACGCTGCGGGTCCGGCTTGCGCCTCAATCGGAACGACGTTTAGCGAACCGGTATACCGGAAATCTCGAAGCGTATCACTTATATTTGCGGGGACGGTATTTCGCGAACAAAATCACTCAGCATGATCTGGAGCGGGCAATCGGCTTCTTCGAGCAGGCGCTGGAGCGCGATCGCCGGTACGCGCCCGCTTACGCAGGACTCGCGGATTCATACGGGCTGCTTGCCGCAAACAATTTGTGTCCGACAAAGCCCGCGCTGGAAAAGGCTTGGTTGGCAGCGATGGCGGCGCTGGCGCTCGATGATACTCTTGCCGAAGCGCACGCCTCGCTCGGATATATCCGGCATCATCAATGGAACTGGGCGGGCGCAAACGATGCCTTTCAGCGGGCAATTGAGCTGAACTCCAATTACGCCGTTGCCTATCACTGGTATTCGCATAATCTAACTGCCATGGGTCGGATGGAAGAATCACTCGCAATCAGCCGAAGAGCGCTCGATCTCGATCCGCTCGATTTCCTGATTAATTTTCATCTGGCCTGGTTTTTGTTCTACGCTCACGCCTACGCAGGTTGCCTTGAGCAAATGCAAAAGGTTCTGGCTATGGACAGCAGCTTTGCTCGCGGCCACGAGATGATGGGACAGGCATTCGAGCAACTGGGAGATTATGAACAGGCTCTCACTGCATTTCGGGCGGCCGTCGAGCGCTCTCCCGAAAACCTGGACTTCTTAGCGAATCTGGGCCGCGTGCTCATTCTGGCGAATCAGCACGACAAAGCGCGGCCGATTCTCACTCGCCTGGAGAGTCGATCCGCGTTTGTATCATCCTATAGCCTGGCTCTGGTCCGGCTCGCGCTTCGTGAGTATGACCGGGCCTTGGAGTTACTGGAGCAAGCTTTCGCAGAGCGCTCCACGCACATGGCCTACGTCCAGGTAGATCCAAGACTCGGCGGCTTGCGCGGGCATCCTGGCCTCGAAGCACTCATAACCAGAATGGGTCTGCCGTGCTGACGCGATGAAACGTCAGAACCGAGCCGCGACCGCGAGGGAGCGGAGTATGTTAAACAGAGCTGCCTTGGCCCGCCGTCATGCTCTCAGGGTTCCAGCTCATGATCTTCTTCTGGAAATAGCTCTCATTCGTCAGCAGCGCCGGGCCCGCCGCGCGCAGACCGAACGTTGCATCCTCAATCGATGGCTGGTTTTCCCGAATCGACTTATAGAAGTTCTTGTGATGCTCCAAATGCGCATCCTGGCTCGACGTGTCAAACGTCTGCGTCGATTCGGGCTTGATCGTCTCGACCGTCGCCTCCGGATGTTTTGCCTTCCACTCGTCAGTCAGCTCTTTCTGCACAGCATCCGAGAAACTGCGAATCGTATAGTCAAACTCATCCGGACGGGGCATGCGCTCGATATTGAGCTGCGTGAAACTCGTGGTGGTCATCACGCCTTCGCTGCCGATGAATTTCACTCCGAACGATTCCTGCGGAAGGCTGCTCTTGAAATCCACCCGCAACAGCACGTTGAACGCCGGATGCGCTTCGGTCTCCGGGTAGTCCAAGGTGGCGAGCATCACATCGGGAACATCGCGATCCATCCAGTAGCGCGTTCCGCCCGTCGCAAAAACGCGTGTCGGGCCCAGCGAACTTGTCACTGTATGTATGCCCGTCAGCAAATGGACGAAAAGGTCGCCGGCAACGCCGGTACCGTAATCGCGATAATTGCGCCAGCGGAAGAACCGGCGCGCATCCCAGGCGTGCTTCGGCGCGTTCCCCTGGAACTGATCCCAGTCGCACGTGCGCGTGTTCGCATCGAGCGGAATCGAATATTCCCAGGCTCCAATCGCGCTATTGCGATCGAGCCACGCCTCAATCGAATTCAACTCGCCGATCGCTTTCTGCTGAAACAACTGCGCAGCTTTTTGATAGGTGAGCGAGCTGCGATATTGACTTCCGACCTGGAACACTTTGCCTGAGCTCGCCTGTGCTTTGATAATCGATTGGCCCTCTTCGATCGCGTGCACCATCGGCTTTTCGCAGTACACATGCTTCCCTGCGTTCAGGCAATCTACTGAAATGCGCGAGTGCCAGTGATCCGGCGTGGCGATGATAACGGCGTCAATGTCTTTTCGCGCGGCGATCTCGCGATAATCGCGCGTCGTGAAGGTGTCCGGGCCATAGACCTCCTTCATGTGTTTCAGACGTCCGTCATAGCAGTCGCACGCTGCGACGAGCTTCACGCCGGGAATGGACGTCGCCATTTTGGCGTCGCCCTGTCCCATGCCGCCCGCTCCGATCAAAGCGATTTGAATGTTGTCGTTTGGAGAGTACATCGAGCCGCCTTACGCCTTCATCCTCATCGCAATCGGGTCCCAGTCGACGATCCGGTTCTCGAAATAGCTCACGTTCGAAAGCAGCGCCGGACCCGCGGCGCGGAACCCGAACACTGCATCCTCCACCACCGGCTTTCGGGAGCGCACTGCCAGTGCAAAATTTAAATGATGGTCGAAATGGTCGCTGTAGCGGGCAGGCGGCTCGAAGGTCTGAGCGTGGTCCAATTTCATAGTCGCCGCCGAAGGCTTCACCTCAGGGTACTTTTGGTGATACGCCTTCAAAAACGCCTTCTGCTCCGCTTCGTCGAACGTGCCGATCGTATATCCAGGCTCTCGCTCCGGCGGAGGAGCAGATAGTGTCACATCTTTTCCAACGGTCATCACGGCCTCGCTTCCCACAAAGCGCAACCCCGAGTTCTCCTTGCCACCGCTCACAAAGTTCACGCGCGTGATGACATTGAAGCCTGGATTATTCCCCACCGCCGGATAATCGTAAAGGCCAAAGAGGACATCCGGGACATTTCGCCCGTCTTTCCAGAACCGCAGTCCGCCAGTGGCAAACACGCGCGTCGGACCTGCCGAACCTGTAATGAAGTGAAGTCCCGAAAATAGATGCACGAACAGATCGCCCGCAACACCCGTTCCGTAATCGCGGTAGCAGCGCCAGCGGAAAAAGCGCTTCGGGTCCCACTCCGTTTTAGGCGCCAGGCCCTGGAACCGGTTCCAATCGCAGGTGGTCGTGCTGGCGTCCGGCGGAATCGTGTATTCCCAGGCGCCCACCGCCGAATTGCGGTCGTACCACGCCTCCACCAGATTGAGTTTGCCCAGCGCCCCGCTTCGGAACAGGTCCTGCGCCTTCTTGTAAATGATGGAGCTGACGCGCTGGCTTCCGATCTGCAATATGCGAGTGCTGCGCTTCTGGGCCTCCACCACCGCGTGGCCCTGCTCGATCTGCTGCACCATCGGTTTCTCGCAGTACACATCTTTCGTAGCATTCATAGCGGCGATCGTGATCGCCTGATGCCAGTGATCCGGACAGCCGATCAGAACCGCATCGATCTCCGGCCGGGCGAGGATCTCTTCGTAGTTTTTGGTGACGAAGATATCTTTCCCGTACTGCTCCTTCATGTGTTCGAGCCGGCCATCATAGCAGTCGCAAGCCGCGACGACTTTTGTCAGTCCGGTCGAAAAGGAAGTATGCGCGTCCTGCTGGCCCATACCTCCGCAGCCGATGAGCGCGATCTGAATTTTGTCGTTCGGAGAAGTGTGAATTGGAGCCTGGGCCGCTTGCCTGGCCAGGAGAGAAGTGCCGAGGCTAGCGGTCGCAGCGGTGCCTAAGAACTCGCGGCGGGTGGTCACTCACTCTTTTTACCAGATGAGGACCCAGAGGGTTTGTCACCCGAACTAGTGCTCGCCGAGGAGGTTGTCCCGCTCTTCTCTCCGCTTTTGCCGGAAGAAGAGTCTTCGCCGCTCTTGCCGGAGCCGTTTCCGGACCCGGAACCTTTCGCGTAATCCGTGATGTACCACCCGCTGCCCTTGAACTGCAGCGCCGGAGCCGAGAGCAGCCGGTGGACCTTGCCGCCGCATTTCACATGCGTGGTCAACGGCTCGTCGGAGAACTTCTGCATCACTTCGAATAGCTCACCGCAGTTTTCGCACTGATATTCGTAGAGAGGCATTTCCTTACTTCACGTTTCTCTGGATGATCGGATGATTCCCCTGGTTGATTACGGGTCCGTTCACCTGATTCATCAACTCGGCAACGGTCGTTTTACCCGTAACCAGATCGATGGATTGCTTCAACAGATTGTCTTCGGTGTTCTTCGGAGCTGAGCCGGGAATCGGGTTGCCTTCCTGGTCCAGTTCGGGCGAGTTGTCGTTCTCTGCAATCTGCACGGAAGGCACCACGCCGGTGTCTTGAATCGCTTTTCCATTGGGAGCGTAGTACTTCGCCACCGAGAGAATCACCGCGCCGCCGTCGTCCATTTGAATGGTCTTGCGAACGCTGGCATCCCCGTAGCTCCGCTCGCCAACCACCTGCGCGCGTTTGTCGTCGAGCAGTGCGGCTGCCGCGATCTCCGCTCCTCCCGCCGTGGCCCGGTCGGTAATCACCACCAGCGGACCATTCCAGACATCTTTATCGGCTTGCGCGTCGAACTCTTTCTTTTCCGTCCTCTGGCCTTCGAGATACGTGATTTCGCCCTTATCGAGGAACAGGTTCGCTAACGGAATTCCCTCGGCCTGCTCGCCCGTGGAGCAGTGGCGAAGGTCGAGAACCACGTACTTGGCCCCCTGCTTCTTCAAATCTTCCAGCTTTGTCTTTGTCTCTTGAACCCGGTTCCCTTCGAGGCTCGCGACATGCACATACCCAACCTGGTTCGGCAGGAGCTTGGCCGTCACATCCGGGTAAGAAATCGCCGTTCTCATCAGCGTCAGCTTTTCCGGGTCGGGATTCCGCAACCGCAGAACCGTAATCTCCACTTTGGAGTTCGCCTCCCCCCGGAGCAGTTGGTCAGCGTATGCCAGCGGCATATCGCGGGTTGCGACATTATTAATACTCTCGATCAAATCGCCGGTCGTGATGTTGGCCTTTTCAGCAGGAGAACCCGGTAACACGTCAACCACCGCCACGTAGCCGTAGCGCTTGGCTAAAATCAACCCCACCCCGGCCTTGCTCGTGTCGGCGCTCTTCTCGTACTGCCGGTATTGATCGGCATTCAGATAGCTGGCAAACGGATCCACGGATTCCAAGAGGCCGTTGATTGCGCCGAGCGTCACGGATTTCATATCCGGCTCTTCCACGTATTCGAGCTTGATCCGCTCCAGCACCTCTGTATAAACTTTCAGGTGCCCGTAAACATCATCGGCGGCGACAGCCCGTCCGTTCTTAGCGCCGAGCAAAAGCAGCGCAACGACGCAAGTTGAACTGCCGACGATGGTCCATTTGAAACGACTATTCATGGAGAAAAAACCGGAGGATAACTAGAGTATATCGAATTGGGAACACGTACGTGGCGCACGCCTTCAGCGTGCCGCCGTGGGCTTCAGCCCACGGTTACCTTAACTCCGTGACCTCTCTTACTGAACCGTGCTGCCAAGCCTGCGGTCGCCATCACCGGATGCAGCGTTTCGCCGCTCCCATCGGCATAGCTGTGTTCACCGGGAGGATCTGCTGAAAACATCGCAGGACCGCGGCCATTCTCTTTAGAGAACTGCCAGACTATCTTGATTCGATTTCCCGCTATCACAATGTACAAACATTCGTCAGGCAAAACGGCTGATTGCGGACCCGGTAGGGTTTTCTAAATGACAGGGAGAGGTGCCATTGCACCGGGCGGCTCAATCCTTCTGAACTACTTCTGATAAGCCTGAAACATCACATGGGCCTCGAAAGATGCTGGTTCCCATCGCAGCTAGATAGCGGGATTGAACTTCCAATGCTTGAGGTTATTAACGATGTCGCCTTTCATATTGGGCGTGACCGAGTGATTGATCTGTCAGCGTAATGCTGTTCGAATCGACTAGGCCGTCAGTACCAATCGTGAAGTCCACCACTTCAAACTCGCCAGGAAGCGCGCCGGTCATGAACGTGTCCGGCGTCTTGTAGACCGGCATTGGAATAGTGCATTCGGCCTTAACGGAAAACCGCAAAATCTTCGCAAGCGGATCAGAAACGGCCGGAATGTCAATCACTGGCGGATCGGGAATCTTTTGCTTGGCTACTCAGACGGAAACAAGCATAAAGGGATTACTCCAATAAGCAACGCGGCTCGCATTATAGCCTCCTCCCAAGGGGGATACGGTTTTTATCCTGCATCCACCGCAGCGCCGCATACCGTGCATTGCAGTACGCGTCGGCGCATCACGAGCAGCCATCCAAGCAGACCACCGATGAATGACCCGATACCGATTATCACAGCGAAGCCGCTACCGAATAGCGCCATGCCGGCACCGCCAATCACCGTAGCCGGTGCCCGTTTCAGCTTGGCCTCCGCATCCTTGATCCAGCTAATCTGATACATCGGAAGTCGGCTGATTAGATCGTCGGCATCCAGGTCGGGATTCGCTAAAACCGCGCGGATAACGCTCGGCGGCACGTCATTCCTGCGCATCTCCGCTATGGCTTGCCTTCGTAGGGTGGATGATTGAACACCAGACACTCCGGCCGCGCTGAGCGATCCGAAGATTAGGAGAACAGCAAACGCAATGCCGCATACCGACGGTATCAGCAGGATGAAGCCGATCACCACAACGGGCGGGCTCATTCGGAAGCGCTTCTTTGGTAGCAGTGTGCCGCGGTCGCAGACCTTGCAACTAATGCCATAGCCACCGCGCGCTCGACCCGCTGTGTACCATTGCTGCGCTTGGGGCATCCCGGAAGGAAGAATGGACGACATATTGGCCTTCTATTCTATCCAAAAATTCCTAATTTAGTACTGATTCGGAACTATTTGACGTATTTCTTGGGCGAGCTCGAGCCGTAGCGGCGAGGCATTTGCGACGAATCTTGACAACTAGGGCATGAAGGTCGCTACGTGTGAAGGTCCACTGAAAGTGTGAAGCTGTGGTCTCATAGCGGTGCTGGAAAATCAATCAAACGCTGTTCCATCTCAGCCAAATGGGAGAAATCGTTGGTCGTGAGAACCCTTCGGCGAATGCCGAAGGGCCAAGCAGATCACGGAGTTGCATCGGGGGCGCTCTGCCGCCTCCTTGTTCTCATAGGCGAGAAAACCATTCGCGTTACCGTCGCCATGGAAGGGAATATTACGGATCACGTTTGGACGTTTGCCCGAAATCAGTAGCTAAAAAAGAAGGGCCTGATCCGGTCCGTACACCACCCCCAGGACCTTCTTAATCACAAAAGTGGCAGAATCCTTTCCGGATCTGGCAAGCGTGACTACCTGTGTTAATTCAACATCCAATCCGGTATTTGCCGTGAATGGTACCTCGGCGCGGGAGACCCGATCCATAAATTCCTTATCCTGAATGTCTACGTAGAACTTGTGCGATGCCTCTTCAACCAGCCATTTGTTCCCTCTTATGAACGATGGCTCCAGAACCCAAATACGCGTGAGCCTCTGGCTCGTTCTTTGAGCAACACGCGGTTCATCTTTCGTTTCTTCAATACTGCCGACGGTACGGTCTGGGCGTATATACGCCTCAATGTCGGACTTTTCCAAGACCACTGGCGCGTCCGCATGTCGGCTGTCATGAAACTTGACCGAGTCAATCCCTGGGTGGGTTAGTGGAGCTACAATTCTTTCCGCAGCTTGGTTGGCTCGGTCGTTGCTGATCAGTTTTAGGACTTCTTCCTTGGTGAACTTAACATCGCCAGAAATTGAGACCTTGATTTTTCCTTCCTCGTCCGGTTCCGATCTATGCTCTATTGAACGACCGCCTAGCCACTTCTTCAGGCTGAGGTAGCCCATCCACGCTTCCTTCCCTGCGAGCCCTGCTGTTTTAACAACCTCCTCAGCATTTTTGAGATCTTGGCTGCCAAGAAGACCCTTTATCTGCCCGATGACATCTTGGACGACGCGAAGATTGACATCGAAAGATCCCGTTTTGAAGTTTGCATCAGCGAAAGCCCTCACGGATGTCAGATCGCGGTTCAGTTCCTCGTCGACTGCTTCGAGGAGATCATTGAGGGCCAGGAGCGCGGGCGCGAGTTCACGGACGTCCATCAAGCCATCCGCTACAGCCGTCCCGTCGTATTCGAACTGAAAATCAGCCTCGGTCACAATGGAAAAGGGTATCACTGCAGAGTAGCCGCAAGTACATTTACCACCGGCTGAGTTTTCAAAGAGTGCCTTCGGATGCGACCATTATCAAAGCGCTAGCCCGGAAGCATCAGCACACTCGAGGACATTACCCACGGGCTTACCAAATGTAATCTTTCGCCTGCTCCCGCCGGGCGTAGCTATCCAGGACATGAACCACCCGGATCTTCTTCAGTTTCGTAGGCGAAAGCTGCCCCAGTGGAATGTACACGATCTTACGATTAAACCGGCTGGCCATCTGCCGGAAAATGCTGCGCGGCGGCTTCGCCGCTATATAGAGGATATGCCGCTCCATCGAATAATCCAAGGCGGCCATCAGCAGCCGTTCGGGCTTGTTTTCGGCCATATCGTAGTCGGGGTCCTGCCAGACGTCGTACATTCGCCGGGGCGGAAGCGTCATCAGCAACCCGCCATACTCGGCCCGCCCTATCCCCGGACCCACAATATGCTCAAACGGGTGGGTCGAATAAAAAGCCATATCCGACTCGTTCTGGTTCTCACCCAGCCAGGTCGTCAGGTACTTGTAGCGGTCGTTGGGGTCTGGATCGAAAATAATGACCAGCGCCCCGACGTCTCCTGCGAATTTTCCCAATTCGCGAACGTAAATCTTCCCTTCGTACCAGTTCCGGATCGTTTCCCGAAGATCGATGCCGTCCAGAATCGAGGTGACAAACGGCTCCGCGTGCGACCGTTCCTCGGAAACCATCGTCTTCGCGTAGTGTTTTAGGAATTTTCCGTAGTTCTCGATGACGATATCTTCGGGCGGATACGAGCAGATCGACGCTCCGTTAGTCTGGCTGGCCCATTCGCCCTTGAACTTCTCTTTCTTACGCCGCTTCACGGGATTGGGCCGCAGCATCTGCTTCATGCGCGGCAGACGCCGCCGGATTCGCAACTTTCTGGTTCGAATCCAAACCTCTTCTCCCGAAATATTCAAGGTTTCGAGCGGCGGATCTTCGGTCTGCTGCACGCTGTGGCGATTGGCTATCTGCCACACTTCGTAGCCGTAGTTGTCATCGGCAATCGAACGCGCCCCTAGTGCCAAATCATAGACGCCCGGGATGATATGTCCGTCGAGAAGCGCCAGATTCCGCGTAAACTTCGCCATCTGAACGCGCTGCCATGACCGGATCTTGTCGCCCGTATGGATCTCATACTCCCGTTCGGCATCCCGCAGCAGCGACATCTGCCAGCGGGGCCGGTCGATAGCCGCGTCACGCCATTGGCCGCGCAGCCCCTCATACAATTCCTGATAGTACGGAGGCTCGCTCGTGACCTCTGCCAGGCAGTCTGGGTGCAGATTGAACAGCTCCGCCATCTGGAACAGCCGCGCGCGGGAGGGTGGCTCCTCTTGCGGAATCTCCATCGCATCCAGAATCGGGTCGAGCAGGTTCAGCGAAACCACTGCGCATGTCGTGCTCAACGGATCGCAGCCTTGCAGCTTCCAGGCCATGGCCCCGGCATGGGCATCGATTTCGGGCGTGCGCTCGGCCGGGTGAATCCGATATGCCTCTACATACCGCCCGAACCCGATCAGTTCCACCGCGTACGGTTCCGGATATGCGTCCGAGATATGCGGCTTGTCATGTGTTGCGGGCTCCAGAAAGCTCACCTCGGCCCCGATCTCCTCTGCCGTTCGCAGCGCCTCGACAAACGGATCGCCCGGTTCCACCGGAATATAACGGGCCTGCTGGTCGTCGTCATCGCCCTCCTCCGGAATTACGATGACGGACATTTTGGGCATGCGAGCCAAAGCACGCTTGTAAATCCGTTCCAGAGCCGAGGGGAGTTCCACGGCCACTGTACGCGGCCGTGCTGTCAAAAGATAGCGCCGGATGCACAGCGCGAATTCGAGCCGGCCGGGCAGCACCGGAAAGTACGTAATGTTCCCGCGCGTGATCGCGCCGGAATCGATGGGTTCGTTCCACACGTTCCAATTACCGCCGGAAACTGTAACGAAGCGCTTCTTCTCCGAGCACGCTCCGCACCGCCTCCTGCAACAGCAATCCGCGCGGCTGGCCGGTTTCCCTGTGCAGTTTCAACGCGTACCTGGCGATGTTCATGCCGTCCCGCACTGTATAGCTCTCGTCGGCTGCGTGGGCGCGTTGCAGGAAATCGGTTACATATTGCAGCACTTCATCGGGCGAGAACGGCAGGTTCTCGCGCAGAATGGCCAGCTCCTCTTCACGCTCCGGAAAGTCGATCAAAATCTGCGGCTGCAAGCGCGAATGGATGTACTCGGGCAAGTCGAACGTGGACGAGTCGTCGTTCATGGTTGCAACCAGCCGGAAATCGCGGTGCGCTTTCACCTTGATTCCGGCGACAATCGACTCCACGTACCGCCTGCTATCGAGTAAGGGAGCGAGACTCGCCCAGCTCTTCTCGCTCATGCGGTTACCTTCGTCGAGAATCGCCACCCCGCCCCGGATCATCGCTGTCACCAGCGGCGACGCCACATACCGAAGCTCGGATGTGCCTTCGATCACAGGCGTAATGAGCAGATCTTCCGGTCGCGTGTCCACTGTGGCCTGCAAGATGTAGACTTCGCGTCCAAGCCGCTTCGCTGCCGCATACGCCATGGTCGTTTTCCCAACGCCCGGCTTGCCCAGCAGCCGCGGATTCATCGGCAAATCGCGCTCGTCGATCACCATCCAGGCGGCCATCAACTGCCGCATGGCGTCTTCCTGCCCCACCCAGGACACTTCCAGTTCGTCCGGATGAGCCAGATACAGATCAATCCCCCCGATCTCGACCTTCATCCGGTGATTACTGGCCACCTGTTCACGATTTGCGCGCAAAACCGACTCCACTTAATAGAAACAAATTCCGTCTAATTTACACTTCCATCGTAGAATGGCTCAGGGGATGACGCCAAAGCTCCTGCGCCTCGTGTATGTGCTTGAATTTCTGGTCGCCCTCATTGCCATTTTCACAAGCTGGTCCGAGATCGGCGGTCAGGCAGCACTCGACCTCATGCACTGGGGTTGGAAGTTGGGTTTCGGCGCTGGATTGGCGGCTGCTATCGTCGCCTACACGGCCGCTTTGGTGTCGGAAGATTCCGTCTGGAGTCTGCGCTCGGCGCGCTGGTTGACGATTATCATTCTTGTGGTCTGCGCGATTGGCATCGTTACTTATTACTACATGCTTCAGGAAGATACGGGCGAGCCGGACGATGGCGGGAATGTTTCTATGAGTTCCCTGTACACGCCGCTCGCGCGCTTATCATGACGCCGAAGTTCCCCGAAAGCGAGTACGCATTCTGGGCTCCTGCGTCCGGGTCGCCCAAAATCCTCTATCCGCTTCCCTTGTTTCACGAGATCGACTTCGTCGTGAATGAAGGTTTTCGCAGAATTCCGCACGGCGGCATTGAGCTGGGAGGCTTGTTGTTCGGACAGACGGAGGGCGATTCCCTGCGCATTGAAGCGTTTCGAAATATCGAATGCGAGCACGCCTCTGGTCCTTCATTCGTGCTCTCGGAACGCGACCTTACGGCCCTTGGGAATCAAATCGAAGCAGCCAAATCCGATCCGGAACTCGCGGGCCTCGACGCTCTGGGCTGGTTCATCTCGCATACCCGCAGCCCGCTGAAAATCAACGACCGTGAAGCCGGGTGGTTCGATCGCTTTTTCCCCGGGCCGGGAAAACTGACCATTTTGGCCAAACCGGAGCGCTTCCAGCCAACGCGCTTCTCGTTCCTGCTTCGCCGCGCCGACGGTGTTCTTGAGCGGGATGGAATCGAACGGGCCATCATCCTGCCTTTGCCGGGGCGCGCGTCGCGAACTCCTGGCGAGCCGATCCCGTCGCTCACCGCTCCACCGGAAAAGCCCGCGCCTGCCCCGGAGCCGGTAACAATCCGTACACCCGGAATTGCGGAGACATCTCCATCCATTCCGCCGCCGGCTCCAGCCCCGCGCGTCCAGACTCCCCTGCCCGAGCGGAAGACTCTTGTAGCCGAATCGCTGCCAACCATCGAACAGGTAAAACGGCGCCGGACCGAGAAGCCGGAGCCCGAACCGCTGCCCAATCCACCAGTTCTCGCTCCGCCAAGTCCGCCTCCTCCTCCCGTGGTTCCCACGGCGGCTCCGGAAAAGCGAACCAATTTGCGGTTGGCGATCGTTTTGATCGTTGCCGCGTTGCTTGGCTGTGCAGTGGGCTATTGGGGATACACGCAATTGCCCGCGCCGACGATTCCGCTCACCGTTCGCTCAGAAACCTCAGCCCTTTTGGTTTCCTGGCCGGCCGGCCTCACTCGCAACGCCACCTATGCGGCGCTGCGAATCGATAATGGAGACCCGATTCCTCTCTCGTCGGAGCAGAAGTCCGCGGGTCAAATCACGATTCCATCTAAATCGACCAACGTCAAAATAGAACTTATCTGCCAGAACTGGCTCCGCGACTCGCGTGGCATCATCCGCTACGTCGCCGCAGATCAACACTAACCACGGATGCACACATATGGACACAGATAAATTTTTTCTCTTCATCCGTGTGCATCTGTGTCCATCTGTGGCTAATTCTTCTTCTGCGCTCTTTAGGCAGTGCTAACCCTCAAATCTTCGCCCTTCATCTGAGCCGGTTTCTCCAAGCCCAGAATCCCCAGCACCGTCGGCGCAATATCCTTCAGCGCGCCGTCATGCCGGAGCTGTATTTTATCGTCCGTCGCGTAAATGAACGGCACGGGATTGGTCGTGTGGTACGTGTGCGGACCGTGCGTCTCCGGATCCACCATCATCTCGGCATTTCCATGGTCGGCCGTAATCAACCACGATCCACCGGAACGCTTCAGCGCGCTGTAAATCGCCCCAAGCCCGGCATCCACTGCTTCCACAGCACGGATCGTTGGCTCCAATTTGCCCGAGTGCCCCACCATGTCGGCATTTGCGTAATTCATCACGATCACGTCGAAGCCGCCCTGCTCAATTGCCTTCACCACCTTCTCCGTAATCCCGCCCGAGCTCATTTCCGGTTTCAAATCGTAAGTCGCCACTTTTGGCGAAGCCACTAACTCGCGCTCTTCGCCGCGGTAGGGCTTTTCGTTCCCGCCATTAAAGAAATACGTCACATGCGCGTATTTCTCTGTCTCCGCTACACGCAAATTCTTCCAGTTCGCCTGCTCCATCACCTCGGCGAGAATGTTATCGGGGTGTTCCGGCGGTAGCACAAACGGCAAGCGGAAGTTCTTGTCGTATTGCGTCATCATCGTGTATGTTAGGTTTTTTGGAACCACTGAGCGGGGCGGCTGAGGCAACGTCAAGTCCGTGAACGCCATCGTCATCTCTCTCGCGCGGTCCGCCCGATAGTTGTAGAACACGATGCTGTCGTCGTCCCGAACCAATCCGACCGGCTCATTACGCTGGTCGACAATGGTAACGGGTTCGACAAACTCATCGGTTACGCCTTTGTCGTAAGAAGCGCGAATCGCCTCCTCGGCCGAACGGTGCTTAATGCCGTTGCCCAGCACCATCGCGCCGAAAGCGCGTTCAATGCGGTCCCAGCGCTTGTCGCGATCCATGGCGTAATAGCGTCCCGCAACAGAGGCGATCTGACCGATGCCCAGTTCGCGCAGCTTCTGCTCGAGTTGCTGGATGTACCCCAAGCCGCTTTCGGGCGGTGTATCGCGGCCATCCATGAAGCAGTGCACAAACACGTGCTCCAAGCCATGCGCTTTCGTCATGTCGAGCAGCGCGAATAGATGACTGAGCTGCGCGTGGACCCCGCCGTCGCTACACAGGCCCAGGAGATGGAATCGATGGCCTTGCGCCTTCTGCACGGCATTCAGCAGAACCGGATTGCGCGCGAACTCTCCGGAGTTGATCATCATATCGATGCGCGTTACATCCATGTAAATGATGCGCCCCGCGCCCATGTTCATGTGACCCACTTCGCTGTTGCCCATCTGCCCTTCCGGGAGCCCGACATACGGGCCGGAGGTGTGAACCAGTGTGTGCGGAAAGGTTTGAATCAGATGATCGTAGGTGGGCTTGCGCGCTAAGGCAATCGCGTTGCCTTCCACGTTGGGCGAAAAACCCCAGCCATCGAGGATGGTGAGAACCAGCGGTTTCTTACTTGCCATGCTCTGCACTTATTGGCGAAACGCCTGAGCTCCCAGATAAATCGCGGCGTTCCCCAGTTCCTCTTCAATCCGCAGAAGCTGGTTGTATTTGGCAATCCGGTCCGTCCGGCTGGCCGATCCCGTCTTGATCTGCCCGGCATTGGTTGCAACCGCGAGATCCGCGATGAAGGTATCTTCCGTCTCGCCCGAGCGATGCGACATCACGGTTGTATAACTCGCGCGCGCGGCGAGACGCATGGCATCCAATGTCTCGGTTACGGAGCCGATTTGATTCACTTTGACGAGAATCGAATTCGCTACTCCCCTATCGATTCCTTGTCGCAGCCGCTCCGAGTTCGTGACAAACAGGTCGTCTCCGACAAGCTGGATTTTCTTACCGAGCGCGTCCGTAAGCTGCTTCCATCCTGCCCAGTCATCTTCCGCCATGCCGTCCTCAATCGAAATAATCGGATATTCGCTGACCCACTTCGACCAGAACTTGGCCATCTCTTCCGAAGTCTTCTCGCTCTTATCCGATTTCTTGAAGACGTACTTCTTCTTCCCGCTGTCGTACAACTCGCTGGTAGCCGGATCAAGCGCGATCGCAATCTGCTTGCCCGCCTTATAGCCCGCTTTATCGATCGCCTCCATCAGAACTTCAAGCGCTTCCTCATTCGATTTCAGGTTCGGCGCGAACCCGCCTTCATCGCCCACCGCAGTCGAGTAATTGCGTTTCTTCAGCACGCTCTTCAACGTGTGGAACGTCTCGACGCCCATGCGCAGCGCCTCCGAAAACCGGCTCGCTCCCACCGGAACAATCATGAACTCCTGAAAATCCACCGAATTATCCGCGTGTGCCCCACCATTGATGACGTTCATCATGGGTACGGGTAGTACGCGCGCGCTCACGCCGCCCAGATAGCGATAGAGCGGCGTCATTTCGGATTCAGCAGCGGCCCGCGCCACGGCCATAGAGACCGCTAAGATTGCATTCGCGCCGAGCTTCTCCTTGTTTTGCGTCCCATCAAGAGAAAGCATTTTCTGGTCGATCAGCGCCTGCTCAGTTGCATCCAGTCCAATCAGTGCGGCTGCAATCGTTTTCGAAATATGTTCCGCCGCCTTTTTGACACCCTTACCCAGGTAGCGCGACTTATCGTTGTCCCGAAGTTCTACCGCTTCGTGCTCACCAGTGGATGCGCCGGAGGGCACTGCTGCGCGCCCGATTGTTCCGTCTTCTAAGTAAACGTCCGCTTCCACCGTCGGATTGCCGCGCGAATCGAGAATCTCTCTCCCAATAACTTTGATGATTTCCATTTTGAAATTTCACTTTAACAAGCCAATGCCTTCAACTCCTCTTTCACTCGTGCGATCACTTCCTTCCATTCCCCTGGCTTACGTTGGCGAAACAACCGCATCGTCGGATACCACGGTGAATCCTCCCGCTCCAACATCCATCGCCAGTCGCCTTCATAGGGCAGCAGTGTCCAGACCGGCCGGCCCATGGCTCCCGCCAGATGCGCCATCATGGTGTCGACCGTAATCACCAGATCGAGCCCGCTCACGTGCCGTGCCATGGCTAGCACGGAGTCGTCGTACAGATCCGCAACTCGCCCGTTCCATCCGGCTAAGTCGCTGCGCTCATCTCGTCCCTGCAGGCTGCTGAACGCAATCCCGCCCACGTCGAGAAGCTGCGCCATCTCCTCAAAACGGATCGAGCGCGCCGGATTATAGCTGCTGGCCATCCAAACCAGTCCTACTTGTAACGGCCGCGAGCGACTGTATTCGCCGCGGTTTTGCGTGGCTCCCTTTACATCCAAATACGGAACTCGGTTCGGAATGGAATCGAGCGTAGTTCGAAAAATACGTGGCAGCTCGATAATTTCGATCTGCTGATCCCATTTCGGCTCGGGTTCTCCCCAGGTGACTACCTGGTCCGCGATTTCCGCTTGCTGCAACAGTAACTTCAAAGCCGGTTGCGCCTCAATCGCTACAGAGCGCGCCATCGCCCGTAATAACGGCACATAACGAATAAATTGCAGAGTATCTCCCAAGCCGTGTAGGCACCGGATTAACACGCTCCGGCCCTGCAATGGCTTGCCATCCCAGAAGCGGTGCGCATCCGGTTTGCCGCGCGCTGCTATCGCATCGCTTTCCTGCCAGGCGGATTCGAACTGGCCGGCCAGCATGTGGCCGATCCATCGGCCTCCGGCGCACTCGTCGGGATCGTAGCCGGCCTCCTCAGCCAGAGTAAACAGCCGCAACGCCTCAGCCACTCGCCGCTGGCGGAGTTCATGTCCAGCGGAGCTGAATAATTTTTCGGATGTCACTATCTTTTACCCTAGAGCGTCCAAATTTCAACTACGATAACCGTAGTGTTTTCTCCCCAAAAACGTCCTAGTAATCAGTTGCATTTCAAAGAATTTTGTCAGACTTCAGTAACATAGCTTACCGATTTTATCGGTCAGGAATAGCTCAGAACCCGTTCGGGTCTTGCTGTCGATTCAGACTGGGAGGAGTCAGATGACATCAGCGCAAACTTCGCCACAAGCCGGGCCGGCGCGGCCTAAGCTTCTCTTTGTGGACGATCATCGTCTTGTGCTCGATGCGCTCGCGTTTATGGCGAGCCCCGAGTACGAAGTGAACGCAGTCGATAGCTTACGCGCCTTCGAGCAGGCTGTCCGCGAATCTTGTCCGGATCTTGCGATTCTCGACGTGCGCATGCCCGACGGCGACGGGTTCGATCTCGCGCGCCGGGTTTTGAGCCAGCACCCAAATTTGAAAATTATGTTCCTTTCGATGCACACCGAAGCGAAATTCGTCAAGCGTGCCATCGAATGTGGAGCTCACGCCTATTTGTCGAAACGCGCTCCTGCCGATGAACTGCTGCTCGCCATTCGCACTGTGTTGAACGGCGGCAAGTACATTGGTTCCCGCGTGCAGGCGCTCGACAAAGAAGAACCTGCGGCGTCGGAAGACAACCTGACCGAGCGGCAGAAAGAAGTGCTGCGCCTGATTTCGCAGGGCTGCTCGGCGAAGGAGATTGCCAGCCAGCTTAATATCTCGGTGCGCACCGCCGAATTTCATCGCGCTGCCATTATGGAACGGCTCAAATTGCACTCCACGGCCATGATGACCAGGTACGCCGTCGAGCGCGGTCTGGCATAGCGCGGCTCCCGGTAGTTTTTCTCATCCCTCTGTTCGGAAGCCATTGAGAAGCGTGTCGAGTCTCTTTTGACGAGACCGTTTATGTATCACCATGTAAAACAATTGATGTACACCGTACGAGTCGACACACCAAGTCCTCGTTTCGGGAAAATGCTCCTCGAACAATTCGGCGGCGCCAACGGAGAGCTGGCTGCGGCTATGCAGTACTCGGTCCAGGGGATCAACTGCGATGATCCGGAACGCAAAGACTTGCTAATGGATATCGGCACCGAGGAGTTGAGCCATCTAGAGGTGATCGGCGTCCTGACGCGCATGCACCTGAAACCGATGAGAAACAACCGGACAGCGGCCGAAGCAGACCCGCTGATTGCCATTGTTGGCGGCGGAGGCGTGTCGCTTCACAACTCGATGGGTACCGCCTGGACCGCCGATTACTTGAAAGTGACCGGCGAGCTCGATGTCGATCTGCGCAACAACATCGCTGCGGAAGCGCGAGCCAAAATTACCTACGAAAGACTGATGGACTTCTGCGATGATCCCGGCACTCTGGATGCGTTGCAGTTCCTGATGACACGCGAAATTACGCACATGAAGGCCTTCAGCCTGGCTTTGGAGAGCATGGGTAAACCGGCCCTATCCATTGGACGCATCCCGCCCACGCCGCGCGTTGTCAATCAATATTTCAATGATTCGACCGGAATTGGCGACCGGGGCGAACCGGATGCGCGTGGTCCGTGGAATGAAGGAAATAACTGGGAATTTGTGGAAGCCCCGGCGTTTCAGCAGCTTCGATCGGCCGAAACCGGCGAGCGGGAAAACGCCGAAGCCATTACTGCCGCCGCCCACGCCTCACAAGGAAATGGGCACGCTCATACCGCCGCGAAACGCAGCGGAAAAGCGGCAGCCAAAAAATAACACACACGAGGGATATTGAGTATGGCACAACTGAAAGAACTGTTAGTGGAACAGTTGCAGGACTTATTGCACGCAGAAACGCAACTGGTGAAAGCCTTGCCGCAGATGGCTCAAGCGGCGCACAATCCGAAATTGAAAGAGGCATTCGAGAAGCACTTGGCGCAAACGGAAACGCACGTCGAGCGTCTGAAGAGATCGTTTCAACTACTTGGCGGCAATGCCGAACCGAAGACCTGCAAGGCAATGACGGGCCTGATCGAGGAAGGGAAAGAACAGATCCAGGAAGGAAAGAACAAGGAGAAACTGGCCGCTGACCTGGCGCTCGTCACTGCGGCGCAGAAAATCGAGCACTACGAAATCTCCGGCTACGGTACGGCGCGTGGTCTCGCGCGGCTCATCGATCAAAAAGAAGTCGCCTGGCTACTGGACCATACGCTCGGCGAAGAGGAAACGACCGATTTCCTGCTCACCACCCTCTCCAAGCCCTTGCTCCAGCAAGCCCGCATGGAGGATCTGGGAGCGCCGGAAGGCGATCTGGAGCTTGTCAAAACCCAATCCGCCTGATAGTTACTGAGCCGCGAGCACGGGGAACGGTCTGGGACGAATCACCGGCAGAATAACCGCCGAGGGATAGCCCTTCTCATGAAACACGGTCTGCCGGGCCTTGTTTAACTTCGTTTGGTCGGCGTTCGGTCCCGAAGAATTCAGATTCCGGTCGAAACGCGGGAAGTTACTGCTCGAAACTTCCAGCCGGATGCGATGCCCCGCTCCAAATACGTAGCTGGTAACTCCTGCGTCGATCGCGATCTGATACACCATGTTGCGTTTTACAAAGACCGGCTTGGTGAGGGATAGCCGGTAACGCAGGCGCTGAATCCCATCCGTCACGATCAGCGGCCGGCCATCGGGCTCCACGTCTACCAGCTTGGCCGTAAAATCGCTATCGTTCGCGGATGTGGCCGCATACAGAACCACCTTCACCGGCCCGGTGACTTCCAGCTCTGTCTTCAGCGGCTCGGAGGTGTAAACCAGAACGTCCGGTCTCCGCTCCACCGTGCTCTGGTTCAGGGGTCCCGGCGGCATTACCTTGGGATCGCAGCAAATCGCGCCGCCCGTGGTGGGAACGGGATCCTTCGGATCGTAAGTGAACGTGTCTACCCTCGCGGTCTCGGAAGCTCGCCAGTCCAGACTGCCATCGCCGGCCGACGAATTCGCGTGTCCCCCGCTGCTCAAGAACAGCGGCGTGTACCGTGTGCGCGCGAGCGGCCATTCGCGCTCCTCGCGCCATACATTCGGTCCCATCACAAAGATATGTAGCAGAGGCGCCGCCGGCCTGGTCTCGCCGCTTAACTGCTCATCGAACCATTCCAACTGTTTCGGACGGATGCGTAGTGAAGCTTGTGGCCCGAAATCCCGCGTCGGAAATTTCCAGGCCGAATTGTGTCCCCAGGGTCCAATCCACGTCTCAATAGTCTTGTGCTCGCGCGACAAGCGCGAGAACGCATCTAAGTCGCTTTCTGCATAGTTGTCGAACCAACCGCCGAACGAAAGAACCGGGGCCGAAACGCGCCCGATCTTGTCTCGGATGCTGGCCGATTCCCAGTACGCGTCATACGAAGGATGGCCCAGCGCGCCGCGCCACAAAGACAGAGCCTCCCCCGTCGCCGCTACATCGGAAGTTCGCTCGGGGAGGTGTCCAATATAAGCGCTGAAGGGCTCTCGTATTTCGGAAGGCGGCGTGAGATTTTGAGCGAGCCACAATAAGCGGTGCCCGAGTTTCAGCGCGCCGCCCGTCGAGTAATAGCGATCGAGATACTCGTCATCGCCGGACACCATCGGCGAGATCGCGCGCAAATGCGGGTTGTCCTGCACCGCTGCCCACCATTGCACTACGCCCAGATAGGAACTGCCCGCCATCGCCACGCGTCCGTTCGACCAGGGCTGCTCTGCGATCCAATTGATCGTGTCGTTTCCATCCGGGCCTTCCTGCCGCACGTCTCCAAACACGCCCTGCGAGCCAAACCTCCCCCGCACATCCTGCACCACCAGAGCGTACCCGTGCCGCACGAATACTTGGTATGAGCGCATCGCGGACGCTTTCCGGTTGTAAGGAGTCCGCACCAGCACGGTAGGCCAGCGGCCGGTTGCCTTCGGTAAAAAGACATCCGCGGCGAGGTGAATACCATCGCGCATCCGGATCGTCACTCCAAGTAACTCTTGCCCACTTGGTGTCTGCGTGCTCGGCCTGACGACTTGTGCCCCGCCAGCGACACTCGCCGCCAGAGCCAAAAGCAACGCTAGATACTTCGCCCTACGAAACATCAATTCTTTTGTGGGGCATCCCCTTGGGCTGCGCCGGGCGCAAGCCCGGCAGGTTTCGGCCGCGGCCCGAACAGCGCCGTTCCCACGCGAACCATCGTCGCCCCCTCTTCAATCGCCACTTCAAAATCTCCCGACATCCCCATGGAGAGCTCCCGCAACCCGTATTGTTTCGCCAGCGCGGCAAGCCGCCGGAAATACGGACGCGATTGCTCCGCATCTTCCGACCACGGCGGCACCGTCATCAGCCCTGAGACATGCACGCGTTTGCATTTCACCGCTGTATCCATCAGTTTCGGAAGCGTGTCGGGGTCCGCTCCCGTTTTACTCTGCTCCTCGGAAAGCTTGATTTCGAACAGAATAGCCATGCTGCGGTCCAGCTCCGCAGCCACCGCATCCAGCCTTTCGAGCAACTTGCTCGAATCGACTGTCTGAATGGTGTGAAAGATTTGGCTCGCCAGCCGCGCTTTGTTCGATTGCAAATGCCCGATCAGGTGAAATCGCGCCTCGCTTAAGCCCTGCAACTCGGGCAGCTTGCCGGCGAACTCCCGGACATAGTTCTCTCCAAAATGCCGCAGCCCTGCCTCATAGCCCTCGCGGATTCTGGCGGCAGAAAATTTCTTGGTAACCGCCACTAGAGTTATGTCTGGCCGCTTCCGGCCACTGGATTGCAGTGCACGCTGGATGCGGTTTTCCACTGCCTGCAGCCGGTCTTCAAAACTGGGTTCTTCAGGTGGCAAAACTCTATCATAAAAACACGATTAGACCCTCCGAGCCCGTTCAGCCGGAGCGCATCTTATCGGATATCCAAACATTCTTAAGCGCCTGCCGTAGTCCTGCCGTTCTCGAATATGGCGATGAAACCATGCCACTCACGCCCGGCGCCCATGTCCTGGAAATCCGGTCCGGCAAAGTATGGATCGACGTCTGGAACGAAACGCGTAGCGTCTCGCGCCAGCTTTTGAAAATCGAGGCGCGCAGGCCGGGGGTCCTGGATTGCACCGTGCAGCGTTTTGGCGGAAAACCCGGAAGGCTCAGCTTTCTTGATCTGGACCGGCCGCAAACCGCTCATCGCGCGCTCGCCGGATTGCGCGAAAACTTTCGCGAACAGTTCCGCCGCATGCTGTCGCGCCAGTTTCCGGCCTGGGAAATCAAAGCCATCTCCTGCGGGATGGATCTCCAGCGCTCGTTATCCCCGGTTTTTCCACGCGCTTGCCTGAAGCGTGGTAACCGGCAGCTTGCCGCTATTGCCTGTCCGCCGGATCACGACGAAGCGGCGATGCTTACATTCGGGCTCATCTGGCATCATCACATCCGCAGCCAGTCGCCCGAAGACGTCCATACCGGTCTCTGCCTGTTTCTTCCGGAAACCGCCGGCGCCCTCACTGCGCACCGCCTGCGCTGGTTAACGGCTCGGTCACTCAATCCTCGTATCTTCCGCTTCAACCAGCACGGGCTCGCTGGCGAAGTGGACCCCCAAGACCTTGGAAATCTGGATACGAGCGTCGCGCAATCCTACGCACCGCCCCAGCTCAACGCGGAATTGGAGCGTCTTCTCCGGCGATTGCATTCCATTCCGGGCGTTGGCTGCTGCCCCGAATTGTCCGGCGCCATCAGCATTCGCGCGCAGGGCATCGAATTCGCCCGCATCGAGCGCGAGCAGATCTGGCTGGGTCTCGATCACAAGCAGCGCGCCGCGTGCCACACTGAAGACGTGGAACGCTTCGCTGCCCGGTTTTCGGAGTTACTCGAGAACGCTCCACAAGCCGCCCCGGAGCGCTGGCTCGAATCGGGAGTGCGAATCCATTTGTCAGCCATCGATCCCTGTCTGCTCCCGGAGCCGGTTCACGGCCAGGTGCTCACGTTCGCCGGCAATGACCGGGAACTCCTGGATCTTCTGGCCATCTCGCCGGCCGGACGCCTGGCGGTGCTTGAGCTCAAAACCGCGGAGGACATTCATTTGCCCCTCCAGGCTCTCGATTACTGGATGCGGATCGCATGGCACGCCGAGCGGAACGAATTGCAGCACCTCTTCCCCGGCATACCCATCGCGCGCAACACACCCAAGCTCTATTTGCTTGCTCCCGCCATGTCGTTTCATCCGTCGAATCCGGTGGTCCTCAGCTATTTCTCGCCGGAAATCGAAGTGGAACGGACCGGCATCAATCCGGATTGGCAGAAGCGTTTCCATGTGGTTCTGCGTCTCAAAGGGGCGGAAGAACCCATTTCGCATCGGAGTTGTCCATGAATTTCGAGGGATTGATCAACATCAAGAAAGCGCTCAGCACGCTGAATCCAAACCAGGTCCGCGAGCTGAGCGAGCGCCGCATCCGCGTGGCGCTGCAGGCTGCCAATCAGGAAGCCTATGACCGTATGGAACGCTTCTTTCTGCGCGACCTGAGCCCGAACCGCCGCAGAAATTCGGCCGTCCTGCTGACTCGCGCGCCGCTGTCCGCGTCCGCAGCCCCATTCGATCTCACCGTCTATGACGAAACCATGGCGGCCCCTCCTGGCGCACTCGTGTTCCATCCCGATCGCGAACATGAATTCGTTGTGAAGGCGCTGGCCGGCCATCCCGATCTGGGCGTCCCTCTCGCGAAATCTTTCGTTCCGTTCCGCCGCCCCTTTGTCCGCCACGTCATCGCCAAAACTGCCCGCGAGAACACTCTGTTCTCCATCTCGACTGCCCTCCCGGATGTGTTTCCGAACGTGATTGAGATCCCCTGGGCCGTTGCCGAGTTCGCCTCCGATACCGCGTTTCTGACCATGAATCAGGTCCGCATGGCCTTCCTGATTGCCGCCGCAAGCGATCGCAGCATCGGCTATATGGAGCAGAAATCCGAGATCGCAACAGTAGTTGGCAGCGCGTTTGGCTGGCGCGCATTGGCCCGGCAGCTCGTGGGAAAAATTCCGTTCGGAGGCGGCTTGATCGCCAAGGCCGCCGTGGCTTACGCGGGTACCAAGGTGCTCGGGCTATCGCTCGACCATCTCTACAGTATCGGTTTCACCTATACCCGCGAAGAGCGCGACCGCCTCTACGCCGATGCCTTCCGTCAAGGTAAAAAAGTGGCGATCAAGATGTTGCGTTACCTCCGGCCGGACTTAGCCGAAAAATATGCGGACGCCGAATCCAGCAAGATCCAGCCGAGACGTGAGCCGGGCCTCCTGCACATGTATTGATGGAGACCGGCCACCGGTCTGACATACAATTGGAGCACACCATCAGCGTGCAGCAAATCAAGTTACTCTTTCTGACCTGTACCGCGGGCGTCAGCCTGCTCTGCGCCGACACGCTCGTCCTGCATAACGGATCGCGCGTTCACGGCACTTTCGTCGGCGGAGACAGCCGCAGCGTACGGTTCGCGGTCGGGAGCCAGGTTAATAACTACAATCTCAGCGATATCGATTCCATCCGGTTCGATGGCGGAGCCCCTGAGCAGCCGCCCCCGCCGCCCCCGAGAGCGAGCCGTACTGCTCCGGCAGGCATGGAAATTCCGGCCGGTACGCAAATTGTCGTGCGGCTCATCGACGATGTCGATTCGCAGCGCGATAATCTCGGGCAAACCTTCCGGGCGAGCCTGGATCAACCTGTTGTTGTGAACGGTGAAACTGTGATTCCACGCGGCGCCGACGCGATCGCCACCTTAATCGATGCGCAGAAATCCGGAAAAATCGAAGGCCGCACCGTCCTTACGCTCGATCTGAAGAGCATTACGGTCGATGGGCGCTCGTACGACATCGTCACCACGGGAGTCGCGGAAGCAAGTGGGTCCCGCGGCGCACGCTCTGCCAAGGTGATCGGCGGCGCAACCGCTCTCGGCGCAATCATTGGCGCAGCCGCAGCGGGTGGTCGCGGAGCGGCGATTGGCGCCGGCTCCGGCGCGGCTTTGGGAACGGCGGCGCAGGTGGCGACTTCCGGGCAACGGGTCCGCATTCCTTCCGAGACTCGCCTGACGTTTACCCTGCAGAATCCCATTGGCCTCTAACCGGCCCATCGCGCTCGTTACCGGCGGCAGCCGCGGCATCGGTCGCGCGATCGTCGAAGAATTGGCGCGCACGCACCAGGTCATCGGCACATACAATTCGAACCGGCAAGCGGCCGATGAGGTCGCCGCAGGAACGGGAGCGGCGATGCTGCCCTGCAGCCTGGGCGATCCACGATCCGTCTCGGAGTTGCTCGAAAGCCTCCCCGCTCGTGTCCCCGGAATCGATCTTCTGGTGAATAACGCCGGAATGGCGCCCCGCGAGCGCCGCGATATTCTCGAAGCCACTCCGGAGAGCTTCGACGAACTCTTCGTGACGAACCTCAAAGGTCCCTATTTTCTGACCCAGCAGATCGCGCGCTGGATGCTCGATAGAAAACAGGGACGGATCGTCTTCATCACCTCCATTTCGAGCTTCACGGCCTCCGTCAATCGCGGCGATTACTGCATGGCCAAAGCCGCGCTCAGCATGGCGGCCAAGCTCTTTGCTGCCCGGCTCGCTCCCCACAATATTCCGGTTTTCGAAATTGAACCTGGCATCATTCGCACCGACATGATCTCGTCCGTCGCCGCGCAATACGAACAGCGCATTGCGAACGGTCTATTGCCGCAACGTCGCATGGGCGAGCCCGCCGATGTGGCTGGTGCCATCCGCGCGATCGCCGACGGCCGGCTCGACTACTGCACCGGACAGGTTCTGCACGTGGACGGCGGCTTTCATCTCCGCACGCTGTAAAGTCGAGACTGATGGAGCCACTCGATTCCGCAGAAGCGCGCGTCCTCGGATGCCTGATCGAAAAAGAAGCCACCACTCCCGAATACTACCCGCTATCTCTGAATGCTCTGGTAAACGCGTGCAATCAAAAATCGAATCGCGATCCCGTTGTCAGCTATGAGGACTCCACGGTCGAAGATGCCATTGAGCGCTTACGAGCCAAGCAACTGGCCTTCATCGTCACCGGCAGCGGCCGCGTGACGAAGTATTCGCAGCGCATCTCGGAAACCTTTAATCTCGGCCGCCGAGAACTCGCGGTTTTGGGTGTGCTGCTCCTGCGCGGTCCGCAAACCTTGGGCGAAATTAAAGACCGCTCCGAGCGCATGCACGCTTTCGCCGATCTCAGCGAAACAGAGCGCGTCCTCGAAAAATTAGCCGAGTGGCCCACCGGTCCGCTCGCAATCAAACTTCCGCGCCAGCCCGGTCAAAAAGAAGCGCGCTATGCTCATTTGCTTTCCGGCGAACCTGCCATCGAAGCCGCAGAAGCATCGCCGCCCTCGCCGCCCACGAAAATTGCCCAAATCGAAGAAGAACTACAGCAGTTGCGCTCCGACTTCGAAGAGCTCAAACGCCGCTTCGAAAGCCTCGAAAACCAACTCCGGTGACATCCGTGTCATTGAATTGTATTACTACAACTCAAAACCTTCGCCCGGCATTCTTTGGTTGCGGCTTCGCTGCTCTGCGGGGCAGCTTGGGAAGCTGCTGGCCGATTGCCAAATCCGCCTCTTCCTACTTCAATTTCTCTGTAATCGTCACCGGGCTACTAATCTGAAACGCCAACCGGCTCTCGATCGGCAGCTCCGCTGCCTTCCCCCGCGTGGCCAGCACTGTCCCGGTCCCCGCGGCGCCGCCCAACCCGGCTCCCACCGCCGCGCCTTTGCCGCCTCCGGCAATCGCGCCGATGATCGCCCCTAACGCCGCTCCTCCCGCAATCTTCGCCGCATCCTGGTTCCTGCTGTCAACACCCCGTTTCTCCACCGAATTCGTCGCAATACTCACACGCTGGCCGTCGGTCGTGTTGATCTCCGTCAGCGTGAGACTCAGATTCCCAACGCCCCGGATACGCCCCGGTTTTTCGGCATCCACAATGCGTCCCAAAACCTTCGAGCCCTTATCCGCGATGATGAAGCCGTCCATGATGATCGGCGCATCCAGCGTGCCGCGAAATGTGTCGCCGCTATAGTTGTGATCGGTCGAAATCGTCTCACCCAGCCGGATCACCACATTCATTCCCGCGGGAAGCGTCACCACATGCGGCTGCGGCGGAGCCGGTGGTGCTGGTGCGGGCGCTTGTTCCGGCTGAGTCTCTGCGGGCCCGGGTTGGGGTTCGGGAGCGCTGCTCGGCTCATTCACTGCGGGAGCGGGCGCTCCTGCCGGAACCGCAGGCGGCGTAGTTTGCGCGATCTGCGTCTCGGGTTTCGGTGCCGGACGCGCTGGAACGGCGGGCTCTGCGGCTAAATCCTTCACGGGCGCGTGCGCCGCTTTGTGCTTCTTCACATGCATCGGCGGCGCAGCTTTGGCTCGGACCGGGGCCGGCTGTGCCGGTTCCTGCGGCGGTGCAGCTTCCGTACTTTGCTCAGCCGGAGCCGGATCGGCCACGGGAGCCGCGCTTGTCGGATGCTGGCTAGCGGTTGCCGCTACCGGAGCGACCGGCTGGGAATGAACGTTTTCACTCACCCGCACATACACTAGGGCGCTGCCTAATGCCACCACGATTCCCGCCGCAAACGCGGCCAACACTTTCAGCACATTCGACGGCTGCATATTCGCCCCCCAAGTTTTCAGAACCGCGACCGCAAGCGAAGCGCACAGGGCTCGGACCCGCGCCGGCAAGCAAAGAGAAAGGCCTACAGCCTTTGGCCGGCGCGTCCACCCGTGACCGTTGTGCGCGCTCTCAAGAGCGGCCGCAGCTCTTCCTATACATGAAACGCATCATGCCATCCAGGCGTTTCGCGCCCGGGAGTTAAAATAACCTCATCGGCGCTAGCGCCGCCCCCGCTTTCCTGTCGCATGAAGGAGCCCTATATCTTTGATTTCCCCACCGGTTATCGTGTGGGACCGGTACCCATCCGCCCCGCGACCGTTCTGGCGCCCATGGCGGGTGTCACCGACACCGTTTTCCGCCGTCTGATCCGCAATCAGGGCGGCTGCGGGCTGCTCATGACCGAGTTCACCAGCTCGCACGGAGTCGTCAGCACCCTGCGCGCCAAGAAGCCGAACCGCAATTTCCGCTATCTCTTTTTCGAAGAAGACGAGCATCCTATCGCCTGCCAGTTATTCGGTTCCGATCCTGACGTGATGGCCGCGGCCGCCCAGGTCTGCGAGCACCGCGGCTTCGATATCGTCGATATCAACTTCGGCTGCCCGGTGAACAAAGTGGTCAAATGCAACGGTGGCTCCGGGCTGTTAAGGGATCTGCCCTTGGTCGAAACCATCCTCCGCAAAGTGCGCGCCGCCATCTCGATTCCGCTGACGTGCAAATTCCGCACCGGCTGGAACGATCGCGAACTCGTCGACGTGCGGATGGCGAAGATCGCCGAAGATTGCGGATTGGCGGCTGTGGCGCTGCACGGGCGCACTCGCGAGCAGGGCTATAGCGGCCGTGCCGATTGGTCCCGCATCGCCGCAATCAAAGCTGCTGTGAAAATCCCGGTCATCGGCAACGGCGATATCGTCACGCCCGAAGATGCCGTTCGCATGTACCGCGAAACCGGCTGCGATGCCGTCATGATCGGCCGCGCCGCTTCTTACAATCCCTGGATTTTTCAGCAAATCCAGCAGTATCTCGAAACCGGCTCCTACATTGTGCCGCCCGACCGTGACCGCTACGCCATGATGAAGACCTATTACCTCATGCTTCAGGAGCACGGCGAAGCGGATGCCGTAGGCAAAATGAAACAGTTCGCTACCTATTTTACGCATGGCGTGCGCAATGGTTCGAAGCTCCGCACCCAGATTTATCGCTCCCAAGAGATCCCGCACATTCTCGACATCGTGGATGCATTCTTTTCAGATCAACTGAGCGAATCCCCGGCCCTGGAGTGTGCGGAAGTCGCTTGAAGCACGTACAGTTGATCACCGACGGGGCCTGCAAAGGGAATCCCGGCAAAGGCGGCTGGGCGTGTATTCTCCGCTTCGGCGAATTTAAACGCGAGATCTACGGCTCTGAGCCGCACACCACCAACAACCGGATGGAGCTGCTGGCCGCTATCGAAGGCTTAAAGCGGCTGAAAGAGCGCTGTTCTGTCGAGATCGTCACCGATTCCGAATACCTGAAAAACGGCATTACCACCTGGATTAAAGGCTGGAAGCGCAACGGCTGGGTCACCAAAGACAAACAGCCCGTTAAAAATCGGGATTTGTGGATGGCTCTGGACGAATTAGTGAACAGCCACGAAACCCAATGGAAATGGACCAAAGGTCACGCATCGCACGAAGATAATAATCGCTGCGACGACCTGGCCACCCGCGCTGCCCTGGAGCAGATCGCGAGCGACCCCTCCCCCAAAAAACCCGTCTCATGAGTGCCCGGCGCGTCTGCGTTTTTGGCGGTACCTTCGATCCTATTCACAACGCCCACCTGCGAATCGCCGGAGCGGCCGTCGAGCGCTTCGGCCTGGATCAAGTCTTGTTCGTGCCCGCGGGAAACCCGCCACACAAGGAGTCGGCCAACGTCACCTCCTATCACGACCGCCTCCACATGGTGGAACTCGCTTGCGCGCCGTATCCGAAATTCCAGGTTTCGCGCCTGGAGCAGGGAACTGCTCCCAGCTATACAGTGGAAACGCTCGAACGCCTCCGGGCCGGTCTTGCTCCGGAAGACAAACTGTTCTTTCTGATCGGCGCCGATGCATTCGACGAATTGGAGACTTGGCGCCGCTGGCAGGATGTTGTCCGCCTGACCGAATTCATCGTGGTCTCGCGCCCCGGCCGCGATTATCACGTCCCGGAAAACGCCAAGATTCACAGGCTGCAAGGGTTGGAGCTGCCCGTCTCCAGTTCCACCATTCGAGCAAGGCTCGCAGCCGGTGAACCCACTCCGGAATTACCCGCGGAGGTCCGCGCCTTTATCGAGCAGCGCGGCCTTTACGGCTACCGCCACCGCCCCTAGCCTTTGGACATTTTCCGACCGCTTTCTGTGCTTACAGATGTTCATCGTGGGGCGGGCGCGAGCCTGCGGCGGCCGCACAGGCCGCCCATGTTCGGCCCCTACTGCTTGGCCGTAACGCAGTACTGATCGAACGCCTCAGTCAGCAGTTTCGCAATTTCAGGCGCCTCGCGGCTCTCAATCTGATGGCGGTGAATCACCAGCACCGGCTTGCCATCGCGAAACAGCGCCATCGAGGGCGAAGACGGCGGCACACCCGGCAGCAGCTCGCGAACGCGCGCAACGGCCTCCAGGTCTGCTCCGGCGAACACCGTAGCGGTGACATCGGGAACGACGGAATGATCGAGCGCCATGCCGACTGCCGGACGAGCCTTGCCCGCGGCGCAACCGCAAACGGAATTGATCACCATCAGTACGGTCCCGCTCGAACTCCCGAGAGTCCGGTCCACCTCTTCGGGCGTCCGGGTCTCCCGCACTCCGTATTGAGTTAAATCCTCCCGCATGCGGGAAATGAGTTGTTCTGGATATCGCATTTGTGTCGAAAACATTTTGAATTAAGAGCCGGCCCGCGTGTTCTGCACCTTCGGCGTGGACAGATAGCCCACAATCGTGTTCTTCTTCACGGAGTTGACCACGATCTCGTCCGGCTGGTGCGACTTCGAAGTATAAAACTGAATCGGTTCGTTGATCGTACGGTCCTTCTTTTCCACGGTCTTGTCGTCCACCGTCAGCGCCAGCGTGAAACGATTGTGCTTCGGATCCACCTTCTTCACTTCGATCATGACATCGCCAACCCGCGTCGGCTTCTTGGCCTTCACAATCGTGAATTCCGAATAATTCCGCTCGCCAAGTTCTTTCAGCGCCTCCAGTTCCTTCGCGTTGGTCGCGATCAGGCTGGTATGGTTGTCGAGTTCGCCTGTGGCCCGTTTCAGGTTCGCGATCGTCTGTTCGAGCTGGCTCTTGGTAGTGCCCAGGTCGGTCGAAACGCTTGCAATCTGCGTCGTCGCCGTATCGGCGGTCTGCTTTACCGAATCGATGGCCTGCTTCTGCAATGCCTGCTCCTGCGCCACCTGGTTCTGTAATGCCTCAACCCGTTTCTGGGCGTCGATCTTCGCTTGGCCCACGGCCTGTTCGGCTGCCCGCCGCTGCTGCGCCAAACGCGCCTGCAATTCCCGCACGCTCTGGCTCGCGCGCTGCACTTCCGCGCTCGAATCGATCCGCATCTGCTCGATGGCCCGGTTCAAGTCCGTGTTCAGCTTGCTCAGATCGTTCCGGTTATCCGTTTTCAGGCGATCGAGTTGAACAAATAAAAAGGCGTTGGAAGCCGCCAACAATACCAAAATCACGATCAGCACTGGAGTTTTCCAGTTAGGACCGGCAGGGGGTGGAATGATATAGGTCGGCTGTTGTGGTGTACTGCTCATGGTTGTTTTTTTACCTCAGAGGATCTATGGCTCAAATGGACGCGTAGGCTTTAGGCTAGTGGCTCAGTAGACGTTCCCTCTTCCTATTATGTTTCAATTCTACGCCGGATGGTGATGTGGCGTGCGCTTTAAGCGTGCCGTACGCCGAACTTCAGGTCGGCAATCTGATAGTAATTCCCTCAAATCTTATGATGACATGCCGCGTAGATTCCTGTAACCTCTCCACGTCCTCCTGCATCCTTACAACCGGAAAGCCCCCACAAGGAGGCTGACTCAGGAGGTGACTTATGGCTGATGTAGCTGTCAAGAAAGCTTCTGAACAGAAAACAGACAATCAAGCGCTTACCAGAACGGGCGAGGAGGATCTAACCAGGTCCTGGGATCCCTTCTCCTGGTGGACGCCTTCGGAGTTCTTGTGGAATCCGTTCTCGCTCATGCGCCGTTTCAGCGAAGAAATGGATCGCACCTTTGGGCGGTTCTTCGGTCGCGAGGACGGCGGCGGCTTCTGGTCGCCCGTTATTGAGGTGACCGAGGCCAATGGGCAGTTGAAAGTACACGCCGATCTGCCGGGCCTCAAACCCGAGGACGTGCGCGTGGAGGTCCAGGACGATCAACTGATCATCCAGGGCGAACGGAAACACGAACACGAAGAGAAAAAGAAGGGGCTCTACCGCTCGGAGCGGCATTACGGCCAGTTCTATCGGGCCATTCCGCTGCCGGAAGGCGCCGCCACCGAACAGGCCAAGGCGCAGTTCGCCAACGGCGTACTCGAAATCAGCATGCCGGTTCCGGAGCAGACGAGCAATCGCCGCCAAATCCCCATCGAATCAAAATAAATAACTGCTGATCTTCTTTGTAGGGGCAGCCAATCCTGGCTGCCGCCGCCTCTCAGGCGGCGTCGCGGCGTCATCTACCCCTTCACCGCCCTCGCCGTGAAATAAAACGTCGACCCTACCCCCGGCGTGGATTCCACCCACATGCGCCCGCCGTACTGTTCGACAATGCGTTTACTCGTGGCCAGCCCGATACCGCTCCCAGGATATTCTTCGCGCGTGTGAAGGCGCTGGAACAGACCGAAAATCTTTCCTTGGTGCTCCGGTGCAATGCCGATCCCGTTGTCCCGAATCGCAATCACCCAAAATTCGCCTTCGCGCCGTGCCGAAATTGTGATCTCCGGCTGGGCCTCGCAATACTTCAGCGCGTTCCCAAGTAAATTCTGAAACACCTGCAGCAGGCGGCTCTCGTGTCCCAACACCACCGGCAGATGATCGAACGTAATTTTGGCGCCGCTTTCGGTAATCCGGAATTGCAGATATTGTAGCGCCAGTCCCAGCACCGCGTTGCAGTCCACAGGCGCCGCCGGCGGATACGCCGAGGTGGTGTAACGCGAAAATTCGAGAAGGTCGCGAATCAGCGTATTCATCCGCTGGACGCCGTTGAGGATGTACCGGAGATACGCACGCGAGTCGTCATCCAGCTTCCCCTCGTTTCTCCGCGCCAGAAGCTGGCTGAAGCTTGCAATCATGCGCAGCGGTTCCTGCAAATCGTGGGAGGCGGCATGGGCAAAACGTTCCAGATCCTCGTTGGAACGTTGCAGAGCCTTGGCTTGCGAACGAAACTGATACTGCCGCTCCCGGGCGCGCAGCGCGCTTTGGATCACGCTGACTAGCGTCTGCGGCCGTACCGGCCGCTCAATCAACGAGACGTTGCCCAGTGGCGCAAGCATCTTCAGCTTGTAGTCTGTCAGCGGTGTTTGCTCTCCGGCTGTCGTCAGGACAATCACCGGGAGATCGGACCACGTAGGTTGTCGATCGACCACCCGCCCGAGCTCTTTGATCGAGTCCGCATTCAACGCCTCCTCGGCTACCACCAGCGCGGCGCATCCGAACTCCAATTGCCGAACCGCGTCGGCCACGGACTTGCACGATTGCGACTGAATTCCCGGCACCGATAATGTCTTGGCGAGCAGCTCTGCGTCGCGTCCCGTTGGCGTGAAGAGCAAAACCCGGCACTCATCGTGAAAATCGGAACCGGTTGTCATCCTGTCTTCATCAAATCTGCAGTGCGGCCGATGTATGTCGGAGCGCCCGATAATACACCCTGAAAGTTAGTCAACGGTTCACCCACCGCGATCCGTTCCGGGCCGATCCGGAGTTCGCGCACCGTATCCTCATGCCCGCCGCTTCTTTTCTTCACTACGGAAATTGCTTTCCGGACCTTGCCCGCCGCCTCAAAGAATCGAAGGAGCACAACCGCATCGGCGAGATAGCTGAGATCGACAGGCGAGCTCATGCTGCTCCCCAAAATTCCGTACTGCGCCATCACCAGAATGCTGACCACGCCACGGTCATTCAAATACGACAGCAGCTCATGTAGCTGCGACATTAAGCACTGTTCGCCCGGCATCGCATTCAGGTACCCATTGATACTGTCCAGTACAAGAACCCGAAGGTGCTGCTCTTCTACCGCGTTTCGAATCTGGTGAACGAAATCGCCTGTGGACAGTTCTGCGGGATCGAGCTGCCGGATTTTTAGAGTCCCGTGATCGAGGTGCTTTCGCACATCGAGGCCCAATCCTTGTGAGCGCTTGAACATCGTGGTCAGTCCTTCCTCGAACGTGAACACCAATGCGCTTTCTCCGCGCTCCGCCGCTGCCGCCGCGTACTGAAGCGCAATACTGGATTTTCCCGATCCGGCAGGCCCGATCACCAGCGTGCTGGTGCCCCTGTCGAGACCTCCTCCCAGCAGCCGGTCGATTCCCTCGACTCCGCTCAGCGAGCCGCTTTGGGGCGCGAGCGGCTGATGGCTGGCCGTCGCCAGGCGCGGAAACACAACTAGGCCGCCGGTCTTGATCTCGTAATCGTGATAACCGTCAAAAAACTTGGCTCCGCGCAGCTTCAGCACTTGCAGCCTTCGCCGGATCGCTCCGAATTCCCGGTGCATGCGCTCCAGGCTGACCACTCCGTGCACCGTGCTCAGCACTGTGAAATCCGAGCGTCCGCCAATCGGCCGGTCGTCTAACAACAGCGCAGCGCATTGCCGGCTCGCAAAGAACTGCTTCAGCCCTAAAATCTGCCGCCGGTAGCGCGACAGATCGCGCGCGAGCAGCCGGATCTCCGACAACGAATCCAGCACCACGCGGCACGGCTTCACCTGATCGACTTGATCGAATATGCGTTTAAAGGTTGTTCCTAGTTCAATGTCGCCCGGATGAAAGACCGTGTACTGGTCTTCCGGAAGCAGCGTCTCCGGTGCAGGCATCACTTCAAACAGCGTGATGCCGTCGAGTGACCAGCCGTGCGAGCGTGCAATTGCTTCCAGCTCCCGGATTGATTCCGAAAGCGTAATGTAGAGGACCGGCTCGCCGCGCCTGCGCGCTTCTAGCAAAAATTGCATCGCCAGCGTGGTCTTGCCCGCGCCCGGATCGCCCTCCACTAGATAAAGATGATCTTCCGGTAGACCGCCGCCCAAAATGTCGTCCAGTCCCGGAATCCCTGTTGGAATTCGATGATCTTCGCCCTGCAATGCATCCTCCTCGCGATCGGCACACGACGAACCCGGGGAAACACGCAAATACTGAAGCAATTGGAGGCGATGAGTCACGCTGCCGCTCGCGGAGAGCCAGCCTCCACCTATATGACGCGCCACCCCCCGCTTAGTTTCTGTGGCGCGGGCTCTCGGCCGGGCTCTTTGGCCTGTCCCCAATTCCAAAATAATTTCTCCTGAATCCTTTCAATGCCTTACGTGCGACTCTTGAAATCCGCTGCACGCCCTCCGTGCGACTCTCGCATCGTCATCATGAGCGCACGTCAAGCACGCAAAGCGCGCCGCGCCGCCGAGCGCGAAGCTCGCAAACTCGCTGAGAAGCAGCAGCCAATCTCCGAAGCCAAACTGGCCGCCAATCGCGCGAATGCCGAAAAATCGACGGGACCCAAGAGTGAAGA
>DASRGE010000008.1:0-166365 GCA_035651215.1 Bryobacteraceae bacterium
CCTGATGGTCATTCACCCGCAGCATGCACTGGCCCTCCATTCTCAGGCTCATCTTGTGTTGGAATCACTTCCCCTTTTCAGGCTCCCGCTGTATTGGAATCAAACCCCTCGTTCAGGCTCATCTTGTGTTGGACAATTCTCGCCCTTGCTGCCCGCCGCTGATCGAAATATAATGCCAAGCGCGTCTACAAAATGGAGGCATGAATGGGAATCGCGCCCAGGCATCAGAGTTCGGATACAAACCATTTCTGGATTAGCCAGCCGGAGCAGCAAGCCAACTTCTTTTCCGATCCGGATGGCCGCTTCACCATTGTGGGATCGTCTAATGTGGATGCCCGGCAGTATGTGAAGCTCGATGCTTACTCGGCCGCGGCCGCTTTCGTGGATGGCAAATTCGATGTGCATGGCGACCTCCTGGCGGCCATCCGGTTTTACTCCGCGCAGCCGCATTCCATGCTGCGGCAGGTGCTCTATTCGGTGCTCGCCCGCCTGGAGCATCTGCGAATTTACTCTTTGTTGGGGACGCGGCACGAAGCCGCCAAGAACATCCAGTACCATTATGACCGCTCCAACGAGTTCTATGCGCAATTCCTCGATTCCCGCATGATCTACTCGGCCGCCTATTTCGATACGCCGGACGATTCGCTGGATCGCGCGCAGCAGCAGAAGCTGGAGATGATCTGCCGCGACCTCGTGCTCCGTCCTGGAGACATGTTCTTAGATGTTGGCTGCGGATGGGGCGGGCTGGTGATTCATGCAGCAGAACACTTCGGAGTCCAGGCGCATGGCTGCACTCTGGCCGAGCAACAACTGGCCTGGGCAAAGCGTGAAATTGAGCGGCGCGGTTTGACGGAAAAGGTCACCGCCTGTCTGTGCGATTACCGGGACCTGCGCGGTGTGTATAACAAAATTGCCTCGGTCGGCATGTTCGAGCATGTGGGCAAAGGCCGGCTCGCCGGGTATTTCCGGAAAATGTACGAGCTTTTGCCGCCCGGTGGTTTGTTCCTGAATCGTGGTGTTGTGCGGCCGCAGGGGGTCGCGGACGGTCCCGAAACGCTATTCGTGCAGCGAACTGTATTCCCGGGCGGGGAGCTTGTGCATCTCGACGACGTTCTACGCGAAGGTGAGCGCGCCGGCTTCGAGGCGGTTGGCCTGCGGGATTTACGCACCCATTACGCGCTGACCTGCAAAGCCTGGGTGAAGAACCTGCAAGCCAATGCACGGACGTGCCAGGCGCTGGTGGGCGAGCGCACGTATCGCACATGGCTGCTGTATCTGGCGGCTTCGGCTGTCGGATTCGAGGATGGGCGTACCAGCGCTGCCCAGGTCCTATTCATGAAGCCTCGTGACTAATATGGCGCGCGGCTTCAGCGCGCCGCCGTGGACTTCAGTCCATGGTTGCCGCGAGCCGCTTCTTCCAACAACGCCCGCACCTGCTGGTCCGATATCTGTGCGAAGTCTTCGTACCAGATCCCGACCGCGCCGAACGGATGCGGCGTCGCCAGGCAGATAATTTCATCCACCTCGCGGCGAAAGTCATCGCAGGTCTGGCGGGAGGCGACTGGCACCGCGACCACAATGCGCGCGGCCCCTTGCGGCCGTAAGGCTCTGCTCGCGGCCAGCATCGATGCGCCGGTCGCCAATCCATCGTCGATCAACACGACCGTGCGGCCCTCGACGGATGCGGCGGGACGGCCTTTCCGGTACATTTGCTCGCGGCGCTCCAGTTCGTGCTGCTCGCGGCGGGTCACCGCTTCTAAAACATCGTCCGGCACGCGCATATAGCTGATTAGCTCTTTGTTGAGCACGCGCACGCCGCCGCTCGCGATCGCCCCCAGCGCGAGTTCTTCCTCGCCCGGCATTCCCAACTTGCGGACCAGGAAAACATCAAGTTCGGCGTTCAGCGCGCGAGCTACTTCGAAGGCCACCGGCACGCCGCCGCGCGGCAGCGCCAGAACCAGCGGATGAGCGTCGGGAACAACGGCTCGTACCCGCTCCGCAAGCGCACGGCCAGCTTCGCTCCGGTTTCGGAAAAGTGGCATGTCTCCGGCTTATGAGTTGACGCCGATGTGCGTACGAAACGTTTCATAACCCCGGATAATCCCTCCAAGAGAGCGACACACCTTGAATAAGTCCACAGTGAATCGTCTCCTGGTCGGCCTGTTAGTGCTGACGATCCTTTTTGTCTTCGTTTATTTCACGTGGGAGGCGCTTCTTCTGACCTTTGCCGGTCTGCTGCTCGCGATCCTTCTGCGCGGGGTAACAATCTGGATTGCATCTCACACGCCGTTCAACGTTGGGTGGTCATACACGCTTTTCCTGATTCTGGTGATTGGCCTCATCACGCTCGCCGCCTGGCTTATTGCGCCCCGCGCGATTTCCGAATCCGCCCAGATCGTCAAAACCATTCCAAAGGCGCTCACGCTCGTTCAGAACGATCTCAATCGAGAGGATTGGGGGCGCCACGTCGTCAACTTTGCCCAGCGTGCGAGCAGCCGCGTCGATTTCGGTAAATTGCTGGGAACGGTCACATCGGGGTTGGAGGAAGCAGTCGAGGGCATCGTCGTTATCCTTGTCGTGGCTTTCTTTTTTGCCTTACAGCCGGACGTGTATACAAAGGGCGTGCTGCTGTTGTTTCCTCCAGAAAAGCGAAGCCGCGCCAGCGACGTTTTCAATCATGTGGGCTATACATTGCATTGGTGGATTCTTGGGCAAATGGCCCCCATGATCTTTCTGGGAATCGTAAGCATGATTGGCCTATGGCTCCTCAATGTGCCGTTAGCGTTTGCACTTGGCCTGTTTACGGGTGTCATGATCTTCATCCCGTACATCGGCGCGCTGCTTTCGGAAATCCCGGCTGCTCTCGTCGCGCTGGTGCAAGGGCCGGACAAAATGGTCGAAGTGATTATTCTGTACCTGGTCGTGCATGTTCTCGAAGGCTACATCATTACACCGTGGGCGCAGCGCAAAGCGGTGCGTTTACCTCCTGCGCTCACGATACTTGCGCAATTGTTCATGCTGAAGCTGGCGGGTCTTTTGGGTGTTATTGTGGCGACACCGCTCGCCGCCGTAATCCTTGCTCTTGTTCAGAAGCTATATGTCGAAAAGCATTCTCAGACGGGCTTTCCTGCGGCGTCGCGGCAGGTTGCGGGCCGGTAGGGGCGCTTTTAACTGGCGGACTAGCAGTCCGCCAGCAGGCTACCAGGCTGCCCCAGACGAGCGTGAGAGCTCCGGGATTGCTCCCAAATCGCGCGCAATAAGTCGCGGCTGTAGCTGAGATATTGCCGGTCCGGCGCGAATACCTCTAAAGTAATCGTCCCGTCGTATCCGCACTTCTGCAGCGCTTGAATACTGCGCCGCAAGTTCACTGTGCCGGTTCCGAGCGGCAAGTGCAAATCGGCATGGCCGCCTTTGTTGTCGTGCAAGTGTACATGCCGTAGGCGCTGCCCGTAAGCTGCCAAAATCTCTTCCGTCGTATTCTGCGGAACCTGCAAATTCGCGTGGCCGATATCCAAATGCAATCCCAGTTTGGGCAGCGGGTCCAGCAATTCGCTAAGCTGCGGCGCCGAATTGTAATCGCCCGGCAGATTTTCCACCATCAATCCGATTCCGCAGCGCTCGGCGTGCGCCTGCACCTCGCGCAGAGAATCGAGGTTCCGTTCGATATAAAAATGCCGGTCATGCCACGGTGTATGCCGGTCGGGATGGATGTTCATCCACTTTGCGCCAATCTTCGCGAATACTTCCACGCAGCGTCTCAACTCTGTCACGGCTGCTTTGCGAATCTCCGGAATCGCGCTGGCCATCGGCAGATACCATGCGGTGTGCCCAACCACGCCCATCCCGGCGCGATCGAGCGCCGCGCGCACCGCGTTCGCATCTACTCCCCAAGAGGGCGAGCCCGGCGGCTCTAAGGTCAGGTCGATAAACTCCATTCCCAATTCGGCCATCCACGCGATCTCTTCGATTGCGTTTCGTTCGGGATGGTTCATCGCGCCGATGATCATGTACGCCTATTCTCCTGCTGCATCCATAGCAGCCGTAAACCAAGGCCGCGAGTCCAAAATGCGCGCTCGCTGTTTCACAATGGCGGCATCCACTGTGTCCACCGGAATATCTAATTGCAACTCATTCCAGATCCACGCAGGCAATTCGCGGGCCCGGTTCGGCGACAGCCACGCAAAGATCGTGAGCAAACTGCGAAGTAGTGGCGCGTCATCTCCCACCCGCTGCAAGATGTGCCGCCAGTTCATACCGGAACCCATTTCTTGCAGCAGATTCAATATGTCCGGCCAATCGCAACGTTCGTGCTGTAAGACGTACAGCTTGCTCCACAAAAGCTCTTCCGGCGGCAGTAGCCGGAAGCGTTCTCCGCCTGCTTCCACCTCCGGACCGCGCAGCCACTCCTCGTCAACTTGCGAGCGCTGGTTCGCCATGGCCCAGATCACGTCGACAATCGTGTCATCGACATAGCTGCGGTAGATCCACTGCCGGTCGTAGGGGAGTTTTTCGTAATAGTCTCGAAGCCCGAGCGCCGAAAGCATTTGAACCATTTCGTCGCGTCTGGATTTTTCGATATACAGATCCAGATCCTTGGTGTTGCGCCACTGGCCGATGTAGGTCATGGCCGCGAATGCGCCGCCCACGGCGAAGTGAATACCGTGCTCGCGCGCGCCCGCGAGCACACGCTTGTACACTGCCCACTGCTGCGCCCCGCAACGCTCCGGCCACGCCGCGCAGCTCCGAACCTTTTGGGCAAGAGACACGCCTGTGGGATGTCCACGCCGGTCCTTCTGTTTCGGCTCTCTGTATCGGAGTAGCCCTCCCGGTCATCTATTGGGCGATGCCCGATTACGATCTCAGATCAGCCTTCCCCTTAAACGATAAGCAGTTCGTTGCGCATCATCGGAGATGGATCTGTCGCCTGGCCGAAGTCTCCGACCTGCGGCCCGGGGCCGATCGCCTCTCGTGGTACCTGGTGTTCGAACCGGCAGAACCGGGAAGCGAGCCGGTCCGAAAACTGGAAGTGGTCACCACCGCGACGCATCTCCTGCAAGCCGGTTTTCCGGACGATCTCACGGACCGCCTCTCCGAGTGGCTTCTCGGGGATGAACAGGATGGCCGCGTGGAATGGCTGGATTATTGAAAAGAAGCTGTCAGCGTTCAGCGTTCAGCTATCAGCTAGAACCAACTTGCCTGGTGCTGAACACGGAAACTAAAGCTGAAAGCTGACGCTTTCCCTGAGATTTTTCCGCTCCTCCGCGCACTACCGGAAACAGGAGCATAGGTAGGCATCGCCTGCCGGCCTGGAGCGGCCAAAACGGCGGCGAGACCTGACCCGGTTACGACTATGAACGGCAAACTCGCGGTACTGATCCCCGTTTATAACGGCGGAAAACTGCTACACCAGACAGTGGCGTCCTGCGCGCGCTCCGGATTGCATCCCGATTCATATGAAATTCTGGTGGTGGATGACGGGTCAACCGACGGCGCTGCCGATATTTTGCCCACCTGCGATCCGGCCGGAGCTCTGGTATGGGTTTACCGGAATGCTTCCACTCTGGGGCGCATGGCGAATCTGCACCGCTGCGTGGCTCTTGCCGAAGCCGAGGGTTTCGAATATTTCACGTTCCTGCTGCCCGGCGATTGTATCGAGCCGGACCAGGGGCTTCCCGCGCTTTTGGAAGAAATCAAAGCGACCGGCGCAGCGACCATTACCGGGCGGCCGGTCTCTCCCGCGCCGCGCGCGAACGCCGATCCGGCGTCGACCACCACGCATGATCTGATCTGCCTGAACTTCCATTTGGCGAATTATCCGATCACTCGTCTCCGGTCGACCATTTACCGCCAGATTCCCGGCAACCATCCGTTATTGGATCGTAGCCTGGCACTTCAAGGCTCGAACGCATTGCTGCCGGCTCGTTAGTCTCGCTTTTCTCTGGGTGAAACAGAGCGGCGAAGCTCCAACTTATTTCAGCTCCCAGCAACAAATACCCGCTATAAATTCATCCGCCATAACACTTATGTAGTTCGGATGCGATTTCCCCTAATCCATAGGCTCTGGGTAATAGGCTTCGCCCTCGCAGCGCTGGGCCTCTGCGACTCCAATCCGCTCGTTACCCCCGCCGACGAATTCTTCCGCTCGTTGCCGCAGCATCGCAACACTCCCGTCACGGCCGGCCAAGCCCCCCAAAACATCTGGCAGGATCAGCGGGAAATCTGGACGAGTCCGTTCCACCTAAAGAAGCGCGACCTTCGCTGGCTTGTGCCGCTGGCGGCCAGCGCCGGAGTGCTCATCGCCTCCGACCATCACAGCGAGACCTTGATCCATTCCAACCCGTCGAACCGCAGTCTCAGCTCAAACATCTCCAATCTGGGCGTGGGCGCTTTCGGGGCTGCGGCCGCTTCCTATTTTGTAATGGGCAAAATCACTCGGAACGAGCACGCCCGCGAAACCGGAATCCTAACCGCAGAAGCTCTGACCGACTCGGCCCTCGCCGGCGAGGGGCTGAAATTCGCAACCCAGCGTGCCAGGCCGGATACGGAGTCCGCGTCGGGCCGCTTCTGGCAGGGCACTTCGTTGAACTCGTCGTTTCCCTCGGAGCACGCCGCTATGGCCTGGAGCGCTGCCGCTGTCATCGCCCGCGAATATCCCGGCCCAGTGACTACGTGGGGAGCGTATGGGCTGGCTTCACTCGTCAGCTTTTCGCGCATCACGGCCAACCAGCACTTCCCCTCCGACATCTTAATTGGAGCCGCCGTTGGTTATCTCATTGGACGTCATGTCTACAACGCCCATCATGACGATCGCCTCACGGATCTGACCGGCTCAGCGCCGCTGCCTTCATCCGAAATCACGTTTGCGCGGCCAGTAGCCTCCGTACATCGGGAACGCGAAACAACCGTTGGATCGCCTTACGTACCGCTGGACAGTTGGATCTATCCGGCCCTACGCCGGTTGGCCGCCTTGGGCTACATTCCGGATCAGGTTTCCGATCTAGCGCCCTGGACTCGTCTGGAATGCGCGCGGCAGGTTACGGAAGCCGAAACCCTCGCGAGCACGCGCGAGGCCCGCGATCGTAATCGCGCCTTAAATAACGAGGCGCTCCGGCTGATCGCAGGTCTGAAGACCGAGTTCAACGAGCAACCGGGCGGGGAAAACGCGGTCCGGCTGGAATCGATTTACACACGCATCACGGACATTCAGGGCAGCCCTCTGCGCGATAGTTATCATTTCGGACAAACGCTATTCAACGACTACGGCCGGCCTTACGGCGAAGGCTTCAACAATGTGACCGGCTTTTCAAGCTACGCAACTTCGGGGCGCTTTTCGGCTTATGTGCGCGGGGAATATCAGGAGGCGCCCGGGGCCGTTCCCTATAGCTTGGGCGCGCGTCAATTCATCTCCCGTGTCGACGGAACGCCACTCCAATCGCCCGCGAGCGCTGCCACGAATCGCTTCCAGCCGCTCGAAATGTATGCCGGAGTGCAGCTTGGTTTCGAAAACATTACATTCGGCCGGCAGAGTTTGTGGTGGGGTCCGGGACAGGAAAGCGCCTTCAGCTTCAGCAACAACGCTGCGCCATTCGATATGCTGCGGCTCGCGCAGACGCGTCCGCTCGTGCTGCCCGGCCCGCTGTCTCTGCTGGGCAAAATCCGCACGGAATTCATTTTTGGCAAGCTCTCCGGGCATCGGTGGCCAGCCCGGCCCTACATCAATTCGCAAAAGATCAGCCTCGATCTTACCGACAATTTTGAAGTGGGCTTCACGCGCGCTGCTATTTTCGGCGGCGTGGGACACCCGCTCACTCTGGGTAGCTTAAACGAAAGCCTGTTCAGTTTATCAAGCGTCGATTACGGACCTTACGGCTCGCCGGATCTTCCCGGGGACCGTTTCAGCGACTTCGATTTTCATTGGAGAGTTCCCGGTTTGCGGCGCTATGTCACCGTCTATTCGGATTCCTATGCCGATGACGACCTGAACCCGTTGGACAACCCGAAACGGTCTGCATGGGGTCCCGGCCTGTACTTGACTCACCTGCCAGGTTTCTCCCGCCTCGATTTCCGGTTTGAGACTTATGCCACGTGGCTCTACCGAAAGGATCAGGGCGGCGATTTTCTGTATTGGGATAACCAGTACCGCGATTCCAACACCAACAACGGCAATCTCCTGGGAAGCTGGGTCGGCCGGGACTCCCGCGCCTACACGGCTTCGACCACTTACTGGTTGTCGGACCGCTCCAAGATCACGGGCAGCTACCGCCAGATCAAAGCGGGCACCAAGTTTTTGCCGGGCGGCGGCACGCAAACCGACGCGGGACTCGCGGCGCAATGGAGCCCCAGCCCGGAGTGGCTCTTCGCGGCGCAAGTCCAATACGAGCGTTACTATGTGCCGGTGCTCGGCGGCCCCCAACACAACCTGGTTACCAGCCTGCAACTCACCTTTTATCCGCGTTGGACGGGTGGGTTTTAGGCGAATCGGCTCCCTCCGGCAGAACCAGGCGCGTAAGCAAGTGGCCGGGATTATATTCCAAGTCTTCCCCGGGAGAATAACCCCGGAATACACGCACTGAATAGGAGAAACAAAACAAGCTCATGAATTCGAAACTTGCTTCTGCTCTTCGGAGTTTCATGCATGTCTCCAGTGCGGCGCTGATTCTCGCGTCCTCGATGGACGCGCAGCAAATCGATCAATACCGCCTGCTCCGGAATCAACAGCAGCAACAGCAAACGCAAGATGCATCTTCAGCCGCAGGCGTGTCCGGCTATTGCGCTCAAAACGAGAACGCCGATGCCCCGGAATGCGCCGCCAGCGCTTCCGACATGGATCCGAACCAAACGGAGAATGACCTCCAAGCCGATCCCGATGCGCGCATGCAAACTCCTTACCGCCTGCCGAAGCAGAATCTTCGTTACCCGTCCGATCCGTCTTTGTCGAACCTATACCAAGAGGATTCCTCTGTGCGAACCGAACGGTCCCGTACTGCTGCTCCCACATACCGCGTTCCTGAGCGGCCGACAGAATTCCAGCGGTTTGTTCAATCTTCCACCGGACGGCTACTCCCGATCTATGGGGCATCGCTGTTCGATCATGTTCCGTCGACGTTTGCGCCGATAGATCACGTGCCGGTCACGCCGGATTACACGGTCGGTCCCGGCGACGAGGTGGATGTTCGGGTTTGGGGGCAGATCAACTTTACTCAGCGCCTGGTTGTCGATCGCTCGGGCGATATCTTCTTCCCGCAAGTGGGCCGTGTCAGTCTGGCCGGTCTGAAGTACGACCAATTGCAAGGCGCCATTCGTTCGAGCATCGCTCGTGTTTATAAGAATTTCGACCTGAACGTGAACATGGGCCAACTTCGCTCCATTCAGGTCTTTGTCGTGGGCCAAGCGCGCCGTCCCGGCAGTTACACCGTGAGCTCTTTAAGCACGCTAGTCAACGCGCTGTTTGCTTCCGGCGGTCCATCGTCCCGCGGCTCGATGCGCGACATCCAGCTCAAGCGCGGCGACCGCGTCATCACTACATTCGATTTTTATGACTTGTTACTGCGCGGCGACAAATCGAAAGACGTGCCGCTGCAATCGGGCGATGTGATCTTCATTCCGAGCGTCGGTCCGCGCGTTGCGATAACGGGCAGCGTCGAAAGCTCCGCAATTTACGAAATCCGGCAGAAGGATACATTGCGGTGCCTGCTCGAATTCGCCGGCGGCGTCTCTCCAATTGCGGGCGGCCAACAAGCCATTCTCGAGCGGGTCGATCAACGCTCTTCTTTGCGCTCGGATAATATTCAGCTCACGCCGCAAGGTCTGAGTACGGCGCTGCAAGACGGCGACATTGTTCGCCTGTTCCCGGTTGTGCCGCGCTTTGAAAGAACCGTGGCGTTGCGCGGCAACGTGGCCGATCCCGTTCGCTTCCCCTGGCATCCCGGTATGAAGGTCAGCGATCTCATCCCGGATAAGCAAGCGCTACTCACGCGGACTTTCTGGCGCGAACGCAACCGGCTCACAGAGGATAGCCAGCCGCCCGTATCGGAAACGGATGAGAAGAATGCAGAGAGCAGAAGCGCAGTTTTAAAAACAACCAGTATGACCGGTTCGGAGCTTAATCCGGTCCGCAATTATCGCGAAGAGGCGCGTAACACGAGCGCGGATAGTTCGCTTGCCGCGGCGCAATCGGGCGACGACACTCCGCCCATCCGGCATTTCTTGAGAAAGAACGATATCCAGCCGGTTGCGCCGGACATCGATTGGAATTATGCAGCGATCGAACGGCTCGATCCGCAAACCCTCTCTACACGCCTCATCGCATTTAACCTCGGCAAGGTGGTGATCGATCACGATGCCTCAGCGGATGTTGCGTTAGAACCGGGAGATGTTGTGAACGTGTTCTCGATGGCCGACATCGCTGCTCCGCGTTCCGAGCAGACCCGCTATGTCCGGCTGGAAGGCGAAGTAAAAATGGCGGGCGTTTATTCCGTAATGCCCGGTGAAACGCTTCGCGATGTCGTAGCTCGCGCAGGCGGCCTCACGCCCAATGCGTACCTATACGGCGCCCAACTCACGCGCGAATCTACCAAACGGGAACAGCAGAAGCGATACACGGAATTTCTCGATCAGCTTGACCGGGATATCAACCAGAGCGCCTCGACTTTGGCCGGACGGGTTATCTCGGCCGAGCAGGCGGCAACCGCCCAAGCATCCATTCAAAGCCAGCACGCCATGGTCGACCGCTTGCGTCAAACGCCCGCGACCGGCAGAATCGTTCTGGATCTCCAGCCCGAGAGCAACAAAGTCAGCGATCTCCCCGCGCTTCCGCTCGAAAACGGTGACCGCTTGTATGTTCCGAGCGTTCCGTCGACAGTCAATGTCGTCGGCACTGTGTACAACCAATCGGCGTTCGTGTATGCTCCGGACCTCCGTTTGGGCGACTATCTCCATGACGCCGGCGGGCCGACCCGCTACGCCGATTCGAAGCGCACATTCGTTATTCGGGCCGACGGCTCGGTGGTCGCGCGGGAAACTCGGTCCGGTCTCTTCAGCAGCAGCTTCGACGGATTGCGGATCTATCCTGGCGACACAATCGTGGTGCCCACAAATATCACCAAGACCACTCGTTTGCGCGGGTTCTTAGACTGGTCGCAAGTGATCAGCAACTTCGGGATCGGCGCCGCGGCCATCAACGTTCTGAGGTAGTAAAACCCCGCCCTGGCGTGCACAGCACGTCCGCTTTAGCGCGTGAGGGAGCGGATTTAGATCTCAAGCTTATCGATAATCTTTCGCTCGACCGCCCCGCTCTGTGTCCACTCGGCGTCTGTAAACTTGATGGTTTGTTCGGTGGCGCCCAGCTTGAAAGTAATGGCATGCTCGCCACCGCCGTCGCTGTCGTGGACGGTCGCCTGATAGCGGCTCTTCTTTAAAGTGTCAAGGGCTCTCTTGACCTGCTCTGTGATTTCGGCTGAACTTCCAACGACTACGTTCTCCATAGGGGTCTCTCCTTCGAATCACATTTATATTACTGTGGCACAAGCCTCCTCCGGTACTCGAACAACACCACGCCCGCCGCGACGGAGACATTCAGGGATGAGACCGCTCCTGCCATCGGTATGCGGACCAGTACATCGCAATGGTTTTTGACGCTTTGATGCAGGCCCTTACCCTCCGCGCCTAAAACGATCACGGTCGGTGTGTTGTAGTCGACGTGGTCATACAACTCGACACCTTGTTCGTCCAGGCCGTAGATCCAAAATCCCCTCCTTTTCAGATGTTCGAGCGTTTGACTGACATTTGTAACGCGGACAACCGGCAGGTGCGCGAGCGCGCCCGCTGCTGCGCGATCCACGGTTTCGGTTAGCGGCGCAGAGCGGCGTTCCGGGACAATGATGGCATTGGCGCCTGCGGCATGGGCGGTCCGGATGATGGCCCCCAGGTTGTGCGGGTCTTCCACACCGTCCAGCACGACGAGCAAGTTTGCCTGTTCTACTTGGCCCAGTTCGACATATTGATGAGCCGCGCCAAAAGCAATCACGCCTTGATGGGCGACACCCTTGCTCGCTCGATCCAACGCATCGCGGTTCTCAAACCGCAGAGGGACGGACGCAGCGCGGCAGAGATCGATAATTTCCTGAATGCGAGGGCCCGCCGCGCCTTTCGCGATGAGGACTTTATCGAGCGCGCGATGCGCGCGCAGCGCTTCGCGTACGGGATGAATACCCAGAGTAAGACGATTCACAGGTGTTTTGCTCCATCACCTTCAAAATTCCCACCTGAATAGGTGGTGTCGAATTTCCACTGTGGATCTAACATCGACGTACTGTTACGGAGGTGCCGCTGCGTGTGAGCCGGACCAGTCAGTTCGGGTCGCGGCCACGCTGCAACGGCAGCGACTATGAAATCTGTGATTCCGCAGCGAGCGTGTTCGCTTGATTTATCTCTCCTGCTGCTGAGCTTCCTGTTGTTATCCACCATAACGGTAACAAGAGCGGATGAAATCCCCAAGGGCTCGTATCAGCAATCGTGCCGCAACATTTCAGTGGATCAATACAAAACGCTCCATGCGTCCTGCCGGCATCCCAGCGGAGCTTGGATCGAGGGAGTTACCCTCGCTAACTTCGATACATGTGTCGGCGACATCTTTAACTTCAACGGCCTGCTGGAGTGCGCTCGGGCAAAACTTCCCACCGGCAGCTATCGCGATTCCTGCGCCGACATCTATATCGACGCCCAGGGAAAGACTCTGACCGCCAGATGCCGGGATTTCAATGGCGGTATGCGGCCAACATCGCTCGATCTCGCCGGCTGTGAGGCCGACCTGAGGATTTCCAATGTCGATGGATATCTGACCTGCATAGTATTCGGTTTGCCAAGTGGATCTTACCTGCGAACATGCAGGAACTTCACAGTCAGCGGAAGCACTATATCAGGCTGGTGCAGACAGACCAACGGAAACTACGTTCATAGCAGCTTCGATTTCAAAGGCTGCATTGCACCAAACAAAGACATTACAAACCAGGAAGGCACAATCGCTTGTGTTGATCAGCCGGTTTCGAGCGGCGGAAGTCCGCCGCGGCCGCCGCAAGGCTGCCCATACCAACCCGAAAAGTGCCCGCCGTGCCCCATGCCTCCCTGTCCCACGTATGGCCCGGGCGGTCCGCAATATCCGCCTGGTACTCCGCAATACCCGTTTTCACGGTCGAAAGCTTCGAGCAATTTGACGTTTTCACCGGCGGACGTCTGCAAAGAAGGGTTCGTGTGGCGCGAGGCTTTTTCCGGGGATCACGTGTGTGTGTCCGCGGCCGCGCATACGCAGGCAGCACAGGACAATAGCGCCTCGGCCGCCCGCCGGCAGTCTGCGGGCTCGGACATTTGCAAACCGGGCTTTGTCTGGCGGGAGGCGACTCCCACCGATCACGTCTGTGTCACGCCCGAAGTCCGACGCCAGACGGTTGATGAGAATCAGCACGCGTCCGAGCGCAAGAAGTGAAGGGGCAAAATTCAGGCGCCGCCTGCGCGAGCGAAACCTACCTGAATAGGTGGTGCGCGGAAATGCTCTTTGGGTTATGGTTTCCGTTGAAATGAGGGCCACACATGGCGAATATGCAACCGAATCGATACGTATTGGAAAGCAGCGATCAAAAGACGAAAGTCGATTATCAGACGTCGGGTTTCACGGGCCAAGCCAGCTTGAATCTCACGCAGGGTCCGAGTCCGATCGGTCCAATCCGGCATTTTGCAGGATCGCAAATCCGCACGATTTGCACTGAGATCGGCACACTGGTTAGCGTCACGACTGAGATAAGTGTAGACACAGGTTCAACTTCATTCAGCGTCCTGATTCCGGCGGTCAGCCTGACGGCCATCTCCGATCATGAGACGTTTGCGACGGAAGGCATTGTCACATCCCACTCTGGTCCCAACTCGGTTCCGCCTACGGGTGTACACGAAACGTATCGCTTTATCCCTATGAAAGGCGAAGCTAGTTTCGTGCTCTCCCTGGTTGAACCGTTGATTAGCGCCGTTACTGAGTCTGCGAGCACATAGATGTATTAGCAACGATCAGAATGTGGCGTGCCGGTTCGCCGAAGCTGCTACACTTCGGGGGCCCTATTGCGCGCGTCTGCTGGCGGCCTGCTCGTTGTCAGCGCGCGCCTGGGCGCGTACATCGGGGGAAACACAGACATGGTCACTGGGAGTGATTTCGCGCCAGACGAATCCCGCCGCGCACGTGTCCGGACCAAACGGCCCGCCATTTGGATTGCGGCGGCTCGGGCCGAGCTGATTGTCCTGCTGCGTTGCCTGCCGCGTCTGCGGAGTTACGCACACATGATCGCCGGCCATCGCTTCCCTCCACACAAAGCCGTTCTTGCAGGTATCAGCAGGAAGCGGCGCTCGCGGGCCTTCAGCGGGAAGATTGGAGCAACTCAAACCATCGCTCAACGGCACCGTTCGAGGTGTTGACGGCACGTTATTCTTCATCAGCAAAATAAGCGCCTGACCGAGGCGTTTATTCTTCAACAGAATGCACCCTTTGCCATCCGCTTCAATCAAGTCGCCTCGCGCCAGACTGTAATCGTCGATGTTCGTGCTGCCTGCGATGTTAACCGGACCCGTGATTCGCGTTACGCCGAGGCGGCCCGGACCGGAATGCGGGTTGAAAAAGATATGGCGTCCGTCTGACGCGACGTATTCGTTATCGCCCGCCCAGCTCCAGACCCGCCCCGCATTGTTTTGCAAAATGGTTTGCTGAAATCCGTTGAATCCAATGGAAGTCGGTGCTGCCGCCTCAAAAAAGCCGTAAGATCCCGAGCCGCCGGCTGCGTCAGAACACTCGCTGCTGTTGCACTGGTTGCTATGTACAGCCACGTAGAATCCACGCTGATCAGGAGCGGCTAAGGGTGCGCACTCGCCGGTAAGATCCAGGAACGTCCAGTCGCCGTTTGCGAAAACGCAGGAGTTCGCAAGAGGAAGGTCTAGAAAAATTGGATTGCTCCAACCTTGCCGGCAAGTGGAGCTGCCCAGGAAATGGCCGTCGCATCCTTCGACAACGATACGATAGCGCCCTGGCCCGCTGGTTGGTACAGTCCATCCTCCATCGTGAGGCGAAGCATTCGCGTCATCGCTCTGGACATCGTGCTGCCCGGCATTGCTGCCGTTCTTATCCCAACGCACAATAAAGAAATCGTAGTGAAATGGCGCCGTATCTCCCCATTCAAATACGATGTCGTTATCGGAGTTCAAGTATGCGGTTTGCAGGAAGCGATCGTTATTCGCCTTGGGCGACCACATGATCTGTCCCCGTTCAAATGTTTGCGCCAGCCCGCCTCCTTCGGAAGGCGGATGCGCATCTTCGATCGGGCAGCCGAGCGGGCCCTGCTCCGCCATCAGGCTGTTCCATTTCTGCTGGAACTGATTTGGGACGGAATGAGCGCATGGCCTCGGCTGGCTGTGAATTCTGCGATAGAGGGGCTTAGGAATGACGGGATTCATTCCGCAGGCGAAGCCCTGGGCCACGCAAGTATTCGCTCGCTTTGAATCATCCGAACCCCCGGCGATTCTTACAAAATCATTGCGATCCGTTCCTTCCCAAGAGGACATCAAGGTCGTCGGCATTGGAAACCCGTGAGTGTTGTCGCCAGCCAAGGCGGCCAGCGGGCCCGGCAGCGACGCGAGCGGAATTCCCACGAAATGCGTATAGAAGTCGTCAACCCAGATTCCGCCGCCGCTAATGAGGAAATCGCCCTGACTGGCGTAGAGTTCCAGGGCCTCATGACGAATCGTTTGAACATATGGAGTATCGAAGCGATGAAAGGCCAAGTCCAGGATCAGGTCGGGAACCTGATATGCGCCGGCGCGGGGATTATGATACCCTCCAATGCCCGAGAACAACACCGGATCCGGCGCGGCCCAATCGGCGCGTCCGTAACGCAGCCGTTGCAGAAGACGTGTATCGCCAAACATCGAAAGAAAGTACGACGTGAATTCGTCGCTGTTGTTGCCATACAGCGGTCCGTAGGTCCAGTGCTCGTCGCGCCTCCGGAATGGCGCCGCCCGGCGCAAATTGTTATTGGAAGCTGCAAACTTGCCCGCCAGATAATCCAGTACGGATTCGGCAGCCAGGCGCACGCGCCCTTGCGGATCGCCGTTGTCGGCATATTCGGCCAGGTTGCGAATTGCAGTTATTGTCAAACGCGCGTATGGGCGGGCGTTGTATTCATGAAAGTCGCTTTGGAGCGCCGCTTGCAAGCGCTGAAGCATCCACTGTTCCAGGCCGTTCTGGGTGTTGCCGTAGCGTTTGCGAGCAAGAGCGAGTTCGGGAGACTGCGGATCGCCCTGGTGCGCCGCCTCAACTTCGGCCAGCAAAAGCTGGTTCGTGAGGTACCTCGAACTTTCCGTCATCCATACGTGGTTTTCTGTTTCGGTCAGCTTCAGCCCGCAGATCGACACGTTAAGCCGAACGTTTTGGGCGCCGCCGCTTTCGGTGAGCAAATCGTGCACGATATGCTTCATCGTGTCTGTGTCCAGGGTGTCAGAATAGGCGTAAACGATCGGCATAAGGCCGCGCAGCGTCATGTCATAGTCGCCTTTGTGATGGCAGAGAATCGCTCCTGCTGTGCCGCCCCCGAACAAGCCAATTAGGGCGCCGATTCCGGCGCCGGCCAGTGTTCCGATTCCAGGAAGGACAATCGACCCGACGATGGCGCCCACAACCGCTCCCGCACCCGCTCCCTCGACCGCCAGCGCCAAAGCGCCTTCCGTCCAGGCGATCTCGGTTCCCACCTCCCGGTCGCTCTTCTTTGCGGCGCCGCGCAGAGCGTCGTTGATTTCCTGGCGGAGTGCCGATCTTGTCTTGCCCCAGCAGGGGCCGCGTGTGTCGTCGACGGGCGATTCCTCATACAGCACGAGCTTGGCCAGTGCGACCACCACGAATTCATTTCCGTTGTCGCTATAGTCGGGAAATCCGTTCAAGCATTTATATTTCGCCGCCACTAACAAACGGTCCCGGAATCCGCTGCGAGCGCTTGCTACATCAGCAGCCGGTTCGAGCGTTGTGCCGTCGATTTTGTGAGCAAAATCCGGCAGACGGAAGTCGACATATGCCGGAAGAGAGAACCCCGGCCGGCATTTGTCCTTTTGGAGAAAACCGCCCTCATCGCATCCCTCGACGACAATGCGATAGCGGCCGGCGTCAGCAGTGGCAATCGTGTATGAACCGGATGTGCGATCCGCTCCCGCAATACTATTGGCCTGGTCGCCAGATCCTCCGTCCTTGTCCCAACGGATATTGAAAACGTCATAATTGAAGCGGGCCGTCACCTTCCAACGGACGGCAATGCCCGATGTGGCCGTGCCATAACCCGCCATGATGAGATTGGCGCCCTGGGACCACACAATTTGCCCGCGCTCAAAATCCATGTAGCGCCCGTCGCCTTCGGGGTGGTCCAGGACGGGACTAAGAGGGCACCCTAACTCGCCGTGCTGGTTCCAGGTCTTCCACCACTCGCCAATGATTCCGGTGGGGAGATTAATTCCTGTCGAGTTCGGATCGCACGAATCATCCTGTGGCCCGTTATGTGCGTTTGCGGCGTGCGCAAACAGCAACAGGCTGCAAATAAAGGAAGCACAACGGAAATCGGCAGGCTTCCGTGGCGGGACCCCGAACATACTGAGACTGTACGCGTTGATAGCTCCGAAATTCACCACCTGTTCAAGTAGCAACTTAGCGAGGAGAGCGAAAGATGGAGAAAGCTAGGCTACCGGGATACCGTGTTCTTCGAGCGTACCGCGCACTTCTTTGGCGCTGAGTCGTGAGGCATCGTACTCGACGAAAAGCTCATCGCCCGTGCCGCGCAAACGAGCTCCGAAAATCCCGTAGACCGAAGTTACACGCGCAAGGCTCTTCAGATCCTGCTCGCTAAGTTCCCGTGTGAGCTTATACGTGATTTGTACCTTCGTCATCGGCAATCAGAATACCATCCGCTTGTGGGGTCAGCTTTCAGGGCTGCCGCGGCCTTTTAGGCGGCGTGGCGTGGCCCGCTACTGCTTCAACTTCCACAAGATCTGCCGAAATATCCCGAGCCAGATTTCGCTGTCGGAAGCGGAAATTCCGAGCCGCCGCACGAGCCTCCTGATCTTGAGTTCGCTCGATTCTGCCGTGCGCTCGCCGATGTAGCCGGAGCGAGTTAGCAGATCCAGGAGCAGCGTTGTCATTCTCTCCTGTTCTTCCGCAGGCGCGATTTCAGGCGGTGCAAAGCGCTGCGCGGCTGTCTCCGCACTACGGCGCAGCTCGTACAAACAAATCGCCACCGACTGCCCGAGATTCATCGACCCGTGCTCCGCGCGCGTCGGAATCCGCAGCAGCCAGTGGCAATGGCTCATGTCTTCGTTCGATAGGCCAAACTTCTCCGAACCGAACAGCAGTGCGACAGGCGCTCCGCTCCATTCGCGACGAACGATATCCGCGGCGGTCTCCAGCCGGTACAGCGGAACGTGCAGATCGCGGTGACCCACAGCCGTTGTGCCCACCACGAGAGAGCAATCTGCGACAGCGGCCGCAAGATTGTCGAAGAGTTCGGCGCTTTCAAGAATGTAGCGGGAGCGCACGGCCGAGCGTGCTTCCTTGAAAGCAACGTCGTACGGATTCACCAGGCGCAGCGTAGTGAATCCGAAGTTGCTCATGGCGCGCGCCGCTGCGCCGATGTTTAGCGGATTGCGAGGCTCAACCAGGACGATCCGAACCGGATCCGCCACTTACTGCTCCAGGTACGTATAGCCTTGCAGCCCTTCTTCGTAGAACTTCAGCAGCCGTCCTGCTTCGCCGTACCCAATCCGTTGGTCCCGCACTGCCATTTCCACATCTTTGCGGAACTGATCGATCAGGGTCTGGGAATTGTATTGGACATAATCCAACACTTCGCGCACGGTATCGCCTTGCACGACGGTTTCGAGAACCACTTCGCCCTGTTCGTCCAGGCTCACGTGAACCGCGTTCGTATCGCCAAACAGATTGTGCAAGTCGCCGAGAATCTCCTGATAGGCGCCGAGCAGAAACGCGCCCAGGATATAAGAGCCGTCGTTGAACGGATGCAAAGGCAACGTTTTCTTTACATCGCGCCGATCGATAAATTGATCCACTTTGCCGTCCGAATCACACGAAATATCGCCCAGCACGGCGTGGCGCGTGGGAGGTTCGTCCAGCCGGTGGATCGGCATGATGGGAAAGAGCTGCTTCACGGCCCAACTATCCGGCATGCTCTGAAAAAGCGAGAAGTTGCAGAAGTAGGTGTCCGATAAAAGTCCTTCGAGTCCTTCCAATTCCTCCGGGAAGTAATCGAGGTCGCGGGCGAGCTTCAAAATCTTGCGGCAGATGGCCCAGTAGAAGTTTTCCGCCAGGCTGCGCTGTTGCAGAGTCAGGTAACCGAGGCTGAACAGGTTCAGCGCCGAATCGAGCGCCTGTTGCGCATCGTGATACGTCTCCAGAAGGTTCTTCTTATTAATCGAGCGGTAGGTTTCGAAGAGATCGATCAAGGGTTGCTCGGCCTCTTCGGGAATCGAGCCGGGCAGGTCCTCCTCTCCGAATCCGGTCACGCCCAGGACATTGAACACGAGCACGCTGTGATAGGCAGCCACAGCGCGTCCGCTTTCGCTGACGATGGTCGGGTGCGGAACTTCTGCTTCATCGCAGATGCTCTGAATGTGATACACCACGTCGCGCGCGTATTCTTCGAGCGTGTAGTTGACGCTCGATTCGAAGTCGGTTTGCGAACCATCGTAGTCGATGCCGAGCCCGCCGCCGACATCCAGATAACAAAGCCCCGTCCCGGCCCTCTTCAGATCGACGTACACACGAGCGGCTTCGATCACGGCGGCTTTGATCTGGCGGATGTTCGTAATCTGGCTGCCAAGGTGGAAGTGCAGCAGCTTCAAGCTGTCTTCCATGCCGCGTTCCTTGAGGTACTCGACGGCTTTTAACGCTTCGCTGACAGTGAGGCCGAACTTGGAGCGATAGCCACCTGACGATTTCCAGCGTCCCGAGCCGCGGCTCGCCAGCTTGACGCGTAAGCCGATCGTCGGCTTCACGCCAACTTGCTCCGCGTGACGGACAATCAGCTCCAGCTCAGTATACTTTTCGACTACCGGAGTGATCCGCCGTCCGATCTTGTTGGCGAGCATGACCATCTCGATGTACTCGTCATCCTTGAAGCCGTTGCAGATAATTGGCGTTTCGTTGTCCGCGATCGCCAGCACAGCGAGCAGCTCCGGCTTGGAACCCGCCTCTAAGCCGAAGTGGTAGGCGCGCCCGAAGTTGAACACCTCCTCGACCACTTGGCGTTGCTGGTTCACTTTGATCGGATAAACGCAGATGTACCCACCCTGATAGCCGTGCTCGCGGATGGAGGTGTCGAAGGCCTGGTGCATTTCGCCAAGGCGATGCCGGAGAATATCGGCGAACCGTATCAGAATCGGCAGCGAGATGCCGCGCCACTCGAGCGTGTCGACCAGCTTTTTCAGATCGATGCTGCGATGCAGCTCCTTGGTGGGATGGACAAACAGGTTTCCGTTTTCGCCGACGGAGAAATAGCCCTTGCCCCAGCTCGCTACATCATAGAGCTCCGACGCGTCCGTGATGGTCCAGCGATCGGCGGGCTCGCGCACTTGGGCGGCAACGGCAACTTTCGTGTTCAGTGGGCCAACTCCTTGGGGGATTGGGAACTACCAACGGGTCTACGAGCGGTGTCCCAAACCTCAATTAAAGCACGGGGAGTGGGTCCAGGGGAGGCCTTTTTTTCCATACGGATGCCGGCCAATAAACGTTGGGTCGTATTGGTGCGGCGGGCAGGTGCGTCTAACCGGGCATGAGAACGGATCGGTGGAGGACTGAACGATGAAAGTAGAAACAAACGAGGAGAAGCAACTGAATTCCGGCGGTGAAGTGAAGCACATCCTGGAGCCCGGCGGAACTGAATTCAATACGGCGGCGGGTGGTGCGCGCCGCTACCGAAAACCGCTGAAAGCCTTCCGCTGGTGCGACATTCAGATGCTGCTCAGCGACAGCTTCGATGGTTGGAGCAAGCACAAGGCCCCGCGGCTCGGCGCCTCTTTAGCGTGCTACACGCTGCTGTCGCTGGCGCCGCTGCTGTTGGTCGTGGTGGCGGTTGTCGGTCTGGTCTTTGGACATACGGCCGCGGAGCGTGGCATCGTCGACCAGATTCGAATGCTGGTTGGCCAGGACGGAGCAAAAGCGGCGGCGGCGCTGCTTGAAGGCTCGCGAAACACGGCGCATGGCATTGTCGCGACGGCGATTGGTCTGATCACATTGCTGTTCGGCGCGTCCGGAGTGATGATCGAGTTGCGAGACGCGCTGAATACCATCTGGGAGGTGCCCACGCGCGAAGTGGCCGGACTCAAGAACAAGGCGCTGGCCTTTATCAAGGAACGCCTTCTATCATTCGCCATTGTGCTCTCCGTCGGATTCCTCCTGGTCGTCTCACTCGCGATCAGCACCTGGATTGCGGCTGCCGGAGCAATGTCGGTTTCCTTCTTCCCGGGGTATGAGGCCGTTTTGCACGTGCTGAACATCGCCGTTTCCTTCATCATCATCACTTTCCTGTTTGCGGCGATTTATAAAGTTATGCCGGATGTACGGCTTCAGTGGCATGACGTTTTGCTTGGCGGCGCGGTGACTTCTGTGCTGTTCGCAGCCGGCAAGCTTTTGCTTGGAATCTATCTGGGAAAAGCCAGCGTGGCGTCCAGCTACGGCGCGTTTGCATCGATTGTTGTACTGGTGATTTGGGTCTACTACTCCGGGCAGATCTTCTTTCTGGGAGCGGAGTTTACGAAGACGTTCGCCAATAAGTATGGTTCGCAGCCGAGCCGTAACCCGGAGGGTATGGTGAAAGCGGCAACCGACACAACTCCGCCTGCGTCTGAAAAGTCTCAAATTATTCTTCCGTGAGCTAATGGCTCACTATTTTACGGCCCCTGCACCGAACCATCGCGGGGGGCCAGCCGCGCATACACCGGTGGCCCGGAAAATCGGAAGCGACGTCAGTCTGGCTTTCTAAACCACCCGTGTCCCCCCAAAACTTTTGCAGTTCTAAGGGAATTGCTTAGTACGGAACCCGGTTTTCAGCACCGAATTCGGTCAGAATTCTTAAAGCTCGCCTTCACTTAAGTCGATAGAAGGTTCAGAACACAATTCCATGGCGACCTCGCCCCAAGAGCTGCTCGAAGGACTGACACCGGCGTTGCTTAACCCGCCGGCGCCAGGACCGGTCTCGGTGCGCAAGAGAGCCCGAATCCTCATTGTGGATTCACTGGTCTCGAACCGGCGCTCCTTGCGAGGCATGCTCGGTGAACTCGATTATGAGTTGGTGGAGGCGAGTAGCAGCTCGGATGCGGTTGCCGCGATGTCCGTGGACCGGACGGATCTGGTGCTTCTGGATTCCGCTATTCCGGAGCCGGGAGCTATCGAATTCTGCCGGATGCTGAAGAAGTCTGCCGCGACAAAGTTCCTGCCGGTTTTTATGACCGCCGCCGCGGATGATCTGGAATTGGAAGTGCGCGCTATTGAGGCGGGCGCGGATGAGTTTCTGATAGCTCCGCTGCGTCCGAGAGCGCTGCGCGCGCGGATCGAAGCCGGCTTGCGGCATAAGGCGGCCATCGATTCGCTCGACAATTCGGAGACCGTATTGTTTTCCCTGGCGCAGTCGGTGGAAGGCCGGGACCCGCTTTTGGGGCAGCATTGCCAGCGGTTGTCTTATATGGCGGCGGCCATGGGCGTGGCGTTGGGCCTGGCGCCGGACGATATTCTGGCACTCCAGCGCGGCGGATATTTGCACGATATTGGCAAGGTCGCCATCCCGGATCGCGTGCTGTTGAAAGTGGGCCCGCTCAATGCCGAGGAGTGGCAGTGGATGAAAACCCACACCGAGCGCGGAGAGCGTATTTGCCGCGGCGTAAGGAGCTTGGCTCCGGTTTTACCCATCATCCGCAACCATCATGAGCGCTGGGATGGAAGCGGCTATCCCGACGGGCTCAAGGGCGAGCAAATTCCGCTACTGGCACGAATCCTGCAGATTGCCGACATTTACGACGCGTTGACGACCGTTCGACCCTACAAGGGCGCGTTAGGCTCAGAAGAAGCGATCGACATCTTGAAGGAAGAAGCTCGCAAAGGCTGGCGGGACCCGAATCTGGTGAGCAAGTTCGCGGATATACTGCCGGCCTTAGCCGTTCCGGCGAACGGAGATGCCTCGGGGTTGTCGCTTCACGCGCTGGCCCGGGTGGTGGCTAGTCACAGAAAGACTGCGTAGCTATTGTCTTTACCCGCATTTCGCGGGCATAATTACCTGAAGCTATCCGAAGTTCGTCACGAGAGAGTCTGAAAAACGGCTATGTGTTCAGAATCAGTTTAGGCAATCGGCGGAAGCCGATCCAGCCGCTACGGCCTGTGGCAGAAGTCGTCGCAGGCCAAAAGGCCTACTCCACGATAATTGCAAACTGCCGAGCTACCGCGTGTGGAATAGGCATTTTCGCCTGTGCGGGAATTCCCAGCGATTTCCGCAATTCTCCGGGCGCTCGGCTACCACATTGAATAAGCGCCGCCGCCGTCGCTAATACGTTAACTCCCAGCCGTGCTATACCAGTTCGGGAATCCGATGGCGCAACTAACGTACAGAAACAGACGCGCGGTTCAGATTGAAAACGATTCAGTTCGAGTCACCGTAATGGTGGAAGGCGGACACATCGCCGAGATTGTCCACAAAGCAAGTGGCGTGAATCCACTGTGGACGCCTCCCTGGCCGTCCATCGAACCGACCACGTACGATCCGTCAAAACATCCCGAATACGGCGCTCCTATCGAGGGCCGGCTGTTGGCGGGAATCCTCGGTCACAACATTTGCCTCGATTTCTTTGGTCCGCCTAGCGCCGAGGAGGCCGCCGCCGGCTTAACTGTGCACGGCGAAGCTCCGGTAATCCCGTATGAGATTTCGAGCCAGCGCAATCAAATCACGATGTCTACTACTCTGCCGCACGCACAATTGAGGTTCAAACGCGATATCCGATTAGATACGGACGGCCGCACGGTTCATTTTTCGGAAACAGTTGAAAATCTCGCGCCCATCGACCGCCCTATCGGTTGGACACAACACGCCACGCTCGGTCCGCCGTTCCTGGAGCGCGGAGTGACTCAGTTCCGTGCTTCTGCCACGCGGTCGAAAGTGGCCGGGGCCGCTTTTACTCCGGGAGAGGTGTTCTACCAGCCCGATGCCGAGTTCGAGTGGCCGCTCTGCCCAGCGAGAGAAGGCAACGCCGCCGATCTCCAGGTGTTCACCGCCGAACAACACTCAGGCGGCTTTACCACGCATCTTATGGACCCGAAGCAGGAAAATGCCTGGTTCACTGCTTGGTCGCCGACCACTAAGGTTGCTTTCGGCTACATCTGGAAACGCGAAGATTTTCCCTGGCTGGGACGCTGGGAAGAAAATCATTTGCGCACGCAGGCGCCCTGGAACAGAAGAACGCTCACCTGCGGCATGGAATTCGGCGTTTCTCCGTTTCCCGAAACTCGTCGGGACATGGTGACGCGCAGCGAACTGTTTGATACGCCTGCGTATCGCTGGCTTCCCGCGCGCTCGCGTTTGCAGACGAATTATTGCGCATTCATCGCAACGGCGGAATCGATTCCCGAAAGCGTCGCGTGGGATGGCCGGGACAATGTCCAGCTTTCGTCATAAGGCTGCGGTTCTCGTCGCTCTGTTTGGCCTCGCCGCGCTTGCGGCAGAGCGCTATGACGAACGCTATCGTCCCCAGTTCCATTTCTCTCCCCAAACGAATTGGACCAACGATCCTTGCGGACTTGTCTTCGCCTTCGGCCGCTATCACTTGTTCTTCCAATACAATCCCTTCTCCAATGTTTGGGGGCACATGAGCTGGGGCCACGCCATCAGTCCCGACCTTGTTCATTGGACGCAGCTTCCGGTGGCCATTCCGGAGGACAACAAAGCGGCCATTTTCACCGGCAGTTCTGTCGTGGATACAAACAACACCAGCGGGCTCTGCACGTCCGCGCACGGCGGCTGCATCGTTTCCATCTACACCGGCGCGACACAGAACAAGCAAACGCAAAATATCGCTGTCAGCCAGGACGGCCGCACCTGGACGAAATATGCGGGCAATCCGGTTCTCGATCTCGGCCGGAACGACACGCGCGATCCAAAGGTGTTCTGGTATGCGGCGGGTAAGCGCTGGATCATGGTGATCGTCGTGGCGGATGAGAAGAAGATCCGAATCTTTGGCTCTCCGGATTTGAAGCACTGGAGGGCGCTGAGCGATTTCGGGCCGCAAGGCGCGACGGGCGGTGTCTGGGAGTGCCCCGACCTCTATCGCTTGCCCGTTGAGGGAAAGCCGGGCGAAGCAAAATGGATACTCAAGATCGGCATAAATCCCGGACACATTGGAGGCGGCTCAGGCGAACAATACTTCATTGGCAAGTTCGACGGAACACGCTTCATCAATGAGAACGCATCCGAGCAAATGCGCTGGCTCGATTATGGACGCGACTGCTACTGCGCCCTCACGTTCAACAACGAACCGGCTGAGCGGCCGCGGCACATCATCGGTTGGATGAATAACTGGCAATATGCGGCTGTGGCGCCGACGTCTCCCTGGCGCGGCGCCATGACGCTGCCGAGATCGCTCAGTCTTTTGGAAAATCAGGGCACGCTTACATTGGCCCAGCAGCCGGTTCCGGCTTTGCAGGGTTTGCGGCGCGAGGAATTTCATTACGCAGGCGGGAGCGAAATGGACCTGAACCGCGAACTGGCTGCGTGGCCGCACCGCAGTCAGACCTTTGAAATGGATGTTGAAATTCGGCCCGGCAGTGCGCAGCGGATCACTTGGAGCTTACTGCAAGGAGAACACGAGGAAACTCTGGTGGGCTTTGACGCCGTGAAGAGCGAGCTGTTTGTCGATCGCTCTAAATGCGCGGATGCACAGTTTACCGACAAGTTTCCTTCCCGGACGGTAGCTCCGATAAAACTGGATCACGGCGCTTTGCGCTTGCACATCTTCGTCGATCGCTCCTCGGTCGAGATCTTCGCGCAGGACGGCACGATTACGATGACGAACCTCGTGTTCCCGAATGCCACGAGTACGGGTCTTTCTCTCAGCACGTCAGGCGGCAAGCTGGAATCCGTACGGTGCAGCGTGTGGAGGTTGGAGTCCGCGTGGACAACCGGTTGAAATGTGTTAAGATCCGGGCGATTGGAGAAGACGCATGGATCACCGTTCCCGGCGTGAGTTCCTCAAATCCGGACTCGCCGCCGCAACTCTTGCCAGCACCGGGAGTCTGCCCCTCTGGGCCGAGCGTGCGACCGCAACTGACTGGGTGACGCTCGGTAAGTCCGACGTTAAGGTGACACGGCTGGCGTTCGGCACCGGAACCATGAGCGGGCGCGTGCAGCGCGAGTTGGGACAAGAGGCGTTTACGAAACTCGTACGCCACGCGTACGACCGCGGCATTCGTTTCTTTGAGACCGCGGAGTCCTACGCCGGGATGCACCAGATGCTCGGCGTTGCGCTCAAGGGCATTCCACGCGACAGCTACCGGCTTATGTCGAAGGTGACGACGCGCCAGGGCGTCGATCCCATGCAGAAATTTGACGAGTTGCGCAAGCTCGCCAACACGGATTACTTCGACATCATGCTGCTGCACTGGCAGCACACGGCCACTTGGCCCACAGACAGCCGGCGGTGGCAGGACGGAATTCAGCAAGCGCAGGAGAAAAAGATCGTGATCGGACGCGGCGCATCTGTCCATGGTCTTCCGGCGCTCCGCCAGGTTCCGGAGAATGAATGGCTGGAGCTGGCCATGATCCGCATGAATCATAAAGGGGTCGCGATGGATGCGGAGGACTACAACACCGCCGGGCTCGGCAATGTAACGGAGGTGGTGGAGCATGTGAAGCAGACTCGCCAGGCAGGTATGGGCGTCATCAGCATGAAGCTGGTTGGCGAAGGTCGCTTTACGAACCGCGAAGACCGCCAGAAGGCCATGCGCTTTGCATTCCGGCACGCTGGTGTCCAGTGCGTCACGGTGGGATACAAGAACCCGGCCGAAGTGGATGAAGCGATCGAAAATTTGAATCTGGCGCTGGCATAAGAAAAACCTACAGAATCTCTCTGGGCTGCCGAAAAGCTCATTAGTTCCACAGTTGGAACCTACTGAGCTTGTATCCATCCATGCCCAACACCGATCTTGAGCATTTGGTCGAAGAGAGCCCCATACATGCGCGCGATTTTCACCCCGCTACCCTATCCCAATCCCTGGGACTGGTAGAGCGTAGGTGTACCGAGAACGAGATGCTGCAATATCTGATCGAAGCCGAGTTCTCGCGGCAGGACTTGCAGCGCTACGCCAGCCAGTTGAACCACATGGTGGATCAATCCACCCGCGCCACGCGCAAAGCGGAGGTGGCGGCGCAGAACAAGAGCGATTTTCTGGCGATGATGAGCCATGAAATCCGCACGCCCTTGAATGGCATTATTGGCATGACGGATATTCTGCTCAGCCGCGAGTTGCCGGGCCCCGAGCGCGATTGCGTCGAAACCATCCGGCATTCCGGAGAAGCCCTGCTGGCGATCATCGACGAGATTCTGGACTTCTCCAAGATTGAGGCCGGACGCCTGGAGCTTGAATGCGCCGAATTTGACGTGATGAGCGTCATCTCGCAGGCGGTTCAGATCGTTCAGGCAGCGGCCGCTCGCAAGGCCATTCAGCTTCATCCCCATATTGACCCACAGCTCCCGCGTGCCGTGCGCGGCGACCTGGTCCGGCTTCGCCAGATTCTGCTCAATCTGCTGAGCAATGCCATTAAGTTCACGCCGCAGGGCAGCATCGAGATCACCGCCCGTCTGCGCGGATCCAGCTCCGGACAGCACGAACTGTATTTCTGCGTAAAGGACGAAGGGATCGGCCTTACGGAAGAGCAGAAAGGCCGCCTGTTTAAGCCGTTCAGTCAGGCGGATGCTTCCACGACGCGGCATTTTGGCGGAACCGGGCTTGGCCTCGCCATCTGCAAGCGGCTTGCGGAAATGATGGGCGGAGCGATTGGTGTAGACAGTTCGCCCGGGCAGGGAGCGGCCTTCTGGTTCACGGTCAAGGTCCAGGCGGCCACCCCTCGCGCCGCCGCGAGTACTCCGCAGAATCTTGCCCCGGCCGCCGGCTCACGCAGCCAGTTCCGGATCTTGCTGGTGGAAGACAACACGATCAACCAAAAGGTCGCGCGCCTCATCCTGACGCGCTTGGGATATCAGGCGGATGTCGCGAATAATGGCGTGGAGGCATTGCAGGCAATGGCCGACAATACTTACGATCTAATCCTGATGGATTGTCTGATGCCCGAAATGGACGGATTCGAAGCCACGCGCCGGATTCGCGCCACCGGAGCGAATCTCCCGATCATTGCCATGACCGCCAATGCCTTCGCCGAAGACCGCGCGGCCTGCCTGGAGGCCGGGATGACGGATTATCTGTCCAAGCCAGTCCGCGAATCGGAGCTCGACAAGAAGCTCCAGCACTATCTCTCGCCTGCTAAAATCAGCGGGTGACTGCGCAAACATCTCCCGCTCCGTTCGTAGCAAACGATGTTAAACAACTGATTCGCGAGGTGCCCGACTTTCCCAAGCCCGGCATCACCTTCTACGACATCACCACGCTGCTGAAAGACAAGAGCGGCTTTCGCCGGACGATCGATGCACTGGGGGAACATTACCGGAACGACCGGGTCGATGTCGTGGTCGGTATCGAAGCCCGCGGCTACTTTTTCGCCCCGGCCATGGCGCATGCGCTCAACGCTGGGTTCGTTCCTGTCAGAAAGCCGAAAAAGCTGCCGTGCGTGGTGAAGAGCATCGATTATGAGTTGGAGTACGGTACGGATCAGCTTGAAATCCATGCCGATGCCATTGAACCGGGCCAGAACGTTTTGATCATCGATGATGTGCTGGCCACCGGGGGGACAGCCTCCGCCGTGGCTGCCCTGATCGAGCAGCTTAAGGGTCGCGTCGCGGGACTCGGGTTCGTAATCGAGCTCACGTTTTTGGGCGGCCGGAAGAAGCTTTCGAATTACGACGTTTTCTCTCTTCTGCAGTACTGACCGTGAAGGTGACCGTCCCTTCGTTCGCTAAGCTCAACCTGGATCTCCGAGTTCTGAATAAGCGCCCCGACGGGTACCACGAGCTGCGAACGGTCTTTCAGACCATCAGCTTGCACGATACGCTCGGGATCGAGTTCGATTTTGCGAGACGAACCCAAATCGACCTGGAGAGCTCGGTCGACATTCAGAATAATCTGGTAGTTCGTTCCGCAAAATTGGTGCTGGAGCACCTGCGGATCAAGGCTTGGGTTCGTTTCGCACTGAAAAAGATCATCCCGATGGGGGCCGGATTGGGCGGGGGATCAAGCAACGCCGCCGCCGTCCTGTTAGCTTTGCCTGCTCTGGCCGGAAAGCGGATTCCGCCGCCCGAACTGGTTCGTTTGGCGGAGTCGCTCGGCAGCGATGTACCCTTTTTCCTCTATGGCGGCACCGCACTCGGCTTGGGCCGGGGGACCGAACTCTACCCCTTGCCGGACCAGCCGTCCCGCCCGGTACTGGTGGTTACTCCGGGCGTTCATGTCCCGACGCCGGAGGCCTACAAAGCACTTGCCCGCGAGGCCGTCAGTCCATTGACTTCAGAGGCCAACTCCTCTATCCTGAGAGAGTTTCAGACGATCGCCTGGAACTTGAACGGTTCAAGTCTGGATCACATCCCGCTGAAAAACGATTTTGAGGAGGCCGTTTTCGCCACGCATAAAGAACTTGCGTCCATCGTGCGCAAACTGCGCCGCCTCGGGGCCAATCCGGCACTCATGACGGGTAGCGGTTCGGCGCTGTTCGGAGTATTCCGGACCGCCGGGCAGGCCCAAAACGCGGTTGCGCAATTCCGGCCCGGAACCGCCTTTCCGGTTCGTTTCGTTCCGCGGCGGCGTTATCAGAGCCTGTGGCGGCGCGCCCTGGGATCCCAAATTTGAAGGATGATTGATGTCCGCACCTAAACCGGCCCGAGCCCTCTTTACCGATTTCAAGGTTTTTTCCGGCACCGCCAATCCTTCGTTGACCAAAGAGATTTGCTGCTCTTTGGGCTGTCCGGAGGGGGCTGCCATGATTAAGCGTTTTGCCGATGGCGAAACGCACCTCCAGATCCAGGAAAACGTCCGGGGAGCCGACGTTTTCGTGGTTCAGCCCACCTGCACGCCCGTCGATCACCACTTAATGGAACTGCTGCTGATGATCGACGCCTTCAAGCGGGCGAGCGCGGAGCGGATCACGGCAGTGTTACCCTATTATGGGTATGCCCGGCAGGACCGGAAGGACCAGCCGCGCATGCCGATTTCCGCGAAATTGGTGGCCAGTCTGCTTGAAAGAGCAGGGGCCAGCCGCGTTCTGGCGCTCGATCTGCACGCCGCGCAGATCCAAGGCTTTTTCGATATACCCGTCGATCACCTGTTTGCCGCGCCGGTCATGGTGGAACACTTTGACGGCCATTACAAAGCGAATGAGCTGACGGTGGTTTCGCCCGATGCGGGCGGCGTGGAGCGCGCCCGGGCTTTCGCCAAGAGAATGAATGCGCCGCTGGCGATCATCGATAAGCGGCGCACGGATGTAAACGTGGCCGAGGTGATGAACATCATCGGCGACGTGCGTGGAAAGTATTGTTTGATTGTGGACGACCTGGTGGATACGGCTGGAACATTAGTAAAAGGCGTCGAAGCGCTGCTGGGCGCGGGAGCGAAAGCGGTGACTGCCTGCGCGACGCACGCGGTGCTGTCGGGTCCGGCGGTGGAGCGGATCAGCAAGTCTTGTTTGAAAGAACTACTGGTCACGAATTCCATTCCGCTATCGGAAGAGGCCGCGAATTGCCCGAAAATCCGAACGCTCTCGGTGGCCCCGCTGCTGGCCCGCGCCATTCAATCCATCCACGAGGGCGGTTCGATCAGTACGCTATTTATTTGAGGTTTTGAGATGAGAAGGGATATTTCAGTCGCCGCCGAGTTACGGGATTCGCGCGGCAAAAACGAAGCGCGCCGCTTGCGCGCCAAAGGTTCCGTGCCCGCCGTTGTTTACGGAGGCAGCGGTGGACCCGCACCGGTGGCCGTCAGCCCGAAAGAAGTCGTCAAGATTCTGCACAGCAAGACAGGCCACAACACGATTTTCAATCTGCAAGTCACTGGCGGAGAGACCACTCCGGTCATGATCGTCGACTGGCAGTTCGATCCGATCAAGGACTCGCTGCTGCATGTCGATCTGAAGCGGATCGATTTGACCCAGCGCATCTCGGTAAAGGTCCCGGTAGTGACGCACGGGGATCCGAAGGGCGTGAAGGTGCAGGGCGGTATGCACGAGATCGTCACGCGCGAAGTGGAAATCGAGTGCCTGCCCGAGGATATTCCGGAGCAGTTCGTGATCGATGTCAGCGAGTTGCTGATCGGCCAGAGCGTTCGCGCCGCCGATATTCCGTTGAGCGGCTCCATGAAGCTGTTGAGTCCGGCCGATACAGTCATTTCGCACGTGGTATCGCTGCGGGCCGAAGAAACGACAACGGCTGAGACTGGCGGCGTGGCGGCTACTCCGGCGGCAGAGCCTGAAGTTATCAAGAAGGGTAAAAAGGAAGAAGAGGGCGGCGCAGAGCCGGCCAAAAAGAAGTAAGGCCGTTGCTCGCAAATGTCCGAGGAAGACTCCGGACCGCGGCTGTGGTGTATTGCGGGATTGGGAAACCCAGGCCCGCGCTACGAAGCGACGCCTCACAATATTGGTTTCCGGGTTATCGATGAGCTGGCCCAGCGCCATGCCATTCGCGTCACGAAGAGCGAAAGCCAGACGCTGACAGGCAGCGGCAAGATCCGGAGCAGGGATGTGGTTCTGGTAAAACCGCAGACCTTCATGAATCTTTCGGGAGCGGGAATCGGCCCAGTGCTGAAGTACCGCAACCTGACGAATCACGAGCTGATCGTGGTGTATGACGAACTCGATCTTCCCTGGACCGCGCTGCGGATCAAGAGGAACGGTTCGGCGGCTGGACACAATGGGGTCAAGTCGATCATCGCCGCGTTGAAGACGGATGTGTTTATCAGAGTCCGGGTGGGTATACGCCCGGATCATCCGATTCACGATGCGGCGGAATATGTGCTCGCTCCGTTCGAGCGAAGCATGAAACAGGACGTGGATGAGGTGGTGTCGTATACTGCGGATGCCGTCGAGTCCATCGTTGCCGAAGGCGCCAATAGGGCCATGGCGAAATTTAATCGCCGCGCTCAAGGCATACAAGAAGAGGAAACATGAGAATCTACGAACAATTGTTTATTGTTCGCCCGGATGCCACCGAAGAAGAAGTGGATCCGCTAATCGATCAGTTACGAAATGTCATCAATCACGCGGGCGGGACAGTCGAGAAATCGGAGAAATGGGGCACTCGCCGGCTCGCCTACCGTGTCGTGAAGTATGACGAAGGACAATACATCCTGCTGCAGTTCACGGCGCAGCCTGATACGGTGAAGGAACTCGAGCGCCGTCTGCGAGTTTCGGACCTGGTGTTGAAATATCTGACAGTGCGGATCGATGAGAAGCTGAAACGCATCGAGAAGCGCAAGAAGGCTCGCGAGAAGCGTGCGGCGCGCAAGCCGCCGGCTCCGACCCCGGCGCCCGCAATGGCCGGCCCGCTGTTTCCGGCCGAGGCGCCCGCGCCTGTTCCGGGAGCGCCCGGCGCGCCGGCAACTCCGGCATCACCAGCGGCAGAGAAGGCGTAGAGGAGATTCATCATGGCAGAACAAAAAGGTGGACGTCCGATCGCGGCATCGCAGCGGCCGACTGGCGGCGATAAAGCAATCGCCACAACCAAGAAGCAGTATTTCCGCCGCAAGAAAGTATGCCGCTTCTGCGTGGACAAGGTCGACGATATCAACTACAAAGACACCAAGCTGCTCTCGGGCTTTATCTCGGAGCGCGGCAAGATCACGCCGCGGCGCATTTCAGGCGTTTGCACGCCGCACCAGAAGCGTCTGTGCGAAGCCATTAAGCAGGCACGCAACATCGCATTGCTGCCGTTTGCTTCGCGGATGTAAAAGCAGGAGAAGAGGATCATGGAAGTCATTCTGAGAGAAGATCTCGAAAAGGTGGGGACGCGCGGATCCGTGGTGAAAGTCGCGGACGGCTATGCCCGCAATTTCCTGCTACCTAAGCGTCTGGCGGTTCCCGCGACTGCAGCCAACAAGAAGATTGTCGAGCAGGAGCGCGAAGCCTATCTGCGGCGGGAAGCGAAAGCGAAGTCGGAGGCTGAAGATTTGGGCCGCCTGATGTCCGGCGTGACGGTCACGTTCCGGCACCGGGTCGGCGAGAACAATCAATTGTTCGGTTCGGTGACGGCCAAGGACATCGCCGATGCTTTGGAACTGCAAAAGTTCCATATCGAGCGGCGGAAAGTGCAGCTCGATGAGCCAATCCGCACTTTGGGCGAACATGAAGTCACGTTGCGGTTGCATCGCGACGTCACTGCGCCGATCAAAGTGATCGTGGAGCCCGAGCAGTAAGGCCCTTGTTTCCGGATCCGGACAAACTGCAGGAATATTCTCCGGCCGAGGTATTGGACGCGGCTGCCCGCGGCCACCTCGGTCTGGATCACCGGTTCCTGCACGCGCTTATCGACCGGCCAGAGCAAACGCTTTCTGCGTTGCTCAAGTTTGCGGTACGCGACTACCGGAACGATACAGTCGATTTATCCGAAGATGTGATTGCGCTCATCCGGCTTTGGCGAGCGCCGGAAGGAATTCCGTTCCTGATTGCTTATCTGCGGGAAGATCCCGAAAACATTTCCGATGAAGCGATTGAAACGCTTGTTGAGATCGGACAGCCGGCTCTCGACCCGCTGCTTGCGTTGTATGAAGAGCTGGACGAATCGCAAAGCGGCGAAATCGCGTTTATTCTCGCCAGTTTGCGCATACGTGACGAGCGCATTCTAAAGATTCTGCTCGATCGGCTCGAATACGATCTGCTCGATACGCTTCTGCTGCTGGAAATCTATGGCGATCCCGCTGCCCGCCCGGCCATTGAGCAATTAGCAGCCGGACTTAGCGCGGACGAAGCAAAGCTGAAGCAAGCAATAGACGAGGCGCTCAAGGCGCTCGAGGCCGGAGCAAGCCAGACGAAAGAAGAGGCTGAACCCTTCGATATCTGGCCCCTCTACCCCGAACGGGCAGAGCTTCCGGTGGAATTGCTCGATGAAGACGAGCGGCTGGACCTGCTCAATCATCCGGTAGCTGGACTGCGGGCCAGCGCGGCGAGTTCGTTTTTCAATCGCGAGATCAGCCCGGAACAGCGGAAGAAGCTGCTCGCGGTTGCGAAAGGGGACGAGTCGCCGGAGGTGCGTGCGCGGGCCTGGGAAGCGCTGGCCACATCCGTCGAGGAGACAGAGGTTGTCTCGGCTATGCTCGAACGGCTGCGCAATCCGGATACGCCGATCACTGAGCGCGGCGGTCTCGTAGTTGGACTGGCGTTCGAAGCGGACCGCAACGAAGTACGTAATGCGATTGCGGAGTTGTACGGTGACAACGAAGGCCGCGCGAAGGCGCTCGAAGCAATGTGGCGTTCGACGCACCCCAGTTTCCGAAATTACTTCTCGAAGCACCTGGATGACGCGGATCTCGAAGTCCGGCGCGCAGCGATTTGGGGCGTTGGCTATTACGGCATCCGAAGCGATCTGGAACGGCTTCGTAAATTGCTAGAGGACGAAGAGTTGCGTACGGATGCGTTGTTTGCGTACACGCTGGCGTTGCCGGGCGAGACGTCCCGCGGACGCGTGAAGGGATTGCTCGCGCGCGTGGAGAGGGACGCGCACGGGCTTTCGGAAATCGAAGAAGAGCTGGTGAAGGCCGCGCTTGACGAGCGATTGATGCTGGCGGGGAAAGAGCCGGTGTTTCGGGAACAGGAAGATTAGTAGGACCACTCGGTAGCGGTCCCGGCTCGGTTACGGCTGCGATACACTGGCGGCGGATGGCCTCGCGTCTCAATCTGCTATTTCAAACCGCGCCGAGACAGTTCCTGGAAAAAACGGTCCTCTTCACCGACGAACTGACCAGCCCGGAAGCCACGGCGCTCATGCGCAACCGGCTGGTCCATCATCTCGACCTTCAGCCACTCGACACGCGCGCAACGGCGCGGGTATTGCCCAGCCTGCATCTCTATTCCGACCAGCCGCTGACCAGTTATTTCGTTCCACCCAGCGGCTCGACTCTATTTCCCAAGTACGATCCGCCATACCGGTTTGTGTTTTTCCCGGAATTCACAGGCTGCCGCCTGCTGCTGCGCTCAGAGGGCGATTGGCTGCGTGTCGATTGTGAAGAGCGGCTGGCCGGGTCATTACCTCCGGCCGAAGCGGAACCGAACTCGCCGTTTATGGATTCCTTTGCCTATTGGGACTACACGCGCGGAGAGTTGGTGGGCCGCATTCGCGCCACCGCCATCATCGTGAAAGAAGAGGGCGAGCCCTGGACGGTGATGATGCAGCAGATTGTTGGCACCGAAGGATTCGAGGTAGTGCGCTCGTTGTTTACGCGGCCGCTGAATTACTTCTAGCAGGTCCTGCTGTTAATGGAGGATCTTCGTTACGGGCTTCGCCAATTCCGGCGCTCTCCGGGCTTCTGACAGCGCCTAAGCCTGATACGATGCATATCATGCACCGGACCCAACCCTATTTGGATGACCAACTCTGGGATGCCTTGCGTGCTCACGCACGCAGTACGGGAACTTCTATTTCTGAGTTGGTTCGAGTAGCCGTGCGTGCGCACTACCTGGGCAATTTGGAGAAGCGGCGTAATGCGATGCTAGCCCTGGTTGGTCTTAGGAAAGACAGGCCGAAATTTCAGAATGTCGACGAATATGTGAGGGATCTGGGGCGCGATACACGGATTGACAGAATCAGCTAGGCATGACGGTCTTAGTGGATTCCATATCTTTTTCGCACGAATGGCAAAGCGGTGGCCAGCAACGATGGTACGAGTACTAGTTCGGGCCGGTCAAGCAGTAGGTGGTCCGCCCTTAGGGTACAAAATTCCCGGAATGGTTCGGCTGGCCTGATCTTAATGCGCTCCCCGCGGCTGTTGTTCGCCGGGTTTGGGCCGCCGCATCAGGAACGGCAGAGGCGTCAAGCAGACCACAATCAGCGACATGATCCAAAAGCTGTTCTCGAAGCTCAAGGCGCTGGCCTGCTGTTGAATGCTTTGATACGCCATAGCTAACGCCTTCTTCGTCGCGGTGACCGCATCGTATCCCTGCGATAGGAAGAGCGCTTTCAAACCCTCCAAGAGGTGCTGGAAATTGTAATCGCCGTGGCCGGTGTGCGCCGCGAAATCCCGCTGGTGGGTCTGGTTCTGGCGGGCCAGGAAGGTTGTCAGCAGCGATGTTCCGATGCTGCCTCCAATGTTCCGCGCGAAGTTGGATAAACCCGATACCTGGTTGTTCTTCTCGCGCGGCACGCCCACATAATTCAGCGTGCTGATCGGAATGAAGATCAGCGGCAGGAAGATCACCTGAATCATGCGCAAAATAATGATCGTGGTGAAGTCTATCTGCAGATAGATGATGGTCATCAGGTGCAGCGTCCATGCCGTGCCCAGAAATCCAACCGCGATCAACAATCGCGGATCAATCTTCGTAGCGGTAAGCCGTCCGGCGATGGGCATCATCAACATCAGAACCAACCCGCCGGGTGATAACGCCATACCCGCGCGTTCCGCAGTGTAGCCAAGACTGGTTTGCAAGAACTCCGGAATCAGCACAGTGGAGCCGAACAGCACCATTCCCAACACAAACGAGAAGAAGACCGCCGTTCCAAAATTGCGGTTGCGCAGCAATCGGACGTCGACGATGGGACTTTCGTGATACCACTCCCATAAGAAAAAAGCTACCAGCGTCGGTACCCCGATACTAAACATCATGGTGATCAGCGGAGACCCGAACCAGTCCTCCTCCTGACCTTTGTCGAGCACGATTTGGAAGCACGCGACGCCAATCACGATGAGCGCCAGCCCGATGTAATCGACCTTTATGCCCGCCGATTTCTCTTCTGCAATCCACGGCGGATCTTCCACGAACCTCTGGGTGAGGAACAGCGATAAGAGGCCGATGGGAATGTTGATGAAGAAGATCCAGTGCCAGTTGAAATTATCCGTGATCCAGCCGCCCAGCGTGGGCCCGATTGCGGGCGCAACCACCACAGCCATCCCGTACATAGCAAAGGCCTGGCCGCGTTTTTCGACCGGGAATGTATCGGCCAGAATGGCCTGCTCGGAAGGTTGCAGTCCGCCGCCGCCGGCTCCTTGCAGCACGCGAGAGATGATGAGCAGCGGAAGGCTCGGAGCGATCCCGCATAGGAAGGAGCATCCGGTAAACAGCGCGACGCAAGACATATAGAAGCGCTTGCGTCCAATAACATTCGATAGCCATCCCGAGACCGGGAGCACAATCGCACTCGAGACCAGATAGCTGGTCAGAATCCAGGTGGCCTCTTCGTAGGTGGCTCCCAGAGAGCCGGCGATATGCGGAAGAGAGACGTTTGCAATGGAAGAGTCGAGCACTTCCATGAACGTCGCGAGCGTCACGGTCAACGCGACGATCCAAGGATTATGCGACGGCTTCCAATCGTGATGGTTTCCCGGTTTTGCGGGCACGCGCTATCCTTCCACCCGGACTTTCGGTTCTACCGACATGCCGGGGCGCAATCGGTCCAACCCGGGCTGATTGGCTTTGAAGCGGATGCGCACGGGAATCCGTTGCACGACTTTTACGTAATTGCCTGTGGCGTTCTCGGGCGGCAGCACGCTTGCAACCGAACCGGTGGAACCACCGATATCTTCGACATAGCCTTCGAAATCCTTCTTCAGCGCGTCGACATGAATGGTGGCCGATTGCCCATGGTGGATGCGCCGGAGCTGCGTCTCCTTGAAATTGGCCGTGACCCAGACATCGTTCACCTGCGAAATGACGAGCAACTGCTGGCCGGCCGAAATATGCGAACCCACTTCCGCCGAACGCTTCATGACGATGCCGGCCACCGGCGCTGTGATTTTGGTGTAGCTGAGTTTCAATTGCGCCTGCTCGACCTGGGCTTGAGCGGTTTGCGCGCTCGCTTGTTCGGATCGGAGCGTGGCGCGCCGGATCGCGATCTGCTCGGGCGCGTTGCGGCGGTACTGCGCCAGCCTACTTTCGGCCTCCGCAAGCTGCGCCCGGCGCTGATCCACGGTCTGGCTCGCAGCCTGTAGCCCAGCCTGGTTGGCCTTCACAGTAGCAGCTTGCGATTTGGCGGCCGCCACCACCTGATCGTATTCCTGCTGGGAGACCTCTTCTTTCGCGATCAGGATTTTGTACCGGGACAGGTCGGCTTGCGCACGGGCATTGGTCGCTTCCGATTCGTCCAATTTGGCTTCCGCTGAATCGCGATCTCTCTCCGCCGCCGCGAGAGCCGCACGAGCGTTAGCCACACCGGCTTCACCCGTTGAAACGTTGGTCGTGTTCTCGACTTGCGTGATCGGGACATTCGGCTGCTGCGCGAAGACCATGCTGCGCGCTTGCACAAGCTGCGCGAGGGCCTGGTCGAGCGCTACCTGAAAATCGCGCGGATCGAGATCTATTAGCGGGTCGCCCACTTTCACGGTCTGGTTGTCGTCCACATAGACACGAACAATCGTGCCGTCCACGCGCGCGCTGACGGGGGCCAGATGCGCATCCACTTGCGCATCGTCCGTATCTTCGAACTGGCTCTCATAGAGCCAGTACAGGAAGCCCGCCGCACCCAGCACCAGTAAAATGGAGAAGAAAATCAGGAACGCACGTTTTTTGCCGCGAGTATTGGGCGGCTGCGCTTCGGAACGGCGATCCGGCACTGTTTCACGAGATCGTTCTGTGGCCACGGCCCCGCCGCCATTCGCTTCGGACGGATCTATTTTTTCTTCGTATGCGTTCATGGACGGTTCCCCTTTAACAGACCGGGCATTTGCGTTTCGACTCCTCCCGTGGCGCGGGCCAGCGCGAGCTTCGCCAGGTTGAAAGAATACAGACTGGATACATAATCGGTTTCCGCGCTGGCGACCTGTTCCTCGGCCTGCACAACTTCGAGAGTAGTGCCCACGCCGGCCCCAAACCGGTCTCGCGCCTCCGCTAGCGTTTCGTTCGCGTATTTGCGATTATTCTGGGCTAGCTTCACCTGCCCCTGCGCCGTTTCGAGATCGATCAGGGCGGTGCGGACGTCCTGTTCCACCCGGCCGCGCAGATCCGCGAGTTCAGCCTGGCGCTGATGAAGAGTCGCCTCAGCCTGTTGTATATCTCCTTTGATGCGGCCGCCCTGCCAGACGGGCACATTAATCGAGCCGGTCACCGCGAAGACGCCGTGCGTATTGGTTGGATTCGGCCCCATCACGCCATAATCGCCGCTGACCGATGCCGAAGGGAGTCGCTCCGCGTGGGCTGCCGACAGCGCGCGTTCGGCCGCCTGCACCTGCGCGTCAGCCGATCGCAAATCGGCACGACTCTGGAATGCCTGCCGGATCGCCGTTTCCGCGTCGGGCAAAGCCGTCTCACTGAAGCCGAGCGTTTCGGAAAGAAGCAGATCGCGATCGAGCGGCAACCCGATGGTCCGGGCCAGCGCGATCTTTTGTTTGCGCAAATCCGATTCGAGCGAAGTCAATCGCTGCTGTTCGGTTTCGAGTTCTACCAGGCTGCGGGTCACATCGATACGGGAATTCGTGCCGGCGGACTTCCGAACCGCCGCCTGGTTGTAAACCGCTTGCGCGTTTTCCACCTGGGCGCGCTGCGAAGCAATTCGCGAGGCGGTGGCAATCGTTTGCAAATAGCTGCCGGCGACTGCCAGCACGACAAGCTCCCGTGTGTCCTTTGCCGAGAGAATCGAGGCGCGCTCGCTTTCCTTCGCTGCCTGCCAGTTGCGCCGCGAAACCAGATCAAAAATCGGCGTGCTCAACGAGCCCTGCAGTTGCGAATAGGAAAATGGCCCCACGACGGTCGGAATGGAGATGGGGAAGCCAGGCGGAGCTTTGAACTGAAATCCATAGGCGGCGAGGTCGACTTGCGTGACCGTCTCGCTCGCGCTCAATCCAATATCCGGGAGCATGGCGCTCAACGCTTGAAGGCGCGCCGCACGGGCAGCACGCGAGGCATTATCGGCAGAAATGGACCCCAGGTTCGCACGCAAGCCGAGTTTCACCGCGTCGGCGAGCGTCAGCGTGATGGGACCGGCGGGAAAGTTCGCAGCGGGAACGCTTCCCGCATAGTTGCCGCCGACCTGGAACCTGCTGCTGAGCGTATCGACGCCGCCCGCGGGCGCGGCTGATTGTGTTGCCTCGACAGACCCTTGGCTTGCGGCGCCCGACATGGGCAGGGAGATCGCCCGGTTGGACGCCCCCGCCGCTGGAGCAGGCATCATCTGCGCCAATGCGATTGGCGAGCCAGTTCCCAGGAGTGCAAGACAGATTACGAAAGCATTTCCCATCGGCACTAAATATACATACATGTACCACATTTCGTACACATGTGTATATAATTTAGAAATCAAGTAATGAAGCGGTTACTCAACGCGGCCTCCTCCCGCCGGGAGCCTAGACGGCATCCGAACAAACATCAGCAGCGCAGCGAGGCAACGCGAGCCAAGCTTCTGCAGGCCGCCCAGCGCATTTTTGCGAGAGACGGGTTCGAAGCCGCCCGGATTGAAGACATTGCCGCGGAGGCGGGCCACTCGCGCGGCGCTTTCTATGCCAATTTCCATACGAAGCAGGATCTTTTTCTGGCGCTGCTCGAACAGCAAGTGAAGGAGCACAGCGGCAAACTTCTAAGCGCTCTCGAAGCCTGCGAAACTCCGGAACAACGGCTCGAAGCTCTGCGTGAATATTACGCAAAGCGCATTGGAGATCGCCGGTGGGTCATGCTTACGCTGGAGTTCAAACTTTTTGCGCTGCGGCACAGCAGGTTAAGGCCGAAACTCGTCGAGGCACACCGGCGGATCCGCGGTTCCAAAAACATCGAGGCGATTCGCAGCCTTCTGCCTGCTCGCGCGCAATGCGAACTGGAAACCGATGGCGAGCGCCGGGCCGCCCTGGAAGGCGTGCTGAATGGTCTGGTGCTGGAGCAGGCCTACGACCCGAAGCGCCTCTCCGAGGACCAGGCGGCCGCGATCCTGCGCCGGATCTTCGATGCGCTTACGGAATATAGAGACTAATCATCCTTTAGCGGTCAGCGGTCAGCCGTCAGCTTTCCGATCAACGGGACCGAGCCGCGACCGTCAGGGAGGGGTAGAGCTGATTGCTGATGGCTTCTCATCGAATCGAAAACCCATGCAGCGGTTGCACCTCTTCGTCGCGCTCTTCCACGCTTCGAACGTTCGCCATTCGAGGCCCCTTATGCAATGCTGCCGCTAAGTCGCTGAGCCGCGCGGCCGGCCCGATCGCATAGACCTCCACACGTCCGTCCGGCAAATTCCGTGCCCAGCCGGCGATGCCCAGTTCGGCTGCACAGCGTTGTACGAAGAAGCGGAATCCGACGCCCTGGACCTCTCCGCTCACAAACCATCTCTTGGCGGATTTGTGCTGCTGCATACAACACAATTTTGAAACGAGCCGCATTGCCGTTGACGTCGGGACACACCAGATACCGAGTCGTTTATGTTGAACTAAACCCGCAACTCCAAGGTAACACCGCGTACAGGCTTTTACGCGCTACTCGCGCGCCAGAGTAGGCGGGAATTCCTGCTTGATGCAATCAATCGAGTGTTACCGTGATCTGGGCCGTATGGCTTAAGTTACCAGATGTGGCGGTGACAACTACACTTCCAGTGATCGGGCCTGTTGTCATAGTAGAAGAAACTTCGGTTCCATCGTGGCAAGCGCTCATCGTCAGCACGATGAGTGTCAGAATCGGGATAATGAAGCGAGAGTGGATCCGCAACACAGTGGAGACTTCCTCATCTCTCCAAACACTGCCTATAAACAGGAGCGAAAGCAGGACAAGAAAAAAAAGGCCGACCGGCCTATTAGGATTCGCACCCCCAGCCGCGAACGCGATGCTGGAACGCGAGATGCTTACATTGCTGGTGCCGGAGCCAGTAATTGGTCCTCCTACGAGGCAGGACACGCCTTTCAATTGTGTCGGAACGGTACAGGTAAAGGAGATCGTGCCCTTGAAGTTCTCCGAGGCATTGACGGTGATGTCATCGTTACTGGTTGCGCCCTCTGAAAGCTGAAGGGTGGTGGAAAGCAAGCTCAGATTAAAATCAGCCCCCCATTCCTCCAAAAGGTTGTAGGCATCCACAGAACCCAAGCCTGTTACTTGGTCGTAGCCTGGTCCTGCCGAATAACCTTCCGTGCCCGAGTCCGAGCAATCCTTGCTTCCTGATTGGCAAGGCACCTGATTCGCCCGTTGCGTCACATCATGAAAGACATCTGGCGAAAAGGAAGCAAGCGTGTACAACTCAGGGTTTACGTTGCCAACACGGCTCTCAAGTTTTTGATTCAGAAGAGCGATGAGACCGGCAAAGAATGGTGTTGACGCCGACGTGCCGCCACCACGAGATAGCCCCTGCTGAGAATGAGAGCAACTTTCTATCACACAGACGCCATACCAATCATGGAGAATGGAGGCTGTAAACGCAACGTCGGGAACGTCGCGTGCGTTGTCGTTAGGAACATTGAGACCCTTTTGCCAGTCGGGTTTCCCGAATAATATGCTCTTGCCGCCTCCCGATGCTTCAAGCGAATGAGTCTCTGAGCTGTCATTCCACGCCACCTCGGGGATGTAAGACAGGGCAGATCCGCCATCTGCACCGTTGGTTGAGCTCCAGTAAGAGCCGGAGCCTTCGTTGAACTCCGTTCCGCCCACCGCCGTGACGGTGGGGAAACTGGCGGGAATTCCGACGGCCAAGCCCTTGGTTGCCACCGTGGCGCCATAGTCGCAGTTCGCTGCGCCCGTGTCGCCGCTGTCCGCCAGCACTGTCATTCCCTGCGCATTCGCTTGTTGAAAGAGCGTCGACAAAGTATTTCTTTCGGATGTGCTAACGCTCGATTCGCAATAGGAATAGCTGATGCTGAGAACGGGAGCCACGTTGTTGTCCACGGCCGTTGTGATCGCGCTAACAACATCTGTGCCAAGTACATACACGATGGTTGCTCCCGGCGCGGCCGCCCCGGCAACTTCAATGTTGAGCTCCGCCTCGCCTTCGTCGGGAGAGCCTAGGCCGGCTGTTTCGTTCGGCGGCAGATTGGAAATAATCGTCGGATCGCTAGGGGGCAAGAACGCACGAGCACGAAACGTACGGATGTTATTGAGGTCAATGGAGCCTACACCTACGATTGCGATGCTTTGACCGCTACCATCAACACCAGCTCCAAGCAGCGGTTTCGAGTTATAGATGACTGCCAGATCTGCGGGATAAAGGTAATGGTCCTGATTGCCGGTGGTTGCTGCTGGGATAGCGGGATTTGCTAATTGAATATTCAGCCGAGGTGCGAAATCGCGGAGACCACCGACGTCCGCGGCCACAGACCTCAATCCAAGCGGAAGGATGGGATCGCTCGAATTAGCGAAGTGCGTCTGGCCGGCAGCATCTTTGTAGCGGTGAATGGCGGTCCCGAAAGTCGCCTTTACTTGAGCCGCGGTGCCGGCAAAGGTCACGTGAGTTCCACCCGGAGCGGCTTCAATGTTTGTAAAGCCTTGAATTTCCAGCCAGGATTCTACTTTTTCAAGATCCTTCTTGTTCACGCCAAAGCGGCTCGCAAACTGCTGGGGCGTAAGCCATTTGTGAAAATCGCGACTGGAGCGGTCTAGTTGTCTCTTCAACAAGCCGGCCAAATCTTTTTGCTGCTGGCCTGTCAGAGCGAAATAGATACTGAGCGAGGGAAGCGGCTGCGAGCCATTCACTTCGCCGAGGTCGAGTGCTCGCGATACGAACGGGGGAGTATTGTTCTCTAACGTGAAACCCCCATCAATCTGCAAGTTTTCGTGAATGCGCTCCGGCGGCGCAGCACAGGCCCTGTTGAGAAGTCGGAGATTACCAGACTGTTTCACCACGAATTCCCGCTTCGGGTTACGGACGCGAGCGTTCAACTAGCGGTTTCAATCCCCGCCTTCTCACGCACTAGTCAGCCGAAGAGCCAACAGCAGGCAGTAGATAAACTCAGCAATGGGCGATAGCGGACCTCAGTGGATCTTATTCGCTCTTGGCTGAGCGCCCCAAATCGGAACCGAACGCGCCGTCAATGCGCTTTCAGCAGCGTGCGAGGATCGTCCTCAATTTGTGTGATATCGGCGACCAGCGACTTCTTTCCGAAAAAGAAGCCTGAGTTGATATGGGCCAGCGCGCGGTACTCTTCGTTGGCAAGTAGCCGGCGATGAAGCTGCGGCAGCCGGTACCACGGCACATAAGGGAACAGATGATGATCGAGATGCAGCGACACGTGATGAGGCGCCACCAGAAACGCTTCCCACCATCGCGGATGAATAATCCGCGATTCGTTGAGCATGTGAGCTTTGGGAAGGGCAAAATGCTCGGCGATGCTGCGCAGCCGCAAAATCGCAGGCAAGAGGCAAAACAGCGGTACCAGCCAGGCATACAGCAAGAACCACGGTCTGCCGCTTACCCACAGAAACGTAATCAGCGCCGCCGCATAGACGAGGCGAAGGACGGGCGGATACAGCGTCTGCTTCTTTTCCTCGGAAGGTCCTTTCGCTGCCTTCGTCAACCGGAATACGCTGCGAAGCACAAAAAGCAAGCCGCCGCCCGAGACATCCCTGCCAAAGAGCCGCGCGAGCCGGTACCAGGGCAGGGGGAACATCCACTCTTCCGGCTGCCCACCGGGACCGACTTTCCGAACCAGATCGGGATCCTCTTCGGTATTCAGATGTTCGTGATGCGCGAGATGGTTGACACGGTACGCCTGCGTGCTCAAGCCAAAAGGCAGGCCGCAAAAGAAATCGCTGATGATCTCATTCCAAAACTTGCTGCGGCACAAAAGGGAATGGCTGGCATCGTGCAGCAGAACGAGCAGCGCATGCTGGCGGGAGGCGATGACTAGCAGCCACACCGGATGAATCCACCACGAAGTGATGGTCATGGCAAAGATGGCGGCGCAAATGATCGCCCAATTGAAGGCAACTGCCGCTACCGTGGGCCACACCGATCGTTTGGCTAATTCAACCGGTTTGGTCGCGCTTCCCAGCTTTTTGAGGATCTCCGTGTCGTTCGCGAAGAAGCCGTCCACTTGAGGGCGGAAGGCCAATCCGTCACTGGCAGGGGCAATGCTCATACCGACTTATCAGTCCAGAAAAGTAGTTTCTCTGATCAGGAAAACTCTTCTTCGGAAATAGCGCTATTCCATTAGGCAGTTCAGTCTATCACTTTTGCAACACTGGAATAGTCATGGCCTTCCCAGTACATCGCCCGCGCCGCTTGCGAGTCTCGGAATCGATGCGGAGTCTGGTTCGCGAAACGCGATTGAATCCCTCGCAATTCGTGCTTCCGCTGTTCGTATGTCCCGGCGAAGGGGTGCGCAAACCGATCGGCTCCATGCCTGGAAACGCGCAGGTCTCGATAGACAATCTGGTCCGCGAGGCGGAACAGTGCCAGGCGCTCGGACTGGGCGGCATCATTCTGTTTGGGATTCCGGAGACAAAGGACGAATTCGCATCCGGGGCTTATGCGCGCGACGGCATTACGCAACGGGCGATCCGGGCCGTGAAGCAGGCTGCGCCCGGGCTGCTTGTAATCACCGACGTCTGTAATTGCGAATACACGAGCCACGGGCATTGCGGGTTCGTGAAGGATGGCGATGTCGATAATGACGCGACACTCGAATGGCTCGCGAAAACGGCGGTTTCGCATGCCGAGGCGGGCGCCGATATCGTAGCGCCGAGCGACATGATGGACGGGCGTGTGGCGGCGATTCGTCGGGCTCTGGATGCCTCCGGCCATGAAGCCACGCCCATCCTTTCCTACGCCGCGAAATACGCGTCCGCCTTCTACGGCCCGTTTCGGGAAGCGGCCGAATCCGCTCCGCAGTTCGGCGACCGGCGAAGCTACCAGATGGACCCGGCGAATGGCCGTGAGGCCATGCGTGAAATCCAGTTCGATCTGGAAGAAGGCGCTGACATGATCATGGTCAAACCGGCCATGCCGTATTTAGACATCCTGCGCGATGCCCGCCGCAACTTCGACGTGCCGCTGGCCGCGTATCAGGTGAGCGGGGAATTCAGCATGATCATGGCGGCGGCGAATAATGGCTGGCTCGATTTGGAAAGAGCGATGCTCGAGTCGCTGACGGGCATTCGCCGCGCGGGCGCGGACTTTATTCTGACGTATTTTGCGAAGCCAGCGGCGAAGCTGCTCGGCTGAATGCCTGCCGTTTCAAAGAATACTCATGACGAAACAGCAATAACGCAAGCGAGCGCGCCAGCCAGGTTTCGTACTTTTCGGGCGGCCATCTGCGCTCTGTCACCATTAAGCGATAGTGGTCCGGGCCGGTGAGGGACCAAAGGACATCCAGGGCATCGGACTCCTGCAAGCCTTCACGAAGTACCCCGCTAGCGGCCCAGGCGTGCACGACCGGCTTCTGTCCTTTTAACCTCCGCGCTTCACCTTCCTTCCACAGCGCTTCGAGATCCGCCTCTACCCGGCCCGCGCTGCGCGCAATCTCAATGAGATCTGCCGATTGCTCATAGAACCGCCGAGCAAACGACACGAGAAGCTGTAATTGCTCGCGCGGTTGTCCCGCGGCCGCCCGCAGGCTCTTTTGGAGACTCACGACATCGGCCTGGGCGTCCGCCGCGTCGAGCAGAGCAAAGAGCACGGCACGTTTCGATCCATAAGTTGCGTAAAAGGTCGGAACGGATGCGCCCGCTTCGCGCGCGATCAGTTCGATGGATGTCGCGCCGTAGCCGCGCTCGGCAAACAGCCGCCGCGCGCATTGGGCAATCCTCAAACATGTCGCTCTGGCCGCCGCGCGGCGCTTACTCGAATCATAGGCGCGCTTGCGCCGGGGGGCTTGCGTCATGAGTTAAATTCAGATATAGTACAACTGTATTTAATTATGCGCGAGGAACTGAATGCGCCTGTTAGCATCGTTAACGCTTTGGATGTTTGTTGTCGGGACTGGTTTCATTCTTGGCGCCGGTCTCTATGAAATGCTCGTAGTCGTGCCTTTCTGGGCGGGTAATGCGCCGCAATCGCTCATGGAGGGCAATTCGTTTCTGCGTGTGCCCATCCGCTCCGGCCAAGTCTTTTGGTCCGTAGTGACACCCTGTCTCGGGATCATAGCGCTTGCCGCATTTCTGACCAGCTTTGGCATGCCGGCAAAAGAGATGATCTGGCGCCTTGCAGGCACCGGGCTTCTATTGATTATGAGCATTGTGACGCTGGTGTACTTCAGGCCGTCCATCATCAACATGGTCGTGCATCACGGTGCAGGTCGATCAGGCGATGCGCTCGCGGCCGACGCGAAAATGTGGGTTGCACTGAACTGGCTACGAATTGCGGCGGTAGCGGCTTCGCTGAGCATGGGCGTGCGCGCGCTGACGCTCCCCACGTCTTAGCGAGCAAGCGGGCGAATGCAAAGCAAAGTCTGCGATGGAGGAGACGGATGACTAGCGAGGAGAACAAGAAACTTGTACTGCAGCACTATGAGTCGGTCCTACACAAGCAAGATGCTGAGACGGTAAGAAAGCAATTGGCGCCCGATTTTCGGGACAACGAAATGCCGCCGGGGACGCCCCCTGGGCCAGAACCTGTCTTGCAGTACCGCGCTATGCTGCACACGGCATTCCCCGACCTGAGGATCGAGATTGAGGACATCGTGGCGGAAGGGGACCGTGTAGCTGTGCGCGCCAGATGGCACGGCACACACCGCGGCGTGCTGCCGATGATACCTTTCCCGGCCACGAACCGCGCGGTCACGTTCACCGGAATGGTGTTCTGGCGCATCCGCGACGGCAAGATTGTGGAGCGTTGGGCGACGATTGACCGTCTAGGCTTGCAGCAACAACTTGCCCCGAAATGATGCTATTTCCCGCGGCTCTGATAGAACCCCTTTTAGCTAGCGGCAACTCATGGAGAACCGAGGCGGCGGGATGGCGGGCGGAGCGCCCAGGAGGCGACTGCAACACCGGTCATCACCATCGGATATGCCATCGTACCCGCATCGATCAACCCCGAGGCCGATAGCGACGCAACAGCGCCTGTCAGGTCGAAGAACACACCGGCGTAGGCCCACTCCTTTAGCCGGGGAAACCTTGGAATGACTAACGCCACGGCGCCCAGCAGTTTCCAGATTCCTAAGATGACCAGGAAATAGGGAGGATACCCCAAGCGCTCGATGAGGCCGCGGACCTGGGGCACTCGCATGACATCCCAGACGCCTCCCAAAATCAGCTCGCAAACGACGAGAGCAGTGGTCACCCAGTAAGCAATGAGCTGACGGCACGAAGTGGAAGTGTAGTGGCTTATACGCCCACGGTAAGGATTCATGTTGGATTGTCATACAGCGACCGTAGCCGCGCGGCTGAGGGTTTCGGATCGGGGCGGCATTTTTCAGTATGCGCGCGCCGTCTAGTGGCTCCGGAATCCTGTCCAGCTTGAGGGTGTATCGGCCAAAACGGTTGGTCTGGTTGGGGGAATCTAGGGAACTCCGGGGGCGGGTATTTCCCCTATACGCCTGTACTTCAAATATCAAACTTGACCCATCCGAATCTTGCTCCGGATTTTGAGGTTGGTGACACATTTCAGATCACGATTTCAGGTGCCCCGCCCCATCAGCCCGTCTCTGTTTCGCAGAACGTGGGGAGTACGCAGCAGGTCGGGGAGACAGATGCGAACGGCAACTTTATCTACAGTATGGTGGAGCAAACTTCAAACATCGGCAGCTACACTCAGGTTTGGTCTGTAGGATCAATCCACATCTCGCCCGCTATATCTTTCATGGTCGGCCAACTAGGTACTGGCGGGACTATATCGACAACGGACACGGGACAAACTACAGGCGGCTATGTGATCGGCGTGTCGACAATTTCAATCACGAACGGGAACATCAGCACTTACTCGGCAACGGAACTGAATGCTACGGCCGGTCTTTACTACGATGCTCAAACAGTTGGCACGTTGTATCAGGACGGCACAGCGATTCTTCAAGGCGCAACAGCGGTTTCCGCCAACGGGGCTGCCGGAGCTTTCAGCGCATCTGCCGTGGCCTGGGATGATTATGACTTGCAAACCGATCACTATGTGGTCGCGTTTTCGGTGGGTGAATACTACGAAAATCCGCTCTATCTGGTGATGGCTCGTGTGATGATGCTAGCAGCGATTGTACGATCGGGCTTGGCAGCGGCGCATTTTGGGTCACGTCAGCGGAAATTTACCTCGGGAGCACTTTGGCGCATCAAACGGACATTCCTCAGGACGGCAGCACGAACCTGAGCGACAGCGCTCTCAATAACTTTCTCGCCTCCGCGGGCCAGACGCCACCGAACGGTCCGACGCAGTCGTGGGAGAAGGTGCTCAAGCAGATAGCGCCGCTGCTCTTTATCGCCAGAAGCGTTTGGGCCAACCAGAATCCGCAGAATCCCTATGCATATCCATATCCGTATCTAGTTGATCTTGTCGGGGACACGGAGACAACGCCAACCGGAAACGTGGCCGAGCGGGACAGGACCTATTTGCTGGAGGATACATATGGTCACGCCTGGGTCCCATACAATCCCGTTACGATTTCCGAGAAGTTTGTTTACGTAGGCGGATCCCAGAGTTCCATGCCTTCACCCAATAACCCGACGAACCCCAATAGCGATGGCGGTTGGACCCCGGATGCGAGTGGTCAATTCACGGATTACTATTCCCTGCAAACGTTCAAGCCGCCCGTTTGGTATTTGCAGTTCTATTGGGCGTGGGGGTTCAAAACGCCGTCTTTCTTCCAGATACCGACCATCCCGGGCGTGAACGACGGATCAATTCCACAGATCGCGGGACCCGCCATTCCGCTGATGATCAAGACAAAGAATCCGGCGACTGCGTTCCAGAACTGCGGAGACTTCTCAACTCAGGGGCTGTATCTGTCGCAAAGCTATGTCGCCGTAAATCGTGAGGCCGATCCTGCGAGCCCGCCAGGTTGCCCTGCTCAGTTGGGTTCCTATTAGTTCAGTTGTGAAGCACATGATGTTCCTGGACACATCCGACACCGATCGCCGCCGGCCGGAGACTCACAGGTCACCGGCAACCGTCCTATTGAAGGCGGCCACGCTCGCCCTCGTAGTGCTCCCGATCCTCGTAACGTCCTGCCAGCAACCACCGCACCTGGTCGAGTATGCAAGATACGCACCGATGAACGTCGATACGGTTCCGGTGGTTATCGTTGGCAAAATTATAGACCAGATAGATATTGGGCCTCCCCATCCCGCGCGTTTTGATCGAGAGCAACCAATGCAGCTCCGGAGAGTGAATGTCAGGATTGAGAACGTGCTTCGAGGCGACATCCAACCTAAGACGGTATCGGTCTATTACTTTATCTCGCTACGGGCCGGTGGACACTTACTTATGGGCATGTCCGGTCATGGCGGGCACTGGCATGTTGGCGATCATCTGATCTGGTTCCTACGGTGGGATTCGGGCGTACTCCGGACGATGTTGGACACGTGGGCTCAAACTACCGTCACTGTGCTCTCTGGCTCGCACCCAAATTACAGGCCCGTCGCGAACGAATCCCTTGCACACCAAATCATAGATATCATGCTAGACCCAGGTAAACAGTGTGACTCTGACCAATGGGCGCTCGCGATCCTTGATTCCTCCATGCGCGCGAGTTCCTTCGATCTCCCGTACACTGTGGCGAAGCTTCGCCAGATTGCGATGACCTTCAGGCCAGTTGCAAGCGAGGCCGCATTGGGCGAATTGCAGGCTTTCAGTTGCTTTTGGCCGCAGTACCGCGCTGAGCCGCAGGGAGTCGGTTGCCCGTGGCCCCAACTTTACCCCGAACCGCCTGCGGAGTTACGCCCGAATGCGAGATAAATATATGAGAATAGTGTGTACCTTCGCTCTACTGTTCTGCGGCTCATGGGCAGGTTTGGCTAAGATCGGACGTACCGATACCGCGTCAACTGGGAGCAGTCAACCGCCTTCGACGCCGATCCCAAAGTTCCTGGCTTACCGGCATTTCCTCGCCTGGGCTGAGAGCCTCAACAATAAAGCTATGGCGGCCCGAGAAACCGATCCTTATAAATTCGGGGAACCGTTCCAGCGAGCTGGCTTGGGCCACGAGGATCTTGATGCCCTGCTGAAGGAAGCCAAATCGCTTGACTCCGACCTCCAGGGCTATCGACAAAAATTGCAGGTGATTGTCACCAAGTACCGGGAGGCAGCGGCTGCCGCGCTAAGGAACGGCTCAGCATTGCCTGCAGCACCACCCGAGATATAGCAACTGGAGACAATGCGAACCGCCATTTTGATCCAGCATATGGTCAGTCTACAGGCGACCTTGGGCGCACAGCACGCTGCACAGCTTGATGCCTACCTGCAGCACGAATTTGTTCCCCGCATGAGCCTTAAACTGTTGGCTCATCCGCCTGCGAGCACCACCTCCAGCCAGAACAGGCATTTGACGTTGGAGCAACAGTGAATCGGGACTGAACGATCCAAATATTTAGACTAGAATGCCACCAAGGTCGAAGGCCTGAGCCGAGCGGCTAATGCCGCCGTGTGACAATCCAACACGAATCCTTACCGCGCGTGTTATAGTCTTTTCGCCGGTGTTCTTTTTATTCTTCCGGGAGCCGTCCGGCCAGATACTCCCGTTCCGGCGGTGAGTGCCGTGTCCCGATGGCCGCGCTGCGCACGATGTGCACGGCGACCGCTTGTCCGGGTTTGAATTTCGACTGCACTTTCATCACATCGTCTGGCGAGCTGACCGGCTGGCGATTGATGGAAAGGATGGCATCGCCCTCTTGCATTCCGATATCATCGGCGAAGGAGCCAGGGTCCACCGAGACCACCTTCACGCCGCTCTTGTCTTCGATGCCGAGATCCTGACGCTCTTTTTCCGTCAGACGCATGATGGTGATACCGAAGTGTCCGGACGCGCTTGGTTTCGCTGTTTGCGGTTGGAGAGCGGGCGGGCGAACTTCCGCCTTTTGCAATTCGTTTTCCCACACAATTGTGCGCTCTTCGACGGTCACCTTGAAATCCATCCGTTTGCCGTTGCGGTCCACCGTAAAGACGGGGGTCGATCCAATGGGCGAATCGGCCACTCTCATCACCAGCTCCTGGCCATCCTTCACCGGCTGATTGTTCATGGCGAGAATAATGTCGTCCGCCTTCATGCCTGCTTTGGCTGCCGGCCCGGTTGGCGAAACGGCCTCAACCATCACGCCATGATTCAGACCGAATGCTTCGAGCGCGTCCGCCTGGCTTGCGCTGCTGACCCAGCGAATTCCAATCGAACCGCGCACCACGCGGCCCTGGCGGATGATATCGTTGTAGACCTTCACGGCCGTGTTGGAGGGTAGCGCAAATCCGATGCCTTCGTAGGACCCGCTGCGCGTCGCGATCATCGTGTTCACTCCGATCACTTCGCCTCGAATGTTCAGAAGCGGGCCGCCGCTGTTGCCCGGATTGATCGCCGCATCCGTCTGCAAAAAGTTTTGAAAGGATGTGGCTCCGGGTAAGTCGCGGCTGGTACGCTCCGCGCTGACGATTCCCGCTGTAACGGTGGCTTGCAGCCCGAACGGAGAACCGATCGCAATCACCCAATCTCCTACCTGCACGCTGTCGGAATTTCCAATCTGCACAGGCGTGAGCGGATGCTTAGGTTCAATTTTCAGTATCGCGATATCCGTCTCTGAGTCGTACCCAATTATGCGCGCCCGGTAATCCAGGTCGTCTCCGGCCAGCCGGACCTTAACGCGGTCCGCTTTTTCGATCACATGGTGATTGGTAATGATGTATCCGTTCCGGTCGACCACGAAGCCGGTTCCGGTCCCCTCGGTGCGGAACGAGCGAGGCTCCGGGTTCCCGAAGTACCGCTTGAACATGTCCGACGGGTCTTGGCTCTTGGGAGGCGCCCCGCCGGTGTCGTCGTCCTCGTCTTCATCGTCCCGGTGTGTGCGCTTGCCGGGCTTCGGTAAGTAGTCGGATTCGATATACACCACGGACGGTTCCACCCGTTTCGTCAGCTTCGTGAAGTCGTTCGCGATGGGTTGCGCTTGGGGAATAGCAAGCGGCGTGGCGTCCGGGGCCACTGCGGGGGTCTGCCGCTCGGCTCTTACCCCGGTGTTGATAACGGTACCGATGATGATACCCAGCACCAGGGTAAATAGCAGCAGAGTAACGCTCAGCAGTTTCTGCTGCTTCATTTTTTGGAGAAACGACATCCGGACACACCCTTTCGTGCGCTACCTACGAGTATAAAGAAGTTGCAGTACCCGAACGCCGCCAAGAATAATCCTAGTCTGCGTCCTTTCCCTTACGATGTGACCCGTTTCGCCTGCGTTTCAGCTCCACGAGCAGAATGCCGGCCAAAATAAGAGCCCCGCCGGTGGCCGCAAATCCGGTTAACGCCTGGCTTCCGGTCAGGACGGCCGTAGCCAGCGCGAATACCGGCTCGAGCGCGAAAATTAGCGCGGTGCGCGTCGGCGTTGTATATTGCTGGGCCCAGGTCTGCACCGCGAACGCGAGCGCGGTGGCAAAAACTGCTGTCAGGCCAAGGGCGAATATGACTCCACCGGTCCATTCGGCGCGCGGAGGCTCCAGGAGGAGGGAAGCGCCCGACAGAACGGCCGCGCAGGCAATCTGACCCAGCGCCACTGCTTCAAAGCGCTCGCGCTGGGAAAAATAGCCCAGCACCAGCAAATGGAACGCAAACGCCACTGCGCAGCCAATCGTCAGCAGATCCCCTTTATTGATATGTAGGTTGCGGTCGAGCGAGGGGAACGTCAGCGCCACCATGCCGCACCCCGCGATGGTAATGCCACCCAGCTCCCGAATCTGCGGCCATCTGCGGTACACCGCCGCGCTGATGAGCGGAACCAGCACGATGTAGAGTCCGGTCAGAAAGCCGGAATTGCCCGGACTCGTGTATTTGAGCCCTAAGGTTTGCAGTACATAACCGGTCCATAGGAAGAGTCCAGCGGCCGCCCCGCCTCGTAATCCGCGCCAGACTGCGCGCGCATCGCAGCTTCGGAGCGGGTTCAGAAATAAAGCCAGCAGACAGGCGCTCGCGAGCGAAAACCGGAGCGCGAGGAAATACATGGTGGAGATGTCGCGGAGAGCCAGCTTGACCACGACGAACGTGGTGCCCCAAATCAACGCCACGAATGCTAAGCCGAGATCAGCCCGCCAGCGCGCCGGGCTCGCTTGGATGGCAATCTGAGAGGCGGGCGCCGCGCTCAAGCTTCGGACTCGCTGGCCGGTTGGATCAGGGCTGCCAGAATCAGCAGAATGCGCCGCAGCCCGAGCTCGCGACCCTCTGGCTGATACCACTCTTGCGGGGTATGCGCTCCGCCTCCATGTCCGCCGGCTCCGATTGAGATCGCTGGAATCCCTAGGGACAGTGGAACATTGGCGTCCGTCGACGCGCAGTCGATCCGGGAGCGGATCTTCAGGTAGCCGTCCACTGCCTGTACAGTTTTCAGCAGCGGCGAATCGTCCGGCAGCCTGCCGCCCGGACGCGAGCCCAGTTCCTTGACCTTGGCGGTCAGACGCTCGGCGCGTGCGTTGCGATTCTCGCGTTCCAAGCTTTTCTCAACGGAGGTCATCAGGAGCCCGGCCAAATCGTCCAGGATGCCGGGCTCTTCCGAGCGTAAATCGAGCTTGGCTCGCGCGCTCGTTGGAATCGAGTTAATGCTCGCCCCGCCCTCCACAATCCCGAAGTTATAAGAACAGCGCGCTCTCCGGTCGGCGGGAAGCCGTGCGTCCGCGCCTTCCAAAAATGAACTCACCACGTCACAGACGGCGTGTACCGGATTGGGAGTGCCGTAGTCGTTCCAACTGTGTCCGCCCGGCCCTGCAAAACTGATCTCGAAGCGGCGGCTGGCCAGCGCCTGGGCGGTGACGTGATCGATGGAGGGCCCGTCCAGCACGATGAACGCCTTGATGTTGGCAAGCTGCGCAGGCTGGCGGCACAGATACCGCATGCCGCTGAGATTTCCTTCGCCCTCCTCGCCGACGTTTCCCACGAGCATCAGGGACGAAGCGATTTCACCCAGATCCGTCTGTTCCGCAAACATTCTCGCGAGCGCCAGAATCGCCGCGAGGCCCGATCCGTTATCCGATGTGCCGGGACCGAAGAGCCTGCCTTCCGATCCAAAGTAGACATCTTCGGCGCGGCTTGGAGCAAACACGGTATCTAAATGAGCGGAGATAATCAGCGGCTCTTGCGCTTCCTGGTCTCCGAAAGTGGCGATCACGTTTCCGGCGCGATCCAGCCGGGCCTTCCAGCCGAGCGCCGCCAGGCGGTCCCGGAACCATTCCGCGCGTGGCTTTTCAAAGAAAGTGGGAGCCGGAATGCGGCAGAACTCGAGCTGCTGCTCGTTGATCCATGCCCGTTCGCGCGCAAACCAGCGCTGCGCCCTCAACAGAGTAGGGTGTTCCGCCAGTTGCGCAATGTGGCGAACGTCCGCTGCAATGCGCCCACCCGCGGGCAGGACCGTCTTCGGTTGTGTTGCCAAGAAGTGTTCCGAAATCTATAGTTTACTTCGAAACGGACGGCTCAGGCCCGCTGAACCCGAACTGCTTGAACACAGCCTGGGCGCTTTGGCCGCGGAGAAAGGCCAGAAAGTCTCGGGCGGCTCCCTGGTTCTTGCTTTCCGCCACGATCCCGGCTTTCTGAGTGATGGGCAGATGCCAGTCGTCCGGGATGAGTTGCGGGTTCTTGCCTCGGAGCAGCGAGGCGGAGGTGAGCACCACATCGGCATTGCCGCTTTCGAACATCTGGAGGGCCTGTTCGACGTTCTCTCCATAGACGATCTTGGGCTGGACCTGGGGCCAGATGCCGGCATGCTGGAGCGACTGTTCGGCCGCGATTCCGTACGGGGCGAGCTTGGGGTTGGGCAGCGCTACGAAACGAACCCAATTCTGCGCTAGATCCTTGATGTCGTGATGCTTCCCGTCTTTCCAGAGTGCGCCGACCCGGCCGATCGCGTAGGTCATGATTGAATCCGAGATCAATTTACGATTCGAAGCCAAACGGTCCACGTATTGAGCGTTGGCGGAGAGGAAGACGTCGTAGGGGGCGCCGTTCTCGATCTGCTGGGCGATGATGGCGCTGGCCTCGTTTACGAAACGAAGCCGAACCTGGGGATCGATTTTGCGGAACGAAGCCAGCAGGGCGGGTTCTAGCCGGATGAGGTCGGCGGCGGCAGCGACGGTGAGGGCAGTCTGGGCTAGGCGGGGGCGGGGCAAGAAAAAGAGCATTCCGAGGCACAGAGAACTTGACAATAATCGACTCATATTCGATACTAAGGGTGTGCTAAGGACGCTCGATCGCTGGTTGCGGTTGGCGGAGGATTGAAACGAGGATTGAAGGAACATGAGTAAAATTATCGGAATTGATCTCGGGACCACGAACTCCGTGGTCGCGGTCATGGAAGGCGGGCAGCCGGCCGTTATTCCCAATCAGGAAGGTGGACGCACCACGCCCTCGGTGGTCGGGTTCACAAAGAGCGGGGAGCGTCTGGTGGGGCAGGTGGCAAAGCGGCAAGCGGTCACCAACCCGGAAAATACCATTTACTCGATAAAGCGGTTCATGGGACGCCGCTTTAACGAGGTCAGCGAAGAGATGAAGCTGGTCCCCTACAAGGTGGTTGCGGGGGAGAACGGCGATGCCCGCGTCGAGATCCAGGGGAAGAAATATTCGCCTCCTGAGATTTCCGCGATGATTCTGACGAAGCTGAAGGAAGCCGCCGAAGCCTATCTTGGGGAGAAGGTGACGAAGGCGGTCATCACGGTTCCGGCGTACTTCAACGATGCGCAGCGTCAGGCGACGAAAGATGCCGGGCAGATTGCCGGGCTCGAAGTGATGCGCATCATCAACGAGCCGACGGCCGCGGCGCTGGCGTATGGTCTCGATAAGAAGAAAGACGAGACGATCGCGGTGTACGACTTCGGCGGCGGCACGTTCGATATTTCGATTCTGGAAGTGGGCGACGGCGTGGTCGAGGTGAAATCGACCAATGGCGATACGCACCTGGGCGGCGACAACATCGACCAGCGGATCATCGACTGGCTGATTCAGGAGTTCAAGAAAGATCAGGGCGTCGATGTTTCGAAAGATCAGATGGCATTGCAGCGCCTGAAAGAAGCGGCCGAGAAGGCGAAGATCGAGCTTTCGACGTTGCTCGAAACCGAAATCAACCTGCCGTTCTTGACTGCGGACGCCAGCGGGCCGAAACACCTGAATATCAAGCTGACCCGGGCGCGATTCGAGCAGATGGTGGACGACATTCTGCAGCGCTCGGTGGGTCCATGCAAACAGGCGCTGGCCGATGCGGGCGTGACCCCGAAGGACATCGACGAAGTGGTGCTGGTGGGTGGTTCGACACGCATTCCGAAGGTCCAGCAGATGGTGCGCGACCTGTTCGGGAAAGAGCCGAACAAGAGCGTGAATCCGGACGAAGTGGTGGCGGTTGGCGCGGCGGTGCAAGGCGGCGTGCTGGGCGGCGAAGTGAAAGACGTTCTGCTGCTTGACGTGACTCCGCTGTCGCTCGGAATCGAGACGCTGGGCGGCGTGTTCACGAAGCTGATTGAGCGCAACACGACGATTCCGACGCGCAAGAGCGAGGTATTCTCGACCGCGGCGGACAACCAGACCTCGGTGGAAATCAAGGTCTACCAGGGCGAGCGCTCGATGGCACGGGACAACCGGCTGCTCGGGGTCTTCCAGCTTGTCGGGATTCCGCCGGCTCCGCGCGGCATTCCGCAAGTCGAAGTGACGTTCGACATCGACGCGAACGGCATTTTGAATGTGGCCGCGAAGGACCGGGCGACCAACAACGAGCAGAAGATCACGATTACTTCTTCTTCGGGTCTCAGCAAGGACGAGGTGGAGAAGATGGCGCGCGACGCTGAATCTCACTCGGCTGACGACCGCAAGAAGAAAGAGGAGATCGAAGCGCGCAACCGGGCGGATGCGATGGTCTACAACGTCGAGAAGATGCTGAAGGAGCATCGAGACAAGATTTCCGAGCCGGATGCAAAGCAGGTGGAATCGGCAATCGAAGACGTGAAGAAGGCCATGGCGGAGGGCGGTCTGGAGAAGATCAACTCGGCTACGGACCGGTTGACGACGGCGAGCCACAAGTTGGCCGAAGCGATGTACAAGACGCAGAGCGCAGGCGCGGATGGCGCGGGAGCTGGCGCCGGGGCGGGCGCACAAGCCGGAGCCGGTACGCAAGGCGCGCAGTCCGGCGGCGCTCAGCAGAAAGACAACGTCGTGGACGCGGAATTCGTCGACGTTGACGATAAGAAGTAAGCCGGTAAGGCGGCGTTGGTGGCGGTCCGTAAGCGGGCCGCCACTTTGTAACTGGATGGTGATGGGGCAATGCCTGCTGCAACGAAGAAGGATTATTACGAAACCCTGGGTGTCGGCCGGGGCGCGGATACGGATGAGATTCGCAAGGCCTACCGGAAGCTTGCGCGCAAGTACCATCCGGATCTGAATCCAGGCGATAAAGCAGCAGAAGAGCGCTTCAAGAAAGTTCAGGAAGCGTATGACATTCTGAGCGACGATCAGAAGCGCAAAGTTTACGACCAGTACGGGTTTTATTCGGATAACATTCCTCCGAATGGAGCGGGGCCGGGCCCCGGCGCGGGCGCAGGGCCGAATTTCGGGGGATTCGATTTCAGCGAATTTCTGCGGCAACAGCAGGCGGCGGGCGGCGCGGGCCGGACGCAAGATACCGGCGAAGGATTTGGGTTCCGCGATATTTTCAGCCAGTTCTTCCGGGGTGGCGGAGGGGCGCGGACGACAACGCCGCAACCGGAGCGAGGAAGCGATCTCGAATACGGGCTGAACATCGATTTCTGGCAGGCCATTCGCGGCACCCAGGTGAGGTTGAACATTTCGCGGCAAGAGGTCTGCGAGACGTGTCATGGCACGGGCTCAGCGGGTGGTAATGTCGCGGTGTGTCCGGAGTGCGATGGGACCGGCACGGTGACGCAGATGGCGGGCGCGATGAAATTCAATTTGACGTGCCAACGCTGCGGCGGCACGGGCCGGCTGAAGAATACGTGCCCGACTTGCCGGGGCGAAGGAGTGCTGTTGCGTCAGGACGCGGTGGAAGTTCGGATTCCGCAAGGAGTGGCGAACGGCTCGCGGTTGCGCGTGGCGGGCAAAGGCAACGCGGGCGTGGCGGGAGGACCGGCGGGCGATCTGTACATCACTATTCGTGTGGAGGGGCATCCCTTTTTCAGGCGCGAAGGTGATAACATCCATGTCCAAGTGCCGCTTACGGTGAGCGAGGCGGGGCTCGGTTCGAAGATCGAGGTTCCAACGATCGATGGCCGGGCGCTGCTGAAGATTCCACAAGGTACGCAGAACGGGCAGAAGTTCCGGCTGCGAGAAAAGGGTGTGTTTAACGCGCGCAAGAACGGGCGCGGAGATGAGATTGTCGAGGTGGTGCTGCGAGCGCCCGATGTCCACGACGAGCGGACACGCGAGCTGCTGCGCGAGCTGGCGCAAGTGCAGAAGGGGGATGTGCGTTCCGAGATGTGGAGCCAGGTAGGGCAGCCGGCCGCGTAACCGGGGCAACGAGCAATGACGAAAGCAAAGGGCAAAGCAGCATACATGATTTCGGCTGTCGCCGAGCAGTACCAGATTCATCCGCAAACGTTGCGGTTGTATGAGCGCGAAGGACTATTGCGGCCGTCGCGCAGCGACGGGAACACGCGGCTCTATACGGATGAGGATTTGGAGCGGCTGGAAGTGATTTTGAAGCTGACGCGCGAGCTGGGAGTGAATTTGGCGGGGGTGGAGATTATTCTCAACATGCGCGAAAAGATGGAAGCGATGCAGCAGCAGATTGAGGGATTTATTGCGACCCTGAATCAGGAGCTTTCGAAGCGCGCTGCGGTGAGCCGGCCCGCGGCGACGAATACGCTCATGCCGGTGATTCAGATCAATTCGATGATGTCGTCCAGGCCGGAGGGGAAGCGGGCGCCGGAGGGGAAGAGGCGGGCGCGGTAAGCGATCCCGATCCGATCAGGCCAGCACAACTTCACTTCACGACTTCACGCCGGAATCGAGGTTAGCCTGCGTTCGCGGTCGGCGGCAAAGGCAAGAGCAGCGCGAAGGTCATCGGATGTTAAATCCGGAAAATCCGCAAGGATTTCAGCCTCAGTCATTCCTGAGGCGAGATAGTCGAGCACATCGTAGACAGTGATTCGCAGCCCACGGATACAGGGTTTGCCCCCCATTTTGTTAGGCTCGACGGTGATGATGTCGCGGTACTCCATCACGACTTTCGATTATAGCCGTGTCGTGGAGAAAGCGGAAATCTGAGAGCTAGTGCCAAGTTGCAGAAGAAAGCGTGTGAAATCCCCTCCCTCACGGTCGGGGTTCTGCTCGCATCCTACGATAAGGAAAGCCGGTTCGAAAACCGGCTTGCAGGGCCAAAGACCTGCTCCACATGGCCAATCCCAAGCATCTGGCACCGTTTGCGCGAGCGAAGGCGTTCGCGGATCGTTTAGGCATTCGCCTGCCGGTTTTGCTCGCTCCCATGGCGGGAGCGTGCCCGCCAGCGTTATCGATTGCAGTGGCCAATGCCGGCGGGCTTGGCGCGTGCGGCGCGCTGATGATGCAGCCGGAAGAAATTCTGGCGTGGTGCGCGGAATTTCGCGCTAAGAGCCAAGGCGAGTTTCAGATCAATCTGTGGATTCCCGACCCAGAGCCGATTCGCGACCTCGAATCGGAAAAGCGGCAGCGAGAATTTCTTACGAATTGGGGGCCTCCCGTTTCACCAGAAGCGGGCGATGCTACGCTGCCGGATTTTGACGCGCAGTGCCAGGCCATACTGACTGCGGCGCCGCGAGTGGTTTCGTCCATTATGGGACTTTATCCTGCCGGCTTTGTAGCGGAATTGAAAACACGTGGAATTCTCTGGTTCGCCACGGCGACAACAGTTGCCGAAGCGAAAGCTGCGGAAAAAGCCGGCGCCGATGTGATCGTTGCGCAGGGGGCGGAAGCCGGAGGGCATCGGGGCGCCTTTCAAGCTGAGCAGGCGGAGCAGCACATGGTGGGCCTGATGACGCTATTGCCGCAGGTGGTTGATGCTGTGGGTGTGCCGGTAATTGCTACGGGAGGAATCGCGGATGGGCGTGGCGTTGCAGCAGCGCTGATGCTGGGCGCAAGCGCCGTGCAGATTGGAACCGGTCTGCTGCGTACACCGGAAGCAAAGTTAAATCCTGCATATGCAGACAGGCTGGCGCGGACGGAAGCAGACGACACGATCGTTACGCGCGCGTTCAGCGGCCGGCCGGGGCGCAGCGTCGCGACGGCGTATGTCCGTGCTGCGCTGAACGGTCCTCCGGCAGCTCCGTATCCGGTTCAGCGCGGGCTGACCTCGGCGATGCGGGAAGCCGCGCGGAAGGCGGGAGATGCCGAGCGGATGCAAATGTGGGCGGGGCAATCGGCCAAACTGGCTCGCGCCGAACCGGCCGGTGTTGTGGTTCAAGAGATCTGGGAGGAGGCTTTGGAATTACTGCACGCGGATCGAGAGTAGCGCGCACAGATCCAGGTACGCATCTACCCATTCCTGCCCTTTTGTGTCGCCGCGGGATGCTTTGCGGCGCATGCGCTGGTAGAGGCCGCTCTGAATCGCGTAGACGTCGTTCTGGGCAGACCACAGATTCACCGCGAAGGGCATTTGCTTCACGATTTGCAATGTCTTGCGAAGATCGTTCAGCTTGTCGCTGTTTGACGGGTCGGCGGCAAAGCGCGAAGCCAGAGTCTCGATTTTCCGGCGCAATAGAAATTCCAACGTTGTGCGATCGAGGCTGACGTTGCTCGCTTGCGCTTCGCGGAGGAGGTTGCGAATGCGTTCGGCATCAAGTTCTTCGCCGGAGCAGGCGCGGCGGAGCAAGCTATTAATCGCGTACTCGACGGCCGCGGTGAATTCGCGCGGCATGGGCGTGCCTAGACTGGTGATAAAGCGCATCAGCGCGGCGTGATGCTCGTAAAGCGCAAGATAGGCCGTTTCCGCTTCGGCGATGGTAGAGGATAGAATCGTCCGGACGATCCGGCGCTGTTCGTCGCGAAATAGCGATCGAAGAGAATAGGTCTTGTCGCCAAACCGCTTATCCAGAAGACGCACCACTTCGGGGATGTCGACGCGGGCAAAGGACTCACTGATAGCGTTGAGCATGTCCTGATAGCCGGGACCTCCGTCGAATTTCTGCACGCCGCCCGCTACATTGTGATCCCCGAAATGGACCACCCAGAACGTGAGAACCTCCGACTCCTGCGTAATCTTGGAGGTAAAGCTGGCCTGTCCGAGCGCCATACGCAGGCGCCCCGCATCTCCGGTGTGGTAGTCCAGGCGCTTGACCGAATAAGAAAAGATGTCGGCTCGTTCGCCGTAGGGCGCAAAGAGCGAACTAATGGAATAATGAGCGCCGACCTTTTCGAGATCGACCATCGACGTTTTAACGTAGCGCTTATAGATTTTGGCGCCATCGCCGTATTCCGCCAGGTTGCTTTTCGCCGCGGCGAGCTTCTCCAGGAAATGCTCTTCGAAACAATCGCCAAAAAGCTGCTCCGCCAACTGGACCACGCGTCCGGCGTATTGAATGACCTGCACGGTTTCGATGCCGGAGAGCTCATCGAAAAACCAGCCACAACTCGTATACATGAGCATGGCGTGGCGCTGCAGCTCCATCAACTTCCAGACGATGACTTGTTCATCATGAGAGAGTTCGCGAAGGAAGTGCTCTTCGCCGAAGCGCTGCCGGGCTTCGGGCGAGCGATCGAGCACGACATCGATGTAGCCGTCGCGGGCAGCCCAGGGGTCGCGTAGCAGCGTGGAAGCTAACTGTTCAAAGGCGGGATTGATTGTATCGCGCAACCAATCCAGAGCCTCCCTCAGCGGCTTCCGCCAGTCCTGATTCCAGCCAATGCGACCGGAGTTGCAGCCGCAATTGCTGCGCCAGCGTTCAATCCCATGCACGCAACTCCAGGAGGTGTTCTCATAAATCTGGACTTCATGCGTAGGGGGAAATTTTTCGAGAAACTCGCCATAGTTCGTCACGCGCGCGAGCTTCTTCGAGTCTATGTAGTAAAGAGCATAGGCTAAGGCCATCTCGCCATGCCGGTGATGGTGTCCGTAGGTTTCGCCGTCGGTCGCTATATGGCTCAATTGAGGCCAAGTCCGCGCGTCCGAAAAGGCTCCCAAGAGCCGTTTGGCGAACTTCTCGCCGTTATCGAGCAATTTCTCGAACGCTACGGCCTGTGAAATGGGCCCGTCGTAGAAAAAAAGACTGATAGAACGGCCACTGGGGGTCTTCAGCAGGTAAGCTCGGCTCGGGTCAATTTTCGCTCCGGTGACATCCTGCCACTCGCTTTCACCAATGGCGCGAACGGCTTTCGCCTGATGGGGCGCGAGAATCGCGAATGTTAGCCCGGCCTCCGCCATGAGGTCGAGCGATTCCAGGTCGACGGCGGTCTCCGGCAGCCACATGCCTTCGGGCAGGCGGCCGAAGCGGCTCACGAAGTCTTCGAGGCCCCAATGGATCTGAGTTCTTTTGTCGCGGCTGTTGGCCAGCGGCAGGATCATGTGGTTGTAGGCCTGCGCCATCGCGGAGCCGTGCCCGGAGAACTGTTTCTGGCTTTCGCGGTCCGCTTCGATCAGGCCGCGGTACGTGTCGGGCGCATGTTCAGCGGCCCAGGAGAGCAAGGTCGGTCCGAAATTAAAGCTAATTCGGGAATAGTTATTGATGATGCGAGTAATGCGCTGCTGCTCGTCCAGGATGCGCGCGGCCAGATTGGGCGCATAGCATTCCGCGGAGATGCGTTCATTCCAATCGTGATACGGATATGCCGAGTCTTGTAGCTCAATCTGTTCGAGCCACGGATTCTCACGCGGCGGTTGATAGAAGTGGCAATGGATACAAAGATAATTCATTATGTTGGAGGCGCTGAAAAGAAGGCCGCTCCTTCACAGTCGCGGTTCTGTTGTAAGACGCATGGACGGGCAGTTCTCATCGCAGATTTTCCAGGTGGTCACGCAGCGGGCAGGGATATGGTGAATATCGCGCCGCTCCCGGGTTCGCGATTCGCGGCAATCACACGACCGGAATATCTTTTGACGATCGAGGCTACTATGTGGAGTCCGAGACCGGAGCGGGCTTCGCCCGATGTTTTAGTCGATACATTGGGACGAAAGATACGGGGCAGAATGTCCGCCGGAATGCCGGGTCCATTGTCTGAAACGGTGACAGAGATAGATCCATCGGCCTGTTGCGCGACGATGTCGATGCGGCCGGGTTCCTGCATAATTTGCACCGCATTCAAAAACAGGTTCGCAAATACACGCTCCCAGTCTTTGGCCGATCCGGGAAGCCGCACGTCCGGCGGAATCTGGCGAACAAATCGCATACGCGGGCGGCGCGCGGCGGTGCAGTAATCAGTAATCGACTGAATAGCATCTTCGACAATACCGGCCAGATTGGGGGTGCGATCGGGAATGGCGCCGAGAAGGCGTTTCCCGCGTTCCACGCTGCGGCACAACGTGGCGGCGAGCGGCCTCCATTGCTGATCCGCATTGAGCAGTTCGGCCACCTCGGTGATGGTCTCAAACACGTTATTCAGATCGTGAATCAGACTTTCGTGCGTGAGATCCGATTCGGGCGATTCTTCCATACGGTGGCCGGTTAACGCGCAATTTCGCGAAGTGTTTTGTAGAACTCGGGGAACGAGACGGAAGCAGCGTCCGAGTCGTGAATGGTGCACGGGCCGCCAGCGGCCAAAGCGGCGATAGAAAACGCCATCGCGATGCGGTGATCCCCGCGCGAGTGGATCTCGGCAGCGTGGAATCTTTGGTTTCCTGGGATTTCGAGACCATCTTCGCTGGTAGAGACTCGCACGCCCATGTTGCGCAGATTCTCGGCGATGGTGGCGATGCGGTCTGTCTCCTTGACGCGCAACTCGGAGGCGTTGCGCACGATCAGGCCCTCTTCGCTCACGGCTCCCAACACGGCCAGAGCCGGAATTTCGTCGATGACGGCCGCAGTCGTGGGGCCTTCAATGACTCCTCCGCGGATGCGAGAGCCTTTCACTTGCAAACTCCCGATCAATTCTCCGTTGGCTTGTTCGAGGTGGAGCAGTTTGATCACGGCCCCCATACCGCGCAGCACATCGAGCAGTGCGGTCCGGGTGGGGTTCAGGCCAATATTCGAGATAGTCAGGTTAGCGTCGGGGAATAACAAGGCGGCAACGATAAGAAATGCGGCGGAAGAGAGATCACCGGGAACGAACAGTTCTCGTCCAGCGAGTGTGGCGCCTCCGCGCAGACGGACCACGCGCGGGTGGATGTCGATTTCGGCGCCGAATTCACGCAGAGCAATCTCGGTGTGATCGCGCGTGACGACCGGTTCGTGAACAACTGTGTCGCCCTGCGCGTAAAGTCCGGCCAGCAGAACGCAGCTCTTGACTTGCGCGCTGGCGACAGGCAGTTGGTAATCGATCCCGCGGAGCGGGGCGCCGTGGATGGTCAAAGGCGGATATTGTTCGCCGGCGGCTTCGATGTTCGCGCCCATCGCACGCAGCGGCGTGATGATGCGGCGCATGGGGCGTTTCACCAGGGACTCGTCGCCCGTGATGGTCGTGGTGAACGGCTGGGCTGCGAGAATGCCGGAGAGCATGCGGATGGTGGAGCCCGAGTTACCGGCATCGAGCGGAGCTGCTGGAGCATGGAGACCGGTGGCGCCGACGCCCTGAACCGTGAGCACGCGGCGGCCATCTTCTTCTATGAAGGCATACCGCGCTCCGAGTGCAGCCATGCAGCAGAGTGTGGACTGGCAATCGGCCCCGGTCGAATAATTGTAGATCTTCGATTCGCCGGAGGCGATGGAGGTCAGGATGGCGTAGCGGTGGGAGATGGATTTGTCTCCCGGCACGGTCACCACGCCATGAACACCGCTCGCCGGCGAGATTTGCTCGGTCATTCGAAACTCGTATTGTACCGAGTGGCGCGTATGCAATCGTGTGCGCGGGGCGGATTGCGCGCCGTCTAGAAAGGCGGCGGCAGCCAGGATTGGCTGCCCCACGATGGTGTGATACAACGGCAGATCATGATGAATCGTCGCGAGTGGGTGCTCGGGTCGGCGGCTATGGCCGGCAGTATTGGTTCGTTAGCAGCGCAGACCGGCGGGGGTGCGAAAAAGCCGGTCGTCATTTCCAGCGCGAACGGAATGGCCGCTTGCGCCAAGGCCATGGAGGTGTTGAAGAGCGGCGCCGATACGCTGGACGCAGTGATTGCGGGCGTGAACATCGTCGAGCTCGATCCGAACGATACCTCAGTGGGATATGGCGGGCTTCCCAATGAGGACGGAGTTGTCGAACTGGACTCTTGTGTAATGCACGGTCCGACGAAACGGGCCGGCTCGGTGGCGGCGATTCAGGGGATCAAGACTCCTTCGAAGATCGCAAAGCTGGTGATGGATCATACGTCGCACGTGATGATCGTCGGTGACGGCGCGCTAAAGTTCGCCGAGGCCTACGGGTATCAGAAAGAAGATTTGCTGACAGGGAAGGCGCGGACGGCGTGGCTGGTTTGGAAGGAATCGCTGCGCGCGCCGAACGCGTTCAATAACTGGGTTTCGATGAGCCAAAATCTGAGAGCCGAGGCCGAGCCGCCATTGAAGCAACTGCGGGAGCGATTTCCGAATGTGGATGACGCGACGCTCGCGTGGGCCTGGGATATGGCGATCCATCCGACGTACGGCACGATCAATTGCATGGCGCTGAACGAAAAGGGCGAGATGTCGGGCGTGACGACGACGAGCGGGCTGGCCTGGAAGATTCCGGGACGCGTCGGCGATTCGCCGATTATCGGGGCCGGGTTGTTCGTGGACCAGGAAATCGGCGGCGCGGGGTCGACGGGCGTTGGCGAATTAAATATTCGCGTGGCCGGCGGACATACGGTTGTGGAGAGCATGCGGCGGGGAATGTCGCCGAAAGAAGCGGTGCTGGAAGCGCTGAAACGCGTTTCCGCTCTCTACAACGACGATAAAACGATTCTGGATAAGTTGGATATCGAGTTTTACGCGCTGCGTAAAGATGGCGAGCATGCTGCGGGATCGCTGTGGGGCACTCACCGGAGTTATAAGCAGTACTCGGTGAATGATGGCGGTGAGAGCCGGCATGAGCCGTGTGTGTTTTTGTATAACAAGCAGGGGTGAATTCACAAAAGCGCAGGCCAAAGGCCTACTCCACAAAACTGCATTTAAATTGTTCAGGAAGTTGCCCTAAGCGGCGAGTTCGCAGAAAATATCTTCGGCCGATTCGGGTTCGTAGAAGACCCAGGCTGAGAAGCCCGCGGTCGGATTGGCAAACTGGTGCCTCATGCCTGCTGCGACGAAAAGGACATCACCGGGTTGTACGGAGTCGGTCGAGTCGCCGCACGTGAATTCGCTCCGGCCCGCAGCCACAACATAGATCTGATCTTTCGCATACATCATCGGGCGGGCTAAGCCGGCCGGTTTGTATGTTTTCAGGTCGAGCTTGCCTTCGCAATACAGATGGAAGAAGGACTCGGGCTCCTGGGAGAGCATCTCGAAGGGAACATTCAGCGTGTGTGTCGTCATGTGCGGATCCTTTAATTAGCTGCGGTAGCCCAGCTTGTCGCCTTCGAACCGGATGTCTTCGCCGGATTCGCGAACCAGGGCGATTGCGGCGATTACGATTTGTGCTGCCAGGAGGATGATCCAGATGCTCATGCCCTAGATAAGGCATGAGCCGGACCATGCGTAAGTTATAGAAAATACGGATGCAAGTGCTAGGATTTCCCGGTTCGGCACGACTCGGGCGTGCCAAAGTGGAACACCTGTTCAGAAATGATCCGCTACTCTCTGCGGAGGAGGGCCACGACGTCGTCCACTGTGATGACGCCGAGTAAGCGCTGGTGGCGGTCGACGACCGGCAGCGCGAGCAGGTTGTATTTATCGAATGTCTCGGCGACGCGGTCCTGATGCTCATCGGAATAGACATACAGGAGAGGATCGGCCGCCAGATCCTTCAGCAGGGTGTCGCCACCCGCGAAGATGAGCTTGGCCAGTGGAACGGCATAGCGCAGGATGTTATCCTTGTCGACCAGGAAAAGACTGTAGACGTCTTCCAGCACCTCCTCGTGTTTTTTCAGCTCCTGCATGGCTTCGGCAACCGTGGTGTCATCGGGCAGCGAAACGAAGCCTGTATCCATGAGGCCGCCAGCGGTGTCGTCGCGGAACTCCCGCAGCTCTTCCACTTCCTCTTTTTCCTCCGGCTGCATCTCTTCGAGAATCTGTTCGGAGCGCTCCTGCTCCAGCTCATTTAACAGGTCGGCAGCTTCGGAGGGCTCCATCTCCTCGAGTATGTCGGCGGCTTTCTCGGCTTTGAGCGATTCGATGATCCGGGTTTGCAGTTCGGGCTCAACTTCGCTGAGCAACTCGGCGGCAGTTTCCGTGTCAACGGCATTGAAGATGGCGGCGCGGTCTTCGTGACCGAGATGCTCGACTATATCGGCCAGGTCGGCGGGATGCATCTTTTCGAGCAGCTTGTTCGAAATGTTCAGGCGCACCCGGCGCTGGGGATCGGCCTCCAGAATGTTGCAAAATTCCCAGCGAATGGAGCGGGGCGCAATTCGGTTTTGCAGAGTGCGAATCACGCGCGGCGGCACGATCCCGCGCAGGACGCGGCGAAGAATGGAACGGATTCCGATATCCACTTCAAGAATGCGCAGGACCTCGCGCCCGTCCTCGTGGGCCTTTACGAAGGTGATGTCGTTCACGCGGACAACTTTGCGTCCTTGGGCATCAATGATCTGCTGATCGAGCAGATCGCGGACCATGCGGAGCATGTATTCGTCGGAGTGATAGGGGGTCAGGCGTTCGTCGCGGAGATGGATGCCGTCGGGATTGATGGTTTGGATCTGGTCGTATCGGATGCTGAGCCAGCCGGGCCCGGCGCCCACCAGGTAACGGTCAAGCCGTACGGGATCGATCAGCGGAACCAGAGCGGCATCACGAAGCGTACCGATCCTGCGGCCTCTGAGGTCGTAAACCGTGACGCCAAGCAGTTCCGTGAGATAGAGAATCTCTTCCGCCATGATTCTGAAGTGTTTTAGACGCGCGGCGAACGCCCGCGTCCTGCGGGTGCTGCCTCATCTTACCGCGCGCACGGAGATAATGAAAATTCGGGGTGCGAGACATAAATCCCCTTGCTTACGCGCGGGGTTCTGTAGCTGCCGGAATTCCACGGTCCCTGAGACCAAGTGGGGAAGCTACGTACTAAACTGAAGGTTCCAAGTTGACGGCGAAGAGCTTTTTTGCGCGAAACGGAATTTTGGCGCGCGCGCATTCGAATTACGAGTACCGTCCCGGACAGCTTGAGATGTCCGAAGCGGTGGCTTCGGCTTTAGCGGAACGGCGGCACGTGATTATCGAAGCGGGGACCGGCACGGGAAAAACCCTCGCGTACCTGGTGCCTTCGATTCTTTCCGGCAAGCGAGTGGTGATTTCCACTGGAACGAAAAACCTGCAGGAGCAGCTCTATTTCAAGGACGTTCCGTTTCTGCAATCGCTGGTGGACCGGCCTTTGCGGGTCTGTTATATGAAAGGCCGCGCTAATTACCTATGCCGGCAGAAGCTATACGATGCGGAACGCGAGCCGGTGCTTGCCGGGTTCGAGGAAGTCAGGGAGTTCCGGCTACTGCGCGACTGGGAGAAGACGACTCAGACAGGCGACCGGAGCGAGTTGCGCGAATTGCCGGAGAATAGCAGCCTCTGGTGGAGGCTGGATGCGAAAAGCGATCTGTGCCCGGGGCAGAAATGTAAACAGTTTGAGCGGTGCTTCATCACCGGGATGCACCGGCGCGCGCTCGAGAGCGACATCATTATCGTCAATCACCACCTGTTCTTCGCGGATCTCGCAGTGCGGGGTCAGCCGTACGCGGGGATACTGCCCGACTATTCGGCTGTGATCTTCGATGAAGCGCACGAGATCGAGGATATTGCCGGGCAGTACTTCGGCATGTCCGTGAGCAATTTGCAGATCCAGGAGCTGGTGAAGGATACAGGAGCGATCTCCCGAAGCAAACTGTTTGCCACGCCGGAACTTGATCGTGCGCTGGTCCATCTGGGAGACCGGGGGGAAGGGTTTTTCGCTTTGTTCCCGCAGGAAGGGCGGCAGGGATTCCGGGATCACGAAGGATTTCTGGCCCGCCATGAGGATAGCTATCGCGAGCTGTTGTTCGCGCTGGATGCGCTTTGCGCGCGGCTGGAATTGGTGGATAAAGCGTTGGAAGATACGCTGCCGCTGGTGCGGCGCGCGCGGACCATCCAACAGGCACTTCAGTTCTGGATGGAAGCCGCGGACGCCGGATGCGTGTACTGGGTAGAACGGCGCGGACGGGGAGTCTATCTGCAAGCGACGCCCATCGATGTTTCGAAGGCACTGGCGAGCCGGTTGTTCGAGCAGGTGGAGTCCGTGATCCTTACTTCGGCGACTCTGGCCGTAGGGGGCGGATTTGAATACACGCAAGCGCGGCTGGGATTGCAGAACGCACGAACGCTGCGCATCGAGAGCCAGTACGACTACGCGCACCAGGTTCTTTTCTATGTTCCCAAGCATCTGCCCGATCCGCGCGGGCAGGAGTTTGTGTATCGCGCGGCGGAGGAGATTGAACGTATTTTGGAAGCTTCGCGCGGGCGTGCATTTGTGTTGTTTACGAGTTATGTGCAAATGCGGCAGGTTTACGAGCTGTTGAGGCCGCGTCTGGATTTCCCGCTGTTATTACAAGGCGAGGCGCCGAAGACCGCGCTCCTCGAAAAGTTCCGTTCCACGCCGGGTGCGGTGCTGTTTGCGACTTCGAGCTTCTGGCAGGGCGTCGATGTGCAGGGTGAGCAGTTGAGCTGTGTCATTATCGACCGGCTTCCATTCGCGGTGCCCACCGACCCTGTGATAGAGGCGCGGAGCAATGCAATTAGGGAGAGCGGCGGAAACGCCTTTTACGAATACCAAGTTCCGCAGGCGGCGCTTGCATTGAAGCAAGGTTTCGGGCGTTTGATCCGCAGCGCGTCGGATCGCGGTGTCTTGGTGCTGCTGGATAATAGGATTACGAGACTGCCGTACGGCCGGGTATTTTTTAACAGCCTTCCTCCGTACCGTTTCACGACGAAGCTAACGGACGTTCAAAAATTCTTTCATGTTTGAGATCTACGTAGAGCACACCTTTGCCGCTGGACACGCGCTCCGCAACTATCGCGGTAAGTGTGAAAACGTGCATGGGCATAATTATCGCGTGCAGGTAGCGGTGACCGGACCGGAACTGGACGAAAACGGGCTGCTGTACGATTTCGCGGATCTAAAGAAGAGCTTGCGCGGGACAGCGGAATATCTGGACCATCAGTTCCTGAACGATCTGGAGCCTTTTACGCGCATTAATCCGTCGGCGGAAAACATCGCGAAGTTTATCTTCGATCAGATGCAAAAAGATTTGGGCAAAGCTTCGATCTCGTATGTGAAAGTTTGGGAGACGGATACGTCGTGCGCGGTTTACAGGCCGTAGGCCGCTCACTGACGGTCGCGGTTCTGTTGCATTTCTAGCGGCCGAAGAAGGCGGCGTTTTTCTGAGCGAAGTCGGCCCACTTCTCCGGGAGATCGTCGAGAGCGAAGATAGCGGATACGGGGCAAACAGGGACGCACGCGCCACAGTCGATGCATTCGACGGGATCAATATAGAGCATTTCTTCGCCCGCGAATTTCTCTTCATCCTTCTTGGGATGGATGCAATCGACGGGGCAAGCGTCGACACAGGCGGTGTCCTTAGTTCCAATGCAGGGTTCGGCGATTACGTAAGCCATTCTGAAATCCGATCAAACTAAACCTTAAATTCTAGCAGTAGCACAGATCTTGGTAAGTCTCAAAGCAAGTTGCCTGAGTGTGGAAATATATGGGCTGGTTGGCGCCGGAGAACTCTGAAGCGGTGCTCGTCCGCCTCCACTTCTATAATGGCGAGTGAATGATTTCCAAGGTGCGCAAGGCAGTGTTCCCTGCGGCAGGGCTGGGAACCAGATTCCTACCCGCTACAAAGGCACAACCCAAAGAAATGCTTCCCATTGTGGACAAGCCTCTGATCCAGTACGGAGTGGAGGAGGCGATGCACTCCGGGATTCAGAACATCATTATCGTGACCGGGCGCGGGAAGTCCTCTATCGAGGATCACTTCGATGTCAGCTTCGAGCTGGAACAATTACTGGAATCGAAGAACAAGACGGAAATGCTGTCGATGGTGCGCTCCATTTCCGACATGATCGACGTTTCCTATGTGCGGCAGAAAGAAGCGCTTGGACTGGGACATGCGGTGCTGCGGGCGAAGGAACTAGTGGGAAACGAGCCGTTCGCCGTGATTCTGTCGGACGATATCATTGCTTCGGAAACTCCGTGCGTCCGTCAGCTTTTGGATGTGTACGAATTTTACGGTGCCTCCGTGCTGGCCCTAATGGAAGTGCCGCCGGAGCAGATTTCGGCGTATGGCGTGGTAGATGCGGAAATGGTATCCGACAACGGCCGGGAGAACCGGCTATACCGGATTCGGAATATGGTGGAGAAGCCGAAGGCTGCCGATGCGCCGTCCAATCTCGCAATTATCGGGCGATACGTGTTGACTCCGGAGATCTTCGGATGCGTCGAATCGATTGAGCCCGGGAGCGGAGGCGAGATTCAGTTGACTGACGCATTGAAATACATGCTGCGGAACCGTCCGATCTACGGCCTGAAGTTTGAAGGGACCCGCTATGATGCGGGGGACAAGCTCGGGTTCCTAAAGGCGACCGTGGAGTTTGCCTTGAACCGGCATGATCTGGGCCAGCCGTTCCGGGATTATCTAAAAACTCTGTGCGTGCAGTAAGGCAGTTCTTTCTGGTTGCATGCCTGTCAGGGGCGTTGTCTGCCGTCGCGCAGACGGGAGTCAGGCCAGCAACTCCACGAGTGGTGGCCTATGTGGAAGCCGCTCTCGAACATGGCGATCTGGCTTCCGCGTCTGCTTTGGTTGCCCAGTACCGGCGCCTGAATGGTGATACGCCGGAAGCTTTGGAAGCTTTCTCCTGGGTGGCGCGCGGCGAGCTGGCGGCAGGGCAAACGGAACAAGCTTCGAAAGACGCAGATGAGATTGAGCGCAGTTGCCAGACGGCACTGGCAACCAGAAGTATCGACTCGGAGCCGCATCTGGCCTTAGCACTAGGCGCAGCCTATGAAATTCAGGCGGAGGTTCTGTATCGCGCTCACAAGAGAGCGGAGGCGTTGCAGCTTTTGCAGACCAATCTGCGGAAGTGGCGGGGCACCTCGCTTGCGGGCCGGTTACAGAAGAACATAAACCTGCTTACGTTGGAAGGCAAGCCGATGCCCCCGCTGCGCGAGACCGCCTGGATTGGGACAAAGCCGCCGCCGGAGACTACCTGGCGAGGCAAGGTGCTGCTGATCTTTTTCTGGGCACACTGGTGCGCCGATTGCAAAGCCGAGGCCCCGGTTATCGCGCATCTCGCCGCCGAGTTCGAGCCGAAAGGGCTGGTCATGGTGGCTCCGACGCAGCATTACGGCTACACGGCTGAGCAAGATAACGTTCCGCCCGCCAAGGAAACGCAATACATCGAGAAGGTGTTCGAGAAATATTACGCAGGCATACCCAAGGCGCAAGTGCCGCTGGATAGCTCGAATTTTGAGCGATTTGGAGCAAGCACCACCCCGACGATTGTGGTTGTCGACCGGCACGGAATTGTGCGGCTGTATCATCCCGGTGTGATGGATGAGGCTTCCCTCCGGGCGGTAATAGAACCGTTGATCGCCCAACACCCGAGCGAACGCGCATCGCGCTGAAAACGTAGGCGATAATCTCCTCATGAAAGTTCGTGCGGTTCTGGTTGCGGTGTTGCTGGCGCTCGGTTCGATACTGCTGGCCGATTCTAAGCAGACAACTATCAAAGTAGTGGTGAAGAATCAGTTCGATAAGCCGGTCGAGAATGCGGCCGTGATCCTGGATTTCCTCGGGTCTCACCAGATCACAAAGTTGGGTAAACGCAAGCCGATTCACTGGGAAGTGCACACGAATCAGGAAGGGATTGCGCACTTTCCGCCGGTTCCGCACGGCACGGTGCAATTACAGGTAATCAAACAGCAGTATCAGACATACGGAAACAAGCTTGACGTAGATACGGACGAGAAGACGGTGGATATTACGCTGAATCCGCCGCAGAAGCAATATAGCGCGCATCCGCCGCTCAAACCAGCCAATCCGCCGAAATACTAAGAAAAGAGGGGGGCGGGCGCTTGGGGGTTTCGGGTATTGGGGTGAAGCGCCCGCGTTCGTTACGGGGATGTATCTATAAAACGCTGGCCGCCCCGCGAAAGGTTACACGGGGGGATCTTTTTCTGCCTGGGAAATTTACGCACTCAGTCGAACATGCCTTCGAATAGTGGCGAGCTAAGGTAACGCTCACCTGCATCAGGTAAGATGACCACAATAGTTTTTCCCGCCATTTGTGGCTCGTTTGCGACGCGGGCCGCTGCGGCCGCGGCCGCTCCACAGGAAATGCCCGAGAGAATTCCCTCTTCGCTCGAAAGGCGCCGGGCCATTTCGATAGATTCTTCGTTGCTCACCAGTTCTACGCGATCGATGATAGAAAGATCCAAAGTGCCCGGGATAAAGCCCGCGCCTAATCCTTGGATTTTGTGCGGTCCGGGCCGGAGCGTCTCCCGGTTCAGGGCTTGGGTGATAACTGGGCTAGCAGCCGGTTCGACGGCGATAGAGAGGAGCGGATGCTTCTTTTCCTGTTTGATGTACCGTGAAATCCCAGTAATGCTTCCGCCTGTTCCGACACCGGAAACCAGGACGTCCACGGCGCCCTGAGTATCTTCCCAGATTTCAGGTCCGGTGGTCTGGAAATGGATGCGCGGATTGGCGGGGTTTTCGAACTGCTGGGGCAGGAAGAAGCGCTTCGGGTCGGAGGCGCGAATCTCCTCGGCTTTTTCGATTGCGCCCTGCATGCCTTTGGAACCCTCGGTCAGAATCAGATTCGCGCCGAGTGCTTTGAGAACCTTCCGGCGCTCAATCGACATGGTGTCGGGCATGGTCAGGGTGATCGGGTACCCGCGCGCCGCGGCGACAAACGCGAGTGCAATTCCGGTATTGCCGCTGGTCGGCTCTACGATTTCGTTTCCGGGCTTGAGCTGGCCGCGCTCCTCCGCATCCCAGATCATCGACGCGCCGATGCGGTCCTTAACCGAAAACGCGGGGTTACGCCCTTCGATCTTGGCAAGAACGGTTGCTTTGGCTCCGTTCACTACCCGGTTCAATTTGACCAGAGGCGTACGTCCGATGCTGAATGAATTGTCTTGATAGATCACGCGTACCTTTCAGATTTCCCAATTTGGCACGTATTGAGTGTGCTTCGCTTGCCACTCGCGCGCCAGATCGCCGAAGGTGGTCCGGTCGAGGACATCGGACACGGCCAGGTCGACGCGATTCCAGATATCGGAGAAAGGGTCGTTGGCGAGAGCGCGGGTCGTGCTCTTCACGTTTTCAACGGCTCGCAGGACTTCGCCGACGGTTATGGAATCGGGAGACCGCGCGAGGAGATAGCCGCCTTCGGCGCCGCGCCGGGAATCCACAAACCCGCTCTGCTTTAAGCCGGCCAGGATCAATTCCAGAAATTTTTGCGGGATTTTCTGGCGCTTGGCAATATCGGCAATCTTGACCGGCGGCATGTGCGCGCCGCCCGGAGTTGTCAGGTATTGAGAGGCCAGATCGAATACAGCCTTGAGCGCATATTCGCTCTTGACCGATATGTTCATCTTTCCACTAATGATTCTATATGGCGGCGGAGATCAATTTGCATGGGCAGCTACCATAAAACTTAAATGTCGAGACAGCTTTTCGGAACAGACGGCATTCGGGGGATTGCCGGAGAGCCGCCGTTAGATGCCAGAACAGCTCACGCGCTCGGGGTAGCGCTGGGCGAGTGGTCAAAGGTGTCCGGGCACCAGAAGGGGGGACTCGCCGAAGTCCTGATTGGCATGGACACGCGCGAGAGCGGCCCATGGCTGGCGGCGCAGGTAGCCGGAGGGTTGGCGAGCTCGGGAGTTTCGGCCCGATTTGCCGGAGTGATCACAACGCCCGGAGTCGCGTATCTGACGCGCACGGGACCGTTTGCCGCGGGAGTGATGATCTCGGCCTCGCACAATCCGTATCACGATAACGGATTGAAAGTGATCAGCCACTCCGGTTACAAACTGCCGGACGATACTGAACTGGACCTGGAAAACCGGATTAACGCGTGGCTTGGATCCGGCGAGCAAGCGACGGCGAAGGCGCTGCAAGTGGATGAGAGTCTCGACAATGCTTACACCGATTATCTGGCCGGGACCGTTTCGGGTTCCTTTCCGTTTCACCTGGTGATCGATTGCGCAAACGGCTCCGCAGCGCACGTAGCCCCGCGGCTGTTTCCCCGGCTTGGATGCCAGATCGAATGGCTGGCCGTCTGTCCAGACGGACGCAACATCAATTTGAACTGCGGGTCTCTTCATTTGGAGTCTTTGCAGAAGCGGGTGTTGGAATCGGGCGCGGATCTCGGAGTGGCGTTTGACGGAGATGCCGACCGCGCGCTCTTCGTGTCCGGCTCAGGGAAAGTCGTCGACGGCGATGCGGTGCTGTTCCTGGCGGGTTCGGATCTGAAGCGGGCGGGCAAGCTGGCGGGAGATGTGGTGGTTGCGACGGTGATGTCGAATCTCGGGCTCGAAACCGCGCTGCGGCAGCAGGGTATCCGAATGCTGCGCACGCCGGTGGGCGACAAGTACGTGCTGGAGGAGATGCTGAAGCGCGGCGCCGTGCTGGGAGGGGAGCAGTCGGGGCACGTGATCTTCTCGCAGTACGCGACAACCGGCGATGGGCTCCTGACCGCGCTGCGGGTGTTGGAAATTGTTCGCGATTCGGGTCAGTCGCTGGATGAGTTATCGCGCGAGGTGAAGACCTTTCCGCAAAAGCTCGTCAACGTGCGCGTAAAGCATAAACGGCCGCTCACCGAGTTGGAAACCGTGCAGGCCGAAATTGCAGCCGCCGAGCGCGAATTCGGAGGGACGGGCAGGGTGGTGGTGCGCTTTTCGGGGACAGAGCCGCTGGCGCGAGTGATGATCGAAGCAGAATCCGACGAACAGGTGGACCGATGGACCGGCCGTATTGCGGAGGCGATCCGGGCGGAGCTGGGGGCAGCGGGGTAGAGAGGACGAGGTGGAGGACACCACAAACCCGAGCCAACGGCTGGTCTTCATTAGCCACAGTAGCAAGGACACCTGGATCGCCAAGCAGATTGCACGCGAGATTGGACAGCGTGGCGCAATTCCGTTCCGGATGAGGCTCAAATCGATGCAGGAGCGGATTTCGAAGAAGATATTCTGAATTTCCTAGAGCGAGCGCATGAGCTGGTGGTTTTGCTGACTCCTTGGGCTCTTGATCGAGCCTATGTCTGGGCTGAAATTGGCGCTGCTTGGGGCCGCCGCATTCCGATTATTGCTCTCCTACTCGGACTTACACCGGCTGAGTTGCAGACCCGCCCGGGAATACCAGTACTCCTGAAGAAGCGTGATCTTCTACAATTGAATGAGATCGAAGTTTATCTGGATCAATTAGCTACGCGTATCCGGCAGCAGCGTAAATAATGGGCAAACGACGGGTCTTCATTTCACATTCCGCGCAAGATGCCAACTGGGCGCGATCTTTTGCCCAATCGTTGAAAAACCGAGGCGTAAGCGTTTGGTTCGACGAGTTTGACGTGCAGCCCGGCGAATCGCTGGGAGAGGCTTTAGAAGCTGGGCTGCGGAACAGCGATGTCGTGGTGACACTGCTCGACGCCGGCTCGTCGTCGGAAGCGAATGTATTTTTTGAGCTCGGCGCGGCGATCGGTATGGGTAAGAAACTTGTGCCGATTGTTCCGAGAGGCTTCGATCCAAGTGTCCTTCCATTAGATCTCCGGCGGCGCTGGTATCTGGTTCGCAATACGCCGGAACAAACGGCCGAAGAACTCTCCAACACACTTCAAGCAGCCTAATTCTCGGGCGGACGGGATTATCATCTCCACAGGAGGGGAGCGTGGCTGCCAGACCCAAACGTGAAACCGTCGATCTTTCGCAGTTTCCGGATCTTGTCGTCATCTATTTGGGAATGCGGGTCAATACGCTCGCCGGTATAAAAACTCTGCTCGGATTCGGCCCGAAAATCTCGAAGGCAGTGGAGGCGAAGCCGGATGGTCTTCTGCTTCACGAGGCTGTGATGTACTCGCTCCGGCATCTCGGGATGCGGCAATACTGGCGCGATTTCGACTCCTTGGAGGCATGGGCTCGTTCGGAACCGCACAAGATCTGGTGGCAGAACTTCTTACGCGATAACGGCGGAACCGGATTTTGGCACGAAACGTATTTTCGCCGCGGCGGGATCGAAGCGGTTTATGTCGGAATGGATGCTCCTACGGGGCTGGCAGCGTTCGCGCCCGTGGAACCCGCGCGCGGAGCGATGTTTTCGGCTCGCAAACGTGCCGGGTTGGCGGGTGAGGCGAGTACCAAAGAAGCGGTTACAGAGGCGGAGTTTTACTCGGGGTGATTTACAATCTGATCTGGCGTGGCCGAATCTCATTTCGGCGATAGATATATTGGAAAGACTCGGCGAAGACCGGCCGGGCCGTGATGGATCAAGGATAGCTCTCGGACAGACCACTAACGGGAGGTATCTACGCGTAATCTAGGTGCCTGATCCCGAGCCGAACAGCGTCTTCGTAGTCACGGCCTATGAATTGTTGGCAAGCCACTGGCAGCCTATCGCAGGCGCAGAAGGAGAAAGCACTCGTGAAGCAAAGCAGGTTTCCCCACGAGCTTGTATCGAAGATCTGGGAATTGATCGCCAAAACGTCACGCTGGACAGGACGGGAAAGCAAAGGGACGGAAAAGGATCCACTCACCCGCCCCCATGCTAAACTGCAATCTCCGGCATCCGAATCGCCCGCCTCTAAGCGGCGATAAACCAATGCTGCCTCCCCCTCTGGAACTCGTTTGTAGGTAAGGACACATACGCCATGGAACGGGCTGCCCGAGTGATCAAGAATTCGAAATATTCCCGTCAGATCCTATCGGAAGACGAGATCGCGCGCGCCATCTGGCCAGTCGCGGTTGGGAAGGCGATCGCGGCGCACACGCTGCGTCTCAAGATAGTTCGCGCCACACTCGTGGTGGAGGTGGAGGACGCCGTCTGGCAAAAGCAGCTCTTCACTTTAAGCAATCAGATTCTGGAACGTTTGCGCGTCGTGAGCGGCAGCAACTCGATCGAACACATTGAGTTCCGAGTGGGCGCCCCGCGCCGGGAGCCGCAACGCGCTATTGCGCGCCAAGGCGCAGCGGCCACGCTGCCCTTTGCGGATGAAGCCGAATCGATTCAGGACCCTGTGCTAAAGAAGGTATATCAACTGTCCCGCAAGAGAGCAACCGCGTGAGGCTAACCGACGAAGAAGTCCGCTATGTTGCCGATCTGGCGAACCTGCGGCTTAACGATGAAGAAGTGGCCCGTATGTCGCACGATCTCGGCCAGATTCTGACTCATGTCGAACAGCTTCGGGAATTGGACACGACCGAAATCGAGCCCATGGCGCAGGTTCTGTATGACGCCGATGAGACCGCTACGCTGCGCGAGGACATTCCTCACACTCCTTTGAGAAATCAGGAAGCGCTGGCGAATGCGGCTCTGAGCGGCGCTGGGTATTTCAAAGTGCCGAAGGTAATCGAGCGGTCATGAGCGCTCGCTCCGAAGTTTCCGCTCTGACGATTTCCGCCGTCCGAGAGGGATTAAGTAACAAGACCTTTTCCGCTACCGAACTGGCGAAGACCGCGCTCTCCTTTGCCGAAAGAGAGAATCCGGCGACGAATGCCTATTTGACCTTTTCGCCCGAGCGAGCGCTGGCGGCCGCCGCGCGCGTGGACGAACGAATCGCTAAGGGAGAATACCCCGGAGCGCTTGCCGGCGTGCCGGTGGCGATTAAAGACGTCATCGTGACGAAAGGGCTGCGCACTACCTGCGCTTCTCGCGTATTGGGTCATTACATTCCTCCTTATGATGCGACGGCGGTGGTCCGGCTCGAAGAAGAGGGCGCAGTCATCATCGGAAAGACCAACTGCGACGAATTTGCCATGGGCTCTTCGAACGAGAATTCGGCCTTTGGGCCGGTCCGCAATCCGCGAGCACTCGATCGCGTTCCAGGCGGGTCGAGCGGCGGTTCGGCAGCGGTGGTGGCGCAAGGGACGGCGGTTGCTTCGCTCGGCTCGGATACCGGCGGCTCCATCCGCCAGCCGGCCAGCTTTTGCGGCGTTGTGGGTGTAACCCCTACGTACGGACGTGTGTCGCGTTATGGCTTGGTCGCCTTCGCCAGCTCGCTCGATCACATCGGCCCGTTTGCCCGCAATGTGACCGACGCCGCTACCGTGCTTCGCGTCATTGCCGGGCGGGACGAACTCGATTCCACCTCCGCGTTTGCGCCAGTGGACGATTACCGCGCGTTGATGCAGCATCCGGTGAAAGATCTGAAACTCGGGCTACCGAAAGAGTACTTCGAGGGGCTCGGAAGCGAGACCGGAGATGTAGTTCATGCGGCGATTGAACAACTGAAGCGTCAGGGCTGCGAAGTGCGGGAAATTGGCCTGCCGCACACGAAATACGCGCTCTCCTGTTACTACATCATTGCGACCGCGGAGGCCAGTTCCAACCTAGCCCGCTACGACGGCGTCCGCTATACGGCGCGCGAAGACGGTGAAACGCTTTCCGATATGTACCGGAACACCCGTGGATGCGGCTTCGGGGCGGAGGTCAAGCGCCGCATTATGCTGGGTACGTATGTTTTGAGCGCCGGCTATTACGACGCATATTACCGTAAAGCGCAACAAGTGCGCACGCTCATTGCCCGCGATTTCAGCCGCGCCTTTGAGCAGGTGGACGCCATTCTCGCTCCGGTTTCGCCGTTCCCCGCGTTCAAGCTGGGTGAAAAAGTGGATGATCCGCTAGCAATGTATCTTTCGGATGTTTATACGCTGACGGGCGATCTTGCCGGCGTTCCCTGCATGAGCGTGCCTTGTGGAGAATCGAAAGAGGGTCTGCCCATCGGGCTGCAGATTTTCGCCAAGCACTTCGATGAGTCCACCATGTTTCGCGTGGCCTATAACTACGAACGATCCGCCGGGCAATAGCCCGGTATTGGCGTGACGCGCATCGGTCCAGCCGGTTGGGCGTATAAGGATTGGTGGGGAATCGTGTATCCGCCTAAGAAATCCCGCGACTTCCACGAGCTATCCTTCCTGGCCAAGTACTTCGACACGGTTGAGATCAATGTAACGTTCTACCGGCCGCTCGCAGCCAAAACCGCTTTGGCGTGGCTGGAGCGCATACAGGAGCACCCGAATTTCCGCTTTACGGCGAAGCTGTGGCGCGGCTTTACGCATGAGCGTACGGCGACGACCGCGGACGAGAAAGAGTTCAAAGACGGAATGATGCCGCTCGTCGAAGCCGAGCGCCTGGGAGCCCTACTGCTGCAATTTCCCTGGTCCTTCCGGAACACGCTGGAGAACCGGGAATATGTCGTCCGTTTACGCGACCGGTTTGCGGAATATCCGCTGGTTCTCGAAGTGAGGCACGCCAGTTGGAGCGAGCCCGGAATACTCGATTTCCTGGAGCAACTCGATCTGGGATTGTGCAACATTGACCAGCCGCTCTTCAAGCGGTCCGTGAAACCCGCGGCGTTGACCACCTCCTTGACCGGCTATATCCGGCTACATGGCCGTAATTACAAGAGCTGGTTCACGGAAAACAAGCATCCGGGTGAGCGTTACGATTACCTCTATTCTGTCGAGGAACTCGACCCGTGGCTGGATCGCATCAAGGCAGTGGAGAAACAGGCCAAAGATACCTACGTGGTTACTAACAACCACTATCTGGGAAAGGGCGTCGTGAATGCGCTCGAGATCTCTTCCATTCTCAAGGGGGAACCGGTGATCGTTCCCGCCACGCTTTTGGAGAGATATCCCGAATTGCGTGAATTCACGCCGGAGGGCGCTGGCGCACCCGCGCAGCTATCGTTCCCAACTGATTAGTTTCCGCACTTCTGGGATTGATTTGTCTTTCCAAAACCGGTTGAAGTTCTCCATGCTCATGAGTGTGCGCGGGTACATGCGGTCTAGATACAAACGGCCATGCAGATGATCGATTTCGTGCTGCAAAATTCGCGCGTACCAGCCGGAGGCGTCGATTATCCGCTGCTCGCCTTTGTGATCCAGGCACTCCACGCGGACCTTTCGCGCGCGCGGAACCACAGCGGTAAAGCCGGCAAAGCTGAGGCATCCTTCGAAGAACTCGATTTTCGTGCTCTCGTCGATAGCAATTTTCGGATTGATGATCACGTGAAACGGTACGGGCTTTCTTTCGCGCTCTTTGGCGGCATCCGGATTGTCTTTTATGTATTCGGCTTTGTCTTCGATGACGGCCAGTTGCAGAGGCAATCCAACCTGCGGCGCGGCCAAGCCCACGCCCGGCGCATCATACATGGTTTCCCGCATCCACTCGATTAAATCCTGTGTGTCGCGGCTTCGAATATCGCTTACTACAACCGGGTTCGCGGCCTGCCGCAATACGGCTTCGCCCGCTTGCACAATCTTGAGCCTCATATAGTCAGTATGTCCGGGCGCTACAATCCGACTTGAACCCGATTTACATTCGCGTGAATGATCGCGATAATGTGGCGATTGTTGTCCCCCCTGAGGGCGTCAGTGCCGGTGTGGAGTGCTCGAGCGGATTCAAATTTCGCGAGCCGATCGCGCAGGCACAGAAGGTCGCGCTCGCAGATTTCGAGCCAGGTGATCCGGTGATGCGCTATGGACAGGTGATCGGATATGCTAATCGCAACATTCCGCGCGGCTCCTGGGTTCGTAACGAGATGATCGATATGCCGGTGGCGCCGGCGCTGGGCGATTTGCCGCTTGCCAACGCGGTTCCAACTCCGCTTGCGCCGCTCGAGGGCTACACATTCGAGGGCTATCGGAACTCAGATTCGAGTGTTGGGACGCGCAACATTCTCGGCATCACGACCACCGTGCAATGTGTGGCTCCCACGGTGAATTACGCGGTGCAGCGCATTCGTGCGGAAATCCTGCCACGTTTTCCGAATGTAGATGATGTCGTGGCTATTACCCATACCTACGGTTGCGGTATTGCTATCGACGTTCCGGAAGCGCAGATTCCGATTCGAACGCTGGAGCACATCAGCCTTCATGCGAACCTGGGCGCCGAGCCTCTGGTGGTAAGCCTGGGGTGCGAAAAGCTCCAGCCGCAGCGCCTATTCTCGAATGAGTTGCCTGTACTCGAACGATCGAATGTGATTCGGTTGCAGGATCAGCTCGGCTTTGCGGCGACGCAATCGGCGATCCTGGAAGCTGCCGAAAAACGACTAGTAGTACTGAACCGGAGGCAGCGCACAACTTGCCCGGCGGCCGACCTAGTGGTGGGCCTGCAATGCGGTGGAAGCGATGCGTTTTCGGGGGTGACGTGCAATCCGGCGGTTGGGTTTGCGGCCGATCTGCTGGTACGCGCGGGCGCAACCGTCCTGTTTTCCGAGGTGACGGAGGTGCGCGATGCGGTTCATCTGCTTACGCCGCGTTGCGCGAGCGGGGCGGTAGGCCAGGACCTGATCCGCGAGATGCGTTGGTATGACGAATATCTTGCCCGCGCCCGCGCGGATCGCAGTGCGAATCCCACACCCGGCAATAAGCGCGGCGGATTAGCAAACGTAGTGGAGAAAGCGCTTGGGTCGGTAGCGAAAGCGGGCAGCACGGCCATTCAGGCTGTTGCCAGCCACGGAGAAAAGGTGCGCACGAAAGGGCTCGTCTTTGCGGCAACGCCTGCCAGCGATTTCATTTGCGGTACGCAGCAGCTTGCGTCCATGAATCTGCACGTTTTTACGACCGGGGAGGGTTCTCCTTATGGATTGTCGCTGGTTCCTGTGGTGAAGGTTTCCTCGCGCACTGCTTTGGCCGAAAAATGGCACGATTTGATCGACGTCGATGCAGGGCGTATCGCAACCGGCGACGGCACCATCGAGAGCATTGGATGGGAGATCTTTCGATTCATTCTGGATGTCGCGAGCGGGCGCAAGAAGACCTGGGCGGAACACTGGGGTCTCTCGAATGCGCTGGCGCTGTTTAACCCAGGGCCGGTTACTTGAGCGGGCTCAGAATCGCGGGCCGCGCATCCGGTTCCAGCAGAAACGGCTTTCGATCCGGATAGTACCGGAGCAGTTTTTCATTCTCGGAGGTCCCCAGATCGCGCGCCCACACAATACGGGACCTATCGATGTCCGCCGCATTCCATACCCATTCATTCTGAAAGATGTGATTCGGCCAATAGCGCACGAATACGAGCAATTTGCCTGGGATAGCGGCGAGCTGCTTGTTCACCGCGATGCGTTCGGCTGGGTTTCCGTGATTGATTGCATCCCAGGTTTCGTAGCGCATCATGGCGAAGGAAAACGGCGCGTTCTCGAACAGGTGCAAACCGTACCAAAACACGAAATGAGCGAAGCACAGCAGTACGAGAATGCGAACGGCTTCCTGTCCCGCTGGTGCGTTCCTGATGGTAAGCCGCGCCAACTGCTTCAAACCGACTGCGCTGACCAGCACAAACAGGCAGGTGACTCCAGAAAGATAATGCACCAGCAGATAGGGGAACAAATTCGTTCCCAGCGCAAAGATCGCGAGCGTCCCTACTATCCAAAGAAAGTGCCTCTGCCGGAATGCGAATAAGAACGCGACTAGCGCTGCATACAACGGAGGCAAAAAGAAAAAGCGGTAATAGCGAATCCGGTAAATCAGGCGGAGCAGAAAACGTTCCGGTGTGTCCGGGTCTCCGTGCATCGAACTCTGGGCCTTGTAATCAAGCGCCTGCTGCGGCGTAAGCGGGACGTGCGGGAGGGCATTCTTCTGAAACGTCAGCGTGGCGGGCACGCCATACTGATACTGGCTCAGCGCATACGGCAAAGTGGTCCAGTGGTGAGTGACCTCTTTGTTTTGAAGCAACGTGAGGACAATGGCGGGCGTGATCGCCAACATCGCAAAACCAGCGGACCTTGCGAGCAACCTCCATTTCTCACGATGCCGCAACACCGGAACAAAAAACAAGACAATGCTCGCCAGCAGCAGGGTCGATTCGAACGGCCGCGTCAACATGTGGATGGCGAAGCCTGCTCCAAGCAGCACGGCGTAGCGCCGCTTCCAGGCACGTTCCAGTCTCGGTAGAGATCCGAATACGAGGCAGCCTGCCGTGGCGCCCAGCGCGCCACCCCAATAGCAGTTCATCCAAAGATTGAGCGGACCGAATTCGATCACTGCCAACATTCCACCGAGTAGTGCCCAGGCCGGTGTAGTCCAGGTGCGCAGCATCCAGTAGCAGAGCGCGCAGAATGCTGCGATACAGAGTACGACCCCGGTCCAGGCAAGGCCGGAGATCAGCCGTCCAAAGGCAAGGGTCAAGCCTTGTCCGATCGGATAAATGGAACTGTAGGTCGGCTCTTGCAGGACGAAAAACGTTTCGAAGAACTGATGTAAGGGATGCGGCGGATTGCCCAATCGAAAATGCAGCAACGTGTCTGCTACAAGCAGATGGCTAAATTCGTCATAGACATCGGGTGTTGGAACGGGATGATGGGGCAGTAGCAAGAGCCGGAGCGCAACCGGAAGCGCGGCGAGCAGCAGCATGCACCAACCCGTCTTGTCCGCGAAACGAGCGATGCGTGTTTGTAGTGCAGGTTTCCAAAGAACGGCGAACAGAAGAAACAGGCCCGCCAGGAAGAACAGGAGAAAATCGCTCGCGCCGAAGCCGAGCGGGTTACCACCGGACTGCAACATCGCTTGCTAGCGTTCGCGAACCCCGATCCCAATGACAGAGGTAGCCGGCCACGGCAGCGCTGCATCGATCGCCCGCCATAACGGTACGCACCAATCGAACAAACGCAGTTGCACGCGGCTCAGGGTTTTGCGCCGGAAGATCTGGCCATTTAAGATCCAACCAGGATAGGTGGGCCGGTTGAAATCCAGCAGCCGCTCCACGCGAAATCCGGCCGCTGCCATCTTCTGTTCAAGTTCGCGTTTGGTATACCGGCGGTAATGGCCCAGCACGCCATCTAAAGTGCCGAAGGCGGTGGGCCCTTGCGGGACCAGGAGGATCGCCCGGCCGCCACGCCGCAGACACGAACAGATGTTCCGCAGCCCGGCGCGGTCATCTTCGATATGTTCGAGCACGTTCAGACAGACCACCGTATCCATGCTGCTCGTATAATGCGAAAGTTCGCCGGGGTTCAGTAGATCGCAAAGAGCGATTTCCAGGTTGGGCTGGTGGTGTAAGCGGGCACGCAGCTCCGCCAGGTGCTCTTCGGAGCTGTCCGTCGCCACATAGCGCGGCCGTCCGGGGCACAGCAGCCTTGTCAAATTGCCGATCCCTGCTCCGAGCTCCAATACGTGGCCATCAATGAACGGCCAGAGCGTATCGGCCATCCAACTGTTGAACCTTTGGGCGCGCGCCATGGCGCCCAGCATGTTCGAAGACGGATCGGTGTACACATCTGTCGAGACCCAGGTTCGGAGTATGGTGCCGAACGTCACAAGAGCATCGCGCAACCCGATCTTTTTGCCATCCTCGTGTGTCCGGCCGTGATATTTCACCGGAGCCTCATAGATGCGCGCGTGGCGTTTTGCAAATTTGATGATCAGCTCCGGACCGAGCCCGAAACCTTTGCTGCGCAGCGGGATGCTCTGAGCGAGAGAAGTGCGGAATGCTTTGTAGCCCGATTCCACATCGCTGAGGTTCAAATTCGCCGCCATCCCCGCCAGTGCGGTGATCACGCGGTTCGCCTGCGCGTGCCAGAAAGAGAAAAGCGGCCGGTCGCTGGCCAAAAGAAAGCGGGAGCCGATTACGGCGTCTGCTTCATCGGCCAATAGTGGCCTCAACAACTTCGGGTAGTCGCGCGGATCATACTCCAGATCCGCGTCTTGAATGATCGCAATATCGCTTCGGGCGTGAGCCAGCGCGGTGCGGATAGCGGCTCCCTTGCCTTGGTTCCGCGAGTGCCGGATCAGTTGAACGGGAATCTCGGGCCGCGATTCGACAAATTCCTGAACGGCGGCATGCGAGCGGTCGCTCGATCCATCGTCCACTACGATGATCTCGGCTTCCACATTCAGGTCTGCATCAAAGGCTGGAACCGCTGCGGCGACGCGCTCCAAGGCGAAAACGACATAGTTCTCCTCGTTGTACACGGGTACCAGAATAGAGAGCCGGACGGGTAGCAAAATTCAGTGTACTGTCACGAAGCTTGCGCCCTCGGAACGGTAAACAATGAGGCGCGGTGGCCGGGCATCCGGCTCCACCAGCCAGGCGTGGCGATCCGGATAATATCGGATGAGCTTCTGGTTTTCCGCATCGCCCAGGTCGCGCGCCCAGACCACGCGTGAAGAATCGATTTCGGCCGCGTTGTGAATCCATTCATGAAACAGATGGCCGGGCCAGTAGCGGACAAACACAAGCTGCTTTCCGGGGGACCGGTCCAGCTCCCGCGCGATGGCAATTCGGCCTTCCGGATCGCCATAATTGATGAAGCTCCAAGTCTGGAAATCGATGACGGGCAGTAGTTGAGGATTGCCGTCGAGGTAAATGCCGTACCAGAACAGAAATTGCACTCCGCAGAGCACGAAAATCCATTTTGCTGCCTGGCGATTCAGCTTTTCAAGACCCTTGATGCAGACGAGGAGCAAGAGGCATGCGACCGCTGCTACGTAATGCGGATAAAAGAACGGATAGAAGTTCGTGCCGAGCGCAACGATCAGAATCGCCAAGACAACGGAAAACAGCCGGGTCTTATGGAATGTAAATAAGAACGCAGCCGCAGCAAAATACAGGGGCGCGAACCAAAAAAATCGCAGATACCGCACGCGGCCCCACAGCCGGCGCATATAGTCCGCGGGCGTGTCTGTTCCCATGCCATGAATAGCGCACTGAGCGCGATAATCCAGATTCTGTTCCGGAGTGAGCGCGCGGTGCGGAACCGGGTTCGGCTGAAATGTGAAGGTCGTTGGGATACCGTATTCGTACCGGCTGAGCATGTAGGGCAGGGTGGTCCAGGAGCTGGTCACGGCCTTGTTGTGCAAGAGCACCAAGCCGAGTGCCGGGACCAGGCAAAGCCCGGAGATGTAAAGGCTTTTGAAGAGTAGACGGCCGCGTAACAGATCCGGCAGGCAAATCAGCGCGACGGCCGCGACCAGCAGCACGAACTCGAATGGACGCGTGAGTAACTGGATTGCCAATCCAAGACCCAACAGCACGGCATCGCGAGTCCGGCCGCTCCTCCGCAGTCTCGGTATCGATCCAAACACCAGGCAGCCCGCGATTCCCGAAAGGGCGCCACCCCAGTAGCTGTTCATCCAGGAACTCAGCGGTCCAAACTCTGCGATGGCCAGCAGGCCGCCCGCAAACGCCCAAAGCGGAGTGGTCCAAGCGCGCAGCATCCAATAGCAAAACGCGCAAAATGCCGCTTCCGCGAGCAAGACACCGGCCCAAAAGCTGCCAAATACGAGGAAACCAAGCGCCAGCACCATTCCCGGGCCGAGCGGATAAATCGAGCTATACGTTGGCTGCTGCAAAATAAAGATGGATTCGAAAAACTGGCTGAGCGGATGCGGCGGATTTGCGAGCCGGAAATGCCGCAACGTATCGCCCAGCAGAATGTAGCCGAAATCGTCGGAGCCGCTCGGCGTAGGTACAGGGCAGTGAGGTAGGAGGAGCAGCCGGGATGCGCAGGTGAGCGCCGCAAACGTGAGCATCGCCCATCCGGTTCGCGCAGCCAGCTTACGCACCCAAGGTTCAATCGCTCCGCGCAACAGAATGAGGCCCACCAGTATGACGGCCAGCGCCAACTCGATGAAATCGCTAGCGCCAAAGCCGAGCGGGTTTCGCAGAGGCAGAAATGACCGGAATAGATCGAACATCGCTATTTCGAATGCAGCTCACTTCGAATACACATCGGGTGGAGGCGGTATGTTGCGGTTTCTGATCCAGGACATGTTGATGTCGCGATTGGTCTTGGTCTGCGGAATTTCGTCAAGATCGGGCATGAAGATCTGCAAGCCGGCTTCGGGAGTCATGCGGGTGTAGCCGTTCACAAGCTGCTCCTGATAATGCGCCAGATCGAGATCGAACCACGCATCTTTCGAAATATCCACCATGATCAGATCCACATAGTTCATCGTGAGTTTTCCGAAATTGATGCTGCCGTCGCGAAGCCGCAGAAAATTCCGCCATTGCTCCGTGCGCTCGACGGCCGGCTGCGCGTTCCCGAAGACTTCTTCGAGATCGGGATTCACTACGCGCACGGCGGTCAATTGCCCGCGGATGCGGGGCGGCGGCAAAAGCTGTTGGGAATCGATAAAAATGTCGTTTCCGGAGACCTGGATTCCGGCGAGGCCCTTGGGGTTGAACAGATCCGCGAGTTGGACATGAAAATCCCCCAGCAGACCCTTCATGGGAATTTTCAAGACGTTGATCTTCGTAACATGTACCCGAATTCGGCTGTCGGGAAGAGCGGAGATCTCGCCAATGATCTCAATCGGTATCGAAATAATCTTGTGTAGTGTTCCTCGGAGTTTGATCTGGCTGCCATCGCCGGAAAGCGAGAGGTTCTTGAGAGGAGAGCTTGAGGAAATACTCGCATTCAGGAAATTGCCAATATCGCCGATATTGGCGCGCAGCACCCCGGTCTTGATATTGAGCACAAACGAGTCAAGATCGTCGAAAGAAGGAATCACACCTCGATGTGTCCGCTCCATTTGTCCGCGAAGCCAGCGCACGTAGATCCGAAATTTGGGCCCCTTCTGTAGCTTGAGATTGTGCGCGTAGATCTGGGTGGGCGCCATTCCCGTGCTTTTGGCGGGCGGCGCTGGCGCCGGCGCTGCGGCGGCGCTGGGCGATGCGGGGCTTTGCTCCTTCGAACGGAAATGCCAAATGAGAATGGCGGCAATAATGAGGAGAGCGGCAGACGATACGAGGGCGACACGGGCTCGCATGGCTATAACCATGGTAGGTGGCCCCTCTTCCAGATCCCAATGAAGCAGAACAAGTATGATGATCCTGAATTCTTTGCCAGATACAGCGAGATACCGCGCTCCATTCACGGGCTGGAGAGCGCCGGAGAATGGCCGTTCTTTCGCGAACTGCTTCCGGACCTTCGCGGCAAACGTTTGCTCGATCTCGGCTGCGGTTTCGGGTGGCATTGCCGGTATGCGCGCGAGCAGGGGGCTCTATTTGCCGTAGGAGTGGAGCTTTCCGCGAGAATGCTGAGCCGCGCAAAGCAGGCAACAAACGATCCTGCCATCGAATATAGGCAATGTGCCATTGAGGATGCCGGGTTTCAAGCTGATGAATTTGATGTAGCGATCAGTTCGTTAGCATTGCATTACGTCGAGCGCTTCGATACCGTTTGCCGCAACGTGTACCGTTGGTTGAAGGCTGGCGGCGCGTTTGTCTTTTCAGTGGAACATCCCATATACACGGCGCTTGCGGCCCAACAATGGTGCCTCGGCCCAAGTGGCGAGCAGTTGCACTGGCCGGTTGACGATTATCAGGAGGAAGGTCCACGCCATGCGCGATGGTTTGTGGGCGATGTTATTAAGTATCACCGGACGCTTGCGACCTATGTGAATACCCTCGTTGACTCCGGTTTTTCGATAGCGAAAGTCGTGGAGCCTGCGCCAACGCCGGAAATTCTGTTTCAGCGGCCCGAATGGAAGGACGAGCGGCGGCGCCCCACATTTCTTGTGGTCGCCACGGTAAAGGGCTGACTACCTAGAGCGAATTTCGTATTGCGGTAGCGTTATGCAGGGGCTGTGTGCGGAAGTCAGATTTGGGGTCGCTGACGCTTCCGGCTCGGAGTCAGTATTTTACTGCTTCCCTTCCAGTAACGCGAAATCTGGTCTAGTCTTCTGCTGTGCTCGCCAGCAATCCCAAATGCCGCAAAACCCGGCGTACTTTCTTCGGCGAGACTGCCAGCCGCTGGGCTACTCTCGACACCTTGCAGCCTTCATGCTCCCAGACTCTGCGAATCAGCAGCTCTTCGAATTCTCCTACCACCTCTTGCAGAGATTTATCGCCCACCGCTCCCTCGGACCAGGCCCGCAGATTTGGATCTTCAATGCCGGTGTGCAGAATGCGCGCCCGCAGAGATTCCAGTTCGTGCCACAGCGCGTCGTGGCGGTCGTGTCCAAGATACGATTCCGCCCGGTCGCAGCAAACCCGCGCTGCCTCCGTATCGCTAAAAAAACCATTCACTAATGTCAGGCCGTTGCAGATGTGGGCCTGGGCCAGAAGACGCCGGCTCTCGGTGCGCTCGCCAAACGCAATCGCCTCTCTCGCGCATTCGTGAGCGAGTTGGGCGAAGCGGCTGGGATCCTCGCCATCCTCCACCTGCTCTTCGAAACGCGCGTTGGCGACCATGGCCTGGATGATCCGCGCGCGGCACATGAGCAGATAATCGGCTTTCGTCGCGGCGAGTTCGAATGCTTCTGTTGCTTTCTCTTCGGCCTTGTCCAGTTCTTCCAGATCGAGATAGATCTGGGCCAGGCTGATATCCACATTGCCGGCCCCGTGGTGATTCGATTTGCGCTTGTAGATGGAATCGGCCTGTGTGAGATCGCCTTGCGCTTCCCGCAGCAGCTCATGCATGCGGTCCAGCCGGCGAGCTTTATCTTTCGCGTTCGAACTTCCGTCCAGACCAGCCGCGCCATTTCGGACGCGGCGTTCCCAGCTTGCGTCCATATTCCGCCGCAACTGCAAAGCGAGAAAACGCTTGGCTTGCGCCATGTTGGTGAGTGAGCGCGCCAAATACGCTTCGAGCGATGGACGCCTCCGGAAAAAGTCGATCGATGCCTGGAAGTATTGGAGCGCGTGACTGTAGCGGCCTTCCCGCAGCGCCATTCGCCCGTAGGCCGATTGAATGTTTCCGAGTGTGATGAAATCGTCGGTCTCCCGCAAGACTGCTTCTGCTTCTTGCAAAATCCTTACCGCGTCTTTCGATTCGCCCCTTTGGAATAGCAGCCAGCTTTCGAGCGTGCGAATCACCGCCGCCACATAAGGCAGGTTCAGCTTGGAGGCGGTCTCGATACCAAGCCGGGCAATCTCGAGCGCTTGATCGTACTCGCCTGCTTTGCGCAAGCAACGGGCTCTCCACAAAGGAGCCATCGAGGCGATTTTCGGATCCTCGAGATCCTCGCTGAGCGTCAGCACGGTTTGCAGATGCCGGAGCGCTTCGCCCAATTCCTCGCGGCGCATGGCGGCGAATCCTTCCGCCATGCGCAGATGAATGTAATCGACGAGCGGGAGAGTTTCGCGCGCGCTCTTCGGAAAACGCGCGAATAACCGGTTCAGCAGGCCCTCGTCTTCGAACCCAAGATCGATCCACTGGGCAAGACATCCGATTGCCGACCCCGCGAAGCGGTCGCTAGGCGCCAGCTCCTCGAACTCACTGAGACGCTCGCTTAAAAGCGCAATCCCGTCACCAATGCGCCGCGTCTGGATCATCTGGTGCAATTGCTGCAACAGATCCCAAGTCACCATAGCGCGGCCATCCGGCGCCCTTCGGGATCGGAGAAATATTCGACTGCTTTCTCCAATACTTCGTCCCGGCCCCTGCGAATCCCGCCGATTGTGGAAGTCGCGCTTATGCCCGGTTGCAGGCCCAGGCGCTGTAGCTTCCCTCCATTCGCGTGCCGTATATCGTCGCCGGAAAAGCTGATGGTTACGCCGCCGGGAACCGTGAAGTTCGATAATTCACCGTCGGCGCCCGCGCTTGGAGTGCCGATCAATTCGGTCTTGTTGGCCACTTCCAAAAACAGCGCTGCATGCTCGGCGGGCCCAATCGTGCGCTCGTCCACCAGCATTGCGGTCTTTCCTTTATACTTCCACCGGTCGCTCTGGGGCAGTGTTTGAACAAAGAAGTAGCTCGCCGTCGAGGTCGCGGAGCCGTGCTGCACCAGGTCCGGAGTGAGCGCCAGTGGGCCGGTAACGATCGCGGCGGGTACGTCCTTCTCATCCGTCAGACGTGGTGCAATGTCCGAGGCGAGTCTCCGCGATATTTCGCCGCGGCCATCGAAAATGATTGCCTTCGCATCGCGAAATTTTTCAAACATGCCGTCGACGTCCTCGGGCCGCAAGCGTTCGAGATCTACATAGCCGATCCCGCCCGGAAAGGTTTTCAAAACGTCGCCGTTGCGCTGTTTCCGGAGAGCCGCCGCATAACGCGTACTGCGTTTGAGCTGGATCTGCTTGAGCTGATCGTTGCGATCCTTAATGGTTAGCGTAGCAATAGAAGCATCGGGGCCATTCAGGATTCGCTGCATGGCGGCATATCCTAGCCCTTGCGATGTTGACGCCGGAATATAGCCGACCTCCCGTTGAAAGCGCGCGACGATGTCCTCGCCGTCGATTTTCGTGACGATATCGCCAACCTGCACGCCGGCTTTTTTCGCATTCTCGTCCAGAATCTCCGTGATCACCGGCTTCTTTTCGATCAATCGGAGCCGTAAACCTACCGGCGCTTTCCCGAAGTATGCGTCAAGCGTCTCGCTGCGTGGCTGGGAATAGGAATCCGCGACACGCGTGAGCATGCCGGCAATGGTCAGATTGTAGGCGAGAGCATCTTTCGCGGCGAGGAATTTCGGAAGAGACTCGCTGAAGACGTCATCCCAATCTTCATCCATCAGATCTTTATAGCCGAAGAAATAGCGGAATGCCCCCCAGATCTTGTAAGCGGCGAGAACCCGGTATTCAGGCGAAGGATAGGCGGCGCTCGGGTAGGGACGGTCGGGTTCCGCGGACGGATACGGCGGGAGCTGCACAGCCTGCACGGCAGCCGGCTTCTGCAATTGCGCGATGGCTTCGTCCAGCGCATTTTCGTGAGGGACTGTGGCGGCGTCCGGAAGCCCGGTTCCCTTGGCAAACACCGGTTCGGAAAGCCTCACGGAAGCTTCCAGGCCGCCGCCCAGGTCCACCAGCGCAGTTTCGGTTCCGGCAATCGCATAATGCGGAGCTTCGGTGAGGATCGTTGCGCGGCCGGCAGCGGCGAGAGCGGTAGCGATCGCGGGCAGACGCGATTGTTCACCGAGCAGGAAAACATACCGGCGGGACGGTCCAGCATCGCCTGCGGAAATGCGCGCGCCGGGCTTCACGTGGAAAGCGGAGTAATACGTGCTGTTCCCGTCAGCCGCTTCCGGCGGGAGGCCATTGTGAATCCAGGTGCGCTGGCCGGGCGTTTCCAGGGATGTAGCCGTAAGCTTCTGCTGAATGGCCGGTTCATCCAGGAGTTTCGATAGATACGGATTTAGAGAGCGGAGGTCGAAAACAACGTTAGTTGCCGATTCGATCGCAGTCTCAAGGCGATTTGAGGTAGACGTCTCGCCTTCCGAAACAATGAGCGCGCCGGACCGCGTCTCAAGTTTCAGCCCTGTGGGGGTGGCCGATGCGGACCGGCTCACGACGTAAGTGGCCGGATCGTGCAACGCGTCTAATAGACTCTGCTCGGCTCGCGCGTACTCATCCTTGTTTTGGGCCGAACGGATGGCCGGGAGCGCGTGGATCAGCGCCTGGTCCCAATCGATATTTCGGTAGGCAAGATAAGGATGAAAGTATTTGACCGTTACCCAGAGCCGGCCGGTGGCAATCAGCCGGTCTTTTTCGGCGGGAACTTGTTGAGCTCCGGCAAGCTGAACCAGCAGCAGCGCCAGAGCGGCAATCCAAAGAGAGCGTCCCGGGTTGGGTTTAAGTTGGCGGGCCGACCAAAAGCTCGTTATCAACCTGCTTCACGCCTTTCACTTTCTTCGCAAGCTTTTCAGCCTTGGCTTTGCCTTTTTCGGTATCGACCCGGCCTTTGATCGTCACCACACCGTTGACGACGGTTACATCCAGCGCTCCGCCCTTTACGTCGGGGTCCGTAGCCAGCTTCATGCGGACCTGGTCGGAGATACGGTCGTCCGCATTGGTTGCTTTCTGATCGGCGGTAAACGCCGTCTGCGCGCACGTTCCGCCGAACAGCAGCGCAATCGCCACCCACTTTCTCATTCTTCTGAGCCTATCATCGAACGCCAATCTACCGTATTCAAGAAAGACGGGTCTTCGCGCCAGCCTGGTTTCACTTTCACAAATAACGAGAGGAAAACCTTGCGGTCCAGCCTGCGTTCCAGTTCCTGGCGTGCTTCGGAGCCGATTTTCTTCAGCATCTGGCCCTTGTTCCCGATCAAAATCGTCTTTTGCCCGGGACGCTCCACATGAATGGCGGCGCCGATCCTCACCAGGCGGGGCGTCTCTTCCCAGGTGTCGATCAGGATGGCAGCGGCGTGCGGAACCTCCTGGCGCGCCGCCCGTAGAATGCGCTCGCGAATGATCTCAGCCGCTAAGAAGCGCATGGGCTGATCGGTCAAATAATCTTCCGGGAAAAGCGCCGGGCCTTCCGGGAGATGTTGTTTGATCACGCGCTTGAGTTCGTCCAATCCATCGCCGTTGCGCGCGGAAACCGGGAGGGTTTCGAGCCAGGGAAACAGTTCGCCGTAGCGCTGGATGAGCGGCAGAAGCAGACGTTTATCCTCGACAGCGTCGATCTTGTTCAAGACGAGCAGCGCCTTGGCCCCACGGTCGAGCGCGCTGATTGCATGCTCGTCGTCTTGTGATACCGGTTTGGTGGCATCCGCGACAAACAGGACCAGATCGCGATCGTGAAGCGCGCCGCGCACCATGTCCATCATGCGTTTGTTAAACAGCGTGTCGGATTTGTGAATGCCCGGAGTGTCGATGAAGACGATTTGGGCATCCGGCGTGGTGAGAACGCCCTGAATGGAAGTACGCGTCGTTTGCGGCTGATGCGCGGTGATCGCCACTTTTTCGCCTACCAAGGCGTTCAGCAACGTAGATTTCCCGACATTCGGAAGCCCGGCGATGGACACGAAACCGAAGCGATGGGCCGGCGCGCTCATAAATTTGCGCCGACAGGAGAGGGAATGCCGACTCGCGAGATGCGCACCTGGTCGACCCGGCGCTCGTTCCCGGACAGCACTTCGATACGGATGCCGCCATGCTCCACCGCCTCTCCTACTTGCGGAACGTGTCCGAGCCACTCGGCTACCAAGCCGCCGACGGTTGTGGATTCGGTCTCGTCCTCGGGGCGGAATCCGAAGAGGTCGTGCAGGCGATCTACATCCAGGCTGCCAGGAGCTAAGAAGACGTGCTCTGCCTCCTGCCGCACGTCGCGATCGGGTTCATGCTCGTCGCGGATTTCGCCCAGAATCTCTTCTACCAGGTCTTCCATGGTGGCAAGCCCCGCCGTATTGCCGTATTCGTCCACGACAATCACCAGGTGCGAGCCGTCGCGCTGCATTTCGCGCAATAGGTCGGCGACGGGCTTGGTTTCAGGGACGAGCGGCGCAGGACGCATCAGGTCGGTCAAAGTCTTCGCCTGGCGCTCTTCCGGATCGAGTTCGAACATGTCGCGCACGTGGACGAAGCCGATCACGTTATCGATGGTGTCCTGATATACAGGAATGCGCGAGTATTGCTCGTGAATAACGAGCTGCCGCAGGTCTTCGAGCGACTTGTCGGCAGAAATCGCGACGATATTAGGGCGAGGCGTCATGACCTCGCGCACGCTCTTATCGCCAAAAGCGACCACCGAGTGGATCAGCTTGCGATCCTGCTCTTCGAGAATGCCTTCCTCAGCGCCTGCGGTAATCAAAGCCTCGATGTGCTCTACGGAATCGGCCGGAGAAGCTTCCCCGCGGCCATCCTTATCCAGATCCAGCAGCGAATGAAATGCCCGAACGAGAGCGGATACTGGAAAAGCGCATGCGGCCAGCAGCCTCGTGAGCGGCAAGAGTTTCGCCATCCAGGCGCCCTTTGTCCGGCGATACAGGAAGAGCGGGACGAAGTAGGTGGAGAACAGCATGGCGGCAAACGAACCGCCGATCGCTTCCAGCACACTCTGCCAGTGCGCAACGCCCGGCCGCACGAAGGCGCAAAGATAAAACACGCCCATGAGGAACAGCGAGACGTGTTTGATCAGCGAGAACGCGAGCGACCCATCTTCCGCATCCAGGCCGATTTTGGATACCAGAGTGTCGCGAAAATATTCGAGCGACGGCACCTCGCGGCGTATCAGCCGCAGCGATTCCAGATAAAGAAGCTGTACGTAGGAAACGAAGCACAGCAACAGCGTAAAAGCAAAAGCTAAACCCAGGCAGATCAGTTCCATGATGATTAGCTCCGGACTTGTTCTGCGCGCTTGCGAGCGGACCGCGCGATAAGCGTCACAGGCAAGCCGAATTCGGTGCGCCACTTTCGCTCCGCGGCTGCCATCTCCCCGCGGTCCCGTTCGTGATCCAAACCCGTCAGGTGCAGCACTCCATGCAGCATCAGAATGCGAATCTCATCCGCGCGATCATGGCCGAGCGCACGCGCCTGCGCTTCCGCGCGCTCCGCCGAGATGGCAATTTCGCCCAACTCCGTACCGCCGTTCCCGGCCGGAAAAGAGAGGACATCTGTGGGGTAATCGTGTCCCAGGAATTTTTGATTCAACGTTTGAAGTTCGGCGTCGTTCGTGATCAGGCACGTGAAGGGCCGCCGTCCGGCAACGCGCTCCGATAATGTACGTGTAAATGCCCGGACTCGACGCTTTTCTTCCGCGGAAAGCCTGATTGCCGCAGGAAGGGGGCGGAAGAGCACCAAACTACTGCCATCTTCGGACATACGAATCAGGCAACCGGGGGGAAGTCAGGGATCTCAACTGAGGTAGTGGTCAGGGGTTCGACCACTGCCTCCGGCAGCGGCTCGCTTCCAAGCTTTAAAGCAAGCTGGCGGCCTGCGCCCGTCAGTTCGTTATAGCGGTCGTAAGCTTTCACAATTCGTTGCACTAGGGCATGCCGGACCACATCCTTCTCGTCGAAATTGATGAAAGCGATTCCTTCCACGCCTCTGAGTACCTCCATGGCATTCAGAAGCCCGCTCTTTTTGCCTGCGGGCAAATCAATCTGAGTCTTGTCGCCGGTGACCACCATTTTGGAGTTGAAGCCCTGGCGCGTAAGAATCATTTTCATCTGTTCCAGCGTCGTGTTCTGCGCTTCGTCCAGGATAATGAAGCAGTCATTCAGGGTGCGGCCGCGCATAAACGCGAGCGGGGCGATTTCGATGGTATTGCGCTCAATCAGCTTCTCGACTTTTTCGGCGTCGATCATGTCGAACAGTGCATCATAAAGCGGACGCAGATAGGGGTCCACTTTTTCCTGCAATGTCCCAGGCAAGAATCCGAGATGCTCGCCGGCCTCGACTGCAGGACGGGTCAGAATGATGCGGCTCACGCGCTTGTTCAGCAAATCCGAAACTGCCATCGCGACCGCCAGATAGGTTTTTCCCGTTCCGGCCGGTCCGACACCGAAGGTCAGGTCGTGGTTCTCGATGGCATCGATGTACCGGCGCTGGTTTACGGTTTTCGGCGCCAGCACTTTTTTCCCGAACGCGCGGGACTTGCCGCTCTCCACCAAACGCCGCAGGGACACGTTCGGATCGGCAGCGGCTACCCGCATATAACTGTTCAGGTCGCCGTTGTTGAAGACATGCCCTTCCTGAAGGAGGCTCACGTAGTCTTCCAGAATACGTTCGGCGCGGCGGACCTGCGGCTCCTCGCCTTCGAGTTCGAGCGAATCGCCGTCCATCAGGCGCGTGCGCAGGTTCAACTCCGATTCGAGTAGACGTATGTTTTCGTCACGAGTGCCGAAAAGCGACTCAATGCCGCGAGAAATCTGAACTGATGACTTCATCAAGAAGAAAAGCTGAATGGATTGGCTGGAGAGGCGTACCGGGAACGCGGTTGTATCTCAGGTTGGTCTGTTGAACCCACAGGCGCGGACGCCAGAAGCTCATTCACCAACAGTATACCACTATTTGCGGCTCTATGAGGTCACTCGAAAAGGGCATTTACGGCGAGTCTGGCATTTCCGAACAGCGCGAGCGGAATATCGTCGCCCAGCCCGTAAATCCTTGCGTTCCCGTGAGATGTGGACACTCGCACGTGGTGCCGGTCGGGGTCCACCACCCAGAATTCCAAAGCTCCATTCGCGAGGCAGAGTTGTTCTTTGTCCAGGATTTCGGCGGCTGTCTTTGACGGAGAAAGGACCTCGATCACCAGTTCCGGCGCGCCGCGGATGTTGTCTTCGGGATCGGCTTGCCGGAATCGTTCCGCCGAGAGATACGCAATATCGGCCACCCAGAGCTCATGTTCCGGCAGCGGACGGAACGCCATTGTCGATTCCACCAGTGAGTCTGTCGGGGCGAATTGTTGGAGCAAACCACGAACTCGGGACTGGATCAGAGCCTGTTTCAGTTTCGGGCGCGTCACCGCGACCACTTCTCCATGACGGAGTTCATGGTACACGGCCCCGGTGTCTTCGGGAAGTTTGCGAAACTCCTCCACCGTCATGAGATGGGTAGTTGTCGCCGCCATACGCATTCATTGAAGCAGATTCTCCAGGAGAACTATGTGCCTGTCCAGACCGGCGCCAGCCATACCACGGGTTGAGCCGGATCTGCTCCGGGTGCATCGCCTCCCCCTGCATTCCAGATCCTGACAAAAAAGAATCTACTCGTGGAATCGGCTACGGCCGGATCCCAGTCGATCGAGTAAGCCGGGTCCGGCGTGTAAGTCTGAACCACGACGCCGCCGTCCTTAACGATGTCGATCTTTGTGGTCTTGTCTTTCGGGTTGTTCGTGTCGGGATCATTCACCACAATGTGGAACTTGAAATTTGTCGGCCGGTCGAGCGTCGATCCCATAATTGCCCCATTTACCGTGTAACTGCACTGGATATCTTTATCCAGCGAGGCGTAAGTGCGCCGGTGCTTCATCGCGTCGAGAATGGCAGTTTTTGACTTATCATTTGCCAATACAAAGGTGCGGGAAGTGTTCCGCGTGATACCTGCCAGCCCGTGATTGTCATTTCCACATACAGGAGAAACTTTCCATCCGTGATCGAGCGCATTCACAAACCCCGCATAGTGAATTTTGTTATTTGAGTTGATCACCTCGAGCATCGTGAAGATATCCGTTACTTCCGGATCACGATACGCCCAATTGTTGTACTGCTCCGGACCTGGATGATTGAAGCTCGCGACCACCGGGCCGTCGCCATTGGGCCGCGCAGTTTTCAGCCATTTGTAGAGATAGGGAAGATCGACTCCGGGCGCCAGGGCGTCTAACGTCTCCGCGCTGTTGATCACATTGATATGGCCGGTTCCCCCGGGACCGTCATTCTCCGAGTATTCAAAACCAGCCAGCGCTACGAAGTTGCTGTTGGTGGCTTCGGCTGCCTGCCGCTTCGTGTCCGTCCATGCGGCGCCGGAGGGCTGCATATCGGCTTCCTGCGAGTGGTCTGTCGTGACGTAGAAATCGTAGCCGTCCGCCTTCGCCAGCGCAAAATGATCGGACGGGAAACCTTGATATTTCCGCCAATCCGGTTTTAGAGTTACGCCGGGGCTGGGATATTGCAAGCCGTTGATGACGTAAATCGCGGCACAACCATTCTTGCGTTTGACATAGCCCTCCGACCAGGTGGAAACGATGCTCGAAGGAGTTTGGGGGCCATAGACAAGAATGCCCGCGCAACCATTCGTCGACCATTGAGCGCCATGAGACCAAGTGAAAGCGGTGTGCGCGTGAGTGCTCCCCGCGTAAATCTGGTACTTCGCCGCCGCTGTATCAGCGCGGCTTCGTAGTGAAAGGAATGCTGCCGAAACGGCAACCAGTGTACACGCTATCTTGAGCGCTCTGATCTGCGCCATCACCTCTCACGTTAGCCTAAAAGTAGATGAAGATAATCGCAATCGACATGGACGAGGTCATCGCGGATACCATCGGCCACTATCTGAAGCTTTACAACGCCGAATTTTGCCAGAACCTGACTCCTGTCGATTTTTATGGACGCCGCGTTTTCGAAGCTATTGATCCCCGTCACGTGGGGCGCTGCCGGGAGTATTTCGAAGAAGCAAGTTTCTTTGCGGATATCCCGGTCATGCCCGGCAGCCAGGACGTGGTGCGCGAACTGACAGATCAGTACGAGGTTTTTATCACCACCGCCGCCATGGAGGTGCCCTCCTCGTTTACTGCCAAGTTCAAGTGGCTGCAGCGGCATTTCCCGTTCATCCCCACCAGTCACATCGTATTCTGCGGCGATAAGAGCATTCTGGCTGCGGATTACATGATCGATGACAACGTGCGGCACTTTCGCAGATTCCGCGGCGAGGGAATTGTGTATACCGCGCCGCATAACGTCTACGAAACCGCTTATCGCCGCGTGAATAACTGGGACGAAGTGCGCGAGATGTTCCTGGGCTCCGGCGAACTCACACTCGCAGGTCAAAGCCCAAGTCGCGCATCCCTTGAATAAGGCGGTTGCGGATTTCGGTCACTTCGTCGGCGCTCATGGTGTGATCGAGCGCGCCCACTTCGAGGTGATAGGAAACGCTCTTTTGCCCAGGCGGCAGCGGAGGCCCGTCGTACTGGCGGATGAAATCGATCAGGGCGAGATCGGCCCCGGCGAGCTTCCGCAGATCATCTTCAATTGACTCCACCGGCGTTTTTAAGCCTGCGACAACGGACAAATCGAATCCGCTGGTGGGATACTTGCGCAGCGGCTTGTACTTCACCGGCGTCGCGGCGGCAAGCTGCTGCGCGAGCCGCAGATCCACATCAAACAGCACCGCTCGGCCCTCGATCCCTTCCTCCTGCAATAAGGAAGGATGAAGCTCGAAGATCCGTCCGATCACGGAATTGCGCCAAAGAATTTCAGCGGTACGTGTAGGATGCTCATACGCGCGCGCGTCCACGGCCACCAAGCGGCTGGAAGGGAACAAGCATTCCACTGCGCGCTTCATCTCGAAGAAATCACGCTCATCGCCGTGCGCGCTATAAATCGCAGCAGCGGCATGTGTGATCTCATCCGGCAGTTCGCTTCCTTTCGGATGAATCTCGTTACCGATCTCGAAAATCCGGAATTCCGGCGAGTGCCGCACATTGCTCAAAATGTTCTTGAACAGCCCCGGAATGAGGCTCCGGCGGAGATGCGTCAGCTCCGAAGCGATCGGGTTCTGCACGGCTACATGTGCGTTAATATCGCTCACAAACCGCTTCGCATCGGACTCATTGATGAACGAGTAATTGTAGATCTCGGTGAACCCCTGTGCCGCTAGTTGATTGCGTACCTGGCGCAGATACAGCCGCATGGGATTGGCAGGAGGAACCGTGCACGCAACGCGCGGCGCGGCCGGCACGATTTCCTGGTACCCGACCATTCGCCCGACCTCTTCCACCAGGTCGTCTTTCAACCCGATATCCTTCGTCGCACGCCAGCTTGGCACAGTCACAGTGAGAACGCCCGATGCTGTAACACTCGTATGGAAGCCCAATGCCTGCAGGATTCCGGTTACGGTATTCTCGCTGAGCTCTTTCCCGAGCTTCCGCGTAACAAAACTCATCGGCAGCAGGATTGGCGGTAGACGCGCAACCGGGCCGCGGTCGTCGGCCACTCCTCCCACCACCCGAACTCCCGGCGAGACGCATGCTAACAACTCCACGGCGCGAGCCAAACCGCGAATGGTATTTTCCGGGTCTAGCGATTTCTCAAAGCGCACCGACGCATCCGTTCGCAGCTTGTAGCGGGCGGAGGTGAGTCGAATCGTCGCGGCATGGAAATTCGCGCTTTCTAAAACCACGCGAGTGGTCGTTTCGGTAATTGCGCTGTCCGCTCCTCCAATCACTCCTGCGAGCGCAATGGGACTGTTTGCATCTGCGATTACCAGATCCGCCGGTGTCAGCGAATACGTCTGGTCGTTTAACGCCCGCAGACTCTCTCCAGCCGCGGCCGAACGAATGAAAATTGTGTTTCCCGCGAGCTTGTCCGCATCGAAGGCGTGCATCGGCTGCGGCAGTTCAGCAAGGATGTAATTTGTGGTATCGACGATGTTATTGATCGGATTAAGTCCGATACTTTCGAGCCGCGCCTGTAACCAGAGCGGCGACGGCTCGACTTTCACTGCTTCGAGCACCAGGGCGCTATAGCGCGGACAAAGCGTGTAGTCCGCGATCTTGACTCCAATCGCTGGCGCCCCGGACGGCAAGCGCTCCGGCTTCACCGGATCTAGCAGCGTTCTTCCCGTGATCGCCGCCACTTCGCGCGCCATCCCGTAATGCCCCCACAAATCCGGCCGGTGAGTCAGACTCTTGTTATCGATTTCGATGATCCAGTCTGGCCGCAGGCAGTCCAGACGTTGCCCCGGCTCGATTCCTGAAAGGTCCAGCAGCCCCGCATGGTCGCGATTGATCCCGAGTTCAGCGGCGCTCGCCAGCATGCCCTCGCTCTCCACGCCTTCGATCACCGCGCGGCTAATCGTTTTCTCGCCCAGCGTCGTCCCGGGAGGGACCCACGGCGCAAGCATGCCCGGCCGCACATTCGGAGCGCCGCACACAACCACTGCCTGCCGGCCGCCACCAGTGTCAATTGTGACCGACTTGTTCTTACCCTTGGGAAGCGCCGTGACATTCAACACGCGAGCGGCAAGGACGTCATTAAAATGCGCGCCGGCCGGCTCAATGCCCTCGCATTCGGCCGTTTTCATCGTAATGAGGCGCTGCAACTCCGCCGGATCTTTATCCAGGCCCGGAACGAGTTCCGAAATCCACTGATACGAAAACTTCAATCTTTGCTCTCCGCCGCTCCCTCACGGTCGCGGTTCTGTCATCATTCTGAACCGCGCACGTAAGGAAGCGGCAACTTTCAAAACTGGTTCAGAAACCGCAAATCTCCGCCCTGAAGCTGGCGGATATCGTCGATTCCGTACCGCATCATCGCGAGCCGTGTCAGCCCGAGTCCGAAGGCAAATCCGCCCCATTCTTCGGGATCGATGCCGCTCAGCTTCAGCACGTTCGGATGCACCAGGCCGCAGGGCAGCAGTTCCACCCACCCACTGTGCTTGCAAACCGGACACCCCGCTCCATCGCAGATCAGACACTGAATGTCTAACTCAAAGCCCGGCTCGACAAACGGGAAGTAACCCGGCCGCAGCCGCACCGTAACCTCGCGTTTGAAAACCTCCGTAAGTAGCGTTTTCATGAAGTAGATCAGGTTCGCCACCGAAACATCCCGATCGATCATCATGCCTTCGAGTTGATAAAACGTGTGCTCGTGCGATGCGTCCACTTCTTCGTTCCGGAACGCTCGTCCGGGCGCGATCATTCGAAGCGGCGGTCCGAGCGTCCGCATGCCGCGCACCTGGACCGGCGAAGTATGGGTACGCAGCAAATGCCCGTTCGAGAGCCAGAACGTATCCTGCATGTCGCGCGCCGGATGCGTGGGCGGAATATTCAGCGCATCGAAGTTATGTTCCTCCGTTTCCACTTCCGGCCCGTAGAGCACCGCAAATCCCAAAGAGGTGAATAGGTCCTCAATCTCGTTCTGGAGCTGCGTAACCGGATGCAGACTGCCCGGACGGACGCCCGGGGCCGGCAGAGTTACATCGATCCATTCCTTCGCTAGCCGTTCAGCAAGTTCCGCTTTATCGAACCTGGTTTTCTTATCCTCATAAGCGGTTTCGAGATCGTCCTTTACCGAATTCAGCAGCTTGCCTAGCCGTGCGCGCCCATCCGGCGCAAGCTTCCCGAATTCCTTGCTGATTTGCGCGAGAGTTCCTTTGCGCCCGAGCGCCTCCACTCTGGCTTCTTCCAACTCTTCCAACGAAACCGCCGAGGCGAAGGCCGCCAAAGTGGCCCGCCGCAATTCTTCGAGCTGCGCTTCCAACATGGATTACTGCAGTTTCGCTCCCAAATCTTCGAGCAAAGCCGCGACTTCGGCGTGCCCTTTCATCAAAGCCATATCGAGCGGTCCCTGGCTGTTTTTGGCACGTACATTCACGTGCGCACCGTTCGCGACAAGTACCGAAACCATCTCGCGATTCCCCGCCTGGGCCGCCGAATGCAGTGCCGTCCAGCCGCCCTCCTGGTGCGCGTTCGGATCGGCGCCGCGCTTTGCCAGCAGATCCACCAGATCCGCGTGCCCGCCCGCTGCCGCCGCATGCAATGGCGTATTCTTCATGCCATTGGTGGAACGGGCATCCACCTGCGCACCGCGATCGAGCAATGCCGTGGCCAGCTCTGAGTGCCCGAAGAAAGCAGCCAGATGCAAAGGAGTCCAGCCATCCGAACTGCGCTTTTCGAGCAAGGTTGGATCGCGATCGATCTCCGACAACACAGCCTGTGTCTCGCCCGCGACGCATGCCTGAAAGACATCGAGCTTCGGATTTAGACCGAGCAGATACCCGGCGGTGTCTTCCTGCCGGTAATACTTAGCCAAAAGAAACGCGGTCTGACCAGCCTCGTTCGCGGCATTCAGCAGGGACGGGTCCTCTGCCAGTGCGGCACGAACTCCATCGAGGTCGCCGCGCTTCACCTGCTCATGGAAGGTCTTCAGGTCGGGCATTTATGCTGCTGGTAAGAACACCTGGTCGGTTTTGTTCAGTTCCCAATCGAGGTGGTTGATATAGAACAGCAGGATCTCGCGTTTGTACTTACTGGCGAATTGTTCAAACACGCGCTGCTGCCAGCCTTCGGTCAAATACTGATCCGGCTTCAGGTCCTTATCAAAAAATCCCTGCTCGTTTGGGATGCCCAGGAAGTTCAGGATATCCACGATCATGTCGAGATGCGAAAGCAGAAATACCTGCGACAAGTCCGTGGCGAAGTCCTCTTCACGCGCTTCGATACGCGCCCAAAACCGCGGCTCCGCTTTCCGTAGCGACTCCGAATTCAGCTTCACAAGGTGCGCTCGCAACTTGAAGCGCTCGTACACCTGGTAGGTCTTCAATTTGCCGATGGAGATGCCGCGCACGAGCTGCCGGAACACGTCCGGCCCGAGCGCCAGGTACACATCACACATCTGCATCGTGCCAAGCGTAGCATAGCCAAGTTGATGATTTTTCAGCACCTTGGCGGGCCTGCTACAATCAGAAAGTTTGGGCTGTTATCGCCAGAATCATGAGTAACCTGATTGTGCTCGGAGCACAATGGGGCGACGAAGGAAAAGGGAAGATCGTCGACCTGCTCTCCGAAAAATTCCACGCCGTCGCCCGCTACCAAGGTGGGCACAATGCTGGTCACACGGTTTACATCAAAGATCAGAAATTTATTCTGAAGCTGATCCCCAGCGGCATTCTGCGGCCGGGAGTTCAGGCCGTCATCGGCAATGGCGTGGTGATCGATCCTGCTGCCCTGCTGGACGAGATCTCAGGGCTCGAAGCCGCCGGAATCGATGTGAAATCGCAGCTCAAGATCAGCAACCGGGCTCACGTAATCTTTCCGTTCCACCGCACGCTCGAAAAGATTTCGGAAGCGCGCACCAACCGCATTCCCATCGGAACCACTTCGCGCGGCATTGGCCCCTGCTATGAGGATAAGATCGCCCGGCGAGGCATTCGAATCGCCGACCTCGTCGACCAGGACTTCGCCGATCTCTACTGCGCGCTCGCTGAAGATAAGCAACTCATCGCCCAGGCATTCCAGCTTACGGAGCGCGTCGATTTCCAGGAAATCTTAGATCGCTACCGCGACTTTGCCGAACAGATCCGGCCGCTCGCTTGCGACACCGCGCATCTGCTGAACGGAATGATTCGGGAAGGGAAGAGCATTCTGTTCGAAGGCGCGCAAGGCACCATGCTCGATATCGATTTCGGCACCTATCCGTTTGTGACCAGTTCGAGCGCGGCCGCCGGAGGAGCCTGTACCGGAACGGGCGTGCCTCCGAATAAGATCGATGGCATTATCGGCGTTTCGAAAGCGTACATCACGCGCGTCGGCGCCGGGCCTTTCCCTTCCGAAGATCTGACCGAAATGGGCGAGAAGATCCGGAAAGCCGGTAACGAATATGGATCGGTTACTGGACGGCCGCGCCGCTGTGGCTGGTTCGATGTTCCGCTCCTGCGCTACACGGCCGAAGTGAACGGCTTCGACAGCCTGATCATCACCAAGCTGGATGTGCTGGACGATCTGCAGGAGATCCCGGTCTGCGTGGCTTATGAAGTGGACGGCAACGTAATCACGCACATGCCGGCTAGCACGCGCCGCATGGAAAAAATCAAGCCGGTATTCGAAAAACTGCCGGGGTGGAAACAATCGACGCAAGGGACGGCGGATTTCGCGCGATTGCCGTCGAAAGCTCGTGACTATCTGAAGTTTTTGGAAGAGAGGACGGGCGTCGAGATCGGCTCGGTTTCGAACGGTCCCGAGCGTAACGAAACGTTCATCGTGCCTGGATCCAAGCTGGCCCAATTGCTCGCGTAGTGAATATGAACATCCCCGACATTGCCATCACTCACCTTCGCTATCATCGCTGGGCCACGATGCAGGTTATGGACGAAAGCGCCCAGTTGCCTTCGGAGCAGCTTCTGAAGAACTTGCACGGCTCATTCCTCAGCATTTACGATACCCTCGTCCATCTGTATCAAGCAGATTCCATCTGGCTGGACCGTTTGCACCAGCAGCCTACAGGGGCGCTGGAAAAATACGCCGTGCCCGGCTGCATGTATGAATTCCGCGACGCCTGGACGCAAGTGCAAGACAAGATGCTCGCCTGGGCGCAGGAACTCGATGAACAAGGATGGCAGCGCACGCTCTCATACCGGACCCGAGCCGGCGTGCCGTACGATTCACAAGTCTGGCAGATTATTTTGCACGTCGTAAATCACGGAACGCACCACCGCGGACAGGTCACGACCATGCTCCGCCAGCTTGGCATCAAACCGCTGAACCTCGATCTGATCGCATTTTACCGAAACGCGTAATAAGTTTGCCTAATTGCTTTGCCATTGGGGAGCGCGAATCCGTCAGAAGAGTGAATGCAAAATGATATGAACAGACGAGACTTTCTCTTGTCCGGTGCTGCGGCTCTCACGGCAGCGCGATCCAGAGTAACCATTCATCGGCTGCCGGAAACAGACTCGCATTACCGCCATGTAAAGTCTTACATCGAAGATACGCCGCTTCCGGAATATCGATGGGCCTCTTCACAGGCCTACGAAGCCTTCCGTGACATGAAGTTTGGTGTTCGGATTCACTGGGGCATCTACTCGGTTGCCGGATATGACAAAGAATCCTGGCCCTTTTTGGAAAAATCTTTCGCCGAAAGAGCGCAATACAACCAGCTTTATAAAACGTGGAATCCGCGCGGGTTCGATGCCGATGCCTGGATGAATCTCTTCGTCGAAAGCGGTCTCAAGATGTTTGCGTTTACCACCAAGCATCACGAGGGCTTCTCGATGTTCGATACGAAGACCCGAGTGCGATCCCGGGCAAATTGGAGTGCCGCAGGCGGCCCGAAAATGGAAACCTGCGATCTTGGCTACAGCATCATGGAAACGCCGTTCAGACGGGATGTCGTAGGCGAACTCTGCCATGCCGCCCACCGGCGCAATCTGAAAATCGCCCTCTATTTCTCTCATCCCGATTGGTACGACGCCGACTTCCGTCCATATGTGTATCACCCGCTGCAGGTGCCTTCGTCGCAGGAACTAACTCTTGACTACGAAGCCGCCAAGCGGAGGCTGGGCGATCGCCTGGTCATCGTTCCGGATCCCACTCCCGCCGAGGTAAATCGCATGATCCTGCGGCACCGGATGCAGTTGAAGGAGTTGCTGACGAACTATGGCCGCATCGACATGCTCTCGCTCGATATGTGGCTGGGCCCTAAGGTTTGGCCGGAATTGCGCCAGACTATCCTGGAACTCCGCAAGATTCAGCCTGATGTGATGCTTCGCGCGCGCGGCATCGGCAACTACGGCGACTATTACACGCCGGAGGGCTTCGTCCCCGGCAGCAAAGAAAATACCGACATGCCGTGGATGGTCATCTATCCTCTGGCCCACGGCTTCTCCTACGATCCCGACCCCGCCCATTACAAGGGAACCGGCTGGATTGTCAAAAGTCTGGTCGATGCCGTCGCAAAAGGCGGAAGCTTTCAGGTGGGCATCGGGCCCGACGCCCACGGAAAATTTCACCCTTCGGCGGTGCAGCAGTTAAGAGAGACCGGGCAATGGCTGAAAGTGAATGGCGAAGGCATTTACAGTACGCGTGCACGCGATGGAGCCCTCTGGAAGGAAGGCGACGACATCCGCTTCAGCCGCACAAAGGATCACCGCTACATCTACGCATTCTCGCTGAAATGGCCCGGCGACCATATCGCTTTCAAATCGGTCAGACCGAAGCCGGGCTCAAACATTACCATGCTCGGCGCGACCCAGCCGCTCGCCTGGCGCAATGACCCGACCTACGGACTCGTCATCGAAATTCCCACTACGCTGCAAGATCAATCCAAACGCCCCTGCAAATACGCATACGCCTTTCGAATCGAAGCAACGGCCTGACGCCTTCCTCTGGGAAACGCTTCCGACAGAACCTTGAGCGTAAGCGAGGGGTTAATCTTACTTTAGAAAACGTTTACGAAGCTGGGAGGTCTTGTGAACCGGTCTGTCCGCTCTGTCGCATTCCTTCTGTCGATCTGCGCCGGCATCGCCAGCGCGCAGATCTCCACCGCCACTCTGCAAGGCACGGTGACCGATCCGACGGGCGGTGTGGTAGCCGGCGCGACCGTAACCGCCAAAAACCTGGGAACTCAAGTCGTTCGTTCCTTCACCACCGACAAAAACGGCGAATACACCATCCCCGATCTGCCCGTAGCGCATTATTCCGTCTCCATCACGGCTCCCGGATTCAAAACCTACACTATTCAAGATGTAGAACTGCAAGTCGCCCAACGGGCCACCGTCAACGCCACGTTGCAGGTTGGCGGTGTCGAGCAGGAAGTGACGGTCGGCGCCACTGCACCCATGGTCGAAACATCCGAATCGTCCGTCGGCCAGGTGGTCAACCCTTCAACCGTCGAACACATGCCGCTCAACGGCCGTAATTTCTGGCAGCTTACGAGCCTGACACCCGGCGCGACGTATACTCCGGGCGGCCAGGGAACGCGGACCGGCGGCAGTTCCATTCGTTCCTCCGCTGTGAATGTCACCGTCAATGGAACTGCCCCGAATCAGACCGGCTGGTATCTGGATGGCGCCTTCATCACGGAAATGCAGACCGGTGGTACGCTCATTCAACCCAATGTCGATGCGCTCCAGGAATTCAAGGTCGAAAGCTCGAACATGTCGGCTGAGTATGGCCATACTCCAAACGTGGTGAACGTAACCCTTAAGAGTGGAACGAATAGCTTTCACGGCAGCGGGTTCGAATTTCTGCGCAATTCGGCCTTCGATGCGAAGAACTTTTTCTATGTACCTCCCGTCGGCTCGCATCAGGCGAATGAGCCTTTGCGCCGGAATCAGTATGGTTTTACGCTGGGCGGCCCCATTCGCCGCGACAAAACGTTCTTTTTCGTAGACCTGGAGCGAACCGGTCTCCTGCAAGGTGTGGATTTCAACAACGTGGTCCCGACCTTGGCCGAGCGCGGGGGTAACTTCAGCGCGCTCCCAAAGAAACTCCTGAATCCGACGGGAGGCTACAAGCCCTATGCCGGCAACATCATTCCAGCCTCGTCGTTCTCTCCGCAGGCGCTGTTTTTCCTGAAATATCTACCCACTCCGAACACGACACAAGGTTCCGCCAGTTACTCGGCGCTCACCAATAATCTGCTGCAGCATCAGATACGCGGCGATGCGCGAGTCGATGAGCAGATCACCGCTTCCACCCAGTTGATCGGTCGTTATTCCATCAACAACAACGACGAGAACGATCCCAATCCCTACCTGACTCTCGGCTCGTTTCCGCTGCATAGCCGTGCTCAGAACGCAACCGTTTCGCTGACTCACATCTTCAGCCCGCACCTGCTCAACGAAGCGCGAGCCTCGTACTACCGCAGCTATTTTTACTTCGGCGGCACGCTGCAAGGTACGAACTTCAACCAGCTTGCCGGCGTGCAAGGCTTCAATGACACAACGTCCATCTACAGCTTTCCGCAGATCACGCTGACCGGCTACTCGACATTCACAGGCTCTCCTTCAGACCAGCGGCCAAAGCAGAATCGCATTCGGAATTTGCAATACGCCGACAACGTGAGCTACACCTCCGGACGCCATAACATCAAAGTGGGCGCTGAGTTGATTCATGAAACCGCAGGCTTTATCAATGGCTCCCGCTCTGTTGGAATTTTCAACTTCGTCGGCACTTATACCGGCGACGCTTTTGGCGATTTTCTCCTCGGTTATCCCGACAACGTCACCCGCGACTATTTCAAGGAGCTCAATGGGGATTACCAAAGCTTCTGGGGCTTTTACGCCCAGGATAGTTTTCGCGTCACATCCAACCTGACGCTCGATCTGGGTGTGCGGCTCGATCTGAACGGCTTCTACAATGGCATCCGCGGCCAGAAGAGCGCGATGAACCTGACCAATGGCCAGCTGATTATTCCCTCCTCCATTGATCCCAACGTGCAGCCGTTGACCCCCGTGCTGTTGAACCTGTTTTCTGACCGTTTCACCTACACGAAGAATCTCGGCCTGCCGGATTCCATTCAGCCAATCCAAAAGAATTGGGCGCCCCGCGTAGGTTTTGCCTGGACGCCATTCGGCGGAACAAACTTCGTCATACGCAGCGGTTTTGGAATTTTCTATGCGTTTCCCGACAGCAACACGATAAACAATACCGTTGCCACCGTTCCGTTTATTGCATCATCCACCGTTACGAACGATCGTCCGCCGTTGGCTCCGCGGCGCACCTGGGCCAATTATTTTCTTGGCCAGCCCAATGTCACAGCGAATACGGCGGGCGCCGTATGCTCCTTTGGATATGTGGCGCTTTCGTGCGCGACTCCGGATGTCGATTCAGGCTCGATTGTCTTCAGAAGTCAATCGGTGAGCGAATGGAATCTCTCTGTGCAGCGGCAGCTCACCAGTTCCACGTCGATCGACGTCGCCTACGTGGGTAACAAAACCACTCATCTCAACCAGAACATCAATATCAACGATCCCGTTCCCGGCCCCGGAAATATTCAGGCCCGGCGCCCCTATCCACAATGGGGGCCCATCACCTACGCTGTCTTCTCAGAGAACGCGAACTACAATGCGCTCCAGGCCAAATATGAGTCCCGGAATTGGCACGGACTCAACACTCTTATTTCCTATGCTTGGTCCAAGTGCATCGATTCCGGCAGCCTGCAAGGCGGAACCACGCTGCTGCTCCTGAATCAGAATCGCGGACCCTGCAACTACGACTTGCCCCAAACCTTTACCGGAAGCTTCGATTACGCGCTTCCCTTCGGCCATGGAGCGCGTTTCCTGAGCGGCGCCAACCGTTTCGTCAATGAGCTTGTAAGCGGTTGGGAGGCGACGGGAATCGTTACTGTTCAATCCGGCATTCCATTCACGCCCACCATCAACGGAGATGTGGCCAATACGGGCGTCAGTAGTCAACGCCCGAATGTTCTGGGAAGCCCCATCTATGTGGGCCAGCCGGCGTGTTGGTTTTACGTTGCTGCGAATTCCGCCTGTACTGCCCTCGATCCAGGCGCGACCAGCACTTTCGCCACTCCCGCGACGTACACTTACGGAAATGGCGGCAGAAACATTTTGCGCGCGAACGGCCTCAACGAATTCGATTTCAGCTTGCTTAAGACATTTCCAATCGATGAAGTGCGCCGACTCCAACTTCGGGCTGAGGTCTTCAACATTCTGAACCATCCGACCTTTTCAGCGCCCAGTTCCGCTATTAACAGCTCCTCCGGCGGTCAGGTAAGCTCAACATTGAATGCCGCGCGCATCATCCAGCTTGGAGCAAAGTTTATCTTCTAAATGCTTCCGCCATGCTTAACCGAAGAACATTTCTCGCCTCGAGCGCAAGCCTTTGCATGTTGAAGCCGGCGCTTCCAGCCGCCAGTGAGTCCAAATTGAAAGTCTGTATCTTCTCGAAACATCTTCAGTTCTTACAAGGCGCTCAACTCGCGCAAGCCGCCGCCGATATGGGCTTTGATGGAATCGATCTGACCGTCCGCAAAGGCGGTCACGTCGAACCATCGCGTGTGAAACAGGACTTGCCCGGATTAGTTGCCCTGATTCACGAGCATGGCCTCGAAGTCCCGATGATCACCACCGACATCGTCGATGCCAACACTCCTTACACCGAAAATATCCTGCAATGCATGTCGGAGCTGGGCATCCATCATTACCGCTGGGGCGGCTTCAAATATACCGACGATGTTCCCATTCCGAAACAGCTCGACGATCTGAAGCCGCGCGTCGCCAAGCTGGCGGCCCTTAATGCCCGCTACCGCGTCGGCGCAATGTACCACACGCATTCCGGCATCGATCTGGTCGGCGCTCCCATTTGGGATCTTCACGAACTGCTCACCGGATTCGACCCGGCCGCGGTCGGCGTCAATTACGATATCGGCCACGCCACCGTGGAAGGTGGGTTTGGCGGCTGGATCGATAGCTTCCGCGTCACCGGTCCGTATCTCCGCGGGATCGCGGTCAAAGATTTTCTCTGGGAGAAGAACGCGCATGGCCAGTGGCGTCCGGCTTGGAAGCCGCTCGGCGCCGGAATGGTAAACTTCCCGCGCTTCTTTGAAATGGTAGCCGCCGCGCACTTCTCCGGTCCGCTGCAGCTCCATTTTGAATACCCGCTACAGGGCGCGAATGAAGGCGCGAAGACCGTGAGTAACCCGCAGGAAGTGTTTCAAGCGATGACTCGCGATCTGAAACGTCTGCGAGCCTATCTGTCGCAAGCGGGGTTGGCGTAAATTCTTTTGCAGCGCCCGCTCACGGCCTCTCGACAGCGCTGGTTGATGATCTCGCTCGCGTTCTTCGCGACCGCGATCAATTACCTCGATCGACAGACTCTCTCCGTCGCTGCGCCCGCACTGATCGACCAGTTCCACATGAGCAATGTTGCCTACTCGCGCGTGCTCTTCGCATTCCTGCTCTCCTACACAATTATGAATGCCGTCTCGGGGCCATTGATCGACCGTCTCGGAACGCGAACAGGCTATGCGCTCTGCATTGCATGGTGGTCCGCGAGTTCGGTATTACATGCTTTCACGAGGGGAGCACTGAGCCTCGGCGTCTTCCGGTTTCTGCTGGGAATCGGCGAGGCAGGGAACTGGCCCGCGGCTCTCAAAATCGTTGCCGAATGGTTTCCGGAACGCGAGCGCGCTCTCGCCTCGGGCCTATTTAACAGCGGTTCGTCCGTTGGCGCCATTGTTGCGCCCCCGCTCGTTGCATTTATTATCTTCCGATTGGGCTGGCCCTCTGCCTTTGCTTTGGTTGGCATTCTTGGATTTTTATGGCTCATTCCATGGCTAAAGATCTACCGCACTCCGGCGGCCTTGGTCCAGGCCGAAAGTCTTGCCCCTCCTCCAAATGCCTGGAAGCTCTTCAAGACACGGTTCGTCTGGAGCTTCACTCTCTCCAAGGTCTTCATGGATCCTGTCTGGTACTTCTATATTTTCTGGTTTCCGGAATACCTCCGCCGTGCCCGCTATTTCGATATGGCGGAAATCGGTGAATACGCTTGGATACCGTTCTTCATTGCGGCCAGCGGCAACGTGGTCGGAGGAATTGTTTCTGCCTGGTTCGTTCGCCGCGGAATGCCGGTCACGGTTGCACGAAAACTGGCCGTCACAGTCTTCGCGGTCTGCATGACCGCCGCGATTCCGGCCGTGTTGACGTCTTCGGCCTGGATCTCGATTGCGCTGGTCTCGATTGCGATGGCCGGCTACACCGGGAGCCTCGCGAACATGCTCGCCTTACCCACCGATGTGTTTGCTCGAAATGCAGTCGCGTCCGTCTATGGCCTCGCCAGCATGGGCGCCGGTTTCGGCGGCATGCTCTTCAGCTTAATTACCGGCTGGGCGGTCGATCACTTCTCGTACACGCCCGTCTTTATCGGATTCGGAATCCTGCCCCTCATCTGCGCGCTCATTCTGTGGGTCGTGATGGGCCCGTTGCGCAATCCGCGAGACTTAGCCGCCGGATGAATCGTCTCCCGGCTTCACGGCTTCTTATACTTCTCTTTCGGGTCCAACGTCATTCGAAAATTCCCCGATGATGTTGTATCCACGAATTCGATCGTCAAACTCCCTACGCCTTCGAAGTGGTTGTAACGCCAATCCTCAAACGGATAAGTTGCAGCCGTGCCGCCGCCTTCCGAGTCGGGCCGCTGGTAACTGCCACCGGACGGATGAGAATCGATTTCATCTGGTGGACCGTATTTAATGTAAATGCGCCCGCGATCCGTTCTCCAACCCTGCGCCTTCCCTGCAAAATGATCGTTGGCAAAGGCGATTCGGCGATAGTGCTCTTCCTTAAACTCGTTCTCAGCCGTGCCCGGTGTCGGATCGCGGCGTGCCCAGAACTGCTCCACAAAGTGCTGGCGTTCTGGGTCCGTCTTCAGGCGTTCGAAGGCAGCCCTCTCCTCATCCGAGATGATATAGACCACATCCTCATTGAGCCATTTCTGCCACGGATCATTTACGGTTTGCTCCGTTTGCTTCGACACGTGCGTCGGGTTGTGATTATTTCCGTGCCACGCAGCCAGCCCCATGGCGGTACTCGCCATCAGGATCACCGCTCCGGCAACGGACACCCACATACTGTGAGGTTGTTTCGGATAGAGCAGACGCTGAACGCGTTTCATGAGATTTCCTCCTCCCGCGGCAATTGCCGCTTGTGCTGTGGAGCGTTGTTGTTCCAATGTGCTCAGGGCCGATGCATAATCGTAGGCATCGCCTCTCAACTCGACTACCATGTCATCGCAGCAATTTTCGCGCTCGGCTCGGATGACGTGCGAAATCCACCATACGGCCGGATGGTAGAAAAGCAAACCTTCAATAACTCGCTGGCAAACATTCACCAGATAATCTGCGCGCCGGATATGTGCCAGTTCGTGCAAGAGAATTGCTTCTACGTGGGCCGCTGGCAACCCAGTAAGAAAGCCGAGCGGCACAAAGATAGCCGGTCTGAGATGGCCAACCACAACCGGCGTATTAGCCAGCAAGCACTCAAATAACAAAACCGGGCGTGAAATTCTTAGCTCAGCCGCGAGCCTTGCAATACGGCGCTGCCAGTAATCGGGTGCATGCCAAACTCCGCGCTGTCGCATTCTGTGTAACGACAGCCATCCCGACGCATAGCGCAAATAAAAGAAACAGACTCCCCATATCCAAATCGGAGTGAGTCGTGGGATCAGAATGCCGAGATCGGGGAAGCGATCGAAGTTCCCGCCTGTAAGTGGCCTCGCGTCCCATGGCGGTAGGGTGATTCTAGCCAGCGTTCCTGCGGCGCTGCCGCGCTCCGGCAAAAAGCGAACGAAGGTAAGGATGAAACTCGCGAGCATCACGAACATTGCCACACAGCCGGCCACATACCGGATGCGTGATGACCGGACCGAAAGAAGTATCACTCCGAAAACGCCCGCAATGAGGCCGCCTTCCCAGATGGAATGGATCAGGGCCCAACCGAGAGCCTCCTGTACGCTCATTTGGACCTCTTTGCATATTCATCGAGGAGCTTGCGAAGCTCCGCTAACTCGGACTTGGTGGCCTTTTTGGCGGAGAGAGCCCCGAGGAGAAGCGCCTTGGCCGAGCCGCTAAACGCGCGTTCCAACAAATGACCAGCCAGTTGCCGCTGTGTCCATTCGCGCGGCCTCGCAGCCTTGTAGATGTGAGCGCGCTGCTCTTCATCGCGAAGAACAAGCCCCTTCTCCGCCATGATCTGCATGAGTTTCAAGATGGTACTGTACTGGGTCTGCCGCCGCTGATTGATTGCTTCATGCACCTGCCTGACGGTCGCCGGACCGGTGTTCCATAACACCGCTAGTATCTCCAGTTCGGCATCCGTCGGTCGTGGTGGCTGCTCGCCTCCGGCCATATACGAAGACCTTACTACGAAGTGCTTCGTATGTCAATAGACCACAGCTACAGAACCCTGAGCGTAAGCGAGGGGTCTTCTATGTCGCGCAGCCTGGTCATTCCTCACGCGCATTCGCCTTGCCTCTTCCCGCTCGAAGCTCGGCAGACCCGCTGCTGCCAGGCGCCAACTCTCCGCGGTCCAGCATGCTTGCATCAAGACGGTATTTGAATGTTCCGAGGAGCGAAGTAGAATATGCCCAAGCTCGTGCGCCATAGCATGCCCAAGAATGACGTAGCCGGCTGTATTGACGCGCTGTGTCAAGCCTTCCACGCGATCATAGAAGATCAAAACATCAGCCCCATGTTGGGCAAACGGTAGAGAATACCCCAAGGCGCCTGGATAAGCGCTTGCCGGCGTCCGCCGCATCAGCCGGATTACCAGGTACGGTCGCTCATCTCGCTGCCGGAACGCTGCGGCCGTCATATCGGTCCCCTGATCCTCCGGCGCTTCGACCGGAGGCTGCTCCCAAGTGATCCGGATTCCTGCCGCTCGGAACAGCCGGCTGGCTTCCATCATCGCCGAATGAAGAACTGCTGCGGGTACCTGAGCCTGATCATATAAGCGAACGGAAACCGTCTGCCCCGGTCCGGTTTTGCCATATCCGCAACCGGCCAGCAGTGCCAATGTGCCCGCGAACGTCGTGGTCCGTAAAAAGCTGCTCATGCCCTGACCTCCTGTGGTCACGAACAGCCTCGGCGAGGTCAGGCGCAGTCTCCAGAGATCGAAGCTTGGTTGTCTCTGACTTGCTCCTGTCTGCCCAAGTCATTGCAGACACACAGGATCGTGCGAAGTCTGTCCCGCCTGACCCGCGCTTGCGGCGTGCCTCAGAGCCGCAAGACAGAAATCTGACTTGTCGAATGCGGAGGGAAGGATTATGATCCAGAGTTACTGGGCAGACACTATGCCGGAAATCGGGCAGCAACGTCCGGCTGCTTTTCAGTTCGGCGTCTTCGAACTAAATCCGCAGACAAGAGAACTGCGAAAGCAGGGTGTGAAGCTTAAGATACAGGATCAGCCGCTCCAAATTCTCTTTCTTCTGCTGGAGCATCCCGGCGAAATTGTCACGCGCGAGGAAATTCAGAAGCGCCTCTGGCCCGAGAACACCTACGTCGATTTCGATAACGCCATCAACAGCGCCGTACGGAAGCTGCGGGATGCGTTAGGCGACAGCCCGGAGAATCCACGCTTTATCGAGACGATAGCGCGCCGCGGATATCGGTTCATTGCCCCAGTGAATGGCCCGGTTCCCCTTCGGCCCGTAAGGACTTCCAGCGCTGAAGGGAAGGAACGGCGAGTTCCGATCCAGAAGCGGGTCTGGGTCGTACTCGCAGCCGCACTGGTTTTCGTAATCGGGGCCGGAGTGCTTTACCGACACTATCCCGAACGAAGCCGCACCGTCAGCGATGTTTTGCCGCCTCCCGTGCCGCTAACCAGCTATCCGGGCTTTCAGTGGTCGCCGAGTTTTTCGCCCGACGGGACCAGAGTTGCGTTTACCTGGCACGAGCCCGGCAAACGTCCCGGCATATATGTCAAGCTGATTGGTCCCACCGATCCCGTCCGCATCACGTCCGGCGAAGAGAGCGATTTCGCTCCGGCGTGGTCGCCGGATGGCCGGTGGATCGCTTTCCTGCGAGCGAAAGGGCCGCTCACTTGCGCTGTCATGCTGATTCCATCGTTGGGCGGCACAGCCAGGGAGTTGACGCGCTTACAACTCGATACCTTTCGATTCATGTACGACCGGCCGTGGAGCGCAAGTGCTCCTTTCCTAGCATGGTCTTCGTATGGCCGGTGGCTGCTGGCAACCGAGCAAACCGGCCCCGTATGCCTAGTTGCGAACGAGAAGATGAGAATCGTAAGGTACTGTGTATTTCACCCAGCAGATGCCGAGTATTTATTATAGGGTCAATAATTACCCGGTTATATCTGTCGGTGTGGCAGAGGGTGGATTATTTGCGGGAGGCATATGGGACTATGACTCTGTGAATGGAAACTCGGTCGGTTCGCTTGTAGAAGGATGGCTCGGCGGGGAGGGGCCGGTGGTCGGGGCTGCCAAGATAATATCGGCGACTGATACCAGTATTCTTAAGAGCTTCTTGGGCTTCGGCGGGCTTGGCATCAGTGCAGGACCTCTCGCGGGCCTTCAGGTTGGCTTTGCCGGAGGCACGGGCCTGGAGTGGAGCGTTTGTAGAAGGGCACGTTAGCTTGCGGGCCGTCGGCATAGGAGCTTACACCTGCAGCTGTTCCGAAGGAAATTTAGTCATGAGCGCGGGGCCCATCGGGAGTGAGTATCCTGGAACAGCGGTTGCTGTGGCTATGGCATCCTTTTTCGCACTCCTTCTCGGGAGGTCCTTGCTGTCGCTTTTAGATACAGACGTGACCAAACGACTCGGCAAAGCTATAGGGTAAGTCTTTGGGTGGCGATCGGAGCTGCCTACCTGCTCGGAATAACTCTCTGGGCAATTTGGAATCGTCGGTAGTGTGTCTAGAGGGCCTCCAAATCACGATTGTCGATCCGGATTCAGGTCATGCTATGTTGTTTCGGAAAATGAATTGACTCTCGTAACAAAGGGTTGCTTGAAAAGAAAACACCCTGCTTGCTTCGCAGAAGCAAGCAGGGTGTTTCTATGTCCCGAATAACGAGCCGGTGTATTACGCCGGCTGCGGACTCTCGCCGCCCACTAATCCCGGCAGTGGCCCGCTCGGATGCGGCGCAATCACCGTGCCGCCATCCGGAGGCGTCGTCGTTGTGGTTTTCTGGCCCGCCGCAACCTTCGGCAGCGTCTTGCCATTGATCAGATCCAGCACTTCGGCGCCATCCAGAACCTCGCGCTCGAGCAAGGCTTCGGCAATGCGCACCAAGGCTTCCGAGCGCTGTTGAATAATCTCCTTCGCCCGGTTGTACCCATCCTCGACCAGCTTTCGCACTTGCTGATCGATTTTGATGGCGGTCTCTTCGCTGTAGTCGCGGTGCTGTGCGATCTCGCGGCCCAGGAAGATCTGCTCGTCTTTCTTGCCGAAGCTGAGCGGGCCAAGCTCGCTCATGCCCCACTCGCAGACCATCTTGTGGGCCATTTCGGTCGCGCGCTCGATATCGTTGCCCGCGCCGGTAGTCATCTGGTCGAGGAAGATTTCTTCCGCGATGCGTCCTGCCATCAGAATGGCGAGCCGTGCTTCCAGATACTTTTTATCGTGCGATAGTTTGTCGTCGAGCGGCAACTGCATCGTCAAACCCAACGCCATGCCGCGCGGAATGATCGTAACCTTGTGCAGCGGGTCGGCATGTTCCATCAAGGCCGCCACCAGAGCGTGGCCGGCTTCGTGGTACGCCGTCATGCGCTTTTCTTTGTCGCTGATGATCATGCTCTTGCGCTCCACGCCCATCAGCACTTTGTCTTTTGCCAGCTCGAAATCGTACTGCGTGACCACCTTGCGATTCTGCCGCGCGGCCACCAGAGCAGCTTCATTCACCAGATTTGCCAAGTCAGCGCCCGCGAATCCCGGAGTTCCACGAGCGATCACTGATAGGTCGACGTCATCGGCCAGCGGGGTCTTCTTCGTGTGCACTTTCAGGATGCTCTCGCGGCCGCGAACATCGGGCCGGTCCACCACGACGCGCCGGTCAAAACGGCCGGGCCGCAGCAGTGCCGGGTCCAGCACGTCCGGACGGTTCGTCGCCGCTACAAGGATCACGCCTTCGTTCGATTCGAAGCCGTCCATCTCGACCAGCAACTGGTTCAAGGTCTGCTCGCGCTCATCATGGCCGCCGCCGAGACCCGCGCCGCGGTGCCGTCCAACGGCGTCGATTTCGTCAATGAAGATGATGCAGGGAGCGTTCTTCTTGCCCTGCTCAAACAGATCCCGGACACGGCTCGCGCCGACGCCCACAAACATCTCCACGAAGTCTGAACCGGAGATGGAAAAGAACGGTACGTTCGCCTCTCCCGCGATCGCCCGGGCCAGCAAAGTCTTGCCGGTTCCTGGAGGACCGATCAGCAAAACGCCTTTGGGAATGCGCCCGCCGAGCTTTTGAAATTTCTGCGGCTCCCGCAGGAACTCAATGATCTCCTGAAGCTCTTCCTTCGCCTCTTCCACTCCGGCGACATCTTTGAAGGTGACCTTCTTTTGCTGCGAGGAATGCAGCCGGGCACGGCTCTTGCCGAAGCTCAACGCCTTGTTCCCGCCGCTCTGCATCTGCCGCATCATGAAGATCCACAGCCCGAGCAGAATCAAGATCGGGACGGCGTTGAACAGAATTCCAATCCATCCATTGCCTGTGGAGTCTTTCCAGGTGTATTTAACGCCTTTTTCTTGCAGCAGGTCATAAATATGCGGGTAATTCGGAGGAATTACGGTGTGGAACGGCTTCGATACGCCGCCCTCCACCAGCGTGCCCTGCACATCGGTGCCGGTGATGTTGGCTTCCTTGACCTTTCCGTCCTGCACGTAAGTTACGAAATCGGAAACAGAAAGATTGGTGGGGGTTGGACCTCTGCCGGTCTTTACCGCCATGTACACCAGGACAACCGCACAAATAATGACTACCCAGAAAACTGCGGTCTTTACATTTGAACTCATGAAATCACCTTCTGCCGGCTAACCTCTTGCCGGCACCGGATGGAACCATCCGCTTCCCTCATAATGAATGACGTAATTCTTCTACCTTTCGATTCAGAGCAAGGCCTTTAACACAAGTTGGATTGGTAGATCAGGCGGACTGTGTGACGGCTCTGACCCGAGCCTTTGAATTTAGCTGCAATACCAAACCGGCGAACCCAAACGATCTCTTCTCCTAGCACGACCACTGGCCAGTGCCGGCGCTCCCAGAGGACAACACGATACTCCTGAAAGAGCGACTTTATCTTTTCTGCCCCTGCATGCCCGGGCCGCTGTATCTCGTCGCCGGGTTCCCAATTGCGTACGTAAAATGGACGCGGCGTACTCTCACCAGTTAGCGCTTCAGCGTCCAGGTCCTCGACTTCAACTGCTCCCTTGAAATTAGCACAAAATTGTACCGCATGTTGCGCCCAATCCACATAAATTGTCCCCGCCCCGAAGGGCAACCGGTGCTCCTCGCCGAGCCGCAGATCGACCCGGTAATGGCGCCCCCCGGCAGCCAGTTGCCCCGGCCGGGTCAACAGTAAAGTATCGAACGAACGGATCGCGTCTACGCCCGGCACCAGCACCCGGTCATGCGCTTGGGAGCTATTACAAAGGTTCAGGATGGCCTCGATATGCTGAAAATCAATCGACCGTAAGTCCCCGCGAACGTCTTTGAGGGCGCGCCGCACGACCCGCCGCCTTACGGCTGGATGCAGAGCCATCAAAGGGTCGATTTGAAAAAACGAACCCAATTGGCTTCGTCTCGTAATCTGCTGGTAAACCGGTTCAACCTGCTGATTCCAGTAGTCTTCCTCGGCGCTCGCCAAGTTCGCCATGCCCGCCAGAACGTTTTCCAGATTCCGATTATAGGTGTCGGTCAGGGCCGGGATTGTCTCCCGCCGCAAGCGATTTCGGGTGAAGTCCAGGTTTCCGTTCGACGAATCTTCGCGCCACGAAATCCCTTCCGACCGGGCCCAGTCCCGGATTTCCGCCCGGCTGCATGTCAGTAGCGGACGGATGAACCCCTCCGCGGTGACTGGCGTCATCCCGGCCAGACCGGCCAGGCCCGACCCGCGGAGAAATCGAAACAGGACGGTCTCGGCCTGATCGCTGCGGGTGTGTCCCAGCGCAACGGCCGCCAGATGCTGCTCTCTAATGCAGCGGCGAAAGAACTCATGCCGAAGGTCCCGGGCTGCCTGCTCCAAATTCCCTTCGCCGGGATGGCTTCGTTCCACAAAAGCCGGCAGGTGGAGCGATGCGGCAAGCTCACGAACAAAGGCCTCGTCCGCCTGCGACTCCTCGCCCCGCAGTTCGTGGTTCACGTGCAACACGAGGGGTTCGATTCGAAATTTGTCCGCCAACCGGTGCAGGAGATGCAGGAGCGCAACCGAATCGGCCCCTCCGGATACGGCCACGCCAACCCGGCCGCCGTGCCGCAACATGTTATAACGAATGATGATTCCCGCCACCCGGTCGGTCAACGACTCGGAACACCGATGCATCTGAATCCGCCGCTTACTCAAGAAGAGCTCGACCGGCTTGCCTCCCGCGTGAAGGTGCTGTTAATGGACGTGGATGGGGTGCTGACCAACGGACACCTTTTGCTGGTCCCTGGCCCCGACGGAAAAATGGTGGAGACCAAGGGCTTCGATTCCCAGGATGGCATTGCGCTCCGCTGGCTGACCTGGTTCGACATCAAAACCGGCGTCATCAGCGGCCGCGATTCCCCAGCGACCTCCGAAAGGGCCCGCCAAGTGGGCATGACCTGGGTGTTCCAAGGCCATATCGAAAAGATCCCTCTCCTGGAGCGAATTCTCGAAGAATCGAAAGCCAGCCCCGACGAAGTGGCGTATGTAGGAGACGATCTGACCGATGTGGTCATCATGCGGCGCGTCGGTCTCTCGTTTGCGACCGCGAACGCCCGGCCCGAAGTGAAAACCTCCTGCCATGCGATCACGAGCGCTCCCGGCGGTTCGGGCGCCGTGCGCGAAGTTATTGAACTTCTCTTACGAGCGCGCGGCGTCTGGTCGAACTTGCTGGAGAAATACGAGGTGACCCGCTGAACGTCGGATTGATTGTTGTAGCGGCGAATGCTCCCGGCACCTTGCACCGGCTGACCGGCGTCATCGCGGGACATCAGGGCGATATTCGCTCGGTTTCCCTGATTGAGGATCGCCCGGTCGACACGCCCGTCTATTTCGAATTGGATCTGCCGGGCTCGCCGGAGGTTCTGATCTCGGACCTCGAAAAGCTGGACGTGGTCCGCTCCGTCACGTTGGTTCAGTCGCTTCAAAAGATTTACGGCAAACGCGTCATTATTATCGGCGGCGGCGCCCAGGTCGGACAGGTGGCGCTGGGTGCGATCTCGGAAGCCGACCGGCATAACATCCGTGGCGAACACATCTCGGTAGACACCATTCCCCTGGTTGGAGAGCAGACACTGGCCGATGCCGTCCGGGCAGTACGTAGATTGCCTCGGGTTCGAGCCCTGGTTTTGGCTGGATCTTTGATGGGGGGCGATATCGAAGCCGCGGTGAGGGAAGTGCGGGCGGAGGGACTGCTGGTGATCAGCTTGAATATGGCGGGAAGCGTTCCTCAGGCGTCCGACCTTGTTGTGACGGATCCGGTGCAGGCCGGGGTGATGGCGGTGATGGCTGTCGCCGACACCGCCAAGTTCACCATCGAACGTTTACACCGCCGGGTGTTCTAACTTATTGAACCTGAAAAGCGAATTCGCGCAGCAGACGGCCTTCTCCATCGTCTTGCGCAGGGGCATAAAGGCGCACGAAATGCGCACCCGGTTCGGTAATCCGGGGAACTACTACTTCGGCTTGGTCGTGCTGGATGTTGGCGGAGCCTTTCCAGAGTTCAGAGCCGTTGCTATCCACTACTTCGACGCCCACCCGGCCTTCGGCCAAGTCTGCGGCGTTTAAGTGTAAATCCAACGGGCGCCCTTCGGGCACCGTGGGGCTTTCCAATCCGCGGTAAGCGGAGAGATTGACATTAGCGGGCACAAATCGCGGAGCAGCGAGCAGCGCGAGTGCCAGACAGGCTGCGCCGGCAGCCCATGACAGCGTAGGAATGGTGAACCACGATTTCCAGGAATGCTGGCCTTTGGCCGCCTCCCTGGCGATTCGTTCGCTCTCCAATTCCTGGAGAGCGAGCTTCGTCGCGGTGATCTGAAGTTCGAGGTCTTCGAGGCGTGTTATGCAGGATTCACACGCAAGGATATGTGTTTCCACCGCCTCGAGTTCCTCCTCATGGCATTGCTGCAAGAGGAAGCGTTCGAGTGCATCTTCGGCGGGATGATCGAGGTAAGGATCTAGCATCACAACTTGTGAACGATGTTTCGCTCTCTCCATGAAATGGAAGTGTTACGACCCACTTTGGGTTCTCAGGAGGACCGAGAAAATTCCGCTGGTGGCCAGCTTTTTCCTCCCAATCTCTCCGAACTTGGCCTTAGCCCGCGATTTTAGCAGGCGAAATTGCGTTTCTGTAAGCGACATCTCACGGCAGATCTGCTCCTGCGGCTGTTCCTTCAAATAGAACCGGATGAGGATGTCGCGGTCCCGCTGGGAGAGGGATTCAAGCGCGCTCTTCATGAGTTCGGTTTTCTGCCGGAGGATGGCTTCCTGCTCGGGATTTTGCTTCCGGTCTGCAACCGCGATTCCGGTTTCAAGATCGGCCTGTTCGCGGCGGTTATGGACGGCCTGTTCGATATAAGCGGCTACCTGGCGGCGGACCACAGTGCGCACAAATCCCATCAGGCGTTCGGGTTCGCGCAGATCGCCACGCTTAATGGCATTGACAACGATCAGAAACGTGTCGTGTACCTTATCTTCGAGTTCCTGGGGGCCGAGCTGGCGGCACAGATAGTAGCGGATGCCGCGGCTGAACAGCTTGTAGAGCTGCTCCATGCCGGCATCTTCACCAGCTTTGATCTGCGCAACAAGCGCAGCCCAATCCACAGGCGCAAAGGAAGTGGGCCTTCCGGCGTTATCCTGGCTCTCCGGTACTGATGGGGCATCGTCCGAAGCCGTAGTGGGGTAAGGGTTGGTCTGAGTCGCGAACATAGGTACAGCTCACTCCTTGGAAACGATGGAATAGGCAGCCCAGAACGAGGGCGAACTCCGATACCCGGAAGCCCGCTGCATTTCCGCCTGGGTTTCGCTCAGAGCGGCGGCGGCACGCTCGGCGAGAGACCCGTACTGCGCTGCTTTCAGGTGACGGTAAAAAATAGAGAAGAACTGGCCCGAATCGTCGGGAGTGGGCCAAGCGCTTACCACAACGGCGGAGGCGCCGGCCATCAGCCAGGCCCGGCTCAAGCCCATAACGCCGGCGCTCGGAAGGAATTTCCCCTGTTCGGAAGCGCATCCGCTCAGGACCACCAGGCTGCCAGGAACGCGAAGCGCGGCAACGGCTTCCGGGGTGAGCAATTCGGGCATGTTATCGCTGGCAAGGCTCAAAGCCAGGGCGGCCTCTTCCGGCCGGTCATGCGGGCTGACGACGTGTACAGCGAAGTGAATGATTTCCGGGGTGGACGTGAGTGCAGCCCGCAATGAGGCTTGCGAAACCTTAGCGCCCAGGAGCAGTTGCGAATCCGACAGGCCGCTGGCGGTAGCGGCCGCGCGGACCTCCTGGTCACTGCCGACCAATCTTCCGAGTGTGACGGGCGTGCCGGCGGCTCTGGCCTGCAGCAAATTCAGTTTTTGCCGTCGCCTGGAATCCGCCAGATTGTAGATCGGGTCGCCGATTCCGAGAAAGCGCGGCTTGGGGTCCGGTGTCTTGGGCGTCAGTAAGAGCGATTCGCTCGGAATGCTGCGGACATTGTGGAAAGCTATCAGCGGCGCGCCTTGCCGGGCCGGAGATAGATCTGTTAAAGCTGAAAGGGGAATGCTGTCCAAAAGAGCGCCGTCGCGCACGATCAGCCACTCCGGTTTGGCCCACACCCCAGCGTCCAGCTTTCCGAAAATTTGAGTGCTCAGCGAACGCGCAGCAGTACTGGAGTTCTGGCCCGTTTGTACCGCCCGGGTGAACTCATAAGCTTTTGCGCGGATGGCTTCTTCGGCTTGCAATTCGTAGAGGCTCACTCTCTTATCGGTCACAGTCCACAAAAACGACTGGTTTTCGCCCAAGCAAAAACTGAGCAGGGCCTCGTTTTCGCCTAGCCTGGACTGAATATTTCTAAGTGAATTCTTATCTCGGATTTTCTCGGTAGGATTTATAGGACTCCCGGCCGCGGAGTCGATATGGTTTTCGAAATCACTTAACCGGAATCGCAGATCCTCGAGCTTGGCGCTGTCGGCTTTGGAGGGTTTCCCTAAAGTTGTCCGCGCTTGTAGTTCCTGGATCTGCGAAAGCAAATCGAAGTACTGCGCCGGAAGCTGCAGATTTCGTCCGAGCGTCCGGGTCATCTGTTCGCGAAGGCTGGCAGCGCGGTTTTCCATCAGGATTTCCAGCGCTTGGCGGGCCAGCTCGGGAGCTTTATCCTTCAGCGCCAGTTCGGCAGCTAGCAGCGTGTAATCCTGATACACGTCATGCAGATACGCGACAGTCCGGCTGTTTGTGGTGTCGCCCGGGAGGGCGCCGCGACGCCACTCGTCGGCGGCATTTACAGCGCGGCGGAATTCGGCCAGCGCCGTGCGTGAGCTTCCCTCGCATTGGAGGATTTTGGCGCGGATGTGAATCGGATAAAACTGAGGGCTTGTTCTAAAGGAAGGACTCGGAGAAGCGAACGCCTGATCAATCGAATGGAGCGCTGCTTCGCAATTGCCCTTCTTCAGTTCGAGCTCCGCCCTGTGCTCGTTGGTAACAGCCAGTCCATCCTGATCCTGTTTTTGGGAGTAGATCCGGTAGGCGGCGGTGATTTCGGCATCGGCATCGGAGATTTTGTTCGCGCGCAACAACGAAATTCCGAGCTGATCCCGCAGCTTGGCTTCTTGTAAGGGAAGCCTCGCGGCCTGGGAGACGGCAATGCCTTCGCGGTAAATATCCTTGGCCAGAGAAGCATTTCCCGAATCGGCCTCAATGCTGGCCTGATTTAAGAGAGCCTGGGTCAAGTAATCCTTACGCCAGGATTTTCGCAGGTAGTCAACGGCGTGGCCCGCCTCCTCAGCGGCGTAGGGAAAATCGCCGAGCTGATAATAAATGGTTGCAAGATTCCCAGCGGCTGCACCGAGCAGGGTGTAGTCTCCGGTTTGAGATGCAATCGCCTGAACGGTTTCGGAGGAAGCGAGCGCCTCGCGATAGCGGAACAAACGAATCTGGCACCCGGTGGCGGAAAGCAGCGCTTTTGCCTGCCGGTCCGGGTCACCAATTACCTGAGCGCCGTGCGCGGCGCTCAGGAAGGAATGTAGTGCCTCAACAAACTGCCCTCTACTTCGGAATTGCCGCCCTTGTGCCATGGCGGAATCCACTTGGCTGGCCGTCGCCGACGAGTGCTGAGTCTCTGCTGCCGGAAGCAGGCAGACGTGCAAAAGACAAGGCACGCCCAGCGCCGGAAGAGCCAGCGGCAACCACTCAGCGAGTGCCTGCCGGGCCCACTTCAAGAGTGGCAGATACGGTCCTTAGGGGATAGCTCCCCGCTAGAAGTACTTTACCACCGAGAAACGGGAAATTCCAAGTAATTCTTACCTGGTTAGGATCAGTATCCGAAAATCACTCCGAAGATACCGATAATCGACTCGAAAATGACTGGTGGACGCATGTGTTTGGCTGAAATCCTTTCGCCCACGAGAGTACACATGCGGAACCGTTTTCCGGCCGGAATTTTTTCATGCAACTTATTGAAAATAAGGGAAATAATTTTTATGCCAAATTTGTGACTGAGTTTTGGCGTTTCGATTTGGAAGGGAATTTCCAATGCGGAATCCGGATTGGAAATCGGGACGAACTTCAGATTGGGAGTGGAAGAGAAGCGTGCGAGGTGAGTGTGTAAAAACTACACAGCGGCGAGCGCGACCCAGGGGGGCGGCGTGAGCTTACTCTTACGGTAAGATCAGCGGCGTTGTGTCACGGCGCATCCCCCTGATCGCCTCCCAGCCAGGCGCCCAGCCGGTACGACCCGTAGAGGGTGCCGCCATAGATTCCGGCTTCCGCCGCTAATCGCCATGGATTGATGAGATACGTGTTGCCATTGGCGAACGGGTAGACCAGGCCTACACGAAGGCTGCCTTTGCTGTATGTCTCCGCGACCGCTTCCTCGGCATAGCGAAGCAACGTCGAGTGGCGGTAGAAGAACCGACGCGCGTTTTGTCTGAAAACGGTAAAAGCGCTGTCCCCCAGCGGGGTCAGGCAGCGATGGCAGAGCTCGTGCCGCAACGCTTCTTTGAAAGCCTGCGTTCCCGCTTTCAATCCGGGGTTCAACGTGATTTGCCCGTCGAACGATGTATTGCCGAGTACACCCGGCTTGAAGTTCGAGCCCTGGCCCCATTGAATCGGCCGCCCGACGGCGTACATGCCTTCGGTCGCCTCATCCGCAATCGCAGTTTCAATCGCTGCTGCCGCTTCGCGCCCAAGGAGCCGCCTCCCGAATCCGACAATCGGTCCGGCAATCAGGTCTGCCGGTTGGAAGAATGAGGATTCGACGGGAGGTTCGTTGCTTCCCACTACTCTTGCATCCCCGTTGCGGTTGTAGATGGTGATGTTGTTGTCGAAGACCGCATAGCCTATTACGGCACCGGATATGCGATCGAGGATCACGTGGTAATCGTCATCACGGTAGACGTTATTCCATTGATCAACGTGCTTGACCGAAGTACCCGTGTGATAGTGCTTACGCAGGCCCTTCTCGAAATCGGTCAGGCCGTAAGTGGATTCGACGGCGGACATGCAGTCGTGATCGAGGTTGCACGCCCATCCCATCTCTATGTACGGATCGACCTTCTCGCCGGGCTGGGCAGGGGGCCGGTTGAGGATGCCAGCCAGGCCGATCGTATTGGCAGCGGCTCCCACAAAAGATACCGTGCCTGCGACCGCTCCGCCCTGATCGCCGTTCGGGTCCGGCTGGGCGCCCGTTTCATCTGCAAACTTCACCGGGTTGTCCCAAGCGAATGCATACGGGTTTGCGACGGAAGAGCCGGCTCCGGCTCCTTCGGGATCACGTTCGAGAAAGCGGCCAGTGGCGGGATCAAGGACTCGCTCGCCGAGCAGAGTGAGACTGAAGCCGGTGAGGGTGTGTCCTCCATTCCACTGGCGCGGCCACCAAAAGAGCGAGGTGCTGTGAAGTGAATCGGCGACCACCTCGCCGAATGCGGAGTATGCGATCGTCTGCTTGGGTTTATTGTCGGCGCCCAGCACCGCGCGTGTGGCTTGATAGTCATCGACCGGATAGAGCACCACGCGCTGCCCGGAATTTGAGCGGCGCACGGCGGCAACTCGCCCCATCGGGGAGGTGATGGAGCGCTCTATGTAGCTTTGGAACCTGGCTCCGGAGTCACCCACAGTCAACGGATGTCCGGCGGCATCGAAGTACTCGACGCGCGCACTGGTACCGCCGAACAGATGATCGCGGCGGTCGACACCGCTCTGGACCAGGCGCAAGTCGGCCAGCGCTCCAAGCGGGTCATACGAGAGAGACATCGTTTGCCCGGCTTGGTCACCCGATGTGAGGCGCCCGGATCCGTCATGCACGAACAGCGCATGGCGATCCGCGATCCCGGCCACGTTGCCCAGAGCATCGTAGCGGTACTGGCATATGCCGGCAGGCGACACTGGCGGGTCCGGCACGATCCCGGCGATTGTGGTGATATTGCAGATGCGATCCGGGTCGAATTTATAGGTGTCGATAGCGGTGGTCTTTTGTGCCCGATAATCCAGAATCGTGTGCACGTTGCCGAGTCCGTCGTAGTTATACCCGGTATCGGCGAGAATACTTTGATCGTGCTGCACGGTCGCACGCGCAAGGGCATTCCGCGCGTCGTATTGATAAGCAGTCACGGTCGAGGGCGAGCCGTCGAGCGGGCCTGTTTCCGAAAATCCTTTGAGCAGCAGGCCGGCGTCATATCCGGCCAACAGCAATTCGCGCACACCGCTCGCCGTCTGAATTTTTTTGCCCAACAACTCGCGGCGAGCGTCGGGCCGGTAACTGTAAGTTTCGATGGCGCCGTTGCCCAGCCTTGCCTGCAATACCCGGCCGAATACATCGGTTTCGAGCGCACGCCAAACTTCTAATGAACCCGACTGATCCATGAAACGCACGCTGCGCGGCCGTCGCGCGGTGTCGTAGGCATAGGCGATTCGCTCCGGCACATGGTTCGTGTCCGGAAGCAGAAGGTCGAGACTCTCGATTTCTCCTGAGGGCCCGAGTACCTGGCGCTCCGCGTAGTAAGGCGCATTGCCGCCTTCTGACCGGCTTACGGCCGACAATCTTCCGAGTCCGTCGTAACCGAGGAATACCGAGCGCTGCGGCGTGCGTGCGTAGGCGAGACGTCCCGCGAGGAAGTTGCTGTCGAGCTGCTGCGGAAGACCTGAGCTTTGATCATAGAAGTAGTCGTGCACACTCTCATCAATGGTTTGCCCATTTTGTATTTCTTCTGAGTGAGTGAGGCGTGAAAGCCCGTCATAGCGAAACTTCTTACCGCGCATGATGCTCACAATGCCCGTGCTGTCCCGCCAATCGACGGCGGTCAGGTTTCCCCATGCGTCATAGGTGTTGTTCCTGCTGACTCCCGCGGGCTCTTGCAGTGTCAGTAGATTGCCGAAGGAATCGCTCACGAACTGCCACATGGCGCGGCCTGTCTGGCCTTGGGGATCGCCGAAGCGGGTTACCGAGGCAACATTGCCGAGCGGATCGTAGATGTACTGCATCAGTTCGAGCTTCGTGTTATTCCGGGACCGCGAGGTCTCGAGTACAGCCCCTGTTCCTGAAAGGCGCATTTCGTCGAAAGCTCCGGATTGCGGCTTGCCTTGCGCGAGCTCGTTCGGACCGCTCGTCTGAATTGCCAATTGGTTGTTGCCGTACACGAAGGTGCTGCACGAAGCAAACCGGTTATTAGCTTCATCCGTGGTTGGGATTGTCTGGATGCCAAGCCCCTGAATCCAGCACTCCGGCCGGCCATCCGCACGGTAAGTGAAGGTCGTCCCGTAGTGAAGGAACTCGGTCTCAGGAAAGGGATCGGCCACGAACGAGGGGCGCCCGAGCAGATCGTAGACGGTGAAGTCCACAACGAGTGATTGCCGGTTGTAGTCCGCTCCAAGCTCAACAATGCCGTCGGTCTTTCGGCCGAGCTCATCGAGAGTTTCGGTATACGTGCCAACTGTTGCAGGATCCGCATTGCCAATTTCCTGCTCGTTTGTCCAGGCATGAAAGACACGATACTTGATTGTGCGCGGGCCGGAGTTCCCGGCAAAGCCCACATAATCCACATCCATCAGCACTTTGCGCATGCTATCGCCGGGCAGGCTCACGCTCTGCCGTTGCAGTCTGCCGAACCTGTCAAACTTGTTGTACATCGCCGTCCCGTTCTGGTCCACGATCGTGAGCGGCAGCAAGCTGTTCGCATCCCGTGTAGCTTTCGACACGAGCGGTTGCGCCAAACCAGTGGCGGTGTTCTCACTGCGGACTGGCATCAAACCGAATGGGTCGTAGTCAATGCTAGTCGTCGCGACGGCGCCGTCGGGCCGGGTTCGAATGATGCGAACGATGTTGCCGAAAATATCGCGCTGTATCTCGCCGGATTGGATCTCCTCGAGCAGCGTGCCGTTGCTTAAATCGTGCCGTTCGAGCACTCGGCCGCTCGGCAGGCCCGCGCCGGCGCTGCCCTCCGGCAGTCCGTCGTAAAGGTAGCGAACGCCTGAAAGAATCCGGGAAGTATTGCCACAGGTGAAGGCTCGCACAGTGTGCGGCGAATCAAGGACCAGCGGCCCACCGTCCACACTCGAGGCCCAGGCGATTTCGATGCAGTGGTCGTCGTCGGTTCTCGTTCTATCGCCATCCACTTGGATCAGGGTCGGCCGCGCGTAATCGTCAACCGTGTTGATGGCGACCCGAGTGGCGATGCTGTTTGGGGAAGGAAAGGCCTCGTCGCCTTCCCAGGTGGTCTGCTCACGGATGTACGCAGAGGATGCGCGCCGGCAGAGGACGAGATCGCCGAACATCCCGGGTGATTCCGGAGGCGGCGTGGCGTAGCACTCCTCCTGAAGCGGAACCAGCAGAGGCACGTCACCGGGCAAAGGTTGCGTGCGCCATTCGGTGTGCCGGTTCGCCACGGGACGGAGACCGAGACTATCGGCGAGCAAGCGACGCGGGTCTTCCGGCAGGATACCGGCGAGCACAGACATATTATTCGGACGGCCGGCAAGCATCAGTTTGGCCGCATCTCCGGCGACATCGCTTGCGAGCACCGCCCCGTACACGTTGGCCGTTCCTTTTAAAGTGCCGGACAACGGGCCGGGTTCGCCGATCAACTCGATCCTGGTATCGTAGCCGGTGAAGACCCATCGGCCAAGTGGAGAGTGGTATGCCATTTTAGGCGATCCATACGCGTACCGCACCGGGGCGAGGGAATTGCCGAGTCCACGTGTCGCGGTTTGCTCCTTGGCTGTTACGACGATCTGCGGAAACGGCACATTTTCCCGCGCATTCGGCGCCGATTTCGCCGACCCGTACGTGATCTTCAGAATGCCGCCGTAGCGGTTGTCGATGGCGGTCAACTGGCCGGCCGAATGAGCACCGAGCGCGCCGCTTCCGTCGTCCAGCTTGGCAATGAGCAGGCCGGCAGGTGGTGTAAACTGGACCAGCTCGGGGCGGCCGTCTCCATCGATGTCGACAAGCCCTGCTGTAGTTCCGGAGAAGGAGCCATCGCAGCGTTCACGTGAGCTGTGAAGAGCGAATGCCATCCCTTCGGGCACGCGGATGGCGCGAGGCGCCGCGAACCCAACACCTGTCCCCGCCATGAACCACCAGCCGAGCGCCGTTCTCCGGTCGGCGCTGGTGAGGTCAGGATGAAAGAGTGGAGTGCCGTCTTCGAGAGCACCCCGCATGCCGAAGTAGATGTAGTCTGCGATGCCATCTCCAGTAATGTCGCGCAGCGCAGTTCTCTGCTCGATAGCGTAGCTGCCGGCGCCATTTGACGAGCAAGCGGTGCCTCGGGGATCGTTGATTCGGTCGACGGGACCGGGCAGCAGAATAGTGCGTTTGTCGTCGTAATCGGGATTGACGGGGTTATCGGGCAGGCTGTGGTCATCCACTTCCGCGAGACCGGAGAAACGCAGGGCCCGAAAGCCGTTCCCGTCCGGCCGAATGTAATCGACCAGCCCGTCTCCATTGACGTCCATAAACCCGCATTCGAGACGCCGCTGCCCTCCACCCAGCCACTTAAGCCGATCAATCCCGCATGCTCCGTCTGTCTTAAGCTCCACGGGAGGACCGTTCCAGACATTCTGGGTGTCGGCTCCGCTGCCCGCCATCATGGGACCGGTGTGATAGATCACCATCAAACGATTGGTGGGCGGGTGATCCTGGCGGAGCACCTGCTGACAGTGACCGGTCGAGTCGCATGACGAGTCGTTCCAGGCTTGCACGGGCAAGCGGTCGAATACGAAGTCGGGAAAACCATCGCCATTCACATCGATGAGTTTCCATTGCGTCAGCACCGCGCTTTCGACGACCGTGTTGTTGTTATCGAACGCACCGGTTTGGTGAGTGCGCATGACGGGCAGCGGCTTGGATGCTTGATCGTCGCTCGAAACCGGGGATAGCTGATGAAAGCGCTGGATCTCCGCCCGCAGCGCCGTCACGTCGATCTGCCGGTCCAGCCAGACGATTTCCCATGGGTTACCCGAAGGCCCCGGCGTGTTTACAAGCAGCTTCCAGTAGTTCGGATCGCGATGCCCTGACGGATTTCTACCTTCGGTGGCAATCAGAATGTCGGGCCGGCCGTCGCCGTTGAAGTCGATGACCTGCTGGTAGAGGTTCTCGATATCGGCCACGACGGGCAGATTAAAGCTTAGATCGGGCGCACCGAGATTGTAAGGCGCGGCCGGCGTATTAGGCAGATTAACGGGAGGAGTAAGCGTGCTGAAGTCGTTGCCGAGAGACGAGGGCCGATTGATACTCAGAATCGGGTGCGACCGGTCCTCGCTCAGGCTGAAGAAGTCTGCGCGGCCGTCGCCGTTCATGTCCTGGAAGTCGCGCACCCGGCCGTAGATTCCCTGAGAAGTCAGACTGGTGGAAAAGCCTGCAATTGCGTTTTGGGGGCCGGAAGGCAGCGCCAGATTCTCCGCCTGTGTGTAGCGCAGCTCGCCCGCGTTGAGCGGATTTCCATACTGATACGCGATCATGGGCAGCGCTGTTTGCGGGTTGGTCGCCGTATCGCCGCTTCCGAACCAATCGACCTTGCTGAGCCTCGGCTGGCCTGTTAACGGGTCGGCAGCATAGGTAATGCGATAGGTACGCTCGGTTCTGGCGCCGGACGCACACGAGGTGTTGGCATTCGATTGCACGCGGACGTCATGGAGCAGCCTGGTGCGCGCCCGCGGACGGCCCGCAGCGAAATCGAGCGCGACGAGATTCGGGTAGGTGACCGGAAAATCCAAACCGGTCCACGGCGTGTAATCGAGTTGAATACGGTATTTCGGACAGGTTCCGGAACTGTCGAAGGAATGCGTGATTTCGGCCAGCACCAGTTCGCGCATAGACACTTGGTTGGGGTCGAATGGCGGGGCGAGCGGGTCGGGCGAGAACTTATCGAAGACTTCATAGCGAAAGAAGACGCTGTTGGCGCCTCCCGCATCCGTGATGCTGATGAGCGGGAAAAAATCAAAATCGAGCAGCGCGGGCAAGTAATGAAAGGTCCAGGTGCGCCCCTGGGCATCGCGCCCGACGAAGCCCCCGCGAACGGCGGTCAGCTCGAAATACCCGTTGCCGAAGGGCTGAAACACTCCCGGATTTTCGGTGGGAACCATCAGCGACGGCCCGCTTCCGGTATTGAGGAAAAGGCGATCGGCGATAAACGGTTTAACAGGCGAATCGAACTGGTGCACCGGCTTACGACGCGACAGGTTGTGCTGTCTGGTAACGGCGGCAATCGGAATATCCCATCCGAGGCCGGCTGCGCCGGTCGAATTGGAACCGGTCCAGGCAACGGTGAACGGCATCGGGAGACCGCCGCGGGGAGTAGGTAGAAGCAGCGGCAACGAGGCGATCAGGTTTCCCTGGCTCCCGACCGACGCAGACTCGCCGAAGCTGCCACCCGCGAGGGGCGTGAAGGCGCGGTCGCCGGGATCGCTTGCCAAGAGTACGGCAGGAGCGATAAAGGATGTGGCGAACAGGAATAATCTCGATATTCGGGGCATGACAGTCCTCCGTAGACTTTTGGCCGCCCGAGCGAGACTTTCCTGTGCGCCATAGTATATCGCGTCCAGGGGTTCTGAGGATGAGGACGGGCTGCTTCGGGGCCCGCGACATGAAAGTGGAAGCCGAAACCCTTACCCTGACCAAGCCTTACTCTGGGTTCCCGCGGCTTACGCGCCAATCGCGTTCGCCGCGGCTATTGCTGCCGCCATTGCGAGCTTGTAATCCTTGTCCCAGGGCGGCCCGACGGCCCTGCGTACCTGGAGAAAGTGAGCCTCAGGGTCTTCTACACGCAATGCCTGGCGCGCCGCGTCCAACACGCTCTTCGCGTCGTACCAGTGAACCGGCCACGTCCGTGCCGCGGCGGCGGAGGCCAGGGCTTTGCGGTACATCACCCAGTCGGCAACGTTCTGCGCACGGTAGTTCTGGATTCGCTCGGGAATCGTCGGTGGTAGCTGTGGGCACTTACGAAGAGCGACGCCCAGGATACGCGGCACGGCCATCGCGACAGCATCCAAGGCAAGCGCCGCGTGTCTCTCCGCCGAGGCGCGCACGCGCTCTACTAGCTCCACGGCCTGATCGAGTGGAAGCCTTTGACCTTCGGTGTGGTGCGGCAGCTTTGGGAGCGTCTTGTCAACGAGTTCCACCCGGCGGCGGTCGAGAAGATCCCCGCTGCCGGATGCGGTCACTAATATCGCCCAACCGCCGTGATCCGATACTCCTATAATTGCAGTCCGCGAATTTTCGATCGTCGTTTTCCGCCCTACAACTTGTCGTAGACGTACGTCGCCGTGTTGGGCTGGCCGGTTTCGTGAACGGTTACGGTCATGGTCTTGCCGTCGCCGGTCAACTCAAAAGTCGCGTGATCCATCACCTTGCCTTTGATCTTGTCCGTCAGTTCGAAACTCCGCTCACCGGTGCGCTTGCCGGACGTAGTCAAACCGGCTGGAACGGTAGGTCCCTTGTCCGGATAATCCTTGCCATCGAATTTCATGCTCATGCTCTCCTGGTAAGCGGCATTGTGGAACGTGAGGCCGTTCGCGCCATTCGCGCCGATCTCCCATTCCTCGGGCGAATTGAAATCGACTTTGGTGCTCTCCCAAGTGCCCGTCCAACCCGAACCGCCGCCAACGCGCTTGTCAACCACTTCGAAATCGGACGTGGTGCCATCCGGCTTGTGCTGGGTGCCCTTAATAGTTTGCGTGTTGCCGTCCTCGGAAAGCGTATGGGTCATCGAGCTGAGCACCTTGCCGTTTTGTTTGATGACCATTCTGAAGGTCGTGGGGCTTTCCCTGGTGAGCGCCATGGTTCGGCCATAGTGGATGGACTGATCGGTTCCATCCATCGTGATGGTATCGGTGTCGGTACCCACCGTAAACTTTAACTTCTGGTTGCCCAAATCCTCGACCACCATCTGCTCTCCGGTGACTTTGCTCTTCTGTTTGTTGAGCTTCCACTTTCCGCAGAAAGGATCGTCCTTCGCAAAAAGCATGCCCGCAACGAGTGCCGCGAGCGCGAGTGCGCATGTGAGTCGCTTCATGGAGAACCTCCCGTGACGTTAAAGATTGAAGGTCTTGCTGGATTCGGATCTGGCCGGATTGTATCAGGTTGCGACCGGGAACCTGAACTTGGCGGTCCGGCGCAATAAAGAGCGCTTTCCCCCGGATTTCATGTTCCAACTGACCAAGAAGGAGCTCGAAAACTTGAGGTTGCAAACTGCAATAGCAAGTTGGGGGCGGTCGGCGGACTCCGCCGTATGCCTTCACCGAGCAAGGCGTAGCTATGCTCTCATCCGTCTTGAACAGCAAACGCGCGATCGAGGTCAACATCGCCATTATGCGAACCTTTGTCCGGCTGCGGCAGGTCCTGGCTTCCCACGAGGATCTGGCGCGAAAGGTGGACGAACTCCAGCGTACCCAGGCCGAACAAGGCCAGCAGATTCAGACCATCTTTCAAGCCATCCAGGGGATGATTGAAGCCCCGGAACAGCCGAAACGCCGAATTGGATTTCCAACTAGCCGCGCCGGTCATGAGATGGAGTCCTGAAATAAAAGACCTGATGCCCAAGGACGGACGAGAACCAGATTGGCTTCGGATCTGCCAGCTTGCACAGCATTAAAACACAAAGTTCAGGCTCATTTGGATGATACGGGGATTGAACAGATTCAAATCGCCGGCGCCGTTGAGCGGCACGAGACTACCGAACGAGCACGAGCCCGAAGGACCGCTGGTGCAACCGGCCGGACTGTTCGACATATTGTTGTTCGGGTAAATCAGATTCGTGTTTTGCCGCCAGGTAGACGTCAGATTGAACACTTCTAATTTGTATTTCAACTGCGCCCGTTCGGTGAAGCGGAAATTCTTGCCGAACGCCATATCGAGGTTGTAGTAAAACGGCGTGCGCATGGTGTTGCGGCCGAGATTGCCGAACGTGCCAAGCTCCGGTTGAGCAAATGCCGCAGTGTTGAACTCCTGGAAAATGCTGGTCGAGCCGGAATTGGGATTGCCCACGACGTTCGCTCGCACGTCATCCAGGCGAGTGAGGCCGAGCTGATCGTTGCCGCCGCTGTACGCATAGATCGTATACGGAAACCCGCTCGATACGCTATAGATACCGCTCGCCTGCCATCCGCCGAGGATGTAATTCAGCTTGCCGAGATCGAAACGGCGTCCTTTCCCGATGGGCACCTCATAAGATCCGGTAAAGACGAACCGATGTGTCTGGTCGTAATTGGCGGGTCCGTACTCGGCGCGAATGTCGTGCGGGTTTTGCACGAAACTATTGGCGCCGAACTGAAGGCCGATGATGGACAATTCATCGAGAGCTTTCGACCAAGTGTAGTTGAGCTGATATTGGAAGCCGTTGTTGAGGCGTTTATCCAGCCGCACCTGCAGCGAGTTGTACGTGGAAGCGAAGGTGTTCGCGTTGGCATAGGAGCGGACACCGATGTTCGGATACGGATTGCGCGTGTCGACGGGCTGGAAATTGGGGTCGCTCAGGCAGTCCGGGCTCGACTGCGCGGCTTCCTGCGAGGAGCGGTAGATGTTGCAGGAGTCGCCCGCCACCGTTGGCAGATAACCGGCATTGAAGTACCAATAGCCGTTTTCGTGATACGCGCGCGAGCCGACATAGCCGATATCGAGCAGCGTGCTGGGCGTGAGCGCGTACTGGATATCGAACGTCCACTGCTGGGTACGCGGGCTCACGTTGCTGGGCCAGTTGATCTGGTTGTTGGCCTGCCAGCCGGGCCGCTTGAAGAAGGAGAGGTCGTTGGCGGGCGGGAACGGTTCCCATAGATTACCTAGCTGAATGGGTGAACTGGCCGTGTTACCGAGCACGTTCGGGTAGACGACGTTGGGCGCGGTGTAAAGATTATCGGCATCGTAGGTGGTGAGCTCGTAGTACCGGGAATAGATATCGTAGAAGATGCCGAAGCCGGCGCGGATCACAAAACGATCGGTATCAAAAGGACGCCAGGCGAGGCCCACGCGCGGTGCAAAATCTTTCCAATCCTGAGGCACCAGCGAAGGGCTCGCGCAGCAGCGGATCAGATTCGGATTCACTCCCGGCGAAGCGAGCACCTGGTTGACGAAGTTTTTGTTCGCCCAGATAAACCCGCCGCCATTCGAAGGATCGAAAGCCACTCCGTTCAGGTCATGGGTCCGGAACGCCGGCGGAATTTCATAGCGCAGACCGAGATTCAGCGTGAGCTTGGATGTGACGCGGATATCGTCCTGCGCAAAGAGGTTCCAGTTCTTACCGCGCACGTTGTAGAGGTCGCCGGGAACTTCGGTAGGATGGCTGGCCCCTCCAACCTGACCGAGTAAAAAGTCGGCAAAGGCGTTACCCGACAGCGGCCCAATCGAGCTGGTGGCGGAGGGATCGGCGGCGGTAAACGCGCCGGTAAAGTTGAGCGAGCCCTGCGTGCCGTAGCCATCGATCATGTCGAGCTGGAGCAGTCGCACATCGGCGCCGAAGGTCATGGTGTGGCGCCCGGCGATGATTTTCAGATTTTCCACCGCCTGGTAGATGTGGTTGTTTTCAAACCAGCCGGAATTGCCGTTACCCAGCGTGAGGCCCTGATAATTGGACCAGCTTGTGATCGGCGGTCCAAAGAACTGCTTGATTTGCGGGACATTTTTGAATCCGAGCGCGGTGGCGATATCGGGACCGCCGGAAGTCGTGGAGCCGTCCTGGAAATGCAGATAGTTGTAGCCCACCCGGATTTCGTTCACGACATTGGGCGTGATGGTGCGCTGCCAGTTCAGTCCCCAAAGTTGATTCCCGGTGTATTTAATTTCGCCTGAGAGCGGAATGATGGAGTCGTTGTTGAACTTCTGATCGCCGATAACGCCGGTGAAGAACAGGCGGTCGTGGTCCGTGAGATTTTCATCGACACGCATCGAAATCGTATTTGTGTCCCACGGCTTCGCCACAGACTTCACGTAGTTGGCGCCGCTGGTGCATGGGTTGGCGCACGCCGAGTTTGGCTGCGGGATGTACTTCAGCATGTTGGTCGCGATTCGGGCTGATCAGGTTCGACGGAATTTTGTTCCCGGGAAACGGCTGCCGTCCATAGGGGTTGGACGCGGTGGGCGCGAGCGTGCCGGTCGTCGCGGGATTGTAGATCGCGTACGGCCAATCGGAGAAGTCGCCGGTGCGCTCCTGTGCGGTCAGGACGTCGGCGGTGCCGGAGTTGAGCTGGCGTTTGAGGCCGATATCGTCGGAGAAAAAGAAGAACGTCTTGTTGTGGCCGTTGTAGAGCTTCGGAAACACGACCGGACCGCCGAGGGTGAAGCCGAACTGATTCTGCTTCAGCACATTCTTCAGCGGCAGATCCGTGCCGTTCTGCGAGTTCAGGAACTTGTTCAGCGGGCTTTCGGGCTGGAAGAAATCATTCTGCAGAAAATCGTAGGCGTTGCCGTGGTATTCATTGGTGCCCGAGTTGATGGCTATGTTCACCTGCGCGGAGCCTTGGCCGTACTCGGCGGAGTAGAGGCCGTCCTGCGCTTTGAACTCGGAGACGGCGAACGAGGAAGGCAGATTGGAGGGCGAGGCGAAGAACTGATCGTTGTCGGTGAGGCCATCGATCAGGTAACTGACAGATTCGGGGCGCGCGCCGTTGACGCTGGTCTCCAGGTAATCCGTGTTCAGGCCGTGCATGGTCCAGGCCCACGCCGGGCCGCCGCCCATGGTCGATGCGCCGGCCTGCACCCGGAGCAGATTTGAGATGTCGCGGCCGCTGATCGGAAGCTCCTCGATGAGCTGCTGCGTGAAGGTCGTTCCGATGGTAGTGTTATCGGTCTGGACCATCTGCGCGCCGGCGCTGACGGTCACCTGCTCGGAGACCGAGCCCACGGCCAGGGAGAAGTTCTGGCGTAGCGTCTGATCGACGTTGAGGTGGAGATTGTCGGCTCGCTGCGTTTGGAAGCCGTTCGCTTCAGCAGTGAGCTGATACGTACCCGGGATGACATTAACGAACACGTAATCGCCCGAGCCAGTCGTAGTGGTTTGCTGTTTGATGCTGGTGCCCTTGTTTTCCAGCGTGACTTTGACACCCGGTACAGCGGAGCCGCTCGGATCTGTGATGTGGCCGAGGATCGTGCCCTGCGCGTTTTGCGCCGGGAGTTGGGAAGTGAACGTGACGACCGCGAGCAGGGCGGCGGCGATACGAAGCGATTTCATAAGACCCCTTTTTCTTATGTCCGCAACGCCACTGAGTGCTATATAGCACCCGGTGTCATTGGACCTTGCAGGTCTATTGTACATCTGGAGTGAGCAGAGTCAATCTGGTATTGATGCTATAGAGCGGTTAAATGGGGAGGTGAAGTGTCGGCTTCGATGGACGGAAAACTTCCGGCGTATCAGCGGATTCAGCAGGGACTTCTGGAGTACATCAGGCGAAAGAAGCTGGGTCCGGGGGAAATCCTGCCGTCCGAGCGGGAATTAGCACGGACGCATGGCGTTAGCCTGATGACTGCGCGAAGTGCGCTCGCGGCGCTCGAACGCCAAGGGATTGTAGAGCGCCGGCGCGGGGCGGGGACCTTCGTTGCCGTACCGCGGATTGAATACAACAAACTCGTCAGTACGACAGAGCTCATGGCGAGCCGCGGATTTCGTGCCCAGTCTCGCGTACTCAAATCGGAACTGGTCAGCGATCAGCCGGAGATTGCAGCGCGGCTGGGCAAGCCGGAGGATGCGGCGCTGGTGAAGCTCGAACGGTTGCGCCAGGTGGCGATAGAACCGTTAGCGATTGAGACAAATTACCTGCCGGAGGAATTTAAAGCGCTGCTGAAAAAACCGCTGCGGGGTGGCTCACTGTTTACAACACTGGAAAAAGTTTACGGACTCGAAATTGCCTACGCGGACGAAGAAGTGGATGCCATCGCCGCGAATCGGAGGACAGCGGGTCTGCTCGATATCGCGGAGGGCGCGCCCGTGCTGCGCATCCGGCAAACGATTCATTCCGTGAACGGTGAGCCGATCGTTTACACAGCCGGTTTGTACCGCTCGGAGCGGCACAAGCTGTTGATTCGCCGTTTCCGGTAGTTTGGCTGGATTGCTTACGGCGAGAGCACGAGGATGTGACCGTTTCTCCGCAGCCAGCGCCCGGAATTGGCGGTGCTGATAGGGAACACCTCTTCTTCGAGTTCGCGATGAAGCGGCAGAGCAACAGAATTCATCTTTTTCAATACGAGATTCCCGGCGCTGGACAACGCTGCCTGCTGGATGTTCTGTCCGGAAGCTACCTTCTTGACGAATGAGAGCGCATCCGCAGCATAAGGAGAGGGCGGTAACAGGCGGCCGGCGCCTGACACGAGTGCCGTTTGAATGTTCTTGCCCTTGGCCAGCGCGACGCCGGCGTCGAATGCAGCTTGGGCTGCGGCGCCACCGGGTATGCGTGAACGGGCAGAGTTGAGAAGCGACTCGGCAATGTTCTTCCCTTTGGCCATATTGACGGCTGTGTCGAACGCGAACTGAGCAACAGCCCCGCCCGGGATCGCATCGCGCGCGGCAGCAATCACCGCATCGGTAATGGGCTGACCGGCGGCCAGGGCATTGGCGGCGCCAATGGCGGCAGCGACTCCCGTGCCTATGCCCGGAACAAACGGCGCCACCATCGCGGCGAACTGGAGACTCTTGCGAACGTCGCCGATGCCCGCCTGATATGCTTTCTCCGCGGCTTTCATTACGTTCTCGCCGCGGGCCGCCGCCATGCCGGTGTCGATTATGAAACGGCTGGCTACGTCCGGAGCTAACGACCGGACTGCTCCCTGAAATACGTTCTTTCCCTCGGCTGCCGCTTGGGCCGCCCCCAATCCGGCCCTCACTGCCATACCCAGCGGCGTGTGGGAGAGCGTGCTGGTCAATACGGAAGTGGGCAGTACTTTATTCACCGTGGACACGGCCTTACCCACCGTCTTCGCAACTGCGGCAACCGGTTTGGTCACGGTTGCGACCGCATGCGTGGCGCTCTTGATCAGCCCACCCAAAAAGTCTTCGAGTTCTTCATCGGTCGCTTCGAGCAGCGGATAACGAAAGCTCAAAAGCCCGTCCTTATACGGCTGCTCCGATTCGTACATCTCCTGCAGAATGCTTGGTTCCATACGGGTGCTCGTGCCTGCACGTAAGCACGAGCGGGGCCATTGGACGGCGCCGCGCGTCTGTGTTGAAACCGCTCCCTCGCGGTCTCGGCTCAGTAAGCTGCTGGCGAAGGCGGTTTCGCCTGCAAGCGAAGTTTTGAACACGAACCGAAGAGCGTTTCGGCTTCCATTTTTCGCTCTTCTCCTGTTTTCTGCACTTTGCGGGTTGGCGTTGTCCGTGCACTTCTTTGCCGCGTCGAAGGAACCACCTATGAGCAGCTATTCCAATCCGCTAACTGAATACTCGCCGCAAATGGAAGGATTCGAGTATTCCGAATTCGACTTTGCAGGCTCGGCACCGGGTCCTTTTTCCGCGCACGAGGAGATGGAGCTTGCCGCGGAGTTACTCGACGCCGCCAATGAGCAGGAGCTCGATCAGTTCCTGGGCGACTTGATCAGCAAGGCAGGGAAGGCGATCAGCAATTTCGCTCATTCCTCTGTCGGCCAAGCCATCGGCGGAGTTCTCAAAAAGGCCGCCAAGGTAGCTCTGCCGATTGCGGGAGGCGCGCTCGGCACGTTTTTGGGCGGTCCAGTGGGATCGGCGATCGGCAGCTCTCTCGCAAACGTGGCCGGCAATGCGCTCGGCCTCGAATTGGAAGGGTTAAGCCCCGAAGACCGCGAGTTTGAAGCTGCAAGGCAGTTTATAAGGTTTGCCGGTCAGGCTGCGAAGAATGCCGCCGATGCGCCAGCCGGAGGAGATCCGCAAGCCACGGCTCACAAAGCCGCGTTGGATGCGGCTCGCATATACGCGCCCGGGCTCATTGACAACGCGCAAGCGGGCTTGAGCGCAGGCTCGCCGCGGGGCCGGCAAGGCCGTTGGATTCGACACCAGGGAAAGATTGTTTTGTTCGGAGTATAGCCACAACAGAAAAGGAGACAGCATTATGCACGATATCGATCGTACGCAGATTGGATTCGCCCCGCAGACGGAGAGCTATGTCTACTCGTCCGGTGGAGGCGCGATGAATGAAGACGAGCAGATGAATCTGGCCGCGGAACTCATGGGCGTCACCAACGAGCAGGAGTTCGAAGCGTTCCTGGGCGATTTGTTCAAGAAAGCTGGCAGCGTCATCGGAAAGGTCATCCAGTCGCCGGTTGGCCAAGCTCTGGGCGGTGTTTTGAAAGACGCAGCGAAACAGATTCTGCCGACAGCGGGCCAAGCGCTGGGCGGATTAATCGGCGCGCCGCAAGCCGGGCAGCAGATCGGTTCGGCTCTCGGCGGTATGTTTGAGACCGCCTCGGAAGAGCAGGAGTGGGAAGCAGCGAATACGTTCGTGAAGCTGAGCACCGAAGCGTTAAAGAAAGCCGCGCAAGCGCCTCCCGGAGCGAATCCGCACGTCGTTGCCAAGAACGCGGTGATTGAGGCTGCCAAGGAGCATGCGCCGCAACTGGTGAAGGCGCTGGCGGAGAGCGGTATCGTCAGCCACAACGGTGAATCCAACGGGAAAGGCCGCACCGGAAGGTGGATTCGCCAGGGCAAACACATCGTCATTTTGGGAGTGTGAACTCCATGGCGCTGGCCCCCTTTGCGGCATGGATGCTCGAGCAGGAAGCGCGGGCGCTTTTGACCCGGTTGGGCCGGGTTAAGCCGCTCGCGCTTCAGGAGTCCATGCTGCCCGCGGCGGGTTTTCTGCCTCGAACCGAGATCGCTATCGAGAGCTTCCTGATCTTTGGCCGCAGGCACTTACATCATCTTGTAGACGCTTTCCTCCACTGGCTCCATTCGCCGGAAGGCGCGGCGAGCGACGCGGAAACTGCGCAGCAAGCGTTCACCATGCTCCGGCTTCGTTTTAACGCCGTGCTCACACACTTCGATTTATTCGACAACGTGGTGACGCAGCGAAGCGAGAACGAAACGGGCGTGTGGTTGTCCGGCCTGGATGTAGTTTCTTCGGATGCTCTCACGCTGCGAGGCCAATACTATGAGGCGCCCCCTGTCGTTTGCTACCTGGACCGAGGCGTTGGGGCCGCGATCCGGCGCGCACGAACACGCCTGCCTGGCGGAGGCGCCAATCCGGTGGCCGTCATTAAAGTTCCGCGCGAACGGATGGTGGGCACCGGAATCGCATCGTCGCTGATCCACGAGACCGGGCATCAGGCGGCAGCCCTGCTGGGTTTGGTCGAATCCTTACGGCCGGTGCTGCGAGGATTAGCGCAGGGAAATAGCGCAGAGGCTCCGGCGTGGAGCCTCTGGGATCGCTGGATCTCGGAGATTGTTGCCGATCTATGGTCGGTAGCGCGGGCCGGTGTTGCTTCGACCATGGGGCTGATCGGCGTGGTGAGTCTTCCGCGCGCCTTTGTATTCCGGCTCAACGAGAACGATCCGCATCCGACACCGTGGATTCGGGTGAAGCTCAGCGCGGCCATCGGTAAAGCGATCTATCCACAGGAGCACTGGGACCAATTAGCAAAGCTTTGGGAATCGTATTATCCGCTCGACGAACTCGACGTCGAGCGCACACGGCTCTTTCGGTTGCTGGAGCAGACGATTCCCGCGTTGGTGACGCTGCTTCTCACGCATCGGTTGAGGGCGTTGCAGGGGCGGTCGTTGTTGGAGGCGCTCGATACCGATGAATTGCAGCCGACCCGTTTGCGCGGTCTGCTACGCCGCTGGCGGATCGCTCCGCAGGAGATGTACCGGGCTCGCCCCATTGTAGTGTTTGCGGCGATTGGACAAGGGCGGGCGGACGGGAAGATCAGTCCCGAAGAAGAAGGCGCGGTGATCGGGAAAGTTCTTACCTACTGGGCCGTTTGGACCTCGCTCGATGCCGCCGCGGGATGCACATCGTCTCCGCAATATCGCCAGAGGTGCCGCGCCTGTATGAAGCGGTTCAGAAAAAGTTTAGAGATAAGGAGCAAGTCATGGAAGAGATTGCAAAACCAGACAGAAATGCTGTCATCTCCGGCCGCGTAACGCATAGCGGCGGGAAAGGAATTATCAGGCATGCGGACGTGCGGCTCGTGCGTATCGTGGAGACCAATGGCGAACGCGTAGAAGTGGAAGCCGACAAAGCTTCGAGCGACGGCGAGGGCAAATTCTCATTCACGGGCAATTATGAAGCGGGCGAGTACCGCGTCCGCTGCAAAGCGTTCGGCAAAACCGCGGAGAAGCATCTCACAATTCATCCGGACCGGGCCATAGCCGAAACTTTTCACTTCGATTTGCCGCTGGGCGTCACGGTCACAACGCATATGTACAAAGCCGACCGCTCAGCGGTTGTGCCTGTGATTCGCGGCGTTGCGGGAAAAGGCTTCATCCTGCGAACCGAATCCGCGGTGGAGGATGAAGTGGGAGCGTACCGCTGGCACTCCGCCGGCTCCGCGACGGTGCTGGGATACGGCAACGAAGGAGAGCATGTCTTTCACGAGCCCGGAATCCACCGTGTCGAAGCAATCATGCTGGCGAAGACGCCCGGCGGCGACGGAAAGCAGCCGGAGGCAGTGATTGTCACGGCTGTCGAAGTGAGCGAAGGCGACCAGCAGAACATAAGAGGACACGTAGACGTAACGTTGAATCGCTCGCGGACAGTGTCGACCTTGGACCAGGCGCTGTGGTTCGCCATTCGCGACCGCACACATGCCATCTCTTTCCATCGCTACAAAGAGTTCGTCGACGGATTGCTTGGTCCGCAGAGCCGGGAAGCGGTGTTTGCGGCGGTGCAGGACCGCATGGCGGAACGGGAGCGGGCCTTCGCTACGCATCTGCACGGAGTAGCGGCCTACCAGGTTCTGAAATTTGTAACAGAGATGTTCCTGATGGCGAACTGCGGCGTGCGGATCTCGAGTTCGCACGAAGACAAACGCCAGGAGCTCGAACGTGTCGGGCAGGTGGTATCACGCCGTGAACTCGAGTCCCGTCTGGAAGAATACCTGGGAAGCGCCAGGCAGCTACCCTATCTCCGCCGTGTGATTGACACCGCGTTCCCGTGGATCGAGCAGGAGCTGCAACATCGGGATCGCGTGCTGACGGCGGATCGCATCACTGCGCCCTGTCTTCTCGAACTGATTCATGAGTACTGGCTCGAAGAAGGCATGCTCATGCAAACCATGAACGCCATCACCAGGCGTTTTCAGAACATCCATAACGGCGATGGGCGCGATCCGCTCGCGACCTTTGAACTCGACCCGATTCGTCCCTTAAACAACCTGCTCTTCGGATATGTCGAAAAGGAATCGGACCGCTTGTCGGTCCGGCGGCGAGCTTTCGAGTATATCCATCAATACGGACTGCCGCTGCTCGGAAAGGCGCTCGCCGATATGCGCGCAGCGGACAGCCGGTCGCGCTTTGTCGAAGCCTTCCATAAGCTGCTCCATCAGGCCATGGTGTTCTATTCCGAAGACTGCCAGACCACCGTGATTGCCGAGGGATATCGGCTGCTCAACGCGCTGAAAGAAGTGCACCTGATCCTCGCGGAAGGCGCTCATAACCAGTTCGGGGATGTGCCCTGGGCGGCGCGTGTGGAAACTCTCATGACCGAATACATCCTGGCCCGGCCGGAGATTCGCGACTTTCTCCAGAGCCGCGTGATGGTCCCGGTGAAGGAAGCGTGGATTCCGCAAGTGGATGCGATGAAAACGCTGCAGGGATGGACGGACGTCAGCGCGACGTATTTCCGCGATCTGGCTGTTTACGGCGAACAACTATTGCTATCGATTCGTTACGCCGATTGGATCGGCGTCAGCGATGAGGACCCGGCGAAAAACTGGGCTCGCTTCTGGAAATCGGAGGTGATCGGATACTTGCATGCTTACCAGGCCGTGACCGGCGTGGATCTGGCAGGCACAGCCGACACGACGCCTCCAGCGTTTCTGCTGCAACGCCGCGTCGCACAACGGCTGCGGGCCTGAGCAGTGCTCGACTTCACGTCGGCTTTGTACTTAGGCCTCCAGCATCCTTCGTTCAGTCTGCCGGCTTGGTCCCAATTGTCCTTGGGAAAGCCGGCAGCTCTGGAGGAACCGCCGCGCATGGCGGAAGTGGAGCGCGCGTTCGCGGAATTGGTGGGGTGCGATCAAGCGATTGCCGGATCTTCCACGCTGCATTTGTTCTGGGATCTCTTCGGTTGGTTTGCCAAGCCCGGTATTCAAATTTTTGTGGACGGCGCAACGTATCCGATCGGGCGGTGGGGAGTGGCGCGGGCCGCGCTGGCCGGTGTCCCGGTTCATTACTTCCCCGAGCATGACGTGGAGGCGTTACGGAACGCGATCAATACCACTCATGGCGCGACACCGGTCATCGTTGCGGACGGATTTTGCCCGGCGTGCGATCGCGCTGCTCCCCTTTGCCAATACGTGGAACTGGCCGGATCGAGAGATGGATGGGTGATCGTAGACGATTCGCAAGCTTTGGGTTTGTTTGGCTGGCACGGAGGAGGATCGCTTCGCAAGTTTGGTTTGACTGGAAGCAATGCGATCCTGGTGAGCTCGCTTGCGAAGGCGTTGGGAGTTCCGATGGCGATGCTGGCGGGCCGCGCTTTGGACGTGCAGCAAATTCGCGCTCAGAGCGATATCCGGGTACACTGCAGCCCCCCTTCGGTTCCGATTTTGAATGCTGCGGCGCGCGCGCTGAAGTTGAATGCGGAAATCGGCGATTGTCTGAGGGCACGGCTCGCTAGACGCGTTGCTCGTTTTCGTAACGGTCTGAAACAGCTTGGCCTTGAGGGGAACTGTAGCCTGTTCCCCATGCAACGCCTGCGCTTGCCCGGCGAGCGCAGCGCGCGAGATATTTACGAGCGACTACTGCAACGCCAGGTGCGGTGCGTGTTGCATCGTGGCAGAAACAATCGCGGCGCGCAGATCAGCTTCATCATCACTGCGCGGCACAGTTTGGAAGACATCGATAAAGCGATATATGCGCTGGAGAGCGCATCAGGAGGAACATATGCCGTCGCATAGAAATATCCCGGGTGGCCACCACCCCGGCTCAGCGAAACGCACGATGATGACCCACATGCAACAGAGGGGGTCTGCCAGAAGACCGAACCGGTGGGGCTGGATGCACCGGCCACACCGCCGCTGGTACTGGATGCAGCCCGCCGGAGGACCGGCGTGGGTGCCTGACCCGCAGGTCTCCTGGGCGCAATCGTGTCTAGCGCAGGTTATCGGTCCATGGGTGCCGCAGACTGGCGTGCTCGGTACGTCGACTCGTAATGCGATTCAGACCTTCCAGACGCAACATCAACTTCCGGCGAGCGGCTATCTGGATCCCGGCACAATCAGTGCATTGCAGGCTGCTTGCAGTGGAGCAGCGCCCGTCGCCGGCCCCCCGCCTGCGCCCGCCGCCGAACCTCCGGAAGCAGCAGCAGCTCCGCCGCCGGATGCCGCGCCTGCAGACGCACCGCCTGCATCCGAGCTTTCCTTCGAGATGCGGGCCGTCGGGCCGGAATGGATCGTCAATGGCCCATTTGCGGTAGATCTCGATATCCACCAACCCGTCCCGGCGAACAGCGCATCGCAACTGGCGGCTATTCCGAATGCGCCCGGCGTGTATATCGTGTTTCACGGAGCTACACCCTGGTATGTCGGGATTGCGGAAAAAAATTTGAAAGAGCGCATTCCCTCCGCGCTGAAGACGGCAGGCTCGTTTGTATCATGGGCCAGCATTCGCTCCGCGCGAGCTTCGAGAGCTGGGATGAGGCTGGTCCAACCAGGGAAGCCGCCGGAGACCGTCACCGACGGGACCAAAGCAATTTTGAAAATGTTGCAGCAGATTTTGGTTCGCAAGCACGGCACTCACAATCGCGGCAATCGGAATTCCGGAGTTCTACGCTTTACCGGGGCCGGGCAATTCGAGATCCATGAGAAAGGGCGGCGCGTCGCTCATTTTGCCTCCGGCCAGTCGATCGATACGCGCGGCAACTGAGCCGCGACTGCCAGGGAGATCCCATGGTCGTTCGGACCGCAGAATTGCATGAAAGTGCAGCCCTACTCGACCATACGCCGGAACAGAGCCATCGCGGGGCTCGCCCCGCATACACCGGTGGCCCGGAAACCGGAAGCGTAAGCGACCCCAGATCGGAACCCTGAGCGTAAGCGAGGGGCCGTGACTTTCAACGGAGAGGTTGTGATAAACATCCGCTAGCCTGCACCCCCTGAACCCGGCTGCAAGCGCCCGGACGCGCGGCGCATCTGTAACGCGCGATCTGTGATGCCCAAGCGGCTGGCCGCCCGCTGCAAATTCCCTTGTTCCGACTGCACGGCTATACGAATCGCGGTCTCCGCCGTCGTTTGAGTGATTTCTTTGAGTGACACACCGGTGATGACCGCGTTCGCGATGGATTGCTCCAGACTGTCATCGGGCCAGCTTCGGAGGAGAACTCCGTCCGGCGGCCTGTCTTCCTCGGCGATATCGCCTACCGTGATCGGACCTTTTCGCGCATGACGCGTTGCGATCCGCTCAATCAATTGACGCAGTTCTCTGACGTTGCCTTCGTAGGGCCGGTTCAGCAGATACTCGGCAACCGGCGGATCGAATCCCGGAGTGGAATCGGAAAAAATCCTCTGGAGGAAGTGAGTTGCCAGCGGCAGAATGTCGGCCTTACGCTCTCGAAGCGAAGGCACCCGGACAACGCAGCCGGCGATGCGATGGTACAAATCCAATCGAAATTGGCCCTCGTGTACCATCCGAATGAGATTGCGATTCGTGGCGCAAACCAGGCGAAAATTAGTTGTCTGCCACGTATTGCCGCCTACGCGCTTATACGTTTTCTCCTGGATCGCTCGCAAAAGCTGAGCCTGCAAGTGAAACGGCACTTCACCGATTTCATCCAGCAGCAGCGTGCGCCCATTTGCCGTCGCAAACGCGCCCTCTCTTTGCGTGACGGCGCTTGTAAACGCGCCGCGCTCGTGGCCGAAAAATTCGCTGCCGGAAAGCTCTGGCACCAGCGCTCCGCAATCCACCGTCACCAGCTCGCGTTTGAGCGGATTCCCCGCTTCCACCGGATCCACCAGGCTGATCAGTCTGGCCAGCAGCTCCTTTCCGGTTCCGCTTTCTCCAGTCAGCAAAATAGGAGCGCCGGAAAATCTCGCTGCTTCCACAACGTTTCGCACGGTGGTGCTCCAGGCCGGGCTATTTCCGATGAGAGACTCGCGCCGGGTCAGAGTAGCGGTGAGTTCGTCGAGTTCCGACCAGCGATCGATCCTCGCGCGAACCCAACTGGCCGGCGAACGGTTGCGATCCCATGCGATCACGTCGGATGCACCCGCGTGCAGCAATCGCCAGGCAAAAGAATTTTGCGATTCGGATTGTTCGGTTGTGATGGCAACCACGCGGGAGTTGGCTTCGCGCCGCGCCGAATGGAGCAGAGAGAGTACTTCGTCGTTTACTTTTTCAAAGCAAACGATCCCGCATGGACCTTCGACGGCTTCCTGTAGCCGGACACCGGCGCCAGTCAAGCTGGAGCGAATCTCGGCTTCAGAAGCATCACTGCAGTGACACCGCCGGAACCACGCTGCTCTCTCGGGCATTCCCCTCCTCCGGAGCGCCAATCCCCATGGCGCTTGGGGCACTCGAAGTGGTTCGAACTTAGGATCGCGACTTCAGTTTGGGAAGCCTCGTTAAAAAATTACGTGTGATTTAGATGAAAAGCATTATATGCTCGATTTTCCTAGTTAGTCAATACTAGACTCGGGCTGTCGAAAATATTCCCTTTAATGACAAGAAACACGCATTAGCAATACAGAACCCTGGGCGTGAGCGAGAGGTATGTCGAGGGCGTTACTGTAAGTTACGGCGATCAGACTTTACTCTGGACAAGCAGAACGACTAAGGTGTAGAATTCCTACACCTGCAGTGTTCGACAGACGTCATTACCACCATCGGGCGGAGTTACTCCAGGGCACGCTGAATCTGCTCATTCTGCAAACGCTCCAGTGGGGAGAGCAGCACGGCTATGGCATCAGCCAGGCGATTCGGACCGGATCAAACGATGTCTTGCAGGTGGACACCGGTTCGCTCTACCCGGCTCTTCACAACCTGGAAAAGCGTGGCTGGATTCAAGCGGACTGGAAAATCTCAGAAAATAATCAACGCGCAAAGTACTACCGGCTAACGCCGTCCGGGCGAAAACAGCTTGCCCGGGAGCAATCCCGCTGGACACGTGTTGTGGAAGCAGTAGAAGCATTGATGAAACCGCGGCGCAGTGCGACATAGCGCAGAGATATGCCAGACGAGACGCATCAGTTTCGAATTCTCTATCGCGTCGCGCTCTCGCGTCTCATTGATTTTAATGTTTTCAGCGGGTCCGACGGCGGCCAAAAACTGGCAGTACGGTTGATCTCCCTTCTGGCCGGGCTCAGTTTCGCTCTGGCGTTCGTGATGTTGCCGCGTTATGCGTCCTCGGCCTTGCCTCCCGCGCGGCTCCTCCGTCTGGCAGCGAACGACGAAGAGTTTCTGATCGCACTTACAATCGCAGCCGCGGGACTTTTTGCGGTATTCGCCTGGCATTCGGTATTCCCCGACCGCCGCGATTCGTTCGTACTCGGCCTGCTTCCTGTTCGGCGGCGGACATACGTACTCGCCAAACTCGCCGCTCTATTCACCGCACTGGGAATCGGCATCGCGGCCGTCAACGCGTTCTCGGGACTAGTTCTCCCGTTTGTTGGGGCGGCAACTCTGGGGCAGGCAGCGCGTTCGTTTGCGGCCTGGTGGCTGACTCTGTTCGCCGCCGGATCGTTTGTGCTGTTTTCGGCGGTGGGCATTCAGGGATTAGCGTCCCAGCTACTCACTTGGCCCGTGTTTCTCCGACTCTCAAGCCTGCTCCAGTTTCTTGGGTTATGTGCCGTGCTCGGTTTCCTGTTCCTGAGTCCCGCGTACGATTCGCATAGTCGATCCGGCAATTTCTTTCCGTCATTCTGGTTCACAGGCCTATTTCACTGGCTGAGGGGAGATCGGTTTGGCCCGCTCGCCGCTCAGGCAGTAATCGGATTTACAGTGGCGGCTACGCTTGCCGGCCTGGTGTATGCACTCTCTTTTTTCCGGAATATGCGCCGGATCTTGGAAGCCCCAGACATTCAGCCGGGCCGTGGCGCCCGCTTCTTCGCTCGAATTCTGAATTGCTACGCGAACGCCTTCCGTACAAGTTCGTCCGAGCGCGCGATTCTGCTTTTCGCAGCTCGCACTCTCGCGCGAAGCCGGCAACATCGTCTTCTCCTCGCGTGTTTGGGCGGCATCGGGTTTGCGATTGCATTTGCGTTCTCTCGCAGCTTTCTGGAAGGCGTTGTCACCGAGCCATGGAACCGCCCGAATGTGCTGATGCTGAACGCGGGCGTCCTTTTGCTCTTCTTCGCAATTGCCGGTGTTCGCGCCATCTTCGTACTGCCGGCCGCCCTTCCCGCGAATTGGGTGTTCCGCGTCACAAACATTGAAAAAGTTCGCGCTCGCATAGCGGCCAACAGAAAAACGCTGATCCTGCTCGTCGCGGTTCCTGTGTGGATCGCGTGTGCCCTTGTTTACTTCGCAATCTGGCCATTCCTTCCCGCTTTACAGCACGTGATCGTGCTTTTCCTGATCGCAGCCATTCTCGTAGAACTATCGCCATATCAGTTCCACAAGATCCCGTTCACTTGTTCCTATAGACCGCCGGAAACCAACCGGCGGATGAAACTTGGGCTCTACTGTGTGCTGTTTCTCGCCTTCTCCAATTCGGTTAGTGGAATCGAATTTTGGGCGATGCAGAGTCCGGCGCGATTTGCCGTATTGGTTTCGATCCTGTTCGGAGTTGGGGTCTGGGCGCGCCGCCGGACACGCCAGTCCATGCGGCGGGCTCACTCAATTCAGTTCGAAGATGCGCCCGCGGCGGACCTGCTCTGCCTCAACCTCGAAAGCGCGCCAACGGTCTACATCGATGCACCTGAAAGTAAGGAGCAGGAAATTGACGAAGAGATTGAATGCCACATTCGCATGGCGATTCGAGATCGCGTCGAGCGCGGCGAGCCAGCCGGACAAGCGCGACGCGCGGTACTGCGCGAATTCGGCAACCCCCAATTTATGAAAGAGAGGACGCGCGAGGTTTGGCGCTGGACGACTCTGGAACAGATCATTCACGACCTGCGTTTGGGAACACGCATTCTGAGAAGGGCCCCACTGTTCAGCCTGGCAGCGATTGCGTTGATCACCGTTGGCATCGGCGGCAACACAGCCATCTTTTCGATGATCCACGCCATCCTGACGAAGCCCGCGCCGGGTGTTACGGCCAAACATTTGGTCGTTTTCGGGCTCACCGAAAACGGACGCTTGGAAGATCCATCGAATAGCTTTCCGAATTACCTGGATTACGCGGCTCAGAGTAGAACGATGCAATCGCTGCTTGCATTCGGCTTCGATCGCATAACAACTACGCTACCGGACGGAACTTATGAACTGCGCGGCGAGCTCGTCACCCCGAACTACTTCGATACTTTGGGGGTCCATTTAGTCAAGGGCCGCGCCTTCACCAAGAGTGAAGTAAGCGGGGCCTCCGGCCTGGTTGCGGTAATCGCCTGGCACGTCTGGCAAAACCAGTTTCATGGCCAAGAAAACATTGTTGGGAGGCCAGTTGTCCTCAACGGAATTCCCGCAACAGTTGTCGGGGTCACGGCTGAAGATTTTCATGGAACGCAGTTCGCGCCGAATTTTGAAATAGGCGTTCCCATTGTGAGCTACTTGCGCCTCACCTCGCCGCGAGTTCTGGCTTACCGACCGGAGTCAACAGTCGATCACCATCCTTGGCAAGTTAGCGTCCGGAGTATCGTTATCCGACGCGCAAGCCGAATTCGCGACGATTTCAAAACGTCTACAGCAGGCTTATCCCGACGCCGACAAATCGAAGCTGGTTCTGCTGGCGCCATATTCCGCGACGGCGTTCGGCGCATGGGAAAGCGCGCAGGCACACATTTTCATGCGAATTCTGATTGCGGTCGGATTATTGACGCTGCTCATTGTCTGTGCGAACGTAGCCAACCTCATGCTCGGCCGCTCGGTTGCACGCCAGCGCGAAATGGCAGTAAGACGTTCTCTGGGAGGATCGCGTCTGCGGATTCTTCGCATGCTGCTCTCCGAAGCTCTGGTGCTGTCGCTCCTCGCTTCAGGCGCTGCATTTCTGTTTACTCTTTGGGTCTCCCACGCTGTGGTGAAATTGATTCCGCCGATCGAATCCGGGGCGCGATTGCGTCCGGACCTCACTCCTGATTGGACCGTGGTGGCCTACGCGACGGCTTTGGCTGCCTGTTCCGCGCTCGCCTTCATGCTGGCGCCCAGCCTGCGTCTATGGCGGCAGGAACTCTTGCCATGGTTGAAGGCAGGAGAACACGGCGTGGCGCAAGGCCGCTCCCGGCTGGCCAATGTGCTCGTGGTTCTGCAATTGGCTCTTTGCGTTGTTTTGTTGACGGGCGCGGGACTGGCCAGCCGCTCGGTTCACCTGATTGGAACAGCGGATCTTGGCTTCAGGAAGGATCACCTGCTGATTGCGCGGGTCAGCACGTCCGGCGCGGCCGTAACCGAGCAACAGAATCTAGCTCTTCTCGAACATTTGCGCGAGCGTCTGGCTGCCGTGCCCGGAGTCTTATCGATATCCTACGCCAGCGCCGTCCCGCCCAGTCCATGGGGCCAATGGACCGATTCGGTCCGGGCTGCCGGATCCACACACCCGATCATGGCTCGCGGCCTCGACGCCGGTCCGGATTACCTTGCGGTATTGGGAGTGCGTCCGCTGGTCGGAAGCGGAATTTCCAAGGACGATGTAGCGAGCGCGAGAAAATATGCGGTCATCACGCGCCATGTCGCCGAGACGCTCTGGGCGGGCCAATCGGCGGTCGGCCGCATGGCTGTCGTTGGACATGAGCCGTTCATGGTGGCCGGCGTTGTACCGGATGCTGCGTTTTCCGGCATCGGCGCAGAGGCCCAGCCCAATTTTGTGTTTCTGCCCGAGCGCGCCGGCGCGGACCGCCCGGGCATGCGATTCTTTCACCTGCGCTACTCCGGCGACCCTCGAACGACTGAACTGGTAATTCGCGCGGCGATCCGCCAGGTGGATGCGCGCGTGCCGGTATCCCAAATCGAAACGATGGAAGCCGAGCTGGAAGACTACACCGCGCCCGCCATTCTGATAGCGGGGTCGCTTGGATGTTTCTCGATAGGATCGCTGCTCATTGCGGCGATCGGCCTCTATGCAGTAGTCGCCTTCCACACGGCCAGGAGAACGCGCGATTTTGGAATCCGCATAGCGCTCGGAGCATCGCCTCAACGAATTTTGGGCCAGGTACTGCGCGAAGGTCTGTTACTGGCTACCTCCGGTACGGTGATCGGGCTGGTCCTCAGCCGCGCTGCCGGACGCGCTCTTCACAGCGTGCTCTACGGCCTCAGTCCGACAGACGGCGTGACGTACGCGAGCGTCCTCGCTCTGCTCGCCGTCATTTCGCTAACTGCCTGTTATGTGCCTGCCCGCGGCGCTGCCCGCACAGACCCGATGCACGCGTTACGAGAAGATTAGTTAACGCCCTTAGATGTGTCAACGGCGGATCACGTTCCTTTTCGCCGGATCGTGTGGTACGTACCACGACACATTCCGCTTCGGCCCGGCAGCTCTCTATTGAATCAGCCGCCAGCGATTCTCATCGGTCCAGCGTAGGGCCACGGTTCTGCCGGCGCGTGGAACCGGATCGTCATCTGTCGCCAGTGCCACGCCCGGCAAATCGCGCGTCACGTTGTAGCGGACCTGCCAGCCGAAATAGAATGTACCCTCATAATCCCGAGGCAGGTTCTCCAGAACCAGTCTCCGGCAGCCCGCATCGCGGCACGCGGCCTCCGCTTCAGTGGTCGCCGCGCGAATCGTTCTCATCTCGCGCAAATACACGCTAGTGTTGAACAACGCTGCGGTCGCCATCACGGCTGTCCAACCGCAGAGCAGCAGTTGACGGTAGCGCGGAGCGATGTGCATGCACCAAATGGCGCATGCCGCCACCATCGCGACCCATATTAGCGGCTGATAAAGGTATCGGCCCTGCTGCGCGAACGGCGTCATCCATCCGAGCATGTTGGCCGTCGGAGCGGCCGCTGGAATCGCTATCGCCAGCAGCACCGTTCGCTTTCCGGCCGACGCGCCGCCAAACGCAAGCACCGCCAACAGCGCAATGTAGGCAAAAAGCGTGATTCGCAGCCACCACGACAAGCCGGCGCCGGTGTTGATCAGCAGCAGAGTTGCGGGCAGATGCACCGGGAAATCCGTCAGCGTCTTCCATCTCAGCACGAAATTTACCGCTGGCCCGGTTCCATTCTGCTGGCTTGGATAGCCGCCCAGGTTGCCGTAAATCCCCACACGGATCAGCAGCATTCCCACCGTGGCGACGGCCGCGGCGGCCAGAATCTGCAGCCATCGTTTGCGTTCGAGGCGGATTCCCAGCACGCCGGCGAAGAGCATCAACGCCGCCAGCAGCAGCGGATATGCGTAGGCGCTCTCCTTCGAGAGCACGCCGAGGCAATAGGCCGCCGTGCTTAGCCAAAGCGAGCCGCTCAGCGCGCGGTCCAAGGCAATCAGCGTGAATGCCGCCGCCATCAGATCGAATCGGGCCCCCGGCCAGATCACTGCCTCGAAGGAAGCGGGTACAACCAGAAACACAATCCCACACCATCGCGCCAGATTTGTGTTCAGCCCTAGACGAAAAGCCAGGTGCGCCACCAGGTAAGCATTTAGCAGTTGCAGAATGAGGTTCTGGATGTGATAACCCCACAGAGCCGGCCCGAAAATTTGGTTATCCGCCCACAGCGACACAAACACGAGCGGCCGGTAGAAGCCGTCGTACTGCCGGTGCACGAAGAAGATCCAGGGCGGTACGCCAGTGGTGAGGGCTCTGTGGGTCCAATCCGGAAAGTTCGAATTGATGGCGAACGAGCAGCCATACAGCAGGAATAGCAGCCCCGATGCAACTGCCCAGAATCGCATCCCGGCGTGGAATTTCTCGCCCGCATTCTCCGCGCGAGCCAAGGCGCCCCGCTTCGCATTCGCGATCAACACCAACAGAAACGCAGCGTTGACATACAGCAGCGGCTTATAGATATACGTCGCAACCAGATGAACCGGCCCGAAGCGCAAATCATATCCGCCCATCGCCGTCGCAAGCAGAAAATTTGCAGCTGCGGCGATAAAAGCAATCAGCGCGAACCGGCGGAACATCGGGAAGCCCAAGCAAACAGCTTACTGAGGTTGGCGTTTGCTTTGATGGCCAGCACCATTCGTTTCCGGCGCGCTACGCGGCGGCAGGTGGTCCGAACCAGGTCGTCAGCGCGTCGGCGAGCCCCTGCTGGATTGAGTCTCCTACCCAAGCCACGTATCCGTCGGGTCGAATCAACACGGCAGTGGGAGCGCTGACTACCCCGAGTGCCGGAAGCTCCCACGGACCGTCGTACTTGGCGTCGATCACCTCAACGCGATCCGCCCATGGAGTGAGGTCGAAGCCGCCGGGCTTACCCAGGTTGAGGAGCACCGGCCGGGCATCGTGTAGCAGCGTGAAGACCCGCAGCGGGCCGTTGGCGGTGACTAAATCGAGATCGGGCATGCGGCGGCCGAGCAGCGCGTGTCCCTCGCCGAGGTCGTAATGAACATCCAGACCCGATATCTCCGCAGCTAACCGCCGGCGAGGCTCGTCCATGCGGAGGAGCTCCGAAAGGTATTCGTCCAAAGCCTTCGTCCGATCATCCGGACGGCGAAGCGCGCTTTGCGCCATCGTACTGCGCAGCACGCGCGCCGCCACCGGGTGGCGCTCGGCGTGATATGTGTCCAGGAGGCTTTCTGGTGACGTCCGGTTGACTACTTGGGCCAGCTTCCATCCCAGATTCACCGCATCCTGCACACCGATGTTGAGGCCCTGTCCACCAAACGGAGGATGCACATGTGCGGCGTCGCCGGCCAGCAGGACCCGTCCCTTGCGGTAAGCCGCGGCTTGGCGAGTCATATCGGTGAACCTGGAGATCCAGGTGGGGCTGTGGATCCCGTAGTCTGTTCCGTACACGGCGATTAGCGCTTCACTGATGTCGCGCAGGGTCGGTTCCCCGGCGGCCCCTACCTGCTGTTCGGTCAGTGCCAGCCGCACCCGCCCATCCTCCAACTTGCCGATCGCGTGGGTGCCGACGGCATCGTGGCGGAAACCCCATTCCGGCTCCTCGGACGTCTCCGCCTCGGCGATCAACCAGCTCGTCGTCGGATCCCACCCGAGGAACTCGACGCCGGCTGCTTTCCGGATCACGCTGCGTCCTCCGTCGCAGCCGGCAAGATATTCCGCCCGCAGCGAATTGCCATTGGACAGCTCCACGTCAACGCCGGAGTCGTCCTGTGCGAAGCCGGTCACTTCACGTTCGCGATAGATCGGTACCGCCAGCTCGCCGACCCAACCGGCCAGGATGCGCTCGATGTGGTTCTGCCACAGCCCCAGTACGTAATTGTGCCGGGTGGGAAAGTCGCTGATGTCCAGGGGGACGCGGAAGTGCACGGCCTTATGCGTCTGTCCCTCGGAGAGGAATCGGTCGGCGATCCCACGCTGGTCGAGCACTTCGATGGTGCGGGAGTGGAGACCCCCCGCGCGCGAGCCGATAAGGTTCTGGCTGGCGCGCCGCTCGACAATGGCAACATCGACGCCGGCCAAGGCCAACTCGCCCGCGAGCATCAGTCCCGTAGGACCTCCTCCGGCGATCACCACCGCATGGCCGGTCATCGCCACACTCCGGTCGGCATCACATCGGCTGCGGTCGGATCACTCAATTCGCTACCGTAAACGTCGTCGCAGCGGTCGCGCTTTGGCCGCTCGGAGTAATTCCCGTGACCGTGAGTGTATGGGTTCCATTCGATAACAGCGTTGTGTCGACCGAAGCGCTCCACCCCACGTTGGGACAGCCGAAGCCCCCGGGGAAGGCGGTGCAGACATCCGGACGGCTCACGCCGTAACTGGCGGAGCCGAATGGCGCGCCGTCCACCAGCACCTTAACTGCGACAATCGGCGCGTTCTGATCGAGAATCCATCCGCCGAAGACCACCGCGCCGAACAAGTTTCCGCTCTGCGCATTCGGAGCATCGATCACGATACGCATGGGATCGGGCGCGCTCCAGTTTCCGACGCTAAAAGTGGAAGTGGCCGTGCCGTAGGTACCGTCGGCGGCGGTGACGCGAATGGCGAGCGTATGCGTTCCATCGGGGATGGTGGTGCTATCCAGCAGATAGGACCAGCCCACACCGGCGGCACAATAAGGCCGGCCCGGAAATGCGCTGCACACGTCAGGACGCGTCTGGCCATACGTTGCGGCGCCGGCGGGCACACCATCGACGAGTACTTGAACGCTCGTCACCTGCGCGTTGTCGCTCAGGGCCCAACCGCTTGCGAAGGCGATGCCCTGTAGTGGATTGCTGCTTCCACTGGGTTGATCGATCATGGCGCGGACCGGTCCGCCTTGAGTCGAATTCGAAACGGTAAACGTAAAGCTGCCGGTGACCTGCTCGCCTTTGCTCGAGGTGATCGTCAGCTGACCGGTATGTGTTCCGTTGGTGAACATGGTGGTGTCGACAGGAAGACTCCAGCCGGCGTTGGGACACCCGGGCCGGTTCGTATAGACGGCGCAAACGTCAGGGCGCGCAAAGGCAGTAGCAGTTCCAAACGGCACGCCATCGATCGAAATTTTCACGCTGGAGATCGTATCGTCGTCGCTGAGGGCCCAGCCCAGGAATTGCGTCAAGCCGCTCACCGTGTTGTCTTGCGAACCGGGCGTATCCACCATGAAATGAATGGGGCTGGACGCAGTCAGGTTGGAGACGCGAAAACTCGTGGTGACGGTGGAACTCTGGGCGCCGGCGGCGAATGCCGTGATCGCGAGCGTATGTGTGCCATCCGAAAATCGAGTGGTATCCACGCTTAGGTTCCAGCCGACATTCGGGCACCCGGCGTGTCCAGGATAAGCGTTGCAAACGTCCTGCCGGTTGGTCCCGTAGTTTACCGAGCCATACGGCACACCGTCAATCGCGGCGGTTAGATAAAGGATGGGCCCGGAATTATTAACCGCCCAGCCCCAGAACGTGGTGGTTCCGCTGAACGCCCCGCTTTGAGAGCCCGGATTGTCGATATTGATGGTGGTCGGGTTCGCGCCGCTCCAGTTCGCAACAGTGAATCCAGCCGAAGCTGTTGTGCGCTGCCCGTTGGCGGCGGTTGCCGTGACGCCCAGTGTATGTGTGCCGTTCGAAAGCGTGCTGGTGTCGACCAGAATGCTCCAGCCGACGCCGGGACAATCGGGACTCGAATAGACACCGCAAACGTCCGCTCGGTTCAGATGATAATTCGCGGTTCCATAAAACACCCCATCAACGCTCACGCTCACGCCGGCGATGGTCGCCCCCGGGTTGGGGTTCAAAGCCCAACCGGAGAACACCGTGGCGCCCTGGAAAGACGGGTTCCCGCCGCCGGGCGTATCGATCATAACCGCGGTGGAGTTCGGCGCGTTGATCGGATTCGCCACCGTAATGGGGATACTCTTCGACGCATGAGCGCCCGCGGTATCGGTTGCTGTGATCTGAAGATTATGAGTGCCGTTGGTCAACAGCGTAGTATCGAGCGAGTAACTCCAACCAAGGTTGATATTGCCGCTCGAGCAGCCGGCAGCCTTGGGAAAAGCCGCGCAAACGTCGGGGCGCGCGAACTGAGTCGCCGCTCCCATGGTTGCGCCGTCGACGAGCACAGTTGCGCCGGTGACCGGCGAACTGAGATCGACAATCCAGCCGCTGGCATCGACCGTACCCGATAATGCGCCGCTACTGCTGGTTGGATTATCGAAGTTGATCATGATGGGCGCGGAAATGTGGATACGGAGAGTCGCCAGCGTTGCCGACGAGCTGGTCGGGAGGGAGTTGGTGGCGTCCTGAAGATAGAATGTCGTGCCCTCCGCGACATTGTTGACCGTCAGCGTGCCACTGGAACCGCCGGTGCCCGCTTGCGGAGCGCCGCTGCTCGGAATCCCCGAATAGATAATGACATTGCCTGGAGCGCCGCTCCAACTGAGGGTTGTGGAACCGGTGTTACCCGCGCTCCACGGGATGGGATTGGGGCTGGCAGAGAACGTAACGCCGGAAACAGGCGCGCTGAGGCTGCCGCCGGCCGGTCCCACCGGGAGCGTAATAGTGTTGCTGATGTACGCGTTTTGCGCGATGTAAAGCTGGGTGGCGACGTTCGTGGCAGCGCCCGACGGAACAATGAGCTGTACCTGATAGACGCCGTACGAGCCCTGTGTGAGACCTGCCGAAACCACTTCCGCCGTGGTGCCGCCCAGAGTCGCGCTGACCGAAGCAGTTGCCGTGTTCGTCTGAGAACCGTTATAGGGAGAGCCGGTGGTGACGCCGATCACGTTGCCACCGGTATCCTGGACCGTTCCCAACCCGGCTGCCCGTACATTAATCAGCTCACCGGGAACGGCTGGATTACTCGGGGTGATGGGCGAGTTCGGCACAACATCGCAGCAAGTGGAACTCGTGTAAGCCGTAACAGTCACCTGGGCGTTGCTGCTCGCGCTTCCGGAAATGGGGATGCCGCTTCCGGCAGCGCCGGGCTGCCTGGCAAGAATCACCACGCGATTGAACGCAGCGCCCACGTAAGCAGTAACCTGCGGATCCTTCGCATTGTTGATGTTGATTACCAGGTTGGCGACGATGGTGGATAGGCTGTCGTTGCTCGCCACCGTGTACTGGTAAGGGCGGCCGTTCACGGTAATGGTGACCTGGTCGCCAGCATGAGCCGTGCCATCGATGGATACAACAGCGGTTGGATTTCCGGACTGATGCGTAGCGCCCGCCGCAGGCCACGGCCTCGGCTCGCCTGGGAACGAGGGAGAGTTAAACAGACCTGGATTCGCCGGAGCAATGTAAACCGGCGACGCGTTCGTCACCGTGACGCTGCCGTTGCTGTGAACGGTGCGTACGTAGATGCTGGTGCTGTTTCTATCGGTAAAGTTGAAGGGAATTACGCTGACGATCTGTGTCGCAGAGGCACTCAGAATCGGCGCGGGAATGCCATCCATGTAGACCTGAGCGCCGCCGAGCGTGGTGGGGAGAGCCCCCGACATGTCCGCCAGTGCAGGATTACCGGACGGCGCATCCGAGAGATTCGTTCCGTTGATTTCCACCAGCATTCCGGGCGCGCCCGTGGCCGCGGTGCCGGCAGTGAGATAGGCTCCGGAGGCCGTTACCGCAATGTCGGTCTGGTTCGACGCGGTCGCGGAAAGAGAGATGGTGTCGTACCCGAGATTAATGCCTTTGGAACTCAGATACAGAGTGTGGGTGCCGGGTCCGGCGAAAATGGCAGCGGCGTTCGGATCTCCTCCATTTTCATTGATTTTGTTCACAACCGCCTGCGTGATGCCGTCCGACGTATCACCGCTTTTGACGGTATAAGGATAAGCCTTGCCGGCAATGGTCACGGTGACGGTATCGCCCGCGACAATCGTGTTGGCGTTGATGGTGACGACGCCTTCCTGGCGGATGATTTCGCTTGCCCAGTTCACAATCGAGTTATCGGGCAGCGGCGTGTCGCCGGGCGTAAATACAAGGACACGGCGGTTATAGGGATCGCTTACGTACAGGTTCTTGCCATCGTAGGCGAGCGACATGGGACTCGGAACGATATCCACCGCGCCTGTGTTGTCAATGGCGGTGCTGGCGATACTGATGCTCTGGCTGGTGACGACGTTGGTCGTCATGTTCGGCTGTCCAAGCACTTCGTCGGCGGCAGCGCCATTGGCGGTCGGGATGTGATTGAAAATCAGGACACGGTCGTTACCGCCATCGGCCACGAAGAGACGAGTCCCATCGGAGAGCGCATAACGCGGAGTGTCGAGAGTGGAAGCGCAGGGAGGATACTCTCCGCTGGCGTTCGGCGTTGCGCCGGGGCAGAGGGCATTCGTGAAATTGGGCGCGACCGAGTGCATATCGGGCTGGCCGATAACCACATCGGCGGGCTGCCCGTTCGAGGTCGGGATGCTATTCCAGATCAAAACGCGATTGAAGCCCAGATCGGCCACAAACAGGTGAGTGCCATCGGACGTGACCGACACGGGGTTGCAGAACTCGCCAGCGTTAGTGCTCACCGGCGAATGACTGGGCGCACACGTACTGTGGGTTCCCGTGGTGAAGTTGGTCTGTCCCAGTACCATGTCGGCGGGCTGATTGTTCGAAGTGGGAATGGAGTTCCAGATCAGGATGCGGGAACTCTGGGTATCGGCGACGTACAGTTTGCCGTTTTGAATCCACACGCCTTGCGGGCCGCGTAAGGAGCTGGCCGTCGGAACGGTCGGGGTTGAGTTTGTCGTGAAGCTCGATTGCCCCAGCACAATATTGGGCGGCTGATTCATCGCGCTGGGAATGGAATTCCAGATCAGCACGCGATTGTTATTCGTATCGGCCACGGCGACATAGTGGCCGTCGGTCGCGACCGCGGTGGGAGTCTGCATTTGCGGCTGCGTGGGATCGTTGCTGGTGCCGGGACAAAACTGCTGTGCCTGGGCGTTACAGGGCGGCGTGTTCGCGGCCGGCGGATCGAAAGTGGGCTGGCCGAGACTGTTGACCGCCTTGAATCCGCACAGATAGCACGAGGAACTGGGGGGCGTGTAGTTGGTGGTGAGATCGGCGTGGGCATCCGGGATATTCGTGGTGTCGAACATCAGGACGCGGTTGTCCTGGGGCGCGGCGGCGATCGTGTTCGAATCGGCGACGAACAGAATGCCGTTGGCGTACGCCAAACCGCTGACACCGCCCAGAATCTGCTGGCTCGGGAGAGTGTTGGCCACCGTAAAGGTGGTTTGTCCGAAAACCGCCCGGGAAGCTTGCCCGGTAACAAGATTCTGTTGCGCCTGGAGCGCGCAGACGGAGATCAGGAATAGCGAACCTGCGATGTACTTTTTCAAACAAAAGGCCCCAAAAACGTTTTCTGCACCAGCCTGGCAAGGCACAGCGCGTCCGCTGGGCAGGGTCGCGGAGTCAGTCTCGGCGGCCGACCAGCGCAGCTTTGACTGCCAGGATAGCTCAGTATATCAGCGGGTAAGACGCGGGCCTCCTGCAGCGGGTTGCGTGAACGGCACGTGGGATAGCCATTCTTGGCTGCCGCCGCCTTTCTGGCGGCGCTCACTACGCGGCGACCCCTTGCTTACGCGCGGGGTTCTGTTGCAGATTGCGGGCGACTTCGGTCAGAGCGTATTTCAGAACGCCTTTGAGTTCGTCGAACGGGATTTGCACGTTGCCGGGAAGCGGCGCTTCGATATAGGAGCGGAGTTCGGTTTCGAATTCCTGGTCAGCGGCCTTGGCGTTGACGAGACGAGCTTTGGCTTGGTTCAGTTCCTGTTTGGCGGCCGCCTCGGCCTCTTGGCGTTTTTGCGATTCGAACCCATTTTGCTGTTTTCGCTTTTCGGCT